>NZ_JBEBXS010000012.1:0-168265 GCF_040391475.1 Pandoraea pnomenusa | reverse complement strand
TGCTCAAAAACCACTAACCACCGGGCTTTTCAGCCCGTCGCCCCAACCGCTTCGCCGCTTTCGCTGCGTCGCTGTCGTTGCGAGAGACGGAATATTAGTGAAAACCCCGAACCCTGGCAAGCCTTTTGTGAAAATATTTTGAAAAGGGCAAAAAAAGGCCCGCGTCGTGAGCGGGCCGAGATCCATGGGACAGGACACATGGAGGAGACGGACTCACTGTATCGGGGCATCCCCCGGCGACGCAACCAACGAATTCGCATATGCTTCCCGATAGCTTGCCCATATGGAAAGGCAACGTCCGCGTCGGCGCCGCGCCACCCGGCGCCTCCCCTACCCGACCTTCCTATATATAGAGCGCTCGAGATGTTCCTGTTTCACCTCTTTCGTCCGCTCCCCTCATTCCGCCATTGGCGGCTGGCGCTATCCGTGCCGTTGCTGCTTCTGGCCGTCGCCTGCAGTTCCGTGCGTCCACCGCCGGAACCGTCGCAGTGGGCGTCGCATACCCCTGCCGCTACATCGGGCGCCCTCGCCAGCGCACTCGCCCCCGCCATCAGCACGCACCCCGACCAATCCGGCTTCCAGCTGCTGGCAACCGGGTCCGCTGCGTTCACCACCCGTATCGCCCTCGTGCAGGCCGCCCAGCACAGTCTGGATGTTCAGTACTACAGCGCCGGCGAAGACATCACCGGCCGCCTGCTCCTGCAATCGCTGATCGACGCCGCCGACCGCGGCGTTCGCGTTCGCATGCTGGTCGACGACATCAACCGCCGTCACACCGACCCCGCCTTCGCGGTGCTCGATCATCACAGCAACATCGAGATCCGCGTCTTCAATCCGTTCGGTACACGCGACACCACCCTGCTCGAGCGCGCCGGCAACCTGCTCACGCGCTTCGACCAGCTGAACCGTCGCATGCACAACAAGGCGCTGGTTGCCGATAACCAGTTGGCCATCGTCGGCGGCCGGAACCTGGGGGACGAATACTTCGACGCCAACCCCGACCTCTCTTTCCGCGATTTCGATCTGCTGTGCGCCGGCCCGGTCGTAGACGCCATCTCCCGCAGCTTCGACCACTTCTGGACAAGCACCCAGTCCTATCCCCTGCGCCAGGTGCAATCGAAGATCGACAAGGAGACCCTCGACGCCACGCGCGACGCCCTCGCACGTCACTGGCGCGACGCCGACAACGTGCCCGCCGGTCACGAGGCCCTTCACCAACCGCCGCTCGCCGACGGCCTGCGCAGCGGCAAGGTGCCTCTCTTCTGGGCACCCGCCGAACTCGCAGCAGACACCCCCGACAAACTCGACGCCCCCGCCACGGAAACAAAGAGCGCCCCCGGTGACAAGCTCCGTCACCTGGCCGCGAACGCGCAAAGCGAAGTCCTGATCATCTCGCCCTACTTCGTGCCCCTGGACGGCGGCGTACGATTCCTCTCGATGCTGGCCAGGCGAGGCGTCAAAGTCCGCGTGCTGACGAACTCCCTCGCGGCCACGGATGTCGTGCCGGTCCACGCCGGCTACGCCCGCTACCGCCCGGCCCTGCTGCAAGCGGGCATCGAACTGTACGAGTTCAAGCCGATCCGCACGGAAAACGACGGCGACAGCACGGAGCCGCCCCGACGACGCGTCACCTTCGGCGGTTCGTCGCGCGCGAGTCTGCATGGCAAGGCCTACGTGATCGATCGCCGTGACGTCGTCCTCGGCTCGTTCAATCTGGACCCGCGGTCGGTGCGCCTGAACACGGAGCTGGCGATCGTCATCCACAGCCCCGAATTTGCCGAGCGCATGGCGCGCATCTTCGACCGGGCCGTCGCGCCGCGCGCCAGCTTCCGGGTCGAACTGGTCCCCCCCGGCACGACACCGCCCACACCGGCACTCCCCATTCCGCCGACCATGCCGGCGCTTCGCTGGGTCGGCGAGGAGAACGGCCATCCACGCGTATTCGACGTCGAACCGTATGCCCCTTTCTGGCGTAACGCCGTGGCCGGCGCCTTCACGCTTCTGCCAAGCGACGACCTGCTCTGAACGACACACGACGCGACACCGAACGACCCGCAACATGTCGGATGCCGCGAATGCCCTCGCCAAAACAAAGAACCGCCGCACCGGTCGTTCCGGTCGCGGCGGTTCTGGAAAACGTCATCGGCCTGCATCAGAACTCAAACGTTGCCGACGATGTCGCCGAGCGCGCATCGTCGACCGTCACGAAATTCCGCAATACCGCGTCAGCCGGCGTCAAAACGCGAAAGTTACCGACAGCATCGCCGAGCGCGCATCGCCAGCCGCCGCGAAATTGTGCAACATCGCTTCAGCCTGCGTCAGAACTCGAAAGTTGCCGACAGCGTCGCCGAGCGCGCGTCGCCGACCGCCACGAAATACTGACTGGCGCTCGACGGGTAGTACGTCTTGTTGAACACGTTCTTGACGTTCAACTGATAGTGAACCGGATGCCGCCCGATCTTCGTGTCGTAGGTCGCGAACACATCGGCGACGAAGTACGAGGGCAGCGTAAAGCTATTGGCCGAATCCCCCGGACGCGAACCGACATACCGCCCCACCGCCCCGAGCCGCAGATTGCCGCTGCCATCACCCAGCACCGGCCCCCAGTCGTAGACCGCCGCCAGCGACGCCGTATGACGCGCCGCGTTCACCAGCGTGTTGCCGGTGTAGAGAGGATCGTCCGTGGTCTTCGCGTCGATGAACGCGTAGCTGGCGATCACATTCCAGCGCTGGCCGATACGCCCAGACACATCCAGCTCGACGCCACGCGAGCGCGCCGCCCCCGACGTACGCCAGTCGATGCCCTTGGTCGCATCGTTGTACTGCGACACGAGCACATTGCGCTTGTCGATGTTGAATACCGCCAGCGTACCGCTCAGTCCGTTCGGCATGTCGAGCTTCGCGCCGATCTCGTATGACCTGGCATGCTCCGGTGCAACGTTCGAATCGATCACCACGCCCGACGACAGCGGCGCGATGGTCGACGTCGGCTTGAGCGATTCCGAATAGCTGCCGTACAGCGACAGGTAGTCCGCCGCCTTGTAGACCACGCCCGCACGCGGCAGCCACTTCGAATCGCTGATGTTCGTGTTGACCTGGAACGGCCGCCCCTTGCCCGCCAACTGGCTGTACGTCAGCAGACGCACGCCTCCCACGACGATCCAGCGATCGGTCACGTGAATGGCGTCCTGGAAGAAGAGCGACGCATCGTGCAGCGTATCGGTCTGATCGCTGTCGCTCGCCGACACCGTGGTCGGGATCACCTCGCAGCCATAGACCGGATTCAGGTAGTAGAACGTGCACTTCGCCGCCTGACGGATCAGATCGCGCCGGTAGATGCGCCGATACTCCCAATCACCCCCGAACTGCACATCGTGGCGCATGCCCGCAAGCTGCACCTTGCCGTCCAGATACGCGGTGCCGTAGCTATCGGTGCTGTCCGAGCCACGCGTGCCGTCGTTGCTGCGCGAAATGACGCCGGTATTCGTATTGATGCCGTTCACGCGCAATTGCGTGGCGTCATAGGTCTCGGTGTTGTAGCTGTAGCCGAAGTGCGCTTTCCAGTCCGGGTTGAACTGATGGTCGACGGTGATCTGCGCGAGATGCGACTGACCGGTCATCTCGTTATGCACGTCGTCCAGACGCCGGCGCGCGGGAATGGCCAACGGCTTGTTGGTCGTCGGATCGATCACCGTGCCACGGTCAAACGGCGTGAGGAAGTTGCGGTACTCGTACGAGAGCACGACCTGCGTGTCGCGTCCGTAGTAAGCGAGCGTCGGTGCGACCAGCGTCTCACGCTGCGATCCGAAGTTACGCCAGTACTGCTGGTTGTTCTGATCGACGACCAGCCGGTACGCGAGCCCGGTGTCCCCGATCGGCCCGGTGGTGTCGAGCGTCGACTCCACGCCGTTCTTGCCGTGTCCGTAGGTCGTGCCCGCCACACTCACCGCCGTATAGGACTTGAGCAGCGGACGCTTGCTCACGACGTTGATCACACCCCCCGGGTCCATGATCCCGTAGAGCAACGACGTCGGCCCCTTGAGCACTTCCACGGCATCGGCGTTGGCGTTCAGGCCCCGGCCCTGCACGAGCGGCATGCCGTTGTGCATGATCGAGCCGTCGCGATTGCCCCCGAAGCCTCGCTTGAGCAGCGTGTCCTGCGTGCCCGCCAGCGTGTTGCCCTGCACGATGCCGCTCACATTGACGAGCGCGTCGTCGAGCGTGCGGGCGCGCTGGTCGGCCAGCACTTGCTTCGGCACCACGTTGACGGCTTGGGGAATCTCGAGGATCGGCGTATCGGAGCGTGTAACGTTGGCGTCGACCGGCATGCGATAGGCATCGGTCCAGGCTTGCGCCTGCACGTGGGTCGCCGGCAGCGCCACATCTGCACCGCCACTCTCCGACAGCCCGGCCGCCACCGGTGCCCCTTGCGGCACCAGCGTATAGCCGGCGCCCTGCGGCGAAGCGACCAGCCCCGTGCCCGCGAGCAGTTGGCCGAACGCGCCCGGCACGTCGAACCGGCCCTGCACGCCCGGGCTTTGACGCCCCGCTGTCAGTGCGGGCGCATAGGTGAGCAAGATGCCCGCTTCACGGCCGAAGCGGGTCAGCACGGCATCGAGCGATCCGGCCGGGATGTCGTAGACACGCGTCGCCGCCGTCGTGGCTTTCGCAACGGCCCCCGACTGTGCGGGCGTCTGCGCGCAGGCGGCGCCGGTGGCGAGTGCCGCCGCGAACGTCACCGCGACCGCTGCGCAAACGCGGCGGCGACGTGAAACGGAAGCCCCGGAAAGCGGCTCTCCGACACGGACGTGCAAGCGGCGACGGGCACGTGCGGCATGCGGCGCACGTGGAAATTCGGGTGAAGCGACAGCCATGATGTGATGTCTCGTTCAGGCAATGGAGAGAAGGTTTCACTTCCCTTGTCACGCGAAGCCGACGAAACAGCTCACTGACCGGACAAAAAACTGAAAATGTTCGAGAAGCCGAGTGCGCGTCAGCCTCGCGGCCCGACCGTCACCCAATAGCGCGTGACGGACGTCACCGACACCGGCAGCGCATGCGGCAGCACGCCAAGTACCGCGTCAATGTCGGCCAGCGGATACGTGCCCGAGACCCGCAGCGCCGCCACGGACGGGTCGCACCGCAGGTATCCCCGTCGATAACGCGATAGCTCGGCAAGGAAGGCGTCGAGCCGCATGTCGACGGCGACGAACATACCGTCGGTCCATGCCCCGTCGCCGGGTGCGAGCGGCAAGACCGGCGTCACATCCATCGACGTGAACTGCGCCTGCTCACCGGCCCGCACGATTGGCGCATGCGCCGCATTGGCGTCGCCGCCGCCCTTGGGCGTCACTCGCACGGCCCCTTCGAAGACCTGCACCGTGGCGCGCTCCGCCTGCGCCGTCTGGCGCACCGAGAAGCGCGTCCCCATCGGCGTCAATGTGGCCTGCGACGTGACGACGACGAGCGGTCTCGGCGGCACATGGCCGGCATCCTTGCCCGTCGTGACCATGATTTCCCCCTCGACGAGGGCGATGTGCCGAACGGCACCGTCCATCGACAACCGCACGGCACTTCGCGTATTGAGCACGAGGGTCGTACCGTCGGACAGTCGCAGCGTACGGCGCTCGCCCGAACCGGTGCGCGCATCGGCACGCAGCCACTGAACGGCGAGCGGATCGCCGGCCACCCATGCGCCCGTGCCGACGAATACGGCTCCGGCGATCGCCTTCACGGCCATGCGCCGCCCGCGCGAACGCGGAGCCCGCAGTGCCGCCTGGGCAACGGCCGCGCCGAGCGTGCCGGACGCCTGCCGCATGCGACCGTCCGCGCTCTCGATATGGCACCAGGCGCGCTCGTGCTCGGGATTCGCCTCGCGCCATCGCAGACAGGCGGCGCGCGCCGACTCGGTGGCGTCGCCGCCCTGCAGCGTCACCCACCATTGCACGGCTTGTTGAGCGATACCGGCATCGAAGCCGCCAATGCGCGCCGCTGCGGTCTGTGCCATCGTCACGCGGCCCCCATCGCGAAGAAGCATTGCGTGCCCGCGCGCACCAGATGACGCTTCACCGTGGCCAGCGAAATGCCCAGTTCGGCGGCGATCTGCGCATGGGTGAGGCCGTCGAGCTGCGCCAGCAGAAATGCACGTTTGACGAGCGCCGGCAGGCCGTCGAGGCACCGGTCGATTTCCAGCAGCGTCTCGAGCACGACGGCGCGTTCCTCGGGAGACGGTGCCAGAGCTTCGGGTTGTTGAGCGAGGGCGTCGAGATAGGCGCGCTCGATCTGTTCGCGGCGCCAGTGGTTGTACAGGACACGTTGCGCAACCGTCGTCAGAAACGCGCGCGGCGAGGCCAGCACGCGCGGCGGGTCGCGCTCCAGCAAACGGACGAACGTGTCGTGTGCCAGGTCTGCCGCGCGGTGCGAACAGCCGGTCTTGCGATGCAGCCAGCCGTGCAGCCAGCCGTGATGGTCGTTATAGAGTCCCTGCAGCGTGTCGAGTGCGGTATCGCGCGGCAGCGTGTCGTCGGCGGGCATGCGCCCCTCCTGTGCCCGGGCCAGGTGTGGCCGCAAGGCGCAGGCACCCGTTTTGCAAATGAGAATCGTTCGCAGTATAGCAAACAACCCTCCCGGGGCGACGGCACCCCGACACTACGCGTGGTGCGTAAGCGACACCGCCGCAACGAGCGGCGGTGCGCCATGCTTGCACATCGCCGTCACCGCGCGACGCGGCGACGCGGGGACACTGGGGGACTGTTTAGATTGACCTACTCCAGGAAGGTCTAAAAAAGTCGAAAAATGCCCGGAAAGCCTTGTCCGGTGGTTCTCGGGCTGTGGATAAGTCGAATTGTTGATCAGACGTTTAATTTGACCCAAAAACTAACAAAATCGGACGACAATTTCGCCAATAATTCGTCCGGCACCTGCCAAGAATCCGTCCACTGATCGCTCAAAGTGAGCCTCCAACGACCCGGAACCGAGGCGACGACATCTCGGCAGGGTCCATTGTCCCGAGTTCGATTCCGGTTCCTGTTCGATTTCCGTCTGATATCTGGTCGAGTCGCAGTCGAATGACAGGCTGCTTTCCTGCGATCTTCCCCTCCGGCACAAGAATGACAAGCGGAGTTGCCCCGCTATCTGTCGTGTCGACCAGCACAGCCTTGTAATCCCACAGCAGCGAGGGCACGCGTTCCTGCCACGCGCGGGGCCAGCTCGACAGCGCGGCCATTTCCCCGGCCGACGCGATGGCTTCGTCCGCTCCCGCCTGCGCAACCGCGACCAGCGATTCCGTCGAGTACGCGGGGAACTCCTGCGCAATGATCGCCGGCAGTTCGGCCTCCATAAAGCCGGCAACCGCAGGCTCGGCCACTTGCGTTGATGTCACCGGCCGCTCAAGCCAGTCACTCCAGCGCTGCTGCATCGCCTTGCGATACTCCAGCCCGACCGAATTCATGATCGCGTTGTTTTGCATGTCCACCGGCAGGCTCGCCAGCTTCTGGCCAAGCGCCATATCCGGCCCCAGCCAGGACTGCCCGACATTGTGATCCCAGCCGGGATCAATCCCCTGAGGCACGCGATCGGTGACTTCGCCGTCGGCGTTGGTGATCAGTCGATAGCGGACGTCGGGTTCGTTCGACGCCTGTTTGCCGGCGGACGACATTTCAGCCTCGGAGTATGAACGCACTGTGCATCGGCAATTCCAGCCGCATGGAGGGTAATGCGTTCGCCAGAACGGCGACGTGACCGGCAGAATTGTGCCATTCCATGCACGATGTTGAGGCCGAGTCTTACTGTCGAGCACCGCCCGATATTCAAGGAATGGGCGGCGGTCTGCATTCTCAACGATCTGCTGCCAACGCCCGGCCATATAGGCCGAGTGCATGTTCGCCCGGAAAATCAGCTCCGTGCGCCAGCCGCGCGAGCCACGATAAGCCCAGCCTGATCGCTGTACCGTCGCGTCGAAATCTTTGCGGAATTGCGACAGGGTCGTGCCGGCTTCCTGCGCACGCATCAGCGCGGCCTGGATGTCTTTGACCACGTCGAGCGGAGCGCCGGCGACGGTGAAAGCCGTGGCATGCATCGGCCCCAGCATGTCATTCCAGCGATCCGTGGCTACGGGAACCTTGTCACGCAGGTTCGCGATGGCATTGTCGGCACGTACGCCGAAAGGTTGAACATCCATATTGGTAAGTCAGGAGGTAAAGGTTACGCGCCGGCTTGGTCATGCAGCCGCTGACGAAGCAAATAGCCTTCGAGCTGCCAGATCCTGGACATCGCATTTTGTCGAGCGACTTTGCGCCCGATCTCCGCGTCGAAGTTCTCGGGGCTAACACATGCGCTCTCACCAGTGACAGTGAAGCCGTTGCGCAAACGCAGCACGCAGATGGTCAGTACACCCAGCGCCGAGTGCGTACCGGCGGGGATGCCTTTGTCTTCGTTGGCGCGCTGATACCCTTGTTCGGCGGTGAAATACACCTCATCGATGATGGTCGCCTCGATATCGGCGGGCGTCAGTCGGGGTGCGGTCTTCCCCGTCTCCTGAATCAGTTGTTCGATGGCTTTATCGGACATGGAAATCTCCTTTAATGGTGCTTGAAACCCCGATTGAACGGGGGCGTGTCAGCCTTCGTTTGACGAGTCGACATAGCCCTGGGTCGCGGACCAGTCGAGCGCTTGTCGCATGATCGTGATGAGCTCGGAGTTGTCGATCTCGCCAACCAATTGCGTCAGCTTTGCTTGAATGTCTGCCAGCGACAGCCCGTCGCGCTCGGCTTGCTCCAGCATGCGGGCGATTGGCTCGATTACAGCCGCACTCAGCGCCACGTCGGCTGCGTCGGACGCCGCGCGCACGCGAGAGTCTTCGGCACGAGCTGATGCAAAAACGGCTGCGTCGTCTGATGCGGCGAACTCGGCCGCCGATGGGCGGCTGTCCATCGGCATGAGCGCGTCGTCTTCTTCGGTCGCCTGCGGAATATTCAACTCTTCGAGCATGGCCCTACGAGACGGGCGTGCGCCCATGTTTGCGGCGATCTGGTAAGTCTGGGCGCGATCCTTGCCGGCCGCGTTGATCTGGAAGAACTCCAGCTCGGGCGACGGCACGTCTTCACCGAAATTGAAGGTCGTGATCCACCTGAAAATCTGGGACATTGATGCCGACGCGATATCGCGATCGGAATCGTTGATATTGCTTTGCCGCTTCATCGCAGTCTCGGTCGCGGCGCGCGCCCCGACGTTTTGCAGCTCAGCGAGCATTGCCTGGCCCGTAAGGCACTTCGACATTTCACGGTTGGCGGCGTTGATCATCGACTCCTGCGGCAGCATCGAACCGGTGGTGTTTGCGATCAACAGTTCCACGCCAGTTCCTTCAGGGACGATGGCATATCCGCTGTCGATCATGGCCTCGATCGCTCGCGCCAATTCTTCCTGTTCGTCGTCGGTTGCGCCCAGTCCGTAACGTGCCACGGGCCACGGCAGCCCGTGGCGCTCGCAGAACTTCACGAAGTACTTCCAGCCACCGGTCTTGAACGTCCACGGCCAGAAACACCCGGACAGGAGCGCGGATCCGTACGGGTTGGACATCGTGGCCATATGGCGCGACACGATGAAGCGATACGGGTCTTCCACCACAGCCCCGACCGGTTCCGATCGGGTCTTCAGCATCAATTGGGCGTCGACATCAAAGCCGAAACGACGGTTCGGCCGGTCAATGACACTCGTCGGAACAATAAAGCCGTCCCAGTTGTTCCACACCAGCTCGTGCACGCGGTAGCCGGTGAAAATAGCGGTGAGCATTTGCCACATGACCTCAAGCCAGTCGGTAACGACGGCGTTCGGCCGGAAGCTCTGCATCCACTGCTCACACAAGTCCCGCGCTTGCTGGGCTTTGGCGTCATCTTCCGCCCACGTCACGACGCGGTAGTCCATGCCGCGAAACTCGCCACGGATAGAGCGAACTTCGCCGATAACGTGAGCGTCGGCCAGGATCGATGCATATACCGCGTCTGCGACGCCCATCGCGCGAAGCACCGGATCCGGATTCGGCAGCATGTGGAGCTTGCCGAAGAAATTCGGGTCCGAATCGGCCGCCGCCGCCTGCTTTCCGAATGTGTTGCGCACCGAGCGCGCGAACCCTTTGATATCAAGCCCCATAGAGAGACACCTTTCGCTTGCCGAATTTGATTTTGGGAATGACCGAGCCCAGGCCCGAATAGGCCAGCATGAAGAGCATCTGCAGCGCGTCCGGTCCGTCGTCGTGGTCGGCCTCCGGGTAATGCGTCAGCTGCTCAATGAGCACCGTCTGGTTCTTGTGAAGGCGCACTGTGCCGTTCGCGGTGTGAGGCTGTAGCGATAGGATCCGCAAATCCTTGTCTTCCTCCGAACGAATGCCACGCGCCGGAATCGGGATGCCTCGCTCTCGCGACCGCTCTACCAAAACATCCTTAAAAAACTCCTGAAACTGGATGATCTCGATGCCCCAGACCAAGCAGCGATATTCCTCCTGGAAGCTGATCATCGTTTCGATCTGCAGGTTTGGCACCATGCGTGCGATCTTCGCTTCGACCACATCAAGAACGCCGGTTTTCCGGTTGAGGCCGCCGACCAGGCACGCGCAAGGATCGCGGCCCTTGTTGCGTTTGCCCATCGACGGATCGTGGGCCCCGTAGAAGATCCATGCATCCGATGGGTGAACCCAGAACACGAGCTTTTGGAACGGGGCGTCTTCGCTGTTCGTCGGATCGTTCTGATACTCGCAATCGAACGCATGATGGTCGTTCGCCCGGATCTTCATGAGGCGCAGCAATGGCCGCATGCTCGGCCAGGAAACGATTGCGCCATCGTCCATTTCGGCGCGGCGCTGTTCATAGAATTCGTCTGCAGCTTCCTCGCCTTCGTTGAGAAACGCTTCCTCCCACTTTTCCCAAAGGTCCATACGCTTGGGCCACTCGATGATGGCTCGGAACTTCCGGGACTCCCACAGTGGGCTAC
The DNA here is from genome assembly GCF_040391475.1 of Pandoraea pnomenusa. GTDB lineage: Bacteria > Pseudomonadota > Gammaproteobacteria > Burkholderiales > Burkholderiaceae > Pandoraea > Pandoraea pnomenusa_C. Next base: position 157,282 of record NZ_JBEBXS010000012.1, on the reverse strand, counting down.
GGTGCACGCGGTTGGCCACACCGTCGTAATGCAGAATCGTGTTCAGATAGATGATGTCCATCGAACCGTCCGGCGGACCGAGCGGCATTACAACCTTCTTGAGCCAACGTTCGAGTTTGTCGCGCTGGGTTTTCTGTTGGACGTTCTCATCGTTTTCGATGTCGTCCAAGAGCACCAGGTCGGGGCGGAACGGGCCATGCCGAATGCCGCGCATGCGCTTGCCCGAGCCGAACGCCTGCAGCTTGATATCCGTAGCAGTCAGCGCAACGCCCACGTTCCACACGCGGCCCTTCCCGACGTGCTCCGGGAAGTCCATCACCAGGCGCGGATTGTCCGTGAGCTCCACCTTGATCGCTTCGAGCATCATCTGCGCCTGATCGCTGCTGTCCATCACAATCGGGATGAAGTGCTTGGACTGGCGCACGATGCAAAGTAACGTGAACACCTGCGTGACCAGCGTTGACTTGGCCTCACCGCGCGGCGCAGACAGGTTGATCAACTTCCCTTGTTTGGCGGCAATGCGCTTCGGCAAACTGTCGAAGCACCAGTCGTGGAAGACAGACGACTCGGCGCTGTTGCTGTAGTGCGGAAAATACGTCTGGAAGAAGAACCGATAGTCACCTGCGAAGACACGCATGCGGCGCTCCAGGCGTGCGTCTTCGTCCGGCGTGAAGCCGTCGCACGCGGCCTCAATCAGCCGGCGCTGGTCATCGGTGAATGCCATCAGTTCCTTCAGGAACTGTTCGGCGGCGTTAGATTTTTTTGCCATCTTCTATCAGGAGTACTTCTTCGCGACTTCCTGGCCAAACTCTTCCAGGTATGCAATGAATCGGGCGTGTTCTTTCGGGTACTTCGCCTGTACAAACGAGGCAAAGTCGCGCAGCACGTCCATGCAGACCGATAGCGTGGCCAGCTTCGGGTTGGAGCGACCAGCCGCGTTGACGGTCTTGATAAAACTATCCGACAAGCGAGCGAGAATGTCGGCCTTCTGGAGCGGCTGCAACTTGGCGTTGTTCTTCAGCTCTTCTAAGGTTGCAAGGAACTGCACCGACATCTCTTCGACCACTTGGCTCGTCATGTTCTCGATATTGCCGCGAGACATGCGCTGGGCCGAGCGCGCGATATCCCAATCGTCGCCCGCTTCTTTCGCCGCCCGCTTCCAGTTCCGTGCGGTTTGGTACGACACCTTGCACACGTCGGCAGCCGTCGTGAGGGGCATGCCCTGCAGGTATTTCGCGCGAAGTTGGTTGCGAGTCTTCGGGTCGTGAGCCATGCGTCAGCCCTTGGAGACGAATTGCCGCACGATCTCGCCCAATGCGACCATTGCTACGCCCGCGATGCTGCCCATGCCAGCCGTCTTCACGACCAGCTTCCCGTGATCGCCTTCGAGCTTGCTGACTCGATTTTCGAGTCCGTCCATGCGGTCGGTAACTGCCCCTTTCAGGTCGTCAATGCGCTGATTCGTTGCTGCCTGGCCGTTTTGCACCATGGCGCGAATCCCGCTCAGTTCGCCCTGGATTTGGCCCAGTGCCAGCAGCACTTTGTCGTTGGTGTCGCTAAGACTCATCGTGGATTCCCCGTTCTCCGCACTTCAAATCGTCCCTGGCATTCCTTGCAGCGTGTGGCATATGGCACGCATGCGCGTCGCTCGGCGGGGATCGGTACGCCGCAATCGACACATTCCGATGTGCCGGATCCCCGGCATTGGGCGCGTGCGAGCGCGATCGCATCGTCTCGCTGCGCCTGCTCTAACTGCTGCGCCAGCTCGAACTGACGTTCATTCATTGTTGTTGTCGTCCTTCAGTAGATACGGCTCGCATTCCGCCGGCATTGCGTCGATCGCTTGCAGCACTCCACAGAACCGTGCGGCAAGGCGGTAGTACAACTGCGCGACATCACGGTGATTGGCCTCCAGATCCTTCACCCGTCCGCTCTGCGGTTGCGGCAGAGGCTCGGGAGCTCGCGTCAGGTTCGGCGGCGGGGGCACTCGCAAAGGGTCCAGCATTGGCGGCACGCCAACGCTGCAAGCGCTCATCAGGCAAGACGTAATCGTCAATAGGAGCAGTCGCGTCATGGCGGGCTTCCTCTTCGAGTTTCTTGTAGTAGCTGTCGACGCGCTGGGCGCTCTTGTCCGCACGTACGCCGGCTTTCTGGCCTCGCTCGATGTCACCTTCGACCCGGTTTCGGTCGGCCTGGTAAGCGCGTTGTGCCTCGGCCAGTCGGTCATCTGCCGTGACGCTCTTCCCGTCAGCGCGCCCGACCAGATAGGCCGCGAGGTGCGTCGCGATTGGTGCGAGTACTGCGAGGACAATGAGGATCACGCGAGCGAAAGGCTTGACGTCGGGAAGTTCGATATTCATTTCGTGCAACTCCCCGAGCCCCAGCCGGCGCGCACATAAAGAGGTTCGTGCTGCAGCAAGATCCGGCGCGGGTAATCAGCGTTTTCTCGCTGATTGCCTGGCGTGATCCCCGGATTGATGTCGCACGTTTTCGCTAGGCAGTACTCGGGAAATCCGGACAACTTTTGCCGCTTGTAAACCCAGCCCAACCCGCCGTTGTAGCCGCTCAGTGCGAACGCCATACGTTCGCAGTGGTTCGCGGCCTTCACCCGGTCATAGAGGTGCTTGTCGTAAGTGACGAGCGCACGTAGCGCCCAGGTGGGATTGAATGGGTCGTTCTCGCGCAGGCCTGCGTAGGCGCCGCTGATCCAGCTCGCGGTCGACGGCATGAACTGGGCCAGACCTTCCGCGCCGACCGGGCTTTTTGCGCTGGCGCGCCATCGGCTTTCTTGATGAATCTGCGCGGCGAACGTGGAAACAGGTGCGTCGACGCCCCAGACGAGCTGCGCCTGGCGGCGAAGGTCGAGGCGATAGCGAGCGGCATCCTGAGGCACCTGCGCGCGCGCGGGCGTCGAAGCCACCAAGCCTGCTACGGTGATCGCCAGAATGAGGACGAGCGCGGCGAGAGCGGCGAGCAGTGCCCGAAAAGCCCGTAAGGCGTCTTCACGCCACGCGCGCATGATGAGATCGAAAATCATGCCGCTAGACCCACGCAAATCAGGCTGGCCGCGACGATGATCGCGCGCCGCAACGATGCTGCCTGAAATCCATCGACGCATTGTTTCCCGTCGACATCGCAGTTGTCCAAGAACTCATGCGGACGGGCGTACGGGAAAATCAGTCGATCAAGCCAGTATCCGCCCCAGCCGCCGAGCGACATGAGGTGCGCTTTGTAGAACGTGATCGACAGCAGCGGATCGGACTGCCGGGTGAGGTAGGCAAGAACGGCCAGCACGATACTGGCAAGCAGCCAAACGGTGAGGCGCGGGGTCTTGAGGCGGGACAGTTTCACGTAGAGCACTCCATGACTCGGGGTGCACTCGTGAAGGTGGCACCCGTAACCTGAGACCTCAGGTTACGGATGCGATGACGCTATGACTTTGTGAAATGTTTCACAAACGAGCGAACGTACGAGACGCAAATGTCTCGTGACACTCACCTATTTTTTGTAGATCTGCCGGTACAACTGATTGGCTTCGCGTTCTGCATTTAAGCGTGCGTTCTCGTCTTGTTTGGTCAGCATGCCACAGTAGGTATTGGCATTGGACAGATCACCTAGATTCAACTGTGGGCTGTCCGACCGAAGTATCAGCAGATACCAAGAACATGCTTTCGAGAAATCACGCAGGTCCGCACCATACGTGTAGGCGAGGTTTCGCTGAGCTTGATAGTCCCCCGCCATTGCTTTCGGCAAATACGCTTGCGGTGATGGCGCGCCAATGACCGCGTTCGCGTATGCAACCGAAGCGATTGCCATCGACAGAGTCAACAATTTTTTACGCATTTCGTGCTTCCCAGTAGGTATTCCATCGTGCCATTGTGTACGCGAGCGTGGCGCGCAGCTCCCAGACTGACAAGGTCTTCAGTACATCCCGACTGAAGTGAGATCGCGTGAACTCAAGCGTAGTCGCTTTGAGTTGCGGGACGATCGTCCAGATTCGCATCACCTGGGCAACCATCGCCTCTACAGAAAGCTCTTGACCGGCTGCGCAGTTTTTCCATCCGGTCAAATATAGAGACGCTCGTGGAAACATCTCTGCCGTCATACCGTCGACACCCCCAACGTTTAGATGCGTATTCAGCGATGCCCGCACCAGTCGCGTAGAGACAATCCCGGACTCGGCCAACACAACCTCTTCCGTGAGCGATGACAGCTTGCTTCGCTCTTCACGAGAGAGCATTGGTGCGGCTGGTCCGTTGGCGTGCAACACCTGCGTTATCGATAAATCCCCGGCTACCTGGATGATGCCGAACCCCGAGGCAGTCATTGAACCTAGTGCTTTTGTCGATTTTCTAGTTGCCATGCCGTACTGGTTTCCTCCTAATTATCGCGTGTGAAGTTGCATACCAATTGAACTTCATTTTCTGGTCGTGCGAATTCGCGTGTGGCCACCGACCTGAGTAATCCCGGAGCCACTGGCGATCATATTCCCGTGACCGTGAATGCGTGTGTCACTACTTTGTGCGCCCGGCGCGCCCGAGGGAGTGGGCAAAGGTGCGGGAAGAAATGCCACAACCATCGCCGCCAGTTGCACGGGCGTTACAGCCATGTCCGAAGCGGACACCATCGTGAATGCTTTTTCCACCGCCAACTTCACCGCGTCGACACCAATGCCGGCGTCTGAGGTGCGCTCCCCGGTGACGACATAGCCGACATCAGCGCCGTGCCGAGCGATGGCAGCCAAATATGTGGCATCTGGTGAACGTTTGTTGGTTTCGTAGTTGCCTTGCGTTGTCTTTGTCACCCCAGCAAGGTCAGCAAATGCTGACTGACTAAGCTGAAGACGGCTTCTTTCTTCTCGCAAACGCGAGCCAAAGTCATTTTCCATGATCGCCCTATTGCAAGGTCAACGTTTGTTTGCTATTGTTGTCCAAACGTTGTCCATGTGAATGTCAATTGTGGAGCAAATATGACAGGTGACGCCGCCAAGCGCAAGTTGCGTGAACAGGGGAAGACCATCAAAGAGTGGGCTGCCGAGCACGGATACCCCTACGTTTTAGTTTCTCGCGTCATTCGCGGTGTGCAAAAAGCGAACTATGGCAAAGGCCATGAGGTCGCCGTGGCACTCGGAATGAAGCAAGCCGCCGGGGAGGAAGCATGAGCCGAGTCAGGAGCATCGTGCCCTCCGAAAAGGCGGGCCAAATTGATGATGCAGCCGGCAGCGTTGCCGTGACGGTAGTGAAATCCCCGGATGTTCGGGGATTTGGCGACGCCGAACGTGCGTTGGCCGATGCACTGGGCGTGTCTGTAGTAGCGGCCCCGGAAGCGCGTGTCGGATCCGCCGTATCGAAGATGAATTCCGCCTTGCGGCTCATCATCGAGGCCGGGCTCGAATTGCTCAGCGTGCGCGCCGAGTGCCCCCACGGAAAATTCGAAGAACTGCTCGCAGATCGCGGCATTCCGAGCCAGCGGGCCAGCGAGGCCATGACTTACGCTCGATTCGCGGCATCGCTGTCGCCCGATGATCGGGACCGCGTCATCGAAATGCCGAAGTCGAAAGTGCTTGAGCTCGCGAAAGCCGATCCGGAAGTGCTACAGGATCTGTTCGAAGACGACGCGAAATTTGACGAGCTGACAGCCCTGTCGGTGCGCGACCTTCGTGTCGCACTGCGCGATGCGAACGCAAAGCGCACGGACCTTTCCACGCGCAACGAGACGCTGGAGCGCGAACGCGATCGCTTGCAGGAAGAGCTGCGTGTGTTGCGCGAGGGTCGGGTGCGCACTGGCGGCGACGTGCCGGCCGTTGTGCAGGACATTCGGCTGGAATGCGCCGCACTTCACAAGAAGGCGCTTATGGCGGTCGAGGATGTCGGTCGACTCGGGCGGGAATTCTTTGTGAACGGCCTGCCCGACGACTCCGAGTGGAACGTGCCCGTCGTGCGTCATCTGTATGGCTCACTCGCCTCCCTGCATGCCGTCATCGGCGGGCAGCTCGCGGACCTTCATAAGAGCTTCGGCCCTCGCGTAGGCGGTGAATCATCGGTGCTCGATACGTTTTCCCCGGAGGAAGCGACGCGGTGCGCGCTTGAATACCGCGCGTTGATCCAAGAGCACGACCACGAAGCCAAGGCCCGCGAGTGGGAGCGTGAAATGGACCGCCCGCGCAAGGCTGGTCGACCACGCACCGCTCCGAAGAAGTAATCCCCCGATCAGATCGACTACCGCCCATCAAGGTGCGATATGCGCTCCGTACTCATCAAATCCGACACCATGACCAGCCAAGTTCCGGCTGCGCTGAATAGCGACCCTTGGCTGGTCGCCACCGAAGCGCAGCGGCAGACGGCTGAGCTGCGATATCAGTTGATCGGCCCAGGCGTTCAATTGATCCAGTCCGGCGCCAGCGTCAACAATGTTGCGGCGTTGCTTTGCGAGCGTCTGCGCGATGCAGAGTCCGCTGTCCAGAAACAACTGCTCGCCCACTTGGGTGAGGTGCCGTCCCTGTCCACGCTCAAGCGCTGGCTCTCAGCGTTCCGCCGCCAGGGCAAGGTCGGTCTGCTGTCCCATCACACCGGCCGCGTCCGCAAGGAATACGGCTGGGAGCTGCGCGCTACGGCGTTGTTCAATCTGCCGAGCAAACCGAGCTATTCGGCCGTGTCGCTGAAGCTGCGCAAGGAAGGGTTCGATACCGCGACGGAATCACGCGTGAAGACATACCTGAAGTCTTTGCCGGCGACGTTGGGTGAGAACAGCCCCGCCCGCATTGGCAAGCACCTGCATAAATTGCGTCACCAGAAGTACCAGCCCCGCACATTGGAGCAGATCAAGGTTGGCGACATCTACGCAGGCGACGGCCACACCTGCGACTGCTATGTCGCGCATCCGAACACCGGCGGCTTGTTCCGTCCCGAACTTACCGCGTTCATCGACATTCGTTCGCGGTACGTGCCCGGCTGGTATCTGTCCGAGTCGGAGTCGGCGTTGTCGACGGTATTCGCGCTGTCTCACGCGATGCAAACCCACGATCACCTGCCGCTCTTTCTCTACCTGGACCGTGGCGCAGGCTACCGGGCCAAGATGCTCAACGACGAGTCGACCGGTTTTTATGCGCGATTCGAGATGGACGTCATCGGCGCTTTGCCTGGCAACCCGCATGGGAAAGGCTGGATTGAGCGGTGGTTCCGCACGGTACGTGACCATCACGACAAGTTCTTTGCCGGTGGCCAGCTTTACTGCGGCGACGACATGGCAGAGGAAGTGAACCGTCGTCTGTCCGTACAGGTGCGCTCGGGCAAACGCCAACTGGCGTCCCTGGCCGAATACATGGCCAGCCTGGCCAACTTCATTCACGAGTACAACCACACGCCCATGGAAGTGCTGGAGGGCCGCACGCCCGCCCAGGTATGGGCATCGCTTGATCGCAATCCCGTTGTGTTGTCTGCCGAAGCCATCGTCCGGCCGCGCGAGAAACGCACCGTGCGTCGTCAGATGGTGGAGCTGCACAAGCGCCAGTACTACGCCGCCGAGCTGGCGCTATACGACGGCAAGTCGCTCACGATCGAGTACGACCTGCACGACGACAAAACCGTGTGGCTTTACGACGCAAAGGACCGATTCATCTGCCAGGCGTCCATCGTTCGCACTATCGGCGTCGTGCCGCAGTCGCGCATCGATGAGCAACGCGAGAAGCGTTTGCAAGGCCAGATCAAGCGCCTGGAGCGAAAGGCCGACGAAGCCCGCGCCAGGTCGTTGGACAGCGTGACCCTCCAGGACCAACTGGCGCAACTGCCCGATCTGCAAGTTCAACCTGTCATCGATCTGGAGCGCCCTGGCAAGGGAATCGTGATCGATTTGCTCGACAACAACTAAGGAGCGTCCATGACTTCCAAGAGCCAAAACGAAGCGTCGCTGCCGGTGCCGACCGAATGGACTGAGCACTACAGCGAGAAGAACCGCGCCGAAGCACTCGCAATCTCGAAACAACTGGCCGACATTGGCAAGACACGCGCATGGCTCGCGCGACTGTCGCGCGTCAATGTCACCACGCTGTCGACGGTGCTCAATGGCAACTATGCCTCCGATCCGTCGAAGTGGCTGCGGATGATGGCCGACGCCCTGGAGACGATAGCGGGTCGCGCTACGATTGCCGCCATGCCGCACGTCCAAACCAGCGTGTCGCAGTTGGCGACCGTGGTGTGCGATCGGGCTCGCAAATATCGCAACTTCGGCGTGCTCACGGGATTCGTCGGTGTCGGTAAGACCGACGCCGTACGCCAGTACAAAGAGCAGAACAGTCACACGATCATCATTGAGGCGAACCCAAACATGTCGCCTGCCGTGATGCTCGATGAGTTGCGCGCGAATCTGTCGGCACCGATGGCACGTACGCTCGATGGGAAGTTCGCAACCATCGCTGAAGCGCTTTCGAGCTCAACGTATTTGATCATCGTGGACGAAGCCGAAACGATGATGCCGAACTGCCTGCATTACCTGCGTCGCATCCGCGACAAAGCAGGCATTGGCATCGTCCTTGTCGGCACTGATCGCTTACTCCAACTCATCAAGCCCAGCTACGGCCAGTTCGACCAGATTCGCTCTCGCGTGGGCTTCTGGCCGCAGAACGTTCGCGGCATTTCTCGCGACGACGCTGACGCCCTGGCGCAGGCCGCCCTGGACGACCAAGGCGAACTGTCCGCCGAGGTGCTGGAGGCCCTTTGGCATTACTGCCGAGGTTCCGCCCGCATGCTTATCGAAAACTTCATTCCGGCACTGCGCGACTACGGCCTGAAGAAGAACCACGAACTGTCCGCCGATCTGGTCCATGCCGTGGCTCGCGACGCGCTGCTGCTCGGCGACCAACGCAATACGTGAGGCCACCATGAAAAAGAAAGACAAATCGTGCATCACTATCACGCAATCGCCGGGGCGCACGCGCATTCGGGTCACGGGGCGCTTTGCCCTCCCGATGCTCGAAGCCCTCGCCAACGGAGCGCCGACGCCCGAAGCGGCGGCGTTCATTGCGTGGTTGTCGGCGCCCGCGGCTACCGAACCGGAGGTGAAGGCATGAACCGGTCAAACCGATGGAAGCGAGGCCCAGTGCTGACGGAAGTACTCGCTGGTCTGCAGCGAGTCGCTGCAGAGGCGCGCCTTACTGCCCAGCGAGTGCGCGTGCATCGCCAACTGCGAGCGTTGGAGCGCGACGAGCGACGAGCGATCCGCGAGCTCGCTTGGCTGCACGGCGAGTATCTGAATGCCCAGGCCAATTTCACGCTGATCGAGCGACGCTGTAAAAACCAGCGACGGGCACTCCAACGCCGCTTGCAGGAGACGTTGCGTGATCACCAGGGAGACTGCGATGCCGCTTCCTGAAGTCTCCTGCCCGAACTGTCGCGTGCGCATGAGCCTGGATGTCGTGCTCGCCGATGACAGCATGCGTGACATCGTGCTGGCGCTTACCGACATTCACCCGGCCGGCGATGCCTTCATCAAGCCGCTGCTGCGATATCTGAGCCTGTTCGCGCCGCGCAAGTCGCATATGTCATGGGCCCGCATGGCCGGACTGATCCGGGAACTTGAACCTGAAATGCGTGCAGCACAGCTGACATGGAACGGCACTAAGTACGCCGCGCCGCTCGCAAACTGGTCCTCCGCGATGGAATATGCCGTCGCCCAAGCACACCAGGGAAAGTTGGATCTGCCGCTCAAGTCGCACGGCTGGCTTCGGTCCGTGATGGCCAGTCAGAGCATCCGTGCCGCTGGGCGAGCCGAAGAGGCGCGAGAGGCCCAGCTGCGCGGCGTCGCCGGTGCGGGGACTGCCGATGAGCGACGTGTGCCAACACCAGCCCCGGAGGGCGGGCCAATACGTATCGACGCCGCGCTGCCTAAATCCAAGATGCCGGAACACATCCGCGAACAACTCAAGTCGTTCAAACCGAGGAAATCATCATGACCGAACAGATCCAAGAACACATCCCGGCCGGCTATCGCAAGAACGCCCTGGGTCACCTCGTACCCGAGACCGCTATCCGCGATATCGATCTTGAGCGCGACAGCATCGTGCATGAGTTGATCGGCGCGGCCAAGGACGCGCAAGAGAATCTGCGTGGGCTGAAGGAGCGTGTGTTCGGCGACGCAAACGCGTTTATCTCGCTCTCGGCCGACAAGTACGGCGTCAAGCTCGGTGGAGCTAAGGGCAACGTCACGCTGCATTCGTTCGATGGTTCGCTCAAGGTCGTGATTCAGCGCGCCGAGAACATGTCGTTCGACGAGCGCCTGCAGGCCGCCAAGGTGCTCATCGACGAGTGCATCACCGATTGGGCGCGCGGCAGTGATCCGAAGATCCAGGTGCTGGTCCAGCAGGCCTTTGAGACCGACAAGGAAGGCAAGATCAACGTGGGTCGGGTACTCGCGCTGCGTCGGCTGGACATCGAGGACGAGAAGTGGCAACGCGCAATGCAAGCCATCAGCGAGTCCGTGCAAGTGGTCGGCACGAAGACCTACATGCGTTTCTACGAACGCGTCGACGGCAGCGAGCAATACACGCCGATCAGCCTCGACTTTGCATCGCTGTGAGGCGCCCCATGCACCTGCTCAACTTCCAAGCACGTTTCGAGTCCCTGATCATCAGCGGTCGCAAGCCCCACACCATTCGTGCGAAACGCGTGGACGGTCGTGACCCTGAGCCGGGCGACGTGTTGCGCCTGTACGTCGGCCTGCGATCGCGCAAATCGCGAGTCATCTCGCAGGAGGTCTGCGAGTACGTCTCGGACATCCAGATCCTTCCGCCGCTTGCCGACCGTTTGCCGCAGGTGTTCATCGGCGATCGGCTGCTCGAAGAGTCAGCAGTCGAAGCACTTGCGCGCGCAGACGGCTTTCAGGGATGGCGCGACATGGTGAACTTCATCGCAGACGAGTACGGATTGCCGTTCACCGGAAACCTCATCGGCTGGATACACACGCCGTCCTACGTTCGAATGCAGTAACGCCCGCCGCGAGCGCTTCGCGGCATCTCAATCCAACTGGAGAACTACCCCATGAACAAGTCGCAACTGATCGAAGCCGTCGCCAAGAATGCCGAGCAGACCAAGGCGCAAGCCGCGCAATCCGTCGATGCGGTCCTCGACGCCATCCGTATCGGTCTGCAGGAAGACGGTGATGTCTCCCTGTCGGGCTTCGGGACCTTCGGCGTCTCGCAGCGAGCTGCGCGCACCGGCCGTAACCCGGCGACTGGTGAGGCGATCGAGATTGCAGCCAGCAAGGCTGTGAAGTTCAAGGCCGGGAAGACGTTGAAAGACGCGGTGAACTGATGCGAAACGCCCGCGCAAGCGGGCGTCTATCCGGCGCGGTGGCCGGGTACTGACGAGCAGCCACACTGGAGAAAGCCAATGCCGACGATCAAAAAATATACCTTGGAGCATGAGTTCGGTGCCGAGATTGACGTGGAAGTCGATCACGACATCTTGACGCCGGAAGTCCTCACTGCATTTGTGATGTTTTGGGGCGACGGAGCCGAAAAACTCGCAGAGCATGGGCCGCTGCACGCATTCCTTCGCAACTTCACCGTTGCCTTCCTGCTTGAGGCCATTACGTCCATTTCGCCATCTGATAGCTTCAACCGGGGATGTGTCGAGGGCTACCCGGCAGTGGATGGATCGGCCGGTCTGCGAGTGCTGCATTACGACGTTTTCGACTTCGACAGCGCTGACGTCGACGTTCGCGAGCGAGCAATGCGTGACGCTTGAGGAGAGAGATACGACATGACGAGAGATACGTTCGTGAAATGTACCCGCTGCCGCTTCCAACATCGCGAAGCCGAACGCGTTTTGAAGCCGCGCCCACGTCAATCGACCGCCACGCTTCGGGTTAGTGATACCTGTTGCCCGAGATGCAACTGCAAGAGCTTCTACGACATGCGCCCGCAGGTCGCCTGGTGCTGGGCCTCCGGTCTCATTGAGATCGGTGACGCGGCACCGGCGAACAGCGCGGATGGTCGTGGCCCTATCGTCATCGCTACGGGACCGAAATATGCACTGAAGCCGTTTCTCGATGTAGTTGCCCGCCACGGCAAGGGTGAGAGCTCGGGATTGTTGCTCGTTCCAGGCGTGCCAGAAGCCGAGGATCCGCTGCAGGCCGCCGGCGCGCTTCGGAGTTGGATCGACTGGTGCGCGAAAAGCAAATCGTGCCAGCGCGATGGCATCCAATTTTCCTGATGGGCGAGTCGGCTTCAGGGCATACATATGGACGACGTAAAAATCATCTACCAAGTGCTCACGGATCGGGGGCTGACGACGGTGTTGGGCGAAGGTATTCGCCTACCGTACACCGACGCATCATTCGGCATCCATGCACGCTATGACGTGCTGGGTCGCTTCCATGGCTGGCACATTACGCACCTGCTCTCGGGCATGCCCATCAGCGCCGGAAAGACGAGGCGCGACGCGTTTCTCAAGGCCGTCGAGCACGTGCGAGAGCACCAACACGAGATCCAATCCGTTCTGGCCAGCGCTGTGAGGCGCCGCGCACAGCTCGACCTCACTCAGTGCTTCATTGACGGAGGCTGACATGGCACTTTCCCAAGACCCGACGAAGCGCGACACACAGATGGTTCGCCTGAAGGCGATGAAAGCCGGCATGACGGAAGACCAGTACAAGGATTGGCTGCAGGCTCAGTTCGGCGTTCGCTCGGCAACGGAGCTGTCGGAGCGGCAGCGCCGTCAGGCACACGGACGCCTGCATAAGCTGCTCGATGCAGGCAAGCCGCAATCCTGGAACGAGCCGCAGGTGCGCAAGCTGCGTGTCCTGTGGGGAATGCTCGCTGAGCGCGGGGCGGTCCAAGTCAAGACAGAGGATGCGATGGAAGCCTGGGCCAAGCGCCGTATTCCCGGACTTGACGCGCTTCGCTTTGCGCGAAGCGAGGAATTGCAGCATTTGATCGAATCGGCCAAGAAATGGCTACTTCGGGTGGATCCCGAAGTCGACCTGACGCTATGAGCACGGGGACCGTCATCAATCGCGCTGCGTTGCCCGAGCTGCTGCGCGAGCTCATCGACTGTATCGGCGAGGCTGCTGCATTCGCGCTGATCGACTGGCGCGGTGGCGCATATCTCTCGGTGCCCAAGAGGGTCGATCCGCAGCATATGCTGGTGGATCACATCGGTCCGGTCGCTTTTGTGGCCCTGGTCGATCGCTTCGGTGGTGAGACGGTGATGTTGCCGAAGAAAGACGCAATCACCCGCCAGCAGCGCCACCAAATCGTGCGTCATCTTCGCTACTTCGAGCGACTGACCGTCGATCAGATCGCCATCCGTACCGGATACACAATGCGCCGCGTTTTTCAGATCCTTGGGGAGCGCCCCGTCGAACCGTCGAGCGGCGATTTGTTTGAGTGAGGTTCGCTGTCGAACGGGACCCCATTCAAAAACCTTCAAACTGTATTTCAAAACCGCTGCTACCCTCCGGGACGACCCTTCGGTCATCTAACCACGCCAACGGCTTGTAGGCCCTCTCAGCGCGTCTACCCCAAATCCTCCGAACGAACCGTTTGCTTGTGAAATGGTTCACCAATTTTTCCTAGTCCGAGCCGCGCACACTGCGAGGCATGGACAAGACCACTCTTCCCCAAGCTAAGGGCCTCGCCAACTGGATCGAGGTGTTTCGGGCCGGCAGTCATACCGACGCCAAAGGCCAGCACATCACCTTTTCGCGCGCCGATCTGGATCAGATGGTCGCGAATCACGCGTTGGGCGCTGCCCCGGCGGTGCTCGGTCATCCGAAACATAACGATCCGGCGTACGCCTGGACGAGCGGCATTAAGCGTGACGGCGACACGCTGTTCGCCCGCTTCGCCGACATCAACCCGCAATTCGCTGCTGGTGTTGAGTCGGGGGCGTATCGGAATCGCTCCGTATCGGTGTTCAAGGATCCGCAGCACGGCTGGCGTGTTCGTCATGTCGGTTGGCTTGGCGCGACACCTCCTGCCATTGATGGCCTGCGGCCTGTCGAGTTTGCGGACGGCCAAGAGTGCTTCGAGTTCGCGGCACCCGGCGTGGCGCAGCTCGGCTGGGGCCTCAATTCGGCCGCTCGGCTGTTTCGCAGCATCCGTGAGTGGATCATCGGCTCCCAAGGCATGGAGGTGGCTGATTCGGTTCTTCCGAACTACCAAGTCGAATCCATTGAAGAGGCAGCGCGTGTGGCGAACGATGCCGACACGGCGTCCGCCATTCCCGCTTTTTCCCACCCCGGAGGTAATGACGTGAACTTCACGAAGGAAGACCTGGACCGTGCGCGCCAGGAAGGCATGGCACAAGGCCGCGAGACTGCAACCGCCGAATTCAGCCAGCGCGTGGATGAGGCCGACGCCCGCACGGCGCGGGTCGAGGGTGAGCGCCGCACCGAGCGCATCCAAACGCAGATTGCCGGCTGGCTCGGCGAAGGTCGCGTGCTGCCGGCCGAACAGGCAGGCCTGGCCGAGTTCATGGCCCATATCGAGACCGCCGGCCAGTCATTCGAGTTTTCGGCAAACAACGGCACGGTCACGAAGACGCCCGCGCAATGGTTCGCGGAGTTCATGTCGGCCCGCGCCCCGGTTATCAAGCTCGGCCAGCGCGAGGACGGTGGCACGCCGACCGATATCAACGACGCTGCGGCGCTTGCGGAAAAGGCCAAGGAGTTCATGAAGAGCCAGCAAGACAAGGGCCTCACGGTGTCGTATGCCGATGCTGTCTTGAAAGTCTCCACCAGCGCAGCCGGCTAAGCCTGTCGCGGCCCTCGCATTCCCATATATCCGATAGAGGATCGAAATGCTCACCAACAAACGAATTTTGGTCGCGAACTACGTTGCGGCCACCGTGATCGCCTCGCACCAACTTGTCGCGTATGGCGACGCCGATGACCAGATCAAGGCCGCAACCGGCACGGCAGGTGAAAAGCTGCTGGGCGCGTCCACCGACGCGACGGCCGCGATCGGAGAGCGCGCCGACGCCGTGCTGCTCGGCCCGACGCCTGTCGTGTACGGCGGTGCCGTTGCGCGCGGCGATCGCATCAAGGCTGACGCCCAGGGACGCGCGGTGACCGCTGCCGAAGGCGACGCCTCGGTCGGTGAGGCGTTGATCAGCGGCGTCGCTGGGGACATCGGTTCGGTGTTTATCGGCCGCTAATCGCCACGTTTCGCCATCAGTACACACATCACAGTTCACTCAAAGTCTAGGAGCACTCCATGGCCAGTCCGTTTCCGATCGATCCGCAGTTGACCGCCATTGCGGTGATCGTGCGCAACCAGGCGATGATCGCCGACCTGGTACTGCCGCGCACGTCGCCGCTGGGCAAGCCGACTTTTGCGTACCAGTACTACCCGCCCGAGCAACAGTTCACTGTGCCGGATACGAAGGTCGGTCGTCGCTCGCAAGTCAATGAAGTCGAGTTCAACGGCGAGCGTAAGACCTCGGAGACCGAGGACCACGGTTTGGATCACCCGCTGCCGCAGACCGACATCGACAACGCGCCGGACAACACCAATCTGCAGGCGCTGACGACCGAGATGTTGTCCGGCTTGATTCTCCTGGGACGCGAGATTCGTGTAGCGCGCCAGGTGTTCAACGCCGCGACGTACAACGGAAACTCGGAGAACGTCGCAGCTTCGGACCGTTTCGACAACGCGAACAGCGATCCGCTCGAATATCTGCTTGACGTGTTGGATCGCCCGATCATGCGTCCCAACGTTGCCGTGCTGGGCCAGTCCGAATGGCGAGCACTGCGCACGCACCCGGTCATCGCCAAGGCAGTGCACGGCAACGCAGGCGACAAGGGCGCAGCGACGCGTGAGCAAGTGGCCGAACTGCTCGAAATCGACCAGATCCTGGTCGGCCGTGCTCGTGTGAACCTCTCGAAGCCCGGTCAGCAAGCCAAGATTGCGCCGGCCTGGAGCGGCGGCATGTCGTTGCTGTATCAGGACACCGCAGCCGCCAAGATCGCTGGCGTTGTCGACAGTGGCAACGTCACGTTCGGCTTCACCGCCGAATATGGCTCGCGCATCGCCGGCGCCGAATCGGACTCGAAGATCGGCCTGCGTGGCGGCGTTCGCGTGCGCGTCGGCGAATCGGTCAAGGAAGTCATCTGCGCACCGCAGCTCGGCTTCTTCCTCAAGGACGTCATCACGCCGGCATAACAACCCGCGAGCGTGCCAGCGACCCCGGCCGGCGTGGAGTGCAGCGCCGGCCGGGCAACGGCAGGAGAGATCATGAGCGAGAAGAAAACGTATGAGGTGGTGCAGCCGATTCGCCTGGAGCGTCGTTCGCATCCCGTTGGTGCGCGTGTTCACGCTGAGCCCGATCACGTTGCCGACCTGGTGGCCGGCGGCGTGCTGCGCGAAGCGGGCGACACCGCCGAACAGCGGCCCCCGATTGATGGTGCGCAGCCGAAGGCCCGTGCCAATCCCGATGCCGCGCTGGACACTGCCGCGACGAGTGCGTCGGCTGGGGCTGAAAGCAGCTCGCAAGCCGCCAAAGCGCCCGACAGTAAGGCGCAGGCAACAAATGATCAGCCGACGCGCGGCGCTGTGAAGAAGCCGGCCGCAAAAGCTGCAGCGTCGAAAAACGCCACGAAGCGCGGCACCGCAGCGAAGGGCCGGCAATGACCGCATACGCAACGCTGGCCGAGTATGTGCAGGAGTTCGGGCTTGAGGAAACCTGCCAACTGTTGCGTGACGAAGGCGACGAGCTCCTGACGCCCGAGCTGTTGCGCGAAGGTATCGCCGACGAGTACTCGCCGGAACGCACGGCCGACGAGCGGGCTGGCTGCGATCGCGCCATGACCAGACTGAGCGCCATGCTGGATCAGACCAGCCGATACATGGACGGTTACTTGCGCGCCAACGTTCGCTTGCCTCTTCTGCAAGCGGATATCGATCAAACGCCCCTGAAGACGTGCTGCCTGGCGCTCACTCGGTGTTCCCTGCAGGACGATCCCGACAACGCGACCGACCTGCAGGAAAAGCGCTGCAAGTCCTGGTACGACTGGCTGCGGGATGTTTCAACCGGGCGCGTGCGGCTGCTTCCGCCGCCAGCAGCAAGCGGTCGACGCGTGCTTTGGGGCAAGGTCGACAGCGGCTATGACTGGGGGAACTACGGGCGATGAATGGCGTTTCGGTCCAATGGTCATTTGACGACAGCCAGATCCGCCGGCACCTGGCCGCGATCGGGGGAGCAACGTTTGAGCGTGTGCGCCAGGACATTGGCGAATACATGGTTGGGCAGATTCAGGACCGCTTCCATTATCAGCAGCTCTGGGATGGCTCGGCGATGCCTCAATCTCGCGCTGCCATGGCACGGGGAGGCCAGACGCTCATCCGAGATCGCTACCTCTATCACAGCTACGTCTACGGGCTGACACCCGATGGCGTGGAGATCGGGAGCAACTTGATATACGCGCCCATTCACCATTTCGGCGGCGATGCCGGACGGGGTCATTCGGTGCACATTGACGCGCGCCCGGTGCTGGGTGTCAACGAAGAAAACGCGAACGTGATCGGCAACATGCTGCTCGACGCCATAAGGATGATGTGATGGCCCACCCGCTGAAGTCCGTAGAAATTCTGGACAGCGTGAAAGCTGAGATCCGGGCGCGCATGGGCTCGATGTTCAAGACCATCGAAGACTACGGCGGCGAATTCGGCGACGAAGAAATCGGCGCGAAGTCGTTCGTGTCTCCTGCTGCATTCACGACCTGCCTGGGATGGCGCAAAGCGGCGAAGGGATCGTACGTCGGCGGGAAATTTGTCTGGGAAGCCCGTTTCGCCGTGTTCATCGTAACGAAGCATAGCGAGCGAGCCGAGCGCATGCGCGAGGCGATGGTTCGCGCGGAAATGGTGTCGCGCGTGCTTCAGGCATGGTCGCAGCCACCGTGCGTCGGTCGCCCCGACGGCTTGATGGCAGAGAACCTTTACAACCGAAAGCTCGACACCAAGGGGCTGGCGCTCTGGATGGTTGCCTGGTGGCAGGAGGCCGAGTTTAACGGCACGCCGTCTCCTGACGAGATCCCTGCCATGGGCACGGTTGGTATCACGAGCGAGCCGACGGTGTCGGTACAGGATCCACCTCGCGAGATGCCCGATTTGACTGTGGAACATGAAATCAAAGGAGTGACGAATGGCAACGAAAGCTAAGACCGGCGGCAGCGTCAGCGTCTCCACCGCACCGACGCAAATCGCAACGGAATACGACGTGACCGAGTCTTCCGTCCCGCAAGTGCGTTTGCCCGCGCCGCGAATGGGTCAAGTGATCCGTGTCGTGGCAGGCGTAGACCGTTTCGTCATCAATCGTGAATTCGGTGGCCGCTACAGCGAGACCGAGGCGTCCCCTGCGACCGTCAATCTCCGCATCCTTCGCTTGCTCCAGGACAGCGACCTGATCCGCCAGCCCGACGAGTGATCTTTCCCGCCGGCTGAAACGCACTTTCAACGAACTTTAATGAGGCCTTCGACATGTTGCCGAACCTGCTTTCCTTGAACTTTCTGGTGCCGTTCGTGGCACACAAATTCGATGCATCCAAGGCGATCCGTGGACTTCGCGGCATGCCGCGCAGCCTGCTGCTCATCGGTCAGGCGAGTCCGCCCGCCGGCGTCGACATCACGAAGCGCCAACGCGTGACCAGCGAGGCCGAGGCTGTGGGCCTGCTCGGCGAAGGCTCGATGCTGCTCGCGATGTGGCGCAAGGCCAAGGCGAACGCGGATCTGGGCATGCCGATCGATCTCGTGATCCTGGCGGATGACGAAACTGCGATCGCATCGACCGGGAAAGTGACCGTGCAAGTCAGCGCGCAACACGCTGCGGGCGAATTGCCGCTGTACATCGGCGGCGTGCGCGTGCGCATCGGCGTGGCCATCAACGACACGGCGATCACGGCGGCGACCAAGCTGGTCAACGCTATCAACGCCGTGCCCAGCCTGCCCGTGATCGCTGCGGCAGGTGCGACGGACGGCGAAGTGAAGCTGACCTGCCGCTGGAGTGGCGCGACCGGTAACGGCATCGATCTGCGTGGCACGTATTACGCGGACGACCGTCTTCCCCAGGGCGTGACTTTGACGGTCTCACCGATGGCCGGCGGCGCGGTCAATCCCGACATTACGCCGGTGGTGTCCGCAATCCAGGGCTTCTGGCCGACGGAATACGCGATGCCGTACACCGACAGCCCGAACATGGGGGTGCTGGAAACCGAGCTGGAGCGGCGCTGGAACTTCGACAACATGAAGGACGGCCAAGCTGTGACGGTGATGCGCGGCACCGAAGGTGAAGTCGTCAGCTGGCTGGGCCCCCGAAACAGCCCGCAAGTACACACCATCTGCGTCACTCGCGACCTGACGAATACATGGGAGACGGCGGCTGCCGCTGCGGCCGCGATCGAAAGCCAGGCGGCGATCGATCCCGCACAGCCGTGGACGGGCGTGAAGCTCAGCGGGTATGTCGCGGCACGCCTGGAGGACGACTGGGAAGTCGAGCAACGCAACAACATGCTCGTGGCTGGTGGCTCCGTGCTCGAAACCATGGAAGACGGTACTGCCAACATCCTGCGCATGGTGACGAACTACACCACGCATCCCACGGGCGCGGCAGACGCTTCCTGGCGCAATCTGAACTGGGTGAAGACGCTGTCGTATTACCGGTGGTTCATCGTCTCCGAGTTCCAGACGAAGTATCGCGGGTACAAGCTGGCTGAATACGTCACGGAGCCGATTCCTGGCCAGAAGATCATGACGGCCCAGCTCGGCAACGACATCATGCTCAACTGTTACGAGCAGTTCATGGGGGCGGGCCTGTTCCAGAACATGGAGTACTACAAGAACGCGCTTCTGGTGGAAGTCGACGGGCCTAACGGGAAGCTGAAGATTGTGGATCAGCCGGTCCTCATCACGCAGCACTACCAGACCGAAATCACCAGCGAGTTCATCGCCGGGCACGTCTGATCAACCGCACATCACACAATTTTCTGACTGACTGGAGGGGCTAAATGGCCTGCGATAGCGAACTTTTCCGCGTGGATAGCTTCACCGTCGATGGTGAGGAATGGGCGATTGAGGACGGCAGCGCAACGATTGAAGGCGCGGCCGGCTTCGAACGCGAGGCTGCACTGGCTGCAAATGGACCGGACTTCACGACGCGTAAGCGCGTGGCCCGTGTCATCAAGGCCAAGCTGTTGTTCACCGGGTCGCGCAACCCGGACACGATCAGCCAAATCTGCGAAGCACAGATCGTGATGACCAACTTGCATACCGGTCGACGTGTGCGCGCCGGCAAATGCTCGTTCATGAGCATGGGCGAGGTTGGCACGGGGGCTGTCGACATCCAGTTCGCAGTCCTCACGGCGCTCCAGTGGCTTTAAGCAGCGCCCGTTGATGCATCTCCCCGAAGGCAGGATTTTTCCTGCCTTCGTCACTTTTCGGCCACACATTGGAGCCTCACACCATGAATCAGCAAGACATCCATGTCGTCACGCTCGTTGACGGCCTGCGCTCTCAGGTCGGAGATCAGGAGGTCCGATATCGCACAGTGCGCCTGCGCGAGACGACCGTCGCAGACGAATACGCTGCCATGCAGCTCGCGGAACGCGTTGTCGACGTGAAGGGCAAACCCACGCTGCTCGTGTCCGACGAGTTGTATCGCGTCGCGCTGACGCTGCGCCATTGCGATCGCTTCCAGTGCGCCGGTCTGGACGACATCCCGTTGAGCCTCATGACACTGGAGATGTTCGGCCGTCTGTCGCCGCTCGATTTGGCGCGCATCGAAGAGCGTTGTGTCCTGGTCGACTTGGCGGCGCAGCTTCGTCACGGTCTGATTTCGCAGGACGCATTCGAAACGATGCTCAGCGACGTGTCCAAACCGGAGGGCACCGGCCCGCGATCCGAGGGCCAGGCTGCAGAACTGGGAGACGCTGGCGCGTCAGCTCAGTCTGGCCCTTCCATGCTCGCTGACTACGCTGCGCGAAACACCGAAGGTGCAGCTGATGGCGCAGGCCGCTGACTTGGAGCGGGTGAATAAGGCACGGCAGGCAGAAGCGAGGAAGAGACGATGAGCAGCATGACGTTGCGATACATCATCAATCTGGCGGGCGACCTCAAGCGACGCGCTGCTGAAAACGCGCGCGCGGTCGAGCAAGCTGGCAAGCGGCAAACCACAGCGCTGACCAACACAGACAAGGCGGCCCAGAAGGCCGAGAAGTCTGTCGAAAAGGTGGGAGCTAAGACGGGTGCGAGCAAGCTCGAATCCGATGCGCGGCGCATGCAATCGGGCTTGAACAATGTCACGTCGGCCACACAGCGCGCGGACAGTGCACTGTCCCGTCTGGGCAGCTCAACGGCGCTTGATCGGCAGTTTCGCTATCTGGGCAGTATCGCGCGACGGATGAGCGATATTCGCCGCGACGCGGATCGTATGGCGGCCGTACTCGGTCGTGCTGGCCAGACGGCCGGCGCTATCACCGGAGGTGTGGTCGCTGGCGGCGCGGCTGCGGTGGCGACGCTGAAGCGGCCGGTGCAATTCGATAAGCGCCTCGCCGACATGGTCAACACAGCATACCCTGAGCGCTCCAACGAAGGGCGGATTGTCGGCATGAGGACCATCGAATCTGCGATCAATCGGGCAGTTCAACAGGGTGGTGGCAATCGCGATACTGCGGCTGACGCTCTCGATAAGATGATTGCGTCCGGCACGGTGAACATTGACGACGCAATCACGATGTTGCCAGCGCTTCAGAAGGCAGCTACGGCGGCGAATGCCGATGTAACGGAACTAGCCCAGATCGCGATTCGCGGCATGCAGACCTTCGGTTTGAGTGTGTCTGAAGTGAACGCTGCATTGTCTAAAGCGGTCGTGGCCGGTCAGGCCGGTGGGTTTGAGCTTCGCGATATGAGCAAGTGGTTGCCGAAACTCATGGCCGCTTCTAGCGGAAAGCTGGGCATGCGTGGTATTGGGGACTTCGAGCGACTTCTGTCGTACGCCCAGGCGTCAGTCATCACGGCCGGATCCCCCGACGAGGGGGGAAATAACCTTCTGAACCTCCTGCTGAAGATCAACAGCTCGGATACCGAAAAGGACTTCGCAAAGCTCGGTATTGATTTGCCGAAATCTCTTGCTCGTGCACGTGGGCGTGGCGTTGATTCCGTTTCCGCGTTCGTCGACTTTGGTCAGCAGATCACGGCGAAGAATCCGGAGTACATGAAATTACGCGCCAAGGCCGCTAACGAAACTGGTGAGGAGCAGAAGGCTACCTATCGCGCAATGGCGGACATTCTTCAGGGTTCCGCGATTGGCAGCATTATTCAGGACCGCGAGGCGATGATGGCGCTCGTTGCCATCATGCAGAACGCCGACTACGTCAAAGACGTGCGCGAAAAAGTTCATGTGGATTCAGGTCAAGCAGTTGATTCGAACTTTGCGCTGATTTCGGGGCGCGCGTCCTATCAGGCTCAGCAAGTCACAAATGAGGCAGACATGGCGCGTAGCCGTGTGTTCGATCAGATCGACGGCCCGCTCAAAGCCGTGCTCACGAGCGCGACTGATCTCGCCCAGGCATTTCCCGCCGTGACGACGGCGCTTACCGGATTCGGTCAGGCAGTTGGTATCGCTACCGCAGCGGGTGCTGGCGGCGCATTCACCGCCTTTCTGTTGTCGCGCGGCCGCTCGGGTGCTCCTGGCGGTGCGGGCCCCGGCGGATTCGGAGGGTTCGGAGCCGGTCCCCTTCCGGTTTGGGTTGTGAATAAGCTGCCGGGCTGGGACGCCCCGATGCCTGGCGGTTCGGGTGGCGCCGGCGGGGCCGGTGGTCCTGGCGGTGCTGGCGGCAAGCGTGGCGCGGCATTCCTTGGCGGTGCGCGTGGTGCTGGCATGGCTGCTGCCGCGTATGCGGCGTACGAGGCCATCCCGACGCTTCTTGACGGCTCCAAATCGGCGACCGAGAAGGTCAATGACCTCGGCCGTATCGCGGCAGGAGCGACTGGCGCATGGGCAGGGATGCAAGCCGGTGCAGCAATCGGTGCATTTGGCGGTCCCCTCGCACCGATCACGGTACCGATCGGCGGTGCAATTGGCGGGGCACTCGGCTATTTCGGCGCGACGCGCGCCGGTGACGCCCTGACACGTATGACGGCTACGCCGTCCCAGCGCGCAGGACTCCTGGCCGATGCAGCCGGATTGCCCACAGATACGCAGGACCGTATGAGCGTCCTGCGTACTGCGCCCGCTTACATGACAAACCCGCTCATGCAACCGTCCGTCGGGCTCGACATGATCAAGCGCATCCAGGCGGAACCGCAGCGGGTCGAGATCGGCAGCGGCCAGCTCGGCATTAACGTCACTGTGCGCGACGATCGCGTGATGATTGGAACGCAGGTTTTCCGGCAGCCGAATGCGCTGCGCATTGATCCCGGCGCGACGAATCCAGGGGGGACGAACTAATGTCACTGATCGACAATCTGCCAAGCATCCCGAGTCTGCCGAGCGTGCCCAGCCTGGGGAACCTGACCAACTTGGCCGGCTTAGGCGGTCTCTCGGGCCTCGCCGGTGCTGGCAAAAACACCTGGTTGAATCAACTTCGCACCGCGTCGTGGCGCGACGTGCCGTTCCAGGTCGATACGACCGAAATGACCGATGGTGACAACACCGTCCTGCGCGAATACCCGTTTCAGGATCTGCCGACGGTGTTTCGCATGGGTGCGGGTGCGAACGAGATTAAATTCTCGGCCTACCTCATTGGCGATGACTACCTGGACCAGCTCGGCAAGTTGCGCCAGGTGCTGACGGGTGACGGCGTGCTCGTCCATCCGACGCAGGGCAGCATTCGCTGCTGGTGCAATGGCAAGTACACCGTCAAGGAAGCGCCGACGTCCGAGGGTGGGTGCGCTCGTCTGGAGTTGTCATTTGTCCGGGCCGAACCCCGTCGGTATCCGGCAGGCGTGACCAACACCACGGACCAAGTTTCCGAGGCGGCCGACAATGCAGAAAAATCGCTCATTGACTCGCTGGCGGCCAACTTCAACGTGTCGGACCTGACGGGCTGGGCCAAGGACAACGTGTTGTCGCGCATGCGCTCAGCGCTTGACACTGTCTGGGACGGTATCTCAGCGGTCAATGGCGCTTTCGACACATACAACAGCCTTGTGCGCCAGTACATCACGTTTCCGCTGAACGAGTTGTCGGCTATCTCGTCGGTGCTCGGCAGCCGATTTTCGGATCTCACGAAGATTCCGGACACGCTTACGTCTGGTGATGCCTGGTCCGTCTTCGGCGCAGCACGCAATCTGTGGAAAGCGCCTACGGCGACGCAGAGCCTCCTGTCACAGTCGACGCCGGTGCCGGCGTCGCCGTCTGGATTGCCGCAAGCGATCAGCCCTGACGTTGCGGCTGCATACGCCTCCACGGGCTTCACTCCCTCGTCCGCACAGGCCAAGCTGGCAGAAGCTTTCACGCCGCCGGTAAGTCCTTACCAAACGGCGTCGCGCCAGGCGGAAGCGCAAGCCCTTAAAACGCTTGAAGGCTTCGTCAATGGTGTCATGACGATCATGGCCGTTCGCGCTGTGACGCAAATCGACCTGGACAATTACGACCAGGCGCTGGCGCTTCGCTCCGACTTCGGTCAACAGATCACCGAGCTGATTCTGGCCAGCGCCGCTGAGCCGATTGGTGGCGTCGGCGCAACGACAACTCATGATTCGCTGGTACGCCTGAAAACCGCTGTGCTCACTGACCTGCAGGCGCGATCGCGTGATCTGGCGCGTCTCACGACTTACACGCCCGAGTCGTGGCAGCCGGCGCTGTACGTTTCGTATCGGATGTTCGGCACCACTCGCTGGGCCGACGAGATCATGGCCATGAACCCGCATGTCCGCCATCCGCTGCTTGTGCCGCCCGGCACTCCGTTGCGCATCACGAAGCACGACTGACCTATGGCAAAACCCACTCAGTTCACGCGCGACGACGCGAAGATTTATGTGACGGTCAATGGCCGCGACTACCAGGGGTGGCTGTCGTCTAGCGTCGAGCGATCGCTGGAGACGCTCTCGAGCCGCTTCAGCATCCCGGTTTCCCTTATTCCCGGCAACCCTCCGGACATCAATCGCCAGGACAGCATCAAAATCCGCATCAACGACACGTTGGTCGTGACCGGGACGGTGCTTGCCGCCGAGCCGTTCTATCGGCGTGACGACTGCGGATTCAAGATTGAGGGCCGAAGCCGTAGCGGCGACCTAGTGGCATGCTCTGCGATCTATCGGGGCGGCCAGTGGCGAAACGCGAAACTCGATAGGATCGCCCGGGACTTGTGCTCGCCTTTTGGCATCGACGTACGTATCGATACGGACATCGGCGAGCCGATTCGGGATCTGAAGGTCGAGCACGGAGAGAAGGTCGTCCAGGTACTCGCACGCGCAGCTCGACTGCGCGGTGTTCTGGTGACAACCGATGCAGAGGGGCGCGTGCTCATTACCCGAGCGGGCCAAACGAAAAGCCATGGGGCCATTGTGCGGGGCGTCAACGTGATCAGCATGGAGAGTGCTGGCACCGACGCGGACCGCCACTCGGACTATTTCTGTTATGGCCAGGGCAACGTCGCGCACCACAAGAGCCTTCAGACGCTCGATGTCGGCGGAACAATGGGCGATGTTGCCAAGGCGTTCAGCCAGGCTGCGCAACAGAAGGCCCACGCCAAAGACCCAGGCATGAAGCGCTATCTACCGTTGGTGATCCACGCGGATGGCAACAACGAAGCGCCGGACATGCAGCGTCTGGTCGACCACACAATGCGCGTTCGTCGGGGCCACGCGTTCGGCTTCAAGTACACGGTGGAAGGCTGGACGTGGCAAGGCAAGCCGTGGGAAATCAATACGCTTGTTCCGATCTACGACGACATCGCGGGTCTGGACGGTGAAGAATGGCTGATCTGTGAGGTGAAACAGACTGTGGACCTCAAGGAAGGCGACGTGACCGAACTGCTGGTACGCCCGAAGGAGGCATACGACACCGTGCCGCTCAAGACGAAGGTGCGACGCGGTCGCGGTAAGGGAAAGCGCGGCAAGGACGGTTCCGTGCTCGAATTCAAGGGAGACCCGTCATGAACCTCATGAACATGCTACGCCGCGCACTGCTGCGCGGCCTCAAAGAAGGCCCCGTCCAGGAAGTGTCAGTGCAGGTTTTTGACAGCAACGGCCGTGAAAGCGTTGAGCGCTGGCAAGACTACGGTTTTGCGGGCAATCCCGTTGACGGTCAAGGGCTCGTCATCGAGGCCGGCGGGCACACGATCGTGTTGCGCATGGATCGTATCGACGGCCGGCCCCGCCTGGCACCTTACGATGTGGCCGTATGGCACAAGGAAGGGCATAGCATCCTGCTCAGCCAGGGCGGGAAGATCACTGCGAAGTGCACGGATTTCGAGGTGGACGCCGACACTATTGCCCTCAAAGGCAAGAACGGCGTGGTCGTCACGACGCCAACGTTGTCGACCAGCGAGGCGCTTACGGTCGGCACGCGCGCGGAAGTCGGCGAGTCACTGCAGGTCTCAGAAAGCGAGTATTTCGGCCACAAGCACGACAACGTTCAACACGGTGGCGACCAGTCCGGCGGCGTTTCTCGCTAACCCGCTCCCGTCGTTTGTGAAATGTTTCACAGCGACTTAAACCCCTCCTGAACCGATCATGAAGGCCTAATCAATAGGCCATCATGATCGATATCCTCACCACCTCCCGAGCATCCGTTGAAACCGGTATTCCGTTCGACTGGAGCGTCGTTCGGAGCGGTCGCACGACCAAAGGTGCCTGGCACGATTTCTCCAATCCTTGTATCGCCGTTGGTCACTATGCCGACCTCCTAGAGGTTCGCGCGCTTGAGCTCGATGACAGCCTTTGCACGGCAGTCATTCTGTCGCTGTTTTGCGACCGTCGAGCTGACGACGACACGGTATTGCCTCAGAACCAGACGGACCGTAGAGGCTGGTGTGGCGACGAGTTCGCCATGCCTGCTACTGATGCGCCTCGCGATGAAACCGACGCGTGGGGCTCGCATCTGTGGCTCTGTTATGTCACCAAATCGACCGTCGACATGCTGGAGCGGGCTCGCTTCGCCGCGTGGGAGTCCCTGCAGTGGATGGTTCGCTCTGATGTGGCCAGCCAGGTCGACGTAGTCGCGCAGTGGACCGGGGCGACGAATGAACGCCTCGCGCTACGCCCGCGCATTTTCCAAGGGAACACCGAACGCCCGGTCTACGACGTGCTTTGGGGCACGAGCCTTCGGAGGGCTGCAGCATGAGCACATCCGTCCAGGTTGCAATTCCTTCGATTGCCGAGCTCAAGGACAACGCGGCTCGCCAGCTTCAGCAAG
Source organism: Pandoraea pnomenusa (assembly GCF_040391475.1). Classification (GTDB taxonomy): domain Bacteria; phylum Pseudomonadota; class Gammaproteobacteria; order Burkholderiales; family Burkholderiaceae; genus Pandoraea; species Pandoraea pnomenusa_C. The sequence goes on along the minus strand of NZ_JBEBXS010000012.1, from coordinate 129,935 downwards.
GTCTTGTCGACGCCGCGACTGCACAAGGGGCGGATTTGTCCGCCACGGACGTGGCGCTCGCACGCTCGAACATCGATGTGCAGGCGTTCGTCCAGGGCGTCGGAATTCACGGCGCATACCGTTATCTGCGCGACTACATCGCCAAGCAAGCCATTCCGACCAAGTCGAGCGACGAGTTTCTGGACGATTGGCTGGTCGCCTACGGCTTGCCGCGTAAAGAGGCGAACGTTTCACGCGGCGTGGTGACAGGCACCGGCACCGCGAATTCCTTGCTGGAAGCTGGCAACGTCCTTCGGGCTGACGGCGACCAAACGTTCACGGTACTCGAAGACGCTCGCGTCGCGGCCGATCTGAGCATCACGGCCAAGGTCGCTTGCGACGTCGCAGGCAGTACAGGCAACCTCGCGGCCGACACGCCGCTGGAGCTGATTGCGACCGTCCCAGGCATTGATGTCAGCTTCAAGGTCGGCCCTGATGGCATCGCCGCCGGCACGGACCGTGAGACAGACGCCGAAGGCATCTATCGGTTGGGGCAGCGTTTGGCTAACCCGCCCCGAGGCAGTGCGCCTGGCGACTACGAACGCTGGGCACTCTCCGTGCCGGGTATCACGCGCGCATGGGGCGTTCGCAACCCGAGTGGCCCGACATCGGCGGGCGTCGTCATCATGGCCGACAACAACACGCCGTACGGTCTGCCGACGGCCGCGCAGAAGCAACTGGTCTACGACTACATCCGAGATCCGATGCGGGGGCCGCCAGACGAGCTCTTTGTGATTGTGCCGGATCCGGTCTTCGTCGACATCGAGCTAGAGATTACGCCGGATACGGCGGCGACACGCGCCGCGATTGAGCTTGAGCTGAAAGACCTGTTCTTTCGCGAGGCAGCACCGCATGGCCGAATCCCTCATTCGCACCTACGTGAAGCCGTTTCGACAGCGCCTGGCGAATTCGACCATCGGTTTATCGCACCCGTTCTCACGGAGGGCGGATTCCTGGTCGCGGGCGCGTACGAGATCCTGATCCTCCGATCGGTGACGTTCCGCTGATGGACAAGTTTTGGCAAGCCCTGACGCACCTTTTGCCGCCTGGCTTTGCGTTTCCGCGCGCTCCAGGATCTGTCGTCATGCGTTGGCTCAAGGCATGGGCGGGCGTCCTGCGCGAGCACCACGAATGGGTGGAAAGCGCCGTTCGGCAGTGGATTCCCCATCGGACGTGCTCGCGTCTGGAGGAATGGGAGGAAGCGCTAGGCCTGCCTGATCCCTGTTTCGAGGGCGAACAGGATGGAGAGCAAAGGCGCACGAACATGCTGGCGCGACTGCGCGGTGACGTTGACCTGGCCTACGACGACAGCTCGGCGGAAAGCCCTGAGGCGATCAAAGCCTATCTGGCCAGATACGGCTACCAAGTCGAAATCTGGTATTCGACGCCATTTCGCGTTGGGAGAAACCGGGTCGGCGAACGGCTCGGCAGCCTATCAGGCGTGCTCAACGTGAAGGTGCTGTATCTGTGCGTCCCTTTCCGGGTCGGATCAAACCGTGTTGGTCAACGTCTGCGCATCTGCAGCCAGGACGGCATCGAAATCCAATGCCTGCTTGGCCGAATCGCGCCGGCGCGCTTTGAAATCAACGTAATCTACCTTTAAAGAGGCTTTGAATGGACTACACAACCAGTGCCGACAATGTGGTGCACGGCCCGACTGGCCATCGCATGCACAGCGACAGCGTCGCCGTGCCGACGGTCTGGTCCGGGAATGACGGCAATATGATCATCTGGAGCCTGATGGAACTGCTGAAGCTGGCGAATATGGACGGCCAGCCGTTCAATCCTGATGACCCCGATAGTTACACGCTCCTGCGTGACGCACTGCTGGCCGTCTTTGCCAAGCGCTCTGACTATCCCCGGATCTACTCGATCACGTCTTTGCCCACACAGAATATCGGACCGATTACCGTGGCCGAGGCCGGCGAGGTTTGGATCTGGAGCGCCAGCGCATACTTCACCGGCTATCGATCACCGCTTTGCGGGCGTCCGCTGGACGGACACACGTTGACGCCGCTGGCCAGCGAGGTCGACGCGGTGGGCGGCACGTTAAGCAAGACAGCATATGCAGCGCTCTGGGGTTACGCGCAAGAAAACAGCCTGGTCGTGGCCTCAGGGACGTGGACTGCCGGCATGCACAAGTTTGTCGACCTGGGCGGAGACAATTTCCGGTGTCCGGACTTGCGCAATCAGTTCCGTCGGTACACGGGGACCGACGCTGACACTGCAAATGCGAGGACGCTCGGCACGAGGCAAACGGGCCAGATTCAGGCACACGACCATCAATATCTCACGTCGAATACGAACACCTCCGGGCTTGCCAAGGCCGCAGTGCGTGCCAACACGGACGGAGCTGCCGATCTGAGAACCGAGTCTGCCGGAGGCTCTGAGACTCGCCCGATCAACACCGCCTACGCGCCGCGCCTACACATTTAAACGTGGATTCGAGGTGCGTAAGCGGTATTTAGCGGTCGACTTTCTGTCGACGTTCGAATGACCCGTGCATTATCAAAATTCGAACTGACGAACAGCTCAGAAGTCCCTGCCGCTCGGTCGAAATAGATCGGATCTCCGGTGCTTGCGAACGGCCCAAAGATGTTCCAGGCGCGGACGCTTCCCGCGTTACCGTTCACGCGTTGATCCGCGTCGCGCTGGGAGCTGCCAAGCGTCCGCGCATTTGCAGTGAAACTACCTTTGAAGGATTGATGATGGAAGAGAAAACCGTGTACCAAACCGACGCTGCTGGATTTTTCCTGTACCGGACAACCGCTCACGAGCTGTTCCTGTCCCCCGGCGAGTTCAACGTGCCTTATGGTGCCGTGGAAGCAGAGCCGCCGGCAGCGAACGACGGCTCCGTTCCTAAGTGGGACGGCGAGAAGTGGATGATCGTTGAGGACCATCGCCAGAAGTCGCTCTATGTCGTTGCAACGGGGGCCGCATACACGCTGGGCGATACAGTTGAGCTAAACAGTGAAAGCGTCACATATGACGGGGGCGGTCCTATTCCGGCGTGGCTGACGCTGGACGCACCGGCCCCGACAAATCAACTTCTCGGCACGGACTGACCGTCACGGGGCGCTCATCGCGCGATCATCCCGTATGCGTGCCTGCTGACGCCTTCCCAGCGGGCTGCGCGCGATTTTTCGGGCAAGTTCGCGCCCGTCTGGATGGTAGTAGCGTAGAAGCATGCGCGTGTCCTTATGGCCGCTGATCTTCGCCAACTCGTGCAACTGGAAGATCGGAGCCAGTACCGACGTCGCTTCATGCCGCAGGTCATGCAGCCGCAAGTCCCGGAAATATGCGGGATTCGGTCGACGGCCGAGTTCGCGGCAGGCCAGCTCATAGCGCTCCCGTGCGCGTGCGCGAGCCCTGATGAAGGCGCGGGTGGCGGCTCCGGGGGAGATCGTGAATATTGGGCCGCGCGAAGGTTTCCCGGAAAGGTATTGGCGCAGCGTTTCCCTTGCCCACGGGCTCAGTGGCACATCCCTTGAAGTGCCATTTTTCGTGTCGGGAAGGTGGATCACCCCGTGAAGCAGGTCGACATGCTCTCGCCTGATCGAGCATATTTCGCCGCGCCGCATTGCAGTCTCAGCGGCGAGCGTTATCACCACGGGGAGTTCCTTTGAGGCCGTGGCCTGGATGATCCAGTCGAGTTCGCTTCTGGGACACTCGGAGGCCGGCACCCCGCGCATGCGGATGCGATTGATCACACGCCTATCGCGGGCGTCATTGACTGTCGGCCTCCGGACAAGTTGGACTGGGTTGGCCAACTCGGTCCACCCCCAGTCTTTCCGAGCCACGGTGTAGACGTGGGACAAGAACGCCAGACGCCTGACGACGGTCGACGCAGCCTTGTCTAGCGCCCATTCGTCGCGAAGAGCGATCAGGTCTGCGTTTCGAATGCGGTCGAGCGGCCGACTGCCGATCCGCGACGCCATCCAAACCTTGGCGATCGACTGTTCGGCGACAAGGCTCTTTTTCAGCGGGGAGACTTCGGCGAGGTATCGGCAGATTGAGGCCGACAGGGATGGGGGAGTAGAGCGGCGTAGGCGGCTGGGTTTCATTCAAATCCGCGAGTATCGCAAAGCCACCGTACGTCTTTGCGGACACGCCAAATTATCAGCCGAAATTGCTGGGTCAAATTAAACGTCAGCGCGGGTCAAAATAAACGGCGCGCTACTGGGACGTGAACGATCGTCGATCAGTAATAGGTGTCTTCAAGCAGCATGTCTTCGAAGAACGCCCCGAAGCGCATGTGCGGGTCGCGCAGGTGGATCTCCAGAATCCAGCGCATGGCGGCGGGCGTGCTCTCGAACGCTGCGAGCGAGCCGGTATGGATCGCGGCATGCGGGAAGTCGGACACGCGATGGCCGGGCAATTCGAAGTTGAGTGTCCAGCCCATGCGTTTCGCGACATCGTCGGCGTAGGCGTAGAGCGCCTCCCCGGACGCACCGTCACGCTGCCACTTGCCCCGCACATCGTGGAACAGTGCTTCGGCATCGCGGGCACACCGTGCGTAGTCCGCATGCTCGCCCACGACGAAGCTCGCGCCGCCGTCGCCTTCCCACGCGTCGAAGCGCGGAGCGATGTCGATGAAGAACAGATCGTTCTCGCCGAGCACCACGCCCGGCTCGGAGGCCACCCGCATCGGCTTGAGGGTGTTGCGACCGAAGCGCACGCGTGTCGGGTGCCAGCTCAATTCGAGCCCGGCGGCAACCAGCACGCCCTTGGCCATGGCGACGGCGTCTTCCTCCACCATGCCCGGGCGCACTTGCGCCGCAATGTCGCGGATCGCCGCGCGGGTCTTGTGACGCGCCATGAGCATGCCATCGACGGAGAAGGCCGGTCCGACGCGCTCGGCCAGCGAGGCGGCGTCCGGATATCGAACGGGCGGGACGGCGGAAGATGTGGCAGTGGCGGAAGTCGCAACGGCAACGGCGGCGGCAGATTTGGACATCGATAACCTCGCATCGGGACAGGACTGAACTCGGGGCACGGCAACGACAAACCTTGCCGCCCCGATGCCACCCATTGTCGAAGCCGTCCCGTCCTTCTGCGACCCGGGCCATCGGCCCGATTGCGCCAACTCGCGGCACCTTCGCGCCATCGGGTTGGCCGCCCCGGTCTCGGGCGCCGTTTTCTGCCAAAATGCGTCGCATTGCTGCCAGCGCGCTCAACGTCATCCGCGCCGGGCGGCGTCATCCTCGTCAACCGTCCATGATTCGTCACGTCGCCTTGCTGGTCTTTCCCGGTGTGCAGTCGCTCGACGTGAGCGGCCCGCTCGATGTCTTCGCCGAAGCCAATCGCTTTTTGCTACCTGACGACCACTATCAGACGGAGGTCGTGGGCACCCAGCATGGCCCCATCGCCTGCTCGAACGGCATGGCGCTGCTGCCGCGACGCCACTATCAGGACGTGGGCGGTCATGTCGACCTGCTGCTGGTGGCGGGCGGTCCGTCGCTGCTGACCGACGATCTCGGCCCGAACGTCTACCGGTGGCTGCACGGCATGGTGCCGCGCGCCCGCCGCTACGGTTCGATCTGTAACGGCGCGCTGGTGCTGGCCGCCGCGGGCCTGCTCGACGGCAAGCACGTGACGACTCACTGGAACGATGTCGACGTATTGGCGCAGCGCGCACCCGGTGCGCACATCGAAGCCGATCGGCTGTTCGTCCAGGACGGCAATCTGTTCACCTCGGCGGGGGTGACAGCCGGGATCGATCTGTCGCTGCATCTGCTCGCCCAGGATCACGGACAGGAGGTGGCGCTCAACGTGGCGAAGCGGCTGGTGGTCTTCACGCAGCGCGCGGGCGGGCAGTCGCAATTCAGCCCGTATCTCACGCCGTATGCCGAACCGAACTCCCCCGTGGCACAGGTGCAGCAGTACGTGCTTGCGCATCTGGCCGACCCGCTTTCCGTCGGCGATCTGGCGACGGTCGCAAAGATGAGCGTGCGCAATTTCTCACGGGTGTTCGCGCGCGACGCGGGGGTGACCCCGGCGGACTTCGTGAGCGCCGCCCGGGTCGATGCTGCCCGCGTGATGCTGGAGAACGGCAACGCGCCACTCAAGACAATCGCGTGGGAGTGCGGCTTCGGCGACCCGCACAACATGCGCAAGGTGTTCCAGCGCCGCTTTGGCGTATCGCCGCAGCAGTACCGCGAGCATTTCGGACAACCCTCGCGGTAGCCCTTGCCTGACCTTATCGTGCGACCTGAAAAGTCGCCGCCTCCGACAGCGGCCAGTACTGCCCTTGCAGGCGCTCACGGTCGAACGACGTAATGTCCGCCGTGCTCAACCCCACGCTGTCGACGGAGATGATCTGTGTCGCCAGGTGACGGTAGTACGCGCGGAAGTGATTCGCGCCCTTCAAGGCAATGAGCTTGTGCGCGCTCACGTCGAGACCATGCATCGCGAACGGCTCGATGTCGTAGATCTGTTCGGCGCGCGAGGCGACGATCACATCCACGCCGTCGATGACGAGGCGGCACATCGCACCGAGATCGAAATTCACGCCCGCGAACATCGCCCCCGGACGATTCACGAATTTCCCGTCGGTGATCGACTTGACGTAGGCATCCGCCTCGATCGGTTGCCCTTGGTACCGTCCGAGCTTGCCGCCCAGCGACACGCGGATCGTCGCGCCAACGCCGGCGGCCTGCGCTTGCGCGACCACCTGCGCGTCGTTGATCGACGCAAAGCAAGCCGTGCCCGGTGCGGGCCGCGCGTCCAGCACCGCACGCAGCAGATGCGTCCCGTCGCCCGGCGTGCCGCCGCCCGGATTGTCCGCGTATTCGTTCACCACGACCGGCCCGTCGGCTGCGGCGAGCGCGGCAGCCACGCCGGCTTCCGGCGAAGGGAACGAAGGACGGAACGCCTCGCGATGACGCCAGATCCAGTCGGCCACTTCATCCACGAGCTTTTGCGCCAGCGCGGGATCGCCGTGGGTCGTGCAGACCACCGAGGGGCACGGCGCCGCGATGTCCGCATACGGGAACCCGTGAAACCAGGAACAGTCGACGACCTCGTACTGCGCCACGAGCTTCGCGCAAAGATCGTTCACCAGCGCCGGCGTGAAGCCCTCCTGCGTGGTGACGATGTACGGCAACATCGGCAGATACCGCACGGCGGTCGCAGGCGTGAGTCGTCCGTCCAGCATCTGCACCATCAATTCGACCGCTTCGATGCCGCGATCGAGGAAGTCCGTGTGTGGGTATAGCTTGCAGGGGAGCGTGATGTCGCATGACAAGCGCATCGCCTCCGTGAAATTGCCGTGCAGGTCGTACACCGCCGCAATCGGAATGTCGGCGCCCACGAGTTCCCGAACGGCCGCGGCCAGATCTCCCTCGATGTCTTCCGTGCCATCGGCGACACCGGCGCCGTGCAGCGCCAGCAGCACCCCATCGACCGGCAACCGGGCGCGAATGCCGTCGAGAATCTCCTGCTTCATCGCGGCATACGCACGCGCATCGATGGTGCCGGAGGGCGTGGCCTGCCCCACGAACGCGTATTCGAGCGTCGCACCCACACGCCGCGCCCCTTCGATGAACCCGCCCACCTGATGGTTGGCGCCGTCGAACACGGCCGGGATGCTCTCACCCCAGTACTGCTCGAAGGCGCGCAGCGGTGTCAGACCCGAGAACGCCGTGGCGTAGGTGTTGGTTTCGTGGATGATGCCGGCCACCGCGAATCGCATGGATGTGCGCGTCATTGTCGAAATTCTCCTCTGTCAGTCGGGCGATGCTCAACGATTCACCGTCTTCGGATCGAAGCTCAGCGCGATGGCAGCACTGATCAGCAACGACCCGGCGATGACGAAAATGGCGGGGGCCGTGCTGTGATACGTGTCCCGAATCCAGCCGATCAGGTACGGGCTCACGAACCCGCCGAGGTTGGCCAGACTGTTGATCGCGCCGATGGATGCGGCTGCCGTCGCGCCGCCAAGGAACGCGGTCGGCAGCGTCCACATGATCGGCGAGAAGCTGATGATGCCTGCCGCCGCGATCGACAGCGAGATGACGGCCAGCGTCAGATTCTGCCCCGCAAACACGCTGGCAGCCAGACCGAATGCGCCAACCAGCATGATGCCGGCCAGGTGCCAGCGGCGCTCGCGACGACGGTCCGAGCTACGGCCGACCAGAATCATCGCAATCGCAGCGACACAGTAGGGGATGGCGCTGAGCAGGCCGACCTGCAGACCGCCCACGGCGCCGGCGTCCTTGATGAGCGTAGGCAGATAGAAGCCCAGCGTGTAGAGCGCCATCATCGCCGGGAACGTCATCAGAATGATCTTGCCGATGCGAGCGTCGCGCAGGATGTGCGACAGCGGCATGTGCGGACGCCCCTTCTCGTCTTGCGCAATGTCCTTCGCGATCAGGTCACGTTGCTCTTGCGTCAGCCAGCGGGCGTCTTTCACCCGATCGGTGAGGATCAGCAACACGCCGATCGCAAGCGGCAGCGTCGGCAGCGCTTCGAGCACGAACACCCACTGCCAGCCGGCGTGACCGCCGACCTCATGGAACGTGTCGAGGATCCATCCCGACAGCGGGCTGCCGAGCAGGCCGGCGACCGGAATGCCGGCCTGGAAGATGGCCGTCATCTTGGCCCGGCGATGGTTGGGAAACCAGTACGTCAGGAAGAGGATCACGCCCGGGTAAAAGCCGGCTTCGGCGACCCCGAGCAGGAAGCGCACCACATAAAACTGCCACGGCGCGGTGACGAACGCCATGATCCCCGAGAGCAGCCCCCACGAAATCATGATTCGCGCGATCCAGAGCCGCGCGCCTACCCGATGCATGATCAGATTGCTCGGCACCTCGAACAGCATGTAGCCGATGAAGAACAATCCCGCGCCCAGACCGTAGGCCGCCTCGCTGAATTGAAGATCCGCGAGCATGTTCAGTTTCGCGATCCCGATGTTGACCCGATCGAGGTACGCCACCACGTAGCACAGCATGAGGAACGGAATGAATCGCAAGGCGACCTTGCGATAGGTGGCGTCCTCGAAGACCGAACGCGCAGCGCTCGCGCCTGCATGCGATGACATCGTTGCCTGTTGTTCCATGAGCCTGACTCCTGCAGCGAATAGTTGTTGTCGATACTTCAGTTGGCTTGTGCGGCAATCGTCCGAGCGCGCACGAGCCCTTCGGCACGTTCGTAGAAGCGCTCGCGTTCTTCCGCCGGCACCAGCGAGCCGCCCGTGGACCAGATCACATGCGTTGCCTGATCCGTGGCGATGTCGTGCGCACGAAGGTACGCCCGGCCCTCGGCCGAGTTGAGTACCCAGTCCGGGCCGCTCAGACCTGCCGCGGCGGAGGGCTCGACCTCCACGTCGAGGCAAGACTTCAGGGTGTGCAGGTTCACGAAGAGTTCGTCGTCGGCCACCGTGAACACGCCGGAAAGCTGCGAGACCATGAGCGGAGCGACAAGATGCGACGCCTCGCCTACCGCCAGCCCGTCGGCGTCGGTCCGGTTGTCGAGCCCGATGTCGTAGACGGACACGGGCGTCTCGCGCCCGGACGCCAGTTGCACCAGCATGCAGGGCGAAGCCACCGGCTCCGCGAAGAAGCAATGCACGTGCGGTCCGAACAGCGTTTTCAGCCCGAAGGTGATGCCCCCGGGCGCGCCGCCGACACCGCACGGGAGGTAGACGAAGAGCGGATGCTGCGCGTCGACGGTCCTGCCCGCTGCGGCGAGTTGCGACGCGAGATGTCGCGCGCTCGCGGCGTAGCCGTAGAAGAGGAGCGACGATTGTTCATCGTCCACGAAATGGCTGTGCTCGAGCGCTTCGGCCTGCGCCCGGCCGCCCGCGACGGCGTGCGCGTAGTCGCCCTCATGCTCTACGACGCGAACGCCGCGATTGCGCAGCCGCGCCTTCTTCCACGCTTTCGCGTCGGCGGACATGTGGACGACCGAATCGAAGCCCAGCGCCGCCGCCATCACGCCAATGCTCAGCCCCAGATTGCCCGTGCTGCCGACCGCAACGGTGTACTGCGCGAACACGTCACGCGCTGCCGGCGAGGCCAGCGCTCGACGGTCGTCATCTGCAGCAATCACGCCGCGTTCGAGCGCAATGCGCTCGGCAACCGCCAGCACTTCGTGAAAGCCGCCCCGAGCCTTGATGGACCCCGCGACCGGCAATGCGTCGTCCCGCTTGAGAAACCACGCGCTGTTGTCGTTCACCGGGCCGCTCGCGCAGACCGGCTTCAGCGCATCCGCCGACATCAACGCCGACTCGATTTCCCCGCCCGTCCCGGTCAGTTCCGGGAATAGCTCCGCCAGCAGCGGTGCACAGCGGCGCATGCGAGCCTCGGCCTCGACGATCTCGGCAGTCGAGCCCGTGGCGGTGCGAAGCGGATTGCCGAGCCGGTCGTTCAACCACAGTGTCGGGGTTCGGGATTGAAGTTGGGCTAATACGAGTGCGGGCAAGACCGAAGCGTGCATAGTTGGCAATTTTCCGAGATTCTCCAATACTTCACGGAATGCTAGCGCCCGAGATTGCGTAAAAATAGCGCTGGATTCTAATGAACACATTAGCTGGACTAATGCATATGCAATTGGACGCATCGATGCTGGGCGCCTTGCGCTGCTTCGAAACGGCGGCGCGACTGTTGAGTTTTACCCAGGCGGCACGGGCGCTGAACCTGACGCAGAGCGCCGTCAGTCAGAAAATCCGGTATCTGGAGGACCGGCTCGGCTATGTACTGTTCGTGCGGCAGGCCAGAAGTCTCAAACTCACCGAGAACGGCGAGGCGCTGTTCGAGGTCACCGCGCGCGCCTTGGGAGACATTCAGGCGACGCTGCAGCGGTTGGGTATCTCGAACGCGCCGTTGCAGGTCAGTTGCCTGCCTTCCTTCGCGCTGCAATGGCTGATGCCGAGACTGACCGACTTCCACCGGCAGGAGCCTGGCGTCTCGGTCAGGCTGAAGGCGGAATTCCAGAGCATCGACCGGCAGTCGATGCGCGCCGACGACATCGACGTCGCCGTGCGATATGACCCGACGCAATACTCGGAAGTCAAAGCCGACGTACTCCTCGACGAGTTTCTGGTGGCGGTGGCCACGCCGGCGTATGTCGCAGCGCATCCGGGGCTGGCGGATGACGCGTCGTTTCGCGATGTCGTGTTCCTGCACGACGCTTCGCCGTGGGACGGTGCGACGGAGTTCGTCGAATGGCGCACCTGGATGGACGCGAACCATCCGGGCACGACGCAGGACATCGACGGCCCACAGTTCAACCTGTCGAGTCTTGCGCTGGCCGCGGCGCTGAACCATCAGGGCGTCGCCATCGGACGGACCGCCCTGATACACGACGACATCCGGAGCGGCCGTCTCGTGCCGATTTCCGGCAAACCGGTGAAATCGCCCGCGCGATATGTCCTGCTCTCGCGAGATCCCTTCGACCGGCGCACGGCCATCTTCTCCGAATGGATTCAGCAAGAATGCCGGCGCTTCGACCACGACCGGCTGAGTCTCCTCGGCGGATAGCCCAAACGGCGGGACTTGCGGGCTTCGTCCCCCCGAAACGACCCGCCTTCCCTCCCGACCAGCGGCAACAATCGCTCCCCCGCATATCATGGAAAACATTTATTGACCGACCGGCCGGTCGGTTTATAATGCGTTTCATATCCCCACATGTCGCGGAGGCCTTCCTCTATGTATACGCAAGCCATCGATCTGGCCGGCAACAGCCCCAAGGGCGTGCGCGCCCTGAGCGAGGCGGAGCAGCAGCAACAAGCCCGCTTCGACGCGCGCATCGCCGCCGATCAGAAGATCGAGCCGCAGGACTACATGCCGGCCGAGTACCGCAAGACGCTCGTTCGCCAGATTTCGCAGCACGCCCACTCGGAAGTCGTCGGCATGCTGCCGGAAGGCAACTGGATTTCGCGTGCGCCCAGCCTCAAGCGCAAGGCCATTTTGCTGGCCAAGGTGCAGGATGAAGCCGGTCACGGCCTCTATCTGTATTCGGCCGCCGAGACGCTCGGCTTCTCGCGTGACGACATGATCGACGCGCTGCATTCGGGCAAGGCCAAGTACTCCAGCATCTTCAATTACCCGACGCTCACGTGGGCCGATGTCGGCGTGATCGGCTGGCTCGTCGATGGCGCCGCCATCATGAACCAGGTGCCGCTGTGCCGCTGCTCGTACGGCCCGTACGCCCGCGCCATGATCCGCGTGTGCAAGGAAGAGTCGTTCCACCAGCGCCAGGGCTTCGACGCCCTGCTCTCGATGATGGGCGGCACGCAAGCGCAACGCGACATGGTGCAGGAAGCCGTGAACCGCTGGTGGTGGCCGGTGCTGATGATGTTCGGCCCGAGCGACAAGGACTCGATCCACAGCACCCAGACCATGAAGTGGGGCATCAAGCGCATCTCGAACGACGATCTGCGTCAGAAGTTCGTCGACGCCGCCGTCGAACAGGCCCGCGTGCTCGGCGTGACCTTCCCCGACCCGGATCTGAAGTGGAACGAAGCGCGCAAGGCGCACGACTACGGCGAGATCGACTGGTCCGAATTCTGGCGCGTGGTCGGCGGCGACGGCCCGTGCAACAAGGAACGTGTCGGCACGCGTGTGGCCGCCCACGAGAAAGGCGCCTGGGTGCGCGATGCTGCGCTGGCCCACGCCGCCAAGCAGCGCCAGCGCGCCGAAAAGCAGGCCGCCTGAGCGACATTCGCCAGACCGCCCTCACAAGACATCAGGAACGATCATGACGCAAGCAAGCAACAAGGAATGGCCCCTCTGGGAAGTGTTCGTGCGCAGCAAGATGGGCCTCGAACACAAGCACAGCGGCAGCCTGCACGCCGCCGACGCCGACATGGCGCTGCGCATGGCGCGCGACGTCTACACGCGCCGCCAGGAAGGCGTGAGCATCTGGGTTGTCCCGTCGGCCGCCATCACGGCGTCGGCACCGGAAGACAAGGCCGAGCTGTTCGATCCGGCCGCCGACAAGATCTACCGCCATCCGACCTTCTACCAGCTGCCGGAAGAAGTGAACCACATGTAAGCGGCGGCGCGCCGGTCCGACGTCCACCAACACTCGACGTCACGCCAGACGCGCGCCCCATGCGAGACCCCAGAACATGAAACCGACGCAGGAACATCTGTCCTATCTGCTGCGCCTCGCCGACAACGCGCTGATCCTCGGTCAGCGCAACGCGGAATGGTGTGGTCACGGCCCCGTGCTGGAAGAAGACATCGCGCTCACCAACCTGAGCCTCGATCTCATCGGCCAGGCACGCATGCTGTATCAGCACGCCGCCAAGGTCGAATCCGACCTCACCGGCGTGACCAAGCTGGAAGACGACTACGCCTTCTGGCGCGACGAATTCGCCTTCCGCAACTGGACGCTCGTCGAGCTGCCCCACTATGGCCCGACGGCCGGCACCACCGCCGCCGAACGCGATTACGCCGTGACCATCGTGCGCAACTTCCTCTACTCGGCCCTGATGGTCGAAGTGTGGCAAGCGCTCGCGCAGTCGGCCGATGCGGAACTCGCCGCCATCGCCGCCAAGTCGGTCAAGGAAGCGCATTACCACCTGCACCACGCACGCGACTGGCTCGTGCGCTTCGGCGACGGCACCGAGGAATCGCACCGCCGCGCGCAGAACGCCCTCGACTATCTCGTGCCGTACATGAACGAGATCTTCAAGCGCGACACGCTCGAAGACGCCGTGGTCGCCGCCGGCACCGGCGTGACGATGGCCGACCTGAAAGACGCCTGGCAAGCCACCGTGAACGACGCACTCACCGAGGCCACGCTCACCGCGCCGGTCGGCGGTGCGTTCGAGAGCACGGGCAAGTTCGGCCATCACTCCGAGCACATGAGCTATCTGCTCGGCGAGATGCAGGGGCTGGCACGCCAGCACCCCGGCGCGAGCTGGTAAGCCGCACACGCACATCATGCAGATGGATACGACCATGACCCTGCCGCTCACGCCCCCCGTTGCGCCCGACGTGCTCACGCCGGCCTCGGAGGCGTCGCTGCCGCTCGCATGGCAGACGCTCGAATCGGTGCCGGACCCGGAGATCCCGGTGGTGTCGATTCGTGAACTCGGCATTTTGCGCGATGTGCGTGTCGTGACGAACGACAGCGGCAACGTGGCGTTCGAGATCGTGATCACGCCGACGTACTCGGGCTGCCCGGCGATGCAACAGATCGCCGAGGACATCGATGCGGCCATGACGCGCGCGGGCCTCGGCCCGTGGCACATCAAGACCGTTCTCGCGCCTGCCTGGACGACGGACTGGATCAGCCCCGAGGCGCGCGAAAAGCTGCGCGGCTATGGCATCGCCCCGCCCACGGGCGCGCATGCCGTGGCCGCCGACGCGCCACGCAAGATCACGTTCTACGGCCGCCCGAAAGACGGCGTGCCCTGCCCGCACTGCGGATCGCACGACACCGAGGTCGTATCGGCCTTCGGATCGACCGCCTGCAAGGCGCATTACCGTTGCCGTACGTGCCGCGAGCCGTTCGACTACTTCAAGCCCTATTGATTGATTTCGACTGATCCCGCTTCGCGCGTAACGATGCCGACACTCCCCTCGTCGACACCCGCACCCGGACGGTAAGGAAGCCCACGATGACGACCCCGCAATTCCATTCGCTGACCATTCGCGAAATCCGTCCCGAGACCGCCGACGCCATCTCCATCGCCTTCACGGTGCCGGACGCGCTGCGCGACGCCTACCGTTTCACGCAAGGCCAGTTCCTCACGCTCAAGACCGAGATCGACGGTGAAGAAGCCCGTCGCTCCTACTCGATCTGCGTTGGCGTGCCGGATTACGAAGCCTCCGGCGAGCTGCGCGTCGGTATCAAGCGTGTGCCGGGCGGCAAGTTCTCGAATTTCGCGAACGACCAGTTGAAGCCGGGTCAACAGATCGACGTGATGACGCCGGACGGCCGCTTCTTTACGCGCCTGTCGGCCGAGCACGCCAAACACTATGTCGGCTTTGCCGGCGGCTCGGGCATCACGCCGATGCTCGCGCTCATCAAGACGACGCTCGCCGCCGAGCCGAACAGCCAGTTCACGCTCGTCTACGGCAACCGGTCGGTGCCCGCGATCATGTTTGCCGAGGCGCTCGAAGACCTGAAGAACACGTACCTCGGCCGTCTGCGCCTGTACCACGTGCTCTCGGACGAAGCGCAGGAAGTCGAGCTGTTCAACGGTCTGCTCGATCAGAACAAGTGCACGGCGTTCCTCGATGCGCTGATTCCGCCATCGAGCATCGACGAAGCCTTCATCTGCGGCCCGGGCCCGATGATGGACGCCGCCGAAGCCGCGCTGGCCGCCGCCGGTGTCGCCAAGGAAAAGATTCACGTCGAGCGTTTCGGCGTGCCCTCGCCGCAGGCCGGCGCGAAGCCCGTCGTCGTGATCACCGACGACACGCCGATGGCCGAACTGGTTGTCGTGATGGACGGCAAGGAGCGTCGCCTGCGTCAGCCGTACGAAGGTCAGAGCATTCTCGATACGGGTCTGGCCGCCGGGTTGTCGCTGCCGTACGCGTGCAAGGGCGGCGTGTGCTGCACGTGCCGCGCGAAAGTGCTCGAAGGCGAAGTGGCAATGGACAAGAACTACACGCTCGAGGATTACGAAGTCGAACAGGGCTTCGTGCTGACGTGCCAGGCGCGTCCGCTCACCGAGCGCGTTGTCGTGAGCTACGACGAGCGTTGATCGCCGCCGGTTTCGGCCGGCTTCGGCCGGCCGTCTCGTCGTCGATACGGGCTGTTTCGGTACATCGCCTGCGGCGCTCCGGACCGGCCCGAGCGTCAAACAGGCGTTTGCCACACGGTGCGAACGTAGCGGCAACACTGCGGTAACAGGCGCGAAGTCCGGCCAATGCGTCGATTATTTCGGGCATTTCGGGAGCGTCAACCCGAGGTAGCGGGAATACCGTAAACTACCGGGCATGAATACCATCCATGTCGTCTGTGGCGATATCGCCGCGCAGCAGTTGCGCGCGGCAATGGCGCAAGCGCGCCGCGCCGACCCCGTCCTTGTCCTGCGTGACGATCTGGCCATCGGCCCGTTGCGCGAGATCGACGAGAACGAACGGCAGCGCGCCGCATTCTGGCAACGGGTGATGCCTTCCGCCGGTCGCGACTACGCGAACGAAATCCGCGAAGAACTGGCGTCGCTGCGACGCCTGGCCGAAGGTGGTCCGACGGCCGCCGCCGTGGTGTGCTGGCACGGCGACAGCGCGACGGATCAACTCACGTTGCGACGCGTGGCCTTTACGTTGCGCAACACGCCCGCGCGGCTCAACGAAATTGTATTGCGCAGTAGCGACCTGACGGGTCCCGGCACACCGCAGGGCATCGAGCGACGTACCAGCGTCGGCATGTATGCCCCCGAAGTGCTCGCCGAGCGGCTCGCGCGTATCGCGCCGATCTCGCTGCTGCGCATCGGACGTCTGTCGCTGGAATGGCGTGCGCTCAAGCAAGTGAATACGCAAGTGCGCCGGTGGGTACACAACACGTTCGAAGGCGCGACGTTCGGCGAGATCGACGATCAGATACTCGGACTGGCGCCCGTGGCCTGGACGCCGATGGCCGCCTTTCTGGGCGACACCATGCCGCGTATCGAAGGCTTCTTTGCCACCGACAGCTTTTTACTATGGCGCTGCCGCGAACTCGGTGCGGCAGGCCGGCTAGCCTTGCGCGGCGACACGACATCCGCCGCCGCGTGCGATCTACGACTGGAGTAACCCCCGTTTATGGCACGTACCAAAGCGCCCGATCACGAATCGCAGCGCGAACAGATTCTCGATGTCGCGGCCGAAGCCTTCGCCCGCGCGAGCTATCCGAGCACTTCGATGTCCGAGCTGGCCGCCGCGTGCGGCACGTCGAAGGCCCGGCTGTATCACTATTACGCGAGCAAGGACGCGATCCTGTTCGATCTGCTGGAGCGCTATACGAAGCGGCTGATGCTGATCGTCACCGAGGTCGAGGCGCTGGGGCAACGCCGTGGACTGTCGGAGCGCGATACGTTCCATGAACTGATTCGCGCGTTTCTCGATGAGTACGAGACGTCGCAGACGCGCCACATCGCCCTGCTCAACGACGTGAAATTCCTGAACGACGAGCAACGCGAGATCGTGCTCAATCGGCAGCGCGACGTGGTGGCCGCTTTCGCGCGCCAGCTCACGCGGGCGTTCCCCGACCGGGTCGTCAAGCACAATCAGACGGCGCTCACGATGATGCTGTTCGGCATGATCAACTGGACATTCACCTGGCTCAAGCCGGGTGGCCGCATGCGTTACCGCGATTTCGCCAACGAAGTCATCGCCGTGCTCGAACACGGACTCGCCGCGCCGCTGCCCGATGGCATCGAAGCCGCGATTCCCGCTGCGGTGTTGCCGCCACGAGGCTGAACAAGTAAGCATTCACTCACAACGAAAGGGCGAGCCATCGCCCTTTTTTGTTGCCTCGCAGCAACCATCCAATCATTCCCATGGTGCGCGAAACCCAGAAAAGACGCCATTCTTCAGCCACTTAGACAATTCCCTCCAATGCGCTCGCGTGATTCCTAGGGTTTTTACCTAGCCACTCAGGTATAATTCTTTTGCGTCGCACAATTCCGTGACGACGAGAAGAATAGCTAAGGATTACGCCATGACTGCCCCGAATCAAACGCCCGACGTCGCACGCGCGACGGTTGCCGCCAACGAGCGGTCGAGCGTGCTGATTCGTGAGCTGACGTCCGGCGACATCCATCGTCTCCAGCGCCACTTCCTGGCGCTCGGCGAAGAAGACCGCCTGCTGCGTTTCGGCCAGGCCGTCACCGACGACGTGATTACCCGTTACGTCGCCAGCATCGACTTCTCGCGTGACAGCGTGTTCGGCGTCTACGACGACAACCTCGCACTCGTCGCCGTCGCGCACGTGGCCCAACTGCCGGAAGGCAAGAACGGCCGCGTCGCGGAGTTCGGTGTCTCGGTGCTCGAATCGGCCCGCGGCCGTGGCATCGGCTCGCGCCTGTTCGAGCGCGCCGCCATCCACTGCCGCAACAAACGCGTCGATACGCTTTACATGCATTGCCTGTCGCGCAACGCTCGCATGATGCGCATTGCGAAGAAGGCCGGCATGGAGATCAACTTCGCTTATGGCGAAGCCGACGGTTACCTCAGCCTGCCCCCGGCCGACACCCAGTCGATGCTCTCGGAAATGATGCAGGAACAGGTCGCCGCCTTCGACTACGCGGTCAAGCGCCAGCTCCGTAACGCACGCCGTCTCTTCGGTGCCCTGCTGCCGAACCAACGCGCCGCCTGATACCGCGCGTTTGCGAATCGCAGAAAAAGAAACCCGGCCGATTGGCCGGGTTTTTTGTTTTCGTCAGAATGACGGTGCGCGACGATCGCTATCGGACTACGGCAGCGGCAGCGCTGTTGTCTCCTTGAGTTGATCGAGGACGAAGCTCGTCTTCACGTCGACCACACTCGGATGCACGAGCAGGTGGGTTTGCATGAAACGCGAGAAGTGCGCCATGTCCCGCACGTGGACACGCAACAGATAGTCCATGTCACCGGCCATGGCGTAACAACCGACGACTTCGGTCCACGTGTCGACCACGCTGCGGAAGTGTTCGATCACCGACCCGCCCTGCCCGTCGCCCGGATGCCGCTTGTCGAGGCGCACATTGACGTAGGCGAGCAACCCCAGTCCGAGCCGCGTCGGTTCGAGTAGCGCGACGTAGCCGCGAATGACGCCCGCTTCCTCGAGACGGCGGATGCGCCGCAGGCATGGGCTCGGCGAAAGCCGCACCTGTTCGGCGATTTCGAGATTGGACAGCCGGCCGTTTTGTTGGAGCAAGGCGAGGATCCGGCGATCGATCTTGTCCAGTTCGAGTTTTGACACACTTCTCCCTATTATTGGTATTTATGCGCAACATTATTGCGCATTTTGTCATATTTCGAGAAGTCCTCGCCCTAGGCGTCACGTTACGACAGATTACAGCAAGTTGGCGCGGAGAAAGAAAAAGGGCGCCGGCCTTATGTCGCGGCGCCCTGGTGGGCTGGAACATGTCGCCGGTATGGCGACGACACGTTCAGAGATGTTCAGGCCGCATCAGCGGCGCTGGAATTCACGCGGATCGATCGTGCGCTGGTCGAGCGGGCCTTCGTAACGCTGCGGCTGTTGCGTGGCGCGCGGCTGCGGCGTAACACGGGCCACAACCGGGGTCGGTTCGGCCGTCTTGTCGCGTGCCAGTTCATCGGCACGGGCGACGCTCACTTCCAGGGTCAGGAACGAAGCGGAAACCAGCAGGAATTTGGCGATGTTTCGTTGATTCACAGTGACTCCTTCTTACGTATTGCTTTATTGCATGCGCACTTGCGGTGCGCGAAGAACGTACCCAACGTCTCGGGTAAGGCATTAGTGGGCATTCTGCCTGCTCTGTTCCCACTCGCCCCGAACCGTTACACGTTGTTACCCGCATGTCGGAAGACGCCGACAAAACGCACGGTTCGCGACACAATCCCGACACAAAGGCGCCATTTTGATGGAAATTCCGGAAATCGGAGCGCGTCCGGGTGCCGCACCTCCCGAATCTGTGAGGGATCCCCCCAGACATTCGCCGGACAATGCATCGGCTGACTAACTGCCGAGCAGGGCCGAGGGTTTACGCCAGCCGTTTTACGTTTACGTAAACGTCATAATGCGCGTGGTACTGCCCCGAGCGGCAACTTATGCAACGTCACCTTCACCGTCAGGCAATGCCATGACGCCGGTGCTAACATGAGTCCGACTGGCATCAGCATCACGAAAAAAGGCCCCGCCCACCGGGTGACACCACGCAGGTGAACACTCGGGAGAGAGCAACTTATCAAGGCCGGCATTCACCACGGCCGTCCTGCTTCACGAGAGCGGGGGGGCAAGAAGTTTTGGCGATCCCAAAATCAGTGAGAGTGAGGAGCACACCCCATGAACGCCCCCGTCAATCCGAGCTTGCTGGCCGCACTGGAATCGGTCACGCTCGACGACAAGTACACGCTCGAGCGCGGACGCGCTTACATGAGCGGCATTCAGGCGCTGGTGCGCCTGCCGATGTTGCAGCAGGCGCGCGACGCCGTCGCCGGGCTGAACACCGCCGGTTTCATTTCAGGCTATCGCGGCTCGCCGCTCGGTGGTCTGGATCTCTCACTATGGAAAGCGAAGCAACACCTCGCCGGCCATAACATCGTCTTTCAGCCCGGGCTGAACGAAGACCTCGCCGCCACCTCGGTGTGGGGCTCCCAACAGGTCAATCTGTATCCCGCCAAGTTCGATGGCGTGTTTTCCATGTGGTACGGCAAGGGCCCGGGCGTCGACCGCTCGATGGACGTCTTCAAGCACGGCAACTCGGCCGGCTCATCGAAACACGGCGGCGTGCTGGTGCTCGCCGGC
The DNA here is from genome assembly GCF_040391475.1 of Pandoraea pnomenusa. GTDB lineage: Bacteria > Pseudomonadota > Gammaproteobacteria > Burkholderiales > Burkholderiaceae > Pandoraea > Pandoraea pnomenusa_C. The sequence goes on along the minus strand of NZ_JBEBXS010000012.1, from coordinate 109,520 downwards.
GACGACCACGCCGCCAAATCCTCCACGCTCGCCCACCAGTCCGAACACGTCTTCAAGGCGGCCGGTATTCCGGTGCTGTATCCGTCGAACGTGCAGGAGTACCTCGACTACGGCCTGCATGGCTGGGCGATGAGCCGTTACTCCGGCCTGTGGGTCGCCATGAAGTGTGTGACGGACGTGGTCGAATCGTCGGCCTCGGTGATGATCGATCCGCACAACGTCGACATTCAGTTGCCGAACGACTTCATCATGCCGCCCGACGGCCTGAACATCCGCTGGCCCGATCCGCCGCTCGTGCAGGAAGCGCGCATGATCGACTACAAGTGGTACGCGGGTCTGGCCTATGTGCGCGCCAACAAGCTCGACCGCGTGATGGTCGATTCGCCGAACGCGCGCTTCGGCATCATGACCGGCGGCAAGGCCTATCTCGATGTCTGCCAGGCACTCGCCGACCTCGGTCTCGACGACGCCACGTGCCAGCGCATCGGCATTCGTCTGTACAAGGTGGGCTGTGTGTGGCCGCTCGAAGCGCAGGGTGCGCGCGCGTTCGCACAGGGTCTGCAGGAAATTCTGGTGGTCGAGGAAAAGCGTCAGATCCTTGAGTATCAGATCAAGGAAGAACTCTATAACTGGCGCGACGACGTGCGTCCGCGCGTCTACGGCAAGTTCGACGAGAAGGACGGCGCCGGCGGCGAATGGTCGGTGCCGATGGCCAACTGGCTGCTGCCCGCCCACTACGAACTCTCGCCCGCGCTGATTGCGAAGGCCATTGCCACGCGCCTGGAGAAGTTCGAGCTGCCGAGCGATGTGCGCGATCGTATCGCCACACGCCTGCGCGTGATCGAAGCGAAGGAACAGGCGCTTGCCAAGCCGCGCGTCGCGGCCGAGCGCAAGCCGTGGTTCTGCTCGGGTTGCCCGCACAACACGTCGACCAACGTGCCCGAAGGCTCGCGCGCCATCGCGGGGATCGGCTGCCACTACATGACCGTGTGGATGGATCGCAAGACCGACACCTTCTCGCAGATGGGCGGAGAAGGTGTGCCCTGGATCGGTCAGGCGCCGTTCTCGTGCGACGAACACATCTTCGCGAACCTCGGCGACGGCACCTACTTCCACTCCGGCCTGCTGGCGATTCGCGCGGCGATCTCCTCGAAGGTCAACATCACCTACAAGATCCTGTACAACGACGCCGTCGCCATGACCGGCGGCCAGCCGGTCGACGGCACCCTCTCCGTGCCGCAGATCGTGGCGCAGGTCGATGCCGAAGGCGCCGCGAAGATCGTCATCGTGACGGACGAGCCCGAGAAGTACGAAGGCGTGAAGCTCGTGGGCGACGTGCCCATCTACCACCGCAGCGAACTCGACCGCGTGCAGCGCGAGTTGCGCCTGGTCAAGGGCACCTCGATCCTGATCTACGACCAGACGTGCGCCACCGAGAAGCGCCGCCGCCGCAAACGCGGCGCGTACCCCGATCCGGCGAAGCGCGTGGTCATCAATGAGGCGGTCTGCGAAGGTTGCGGCGACTGCTCGGTGAAGTCGAACTGCCTGTCGGTCGAACCGCTGGAAACGGAATTCGGCACCAAGCGCCAGATCAATCAGTCGACGTGCAACAAGGATTACTCGTGCCTGAACGGCTTCTGCCCGAGCTTCGTGACGGTGGAAGGCGGCCAGTTGCGCAAGCCCAAGACGGCACAGGTCGACAGCAGCGGTCTGCCGCCGCTGCCCGAGCCGGCGCTACCGGCAATCACGCGCCCTTACGGCATTCTCGTGACCGGCGTGGGCGGCACCGGCGTGGTCACGATCGGCGGCCTGCTCGGCATGGCTGCGCATCTGGAAAACAAGGGGGTGACAACGCTCGACGTGACCGGTCTTGCGCAGAAAGGCGGCGCGGTGACGAGCCACGTGCAGATCGCCCTGCAACCCGAGGACATTCACGCCACGCGTATCGCCATGGGCGACGCGCGTGTGGTGATCGGTTGCGACGCCATCACCACCGCCAGCGACGACACGCTCTCCCGCGTGCAGCACGGTGTGACGAACATCGTCGTGAACAGCGCTCACACACCGACCGCCGAGTTCATCCGCAACCCGAACTGGCGCTTCCCGGGCTCGAGCACGGAGAACGATATCCGCGCGGCGGCCGGTGAAGGCGTCGACTTCGTCGATGCGAACCATCTCTCGCTGCGACTGCTGGGCGACACCATCTACACGAACCCGTTCGTGCTGGGTTATGCCTGGCAGAAGGGATGGGTACCGCTGTCATATGCCGCCCTCACGCGCGCCATCGAACTCAACGGCGTGGCCATCGAGAAGAACAAGCAGGCCTTCGAATGGGGCCGCCGTGCCGCGCACGATCTCGCAACGGTGCGCAAGCTTGCGCAGCAAAACGAGACGCCGGAATCGTCGGCCGCCGGTGGCAAGTTGATTACGCTGCACACGCCGCGTGCGCTCGACATGCTGATCCAGCGCCGTTACGACCAGCTCGTGGCGTATCAGGATCGCGCCTATGCCGAGCGATTCAAGCAGACGGTGGAGCGCGTGCGCGCCGCCGAGACGCCGCTCACCCCGGAAGGCACCCAGATGCCGCTGACCGAAGCCGTCGCCCGTGCGCTCTACAAGCTCATGGCGTACAAGGACGAGTACGAGGTCGCGCGCCTGTACACCGACCCGGCGTTCATGAAGAAGATCAACGAGCAGTTCGAAGGCGACTTCACGCTGCGCTTCCACCTCGCGCCGCCTTCGCTCGCGAAGCACGACGACAAGGGCCATCTCATCAAGCAGACCTACGGTGCCTGGATGATGAAGGCGTTCGGTGTGCTCGCGAAGTTCAAGGGCCTGCGCGGCGGCGCGTTCGACATCTTCGGTCGCACCGAGGAGCGTCGTACCGAACGCGCATTGATCGGCGAGTATGAAGCGCTGGTCAACGAACTGGTGTCGCGTCTGAACGAGCAGAACCTGCCGCTGGCCGTGCAGCTGGCCGAACTGCCGCAGGAGATTCGCGGTTACGGGCACGTGAAGGAGCAGAACCTTGCGGCCACGCGCATCAAGTGGACGAAGCTGCTCACGCAGTTCCGCGACGGCGACTCGCATCGCGCCGCAGCGTAAGCCGTCCGTCCAATAAAAATCCCGCCAGCGCGTGAGCGTCTGGCGGGATTTTTTTGTGCGCGATGTCAGCGGCGCACGTGCGGTGAACGCGCGCCGAGGTTGCCCCCGGGCAGCGCATCCGTCCGAAACATCAACGCGTGACGTTGGCGGCAGCCACTGCCGTCATGTTGATGATACGGCGCACGGTCGCAGCCGGCGTCAGGATGTGAACCGGCTTGGCGCAGCCGAGCAGGAACGGGCCGACCGTCACGCCTTCGCCGCCCGTCATCTTGAGCAGGTTGTACGTGATGTTCGCCGCTTCCACGTTCGGCATGACGAGCAGGTTCGCTTCGCCGGCCAGACGCGACGCCGGATAGGCGGCGCGACGCACCGTCTCCGACAACGCGGCGTCGCCGTGCATTTCCCCGTCGACTTCGAGTTGCGGCGCACGCTCGGAGAGCAGTTCGCAGGCTCGGGCCATGCGCTGTGCCGAGGCCGACTTCACGCTGCCGAAGTTCGAGTTCGAGAGCAGCGCCACCTTCGGGGCGATGCCGAAGCGCTCGATTTCCTTCGCGGCCAGCACGGTCATCTCGGCGAGTTGCTCCGAGGTCGGCACTTCGTTCACGTACGTATCGCTGATGAACAGGTTGCGCTTCTCGAGCATCAACAGGTTCATGGCGGCGTAGTTCTCGACACCGGCGGCACGGCCAAGCACCTGATCGACCACATCCAGATGGCGGTGGTACGTATCGATCATGCCGCAGATCATGCCGTCGGCTTCGCCCAGACGCACGAGGATCGCGCCGATCAGCGTGTTGTCCTTGCGCATGGCAGCCTTGGCGACTTCCGGCGTCACACCGTGACGCGCGCCGAGGTTGTGGTACTCCTGCCAGCAACGCTGATAACGCGTGTCGTCTTCCGGATTCACGATCTCGAAGTCGACGCCCGGCTTGAGCTTCGAGCCGATCTTCTGCAGGCGCATTTCGACCACGGCCGGACGGCCAATGATGATCGGCTTGGCGATGCGCTCGGTCAGCACGAACTGGGCGGCACGCAGCACGCGCTCGTCTTCGCCTTCCGCGAACACGATGCGCGCAGCGTCGTTGCCGAAGCGCGCACGGGCAGCGGCGAACACCGGACGCATGATGAAGCCGGTGCGATACACGGTCGTGCCGAGCTGCTCGCGGTAGGCGTCCATGTCCGTGATCGGACGCGTGGCCACGCCCGAGTCCATCGCGGCTTGTGCCACGGCCGGCGCGATCTTGATGATCAGGCGCGGATCGAACGGCTTCGGAATGATGTATTCCGGGCCGAATTCGAGCGACTGGCCTTCATAGGCGCGTGCGACTTCTTCGCTCTGCTCTTCTTCCTGCGCGAGTTCGGCGATGGCGCGCACGGTGGCGAGCTTCATCTCTTCGGTGATGGTGGTCGCACCGACGTCGAGCGCCCCACGGAAGATGAACGGGAAGCACAACACGTTGTTGACCTGGTTCGGGTAGTCCGAACGGCCGGTCGCCACGATGCAGTCCGGACGCGCCGCCTTGGCGATTTCCGGGCGGATTTCCGGCTCGGGGTTGGCGAGCGCGAGAATCAGCGGCTTCGGACCCATCGTCTTGACCATGTCGGCGGTGAGCACGCCGGCGGTCGAGCAGCCGAGGAACACGTCGGCGCCGTTGCTGGCGTCGGCCAGCGTGCGCGCTTCGGTCGCCACGGCGTAGCGTGCCTTGCTCTCGTCGAGCTTGTCGCGGCCGGTGTGGATCACGCCCTTCGAGTCGAGAACCAGGATGTTCTCTTTCTTCAGGCCGAGGTTCACCAGCAGATCCAGACAGGCGATGGCGGCAGCGCCGGCGCCCGAGCAGACCAGCTTGACCTTGCCGATGTCCTTGCCCACGACCTTCAGGCCGTTGAGGATGGCGGCCGAGGCAATGATGGCGGTGCCGTGCTGATCGTCGTGGAAGACGGGGATCTTCATGCGCTCGCGCAGCTTCTTCTCGATGTAGAAGCACTCGGGCGCCTTGATGTCTTCGAGGTTGACGCCGCCCAGCGTGGGCTCCAGCGCCGCGATGATGTCGACCAGCTTGTCGGGGTCGTTCTCGGCCAGTTCGATGTCGAACACGTCGATGCCGGCGAACTTCTTGAACAGGCAGCCCTTGCCTTCCATGACCGGCTTGGCGGCGAGCGGGCCGATGTTGCCCAGGCCGAGCACGGCCGTCCCGTTGGTGATCACGCCCACGAGGTTGCTGCGCGACGTGTAGCGATTGGCGGCCAGGGGGTCTTCCGCAATGGCTTCGCACGCATAGGCCACGCCCGGGGAGTAGGCCAGCGACAGATCGATCTGGTTCGACAGGGGCTTGGTCGGCGTCACCGAGATTTTGCCCGGACGCGGATTCTCGTGGTACGCCAGGGCGCTTTGTTTCAGTTGTTCATCCATATCTCGATACCTAAGGACTTACGACAGCGGGGTCTCTGCCGCATGCGGGCAGCGAGCAGACCCGGCCGTCTTTTGACGGATCACGGCGGGGGGAAGAGCCAACCGGAGGGATTCGGCGATTGTGTCGTCGACGGGGTTCTTCACGGCGCGGTGGCGTGATGACCACCGCTTCCCCGATCCAGCAAGTCGCGCTCGCGCGCGTCGGACCGTGGGACTTGCAGCGCGCCGGACGCACTGCAGGACGCAAAGTGTACACCTTGCGCCTGAAGCCTGATGCTGCACGCGCAGCATTCGCGCGTGCAGGGAGGGGGCCGAACGGACCTGCGACAGACCCTAGGACCGGGCCTGCGGCAGGGCTTGCTGCAGGGCTTGCTGCAGGGCTCGCAGCAGGACTTATTGCAGCGCCTCGCCGCGACGCTCCGGAATCAGGAACAGCGTGGCGAGGATGTCGAGCACGTAGATGCCCGCGAGAAACACGAGCGCCATCTTGAAAGAGTAGGCGGCAGCCAGCGCGCCAACGGTGAGCGGCCCGAAGCCGCCGACCGCTCGGCCGATGTTGAACAGCACGTTTTGCGCCGTGGCACGGGCGGCCGTCGGATACAGCTCCGAGATCAGCGCACCGTAGCCGCCGATCATGCCGTTCACGAACAGACCCATCACTGCCCCGCCGATCAGCAGCGTGAACGGCGTCTGCAACTGGGCGTAGACGAACACCATCACGACCGCACCGATCTGATAGCCGATGAACGTCGGGCGGCGGCCGAAGCGATCCGCGAGACGGCCGAACAGCCAGATGCCGAAGGCCATGCCGAGCACGGTCACGGCCGTCCACATCGCCGACTTCGTGAGCGAGTAGCCGAACGTCTTCGAGAGATACGACGGCATCCAGATCATGAGGCCGTAATAGCCGAAGTTCTGCACCGAGCAAAGGATCGCCACGCCGAGACTGGCGCGGGTCGTGGCGCTGTCCTTCACGAGCAGCTTGAGCGGCGCATGCTCGCGCGGCTTCTGTTGCTGCGCGAGGAACATCTCCGGCTCACCCAGCGTGCGGCGCATGACGAACGACACCACGGCGGGCAGCAGGCCGACCGCGAACATGCCGCGCCAGCCGATCACAGGCAGCAGCACCGGCGTGAGGAGCGCAGCGGCGAGGACACCCGCCTGCCATCCCAATCCCACGAACGACGACGCCCGGGCACGACGTGCCGGCGGGCAAGCTTCCGCGGCAAGCGCCATGCCGATACCGAACTCACCGCCCAGGCCGATACCGGCGATCGTGCGGTACGCGAGCAGGTCCCAATACCCCTGCGCCAGCGAGCACAGGCCGGTGAACACGGCGAAGAGCAGGATCGTCCAGGACAGCACGCGCACACGGCCGTAGCGATCCGAGAGCATGCCGAACACAATGCCCCCGAAGACCGCACCGACCAGCGTCCACGTGACGAGCGAGCCCGACTGCGCAGTCGAGAGCGCCAGATCGGCCGCGATGGCAGGAAGAATGAAGCCGAGGATCAGCAGGTCGAAGCCGTCCATGGCATAGCCGACGGCTGACGCCCAGAGGGCGCGGCTTGCATAGCTGGAGTCGTGCGTTGCGGCAGGTACCGCGAGCGAGGGCGAGGAGTCGTTGGGCATGGTCACGTCCGGTCTGAATTTTCGGCGTGAGTGTATGCCTGTCATAAAGGCTCGGCAACTGTCTCTTTTTTTGGACTCATCTGTCGGGAATGGATTTTCATATGCGCCGTGCGGTCACACGGCGCGTAGATACGGGGGTGGAACTATACGCTTAGTGCATAATTCAGCGTGCATCTGCTGAAACTTGTGGCATAATTCGCGTTTAAGCGCCGGTCGCTCGTCGCAAGACGCCGACCCGCCGCCTCAGACGGCGTCCTGCCGCTGCGCGTTGCGCGCTGCGGCACCCCGCTGACTCATTCACGACTCCTGGCTGCACGCCGCATGGCGGGCAGCTACGCAAAGGAACCGCATCATGATTGGCATCGACCGCCAGGCGATTTCCGATATCACCGCCAAGATCCTGCTCGAAGTGGGCGCGGTGCATTTCAACGCCGAGAAGCCGTACATCTTCACCTCGGGCTGGGCCAGCCCGGTCTACACCGACTGCCGCAAGCTGATCTCGTACCCGCGCGTGCGCCGTACGCTGATGGACTTCGCGGAAGCCGTGATCATCCAGGACGTCGGCTGCGAGCAGTTCGACACGGTGGCTGGCGGCGAGACCGCAGGCATTCCGTTCGCTGCCTGGATCGCCGACAAGCTGATGCTGCCGATGCAGTACGTGCGCAAAAAGCCGAAGGGCTTCGGCCGCAATGCGCAGATCGAAGGCGATCTGCCGGAAGGCTCGCGCGTGCTGCTCGTGGAAGATCTGACGACCGACGGTCGCAGCAAGATCAACTTCTGCAAGGCGCTGCGCGAAGCCGGTGCGAACGTGAACCACGTGTTCGTGATCTTCCACTACGACATCTTCCCGGAGAGCCGTCAGGTGCTCAAGGACATCGATGTCCAGCTGCACTCGCTCGCCACGTGGTGGGACGTGCTGCGCGTGGCGAAGCAGCAGAATCACTTCGATACGAAGACGCTCGACGAAGTCGAAAAATTCCTGCACGCCCCGGCCGAGTGGTCGGGCGCGCACGGTGGCGCCACGTCGTTCCCGAAGGACTAAGTCCTGTGGTGCGTGTAGTATTCGCTTGAGAGGCGAGAGCGGCCGGCCTGTAAAGGCTGGCCGTTTTTTTATCTGCGCGGTCTATCGGCGGGATTTCGGCACGGGAGAGTCACCCATGTTTGCTTCGGTCGTCGCAGTCAGCGTCGGCGCCGCACTCGGCGCGCTGTTGCGCTGGGCACTGAGCGCACAGCTCAACACCATCCTGCCGACGTTCCCGCTCGGCACGCTCACCGCCAATCTCGGTGGCGGGTATCTGATCGGCGTGGCGGTCGCCCTCTTCGGGCAGGTGCCGTCGATACCGATCGAATGGCGACTGTTCGTCGTGACCGGCTTTCTCGGCGGGTTGACGACCTTTTCCACCTTCTCTGCAGAAGTCACCACGCTGTTGCGCGAAGGCGAATTGGGCTGGGCGTCACTGATCGTGATCGTTCACGTGGGCGGCTCGCTCATCATGACGCTCTTCGGCATGGCCACCGCTACCCTGCTCGTGCAATGGCTGCGCCCGGCGGCGTGATGACGTGATGGCATGTTGGGCCGATGGCAGCACGACGGCCGTCAGGGCAACAGCATGACCAGCTTCACGTCATCGTGCCCCGACAGGCGGAACGTGACCTGCGCGAAATCGATATCGCCGCGCGCCGGATGATGAAAGCCGCGCCGGCCGCCCTCGCGCTCCACCACATCCTGCTGTGACCAGAGTGCGGCAAAGACGCTGCTCTCGCGCTGCAAGGCGTCGGTCAGGGCACGCACGGGCGTATCGTCGAGATACGCGCTGCATTCGGCCCGAAACTCGGCCACTACGCGCCGTGCCCGGCGCTCCCAATCCTGAATCAGCGACTGCGCCCCGGCATCGAGAAAGATGTAGCGCAGCAGATTCTTTGCGCCCGGCGTGTCGTGGGTATCGAGCCATCCGCAAAAGATTTCAGCGGCGGCGTCGTTCCACGCGAGGACGTCCCAGCAGCGATCGAGCGCATACGCCGGTGCCGCGACTGCGGCAACGGCCGCCTGCACCTGCGCGGTCGCGTGATGCGGCAACGGCTCGGCCCCGCGCTCCGGATCGCGCCGACCGGCCAGATCGAACAGATACGCTCGCTCGGCACGCGAGAGCCGCAACGCACTTGCCACGGCAGCCAGCGCACCCGCCGAGATCGAGACTTCCCGCGCCTGCTCGATCCATGTGTACCAGGTTGCCGACAGCCCGCACAACTGCGCGACTTCCTCGCGGCGCAACCCCGGCGTGCGACGTCGACCCATGGGCGGCAAGCCGACGGCCGCAGGGGTCAGTCGCTCGCGATGCGCGCGCAGGAAGTCGCCGAGTGCCCGACGCTGGCGGGCGTCGTCGGCAGGCGCAGTGGACGCCGGCGACGAACTGCCGGACGATGGCGAAACGGAACGGGTCGGCATGGGGTTATTTTTCATACCAGGATAAATGGGCAACTTGTACCGGTATCAATGAGCCATTATCGTGAGACCCATCGATGTCGCGCAAGCCCCGGATCGCACATCGCACCCGGCCCCACCAACGAAGGAGACGCCCCGTGAACCAACCTGCGAACGACAAGACCCGCCCCGCCGCTGCGGCACCTTCCGCTGCCGCGACGCATGACTCCCACAACGCTGTCGTCACCGGCCAGTTCGGCCCGCAGGCGTCTGCCTATCTGACGAGCGCGAATCACGCGCAGGGCGCGGATCTGGAACAGCTTGCGGCGATTGCCCGGGCGCACGCCGGCGCGCAGGTGCTCGATCTCGGCTGCGGCGCGGGTCACGTGAGCTTCTTCACCGCCCCGCATGTCGCCCGCGTCGTGGCATACGATCTGTCCGCCGACATGCTCGGCGTGGTCGCGGGCGAAGCCGCCAGACGCGGCTTGTCGAACGTCGACACACAACTGGGCGCTGCCGAGTCGCTGCCCTTCGACGATGCCACCTTCGATCTCGTCTTCAGCCGCTACAGCGCCCACCACTGGGCCGATGTCGGCGCCGCATTGCGCGAGATGCGTCGCGTGCTCAAGCCCGGCGGACGCGTGGTGATCTGCGACGTCGCCTCCACCGGCCAGCCACTGTTCGACACGTATCTGCAGGCCGTCGAAGTCTTGCGCGACACGTCGCACGTGCGCGATTACGCTGCGAGCGAATGGTTGGCGATGGCAGCGGGTGCGGGGTTCTCGGTTGCCTCGCTCACACCGCGCACGCTCGAGCTCGACTTCAAGACCTGGACGACGCGCATGCGCACGCCGGAATCGATGCAGGTCGCCATTCGTGCACTGCAGACAGCGATGGCCGACGACGTGCGTCGTCACTTCAAGATTCAGGATGACGGCTCGTTCACGCTCGACACGCTCACGCTCGAATTGATCCCGGGCTGATCGATCGCGCGATCGACCGGCAATGAAAAAGGCGCACCCGAATCGCTTTCGGGTGCGCCTTGTCTTTCGACCGCTAACGGCAAACGTTACTGCACGCGCATCGGTCCCTCGTCGTCATTCGCACCGCTGATCTCGGCGGCACCTGCGAGCAACGCCACGTAGTGCCGCAGCGCCCTCGCCCGGGCCTGTTGGTACAGCAGCGCGGCAATGCGTTCGGCCACGCGCTCGAATGGCGGCATGCGGCCTTTCACTCGCCGCTCGATACGCACGACGTGAAAGCCATAACGCGTATTCACGAGTCGCGGCAACACCCCCAGCCGGTCACCGCAGAACAGCACCAATTCGAACTCCGGCGCACCGCTGCCACGTGCGAGCATGCCGAGGCTGCCGCCCTCGCGCGCGGACGGACAATCAGACATCGTCTGCGCCAACGACGAGAACGACGCCGGTTCGGCGAGCACCGCATCGAGCGCCATTTGCGCGCGTGCCAACGTGCTCGACAACGGCACCCCTGCCGACAGGGCGAACAGGATATGACTCGCCTGCACCTTGTCGCCGACGCGGAACTGCCCGGCGTGCTCGTGGAAATACGCGCGGCACTCGGCTTCGGTCGGGTGCCGCACCTGCACGTCTCGCGTGAAGAGCGCGTCGACGATGGCGTCGTCGCTCGCGCGCGCGGCATCCGACTCGCTCAACAGCCGCAGGTCGCGCGCACGCTGACGCAACAACTCCCGGCTGACGAGCGCTTTCCGGGCAGCCGCTTGCGGATCGGCCGCGTCGCGATGCAGATCGATCTCATCGGCGACGCGGCGTGCGTCGATGACAATCCCGTTGACACGCAAAGACATGACGGACTCCCACAAAAACGATTGCAGCTACGCTGTCACGCCACGCTCAGAACGCGTTCTGAATGCGACGATAGGCGCGCGCGAGCTGCACGTTCGTGCGGCTCACCGATTCGGAGAACTCGCGCGCGTCGACGGTGACTTTCGGAATGGTCGCGAGATCGGTCTCGCGGCTGATGTGCGTGGTCGAGGGAATGTAGAAGTTTTCGGGGATATCGCGTCCGTCGACCACGCTGTTGTGTCGCACGACCACGCCGTCATGAACGACGCAGTTGAACAGCACGGAGTTGAAACCGATGAAGACGTTGTTGCCGATGACACAGGGCCCGTGCACGATGGAACGATGGGCGATCGACGTGTTCTCGCCGATGGCAACGCGGGCACCGTCTTTCGAGTGGATCACGACCCCATCCTGGATGTTGGAGTTGGCGCCGATCACAATCGGCTCCATCTTGCCGTTCTCATCGACTTCATCGGCGCGCAGCACGGCATAAGGTCCGATGAAGACATTCTCGCCTACGATGATCTGGCCGCACAAAATGGCCGTGGGATCGATGAACGAGGTCTCGTGCACCACGGGGTAATCCCCGCGCGGATTCTTTCGCAACATACTTGACTGACTCCAGACCGCTCGCTCGTACGCCGGGCTCGATGGCGGGCGTGGCGAGCGTCGCGCGCCTTGCACGATGCATCGCTGCCGGAATCGGCCTCGTCGGAATACGCCCAATGGGCAAGCGGGGGAAAGGGAACACGGATGGGTGCCGTGATGCCAACTCTCTCACCGCCGCGAACGGTATATCGGTGTTGTAGGCGATGAGAGGCAGAAAGGCAAATGCCCGCGATGACGGTGCGGGCAGCCGTTGCGCGTCGCACACACTCGCGTGCGACGCAGGAAAAGCTCAGTGCAGCGGACGCGTTGCCGCAGCCTGCACATCGTTGGCAGTTCCGGTCGGACGACCGCGCCAGTACCCTGCGAGCAGCGACCCCGACAGGTTGTGCCAGACCGAAAACAGTGCGCCGGGGAGTGCGGCGAGCGGCGTGAAATAGAGCTTGCCGAGCGTGGCGGCGAGGCCCGAGTTCTGCATGCCGACTTCGATCGCGAGCGTGCGGCAGATCGACTCGTCGAAGCCCAGCAGACGCCCGCCCCAGTAACCCCCCAGCAGCCCCAGGCCGTTGTGCAGTACCACGCCAAGCATCACGAGCGGACCCACGGTGGCAATGTTGCCCTGATTCGCGCCGACCACCGCGCCGATGATGAGCACGATCGCTACCATCGACACGAGCGGCAGATACCCTTCGACGGCACGCACCACGCGACCGAAGTAGCGATTGATGATGAGACCGGCGCCGATCGGCAACGCCACGATCTGCAGGATCGAGAGCAACATGCCCTCGACGTCCACCGCAATCGAGGCATCCACATACAGACGCGTGAGCAACGGCGTGGCGAATACGCCCACGAGCGTCGACATCGCGCTGATGGTCACCGACAGTGCCACGTCGCCACGTGCGAGATAGATCATGACGTTCGACGCCGTACCGCTGGCCACGCTGCCCACGAGCACCATGCCGGCCGTCAGATCCGGCGGCATGTGCAGCACGCGCGCAATGATCCAGGCGGCGAGCGGCATCACGAGATAGTGCAGCACCACGCCTGCCACGATCGGGGCAGGTCGTGTGAATACTCGCTTGAAGTCGTCGAAGGTGAGCGTGACGCCCATCGCGAACATCACCACGGTGAGCAGCGCCGTGACATGCGGGGTAATGCCGGAGAAACTGCCCGGCGACAGGAAGGCGAAAACGGACAGCAGCAGAGCCCACAACGGGAACAGCCGGGTGACACGGGCGATCATGAAATCCTCGGAGAAGGGGAAGGCGGCGCGTGCAATGGCGAATGTGTCGGGCACGGATGTGCGCCGTATTTTCGCCATGCCCGGGCCGTCGGGCGCAAAAGCTTAATATTTTACTTATTTTGCGCAGCCCGCTTTTCCGGTGTCGTCCGGATACCACGCGACGGTGCCACGGCATGTGAATGCGTGATAGGCCGGACGTCCCTACGACCTCCGGACAAGCCTCCGGAGCGCAACTCACATTCATCGGAATATTGAGTTGCGCGTCCATCGTCGTGTCTCGTCAGTCCTGTCGAGCGCTTAGTCGCGCTTCGGTTTGCCCATCAGCAGCGCACCGCCAGCGCCATCCCGACGCGCCGGACGCGGACCACGCTGAGCAAAATCGCCACGCTCCGCGCCACCACCCTGACCACGCGGCGGGTTCTGTGCGCCGCGACCGTGATTGCGGCCGTCCTGACCTTGACGTGCGGCGCCCGAACCCTGCGCGAGCGCACGTTGTCCGTCGCCCTGACGCTTCGGTGCCTGCTGACGTTGCGGCGTCGATTGACCGACGTTGCCAGCGCTCGTGCCGTTAGTGTTGCCGTTGCTGTTACCGCTGTTTCCATGACGGCCGCCACGATCATTGCGCGCGCCGTCGCGGCGTGCCTTCGGCTCGCCCTGACGCGCACCGCGATTACCGTCGCGCGGCTCACGGGCTTCGCGAGGCTCACGCGGCGCACGGCCCTCGTCGCCACCGCGACCGCCACGGCCACCGTGCTGGTTCTTGCGAATCGGCTGTGCCACGGCGTGCGGATCCGGCTCGAAACCAGGGATCACTTCGCGCTCGATGGTGCGCTTGATGAGGCACTCGATCTGCGTGAGCAATTGATGCTCGTCCACGCACACGAGCGACACGGCTTCGCCGTTCGCGCCGGCACGGCCGGTGCGGCCAATGCGGTGTACGTAGTCTTCCGCCACTTCCGGCAGGTCGAAGTTCACCACGTGCGGCAGTTGATCGATGTCGATACCGCGCGCGGCGATGTCGGTCGCGACCAGCACTTGGAGCGTGCCGCTCTTGAACTCGGCCAGCGCCCGCGTGCGCGCACCCTGGCTCTTGTTGCCGTGAATGGCCAGCGCCGGAATGCCGCCCTTCGTCAGTTGCTCGGCCAGACGGTTCGCGCCGTGCTTGGTGCGGGTGAAGACCAGCACCTGGAACCAGTTGTGCTCGCGCACGAGGTGTTCGAGCAGTTCGCGCTTGCGGTCGCGGTCGACCGGGTGGATTTTCTGCGCGACGGTCTCGGCCGTGGTGTTGCGGCGCGCCACTTCGATGAGAGCGGGCGACTTCAACAGGCCGTCGGCCAGTTGCTTGATCTCGTCCGAGAACGTGGCCGAGAACAGCAGGTTCTGACGCTTTGCGGGCAGCGCCGCCAGCACGCGGCGAATGTCGCGGATGAAGCCCATGTCGAGCATGCGGTCGGCTTCGTCGAGCACGAGAATCTCGACACCCGACAGGTCCACCGTCTTCTGCTGCATGTGATCGAGCAGGCGGCCCGGCGTGGCAACGAGGATGTCGACGCCGCGCGCGAGTTGCTTGACCTGCGGCACCATCGACACACCGCCGAAGACGGTCATCGACGTGAGACGCAGGTACTTGCCGTATTGCGTGACGCTTTCCTCGACCTGGGCGGCCAGCTCACGCGTGGGGGTCAGCACGAGGGCGCGCACCGGGCGCTTGCCGTTCGCGGCCGCCGCACGGGGGCGCGACGAAAGCATCTGGAGAATCGGCAGCGTGAAGCCTGCCGTTTTGCCGGTCCCGGTCTGGGCCCCGGCAAGCAGATCGCCGCCTTGCAGGACGGCCGGAATCGCTTGAAGTTGAATCGGAGTCGGGTGAGTGTAGCCAAGGTCGGCCACCGCACGCAGGATGTCGGCCGACAGGCCGAGCGTTTCAAAAGACATATAAAGACCAATGCGCGGACTCCACGATGTGTGTCCCCGCGCGTATCGATGTTGTTTGTTCTTGATGGAATGCCCGCGTCGGGCGTGCAACGGGCATCGCGCTCATGTGGGCGACGCGCCTGAAGACGCCGGCAAGACGACCCGCCGGAGAATGTGAAGCAGTGGCTTGGCGAGCCAGGCCGTCGCGGGTACGGCCGTGTCTTGAAAGGGCGTAGTTTACCATGCGGCCTCATTCAAGTCAGTGTCCACTATGCAATCCGCCGCGCGCCAGGCCTCGCGGGGCACCCGGCACCTCCGCCGGACAAGCTCGTGACGGGCTGTCGCGCCGAACCAGGTGCGAGCCGCTACACTGACGCCAGTGCCGTGATGCCCTCGCGTCGGTCACGTCGCTCACGATTCCTAACCCCTCCAAAACGCCTCGGCGCCCTGTTCCGTGCGATTCGACCTGACCGATCTGCGTTTGTGCCTGCTGGTTGCCGAAGCGGGCAGCATCACCGCCGGCGCCGAGCGCGCCCATCTCACGCTCGCCTCCGCCAGCGCCCGCATCCGCGGCCTCGAGGAGACGCTGGGCGTCGCCCTGTTCGTGCGCCACCGGCAGGGTGTCATCCCGTCCCCCGCCGGGCGCGCCCTGCTCGCGCACGCCCGCCGCGTGCTCGCCCAGATCGAACAGATGCGCGGCGAGCTTGGCGAATACGCCGCCGGACTCAAGGGGAACGTGCGCATCGCCTCCAACACGGTGGCAATGTCCGAGTTCCTGCCGGACCTGCTCGGCGCCTTCCTTGCCGAGCATCCGAACGTGGAGATCTCGCTGCGCGAGCAGACGAGCCCGGCCGTCGTGCAGGCGGTGCTCGAGGGCGCAGCCGACATCGGCGTGGTCTCCGACTGGATCGAGCTGACGGGACTGGAAACCGTGCCGTTCCGCCAAGACCGGCTGGTCGTCGTCACGCCGCCGGGGCACGCCCTCGCCAAACACGACACCGTGAGCTTTATCGACGTGCTCGACGAAGAGTTCATCGGCCTGCCCGAACACAGTGCACTGGGCGAGCATCTCGACGGCCACGCCAAGCGGGCCGGACGGCCGCTGCGCTATCGACTGCGGTTGCGCGACTTCGACAGCCTGTGCCGCGCCGTGGCGGCCGGGGCCGCCCTGGGCATCGTGCCGTTGAACGCCGCGCGTCGCTCGTCGGCCACGCTGGGGATCGGCATCGTGCCGCTGTCCGACGCCTGGGCGCTGCGTACGCTCGTGTTGTGCGTGCGCGAGCGCGACGCCCTGCCCGTCTACGCACGCCAGTTGCTCGAACGTCTGCAAGCCACCCCCGTCGCCACAAACGAAAACGGCACGACGTAATCGTCGTGCCGTTGGCAAGCGCGCCTGAGCCGATGTGCGTTACATCGCGGCGGGCGTCGACTTCTCGCGGCCGCGCAGCAGCGCGTACAGGATGATCGCGCCGAACGTGGCGCAGCCGATGCCGCCCAGCGAGAAGCTGCCGAACTTCAGCGTGAAGTCACCGGCGCCCAGCACCAGCGTGACGGCGGCTACGATCAGGTTGCGGTTGTCCGAGAAGTCGACCTTGTTCTGCACCCAGATGCGGGCACCGGCTACCGTGATCAGGCCGAACACCACGATCGACACCCCGCCCAGCACCGGCCCCGGAATCGTCTGAATCACCGCGCCGAACTTCGGCGAGAAGCCAAGCACCAGCGCGATCACCGCCGCGACGGCGAACACCAGCGTCGAATAGATCTTCGTGACGGCCATGACGCCGATGTTCTCGGCATAGGTGGTCACGCCCGTGCCGCCTACGCTGCCCGACACGATGGTCGCCAGTCCGTCCCCGAGGAAGGCGCGGCCCATGTAGCGATCGAGGTTCTGGCCGGTCATGGCGCTCACGGCCTTGATGTGACCGAGGTTTTCTGCCACGAGAATGATCGCGATGGGTGCGAGCAGCACCATCGCTTCGGGCTTGAACACTGGCGATGCGAAGTGCGGCATGCCGAACCACGCGGCATTGGCCACGATGGCGAAATCGATCGGTTTGCCCAGGCCCATGCCGTTGGTCAGCACGGCGTACAGCACGTAGGCGAGCAGCAGGCCCACGAGAATCAGCAGACGCTGCACCATGCCGCGCGCGAATACGGCCACGAGGCCCACGCACAGCACCGTCGCCAACGCCATCCAGGTGTCGAAGCTGGAGGCCGACACCCCCTTCACGGCGACCGGCGCGAGATTCAGGCCGATCACCGCGACAACCGCGCCCGTCACCACGGGCGGCATGAGCGCTTCGATCCAGCGCGTGCCCACCGCCATCACGATCAGGCCGATGATGGCGTAGAGCACGCCGCACGCGATGATCCCGCCGAGCGCGACGGGAATATTCAGGTTGGGGCCGCTACCGGCATAGCCCGTCACTGAAATGACCAGACCGATGAAGGCAAAGCTCGAACCGAGATAGCTGGGCACACGTC
This sequence comes from Pandoraea pnomenusa, assembly GCF_040391475.1. GTDB lineage: Bacteria > Pseudomonadota > Gammaproteobacteria > Burkholderiales > Burkholderiaceae > Pandoraea > Pandoraea pnomenusa_C. The sequence continues at coordinate 91,872 of NZ_JBEBXS010000012.1, read as the reverse complement.
CGCCGACGAGCACGAAGAACAGCAGCGTGCCAATGCCGGACATCAGGATTGCGAGGTTGGGATCGAAACCCATGAGCAGCGGTGCGAGCACGGTCGAGCCGAACATCGCAACCACGTGCTGCACGCCCATGGCGATGGTCTGCGGCCAGGGCAGACGCTCATCGGGCGCGATCACGCGCCCCGACGCCGTATCCTGCTGCCGCCACTTCGGGAAGTAACCCTCTGCCATATCGATCCTCTCCTGTGCTTGTCGTGTGGTGTCGTTCGGTGCCGCATGTGTGACGCCCGTCATCCGGCCGGATTGCCCGCGGGGTGACGGAAAACTGGGCGAAGTGTACGGAGCGCCCGCACGGAAGGCAAGGCGAGAAACCGGCAATGTCCGGGGCTGTCGGCAACCACGCCACAGGCACGGGCAACGGCGTCCGGCGCGGGGGGCCACCCCGGCGGGCCGTCCCGCGTCACGGGGCCTGGCGCCGGTTACCGCCGGGCCGCCGCCTGAAGAATCCTGTCGGCCAGCGCGGCGTAGTTGCCGTCGAAATGGTGCCCGCCCGGCATTCTCACGATCTGCACGCGCTTCGGATCGAGGCCCGGGCAGTTGCTGTCGTCCTCGTCTGCGCCGTAGATACACATGGCCATGCCATCGGGCAGACGCTCGACCTCCGGGCGAATCGGCAGGCCGTTCTGGCTCGACATCACCCAGTTGGTCATGCGGAATTCGAAGTCCGCCTTCTGCCCCAGTCCCATGAGCACGAGCAACGCGACGCGCTCGCGTGCGACGGGCGACAGCCGGTTGACCATGAACGGCAGCACGTCGGCACCCTGCGAGTAGCCGATGAGAATCACGCGCTTCTTGTTCCAGCGTGTCTGATAGAAGCGCATGAGCCGGTCGATGTCGAGCGCGCCCGACGCCGGTGTGCGCGCCGACCAGAAGTAGCGCAGCGAATCGACGCCGACCACCGGAATGCCGTGTGCGGCAAGCGCCCCGGCGACGTCGCGGTCCAGCCCGGCCCAGCCGCCGTCGCCGGACATCAGGATCGCGAACGTGTCGGCGAGAGGCTCCGCAGGTTTGCCCGTGGCCGGGACTTCGATGACCGGCAGATCCGCCACCGCCGCAGGCGGACGCGCCGTGCCGGCCACATGGTGGGCATTCAACCGTCGGAAGGCGTTCTTGTACTGCGTGATCCAGTCGGCCAGCACAGGGGTGGACGGGGCGCCGTTCGCGTCCATGCCCCCCAGACTGCCGGCGAGACCGCCGGCAACCCAGTTCGAATTCGGCGTGCGGGCCGCAAACTCCTGTGCCACGCGATCGGAACATCGCGGCGCACGCACGGTCGGCCCGCCTTCCGGATTGCCTGCCGGGCCGCTCATCACCAGCCACGGCGCGCTCATGACCGGCGCGGGCAGCAGCCGCATCGGGGCGCCGCCGGCGGTATGCGTGAGCCCACGCCCGAAGTGCACGCCTTCACCCTGGCACAGCGGCCGCGACATTGGCAGCACGGGACAGAAGTCGACGGACAGCGCGCCGGAGAACGTGTCGGCGCCCGCCTGCGCGAGCATGGCGTAAGCGAACGTGCCCCCCACGCCGTCGCCTACCAGGATCGGCGGCGTGTAGCCGGGCAGCTTCACGGCAGCCTCGACCCAGCGGCCGAAGTTGTCGAGATCGCCCGCCGCGTACACGCAGGCGATGTCGTCCTTCGTGTAGTTCGCCATCAGCCGCGCCGTATCAATGCCCGCAACCAGCGCGCCGGTGTCCGCGAGCGCGCGGGCCATGCGCTCGGCGCGCGGCGTCCAGCCGTCGTCGTCGGAGAAGAACAGGACCGTCGCATTCGGCTCACCTTCCGGGCGGAAGATCGGCACATTCTCGAAGCGCCCGTGGGTCATGATTTCCGGCGGTGCGTGGTTCGCCCCCCGGAAGGCCACGGCACCGGCGGTCGCCGCAGCGGCCTGCGGCATGACCGGCGACGGCACGCTCGACGCGGCGGCCGGGGGCTGCGCGACAGGTCCCGCTTTCGGTGCGGGCTTGAGGACATTGGCGCGTTGGCCCGGTGCGTCGAGCGGCGCTGCGAGTGGGGTTTGCGCGGGTGCGGCCGGCAGCCACGCGGCCCATCCCAGCACGCCGACGAGCGCGCTCGCGGCGACCCGTCTCGTCCAACTCGACCGGTGCGCCAGCGGCCTCACCTCACGCGTGGTGCGCAGCGATCTCACGCGTTCGTCGATTGCGCTGCCCTGCGTGGCCATCGCGGTTCCCGTCATTTCGTAATCATCCCCTTCCAGCCACCGCCGACGAGCGCCGCCACGTCGGCCAGGGTGAGCATCGGCGCGATGCCGCCCGGCGTCATCAGATAGCGTGCTTCCCATTCGGGATCGAACTTGTCCTTGAAACTGCGCAGTCCGCGGAAGTTATAAAAGCGCGCCCCATGCGCAAACATCATGCGCCCGAAGCGATGCCAGCGCGGCGCGAGTTGATGCGTCTCCATGCCCGACATCGGCGCCATGCCCAGCCCGAAGCGCTGGTAACCCAGATCCTTGAAGTGGAGCATCAGCTTCGCGAACAGGAAATCCATCGTGCCCGGCGGGGCATCGGGCACCTGACGCATCAGATCGATACTCGCCTCGATGCGCTGCACGTCGGGGCACATCAGCGTGGCGAACGCCACGAGCCGCGTGTCGCGACGTACGAGCGCAACCGGTTGACGCAACACGTAGGCGTCGGCGAAAGCCCCCAGCGAGAAGCCTTTCTCGCGGGTGTGCTGACGGGCGAGCCAGGCGTCGGACACGCTCCGCATCTCGGTGAGATAGGGCGCGACGCCGTCCGGCGGCACGATCTCCAGCGTGAGCCCTTCGCGCTCGCCGCGCGTCACGCCGTGCCGCAAGTTCGCCCGTCGCGCGCCTTGCAAGCCGAATTCCGGCAGCGACACGAAGGCTTCCTCGCCCAGTTTGTAGGCGCGCAATCCCGCGTCGATATAGAGCGGCAGCGCCTGCGGCCTCGTCTTGTAAAACGCCGCGCGGCCACCGTGCGCGTCGGCCAGTTCGATGAACCGCCAGATCAGTTCGGGCCACTCCTTCTGGTCGCCCACCGGGTCGGAGAGCGACACCCACGAGCGACGATGCTTGGCGTACATGATGAACGCGTTGCCCGAGGGCGAGAACAGGAAGCTCTTGTCACCCATGAGCGCCAGACAGGCGTCGGCGGCCGGTTGCTTTCGAATGACGGCGAGTGCGCGCGCCAGTTCGTCTTCGCTGGCGGGCACCATCGCGCCGGGCGACTGACGCAGCAGTTGCCACAACGACAGGCCCAACCCGATCACCGCAACAACCATCAACGCGCGCATGGAACGCGGTGCGTCGCCGTCGAACGTGAATTGCCACCAGAGCTGGTTCGCGTATCCCACGCGACGGTACGACATGAACATCAGCCACGTACAGGCGCCCAGCACCGAGAGCACGGCGATGATCCAGCCCGGCTCGAACTTCTGCGTGAAGAGCGACGAGCGCCGGTCGAACTGCTTGCGCGAAACGAGCAGGAGTGTGGCGAGCACCGCCAGCACGAAGAACTCCGACAACGCGATGCCCTTCGGAATCGCGAGCACCGCGGCCACGATCGTCAACCCGAGCGACCCCCACCATGCGGCGTCGAGCCGGTGCAACAGCCCGCGCGCAAGGAACAGCATCGACAGCCCCGCCACGCTGCCCAGCAGATGTGACAGTTCGACAAGGAACAACGGCACGTGTTGTCGCAGGAAGTCTTCGGCGTCGCGCGTGGCCGGCGTGACACCGGAGATCAGCAGCATCACGCCGGCCACGAGTGTCAGTGCTGCCAGCAGGCCGGGGAAGAGGCGCACGGCGGCGCGTCCGATCGGCGCGGCCGGCCCCTGTCGCAGTTCGAACCCGGCGAGCAGACACGCCGCCAGCATGAGTGGCAGGAGATAGTAGATGCCGCGATAAAGCACCAGCGCGCCCGCGACCTGACTGATCGGCGCATGGCCGTTCGTCGCCAGCAGAATCACCGCTTCGAACACCCCCACGCCACCGGGGACGTGGCTGAGTACGCCGAGCGCCATGGCGATGGCATAGAAGACGACGAAGGTCGGCAGATCGACCACGCCCGCAGGCAGCAGACACCACAGCGCCGCCGCCGCCATACCCAGATCCGCCGCCGAGATCAGCAACTGTCGAAGCGCGAGATCGAGCGGCGGCAACGGTATCGCCCAGCGGCCAAAGAGCGACACCGTGCGTTTGCGCGTGCAGAACACGAGGAAGGCGGCGGAACCCGCGAGCAGCAGCACGGCGAATGTCTGCAACAACCACGCCGGGATCGGCACCAGCGCGGACACCCGCGACGCCCCCCACAACATGCCGAGCGAGCCGAACACCGTCATGCCCAGTCCGAACGCCCCCGCATTGAAGGCAACGGCCTGCGCGACCTTCGACGCATCGACCCCGGCGGCGGCGTACATCCGCATGCGCACGGTGCCGCCGGTCAGCACCCCGAGGCCCACGGAGTTGCCCAGTGCATAGGCGATGAACGAGGTAAGCACGACCGTCGAACGCTTGACCGTCGCGCCCGCAAAACGAAGCCCGGAAATGTCGTAGCCGGTGAGCGCCGCGTAGCTCGCCAGCGTTGCCAGCATGGCAAGCACCAGCCGTGTCACAGGCGTGTTGTGAATGGCGGCGACGATGTCGTCGTAATGCACGTGACGCAGCATGTGATGCAGCGCGTCGAAGACGAACAGGCCGAGCAGCGCCACGCCGCCCACGATCAGCCAGGGCCGTGCGGCACTCCATGGGAAGCGTCGTAGCCACCGGACCGGCGCGGGGAGTGCCAGCCAGGCCGCGTCGGCCGGTGTGGCGGCCATGGCGGATGCGTCGGCGGGGGAATGCGGATCGTGTGGGCCGCCGCCGCCCCCGCCACCGGCGGAAGCCGCAGCGCTCGACGCGGCGCTCGTCTGGAGCGTCACGGAGGAAGGAGTATCGGCGGGCCGGCTCGGGCGCGCACGGGAGGGTTCAGTCATGTATCGGTCGATCCTTCGGCCGGTAAGACGCCATCTTCGGGACGCCGCCCCCAAGGCCTATGGGCGAGTCGGAGCCTGTCTCGCAGATAGCTTACACCCCGATGCGTGACAGGTCTTGTCGGTGTGCCACTGACAAAAACGGGCGCGGCGCCACGAAAAAGCCCGCCCGGCGGCCGATTCCAGCGGTTTTCGTCGTCTTTTTCCGTACTTCTCTCGCGTTGCGAGGCAGTTTGGGGGCCATGGCGACGCCCCCTGATACCGCGCGCTCCCCGTCACACAAGGGCGTTCCGGCACGATTGCGGAGAACTATGGGGAGCCCATATTGATATATGCAACTTAATGTAAAATGCAGGGTTTTTACTAGCTAGTTAACCGAAGTTTTTCCTAAACTTCGAATGCCAATATCGCCGCAACGCGGCACGTGCGCACACCGAACCATTCCGACTCCGAAGAGAGTCGATTCGCGGTTCGAAGCTTCGTGCGCGGGGGGAGTTGAAATGTACGTCGAACGGCATCGCCGTCCGGCAGGGGCACGTCTGAGAGCGCGGCAGGCACGGCATGCGAGCATGCAGGCCGTGCTGCACGCCATGGGACAACGCGGTGCGTCTGTACGCCGTGTTTTCCTGAGTGTCCTGCTGGGCACTGCCACCCTGTTCGCTGCGAACCTCGGGTTCGCGCAAACTGCGTCGTCACCGACGGCGTCGAACGCAAACAATACCGTCGTGGCGCTGCCTGCGTCCGGCCCGGGCACGCCTATCAAGCCGGCAGTGCCGATCGGTCAGGCGACCATCGCCCAGGGTATCGCGCAACTCAAGGAGCGCTACAACCTGTCGCACGTGTGGTTGCGCACCGAGTCGGACAATGGCGTCGCGCTCGAGGCGGCGACCTCGGGCGACGAGGTTCAGCAGTTACTGCCGGTTGCCAGTCTCTCGAAATCGGTGACGGCCATCGGTATCGCCTTGCTCGTGCAACAGGGCAAGCTGTCGCTCGACGCGAAACTCGGCGATCTGCTCGATACGTATTCGAAGCAGCATGGAAAGCCGCTCGATCCGTCGCTGCGCGAACTGACCGTGCGACGTCTGCTCGCCCACCGTGCGGGTCTGCCCACCAACGGTTTCAACGATCCCGTCAATGGGCTGTTCAGCGGCCTCGCGATCCGGCGCGTGGGCGGTAGCGCGGACTTCTTCAAGTACCTCGACGCGGGCGAAGCCGGTCACTCCACGGGCAAATCCGACTTCGTCTACTCGAACGTCTCGTACCTGCTGCTGGGCATGGTGATCGAGGCCGTCTCGGGCGAGGAGTACAAGGACTTCTGCGAGTCGCATATTTTCCAGCCGCTCGGCGTGACGGATGCCAAATTGCCCGATAGCTGGCGTCTGCTCGCACCGTTCGCGGGATGGCAGATGTCGACCGGCGCGCTGCTCAAGGTGTGGCGAGTGTTCGACGTGCGTCACCCGAGCCTGCTGACCGAGAAGACCCTACGAACCCTGTTGCTCGACAAACAGTCGGGAGCGGTCAATTCTGACCGCGACGTGTATTACACGCTCGGCGTGTTCCTGCTCACGGGGGCGGGTGATCGCAGCTATCGGATCAGTCATGACGGCATCGCCGACTTCTTCCGCACGCAGTCGACGTATTACACCGTGGTAGAGAAGAATGTGCCCGGCGATAGCTGGGCGCTGGTGGTGTCGCCGATTCCGTCGCGCGGGCAGTTCGGCTCGCTTCAGCGCGACGTGCGACGCATCATTCGGCAGGCACGGCTGATGCCGTGAGAGCGGTGTTGATGTCGACTTCGACGTCGGCATCGCCTTCGCCGTTTTCACGTCGATCGCCGAAGTCGCACACATAGGTTCCGGCAATCAGGCCTCGCTTTTGCGACGCACTCAATTGCTTCACCCGATGCTCGGCGCGCGATGCCGCCGAGCGGTCCACAAATGTCAGCGACAGCAGAATTCGCGATGGCGGATAGGCACGGGTGAAGCGCGCGCCTTTGCCTGACACGTGGGCGGCGAATCGAGCGTCGACATCCACGGTGATGCCGGTGTAAATCCGCCCGCCTGCGCATTCCAGCAAGTAGAGAAACCAGGGCTTCGGCCCCGTCTGCGAATTTGGCGCCTCCGACACTTTCGGTGCTTTCGGTGCTTTCGGTGCAGCAGTAACGTTCGCGGCGGTCATAGCTTTGCCCGCTCCACGCGCGTGAAATCGCGCGGCGAAACGCCCAGTGCACGGCGGAACATGGCCGAGAACGCGGCCGGATTCGCATAGCTCAGACGGCTCGCGACCGTGGCGACCGGTACGCCACGAGAGATCCAGTCGACGGCACGCGCGACACGCACGCGTTGACGCCACACCCCGAAGCTCGTCCCCAGTTCTGTTGTAAACAACCGCGCGAGCGTTCGCTCCGAGGCGCCGACGTCCTCCGCCCACTGCGCGAGCGAGCGATCGTCTTCCGGGTGTTCCATGATCGCGTCGCAAAGCTGACGCAAACGGCGGTCCTCCGGCACACGCAAGTCGAGCGAAGCCATCGGCGCTACGCGCAACTCCTCGAGGAGCAACGACGTCACGAGCCCGTGGCGACGGTCGTCGACGGACATACCGCTTCCCAGCGCCGCTGCGAGATCTCGCAGCAACGGCGACACCTCGAGCACCAGGCAGCGATCGGCCGGAAGCGGCGAGACATCCGACAGCATGTAGACGGCATAGAACTGCGCCTCGCCGAGCACAGCGACTTCGTGCGACATGCCCGCCGGCACCCAGGCGGCGCGAAACACGGGCACGATCAGGCTCGTCTCGCCTGCCGTGATACGAAGCCCGCCACGCTGCGGGCAAATCAGTTGCCCCCATTCGTGATGATGCGGCTCGATGAGCGCATCGGGCGGCGGCGTGCGCAAATGCGCGACAACCGGCGTCTCGGCGCTCGGCGCCGTACGGGGCATGGGAACGAAGCTGGGGCGCGTGGCGGGCGCTGTCGCGGAGCGTGGCATGTTCGCGATGGTATTTGTCCTGATCGGCGTTACCGACACTTAAAGGAGTCGCTAGCATACGATATGCCCGTCACGATGCAAGCCCTGACGTATCGAGACAGACATCTGCCGTATCTGCCTGGCCCATCATCACAACGACAAGTGCCATGACCGAGTCTTCCACGCCGGCCACACCCGAGCCGACACCCCATCCGCCGCCCGCCGGCGATACCCTGCGCCATGAACGTCTGCGGGCACGCCTGCGCGCGTTAAGCGGTTACGCCGTCTACGCCCTGCTCGCCCTCGCGCTATGGGCCGCGAGTCACGGTAGTACCACCCTGGATCTCTCGCCGACCGCCGCGCAGGCCGCCGTGCTCGTGCTGTTCACCGTCGGTGCGTGGGCTTTCGGATTGTTCCCGGAACCGGTCACCACGCTAACGTTCTTCCTGCTTGCCGTCCTGCTCCACGTGGCGAAGCCGGAGGTCATCTTTGCAGGCTTTCACTCCGCCGCATGGTGGCTCGTCTTCGGCGGGGCCGTGACCGGGCTTGCGGTTCGCACGACCGGACTTGGCTCGCGCATCGCCTCGACATTGTTCGCGCTCAAACGTCCGACCTATCGGCGCTACGTGGCATCCGTCATGGTGGCGTGTGTCGGTCTCGCATTCGTGATGCCGTCGACGACGGGCCGTATCCTGTTGCTCATCCCGATCGTGCTCGCGCTCGCGGATCGCATCGGCCTCTCGGAGGGACGCCGTGGTCGCACGGGGCTGGTGATGATGGTGGCCGCCGCGAGCTACATGCCGCCCACCACGATCCTGCCCGCCAACATTCCGAACAGCGTGCTGATGGGCGCAGCGGATTCCTTCTACGGCGTGAAGCTGCATTACGCGCCGTACCTCCTGCTGCATTTCCCCATCCTCGGGGCGCTCAAGGCCGTGATCCTGATCTGGGTCATCTGCCGGCTCTTTCCCGATGACGGCCCGCTCACCAACACGTCCTCCAGCACCCCGGCACCGCTGACCGACGACGCACGGCGACTGTCCATTCTTCTGGCGCTCGCGCTCGCCGGCTTCGCCACCGACGCCTGGCACGGCATCTCGCCCGCCTGGATTTCGGTAGCCGCCGCGATCATCTGTCTGTTGCCCGCGATACACATCGTCACGCCGAAGACCTTCACCGAGCAGATGCACATCACGCCGCTCATTTACGTGGCGGGCTTTCTCGGTGTCGGGGCGGTCGTGGCCGATACAGGCCTGGGAGAGAAGGTGGCGCGTCTGTGTCTCGACGCCGTCGGCATGACGCCCGGCACGCCGGTCATCAATGCCGCCTGGCTGATCGTGATTGGCTCGGCCATCGGTCTGGTGGCAACGCTGCCCGGGCTGCCCGCCGTGCTCACGCCGCTCGCCGGGCAGTTGTCCACGGCCAGCGGTCTGCCGCTCTACACGGTATTGATGTTGCAGGTGCCGGTGTTCTCCACCGTCCTGCTGCCGTACCAGAGCCCGCCGATGATGATCGCCATGCATCTGGGTGGCGTAGGCATGCGCGATGGCACACGGCTCACCGTCGTGATGACGGTCATTACGTTGCTCGTGCTCTTCCCGCTCGACTACGTCTGGTGGCGCGTGCTCGGCATGTTGCCCTGAAGCGCATTCACTGCGCGCCGCCGCGACGGCAGAACACGAGCCATCGGTCGCCATCCTCGTCACGCCAGAACGCCCCTTCGCGCTCGAAGATGGCACCGAGCCGCAAGCGTAGCGCGCGCAGCCGCGCGTCGCTCACGCCGGGCAAGATCATGCCGCGCACGTAGCTCACGTGCGGCACGGTGCGCAACAACGTGCGAATCAGCTGGCAGAAGCGCCTCACGGCGTGCTCGCTGGCGGTCGCGTTGTCGTCGAGACGGAAGTCGGTAATCGTCAGCACGAACCCGGCCTCCCGCTTGTCCAGGCGATGACAAAGGGACAGCTCGCCGTTCTCGACACGCTGTCCCAGCGTGATGCAGGTACGCTCGCAAACCTCGACGCGCGCCGTGAATCGGTGAGTCCTGAAAAATGCCGCAACGGCGCGCTCGCAGACTGACATGGTGGGGTATGCGCAAGAAAGGCGGATTGGGGGGCCGATGACGGAGGGCCTTCAGCGAATGGCTTCGTACAGCTTGCTCAGATGTTGTCCGGCCATGCCGTAGAGTTGCCGGGAGACTTCACGCAATTCCGAACTCGCCGAATCGATGCGCTGACGTAAGCGGTCGTTGGTTCTGCGCGTCTCGTCGGTCAGCGTGGTTGCGAATTCGCCGACGACATCGTTGTCCCGCCCCCGATTCGACAGATCGGCCGAAGCGAACTCGAACGCCGGCTTCCCGAACTGTCCGACGCCGCTCACCACACTGCCGAACATCTGTCCGATTTCCATCTTGTCGCGCAGGCCATAGCGCGCGCCGATCACACTGCCGCCCAGCGACAGCGTGCCGGAAAAGAGCGAGCCGCCGGCGGACGTCATGGCCGCGTCGTAGTGCTTCTTGTTGGCGCGATACTTCTCGTCGCGCGCCGCCACACCACGTGCGAACACCATCACGTCGTGACGTGCGCGATACGCCTGATCGGTGTTGCGCTCGCCTGCACGGATTTCCATCATCAGCTTCACGAGCTGCATCAACGTGACAAGACCGTCGGTGGCGCTTTCCGCGCGCCGGGAAGTCTCGGGGGAACGTTGCGTCGCGTTGTGCTGCGGATCCCGGTCGCCGTGCAACGTTGTCGGCCGGGGCTGGGATATCGCCATGTAAGTCATTGCGAACCTCGTCTTGGGTGCAACGCGCAGTGCGCGTCGCGAGTCTCGAATAAGGAAAATGCGAACCGCTCGGCGTTCAGGCCATCGACGATGCAATGCGAATTCGCACATCGCCCGTCCTTGTGACCGCTTCGCTGGCGATTTGCGCCGCGTCGCCCTGCCCCTCCGACAACGACGCCATGCGCTTGCCCAGGCGCCGCTTGTCGTCGCCGTTCATCTCCATGAGGAACTGCAGCCAGGTCATCTCGGTATGAAGGTCGCGCGCTTCGCGCTGCAACTTCGCGCGCTGAATGCCGATGACACCCGCCGTGATATCGCGCGCAGCCACTGTGCCGCCACGCACCACGCTCGACAGCGACCACATGCCACGCAAGATCGCACGGCGACCCTGCGATGCCATCTGCTTGCCGAACGACTTCGTCACCCCCGAAGCACCGACCGCGGCCCCTTTGGCGACCTGCTTCGCGGTCGACTTCACCACGTTGTCGAACGCACGCGACACCATCTGCTCGACCATCTGCTGCGTGAACTGCTCTGCCATGCGATTGAAGCCGCGACGCGCCAACTGCCGTGCCGTGCGCGTGCCGTTTTGGGCGAGCGATCGCCCCACGCGTTTGCCGACTTCCATGCCGACCTGATACGACACCTCCGAGACCACGCGTGTCTTGATGGCGCTCACGGCCGCATCGTCGCCCGCCTTGACGGCCTTCGTGAGCGCCTCGCCCGCCCCGCCCTTGAAGACGCGGGTTGCCGCCTTGGTGACGGATCGCGACGCCATGAAACCGCCCACCGACATGCCGAATCCCACGACCATGCCCAGCGCCTGGAAGGCCATTTGCGCGTAGCCCCACTTCTCGGCTTCCTTCTCGTAATACGACGCGTTCTTCGGATCGACCAGCGCCATCGTCTTGCACACTGCCGCGCCGATTCCGGCGATGCCGGCCCCCACGTCGGCGACGCCGCTCGCGATCATCAGCGGGTTCATCGTCAGCACGCCGGTCACGACCTTCACCGCGCCGACGACCAGGTCGACGGCCGCGGTGACCCAGTCGAAGATCGCGCCGAAGACGCCGCCCTTGCGCGCCTTGTCGGCATCGCGCGTCATGGCGTCCATCTGCTCGCGAAACTTCTGGATATCCTCCTGACGCAGCTTGTCCTGACGCTCCGCAAGCAGTTGCAGCGCCCGCTGCGTCGACTTCGCCGTGTCTCCCATCGCCTGCATCGCGATGGTCGACGCAACCATCACGAGCGTGGACGGATCGAGCTTTTCCACGCTCGCCAGATCGCTGACGCCGAACCGCCCGTTGGGTCGCGTACCGCCGGAAGCCATCGAGCTTCCCAGCGAGTAGAGACGTTGCAGAAGGCGAGCGAACGCGCCCTGCGCGTCTTGCCAGTCCACGTTGTCCGGCGCATCGGGCGTGAAGTCCTCGGGCGCAAGGCAATCGCCCGTTGGCCCCTGGCGACGCGCGGTGCGCGCGATGTCGGGGCTCGGAGATGTCGTCTGATCGGTGGCGGCGTCGTGTACGTCACCCGCCCACCACGAACGGTAGTGTCCTCCTGCTGTGGCAGTCGAAATCATGCGTTTCCTTTGGATGAAGAAGTTGACAGGGCATCACATCGCGCGCGCGCCGAGTGCGCCAGTTGGCGGTGCTGTGCGTGCTCGCCGCACAAACGCAGCGTTGCGCGATACGCCTTCAGTGCAAATGCCACGTTGCCGATACGCTCGTAACTCACCCCCGCGAGATACGGCGCACGCGGATCCGCCGCGCGAATCACGCCCGCCTTCGCGAAGCAAGGCAGCGCCGTCTCGTGCTGCGCCAGCCGCTGGTAGCAAAGTCCCAGTCCGAACCAGTCGTCGAACGACCACTGGTCGAGCGTGGCCAACACGAAATACAGGCGCTGCGCCGCCGCGAACTTGCCCTGCGTGAAGCGATGACGGGCATACGCCCGGACCCGCGCCAGATCGGTTTCGTCGAGATCGGCGAGCATGCGCAACGCGCCGCCACGCGAGAAGAAGCGGGAAAAGATGGCTTCGATCTCGGCATTCGCGGCTTCCGACGCGGTTGCATGCGCGGCGGGCGGCGGCGTGCTCACGAGCGCATCGATCCGTTGATCTGATTGAGCTGCTGACCGCGCGAACTGATGATCGTGTTGGCCAGCGTCGAGACGCCGTTGTATTCCTGCAGAAATTTGTTGATCTCGATCTGCTCGATGGTGCGGCTATCGGTCGCCTCCTCGCTGCGACTCTCCGCGGTGGCCTTCAACGCACGCAAATGATCGGCGCGATAGTCGCCAGAACCGCCGCTGGGCCCGGTGTAACCCGACTCGCCGACTTTCCTCGAGCGCGATTCCCACTCCTGCAAAGTCTTGCGCGTACCGCTGTCGTCAATGGTGATCTTGAGATCGTACTTATCGAAGAACTCACGGATGCCGTCGTTGAGTTTCGTCGTCTTTTTCGTGTCCGTGCCGAGTTGATTGATGAGCGACTCGATCTGGTTCGCGATGTCACGCGCCTCGCGGCCGTGCGACTGACGCATGCGCATCGAATCGATCTTCTGCTTGGCGTCGCCACCGCTCGCTTGCATCAGCGTGGCCGCGTGCGCCAGCAGCAACGAGTGGATATCGGTGGTCCGGCCCGCGAGGAATGACAGGTCCGGCGACGATGGCGGGTTTGTCGTGGACGACGACGCGCCGTAGGCTCGGTAATTCGTGGAGAGACTGTTCATGAGGCGTACCTGAAGGGAAAGAGAAGTGATGTACGACCCGAGGGTCGTATGTGCCACAGCGCCCGACATCAGAGACTGCTGACGATCCGGCTCGTGATGTCGCGCAGCTTCGCGATGACCGCGTTGCTCAACGTCAGCGCGTTCTCGTAGCGCGACAGAAATTGCTTTAGCTCGATCTGTTCGATCGTGCTGGATTCGCCGCCGGCCGCCGCGGCCGTCTGCAACGACGCCCTGAGGTCGCGCAGTGCGGTCTCGTCGAAGCTGCCCGTCGCCTGCGAAGAAGACAGCAAGCCGTGACGGACAGCGACTTCCCGCAAGCGTTCGGGCAGCCGTTCGGGTTGCCCGTTCGATTGCAGACGCGCGAGTGCGTCGTCAACGGCGCCGATGGCTTCACGCGCCTCGCGAGCTGCGGCGCTACGCGCGCGCGCCTTCGCCATCCACGCATCGACCTGCGATTGCAGATGGTCCATCTGGTCGCTCGCGCTTTGCATCGCGCCGAGCAGGGGATTGTCGGCCGCCGGGGGGCGCGACGACGGCGTGAAGTCCACGCTGCTGCGCCCCGGCACAGAGGACGCGAGGGTGTCGACGGTGCGGTAGCTCATGTCGTCGGTCCTCATGCACAGGCGCGGCGCATCGCGGGCGCTCGCACGGGGGCCGCGGCGGTGTCGCCGCTTTGCGGTGCGGGGGATTGGGCGCGCAATCGCTCGATGACGCGCACAAGCGCGGTAGACATGCGATCGATCTCGCGCGCTTCGCGCCGGAACGGCTCGCTGTTCAGCAATGCATCCAGTCGTTCGAGCTTCGCGCGAGCTTCCGGCGTAGGCGTCTGCTCCAGTCGTCGGATATCGTCGAACGCCGCCTGATACGCCTGCATCTGACGTTGTAGCCGACGGCCGGCGAGCTGGATCTCGCCCCACATCCGCTCGTATTGAGCGATGTGCGAGTCGCCTGGCAGCGATGCCGTGCCGCTCGAAGCGACAGGTGAAGGGGGCGTCGGCGCGGTCGCTGACACGGCGGGCGCAACGGATGCGACCGACGCCGCCGAAGTCATGTCCGCCGACAACGTCGGCGAGGGATGGTGGGACGAATCAGACATACAGGGACACCTCCGTACGTAACCGTCGTGATTGACGACAACGGCATCGTACGGAGGGGATTTCGGGCCGCCTTTGCAAAGCCAGCCAATGCTTCCGGGAACCGGCAGCGCTTCATCCGTTTCCCATCCGGCATCGATCGTGTGGACTTGTCCGCATTCTGCGGGCGATGACGAGCGCGCACGACGACGGGAGCCCTCTCGGGTTCGCTTGCATGGCGCGCGCCACCGCACCCGATCACGCGGCGCCGAAGCCGCCTCCCCCGGGGGTCTCCACGACGAAAACGTCACCCGGTTGCATCAGCGCACGCCCGATATGTGACAAGGATTCACGCGAACCGCCAACGCGTTCGACGTAATTCGCACCGAGCGCGCCTCCCGCCCCGCCCTGCGCACCGAAAGGCGCATGCACGCGGTTGTTCGACAGGATCGAAGCCGTCATCGGCGTGAGGAAGCGGATGCGTCGCACCGCACCGTTGCCGCCACGCCAACGCCCGGCACCGCCCGACCCTGCGCGGATCCGGTGGCTTTCGAGTCGCACCGGGTAGCGCCACTCCAGCACTTCCGGATCGGTGAGACGAGAGTTCGTCATGTGTGTCTGCACCGCATCCGCACCGTGGAACCCTTCACCGGCGCCACTACCGCCCGCGATGGTCTCGTAGTACTGGTACGTGTCGTTGCCGAACGTGAAGTTGTTCATCGTGCCCTGGCTCGAAGCCACACGTCCCAAGGCACCGTAGAGCGCGTTGGTCACGGCCGACGACGTCTCGACATTGCCCGACACCACCGCCGCCGGATACACGGGGTTGAGCATCGACCCCTCCGGCACGATTACCGTCAGCGGTTTCAGACACCCGGCGTTGAGCGGTATGTCGTCGTCGACGAGAGTGCGAAAGACGTACAGCACGGCGGCCATGCACACGGCACGCGGCGCGTTGAAGTTGTTCGGCAATTGCGCCGACGTGCCGGTGAAGTCGATGGTCGCGCCCTGGGCGGCCCGATCCACGCGAATGTCCACCTCGATCACGGCACCGTTATCGAGTGCGTAGCGATAGTGGCCGTCGCCGAGCGCGCCGATCACGCGACGCACTGCCGCTTCGGCGTTGTCCTGCACGTGGCCCATGTAGGCCAGCACGACATCACGTCCGAATGCGCTCACCATGCGACGCAATTCGTCCACCCCCTTCTGATTCGCAGCGACTTGCGCGCGCAGATCCGCCATGTTCTGGTCGATGTTGCGCGCCGGGTAGCGCGCGCCGGCGAGCAATGCACGCGTCTCCCGATCGCGCAGTTCGCCCGACACGACCAGTTGCCAGTTGTCGATCAATACGCCCTCTTGCTCGACATGCGTCGAGTCCGGTGGCATCGATCCCGGCGTAATCCCGCCAATATCCGCATGGTGGCCGCGCGAGCCGACATAGAAGAGCGGTGCTTCCGCGACGTGTCCGTCGCCGTCGACGAATACCGGCGTGATGACGGTGACATCCGGCAGGTGCGTGCCCCCGTGGTACGGATCGTTGAGCATGTAGACGTCGCCGTCGCGCATCTTGCCGCGATTGCATTCGATCACTGTCTTGATGCTCTCGCCCATCGAACCGAGGTGCACCGGCATGTGCGGCGCATTGGCGATGAGATTTCCCTCGCGGTCGAATAGCGCGCACGAGAAGTCGAGACGCTCCTTGATGTTCACCGAGTACGCCGTGTTTTGCAGACGCAGTCCCATCTGCTCGGCGATCGACATGAAGAGATTGTTGAAGATCTCCAGCCGTACCGGATCGGCTTGCGTGCCAAGGCCGCGTTGCGATGCACGCGGCACCACGCGCGTGAGCACGAGGTTGCCCTGCGCGGTCATCCGGGCCTGCCAGCCGGGCTCGACGACAGTCGTGCCACTCGTCTCCGCCACAATGGCCGGCCCGTCGATCGTGTCGCCCGCGAGTAGCGTGTCGCGGCTGAACAGCGCCGCCTCGTGCCAGGCACCGCTCGCGTAGAGTTTCACCCGATCCACCGCCACCGGTGCGCCCGAAGTGCGGGCGTCGAGCGGTGCGATATCCACCGGCGCGTCGGAGCGCCCGATGGCTTCGACCGACGCCACCTCGACGATCAGCGCCGCGCCATCCATCAGGAACGAATAACGCTGACGATACGCCGCCTCGAATGCCGCACGCATCTGCGCGACGTCCCCGAACGGCACCGGCAGCGCCGAATCCGTACCGGCGTAGCGAACATGCACGCGACGTACCGTTTCGATGCGCGACGGCGGCACCCCCTGCGAGCGCAGCACACTCACGGCCTCGTCCGCCAATGCGCCCAGCGCGTCTTCCAGGGCCGTCAACCCGTCCTCCGACAATGGCGCCTCGATCATGCGCTCACGCATGGCCGTCTGATCGGCGAGTCCCATCCCATACGCCGACAGCACCCCGGCGAGCGGATGGGCGAAGACCCGGGTCATGCCAAGCGCGTCGGCTACCCCGCAGGCGTGCTGACCGCCCGCGCCGCCGAACGTCGTCAGCACGTAGCGACTCACATCGTGACCGCGTTGCACGGAGATCTTCTTGATGGCGTTGGCCATGCTGCCGATCGCGATCTCGAGGAAGCCTTCGGCGAGTGCCTCCGGCGTCTGACGGCGGCCCGTCGCCCGCTCGATCTCTGCGGCGAGCGCGGTGAACTTCTCGACCACGACATCGCGATCCAGCGGCGCATCGGCGCCCGGTCCGAAGACCTTCGGGAAATGATCGGGCTGGATCTTGCCGAGCATGACGTTGCAGTCGGTCACGGTGAGCGGCCCGCCGCGACGGTACGCCGCCGGGCCGGGATTCGCGCCTGCGGAGTCCGGCCCGACACGCAAGCGTGTGCCGTCGAACGACAACACCGAACCACCGCCCGCCGCGACCGTATGGATGCTCATCATCGGCGCGCGCATGCGCACCCCGGCGACCTGCGTCTCGAACACGCGCTCGAACTCGCCGTGGTAATGCGAGACGTCGGTCGACGTGCCGCCCATGTCGAAACCGATCACCCGCTCGAAGCCCGCCGCGCTCGACGCGCGCACCATACCGACGATGCCGCCCGCCGGACCGGACAGGATCGCGTCCTTGCCCTGGAAGTTGTCGGCGCGCGTGAGGCCGCCGCTGCTCTGCATGAACTGGAGATTCACGCCCGGCATCTCTTGCGCCACCTGCTCCACGTAGCGCCGAAGGATCGGCGAAAGGTAGGCGTCGACCACCGTCGTGTCGCCGCGCGAGACGAGCTTCATCAACGGCGAGACCTCATGCGAAACGGAAACTTGCGTGAAACCGATCTCGCGCGCCATCGCGGCGAGTGCCTTCTCGTGCGCCTGATAGCGATAGCCATGCATCAACACGATGGCGAGCGCCCGAATGCCTTTCTCGTAGACCGCGTCGAGCGCCTGTCGCGCCGTTGCGACGTCGAGCTCGCGAACGACCTCGCCATGCGCGCCGATACGTTCGTCGATCTCGATGACCTCGGCATACAACGCCTCGGGCAATGCGATATCGAGATCGAACAGACGCGGCCGATTCTGATAGGCGATGCGCAGCGCATCGCGAAAGCCGTGTGTGGTCACGAGCGCGAGCGGTTCACCCTTGCGCTCGAGCAACGCGTTGGTGGCCACGGTCGTTCCCATTTTCACCATGTCGACCTGCGCAGGCGTGATCGGCTCACCGGCGCGCAGCCCGAGCAGATGACGGATGCCGGCCACAGCGGCGTCACGATACTGTTCCGGGTTTTCGGAAAGCAGTTTGTGCGTGACGAGGGTGCCGTCCGGCCGGCGCGCCACGATATCGGTGAAGGTGCCGCCGCGGTCGATCCAGAACTGCCAGCGCGTTGCGGTCTGATGCGCAGGGGCACGATTTTGGGTGGAGGAGGTGAGAACGTTCGTCATGGGGTCACTCGCAATTCAAAAGCTAAGGGCAAACGAGAATCGAGGGGTGTCACTGCGCGGACGCGGCCGTCGACCGGTTCACGCAGGGCGCACGTCCCCCGGCGCGGACCGGTCCGGGAGTACCGGACCGGGCTGCACATGGGCGTCGCAATCAGGAAGCAGGGGGAAGTCAGCGGTTCGGAGAACGCGGCAGCGACGGCTGCCGCAGTGGGTCATGCGTGCATGAGGCGGCGCATGCGTCGTCGCGTCACTGTCTGCGCGCCTCAAGCGAATCGAGTTCCCGGCCGCGTGTTTCCGGCAGTGTCAGCGCGGCGAGAATCAGCACGCCGTAGGCGACACCGGCGAAGATGCCGATCGTCGTACCCAATCCGTACTGCTTCGACAGCATGCCGATGAGGAACGGGAACAGCGCACCGATGGCGCGGCCGACGTTGTAGCAGAAGCCTTGACCGGAGCCGCGCACGCTGGTCGGAAACAGCTCGGTCAGGAAGGCGCCCATGCCGCTGAAGATGCCCGACGCGAAGAAACCGAGCGGGAACCCGAGCCAGAACATGGCGCTGTCGGTGAGCGGCAGCGACGTGTACGAGAACGCGATCACCATCGAGCCCAGCGCGAACAGGATGAAGTTGGGCTTGCGGCCGAGGCGGTCGGTCAGATACGAACTGGCCAGGTAACCGACCCACGAACCGAAGATGATCATCGCGAGATAACCACCGGTCCCCATGACCGTCAGGTGACGCTCGGTCTTCAGGTACGTCGGCAACCACGTCGTGATCGCGTAGTACCCGCCTTGCGCGCCGGTCGTGAGCAAGGCGGCGCGGATCGTCGTCGAGAGCAGCGCCGGGCTGAAGATCGCGGCGAGTCCCGGGCTGTCGTCGGACTTCGACTGCTTGGCCTTCTCTTTCTGATAAACCTCGGGCTCCTGCACGTAGCGACGGATGAAGAGCACGAGCAACGCGGGCAGCAGGCCGATGAGGAACAGCGCGCGCCATGCCATCTCGGCGGGCAGCAGCGAGAACAGGGCAGCATAGAGAATGGCCGTCAGGCCCCAGCCGATGGCCCAGCCCGACTGCACCAGTCCCACGGCCTTGCCGCGATCCCGTGCGCGAATGACTTCACCGATCAGCACGGCGCCTGCCGTCCATTCGCCACCGAAGCCGAAGCCCATCAACGCGCGGGCGGCGAGCAACTGATGGTAGTTCTGGGCGAGCCCGCAAAGGCCGGTGAAGACGGCGAACCACAACACGGTGAGTTGCAGCGTGCGCACCCGACCGATACGGTCCGACAGAATGCCTGCGGCCCAGCCGCCGAGCGCCGAGGCGAGCAGCGTGAGTGTGCCGATGAAGCCGGCGTCGGCAAGGCTGATGCCCCACGTGGCCACGAGTGTCGGAATGACGAAGCTCAGCATCTGGGTGTCCATGCCGTCGAGCATGTAGCCGACCTTGCAGCTCCAGAAGGCGCGCTTTTCGCGCGGCGCGGCCTCGCCATACCACCCGAACAGGCTGCCGCCGGTGTCGGAAGACGGCGCGGAATTCCCGGGTACGGGGGGCGCGAGAGGGGTTTTGCTATCCATGAGAAAAAGGCTCCGGTGATGTCCTGACTTGCCGTGTGATGCCTCGGGCCGCGCTCGTTCAACAGGCGTGTTCGGTCGCCGGCAGACGATGGCTCGCCTGCCGTCATGGCGCGGTTCTTTTGTGATGCGTGATGCCGGTTGATACCTGAGTGGGGCTTGACCGGTGCGTGCTTGCCGCCCGGTCACTGCCGTCACGCGATGCTGCAATTACCGCGAATGCTGCGCACGCGGCCTGCGCGTAGTGCTCAGAAGACGGCCAGCGACGCGTTCGGAATGTCCGTCATGAGCATGTAGCCCGGACGGTGCGCGATCGCGAGCGGCAGCTTCGCGCCCATGAGCGCGGTCTGCGGTGTCACGCCGCACGCCCAGTACACGGGCAGCTCACCGTCGCGAATCGTCACGGCGTCGCCGAACTCCGGCTTCGCCAGATCGGCAATGCCGAGTGCCGACGGATCGCCAATATGAATCGGTGCGCCATGCACGCCCGGGAAGCGGCTCGTGATCTGCACCGCGCGAATCGCGTCGGCACCCGTCATCGGCCGCATCGACACCACCAGTTCGCCGCCGAACTTCCCGGCACGCTGGTTCGCGATCTTCGTGCGATACATCGGCACGTTGCAGCCCTCTTCCACATGACGCAGCGGAATCCCGGCCTTGGCCAGCATGTCCTCGAACGAGAACGAGCAGCCAATGGCGAAGACGACGAAATCGCTCTGCCAGTACTCGGCGAGGTTATCCACCTGCTCGGCGAGCTTGCCGTCGCGGTAGACGTTGTAGCCCGGCACGTCGGAGCGGATATCCACTTCACGGCCGAGCGCCGGCACGTGCCACTGCCCCGGCTCGCCCACACCCAGCAGCGGACATGCCTTCGGATTGCTTTGGCAGAAGCGGAGGAAATCGTGCGCATGTGCCACCGGCAGAATAGCCAGATTGGCTTGCGCGAAGTCTCCGCAATAGCCGGCCGTCGGTCCGCGGAACTGTGCGCTGCGCACCGCCTGACGGAATTCGAAGGGCGTAATCGTCTCGCGTTGCGCAAAGAGGTCGTTCGGCGTGGCAGGGTGGTTCATGGCAGATCCGGCGTGGGTGGCAGGAATGGGAGAGGCCTGGACGGCATCGGATGGGTGAAGCATAGAAAGAAAAAAATGTTGTCGCTAACGAGTTTTTCTACGCATCGCCGTATAGAATTTCTTAACAACCTCGCGGGTTTTCCCGAGGTTTGTTGCATTTATTTTCGTCGCTTCATTGCCGGTTTTGGGCATGCTCCCTACGTCGCGAGTCCCATGAATACACGCTTTCTCGAGACCTTCGTCACGCTGGCCAAGCTTCGCAACTTCCGTGCGACGGCCGTCGCGTTGCACGCCACGCCCGCGGCAATTTCCCAGCGCCTGAAGGCGCTCGAAGAGGAGTTGAAGACGGCGCTCGTCGACCGCGACAGCCGCGAATTCCGGCTCACGCCGAACGGCGAGTACCTGCTGGGCTATGCGAAGGCGGTGGTCGATGCGGCACGGCGCCTGCAAGCGGCGGCATCCGGGGAAAGCACGTTGCGCGGACGCCTGCGGCTCGGCGTGATCGAGACCGTCGTGCACAGTTGGCTGCCTCATTATTTACGGCGTCTCGCCGCCGACTATCCGACGCTCGAAGTCGAGCTGACGGTAGACGTCTCCGTGCAGTTGCAGCGCCGCCTGATCGCCGACGAGCTCGATCTGATCATTCGCGTGGAAGGCAGCGACGACAGCAGCGTAGTGTGCGACGCGCTCGCCAACTACCCGGTGCACTGGATCGCCCGCACGGGCATGTTTCCGAATACGCGCAACGGCCTGGCCAAGCAGGTGCTGCAACATCCGATCCTCACCTACGGCCGCGGCACGGCGCCGCATCGCGCGCTCGAGGACATCGTGGCGAAGCTCGCGGGTGTGCACGGCATTCCCCTGTCGGAGACGCGCATCACCGGGTCACCGTCGATTGCCGTGATCGTGCAGTTGGTGAAGGACGGTTTCGGTGTGGCGGCGATCCCGCGGCTATTCGTCGACGATCTGATCGCGCGCGGCGAGGTCACGGAGTTGCCCTTGCAACCGGCGCCGCCGTCGATCGTGGTGTCGATGTCGCGTCGTGCCGACGCGCCGCTCTTCGTGCACGGCGCCGCCACCGCCGCCCGTACCGCCTGCACGGAGTACTGCCGAAAGAGTGACCGGCGTCTCGTGGAATTGCTGTAGCGGCCCTACGCCTTCAGTGGAAATGTGCAAGCCGCGTGAGGAAGGTGTAATCCGCCTCGGCCGCCATGAGACTCATCAGCACGAGCAACGCCAGCGGGGGAATGAGGATCGCGTAGACGAGTGCGAGCCGCTCCCATCGCATGTGCATGAAGACCGCCACGATCAGCCCCGCCTTCGCGACCATGAGCGCGAGAATCAGCCCCCAGCGCAGATAGCCATGCAGATTGGCGTAATCGACGAGATACGAAAACGTCGAGAGCACGAACAACAGCCCCCACACTTTTAGGTAGAGACCGACCGAGTGCTGCTGCCCGCCGTGGCCGCCGTGCGCGCCATCGGATGCGGATACGTGAGTGGCTGGCGGCACGGATGTCGAGGATTCCATCGCTCCTCCTACCAGAGATAGAACAGCGCAAAGATGAACACCCACACGAGATCGACGAAGTGCCAGTACAGCCCCGCGATCTCGACGAGCTGATAGTTGCCGCGTCGTTCGAGCGTACCGTTGAGCACCTTGCGCATGACAGTGAGCAGGTAGATGACGCCCGCGCTCACGTGCAATCCGTGAAAACCGGTAATCATGAAGAAGCACGCACCGAACTGCGCCGCCCCCATGGAATTCCCCCACGGCCGGATACCTTCGTGCACGATCAGGTTGGTCCATTCGAACGCCTGCATGCCGACGAAGGCCATGCCGAGATACGCCGTCGCCAGAATGCATGCGGCCGTCTTGTCGCGATCGCGGCGGTACGCATAGTTCACGGCCATCGCCATCGTGCCGCTGCTGGTGATGAGCACGAACGTCATGATGGCGATGAGCAGCAACGGCACCGGATGCCCGTTCACGTCGAGCGCGAAGATCTCCGCCGGATTGGGCCACTCGGCGGTCGTCGACATGCGTACCGTCATGTAGCCGATCAGAAAGCTGCTGAACACGAACGTGTCGGAGAGCAGGAAGATCCACATCATCGCCTTGCCCCACGGCACGCGGAACGTGGCGCGGTCGCCTGACCAGTCGGTCACGACGCCCCGCCATCCGTCGGGGGGTTCAGCGACGCCGGTAGCGCTGGAAGCGGCAGACGGTGACGTATTCACGATGAACCTCCTCGCGTCGCGACGCGCGCGTCACGGCGTGACCCCGCCGGTGCCGCACAGACGCTGCGCGATCTCCGGCGTGAGATTGACGACGGCGGCGAACAATACCGCCCACACCACGAACAGGAAATGCCAGTACTGCGCGACGAGAGAGAGTCGGCGCGCACGTGTTGCGTGGGTCAGTCGATGCGGTATCAGGCACGCCCATGCCACGAGGCCTCCGAGCAGATGCACCGCATGCAGCCCGGTGAGCAGGAAAAAGAAGCTGTTTGCGGGGTTGCCCGCCACGCCGAGATGGCGCGCGCTCAGGTCGCGCCACACCCAGAGTTGCGCCACGACGAACACGAGCGCCAGCACCCCGGCCACGGCCCAGTCGCGACGTGAGCGACGTAACTCGCCACGTCGCGCTTGCCAGGCCGACGACTGCATCACGATGCACGCGGCGGCGAGCACGCCCGTATTGACCCACAACGCGTTGACGGGCGGCAGCGGTCGCCAGTCGCTCTGGCTCATGCGCATCACGTACGCCACGAGCATCAGCGAGAACAACATGCCGATCACGCCCATGAGCCACCAGAGGGCTACCTGCGACGCGGCACGACGTTGCGGTGGGGCGACGGGCACGCCGCCCGGCGGCATGGAGGGCCACGAGGGCCACGAGGGAACGGGCTTCATGAGGTCGCTCCTTTGGGAGAGTCCTTGGCCGCAGTCGCGTCGCCATGCGTCAACGTGGCGGGACGTCGCGGATCGGGGGCGAGATTCTGCGGCACGAAGTCGTCGATATCGCCCGGCACGCTGTACTCGTACGGCCAGCGGTAGACCGTGGGCAGCACCGGTCCCCAATTGCCGTGCACGGGCGGCACGTCGGGTGTCTGCCATTCGAGCGACGCGGCGCGCCACGGATTTGCCCCCGCGGCCTTGCCGTGCCGCAGGCTCCGCGCCAGGTTGAAGAGGAACAGCAGTTGCCCGAGCGCGACGATGAAGGCCGCGACCGAGATGCAGGTGTTCATGACGTGCGCCGAATCGGGAATGAAGCTGTACCCCTGGAATTCGTAGTAGCGACGCGGCATGCCCAGCACACCGAGGTAATGCATGGGGAAGAAGATCGCGTAGGTGCCGAGGAACGTGATCCAGAAGTGCCATTGACCGAGACGGTCGTTCAGCCGGCGTCCGGTCACCAGCGGATACCAGTGATAGATGCCACCGAAGATCACCAGGAGCGGCGCGACCCCCATCACCATATGGAAGTGCGCCACGACGAAATACGTATTCGACAGCGGCATGTCGACGCTGACGTTGCCGAGGAACAATCCCGTCAGACCGCCAATCACGAACGTGCTGATGAACGCGATGGCAAACAGCATCGGCACTGTCAGGTGGATGTCGCCGCGCCAGAGCGTGAGCACCCAGTTGTACACCTTGATCGCCGTCGGAATGGCGATGATGAGCGTGGTCGTCGCAAAGAGGAATCCGAAATACGGATTCATGCCGCTGATGAACATGTGGTGCGCCCACACAACGAACGAGAGCACGCCGATGGCGAGAATCGCCCACACCATCATGCGGTACCCGAAGATGTTCTTGCGCGCATGCACGCTGATGAGATCGGACACGATGCCGAACGCGGGCAGCGCCACGATGTACACCTCCGGATGCCCGAAGAACCAGAACAGATGCTGGAACAGCAACGGGCTGCCGCCGCGGTACGCGAGCGGTTGTCCCATCGAGACGATGGCGGGCATGAAGAAGCTCGTGTGCAGCGTCTTGTCGAACAGCATCATCACGGCCGAGACGAAGAGCGCCGGGAAGGCCAGCAGCGCGAGCACCGTCGCCATCACGATGCCCCACACGGTGAGCGGCATGCGCAGTAGCGTCATGCCTTCGGTGCGCGCCTGCAGTACCGTGGTGACGTAGTTCAGGCCGCCCATCGTCGCCGCAACGATGAAGATCGCCAGCGAGATCAGCATGAGTACGATGCCCCATTCGACGCCGGGGGTGCCGGGCAGAATCGCCTGTGGAGGATAGAGTGTCCAGCCTGCGCCGGTGGGGCCGCCGGGTACGAAGAAGCTCACCATCAGCACGACGACGGCCAACAGGTACACCCAGTAACTGAGCATGTTCAGGAACGGGAAGACCATGTCGCGCGCGCCGACCATCAGCGGAATCAGGTAGTTGCCGAAACCCCCGAGAAAGAGCGCGGTGAGCAGGTAGATCACCATGATCATGCCGTGCATGGTGACGTACTGATAGTAGTGATTCGCGTCGATGAACGAGAACTTGCCCGGGAAGCCGAGCTGCAGGCGCATGAGATTCGAGAGCACCAGACCGACCAGACCGACGGCGATGGCCGTGCAGGCGTACTGCACCGCGATCACCTTGTGATCCTGACTCCAGACGTATTTCGTCCAGAAGCTCTGCGGGCCGCCGTAAGCCCCATGAGCGCCGTGAGTGCCGTGATGGGCACCGGCATCGGGGGTGCTGTCGGAATCACCGGTCATGAGTCGTCTCCCTGTGTTCTCGCGTGCCAGGGCGTGTTCTGGCGCGAGCCGTCCTTAATATCGATGCATGGGTCGTTGCATGGTGCGTTGTCGTTCCTGTGAAGCGCCTGTCGAATTTCGGTGAACCGTCTGGTGCTGCGTTGTGTTCCCACCTATTGCCCGGGCCGGATCATCGGGACATTCGGCTGCGCCGGTCCGGCGGGCGGCGGGCTGGCGGACTGCGACGGCGGCACGTTCAACGGCGGCACATTGGCGCGCGAATCGTTGGGTGCCGGTAACCCCGGGGCCTGGCCCTGGCGCCGTGCCGGACGCTGCGGCTGCGCACCTGCGGGGTAGGGATTGGATGGCGCGGCGGGTGTCAGGGGCGCGTACTGCACGGGCGGTCGCGGCGTCTCCAGCGTGTTCTGGGCCAGTTGCAGTGCGGGGGACGGCGCGGCGGCGGACGGCGCAGGTGACGGCGCGGCGGGCTGGGCGGGCTGGGCCGGCGATGCAGGATTGGCGGGGCCGCCCGTGCTGGCGGTGCCCAGCGTCCGGATATAGGCGACGAGCGCCTTCAGTTCGTCGTCCGTCAGATCGATCTTCGGCATGAGCGGCGCGAAGCCCTTCGGCACGCGCGCGGTCGGATTGCGAATGAACGTGGCGAGGTAAGCGTCGTCGACATGCGCCGAGCTGCCGTCCTGAAACGTTTCGGTCTTGCCGTACAGTCCGTGCCAGGTCGGCCCCACCCCCTGGGCGCCGTCGACCGTATGGCAGGCAGCACAACCCTTTTGCTGTGCGAGGAGCTTGCCCTTGGCGGCCAGCGGATCGGATGCGGCCGCGCCGGCATGCTGCGCCTGCAACATTGCGAACGTTGGAAGCTTTGCCACCCAGGCATCGTAGGCGGGTTTGTCGTCGACAACCACCACGCCGCGCATGTCGGAATGGCCGACGCCGCACAGCTGCGCGCACAGGATGTCGTAGCGGCCCGTGCGCGTGGGCGTGAGCCACATTTGGGTGACCATGCCGGGCACCATGTTCATGCGGGTGCGGAACGGCGGCACGTAGAAGTCGTGCAGCACGTCTTTGGCGCGCAGCAGCAATTTCACGGGCTGGCCGACGAGCAGATGCAGCTCGGGGGCGTCGACGATGCGGTTGTCCTGATTTGCCGGGTCTTTGGGATTCAGGCCGAGCGGGTTGTCGGCGGTGACGTAGCTGGGGTCCGACGTGCCGAGCCGTCCGTCCGGGCCGGGAAGACGGAAGCGCCATTGCCACTGTTGGCCGACGACTTCGACGACGCGCGCATCGCTGGGCGGACTGATGAGCTTGGCGTAGACGAACAGCCCGGGGGCGAGCATGGCGGCGATGCCGACCGTGGTGATGCCGATAAGCCAGATTTCGAGACGGCGGTTATGAGGCTCGTAGGCGGCGCGATGGCCGTCGCGATGGCGGTACCGAAAGATCGCCCAGGCGACGAAAAGATTGACGACAACAAAGGCCACGCCGGTGATCACCAGCGTAATGGTGAGGGTATCGTCCATCTGGCGCCAGTTCGACGCCAGCGGGGTCAGCCACCACGGACTCCAGAAATGGAAGGCGAGCGCGGCGGCGACGACGACGATCAGGACAATGGCGATCGCCATAGTGTATTGGGAATGGGCTACCGTTTGTCCCCTTAAGACTAGACGCTGAACGCATCAAGTCAAGCCGGGCCGTGTCCCGTTGGGCCTCCGCCCAACACCCGGTCATGCCGGGCCCCACGAGGAAATGGTATCCTCTCGGACCGAGAATTTTAGTTCGGCCGCCACTCGTTTCCGCGCATCGGAGCGCCGGTCCCGCTGAAGCGACAAGACACCCAATTCGACTGACACGCGCGCGTGCATCGCATGCGGAAGCCCCCACGAGACAGCACCTCCAAGTGAGGGAAGGGGTGCCCACGGATCGGGCGAGGTCGACGCGCGGGCGGATGCAGATCACCAACGCTAGGCCAAATGAGACTTTCTCACATCATCATTTTGCTGACTTATGCCTGCGCGATGGGCATCGGACAGATTCTCTTCAAATACGTGGCGATTCACGGGGCCGACCCGACGGCGTCCGCTGCGCAACGCGGGCTCGCACTGGCGACTAACCCGACGTTCCTGTTCGCGATCGTGTTGTACGGTGTGTTGACGCTGATATGGATTTGGATCCTCGGCTTCATCCCCCTTTCGAAGGGGCTCCCATTCACGGTCACGAGCATTCTCGTGGCCGGCGTCGGTAGCCATATCCTCTTCGGCGAGCCACTGTCGCCGCGTTTCTTCATTGCCGTCGGCTTCATTGCGGTGGGACTGCTCGTACTATCATGGGAATGACAATCTCGGCGTCAGCCGCACCGCCCGACCGAGCGGACATCTGGATCGTGATCGCGGCCTTCAATGAAGGCACCATGATCGGCGACGTCGTACGCTCGGTAAAAGTGCTCGGATACCCCGTCGTGGTGGTCGACGACGGTTCGCGTGACAGCACCGCAGACGTGGCCTTGCACGCCGGCGCCCACGTCGTGGTACATCCCATCAATCTCGGCCAGGGTGCCGCATTGCAAACCGGCATCCAATACGCCGTGCACAACGACGCCCGGATCGTCGTCACCTTCGACGCCGATGGGCAACACGCGGCCGACGAAATCGAGCGCATGACCGATGCGCTGTCGTCCCACAATGTGGACTTCGCGCTGGGGAGCCGCTTCATTGGTCAGGCAGTCGGCATTCCGAAACTCCGGGTACTGACGCTCAAGGCCGCCGCCCTCTTCACCTGGATCACTACCGGTGTGCGACTGACGGATGCCCACAACGGCTTTCGGGCGATGACCCGTGACGCCGCGACCCGCCTCGAGATTTATCAGAACCGGATGGCTCACGCATCCGAAATCGTGTCGTACATCGCGAAGCACAAGATGCGCGTGGTGGAAGTGCCAGTCACGATCACCTATACCGATTATTCGCTGCGCAAAGGTCAGAAGCTCTCGAACTCCGTACGCATTCTCATTGACCTGTTCCTGGGGAGGATCTCACGATGATCGCTCAGTACATGCTGACCGGGATGGTCGCCGCGATCAGCCTCTACTACGTGGCATTGCGCGGTGCGCAGCGCCACCGGATCGCGGTCCTGATCGGCGCCGGTATCGCAACGTTCCTGATCTGGGACGCGAACGCCACGACAGCCATTGCGCACATGATCGGCATCGGACGCGGCCTGGACTTCGTCATCCCGGTCTTCTGCCTGCTGTTGCTGTTCCTGATTGTCGCGATGTACCGAAAGATCATCGGTCTGCAGGACGACCTGACCGCACTGTGCCGTCAGCTCGCCATCAACGACGCGAGGAAACCGACCCAACCCGCGTCCGCCCCCGAGACTCAGTCGAAATGAGCAACTCTGCAAACCTGCGGCCGTTGCGGCCCGCAGTTCGCCCCGAAGGGTTCGGCACCCCCGCGCCCGTTTTGGCGATCCGTCTTCGCGACGTGCTTCTGTTCGGTCTTCCCCTGACTGTCTCGACTCTCGTTGTACTGCTGGCGTTCTGGCCCGCCCAAGTCAATTTCGACGCTTCCGTCCAGTGGATGGAAGCCGTGCGAGGCACGACCTATACGGCGGGGCTGGTCGTTCCCGTCACGCTGCTCATGCGCGCGATCAGCATGATCTGGCCGTCTCCCGGTGCGTTGATGCTCCTGCAGACCGGCGCAATGTGGCTCACGGTGGGTTACATGCTGGCGGAGTTGCAGGCGATAGGGGTCAGGCGCAAGTGGGTGATCGCCTGCGCGATCGTCGTGGCCGTTCTGCCACAGAACCCGTTGATGCTAACGACGCTGGGCAAGGACAGCCTCTACACGCTGGCGTGCCTGATGCTGTGTGCCGTTCAACTGCGCCTTGTCCGACGCGGCGTGACGGACCTTTTCAGCACGGGCACGGCCGCATGCTTCGTGGTCGCTGTGGCGCTGCCGGGCATCATCCGAATCAATGGCCTGGTCTCATCGCTGGCGGTCGCGCTCGTCACGTGCGTCTGGCTGGCCTGCGTGGGCGGGTGGAAGCGTGGCGTGGGCATTCTCGTGGCCACGGTGCTGACATTCGGGGCAGTGTTCTGGGGCACATCGCGCGTGCCGGGCGTCAAGCCGGACGATGTCGGCAGCGTCGCACTCATTTTCACGAACCATATCGTGGCGGCGGCCATTCACGACGGGACACCGCTGCTCCCCGAGGAGCGCGCGCTCGCGGAAAAAGTGATGCCGCTTTCCGACTGGCGCGACAGCTACGATTGCCGCATGACCGACAAGACACGGGCGGCGATACTCGACGCGTATCAGGGTCGCCCCGAGGCACTGGCCGCCGTCCTGAATACCAATGCCAAAGCCCTGGTGAAACTTGCGGTGACGCTGGCGATGCGCAACCCAAAGGCCGCGCTGGAGCGCCAACTGTGCATCTCGCGTCCGTTGTGGCACGTGGGCCCAACCGCCGAGCAGAATCTGTGGGATACCACGGCACCCGCCGGCATGGTGGGGCTCTCCGACATGATCGTTGAACCCTATGCCAGCCAATTGCGGTTGTCGCCTGTGCTGCCGGCGCTGGGTAAGTTTCTGGAAACCTTCACCTACCACACGACGATACCGCGGCAAGCAGCGGGAACCCTGTGGCTTTGGTGGAACAGCGCCGTGCCAATGTGGCTGTCGCTGTTCGTCGTCTTCTGGTGCTGGCTTCGACGTGGCGATCGACGCGCGGCTTACGTCTATCTGCCGTTCGCAGTTCACTCGGCCACGATGTTCGTGCTGATCCCCTACCCGGCCTTCCGCTACCAATACCCGGTCTGGGCGATCCTGCCGTTCATGCTGCTCTTCCTGGCGCTCCCGTCGCGCCGTAACGCAACGGGCGGCCAACCAGGCAACGTTTCAGTGACCTGACGCAGCGCCTGCGCTGCCACCAATGGCGGCCTGTGCGGCCGCCGCCATTCGCGCCCAGTTTTCACCGCGGCGCTGCATCTGGTCCGCGAGCACCGGCGGCGTGTCCTCGATGGTCGGCAGGTTGCCGACGTAGAAGCGTCCGCCGGCTGCGGTCGGGCGCAGCAGTCGCTTCGCGACATGCATCAGGCGCGCACGACGGATACGACGGATGTCCGCATCGATCTCTCCCTGAAGCGCCGCCGGCGTCACACCGAGAATCGCCGCCGCCTCAACGAGCGCCTGATCGATCTCCTGCGCATATTCACCGTGCAACACCCGGCAGATAGCGATGAGATGCGCGAAGTTGAAGTCGCGCACGCGACGCTCGTCGATCCGCGCGATCGTCTCGAGCGACGCGTGTGCCCACACGGTTTCGACGGAGAAGAACTTCGGCACACCCGCACTCCAGCCCTTGGCCTGGAAGCCCTTTGTCTGCGCTTCGTCCGAGAGCTTTCCCTTGTGCTGATTGACGGCACTGCGGCCGGTATTACTCCCGCCCGACGCGCCGGGGATCGTCAGCGGATAGGCGAGCTTGACGAACCGCTTCGTGCTCATCGCCAAACCGATGGCGCCCGAGACGTCCGGACTCGATCCATGGAAGTAAGCACCCGAAACGGCTTTGATCTTGTCGAGCACCGGCTTGGCGACGATCCCGTGGTAGATCTTGGGCAGACCGTCCGTGCCTTGCGCCGCGCCACGCAACGCACCACGCAACGCCTGGGCCGAATCGATGCACGAGACGCTGCCGAACTTGCGCGCGATGTACAGACGCGATGCGTGCCCCATGCCGAAGTGTCGCGAACGGAAATCCGGCCATGCGTAGTTCGCCACCACGTCGGGGGCCAACACTTCGATATCGTTCTCAAGTGCCCACTGCGCGGCTTCGAGCGCCTCTGCCGCAATCGTGTCGTCATCGCCGATCAGGCAGATGTAACGTCCGGTCGCGGCACCAATGGCGGCATTGTGGTTGCCGGTCATGTCGAGGCGTTCCGTCGGACGAATGTAACGAAGGCGCGGTGAATTCGCGAGCGACGGATTGGCAGCGAGTTCCGACTCAAGTCGGCCGTCAGTGCTGGTATCGGTCACCACCACCTCGAGCCGGGGATCGTCGATGGCCAGCAACGAGCGGATCGCGTGAATGGCGTATTGCCCGCGATTATGCGTCGGGATGACAACGGAAAGCAGCGGTTGCATGACTCAGGTTCCGGCAAGTAGTTCGGGCGATGGGCTCACGTGCTTGATCTTCAGCGCCGACCAGAGCGCAATGGCCAAGTACAGATTCATGGGGAAAGCTTCGAAGACGATTGTGGTCATTGAGAAGCAGGCAAGCACGATAACGGCGGGTGTCGCCCGAATCCAGTCCACCTGCGTCATCCGGAACCGGACAAACAGGCCGACCAGCAGCAGGCCGAAAATCCAGAATACGCCGAAGTTGCCGATCCATGACGCCACCAGGGAATCGGGCGCCACCTGTCCTGCAGGGTTCTCGCTCACCAGATTCGCCGCATTGGTATAAACGCCGAAATTCGAAATCCCGAACGACGCACCCGACAACATATCCCAAAGCACCTTCAGACGACCGCCACCGGAGATCTGGACGAAGTCGGCGCGCTGCGTAAGCACGTTCAAACTCGGAATCAGCAGCAGAACGCTCACCAACATCAACAGGCCGAAGAGGTTGATGCGACGCCCGCAGAACACGAATAGCGCCATCAGCGCGACGGTCACGATGCCCGTGCCCGATTGCGTCAGAAGACTGATCATCGCCGCCAGAAACACGAAGTACCAGCAGCGCGAACGCGACTCGCTATGTAGCACCATGAGCAATGCTGCGCTCGCGCACCCGAATAACGACGCCGAGTTCGGCACGATGAAAATACCGGGAGTTCGCGCCGGTATTCCCGGCAGCACTTCGCCGAAAACCGGTGGCATTGTAAATAGTTGCACCACCTGGACAGCAATGCACAGATACATGCCCCAAAGGACCCACTTGGCGACGACACGCTTGTCGAGGCCATTGACCCAATCGCGCATCAGCAAGAACAGGATGAACGGCGTGATCCAGCGAAGTCCGATGGTGGCGATCAGCGGACCATTGACCAGCACCGAGATGGCCCATTGCACGAGCACGAGGACCACCAGGCCAAGCGCATAGTCGACTAACGGGGTACGCCCGGATTTGCGCGCCACCCACACGATCGACAGCAGCAGACACAGGTATGCAATGTCCTTGCCCAACTTGTACACGATCGGCCCCGTATACATGTACAGCGCAAGGCTGCCCGTCGTCATCAGGGCACTGAGGTCAAAGTAGTTCTGCAGCAGTGTCGCCAACAGCAGGAACGGGAAGAACCAGCGTCCCATCCGCAACCGCGACAACCCGGATCCACCTCCCAACGGCACGATCATCTTCCATCCTTCGGGGAGCCAAAAATCGTCTTGCACTTCGCGACGTCACCGCGGCCGCGTCCGAGAAACATTGCGATACGTATTACTGCCAACTCACGTCAAGGCGCCAGCGCTTCATGCCTCATGCCTCATGCCTCATGCGTGTGGGTGCCAATCGCGATCGCGGCCCAGCCGATGAGAAGCCCCGTCAGGAGGATGCTCCTGGCGTCGGGAGAGAACTCGCCAACGTTGAGGAAATAGATGGCAATTACAACCCATCCGACGGGCTTGATCGAGCGCGGCGCGACTGTTTGAATCATCGCGACCACCCGCGCCTTGAGGGTCGCTTGCGGTCAGGCCAGACGTGCGCTTGAGATGGAGTTTATCAGCATGCACAGGGCACCAGAATGAGACCCCCCGCAGCCTGGGTCGAAAATTCATGGCCGATCCGGCGACCCGGATGCCTGTCCGCGAACAGGGCTATTGCCCTGCACGCCTGCGCCGTCATGACAGGCAGCAGTCACGCCGTTTGTCCGTTCATGCAGGCATCGTCCATTCGCCATCGCACGTGGGCCTGACGAATGTCGGAAACATCACAGCCATAAGTGCCACCGGCAGGGACGACCGCTTCATGATCGTTTCCTGTCGCGTGGCGCAATACGCCGCCACAACAGCAGCAACGAACGCCCCACCGCGAAACGAACAACCACCCGAATCGCTCGGTGCCGAGATGCAACCTGACGGTCGGCATGGACGCGGCCGCTCGGCGATGCGTCGAACCCAGATCGTCTGTCGAGCGTGCTTCCCATCAGCACCGACGCCCAACCCGATGCCTGGACCTATCTCCGAAACTCGATGACAAAGATCTCGGGAGCCTCGCAAAATCTGGTGGGAAAAAGGCGGTATCTTACACCAGCCCCCTTGCTGAAATCGCAAAAGTCACGCATGTGAAGTCTCCCATAGTTAACAAATGAATTCACGTTCGCTGCCTGTCGTCGCCGCAAATCACGGCGGCCCGGGGCATCGGGTGATGTATACTTTTGAAAATCCGGGCTTATGCCGGATTCGATAATCGATGGGCTTTGAAACGGCTTGTAAGAAGACGTTAATTGCAGCCACCCCACAAATATAATCAGTCGACGATGTTGGTGGCGATCGGGGATTCGCGCCTGAAAATCCGGAACTCGCTCCGGAATTCATTGATTCCCGGCCGCTTCGTTCGGCCACGAGCAGAAAATTCTTCGTAGGATGCACCGAATTCGCGAATGAAGGCCCTTATTTTCAGCGATTTTTTTTGCCCGAGCCGCCAGGCTGGCGGATCCGCGACGGCGCTTGATTACATCGTTCGCCGGCTCGACTCGAGGATGGCCATCGAAGTCATCACCCGCTCGACGGAGCCTGACGGGACGACGCTCGACGTTCATGCCGACACCTGGCAACCCTACGGCAACGCGCTGATTCGCTATTGCAGCCGCACGACGGCATTGCTGCGCCTGCTTCCCGGTGCGATTCGCCGCAAGTCGCCCGACCTGCTGTTCTTCAACAGCCTCTTTTCCCTGTCGTACACGATTCTTCCGCTCGTCGTTGCCCGCGTGCTCGGCTACCGCGGCGGCATCGTGTTGGCGCCGCGCGGCGAGCTTTTCGAAAGCGCCCTCGCGCTGGGCGCGCAAAAGAAGCGCTTCGCGCTGCGCCTGATGCGCACGCTGCGCCTGCATCGCGGCGTCATCTGGCAGGTCACGAGCGAGTTCGAGGAGCTCGAAGTCAAGCGCAACTTCCCGAACGCGCACGTTGCCCGGTGCAACGAGCTGCTCCCGCCCGGCGTCGGTGTCATGCGGCGCCCCATCGCCAAGGAAGCCGGCAGCCTGCGTTTGGCGTTCGTCTCCCGCCTGGCGAAGAACAAGAACCTGCGCTACGCGATTCAATTGATGGACAGCGTCAAAGACAAGAACGTGACGCTCGACATCTACGGCCCGATCGACGATCCCGCCTACTGGGCAGAGTGTCAGGCCGCCATTGCCCAACTGGACGATCCGAGTCGGGTCCGATACATGGGTATCGCAACGCGCGGCAAGGTCGTCGATCTGTTTTCCGGTTATCACGCGTTCCTGTTCCCGACGCTCGGCGAAAACTACGGGTATGTCATTCTGGAAGCGCTCCTGGCGTGCCGTCCGGTCCTCATCAGCACGGAAACGCCCTGGCGCGATCTACGCGAAGGCGGCGCGGGCGATGCCATCGACCTCGCACAGCCCGAGGCGTTCGTGAAGCAGATCCTGGCGCTTCGCGACCTGTCGCAGGACGCCTACGACGACGCCTGCTCGCATGTCGAGGCCTACACGAAAGCCTATTTGCTTGCGGACGAAAGCCTCACGCAACGCCAGATCGCCGTCTTCTCGCAAGCCGCCACGGCCGCGTCTCAAATCTAACCGGCGACACATCCTTCCCACCATGCGCGTTCTCGTTGTATCGCAACACTTTCATCCTGAAGGATTTCCGATCAACCATATCTGCGAGCTACTCGCGGGACAGGTCGATTCGGTGACGGTGCTCACCGGTCAGCCGAATTACCCGGAAGGTCGCGTCTTCAAGGGGTATCGCGCATGGGGATTCGGGCGTGAACGCCTGGGAGAAAGTGTCGACGTGGTTCGCGTCCCGGTATTTCCGCGCGGACCGGGTGGCGCCCTGCGCCTGGTGGCGAATTACCTGTCATTCATTGGTGCGGCGTCGATCTTCGGCCCGTTGCGCCTGTGGGGAAAGCCCGTGGACGTCATTTTCGTCTACGCCCCCTCCCCGCTGCTGCAGGCGCTGCCGGCGATTCTGCTCAAGTGGCTCAAGCGGGCGCCGATGGTCCTGTGGGTGCAGGACCTCTGGCCTGAGAGCCTCTCGGCGACCGGCTTCGTCAAACAGCCGTTCCTGCTACGCATGGTCGAACACGTGGTGCGCTACATCTATCGGCACACGGACGTGATTCTCGTACAATCGGACGAATTCGTGGGCAGCGTGGCGAACTATGCACCGGGCAAGGATATCCGCGTTCATTACAATTCCGTCGCGCCGCAAATGATTCCGACGGACGAAGGGATCGAGCCTGCGCCCGTGGAGGCCTTGAGCCCCGATCGATTCAACGTCGTCTTCGCCGGCAACTTCGGCAAGGCGCAAGCACTCGATACCATTCTGGACGCCGCCGCCCTGCTGAAATCCCGCGACGACATCCGCTTCGTTCTGATCGGCTCCGGCTCGGAGTCGGCACATGTCGCAACCCGTGTCGCCGCAGAACAGCTCGACAACGTCGTGCTAACCGGCCGCTTCGCACCGGATCGCATGCCGGGTGTCTTCGCCCGGGCTTCGGCACTCCTGGCTACGTTGCGACGCGATCCGATCATGAGTCTGACCGTGCCGAGCAAGGTGCCGGTCTATCTGGCGACCGGCAAGCCCGTCATTGCCGCGATGGACGGCGCCGGCGCGCGGGTGATCAACGATGCGCAGGCCGGTATCGCCTGTCCGGCGGAGGATCCGCAAGCCCTGGCTGACGCGGTGCGCGAACTTGCCGCAGCGAGCGACGCGCAACGGCAGATGATGGGCGAGCATGGAAGGAGGTATTATGCCGACCGCTTCGAGGCAAATCGGCTGGTCCGTGACCTCGTGAGCCACTTGCAGTCCGCAACCGCCGACGCAAGGCAGGCATAAGATGACAAAAACACGGTTTTCTTGGGAGTGGAAATGAAAATTCTCGTTCTGGGCGCTTCCGGGATGCTCGGGAATGCGGTCTTTCGCACGCTGTCCGCAACGAGCGGTCTCAATGTCGTCGGCACCTTGCGCAGTGACGGCGCGCGCCGCCATTTTGCCCCCGAACTCCAGGCATCGCTCGTCAGCGGCGTAGACGTCGAGCGCGAAGATTCCCTGGTTCGCATCTTTACCGAAGTTCAGCCCGATGTCGTCGTCAATTGCGTCGGCCTCATCAAGCAACTGGGCAACGCGAAGGATCCCATCGCGGCCATTCCGATCAATGCCATGCTGCCGCACCGCCTTTCGCTGCTGTGCGAGCTGGTAAAGGCGCGACTCATTCATGTGAGTACGGATTGCGTGTTCGCCGGCGACAAGGGGCAGTACCTGGAGTCCGATACGCCCGACGCCACCGACGTCTACGGCCGCACCAAGTTACTCGGCGAAGTCGACGGACCGCATGCCGTCACGCTGCGCACGTCAATCATCGGCCACGAACTCAATAGCCAGTTCGCCCTGATCGACTGGTTCCTCGCGCAATCGGGCTCGGTGAAGGGCTTCCGCCGTGCCGTGTTTTCCGGCCTCCCGACGGTCGAGCTTGCGGAAGTCATCCGCGACTATGTCTTGCCGAACCCGAGTCTGACCGGGCTGTATCACGTCTCCGTGGACCCGATCAACAAGTTCGATCTCCTGTCGCTGGTTGCCGATGTCTACGGCAAGGACATCGAGATCACGCCCAACGACGACCTGGTTATCGACCGATCGCTCAACAGCGACCGGTTCCGTGCCGCCACCGGCTTCCGTCCCAAGCCATGGCGTGCCCTCGTCGAAAAAATGCACCTGTTCGCATAATCCTGAGAACCCCTATGTTCAACGATAAAGTATTGATGATCACGGGCGGTACCGGCTCGTTCGGTAACGCGGTCCTGAAGCGTTTTCTCAGCACGGATGTCGCAGAGATCCGCATCTTCAGTCGCGACGAGAAGAAGCAGGAGGACATGCGCATTGCCCTGAGCCATCCCAAGCTCAAGTTCTACATCGGCGACATTCGCGAGTATTCGAGCCTGCACGATGCCATGAAGGGCGTGGACTACGTCTTCCACGCTGCAGCGCTCAAGCAGGTGCCGTCGTGCGAGTTCTATCCGATGGAAGCGGTTCGCACGAACGTCCTCGGCGCGGAGAACGTCATGAATGCGGCGTCGGCGAACAAGGTGTCGCGCGTCGTCATGCTGAGCACCGACAAGGCCGTGTACCCGATCAACGCCATGGGCCTGTCCAAGGCGATGATGGAAAAGCTCACGGTAGCCAAAGCACGCATTCAGGGGCCGGGCGACACCGTCTTCTGCGCGACTCGCTACGGCAACGTGATGGCATCGCGCGGCTCGGTGATCCCGCTTTTTACCGGCCAGATCAAGGAAGGCAAGGAGCTGACGATCACCGATCCGACGATGACGCGCTTCCTGATGTCGCTGGAAGATTCCGTCGATCTCGTGCTGCACGCATTCGAGCATGGTCGCCAGGGCGACATCTTCGTGCAGAAGGCACCGGCCTCGACCGTCGAGGTGCTCGCACAGGCGCTCATCGAGCTGTTCCAGAGCAAGAGCCAGATGCGCATCATCGGCACCCGTCACGGCGAGAAACTCTACGAATCGCTGGTCTCGCGTGAAGAAATGGCGCGCACGGAAGACATGGGCCGCTACTACCGCGTGCCGGCGGACAACCGTGATCTGAACTACGCCAAGTATTTCGTGCAGGGCGAGACGAAGATTTCGCTCGCAGAAGACTACACGTCGCATAACACGACGCGCCTCGACGTCGAAGAAGTCAAAAAGCTTCTGCTGAGCCTGGAGTTCATTCAGGAGCAGCTTCGTGCTTAAGATCATGACCATTCTGGGCACCCGCCCGGAACTCATCAAGATGAGTCGCGTCATTGCCGAGTTCGAGCGTCACACGACGCACGTGCTCGTGCATACGGGGCAGAACTTCGACTACGAACTCAACCAGATCTTCTTCGACGATCTGGGCATTCGCAAGCCGGATCACTTTCTGAATGCTGCCGGCGCCACGCCGGCAGAGACGATTGCGCGTGTGATCGAATCCGCGGACAAGATCATCGAGCAGGAGCGACCCGACGCGATTCTGCTGTACGGCGACACCAACTCGGGGCTTGCCGTGATTCCTGCGAAGCGTCGCAAGGTGCCGGTGTTCCACATGGAAGCCGGCAATCGCTGCTTCGATCAGCGCGTTCCCGAAGAGCTCAACCGCAAGGTGCTGGACCATCTGTCGGACATCAACATGGTCCTGACCGAACGGGCGCGCGGCTACCTGCTCGACGAAGGCATTCGTCCGGAGACCATCTTCCGCACGGGCTCGCACATGCGCGAAGTGCTCGACTATTACTCGGATGCCATCGAAAAATCGGATGTGCTGGCACGCCAGGCGCTGACGGCACGACAGTATTTCGTCGTCAGCGCGCATCGTGAGGAGAATGTCGATTCGGCAGAAGCGCTCAACGATCTGCTCGATACGCTGATCGCACTGCATGAGAAGTACGGCTACCCCGTGCTTGTCTCGACGCATCCGCGTACGCGCATTCGCCTCGAGCAATTGGGCCGCGAACTGCCGGCAAGCGGCATTACCTTCGCGAAGCCGTTCGGCTTCATCGACTACATCAAGCTGCAACGCGAAGCGTTCTGCGTGCTTTCGGACAGCGGCACGATCACCGAAGAGGCATCGCTGCTGAATCTGCCGGCCGTGATGATCCGTAACGCACACGAGCGTCCGGAAGGCATGGACGTGGGCACGCTCATCATGAGCGGCTTGAGGGCGGAAGGTGTATTGAATGCCGTGCGCGTGGTCACCGATGGCTTCTCGCCGGACAAGCGCCTGACGCTGCCGGTGGCCGACTATGAGAACCCGAATGTCTCGACGCAGGTTCTGCGTATCGTCCTGAGCTACATCGATTACATCAATCGAACGGTGTGGCACAAACCGGGCGTCGCGTAAGCACGACGCCCGAAGGCGATGCCCGGTTAGCGGGCGGCGGCTTGATGTCGCCCGCGCAACCGAAGCTCGCGCACCAGCGAAATAATCCCACCCAGCAGCAGACCCGCGATGATCCCGGCGCCCAGGAACTTGGTGCGGCTCGGAAATACCTTCGCGGCAACCGGTGTGCCGTCGTCAAACGCACGGCTCGGATACGTCTCCGAATCGCGCAGACTGCGCTGCACCTTCTCTGCGGCCTTGATCGCCACGTCCACCGACAGGTCGTTACGCGAAATCATTTCCTTAAGCAACAGTACCTCGGCGAGCTGCGGCTTGGCGCCGGGAGCCGTTACGCCCTTTGCGTAGCTGGTCCATTCGTCGCGCGCCTTTTCGGAACGCTCCCGCAACCGGTCGGCGAAGACACCTTCACGCTTGAGTGCATCGACGGCACGCGCTTGCTTGACGTCCTGCTCGGCGATCATCACCTTGCCCGCCGCTGCGGCATAGCGTGCGGCATCGGCCTGCGAGGGGCCCTTGACGGTAATTGCGATGAGGTCGGTACCACGCGGCGCGGCGCGCAGCGATCCAGCGATCATGTCCGCGCGCACCGGCGTACCTGCGGCCTGAACCACGCGCTGCGCGAAGCCGCCCGTACCCGCACGCTCCACCGCATTCGCCACTGGCTCGACGAGCTCGTTGCCGACACGGCCCACCATGACGACGGTCGTGGCTTCCCATGCCTGCGGGACGACGGTGCTCACGCCCATGCCAACAGCACCACCGACCACGGTGAACACGGCGATCAGGCCGATGTGCCGGCCGATAAACCCCAAGATATCGGTCAGGGCGATATCCCCGTCCGAGCGCTTTTCCAAATCTCTTTCGACCTGCATGGCGAATTGTTCCGTTCACGTTGAACCGCACGCGGCATACCCGTCCGATGGACGTATGCAAGCGTGCGGTCGATCATGTCGCATCGGCATTCCCGGCAATCGGACCAGGCACGCCGTCCTGTCTGACGTTTACTTGCGTGCTTCGTCCTTGCCGCGCCCGGTGCCGAGCAGCTTGGAAACGGTATTGCGCAACGCGTTGTCGACTGCGCCCAGCGCACGCTTGGCGTGCTCGTCCGGACGACCGGTAAACGAGGTGACGTGGAAATAGTCGGAATTGTCGGGCGAAATTTCCGAGAAGAAGTAGTTCGACACGCAACAACGCGGGCCCGGCACCGTCACGGGACTGACCGAATGCCACGAGTCCTTGTTGGTCTCCATGACGACCAGACGGTTGAACTTCGACACGAGCGTCTTCGCCACCTTGCAATCCGCGTCCCAAAGCTCGAAGTTGCCGCCGTTGGGCAGCGACCAGTCGGGCGTAACGTAGTAGAGCAAGTTCAGACGGCGATAGCGGTCACGACTCGCGTCGTGGCTGTTGTCGATGTGCGGATTCAGGAAGTCGTCCTGGAACATCATCGACAGGCCGCCGGCATACAGGCTCGGATCGGGTTCAATGCGATCGAATCGAACGATGTCGGCCACGAGCTTCACCGTTTCCGGATCCTGGAACGCGAAGGTGATGGCGCCGAGAATCGGATCGTATTGATCGATCTTGGCCGAGGTGCGCTTCTTTTCACGGAACGATTCGCGGCTGTAAAAGCCGTCGGCGCTCTTCGGGAACGCATCGTAGATGGCGCGCGCGACGTCTTCCGGCAGGAAATCGTCGATCACAAAGTGGCGCGTCGGTGTGCCTTCGGGACTGGCCCATTGGGTCTCGATATTGGCCCGTTCAAGCGTCAGTTTTCCCGTAATCAGGCGGACAAGTTCGTCTTTCGTCATGGCGTGGAAGCATCCAAGAATTCGATGTGCAATTGTACCGCGACGCCCGTTGCGACAGCGGTGTACAGCGATCGGATGAGGAAACTGCAGATGTGTCGGTCTGGTGCCGCATCTGCAGCAGACGGCAGACGCTAACATCCATCCGGAAAGAAGTGGTGGAGCGGAGGAGGATCGAACTCCCGACCTTCGCATTGCGAACGCGACGCTCTCCCAGCTGAGCTACCGCCCCACTTGAAGCAACGATCATAACGTACTTTGCGGACATTGCCCACTTGCGGCGGACCGCCCCGGAAACCGTCGCGCCGCCGCCACAGGCCGGGCCGCCAGCCCGCACGGCAGACACCTTCCGGGGTCTGCAAGACCGGGAATTCGCTGCCTACTTCATCCCGTCATTTTGGTTCATGCCGAGTACCTTCGGCATCTTCGGCGCAGACGCCACGATCGTCTTCTGCGCCCGAAGATAACGCGCCACCACGTCCCACACCGGCTCGCCCTGCGCCCCTTCGGCGACCGGTGCCCAGCCCGCGACCTTGTAGGTCTTGCCCGCCTCGATCGCTTTGCCGTTCAGGCGCATGTCAGTGATGCGCTTGCCCATCGGCGCCATCGGATCGATCACGTAATCCATGCCCCCCACGCGCACCATGTCTCCGCCCTGCTGATAGTACGGATCGGGGTTGAACAGATTGTCGGCCACGTCTTCGAGCACCGTCTTGATCGTCTCGCCGGTCATCGGCGTGAGCGTCGTGTACGGATAGGTGATCGCCGTCTGGTCGAGCAACTGCTCCATCGTGATCGCCTGCCCCGGCAGCAGCGACGTGCCCCAGCGGAACCCCGGCGAGAAACCGATCTCGGCGTCCTTCTCGGCCATCACCGCGTCGAGCAGCAACTGGTCGAAGGTGCCGTTGAAGTTGCCCCGGCGATACAACACGCCTTCGGTCACCGCCAGCGGCTCGGCCAGCTTCGCGGCGAACGGTGCGCGCACACGCTCGATGAGCGCCTGCATCTGCGCGTCGGCCGGCAGCAGGTTGGCGAACACCGGCAGCAGCTTGTAACGGAAGTCCACCGGCTTGCCACCCTTCACGTCGAAGTCGAGCACCGCCAGGAACTTGCCGTTCGAGCCTGCATTGGTCACGAGCGTCTTGCCGCCCGCGTTCTGCACGACGACCGGCTTCGGCACACCGTCGTGCGTGTGCCCGCCCATGATCGCGTCGATGCCACGCACGCGCGACGCCAGCTTCAGGTCGACGTCCATGCCGTTGTGCGACAGCACGACCACGACCTGCGCGCCCTTGCCGCGCACTTCGTCGACCATCGACTGCAAACGCTCTTCCTGAATGCCGAACGTCCAGTCGGGCACGAAGTAGCGCGGATTCGCGATCGGCGTGTACGGAAATGCCTGGCCGATGATCGCCACCGGCACGCCGTTCATCGTCTTGATCGTGTAGGGCGAGAAGACCGGGTCGCCGAAGTCGTTCGTCTGCACGTTCTGGGCGACGAAATCGATCTTGCCCTTGAGTTGTTCCTCGACGACGGACTTCACACGCTCGGCACCGTATGTGAACTCCCAGTGCGCCGTCATCACGTCGACGCCCAGGGCCAGCGTGGCGTCGACCATGTCCTGTCCCTTCGTCCACATGGCCGTGCCGGAGCCCTGCCACGTGTCGCCGCCGTCGAGCAGCAGCGCGCCCGGGCGCGACGCCTTCATGCGCTTGACCAGCGTGGCCAGATGCGCGAAGCCGCCGACCTTGCCATAGGTGCGCGCGGCAGCGGCGAAGTCGAGATACGTGAACGCATAGGCCTCGGGCGTACCGGCACGCAGACCGAACGCCTTGAGAAACGCCTCGCCGACAAGATGCGGCGGCTTGTTGGCCTGCTCGCCGATCCCGATGTTGACGCTCGGCTCACGGAAGTAAATCGGCAGCAACTGCGCATGGCAGTCGGTGAAGTGCAGCAGGTGCACGTTGCCGAACTTCGGCAGATCGTAAAACGCCGCAGCCGCCTTGGCCGCCGCCGTTTCGTGATGCGACAGCGCCATACCGCCCGCTGCCGCGACCGCCAACACCTGCATGAACTCGCGTCGATTCATTTCGTCTCCGTGGCGCGCGCATTTCGTGACGCGCCTGTCTTGTCGTTGTCCAGCGCTGTTTCCAGCGTTATCAGGCGTTGCGTGTCGGGCAATCCCGTGGACTCACTTGCCCGCATAGTCCGCGAGCGCCGCCACGTCCTCGCCGAACATCTCGCCCACTTCCTTGCGCAACACGCGGCCGTTGCGTCCGATCACGTAAACCTCCGGCAGCCCGCGACGCTTGCCCAGCGCCGCCTTCCAGGCGTCGTTCTCCATGCCCGCCGGGAACGTGTAGCCGTGCGCCTTGATGTAGTCGACGGCGTCCTGCGGCTTCTTGTCGATGGACAGCGTGACGATCTGGATCGGCTTGCCGCGCGTGGCGTCGTACAGCTTCTGCACGTGCGGGTTCTGCTGCGCGCAGAACGGACACCACGACGCCCAGTACTCGACGATCACCGTACGGTCCTTGAACGCGCTCGCCGGCAGCGTCTTGCCGTCGAGCAATGTCAGCGACGGCAACGTCACCGTATCGCCGACTTCCAGCGCCGATGCGCTCGTGCTCAGGCAAGCCGCGGCAGCCAACACAACGGACGCAATCGCCTTGACCGGAACGCAGGACACCGCCGGCAGGCGTGCCGTCATGCGACGAACCGACACCATCAGGGATTTCATACGGCACTCCGAAAACCGGTGGCGGGTGCCGGGCACCGGATCGCGAGATCCGGCGTCCGTCCCGAATGTCAGACAGGCTGATGGCTTACTGATTGACCGGCGAGGCCGGGTCGAGCAACAGCGCCATGACGTCCTTCAACTGCTGTTCCGTCAGAATGCCCGCCGAGCCGAAGCGCGGCATGTTCGAACACGCCATGTAGCTGTGCGAGTCGTACACCTTGGCCCACGTGTACTTGACCACTTCGGGCGAGTCGCCGCGCAGCTTGCCGTAGTTGTACAGCGACGGACCGATGTTGCCGAACGAGATCTCGCTCTT
The DNA here is from genome assembly GCF_040391475.1 of Pandoraea pnomenusa. Lineage (GTDB taxonomy): Bacteria > Pseudomonadota > Gammaproteobacteria > Burkholderiales > Burkholderiaceae > Pandoraea > Pandoraea pnomenusa_C. Next base: position 47,096 of record NZ_JBEBXS010000012.1, on the reverse strand, counting down.
GGTCAACTGGTGGCACGCGTAGCAGTTGCCGCCGTTGACCGTATCGGCCTTGTCGGAGAACTGCATGCCGCGACCGTTCTGCGCGACCTTCTCGCCTTCCTTCCAGTCGCCCAGATACTTGCCGTCGGCCGGTGCCTTGACACTTGCCAGCTCCGCCTTTTGCAGACGCTCGGCCACCTTCGCCGGCATCGGCTTGGTGGCGTACTGCGTGCAGAGCTTCTGCAACTCGCTCTGATCGATGCGATCGAGCTTGGCGATGCCCGCGCTGCGGAACGAGTCGCGCAGTTCCTGGACCACGGCGCCATCGGTGCTGCCGGTGACGAGCTTCACGCCCTCGCCCTCGGCGAAGGCCGTGCCGACGACGAGTGCCCCGGCCGCGGCGAGCGCGACGCTCGTCGCGCGCAATGCGAATGATTTCATGGGTGTGCCTCGCGTTCGGTCAGCGCTTCAGGCCGGGGGCGTCCATCTTGCCGCCGTTGGCCATCACACCGAGGAAGGTAATCAGATCGATCGACGCCTGCGAGCCATAGTTCAGCTCCGGCATGCGCTGCTGGCGGAAGCAGTCGTACATCCGCCACTGGATCGTGCGAAGCGCGCCCTGCGAGACACGATAACCGGGCCAAGTCGCGAACGCCTGACGCGCCGCAGCGGGCTTGGTCAGATTCGGCAGGTCCTGCAGGCGAATGCGCTTGTCGTCCGCGCCGTGACACGACGCGCATGAAAAGTCATACGGGCCGGCACGGTAATAGAAGATTTTCTGGCCGCGCGCGTACGCTTCCTTCTCTTCCTTGTGCGACTGCGGCACGCGGATCTGCGCGCCGCGCGACTGTCCGGAGACATACGCCGCGAGCGACTCGAGATCGGTCGGGTCCTGGCCTTCCTTGGAGAACGGTTGCTTGATGACGTCTGCACGCTTGAAGCCCTGCAGATTCACCATGCATTCGACGATGCGCGACTCGGCATCGAGCACCCGCCTGGTATCGGGGAAATAACGCGGCAGCTGCGCGTAAGCGTCCTTCACGACGCCCGGGCCGAGGCCCAGATCGCACTGCGCGAGTGAAACGTTGTTCGGGCCGCGCGGCGTTTTCCAGAGTTCTTCGCCACGCATTTCGATGAGTTCCGCCGGGTTGCCGTCGGCGAGCATCTCGCGATATTGCGCGATGGCGTCGGCCGTCGAGCTGTCGGCCGCGATTGCGGGAACGCTCACGCCGGCCACGGCGAGCATGCCGCCAAGCACGGCACCACGCAAACCTTGCCGCCATGCGGCGCGGCGCGTGTGGTGCGTTCGTGCGCTATGTTGCGCCTCGTTCATCTGACTCTCCTCTTTGTGGGGTTGGTCGGGCGCGCGACGGAGACGATTCCCCGCGAGCGCTCGGCTTGCACACTGCACGGCGCGATGTGAACGCCACGCCGTCCCACCCGGCCGGATAGCGTGGCAGCAGGCATGCGAACATGCGCGCCGCGTCGGCCTCCGGCATTCGCCCTGTCAGGCGATGGTCGTCTCGTCGGTACGCGAGTCGCCCTTGTTGTCGGTCCACGTCACCGTGACCTTGTCGCCCTTCTTGGCGCCCTTGAACTTGAACGACATGAACGGATCTTTCGAGACTGCCGGGCCCCATTCGGCCGACAGTACCGTCTTCCCGTTGCATGTGGCCGTCACGTTCTGGATGAAGTGTGCCGGCACGATATTACCGGAAGCGTCTTTGCGCTGGCCGGTTTCCATGATGTGGCTCATCAGCACCTTGACCTCGACGACACCGCCGGCCTCGGTTGCGCGAATGCGCATCGGATTACCCATGTTTTGGCTCCTCTTGTTCTACGATGCGCCGATTAACCGCCGCAGCCGCCCAGCGTGACCTTGACTTCCTTCTCGGCCACCAGGTACTTGTTGTCCGCCTTGACGAGGGCGTAGACCTTCGAGGTCTGGCCCATCTTCACGCGCGTGGTCACCGACGGCTCCGTGCCTTCGGGGATGTCGAACGACGCGGCAAGCGTGTTCGGATTCTTCTCGATCAGAATCGCCACCATCTGCGTGTTCGGCGCCTTGCTCGTCACCGCCACCGGCACGACCGCACCGTTTTCGGCGATATCGGGAACGGTCAGCACGACCTGGTCGCTCGGGCTCGCGCTCGTGCCACCCAGCGCCTTGACCGTGTCGGCCACGCTGCGGGTCGCAAACGCCGCCTTGTTCCACTCCTGTGCCGCGCGCGCCTCCTCGGGCTTGATCAGCCCGGCGGCCACCGCCAGTCCCATTACCGCGGAAAACCGCAGCATGTCGCGTCGCTGTTGGTTCATCTCTATGTGTTTCCTTCTCTGAAGGCCACCGGTGCGGGGTGAGCAAAATGCGTGTGTCGCACCGGTCGCCGTTCGCTCGCCCGACACACCGCCAATCCTGCGCAGCGGCCTGCCGACGAGCCCCCTGCCCCTGGCTTACTTCGCCGGGGCGCCTGCCAGAACCCAATCCACCAGGATCTTGGCGTCGGCATCCGACAGGTTCGGGTGCGCCGGCATCGGGATCGGACCCCAGACACCCGAACCACCGCCCTTCACCTTCTTGACCAGCTTGGCCACGGCATCCTTGTCGCCCTTGTACTTGGCGGCAACTTCCTGATAAGACGGGCCAACGAGCTTCTTGTCGACAGCGTGGCAACCCATACAGGCGTTGGCGGCTGCGAGCTTGGTCGCTGCTGCGACATCGACACCGGCGTGCGCCAGCGAGGTACCGGCGAGCATGGCCGCAGCGATCAGCAACTTCTTCATCGTATCTCCTTCGATTTGTGTAGGGGACGGGGTCCTGCGGCGGCCTGATAGGCGTGGCGCAACCGTCGGACACCCAGCCCGCTCAATGTGCACCACGGAGAATCCAGTCGACCATCGTACGGACGTCGGTTTCGGCGACCTGTGCCTGAGGCGGCATTGGCATGCTGCCCCAGTTACCGGCACCTCCGGCACGTATCTTCGCCACCAGTTTTTCAGTCGCATCCGACTGCCCATGGTACTTGGTGGCGACCTCCGAGAAGGCGGGCCCGATCTTCTTGTCGGTCACGCCGTGACAGGCCAGACAACCGTTCTTGTCCGCAAGCGTTGCTGCCGGTGACGTCGCAGCGGCGGTTTGGGCCGGCGCGTCCGGACTCGCCATGCCGAGCGTGGCGAGGGCCGCCGTCTTGCGCACCGACGCATTTTGCGCGGCAGTGCCCGACAGCGGCGGCAGCTTCGTATCGATACCACGCACCGGGCCGATGACCCGGTTTTGCGCGGCCAGATCTCCGTGTGCGTCGCGGGCGTACGCAGGGAGTGCGGACGTCACGATACCAGCCTCGGGGCAATCCTGCATACACGCCTTGTTATGGGTATCCGGTTTGTCGCCCACGCGCCACATGCCGTGCGCACGCGTCATGCCGTTGCGGTTGGGCATGCGTTTCTGCACGTCGCCAATGTTCTTGTCCGAGAGCACGAAGTCCGCCGGCACGATCTCCCCGAGATTCAGGATGTACGCAGTCACCGCGTAGACCTCGTCCGGGGTGAGCGAGCGCGGCGCGTTCCACGGCATGGCGCGACGAATGTAGTCCCAGATCGTCGAGATCGTGTCGACCTTCATGAGCGTGGTGCGCACCGGCTGATTGTTCGCCCGCAACGACGCCACGTGCCCCGTCTTGATGTCGTCCGCAGTCGTGCCGCCCACCAGCGGATTGAACACTTCGTTGCTCTCGCCGAACGTGCCGTGACACGACGCGCAGCGTGCATCGAACAGCGTCTGTCCGTCAGCCACCGACCCCTGCCCCTTGGGCAATCCCTTGAAGTCGGGACGCACGTCGATGTCCCACGCGCCCAATTCGGCAGGCGTGGCGTCGCGCCCGATGCCCGAAGGCGCCTTGATCGGCGTGACGGCGGCGGCCTGCGCCGACTTCTGCGCGGTAGCCGCAGCGGCCGGTGCCGCCTCTGCAGGACTCGATATCCATGCGAAGACCGTCATGGACGCAAGTGCGATCGCACTCGCCCACAGGCCACCGATGGCCACGGCCATTACCCGACTGCGCAAACGAGGCGAGCGATTCACCGGGACCGACGACTTTTGTTCAGTCAACGTGAACATTGGTCACCTCCCCGTTTGCCGCGACTTGCCACGTCTGGATGGCGTTGTTGTGATAAATCGACTTGGTACCGCGCACTTCGCGAAGTTGCCGGTAACGCGGCTGCACGAAGCCGGTCTCGTCCACGGCGCGGCTTTGCAGCAGCGCGGGCGAGCCGTCCCATTGCCAATCGATGTTGAAGCGCGTGAGGCATTTCGGCAGCACCGGCGATTCGATGCGCGCTTGCCGCCACGACTTGCCGCCGTCGGTCGATACGTCCACGCGCTTGATGCGTCCGCGCCCCGACCAGGCGAGGCCCGTGATGTTGAAGTAGCCGCGATCGAGCAGCGCCTGTCCGCCGGACGGCGACGTGATGACCGACTTGCACTCCTGGATCGACGTGTACTGGCGGTGCTGACCGTCCGGCATCAGGTCGACGTAGTGACTCGTTTCATCCTTGGTATTCCAAGGCGCGTCGCCCACCTTGATGCGGCGCAGCCACTTCACCCACGACACGCCCTGCACGCCCGGCACGACGAGACGCAGCGGATAGCCGTTCTCGGGACGCAGCATCTCGCCGTTCATGCCCCAGGCCACGAGCACGTCGGAGAGCGCCGCCTCCATCGAAATGGTGCGGGTCATGCCGGAGCCATCGCCGCCTTCGGCGAGCACGAACTGGCCGCGCCTGGTGTCGGCGCCCACGTCGTCGAGCAGCACGGACAGCGGCACGCCGGTGAATTCGCAGCACGACAGCATGCCGTGCGTGTACTGGACGGTCGGCACGGCCGCGTTCCCCCACTCCATGCCGGTGTTCGCGCCGCATTCGATGAAGTGCATGCGCGAGACCGAGGGCAGACGCATGATGTCGTCCATCGTGTACACCTTCGATTCGCGCACGAGGCCGTGCACCATCAGACGGTGTTGCGTCGGATCGATTTCCTGCCAACCCTGGTGATGGCGCTCGAAGTGCAGGCCGCTGGGCGTGATGATGCCGAACAGGCCCTGCAGCGGGGTGAACGCCACGGACGCCTGCGCGGTCTGGGTGAGACCGGGGGACTGACGGCGCTGCAGGTTCGCTTCGTACTTCGACGGCATGCCGTACGGACGGGCGGCGACCGGCTGGCCGAGCGACGTGGCCCACGGACGCGGCTCGAGAATCATCGGGTCGCCATCGCCGATGGCTTTCGATGCGTCGGCGGCAAACGCACTGCCGCCCGCGAGCGCGGCGCCGGCGGCCAGAAAGCTGCGTTGCAGGAAACTGCGGCGCGTGGGGTTCAACCCGTCGCGTGCAATGTCGCCGGCGAGTGTGCCGTCGATGAAATTCTCCGGCGCACGGCGCAAACGGCCGGCGCGCGTTGTTTTGTCGCTCACCCTGTCTCCTCGCGTTTTGTGGCGTCCGCCAGCGTCACGAGGAGGCCGGCGGCTTACAACTTGTCTTTGGGCTGCTGCGCGCGGCCCACGAAATCGTGAAGCCGCGCGGCCCTGCGGGTCTTGCGATGTTGCGGTGCTACGGCGTGCGTCAGCTCCCGCGTGGCATGAAGCCATCGACGGCGCGCTCCGGCAGCGCCTCCTCCTCGATTCGGCCGGCGACCTGCACGCACACGGCGCGACAGATCTCGACCACCCCGGTATCCGCGATCGCGTAATACACCTGGTTCCCGTCGCGGCGACGCGCCAGAACACCCGCCTGGTACATCGCCCCCAGGTGCCGCGATACGTTCGTCTGCGACGAACCCACTTCCGTCACCACATCGTTGACCGAGCGCTCGCCACCACACAGCGCGTGCAGAATCCGCAGCCGCGTGGGCTCGGACAGCAGGCTGAAGTAATGCGACACCTTTTCGAATACGCGATCGAGTTCTTCCATGACGGTCAGTCTTTGAGTTCGTGTGAAGGCACAACAGATGCCGTATATGCCTACATACGCATATACGGATAATCAAAATAACGGGCGAAGTACGCAAGCTGCACTGCAACATATCGGACGCCGATGTATTGCTGCAGGCGGCGGCTTTTGAGCGCTGCGTCGCAGCGATGCCGTGTATACGTTCGGATATAGCGCGTGTCGCGTTATGCGATTGCGAGAAGCGCGACGTCGCCTGCCCGGAGACGGGCATCGGCGACCACGACGACACGGAGGTTTGCGACATCAGGGAAAAACCTGATAAGAAAAGTGACAAGGAATGAGACGCCGGCGCAACACATCCAGCGTATCTCATCCCTTGCCGATGCGGGGAACGTGAAGTGACGATCTCGATGACACGAGAAAACGCCGTATCCGACTACCGGCGTTCGGAACAGCGTTCAGGCGGCCCCGGCGACCGCTTGCGCGTACCGCGACCTCACTCGAACTGATACGACCAGTTCGCATTGAATCGCAGCGGACGACTCGGCGAGTTGGTCGGCGCGTCGGCCATCGGCTTGGCGATCGACAGGTCGAGCGAGTAGTACTTGCTGTCGCTGATGCGAACGCCCAGACCCACGGAGGCCAGCTGGTTGTGGAACAACTGCCCGGCGTTCATGTAGACGCGCGCCGTGTCGAGAATCAGATACGGCTGGATCGTCTTCAGGAAGCGGTAGTCGGTGCGGAACATGCGGTTCAGCTCGATGGACGCGCCCCAGCCCTTGTCGCCGGCGATTTCACCGGCCGGATAGCCCAGGCCGAAGCGCTGCCCGCCGAAGGTGGCCTGTTCAGACGTCGGCAACGTATTGCTGCTGTACTGCGCGCCCGCCGAGACGATCACGCCGAACTCCCACGGGAGCACGACACCTTGCTTGCCATCGAACGTGAAGCGCCAGAAGCCGAGATCGTAAGGACCGAGAATCTGCGCCACGCCCGGGGGCTGCGTGGTGTACGACTGACTCGCCCCCATGCCGTTGAACCCCTTGAACACGCCGAGCGTGGCGCTGCGGGTCTGTTTGTCGGTCACCTCGTTGTACGCGAGCTGAACCTGACCGGCGCGCACGTTCGTCTGCGAGTTGATGAAGTTGGGCGAGTTCGGCACTTCATAGCGATCGCGCGAGTTCACGCCGTACATGCCGCCGCTCACCGTCAGGCTGCGCTGGTTGTTGAGCAGGATCGGATACGACAGCCCGAGCGCGATGCGTTTGGTGTCGAGGTGTCGCGTCAGGCCCTGCAGCGCCTGATCGTCAGGCTGGCCACGATAGTGCGACGCGTCAAGGCGCGCCTGCAAACCGTTCGAACCGAGCGGCTGAATGTACGAGCCCGCGTAGAACTCTTCTTCGTTATGCCCCTTCGGCGCGATGGCCGTGAGCTGGATCTGCTCACCGAGCGGCGTCAGCGCGTTGCTCGTGACGGTGAACACGCCGCGAATGCCCGGGTTGTTGTACGAGAGCGACGTGCCGAGCGTCACCGGCTGGCGTGCGACGTCCAGCGAGAGTTCGGTGGCGCCGTCCGTCTGCGTGGGCGGCTGCACGTCGGCCTTGATCTTCATGCCGGGCACGAGCGTGAGCAGGTTCAGATAGCGCTCGAACGTGGCGCGCTTGAGCGGACGTTCTTCCTCGATGTGCGCAGCGATATTGCGCAGCCGTTGTTCAGACGCCCCCGGCGTACCGGTGATCTTCGTGCTCGAGATGTAGCCCTCGACCACGGTCACGCGCACGAAGCCGTCGTTGAAATCCTGTGCAGGGACGAAGGCGAAGGACAGCAGATAGCCCGCGTCCTGATACATCTTCGTGACCTGATTGGCCTTTTCCACGAGATCGCCGATGGTCACTTCCTGCCCTGCCATCGGTGCGAACAGCCCGGCGACCTGCTCGAACGGCAGCGATTTCACGCCTTCGATACCGAATCGCTTGGGAGTGATCTTGCGGGCAAGGAGCGCCTTGAGCGCGTCTTCCTGTGTCGGGGGCTGAATGCGAATGGTCGCGGCCGGGGCCCTGGGCACCTCGATCCGCGGAATACTTTGCATCGGGTCACCACGGACCGGACTGGCATCCGCCCACGCTTGCTGGGTGCCCAGCAGGCTGACGGTACAAAGCGTGACGGCGACGACTTGAACGACTCTGCGGTTGCGAACCGGTTTCACCGAGTCCCCACGCATGACGCGTGACGCAAGACGGGACTCTCCCTGGCGATGCGCCATCCCTGTGCCCCCCAACGTATATTTTTTCGTTGGGCCAGTGTAACCGAGAGGTCGCAGGCCCCGTCAACGAGGGAAAGCCGTGGGAATGCGGCACGCAAGCAACACCGGAATGCCACCCTTCGGCAGGGCGTACTTTCCGTCGCTTAGAGCGTCTCCTCCAAACGGCGACGGACGGCGGGAAATGCCGCCGGAATCCGCGTCAGGCCAGCATGTCGGCCCAGATAGCTTTAGCCCAAGCCATTCCGCGGACGAAATCGTCCCGCGTGGGTTGAACTGAAACATCGGACTTGCCCGGTACCGCGACCATGGTGCGCTGCACGCGATCGTAGCGATGCTCACCGGCGATGTGCATTGCCTCGTCGTCCGACACGAAACTGAAGCAGAGATTGGTACACACGGGTTCCGGATTGACCTGACCACCGGACAACTCCGCCACGATCGCCGCCGCACATACCTTCGCGTGCTGATTCGCCATTTGTCCCGATTTCGGCATTTGCGGCGCGATCTGGATGGCGTCGCCCAACACGTGGACGTGAGGAGCCGCTTTTGAGCCGAAAGTCAGGAAATCGACGTCGCACCAACGACCGTTTGCGGTCGCGAGGCCGCCCTGCACCACAATGTCCGCTGCCCGCATCGGGGGGATGACGTTGAGCACGTCGGCCGTCACCTGCTCGCCGAGCTCGAATCGCGCGGCGTACCTGCCTGCGTCCAAGGCAACTTCCGTGCAATTGAACTGCGGATGGTATTCCAGCGATTCGCCGAATCGCGAGGCCCAAAGCGTCTGAAACTGGTTGGCTTCAGAGAGGATTTCGCTATTGGCGTCGAACACCAGGACCTTGGCGCGCGGGTTGTGACGGCGCAACCAATGCGCCGCCTGTGTGGCGCGTTCATAGGGGGCCGGCGGACAGCGCAACGGCGCTTCCGGAATCGTCATGGCAAACACGCCCCCTTCTGGCATGGCCGCAAGGGCCGCGTGAAGCGCAGCGGATTCGGTGGCGTGTGTCCACCCGACGGGTAACCGGTCACGCAGTGCGGGGGCGTCCAACCCCGCGACCGCGCCGCGCTCCAGCGTCACGCCTGGCGACAGCACCAGACGATCGTAGGCGAGCGTCGAGCCGTCAGCCAGGCGCAGCGAGCGACGCGTGGCGTCGAATGACTGAACGGAGGTACGGCGCCACGCCACACCATGCCGACGGGTGAGCGCATCGTAGGACACCGTCAGATCGGCAATCTGGCGATTGCCGCCGACCACGAGATTCGAGAGCGGGAGACTGACGAACGACTCGCGCGGCTCGACGAGTGTGACACGCAACGAGTGCTTCGACAGCACCCGCAAGTACTTTGCCGCCGTCGCGCCGCCGAACCCGCCACCGACCACGACGACATGCGCGTTGCGCGACACCGCCGTTGCGGCCACGGACGCACCGGCGCCAAGACAGGACGCTGCAGCGAGCGTGCCCCGGAGAAAGTCGCGACGTCGCATCATCGAGCGGGTATCCCCTGTTCTTCGAAAACAGCAGACGTGTGCGACGCCACTGGCGCGCCAACGCCTTGCACTGAAGGTTAGTGAAGCGTGGCCGCCCCGCCCACGTTGCGGAGCTGGTTTGCGTTCAGGCCGTAGAGATGATCCTGTATCTCGGTGACCATGCGGAATCCGGAAACACATTCATGAAGAATCGTGACGATCTCGTCATGGTCGTTCTTCTCACACGCCGTATGCAGGCGGGTCAACACCGTCGAGAGCTTGTCGCGCGGCAGGAAGTGCTCGTTCGCCATCATGATCTTCGGATGGCGTGTGCCGGCGACATCCTCGCCGATCAGCAATTCTTCATAGAGCTTTTCGCCGGGGCGCAGTCCCGAGAAGTGGATCTCGATGTCGCCTTCGGGCGAGGCATCCTCTTTCACTGAAAAGCCGCTCAGGTGGATCATGCGGCGCGCCAGATCGGAAATCTTCACCGGCTCGCCCATGTTCAACACGAACACTTCGCCGCCCTGGCTCATGGCGCCCGCCTGGATCACCAACTGCGACGCCTCGGGAATCGTCATGAAGTACCGCGTGATATCGGGATGGGTGACCGTGACCGGCCCGCCGCTCAGAATCTGCTTTCTGAACAGCGGCACGACCGATCCGGACGACCCGAGCACATTGCCGAATCGCACCATGCAGAAGCGGGTCGGGACGGTCGGGTCGTTGGCGTAAGCCTGAAGGATCAGCTCGGCGAAACGCTTGCTGGCGCCCATGATGTTCGTCGGTCGCACCGCCTTGTCCGTCGAGATCAGCACCATGATCTGGACACCGGTCGCAATGGCCGCACGCGCTGTGGCCAGCGTGCCGAAGACATTGTTGAGAATGCCCTCGGTCATGTTGAACTCGACGATCGGCACGTGCTTGTAGGCCGCCGCGTGGTAGACCGTCTGAATGCGGCACGATGCCATGACGTCGCGCTGACGTGCCTCGTTGCGTACCGAGCCGAGCACGGAGATCAGGCGCACACCAAGGCGCTTGTTGGCGATGATCGCCTCCAGTTCCTGCGCGATGGAATAGAGCGCGAATTCCGACTGCTCGTAAAGCACGAGCGAAGCGGGGCGTCCCAGCACGATCTGACGGCACAATTCGGAGCCGATCGAACCGCCGGCCCCGGTCACCATCACGTGTTTGCCGAAGATGTTGGCTTCGAGCAGGTCCTGATGCGGGGGAACGATCTCGCGCCCGAGCAGGTCGTCGATTTCCACTTCCCGGATGTCTTCCGCCTTGACGACACCGTCGACCAGATCCGACATGCCCGGAATCACGCGCACCTCGACCTTCAGGGGTTCGAGCTGATTGATGATCTGCAAGCGGCGCGTGCGTCCCGCCGAGGGAATCGCCAGCAGGACCTGCCGGATCTCGTAGCGCTCGACGAGATGGGGCAGTTCGTCGGGGGAGTGTGTCCTGAGTCCGAGAATCTGCATGCCCTGCAAGGCGGGCGCGTCGTCGACGAAGGCCACGGGCTGGAAGTCGCGCCCGGCGCGCAAGGCAACGGCCAGTTGTCGCCCGGAACTGCCCGCACCATAAATGACGACGGACTGCCGGTCGTGACGCAGATTCGACGGCACGGTCTTCTGCAAAATGGCGCGCGCAAGGAACCGGCTACCGCCAATGAAAAGCGTCGCCATCATCCAGAAGATCAGCATGGCGCCGCGCGGTACCGGAGGCAGCGTGAGAAAGACCAGGACGGCCGCGAACAGGCAAACCGCCACCGTCACCGCAACCACGATCATCATCATTGCCCGGGCTTCGATATACCGGATGACCGCGCGATACAAACCCAGGCGCACGAAGATCGGGATGGCAACGACCGAAATGAGGGGATACGCCCACCACGAATAGATCTGAGGGAAATGCCAGACATCGAGACGTAAGCCGATGGCAGCCCAAAGCGCAAACGGAAGCAGCAGCGCGTCCATACACACCATCACCGAGCTTTTGACGGTCCGCGGTAGATTCGTGATGAATTTGAGCACTTTTTGGTACCTCCACCGCTAATTAATGAGACACGCCATCCCGTCGCATGACTTTAAAGAAAGTCGCGATCAGGATTTCGATATCGAACTTAAAACTGCGGCGCTTCAGATACTGCACGTCGAACTCGACCTTCACCGGAATGGGAAGCTCGTCGCGCCCATTGATTTGCGCCCAGCCCGTCAATCCGGGGCGCAGTTCATGTACGCCGTAACGCGTACGCAGATCAATCAGATCCTCTTGGTTGAAGAGCGCCGGCCGGGGTCCGACCAGGCTCATGTCACCACAAAGAATGCTCCAGATCTGCGGCAGTTCATCCAGACTGGTGCGGCGCAGCATGCCGCCGATCGGGGTGAGGCAAGCCTTCGGATCCTTGAGCAGGTGCGTGGCGACGGCAGGCGTGTCGACGCGCATCGACCGGAATTTCGGCATGCGGAAGATGCGATTATCGCGCCCGACGCGATCCGACCAATAGAGCGCCGGACCGCGCGACGTGAGACGCACCAACACGGCGACGATGAGAATCGGCACCAGTAGTAGCAACCCTGCGAGAAGTGCCACGAGAAAATCGAATACGCGTTTCATAGGTTCTAGGGCTTCTGCTTTTCCTCGATTACGTCGACGTAACGATAAGGATTACAGTTTTCAAATAATAGTGCGTGGCCGATCGTCGGATGATCGGCCACCGATACCACTCAGGCATTCGAATTTCGCCAGGCGGCGACCGTCTCGCCCAAACCCTCTTCGACGGTAGCTGGCGGATTCCATCCCAACTGCCGGCGTGTATGGTCGATGTCGACCTGCAGCGACCCGAGTACACGGTCGCTGGTTGCGCTTTTGCCCAGCATGCCTGCCACAGCGCGCATCAAACCGGACGGCACCGGCAGGAGTTTCGGGCGCACCCCCATGGCCTTCGCCAGGCCCTCGATGAGGCCCTTGGTGCTCAGATCGGCACCGTCCGAGGCCATGAACGTCTGACCGGCCGCATCGGGATGCGTGGCCACAACGGCCAACAGATCGGCGAGATTACGAACATAGACCATGCTGCGCTGGTTCCGGACGGCACCGAACGGCAGCGGCACTCCACGGGCGACGGCCTGCATCAGGCGCAGGAAGTTCGCCTTGACCCCCGGCCCGTAGACCAGTGGCGGACGCACGACGGCCACTTCAAGCCCCGTCTGCTTCGACACCTCCCAAAGCGTCGCCTCGGCCTCCTGTTTGGAAATACCGTAGGCGTCCTGAGGGGCCGGCTGGTCGTCGTGCCGGAAAGGTGAGCGCTGGCTGGTACTTTCGCCGTTAACCTTGACCGAACTCACGAATACGAGTCGCTTGACGCCTGCGCGCGCACATTCCCGCGCCAGTCGCCCGGTACCTTCGACATTCACCTCGCGAAATTTGCGCAAGGCCTCGTCGCCATGACTCTCGCCCATGATATGGACTCGCGCGGCGCAGTGGACCACTACATCCACACCGGACAGCGCACCGACCCAATCGGTATCGCGTCCGATATCGCCGATGAGACGAACCTCAGGCGGATGCCCGCCCACAGGCGCCCTGCGGAATGCGCCCGCAACATGAATACCGGCATCGTGCTGCAAACGCTCTACCAACGCCGCGCCTACCATGCCGCTTGCGCCGGTCACCAGAATACTGACTGTCATTTGCTAATTATTCTGATTTACGGACTGGTCGTCGCAAAACGTGCCAGGGATCGGATATCGCGATTCCCTTTCATATTATTTGCCCGACCGGAAATTGAAGGACTCTATGATAGCGACCTTTGTCCGTGACAATTGGAATAACAGACTAATTCCGTCTATGAGCAATGAATTGATAAGCGTTTCAACAACATCGATCCGCCCGAAAATCATCGTGCAAGACGGCCGGCATCAAAGTTGAGAAAGCGCAGACAGACGTTGCGATTTCATTTCCACCAACCAACATTGCGGGCATGAACGCCCGAGCACTGAGGGCGTGCGTCCTGATTCGGCGCCCGGGCACCTGCGTCCCGGGCCGCCGCCGGCCCGCAGCCTGTCAGTTACCCGTCTTGTTCGACGGACCGGGCTTGATCGGTGCGTCGCTGATCGGTGCGGGCGACGACAGGGGCTTGGCCGTCACCGTATCGTTGCCGATCGGGGTGGTCGTGACGGTCGCGGCGTTGGCATCGCCTTCCTGCACCGGTGCCGGGTTCTTCTCGGCTTCGGTCGACAGGCGCTGCGCCTCTTCCGGCTTCACGTATTCATAGAGCTTGACGACCTTCTGCACGCCGTCGATCCGGCTGGCCACGTTCGCAGCGATGCGACCTTCCTCTTCGGACACGAGGCCCATCAGGAAGACCTCACCGCGCTCGGTCACGACCTTGAAGACGTTCGCCGAGATTTCCTTCGTGTTGATCAGGTTGGCCTTGACCTTGCTCGTGATCCACGCGTCGTTCGAGCGCGAGCCGAAGGAGCTTGCCGGTCCGATGGCCATCTCGTCGACGATGCCGCGCACGTTGCTGATCTGCTTGACGATTTCCACGGCGCGCTGCTTGCTCGCGTCGTTCGGCACCTCGCCGGTGAGCAGCACGCGGCGGTTGAAGACCGTGACGTTGACGTGCGCCGCGTCCGGCAGGTTGTTGGCGATATTGGCTTCGGCCTTGACCTGAATCTCGCGGTCTTCCGTCTGTGCGCCGACAGAACGGCGGTCGGTCGCGACGAGGGCGCCGGTCGCGGCGCCGCCGAGGATGATGGGGGCGCAACCCGCCAGGGTCGCAGCAATCAACGCTGCCGCAGCAAGCGGCTTGACCACGCGTTGGAAACTCATCGGGCATTCTCCTTGTTGGATGGTCTAACGGGCCGGCCCCCGCCGCACCCCACCGGCACCGCCCGCCCCCGCGACCCGGTGCCCGTCATGATCTTGACGTCTTGCGGTGACAATAGGTTCACTCGTCGCCAAGCAGCGCCGAGTCGATCAGGTCGCAAAGACAGTGAATCGTGAGCAGGTGCACTTCCTGAATGCGTGCCGTGCGCGTTGCGGGCACGCAGATGTGCACGTCGAGCTCACCGAGCGCGTCGTTGACCTTGCCGCCGCCCTTGCCGGTCAGGGCAATCACGTGCATGCCACGCTGATGGGCGGCCTCGATGGCCGCCAGCACGTTGCCGGAATTGCCGGACGTGGTGATGGCGAGCAAGACGTCGCCCTCGTGACCGAGCGCGCGTACCTGCTTCGAGAAGATGACGTCGAAGTTGTAGTCGTTGCCGACGGCCGTCAGGATCGACGAGTCCGTCGTCAGTGCGATGGCCGGCAGTTCGGGGCGCTCACGCTCGAAGCGGCCGACGAGTTCGGCCGCGAAGTGCTGGCAGTCGGCGGCCGAACCGCCGTTGCCGCATGCGAGAATCTTGTTGCCGTTGGAAAGTGCTTCGACCATGACCTCCGCTGCAGCAGCGATAGGTTCTGCGAGCGTCTTGCTCGCTTCGAGTTTGGTCGCGACGCTATCCGAAAAGTGTTGCTGAATTCGTTCGATCGACATGGTCGTTTGCCAAGGTGTCGCAAAAACCACCGGTCTCGCGCGGATGCCCGATGGGCGTTTCCCTGTGCCAGCCGGCATTCCGAGGCCGTCAGTCCTGAAAACGGCACTTTCGCAAGTGTAACAGGCCGGAGGGCGCGAGTTCCCTCAGCACTCGTCCGCCCGAAAGGCGTCAGGCAGCCAGCGGGCCACGGGCGGGCGGCCGTCGAACGCCACGACGTCGAAGCGACACCGCGTCGCCGGTCGCCGCAGCAGGTAGTGGCGTGCAGCGAGCATCAGCCGTCGTCGCTTGGCGCGCGTGATGCTGTCGGCAGCCCCGCCGAAGTCGCTCCGGGTGCGGGCGCGGACCTCGACGAATACCAGCACCTCGGCCCGATCCCGCATAATGAGGTCGATTTCACCGCCGCGGCAGCGATAATTGCGCGTCACGAGCCGCCAGCCGCGACGCTCCAGCAGCGCCTGCGCGCGGCCTTCAAACGAAACTCCTAGCTGATTGGACATGGTTGTTCCGATGTTTACCGTTCCCGGCCCGGCCGGTACCCCCACCGCCTGCATGGCGACGGACCGCTGTCATGGATGAGCGCCTGATGTCGTTGGCCGAGGGCCAGCATTACCCCACGGGCACGCTCTATGTCGTGGCGACCCCCTTGGGCAACACCGCCGATATCACCGTGCGTGCGCTGCACATCCTCGGCATGGTCGACGCCATTGCCTGCGAAGATACGCGCAACAGCGCGCAGCTGCTGCAGCGGTATGGCATCGACAAGCCGTTGATCGCGGCCCACCAGCACAACGAAAACGAAGCGGCGACGCGCCTGGTCGAACGTCTGCGCGGTGGTGAGCGTATCGCCTATATTTCGGACGCCGGCACTCCCGGTATTTCGGACCCGGGGGCGCGCCTGGTCGATGCGGTGCGCGCCGCGGGGCTCGGTATCGTGCCGGTGCCCGGGGCGAGCGCGGTGATTACGCTGCTCTCGGCAGCCGGTGCCTGGGTGGAAACGTTCACCTTCGTGGGTTTTCTGCCGTCGAAGGCGCAACAGCGGGCGCAGGCAATTGCTGCGCTGGCGGGGTCGACGGCGGCACATGTTTTCTACGAAGCGCCGCATCGCATCGTCGAGACGGTGGCCGCGCTGGCCGAGGGCCTGAGCGGCGACCGCCGCCTGTTGATTGGCCGCGAACTGACCAAGCGTTTCGAAGACATTCACGAGTGCGCGTTGGCAGACGGTGTCGCCTGGCTCAAGGCCGACGCGAATCGTCAGCGTGGCGAATTCGTGCTGGCGGTGTCGGGGGCTGCGGCAAGTACGACCGACGATGGCGTGGACGCTGAAGCAGAACGCGTCCTTGCCCTGCTGGTTGCCGAGTTGCCGACGAAGAGCGCAGCCAAGCTCGCCGCCGCCATTACCGGCGCGCCCAAAAACGCGCTTTACGAACGTGCGCTCGCCCTCAAGAACGGCTGAGGCGCGACCCCGCAACGGTCGTTGTATCGGGACATCGCGAATCGGATGCTTCCGATACCGATAGCGTTGCCATCCCAAGCGCCTCCCCATGAAAAAAGCCCGCCGAAGCGGGCTTTTTTCATCGTGACGATCAGCTCAACAGCAGCGCGTCGTCGTCGAGTTGTTCGCCGCGCGTGCGTTCGAACATCTGCAGCAGATCCGGCACGTCCAGCCCCTTGCGTGCGTCGCCCGACACGTCCAGCACGACCTTGCCCTGGTGCAACATCACCGTGCGGTCGCCGTAGTCGAGGGCTTGACGCATGCTGTGCGTGACCATCATCGCCGTCAGCTTGCTCTCCTGCACGATACGCGCCGTCAGTTCCAGCACGAACGCCGCCGTCTTCGGATCCAGCGCCGCCGTGTGTTCGTCGAGCAGCAGGATTCGCGACGGTTGCAGCGACGCCATCAGCAGACTCACCGCCTGACGCTGCCCGCCCGAGAGCAGACCGATACGATCCGACAACCGGTTCTCCAGCCCGAGGTTCAGCAGGCTCAGTTTCTCGCGGAAACGCTCGCGCAGGTCGCGGTTCAGCGCGAAGCGAAAGCTCCGGCGCTCGCCACGCTTGACCGCCAACGCCATGTTTTCCTCGATGGTCAGCGCCTCGCAGGTGCCGGCCATCGGATCCTGAAACACGCGGGCCACCTGGCTCGCGCGCTGCCATGCCGTCTTCTTCGTGACGTCGTTGCCGTCGATGGAGATCGTGCCCGAGTCCACCGACAGATCACCGCTGATCGCATTCAGGAACGTGGACTTGCCCGCTCCGTTCGAACCGATCACCGTGACGAATTGGCCCGTCGGGATATCCAGCGACATGCCGCGCAACGCGCGATTCTCGATGGGCGTGCCCGGATTGAAAGTGATCTTGAGGTCTTTGGCGCTCAACATGATCAGGCACCTCCGTTCTTGCGGGCGAACAGTTTGCGGCGCGTCGCCGGCAGCACCAGCGCGATCGCGACGAGCAAGGCCGTCACCAGGTTGAGGTCCTGCGCCTTCAGACCGATGAAGTCGCTATTGAGTGCCAGCGCGATGAAGAAGCGATAGAGCACCGCACCGACCACCACTGCCAGCGTCGTGAGAATGAGTCGACGCGCAGGCAGAATCGTCTCGCCGATGATCACGGCGGCCAGACCGATCACGATGGTACCGATCCCCATCGAGATGTCGGCCCCGCCCTGCGACTGGGCGAACAACGCCCCGGCAAGCGCCACGAGTGCGTTCGACAGCGCCATGCCGGCGAGAATCTCGTGACCGGTGTTCACGCCCTGCGAGCGGGCCATGCGCGGATTCGCCCCCGTCGAGCGCATCGCGAGACCTTGCTGCGACGAGAAGAAGTAATCGAGGCCGAACTTCACCACGATCACGACCAGCAGCAGCAACAGCGGACGTCCCACGTAATCGGGCAGCCAGTTCGTCACGCTCTCCGGCAGCAGCATCGTGAAGACCGTCGGCGACGTGATCAGCGGCACGTTCGGCGCACCCATGACCCGCAGGTTCACCGAGTACAGCGCGATCATCATCAGGATACTGGCGAGCAGATCCATGATCTTCAGTCGCACGTTCAGCCAGCCGGTAATGAAACCGGCCAGCGCGCCGGCGGCCATCGCCGCAAGCGTGGCGGCAAACGGATTGACGCCACCGGCGATCAGCGTCGCGGCTGTCGCGCCGCCGAGCGCAAAGCTGCCGTCAACCGTCAGATCGGGGAAGTTGAGGATGCGGAAGGAAATCAGCACCCCGAGCGCCACGAGGCTGAAGATCAGACCGATCTCCAGCGCGCCCATCATAGAAAAAAGGGACATGTTCGTAATTCCACTGCGCAAGACGGCCCATGCCGGGTCTCGGCATTCGCGCTCGCACGGCCGACGTCGGCCAGTTCGGGTCAAAGCCGGTCGTTGTGCGACCGCGTTTCGGGGGGAGCCGTCTCACCCATTCGATAGGAAAAGAGCGGCGGGGACAGATCGTGTCCTGGCGCCGCCCTGTCGCTTGCCGGCACCGCAGGCGTGGGCCTGCGTCGCCGGGGTCACGCGCGCTTTACTGCTTGATGACCTGCTTGGCTTCCTTGATCAGATCGTCCGAGAGCTTCACGCCCTGCTTCTCGGCAGCGCCCGGATTCACGAACAGCTCCAGGTTCGAGCTGGTCTGCGAAGCGATGGCACCCGGCTTCTCACCCTTCAGGATACGCACCACAACCTTGCCCGTCTGGCGGCCGAGGTCGTAGTAATTGATACCCAGTGCCGCAATCGCGCCACGCTTCACGCTGTCGGTATCCGACGCGACCAGCGGAATCTTGCGGTCGTTGGCAACCTTCACCAGCGATTCGTAAGCCGACACGACGTTGTTGTCCGTGTTCGTGTAGATCACATCGACCTTGCCCGCAAGGCTGCTGGCCGCCGAGCTGATGTCCACGGTACGCGGTGCGGCGGCTTCGACCAGCGTCATGCCGGCGGCAGGCAGCAGCTTCTTGAGTTCATTGACCACGACGACCGAGTTGGCTTCACCCGGGTTGTACACCATGCCCACGCGCTTGGCGTTCGGCACGACGCGCTTGATCAGTGCAACCTGCTTGTCCAGCGGCAGACGGTCCGACACGCCAGTCACGTTGGTGCCCGACGGCTCCCAGCTCTTGACCAGTTGTGCCGCGACCGGATCGGTCACGCCCGAATAGACCAGCGGCACGGTCTTCGTCGCAGCGGCCACGGCCTGGGCCGTCGGCGTGGCGATGCCGATGATGGCGTCCGGCTTGTCACCCACGAACTTGCGGGCGATCTGGGCAGCGGTACCCACGTTGCCCTGGGCGCTTTGATATTCCCACTTGAGATTCTTGCCGGCTTCGTAACCTTCGGCCTTGAGCTCGTCGCGCGCGCCATCGCGGATGGCGTCCAGTGCCGGGTGCTCCACGATGGCCAGCACGGCCACCGACTTCGTCTGCGCAAAGGCTGCGCCGGTCGTCCCCAACAACGTTGCAGCCACGGCGCACAGCAGCGTGCGCGAGGCAAGTTTGCCCATCGTCGACATTGAAACTCCTCCAGGAATGCTTTTTGATAGGTGCGCCGTGCCCGGGTCTCGGCGGGCATCGATCGGATGCACACAAAGCGTGCACCTGCGCGTGGGGCACAGTCTACCCACAACGCCCAAAGCGAACAACGGTTGCCAACGCAACTTCCCGGAAGGCCCGTAGAACATCGGATTGCGCCCAATCGATGGCATTTTTATGCGGCAATCGGAAAAAAATTAGCCAATTCGGTCTTGTCGATTCCCATGCGCGCACGTTCATGCGATGCGTTCAGCCGGTGGGATATGGCAAAAAACGAAATAATCGGTAGATATTCACGCATTCTGCGTTTGTTTGCACAACAAACAGGCAGCCGGTGTCCCGCTTTTTAAGAAGCGTCCGAGGCAAATTCAGAAGGGAAATGGCGGCAATCCGCTACGTCACACGGGCTCGCGGCGGGGGACCGCATAGTGCCGGCAGGCGTCAGGGTGAGTTATGGGTTTCGTCCAGGCCGAGCGCGGCGACTTCGCTGCGCGAGAGGCGGCGGATCTCGACCTTGGCGTGCCCGGCGCGAACGAAGTCGAGCTGTTTGGCGGCGCCGAAGGAGAGGTCGATGATGCGGTTACGCGTATAGGGTCCACGGTCGTTGATCTTCACGACCACCGTCTTGTTGTTGGAGACGTTGCGGACCAGGGCAAAACTGCCCAGCGGGAGCGTCGGGTGCGCCGCTGTCGGCTCGTTCATGTCGAACGCCTCGCCCGTCGCGGTGCGTCGGCCATGAAACTTCTTCCCGTACCAGGACGCCGTGCCCGTCTGGAAGAACGTACCCGCGTCGGCACGCAGGCGCGCTTCGCCGTCACGCTCCGGCGCATCGGGGTCGCCGGGGTTGAGGCCTTCGTTGCGATACGACCGGCCGGGCCAGTGCAGATCGAAGCTTGAGCCGACCGGTGCGTTTGCCTCGCGCGCACGGGCGTGCGCGCCTGTCGCCGAGGTGGCGGCAGCCGTCTGACTGGTGGGTTCGAGCGGCGTTGTGCAGGCTGTCAACGTCAGGGCGAGTGCGCAGCAGACCGCGAACCGTGTGAGCATGTCGCGTGTTCGCATAGCCCGCAAGTTTAACACGTCGTCAAAATCAACCTATCAGCGAGCGTTCACTTACATGCCGAGACTTGTTTACAAAGCGTTACGCCGAGCCAGGCGGATGCCTCCCGGGCGGCCCGGGCGGCACTTGCCGAGGCGCGTTCAGACACTTTCCAGCGCGGCCTGACACGCCGCCTGCGGCACCGCCCCGGGCGAGCCCTGCCCGCCCCGAATTACAATAGACAAAAACCGCGTCCCCGAAACCTCATGAACGTCACTCTGATTCCTGTCACGCCCTTCCAGCAGAACTGCACCTTGCTCGTTTGCGATGCGACGAAACGTGCCGCCGTGGTCGATCCCGGCGGCGACATCGACCGGATTGCGGGCGAGATCGAGCGCCAGGGGGTGACGCTCGAGAAGATCTTCCTGACGCACGGCCACCTGGACCATTGCGGCGGCGCCGGTACGCTGGCGGCAAAATACGACGTGCCTATCGAGGGGCCCCACCCGGACGACGCCTTCTGGATCGATCAGCTCCAGGCGCAAAGCGCGCGCTTCGGCTTCCCGGAACCCGAGCCGTTCACGCCCGACCGCTGGCTGGGCGAAGGCGACACGGTCACCTTCGGCGACATTACGCTCGACGTGTTCCATTGCCCCGGGCACACGCCGGGGCATGTCGTGTTTTTCTCGAAAGACGAGCGTCTGGCGAGCGTGGGCGACGTACTCTTCGCGGGCTCCATCGGCCGCACCGATTTCCCGCGTGGCAACCATGCCGACCTGATCGCGTCGATCCGCGACAAGCTCTGGCCGCTCGGCAACGACGTGACCTTCATCCCGGGTCACGGCCCGGTCTCTACCTTCGGGCAGGAGCGCCAGACCAACCCGTATGTCGCCGATGCCGTTCTCGCGCGAGGCGTCGCATGAGCGAAGCCGTCTCCCGCACCCCGTCGCGCATCATTCCGGTCGACGAAGAAATCTTCGTGAGTACCGACGTCGAGGCCGACGGCCCCATCCCCGGTCCGCATTCGATGTTGAGTTTCGCGTCGGCGGCGTACACGGCCGACAAGGAGCTGATCGGCACGTTCAGTGCCAATCTCGAATGCCTGCCCGACGCCAAGGGGCATCCGCTGACGATGAAGTGGTGGAAGTCGGAACCGGAGGCGTGGGCCGCGTGCCGCGTCGACCCGGAAGATCCGGCCAAGGCGCTCAAGGCCTACGTGAAGTGGGTGGAGAAGTTGCCGGGCAAACCGGTCTTCGTGGCGTATCCGGCCGGCTTCGATTTCACATTCATGTTCTGGTACATGATGCGTTTCGTCGGACGTTGCCCGTTCTCGTGGTCGGCGCTCGACATCAAGACGCTCGCCTTCGCCATGACCGGCATGCCGTACCGGAAGTGCATCAAGCCGCGCCTGCCGCAGGTCTGGCTCGATCCGTTGCCGCACACGCACGTGGCGCTCGACGACGCGCTCGAGCAGGGCGCGCTCTTCTGCAACATGCTTGCCGAGCTGCGCGAGCAGCAAAAGACACTGGCGGCGTTGCCGGATTGGCAGGGTGCCGGCCTGACGGCCAACGCCGACACGCCAGTCTTCGGCTCGGCCGCTGCGCAAGCGGCAGCGGCCAACGCCGAGTCGCCCGAAACCGGTCCGGGCAAGGATAGCGCCGCCCACGGATAATCGGATCGCCGGGCGCGCCGCGCAATGCGACGCGCCTGATCCGCTTGATCCGCTTGATCCGGCGATTCCCCGGCGCCCGCCAGCCCTGCCAATTTCCCTGATTACAAGACGTTGTTCGCCAGTTCCGGCGGACGCGCGATCACGGCCTTGTCACCGTTCACGACGATAGGACGCTGAAGCAGCTTCGGATGCTTCGCAATGGCGCCAAGCAGCGCATCGTCGCTCAATGACGCGTCGGCCAGCCCCAGCTCTGCATACTCGGCCTCATTGCTGCGAATCATGTCGCGCACGGGCACACCCAGCAGCTTGTGCAGACGCTTGAGTTCAGCCACCGTCGGCGGCGTCTTCAGGTACTCGATGATTTGCAGATCGCTGCCGCCCACGTCGGGCGACCCTTCCACGAGGGCCAATGCTTCGCGCGACTTCGAACAGCGCGGGTTGTGATACACGGTGATCATGGTCACTCCATTCAGTGTTGCGAGAAGCGCTCCGGGCGACGTCGTACATCGTGAGTCGCGCCTGGCGCGTGCGCTCCGAGTATGCATGGTATCGTCAGATGCCGCTACCGAAGGACCGTCACCGCAGCACCCCCGTTCCGTAGCGCCGCGCCTCATCTGCTTTTCGTTCGAATGGTTGTCCGATTTTTGCTGGATTTTCGTGTTGGTTTTCGTCGGATGCTTCATCGTTAACTTCACCCATCGTTCGACGTACCCCAGTCTACGCAGCGCCTCCCGTGCTACGCGCGGGCCGGCGGGCCGCTCTACGTGTTAACCGCGCTGCGAAACGCGCCGATGCCGCCTAATCTGGCAAGTATGTCGGCCACTGACCTGGCCGCCATGCGGTACGTCGCCCGATCCGGTTTTTGAGGAGAGAGTGACATGGCAGGACGCTTCATCAGCATCAACTCGCGCGACGGCAAGACCTTTCAGGCCTACCTGGCGCTTCCCGAAGGTGAAGGCAAGGGCCCGGGACTGGTGCTGTGTCAGGAGATCTTCGGCGTGAACGCTTACATTCGCGAACTTGCCGACCGATACGCCGAAGAGGGCTACGTAGTGCTCGCCCCCGACCTGTTCTGGCGCATCGAGCCAGGTATCGAACTGGGCAATTCGCCCGGCGACTGGCAACGTGCGTTCGCGCTGTTCCAGAGCTTCGATGTGGATCTCGGCATGGAAGACGTCGGCGCGAGCGTCGACGCATTGCGCGCGTTGCCCGAATGCGTCGGTGGCGTCGGCGTGGTGGGTTACTGCCTCGGCGGCAAGCTCGCGGCGCTGTCCGTCACGCGAACGAGTGCCGACGTAGCCGTCGGCTACTACGGCGTGGGCCTGGAGCAGCACGTCGACGAACTCGCCGGCGAACACCCGCCCCTCGTGCTGCACATGGCCGAGTGCGACAAGCACGCCCCGGCCGAGGTGCGTGAAGTGCTCACGCAGCGTCTGGGCGATCACGCCAACGTTACGCTCTACACGTATCCCGATGCTGACCACGCTTTTGCTCGTCCCGGCGATCACTTCGATCGCGCGGCTACGCAACTCGCGCATCAGCGCACCATCGCCGCGCTGCGCCATGCCGTCGGGCCGCATTTCGACTTTGCGTCGCTCTGGGAAACGCATTGCGCCTACGAATTCGCCATTCGCGAGATCGACCCGCTCATGGAGACGATGGTCGCCGAGCCTTACGTCAATCACATTCCGACGATGACCGGCGGGGTGGGTCACCAGCAACTGGCGCACTTCTACCGCAATCATTTCGTCAACAGCAATCCGCCCGACACGACGCTGATTCCGATCTCGCGCACGATCGGCGCGACGCAGCTCGTCGACGAGTTGCTGTTCTGCTTCACGCATACGACCCCGGTCGACTGGATGTTGCCGGGCGTGGCGCCGACGGGACGTCGCGTCGAGATTCCGCTCGTCGCGATCGTGCGGTTCCGCGGCGGCAAGCTCGAGCACGAGCACATCTATTGGGATCAGGCGAGCGTGCTGGTACAGATCGGCCTGCTCGACCCGACCGGCCTGCCGGTGGCCGGGATTGAAACTGCACGCAAGTTGCAGGATGAAAACCTGCCGTCCAACACCCTGATGCCGAACTGGTCTTACGGCACCCGCGCGCACTGACGACGGCAAGGCAGTGCCCACGGCGCGCGGACATCGAAGCCGCGCGCCGCACACGAGGACGTGAACAACAAGAAGCGTGTCGCGAACGTTGCGGGAGACATTGCATGAAAACGCAACCTTCCCTTGGCCCGTCGGCGATATCGGCCGCCGGGCGGCGCCCCCTCGTCATGAGGGTTCTCGTGATGCTCGTCGCCGCCGGGATCGCCGGGTGTGCCAACCCGGATTTCGAGCCCAGGAAGCCGCTCATCCTCAATCTGTTGTCCGCACCGGCGCCGCCCACGGCGCTTGACCAGTACAAGGTCGTGGCGGCCAAACGCGTCACCGAGGTCAACGCGCGGCAGATCACGCCCGGCAATCCCCAGCCGATGCTGCGCTCGGTGGTGTCGCTGGAGTATTGGGTGGATCGCAACGGCAACGTGACGAGCGTGCTGCTCTATCGCAGCAACGGCGATCACGAGGCCGAGCGCATCGCCGTGGCGAGCCTGCGCCGGGCGAGTCCGCTGCCCGCGCCCAGCCGTGCGCTGGTCGACAGCAGCGGGCGCGTACGGGCGGTCGAGACATGGCTCTTCAACGACGACGGCCGCTTCCAGTTGCGCAGCGTGGCGGCGGCCCAGATCGACGGGGAGTGATATCGTGACGGACATACGTCCACCTGCCCCGCCCGCTTTGGGCGACGGAGAATCCCATGCCGCGATTTGCCGCGAACCTGACCCTGCTGTATCAGGAAGTGCCGTTTCTGGATCGATTTCGCGAGGCTGCAAGCGACGGCTTCCGGGGCGTGGAATTCCTGTTCCCGTACGACCATCCGGCGCAGGAGATCCGTTCACGGCTGGACGACGGCGGTCTCACGCAGGTGCTGTTCAACACGCCTGCGGGCGACTGGGCGAGCGGTGAGCGCGGGCTCGCCGCCCTGCCCGGTCGCGAAGCGCAGTTTCGCGACGGCATCGAACTCGCGCTCGATTACGCCGACGCACTGGGCTGCCGTCAGTTGCACGTGATGGCCGGCTGCCCGGACACGTCGCAATCGCCGGAACGTTGCCGCGAAGTCTTTCTCGAGAACCTTGCCTACGCAACCGGCCAGGCCGCCGCGCACGGCGTCACGATCCTCATCGAGCCGATCAACCCGCGCGACTTTCCCCGCTACTTCCTCACGCGCCAGGACCAGGCACATGCCATTCGCGAGGCGGTGGGCGCGAGCAACCTCAAGGTGCAGTTCGATGCCTATCACTGCCAGATCGTCGAGGGCGATCTCGCGGTCAAGCTGCGCCAGCACATCGGCAACATCGGCCACGTGCAGGTCGCAGGCGTGCCCGCGAGACACGAGCCCGACACCGGGGAAGTGAACTATCCGTTCCTGTTCCGTCTGCTCGACGAACTCGGCTATGCCGGTTGGGTGGGGTGCGAATATCGTCCGCAGGGCGCAACGCGTGCAGGTCTCGGATGGCTCAAACCGTGGCTTCGGGCCACGCGGTAGTTTCGCGCCGACGGACCCACGCACGGGCGACGAACAAAAGCGAACGCGAGTCGCGAGAAATTACGCAGGGGTGAATCGATTTCCGGAAATGACTCGGAGGGCGAATCATGTCGCGCGTGATCGTCGACATGTCGGGAGACGGATGAGGAAAGATGTAGGTCGAAGCAGGCAAAAAAAATGGCGGGACACACGGGCCCGCCAAAACCACACGCTACGGGGTTAGCGCGAGGAGACCAGATTCGGAGCACTGCATCGAACCACCTTGCAAATCGCGCCGGGGGACGCTTTTGCCGATACAGTCGCGCTGCTGTGTTACCGGGGGATAAGCACATCAGCGTTGAGATGCATTGTGTGGGAAACGTATAGCGGGAGGGGTAACAAAGTGTTTCAGGTTGTAACACCTGACGCCCCGCACGGCACTCGCGAACGCCGCTCCCCCTTACCCGACAAGGGCATCGTGAGTGACACGAAAACCGACACTTGGTTCGTTATCCTGAGTACCTTGTACGCCTAAAGGTTCGTCCATTGGTTCGCTTTGGAAATGCGCCGGACGATGGCGTTTCCCGCCTCGGGCATCAGCCCCCTCGTCTACGTGCCGCGCGGGCGCCTTGCACACCGAGTACGTCAATGTGCTAACTTCATTCTTTGTGCGTGGCAACAAAGTGGCCGCCCGTCATCCGCGGGTGCGCCGCTTCCGGTGTCTGCAACGCACCATAAGCCGAGATTCGTCCACCCACAGCACCGGCCCTGATGCATCGCGTTCGGGTCGCTTCCGGGCCGCATCCGAATGGAAACCATTGAACGTCTGGGGCAGATACTGGCGCGTGACCGCGTGATCGGGGTCGTCGGCCTGTCGCCGCGCCCCGACCGTCCGAGTTACACCACCTCGCGCTACATGCAGCAGCATGGATACCGCATCGTGCCGATCAATCCGCAGGCCGCCGACTCGGGCGAGAAGATCCTGGGCGAAACCGTTTACGCCAGCCTGACCGAAGCGGCGGATGCCCTGCGCGCCGAAGGGCTGCGCATTCAGATGGTCGACTGCTTTCGCCGCAGCGGCGATATCCCGCCGATTGCCGACGACGCGGTGGCCATCGGCGCGAACAGTTTGTGGATGCAGTTGGGTATCGAAAACGACGAGGCCGCCGCCGTGGCGCTGGCGGCCGGGCTCGATGTCGTGATGGATCGCTGCGTCAAGATCGAACATCAGCGCTGGCAGATGCAGGGTGGCAACGCCTTGCTGGCCGGCCGATAGGCTCGCTCGCCGTTCCCGAAAAACAAAACGACTGTCCCTTCCACCCGTGACACGCCAACCGCCGCTGCCGACATGACCATCGACGCCGATCTACTCGCCTATTACGACCAAATGGCGCGCAAGTACCCCGAACCCGCCAACGCACAAACGCCGCAAGACGTGCGCGCCAGGTTCGCCACCGTTGCCGTCGAGGCGCTGCGCCCGCTGCCGGCCGGCCTGCGCAGCGAGACGTTCGACATTCCGTTGCAGGGTCGCAGTCTTCGCGCGCGACTCTACCGCCCGGTCGGTCGTGAAGTGCCGCTCGTCGTGTACTTCCACGGTGGCGGCTGGGTCGTGGGTGACGTCGACACGCACGGCACGCTGGCGGCCTTCCTCGCACAGGACGGCGACGTGGCAGTCCTCAGCGTGGATTACCGGCTGGCCCCGGAGCACCCGTTCCCGACGCCGGTGGACGACGCGCGCGACGCCCTCGCCTGGGCCGCCGGACAACGCGCACGGCTGGGTCTCAGCCAGGATCGGCTGGCGGTTGCCGGGGACAGCGCAGGCGGGCACCTGGCGGCGCAGGCGGCCGCGTGGTTCAACGATCAGCACCCGGGCGTCGTCGGCGCGCAACTGCTGATCTATCCGGTCGTGCAATACCGGTTCGACACGCCGAGTTACGAGCGTCTGGGGGACGGCGTGGGCCTCACGCGCGACGAGATGCGCTGGTACTGGAAGGAATTTCTCGGGGGAACCGAACCGTCGGCCGATGACGTCCGGGTCAATCTGATGGCGCAGGCACCACGGCATCCGCTGCCGAACACGTTGGTCATCGCCGCCGAATACGACCCGTTGCATGACGAAGCGGTGTCTTACGCCCGGTTCGTCGCGCAAGCTGGCGGACGGGCGGAAGTCATTCCCGCCCCCGGCCTGACGCACAGCTTCGCGCGCCTGCAACCGTTCGTGCCGCAGGCACGACTCGTGATGCACGACGCCGCACAACGGCTGCGCGACTGGCTGGCCTGAAGCGCAGTCACTCACGGTCAGGTCGGCAAGGTTCGAAGGCCGCCCTGACCGCGTCACACCGCTACGTCACTTCAACCACTTGTCCACGACGGCCTGATACTCGCCGGTCTTCTGGGCGAGATTCAGCCACTGGTCGACATAGTGCTTGAAGATGTCGTCACCGCGCGGCAGCAGATATGCCTTCTCGCCGAACTGCAACGGCTTGTCGGGATTGACCGGGCACAGCGCCGGATTGAGCTTGTGCTGGAGCAGCGTTTCCGAAGAATCGGTGACCATCACGTCGGCCTTGCCGTCGGCAATCTGCTGGAAGATCGTCACGTTGTCGGGGTAGATCGTGAGCGTGGCGTTCGGCAGGTACTGACGCGCGAAACGTTCGTTCGTACCGCCCGGGTTGGCAATGGCGCGCGTGCTGGGCTTGTTCAGGTCGGCGAGTGTCTGGTACTTCGACACGTCGGCGCAGCGCACGATCGGCGACTTGCCGTCGATCATCACCACGCGGCTGTAATACGCCCGTGCGGCGCGGTCGAGCGTGACCGAGATGCCGCCGACGGCGATGTCGCACTTGCCGGCGGTGAAGTCATCCATCAGTCCCTTCCAGGTCGTCGGCACGATCACCGGCTTCACGCCCAGCGACTTCGCCAGCGACGCCACCAGATCCACGTCGATGCCTTCGAACTGACCGTCGGGACGGCGGTACGAATAGGGCTTGTAGTCCCCCGTCGCGCAGGCGCGCAGCGTGCCGGACTTCACGATGTCGTCGAGCTTCGAGTGGACGGCCGGGCCGGGGCTGGATTGCGCGAAGGCGGTGGAAGCGGCGGAAAGCGCGAATGCCGCGCCCGCCATGAGAACCGCGCGGGCGGCCGTCTTCATGACTGTCATGCTTGTCTCCTGAGTGTTCCGATGTCGTTTTATGGATGAGGCTTGGGCGCGCTATCCGACGCAGCGCGTAAGGCCAGATACTAATCACACACTCGCCCGCCGCCAACCCGGGCGGACCGATCGACGTGCATTCCGACGAATCGCCACCCGTCGGGCACGCATGCGCCGGGCGCCCGGCGGCTTATGTGCGGCATAACAGCCTGCAAACGGACCGGGCGCGGGATACCCGAGTAAAATGGCCGCTTGCTCAAACCATCCAACCCACCGCTGCGACGTGTCCCAAGCTCTGCAAAACGATACTTTCCTGCGCGCCCTGCTGCGCCAGCCGACCGAGTACACGCCGATCTGGCTGATGCGCCAGGCGGGCCGGTACCTGCCCGAATACAATGCCACCCGCGCCAAGGCCGGTAGCTTCCTGGCCCTCGCCAAGAACCCCGCCTACGCCACCGAGGTGACGCTGCAACCGCTGGAGCGCTTCCCGCTCGACGCGGCCATCCTGTTCTCGGACATTCTCACGATCCCCGACGCGATGGGCCTCGGCCTGTCGTTCGAAGCCGGCGAAGGCCCTCGCTTTGCGCATCCGCTGCGCACCGAAGCCGAGGTGCGCCGTCTGCAGGCGCCGGATCTCGACAGCCTGCGCTACGTGTTCGACGCCGTGAGCGAAATCCGCCGTGCGCTGAACGGCCGCGTGCCGCTCATCGGCTTCTCCGGCAGCCCGTGGACGCTCGCGTGCTACATGGTCGAGGGTGCCGGGTCGTCGGACTTCCGCACGGTCAAGACGATGATGTACGAGCGTCCCGACCTGATGACGCACATCCTCGAGACCAACGCCCGCGCTGTCTCGGCGTATCTGAATGCGCAGATCGAAGCGGGTGCGCAGGCCGTGATGGTGTTCGACACGTGGGGCGGCGCCCTCGCTGACGGGCTCTACCAGCGCTTCTCGCTGGCGTACATGCAAAAGGCCCTCGCCGGTGTGCATCGCGAGTGGGACGGCGCCCGTATTCCGCACATCGTCTTCACCAAGGGCGGCGGCCAGTGGCTCGAAGCGATCGCCGACACCGGCCCGGATGCCATCGGCCTCGACTGGACGGTCGATCTCGCCGCCGCACGCCGTCGCGTCGGTGACCGTTGTGCACTGCAAGGCAATTTCGACCCGACGGCCCTGTTTGCGTCGCCCGAGGCGATCCGCAAGGAAGCCCGCCGCCTGCTCGACGCCTATGGCAATGCACCAGGCCACGTGTTCAATCTGGGACATGGCATCTCGCAGTTCACGCAACCCCAGCACGTTGCGGCGCTCGTCGATGAGGTCCACAGCTATAGCCGGAAGCTGCGCCAGATGGCCTAATCCGTCTCGCCGACAAGCGATGACGCGGGTTCGCAAGGCGAAATGCCCTGCAAACGCAATCGCTGTTTAAAGCGAAGAATGTCAAGAACACCGCAACTGAATAACCCCTCCAATTTGCGGAGTTGTCCCGAAGACTTATACACAAATTCTCGCTGCGCCGCCGCAAGTGGGAGGGTCTGACAGCAAGCCTGCGACGTTGCTCATAAGCTATTGATCAAAAAGCTTTTTTGATTAAGGCAAAGTCAGGGCAGGACGCGGCGGGAGGGCCGTGGGACATGGCCGGCGAGCGGTAATCCCCACAGTTCTCAACATAGTTATCCACAAGCGTTTCACCCCCACCGGAAAGCCGACTCAAATCCGGGGTTTACCGAAACTTCTCAGGATTCACTTTAAGTTTGACCCGCGCCGACGATCTGTCCGAACCGTCTTCCGCATCGCCCGACGATGCCTTGTTTCCGGTCGACGCACCGCGTACCGGAGTGCCCACTATCGCCCGCGTGGCCCTCGATACGCCACTGCTCACCCTGTTCGACTACCGTCTCGATCAGGCGGCGAGCCCCGGCCAATTGGTCCAGGTGCCGTTCGGACGACGACAAGTCGTGGGTGTCGTCTGGGAATTGACGCAGCGCAGCGAAGTCGCCCCGTCCAAGTTGCGGGAAGTGACAACCGTCTGGCACGAATTGCCGCCGCTCGGCGACGAATGGCGAGACCTGATGCAGTTCGCGTCGCGTTATTACCAGCGCGGCATCGGTGAAGTGGCGCTCCCCGCCGTGCCGGGCCACCTGCGCACGCCGATGCGCTGGCCGCGACTGCTCGCCCAACGTGGCGTGCAGCGTTACCGGATCGCCGACGGCGCGCTCGCCACGCTCATGGAAAACGTGCCCGCCCGGCTACGCGCCCAACGGCGTCTGGCCGAGGGACTGGCGCAGGCCGGCACGCTTGATGCCGACGAAGCCCGCACGCTGTGTGCGAAGGCCGCCGACGTCCTCAAGCAGTGGGCCGCTGCCGGATGGGTCGTGGTCGAGACCGTGCCGTTCCATGAGGCCGTGCGTGATGCCGATGAAGGCGTCGATGTCGAGGATGCCGATGATGCGGACGCGTCCGGCGATGGCGCGCCGTCGCCGGACGCGGATGCCTTCGCCTCCGCCGACACGAACGACGGCGTCCCGCACGCCGCCCGGACGCTGACCGCCGGTCAGGCCGACGCCGTCGCCGCCATCCACGACGCCCTCGACGCTGCCGGCGCGCAACGCCTCGACCCCGCTTCCGTCGCTTCTTCCGTCGCCTCCTCCGTCTCTGAAGGCGCGCTAACCGCCGACGTGCCTGCGTGCGCGCCGTTCCTGCTCTACGGCGTGACGGGCAGCGGCAAGACCGAAGTTTATTTGCGCGCCGTCGCCGAAGCGCTGCGCGAGCGCGACGCCCAAGTCCTCGTGCTCGTGCCGGAAATCAATCTGACGCCGCAGCTCGAAGGCGTCTTTCGGACCCGGTTCCCCAACGAAACGCTGGTCACCCTGCACAGCGGACTGGCCGAGGGCGAGCGCGCCCGGCACTGGCTCGCCGCCCATCGCGGAGAAGCCCGCATCGTGCTCGGCACGCGGCTGGCCGTCATGGCCTCGCTGCCGCACTTGCGTCTCATCGTGGTCGACGAGGAACACGACCCCTCGTACAAGCAACAGGAAGGTCTGCGCTATTCGGCGCGAGATCTCGCCATCTGGCGCGCGAACCGGCTGCGCATTCCGGTCGTGCTCGGTTCGGCCACGCCGTCGCTCGACAGTTGGCGTCGCGCCGAGCAAGGCCGCTACGTCCGCCTGGCCATGCCCGAGCGGGCAACGCCCGACGCCGTCCTGCCGCGTGTCTCGCTCATCGACATGGAGATCGAGCGCAAGCGTCAGCGCGTGGTGCACGAGGGGCTGTCGCAGCCTCTGCTCGCAGCCCTGCGCGCCCGGCTCGAAGCGGGCGAGCAAAGCCTGCTGTTCCTGAACCGCCGCGGCTATGCGCCCGTCCTCAATTGCGACGCCTGCGGCTGGATCAGCGACTGCCGCCGATGCAGCGCGCACATGGTGCTGCACAAACCCGAGCGCCGCCTGCGGTGCCACCACTGCGGCGCCGAAGCGCGCATTCCGCACGCCTGCCCCGACTGCGGCAACCTGGATCTCGCGCCGCTTGGGCGCGGCACGCAGCGCATCGAGGAAGCGCTCGCCGAGCACTTCCCGGAAGCGCGCCTCGCCCGCATCGACGCCGACAGCACGCGGCGCAAAGGCAGTGCGCAGGCGCTCTTCGCGCAAGTTCACTCGGGCGAAGTCGACATCCTGATCGGCACGCAGATGGTGGCCAAAGGCCACGACTTCCGGAATGTCACGCTCGTGGGCGTGGTCAACGCCGACAGCGCCCTCTTCTCACACGACTTCCGGGCGGCCGAACGGCTCTTCGCGCAACTGATGCAGGTCGCCGGCCGGGCCGGGCGCGCCGCGCGCGCCGACGGCCCGGGCGACGTGCTGATTCAGACACGCTACGCGTCTCACCCGCTGTTCGCGTCGCTCATGCGTCACGACTATCCGGGTTTTGCCGCGCAGCAACTGGAGGAGCGGCGCGTGGCACTGCTGCCGCCGTTCACGCATCAGGCCCTGTTGCGCGCAGAGGCCCGCAAGCTCGACGACGCCATGACGTTCCTCAAGCAAGCCCGCGACATCGCCGCGACTCCGGCCCTGAACGATCCGCGCATCTCGCTCTGGGACCCGGTGCCGATGACGATGGTCCGGATCGCAGGCACGGATCGCGCGCAACTCGTCGTCGAAAGCCCGCATCGCGGCGCGCTGCAACGCTTTCTCGCCCACTGGATGGCCGAACTGCGGGCCCTCAAGGCCCCCGTGCGCTGGCACCTCGAAGTCGATCCCCTCGAAATATAAATCGGTATATAACGTTCCGGAAATTTGACAACATCACCAGAATCTCCGACGATGCGGCCATAAGTCGAACGCCGCACGACGAACGGTTCACGTCATCTGCACGATAAGAAGTCCTACAGGAGACATCCGATGAAGTCGCACGACCGGAGCGCCACCCCCACGGCGCCACATACTGCTGCATCTGCCGCATCCCCCGCCCTCCCGCCCGAATACGCATTCTCCGAGTCGCCCGCCGAATCCCCGCTGGGCGAGGTCTCGCGCCGTCGCTTTTTGCGACGTGCCGGCGCCCTGGGTGTGGGCGCGAGTCTCGCGGGCCGCGCACTCGACGTCTTCGCCGCTGCGGCCGCACCGCAGACGGTCACGTTGCCGTTTGCGAATGGCGAGCGCGAACTGGTCGCGTATCCGCAGAAGCGTCCGCTGATCCGGCTGACGGCACGCCCGCCGCAATTGGAAACGCCGTTCGAGATCTTCAACGAAGGCCTGATCACGCCGAACGACGCGTTCTTCGTGCGTTACCACCTTGCGGGCATTCCGACCGATATCGATCCGGCCAAACATCGCATTCGCGTGGGCGGCAGCGTCACCAAGCCGCTCGAGATCTCGCTCGCGTCGCTCAAGAAAGACTTCGGCGCGCCGGTCGAACTCGTGGCCGTCCACCAATGTTCTGGCAACAGCCGGGGCTTCTTCGAGCCGCGCGTCGGTGGCGGACAGATCGCCAATGGCGCCATGGGTAACGCACGCTGGCGCGGCATTCCGCTCAAGCGCGTTCTCGAACGCGCCGGTGTGGCGTCGAGTGCGAAACAGGTCACCTTCGAAGGGCTCGACCGCCCGATCGTGCCGGCCACGCCCGAATTCGTGAAGGCGCTCGACATCGATCACGCCATGGACGGCGAGGTCATGATCGCCTTCGCCATGAACGGCAAGGATTTGCCGATGCTCAACGGTTTCCCGGTGCGACTGGTCGTGCCCGGCTATTACGGCACGTACTGGGTGAAGCATCTGGCCGACATCAACGTCGTCGACAAGGTGTTCGACGGCTTCTGGATGTCCACCGCTTACCGGATTCCGGACAACGACTGCAATTGCGTCGAGCCGGGCAAGGCACCCGAGAAGACCAGGCCCATCGGCCGCTTCACCGTGCGCTCCTTCATCACCAGCCATGCCGACGGCCAGAAGGTGGCGGCCGGCAAGGCGCTGCGCGTGCGCGGTATCGCGTTCGACGGCGGCGAAGGGATTCGCGAGGTGCAGTTCTCGACCGACGGCGGCCAGACGTGGCAGGCCGCCAAGCTGGGCGAAGAGTTGTCGAAATACTCGTTCCGCGAGTGGACGGCGAGCTTCACGCCGCCCCAGCCCGGCGAGTTTGTTCTGAAAGTGCGGGCGACGAATCGCGCAGGGGTCACGCAACCGCTGCAATCGCTGTGGAATCCGGCCGGCTATCTGCGCAACGGGGTCGAAACCGTTCGCGTGGTCGCGGCGTGAGAGGGGGGACGATCATGAACGTATCCAGGTTTGCGAGCGTCACCGCCGTGCTGCTCGGCCTCAGCGGCATGTTCGCCGCCGCCCCGGCGCATGCCCTCGAGATCAAATTGCCGCAGGAAACGTCGCAACTCAAGGCGTCGACGCTCGCCGGTTACCAGTCGGCCAACGCCTGGTGCGTGATGTGTCACTCGGTCGACTACGTCAACACCCAACCGCCGATGCCGGCGGCGTTCTGGAGCGCGGAAGTCACGAAGATGGTGAAGGTGTACGGTGCGCCGATCCCGGAAGATCAGGTGAAACTGATCTCCGAATACCTCGGCAAGACCTACGGCACTGACCAGAAGTAACCCGCCCGGCCCCGGACTAGGCTCCGGGGCCGGCGCCAATCCCTTCGCCGCCACGCCGCGCACCCGCAAGGTGCAACCCGAATTTTGACGCTGGTTGCACCCCGTCATAAAGCCGGTTACGATGCCGCCATTCACCCGCTATGGGTGTCACGTTTTTGCGTCATCAGGTAACCCTTCCATGGCTAACACCACGCTTGGCGTCAAGGTCGACGACGTCCTCCGCACACGGCTCAAAACGGCCGCCCAGCAAATCGAGCGCACCCCGCACTGGCTCATCAAGCAGGCCATCTTCGCCTATCTCGAACGCATCGAGAGCGGTGCGCTGCCGCCCGAACTCAGTGGTGCAACCCAGTCGGGCACCGAGGTGATCGACGGCCACGCGGGCGACGACACCGTGCCGCATCCGTTCCTCGAATTCGCCCAGAACGTGCAACCGCAGTCGGTGTTGCGCGCCGCGATCACGGCGGCCTATCGTCGTCCGGAGCCGGAATGCGTGCCCGTGCTCGTCGGGCAGGCCAAGCTGGCGCCGTCGACGGCCACGCTGGCGTCCGACCTCGCCCGCAAGCTGGTTGTCGCGCTGCGCGGCAAGAGCACCGGCGGCGGCGTGGAAGGCCTGATCCACGAATTCTCGCTCTCCAGCCAGGAAGGCGTGGCGCTCATGTGCCTGGCCGAAGCCCTGCTGCGCATTCCCGACAAGGCCACGCGCGACGCGCTCATCCGCGACAAGATCAGCAAAGGCGACTGGCACGCCCACATGGGCAACTCGCCGTCGATGTTCGTCAATGCCGCCACCTGGGGCCTGATGATCACCGGCAAGCTCGTGACGACCACCAGCGAAGCCGGTCTGACCAAGGCGCTCACACGCCTGATCGGCCGTGGCGGCGAACCGCTCATTCGCAAGGGCGTGGACATCGCCATGCGCCTGATGGGCGAACAGTTCGTGACCGGGGAAACCATCTCCGAAGCGCTGGCCAACAGCCGCAAGTACGAAGCCCAGGGCTTCCGCTACTCCTACGACATGCTTGGCGAAGCCGCGACGACGGAAGAAGACGCCCAGCGCTACTACGCGAGCTACGAGCAAGCCATTCAGGCGATCGGCAAAGCCTCGGCAGGCCGTGGCATCTACGAAGGCCCGGGCATCTCGATCAAGCTCTCGGCATTGCATCCGCGCTATTCGCGCAGCCAGCACGAGCGCACCGTCGCCGAACTGCTGCCGCGCGTGCAGGCGCTCGCCAAACTGGCCCGCTCCTACGACATCGGCCTGAACATCGACGCCGAAGAAGCCGACCGCCTCGAAATCTCGCTCGATCTGCTCGAAGCGCTGTGCTTCGATCCGGAACTGGCCGGCTGGAACGGTATCGGCTTCGTGGTGCAGGCGTATCAGAAGCGTTGCCCGTTCGTGATCGACTTCATCATCGATCTGGCGCGCCGCAGCCGTCACCGCATCATGGTTCGTCTGGTGAAGGGCGCCTACTGGGACACGGAAATCAAGCGTGCGCAGGTCGACGGCCTCGAGGGCTACCCGGTCTACACCCGCAAGATCTACACCGACGTGTCGTACCTGGCGTGCGCGAAGAAGCTGCTCGCCGTGCCGGACGCCATCTATCCGCAGTTCGCCACGCACAACGCCTACACCCTCTCGGCGATCTATCACCTCGCGGGCAACAACTACTACCCCGGTCAGTACGAGTTCCAGTGCCTGCACGGCATGGGCGAACCGTTGTACGAGGAAGTCGTCGGGCCGATCGCCTCGGGCAAGCTCGCACGTCCGTGCCGCGTGTATGCGCCGGTCGGCACGCACGAAACGCTGCTCGCCTATCTGGTGCGCCGTCTGCTCGAGAACGGGGCCAACACGTCGTTCGTGAACCGGATCGCCGACGAAACCGTCAGCGTCGACGA
Organism: Pandoraea pnomenusa; assembly: GCF_040391475.1. GTDB lineage: Bacteria > Pseudomonadota > Gammaproteobacteria > Burkholderiales > Burkholderiaceae > Pandoraea > Pandoraea pnomenusa_C. Next base: position 9,971 of record NZ_JBEBXS010000012.1, on the reverse strand, counting down.
ACTCATCGCCGACCCGATTTCCGAAGCCGAGAAGGTGCAACCGCTCGGCGCTCCGCACGCCAAGATTCCGCTGCCGCGCGATCTTTACGGCACCTCGCGTGCCAACTCGTCGGGCTTCGATCTCTCCAACGAACACCGCCTCGCGTCGTTGTCGTCGGCACTGCTCGCCAGCGCCGGTACCCCGTGGCGCGCCGCCCCGATGCTCGCCGACGGTGAACGCACCACCGGCACGCCGCGTGCCGTGCGCAACCCGGCCGACCTGCGCGACACCGTGGGTCAGGTCATCGAGGCCACGTCGGCCGACGTCGAAGCCGCACTCGCCCATGCCGTGGCCGCCGCGCCGATCTGGCAGGCCACCCCGGTCGAGGAACGCGCCGACTGCCTGATGCGCTCTGCCGATCTGCTCGAAGCGCATATGCCCACGCTCATGGGTCTGTGCGTGCGAGAAGCGGGCAAGTCGCTGCCGAACGCCGTGGCCGAAGTGCGCGAAGCCGTCGATTTCCTGCGCTATTACGCGGCGCAGATCCGTCAAGGCTTCTCGAACGACACGCACCGCCCGCTGGGTCCGGTGCTGTGCATCAGCCCGTGGAACTTCCCGCTCGCGATCTTCGTCGGTCAGGTCGCCGCAGCCCTCGCCGCCGGTAACCCGGTCATCGCCAAGCCGGCCGAACAAACGCCGCTGATCGCCGCCGAGGCCGTGCGTCTCATGCAGGCTGCTGGCGTGCCGTCCGGCGCGCTTCAGTTGTTGCCCGGCACGGGCGAAACGGTGGGCGCGGCGCTGGTGGCCGATGCCCGCACGAAGGCCGTCATGTTCACGGGTTCGACCGAAGTCGCCCGCATCATTGCGCGCACGCTGGCCGAACGACTCGACGCCAACGGCCGTCCGATTCCGCTGATCGCCGAGACCGGCGGCCAGAACGCGATGATCGTCGACTCGTCGGCGCTGCCCGAGCAGGTCGTGTACGACGTGCTCGCGTCGGCGTTCGATTCCGCCGGTCAACGTTGCTCGGCGCTGCGCGTGCTGTGCCTCCAGGACGACATCGCAGACAAGACGCTGCACATGCTCAAGGGCGCGATGCAGGAGCTCGCCATCGGCAACCCGGATCGCCTGTCGATCGACGTCGGTCCGGTGATCGACGCCGAAGCGCAGACCGGCATCAGCCGTCACATCGAGCAGATGCGCGCCAAGGGCTTCCCGGTGGAGCAGCTGACGCTGCCGGACACCGCCCGTCACGGCACGTTCGTGCCGCCGACGCTCATCGAGCTGACCGACCTCAAGGCGCTGCAACGCGAAGTGTTCGGCCCGGTGCTGCACGTCATCCGCTTCAAGCGGGCGCAACTCGACAAGCTGCTCGATCAGATCAACGGTACGGGCTATGGCCTGACGTTCGGCGTGCATACGCGCATCGACGAAACCATCGCCTACGTGACCGAGCGTGCGCATGTCGGCAACGTCTACGTGAACCGTAACGTGATCGGTGCGGTGGTCGGCGTACAGCCGTTCGGCGGCGAAGGTTTGTCTGGGACAGGTCCGAAAGCTGGCGGTCCGATGTACCTGCCGCGTCTGCTGGCGACGCGTCCGGCAGCGCTGGCGCCGGAACTCCACCGCAATGACGCGGCCCTCTCCCCGCTGGTCAGCTATCGCGACTGGCTGCGCGAGCAATCGGACAGCGCCCCGGCCATCGATCGCGTCGACCGTTATCTGGCCACGTCGGCACTCGACGCGATGGCCGTGCTGCCGGGCCCGACCGGTGAGCGCAACACGTATGGTCTCGAGCCGCGCGGCCCGGTGCTGTGCGTGGCCGCCACGCCGCTCGGCGCACGCACGCAACTGGCGGCGGTACTCGCCACGGGCAACAACGCCGTCTTCTCCGACAGCGCCGCCGCCCGCGAACTGGTGAGCGCCCTGCCCGCCGCGCTGAAGGCCCGCGCCTCGGTGCTGGCCGCCGGGACCGACGCGGCGAACGAGCCGTCGCTCGCCGCCGTACTGTTCGAAGGCGACAGCGATGAGCTGCTCGCCCTGAACCGACGTGTCGCCGTGCGCAACGGCCCGATCCTGTCGACGCAGGGCCTCGCACCGGAGGCGCTTGCGGCAGGTGACGACTACGCTCTGGAGCGTCTGCTGTGCGAGCGTTCGGTGTCGGTCAACACGGCAGCGGCCGGCGGAAACGCCAACCTCATGACCATCGGTTGATCGAACGGCACGGCGACGGTCGTCAGATTTCGCGACGCGTCTCACCGGAATCGTCCTAAATCTGACGGCACGCGCCAGCGCCCCCCGGCGCCGCCGTCACGACCCTCACCGCAACGCCCGGTACTGTGGCCGCCGTTCCCCGGCATATCGGGGAACGGCGGCCACAGTGCGTTAATGAATGAAAGCGAATGAAAGCGGATGAGAACGGATGGCAACGGATGACATATCCGGTGACGCGTCGGGTCACCGATGGGGCAACGTGTCGGTGCCGGTTCACCCCGTTTGCCTCGCCTTGACGCCTTCTTTCCTACCCCTACCGCAAGTTCCGTAGCAAAGCGCTGGGGACGCTTTCGGGGTATCGTCCCGCCCTCCCCCGACATAAAACGCGTCTCACCGCCTTCGCGCGGTTAACCCGCGCCAGCACGCCGTTTTCGCTGGCTTTCGCGGTCGTCGTTGCGCGTTACTGCCGCTTTCGTCATGCCGGGAGACAGGCCGGACGTGCGCCGCGCCGCCGCTCAAGGAGGCTACATGTCCCTCTGGAACCCCACTGCGGTGTCGTTTACCGTCTATCTGCTGCTCATGCTGGTGATCGGATGGCTCGGTTACCGGTCCACCAACAATCTTTCCGACTACATTCTCGGCGGGCGTCGCCTCGGCAGTTTCGTCACGGCGCTCTCGGCGGGGGCGTCCGACATGAGCGGCTGGTTGCTGCTCGGACTGCCGGGTGCCATTTACGTCGGCGGCCTGTCGGGCGTCTGGATCGCCATCGGGCTGGCCATCGGTGCATGGGCGAACTGGCGTCTGGTGGCCGCGCGCCTGCGCGTGCACACCGAAGTCTGCGGCAACGCCCTCACCTTGCCCGAGTACCTCACCCAGCGTTTTCGCGACGACAGCCACGTGCTACGCATCGTCACGGCGCTCGTGATCCTGGTCTTCTTCACGATCTACTGCGCGTCCGGGGTGGTCGCCGGCGCGCGTCTGTTCGAGACGATGTTCGGCCTCGACTATCACACCGCCTTGTGGATCGGCGCCGTGGCAACGATCGCCTACGTGTTCATCGGCGGCTTCCTGGCGGTGAGCTGGACAGACACGGTGCAGGCATCGCTGATGTTTGCCGCGCTGGTCGTCACGCCGATCGCCGTCATCACCATCGACGGCGGCCCCGCGGCGGCAGTCGCGGCCGTGACCGCAGTGCACCCCACGCACACCGACTGGCTCGGCGATCTCGCCCCCATCGGCGTGATTTCGATGCTCGCGTGGGGCCTGGGCTACTTCGGTCAGCCGCACATCCTCGTGCGCTTCATGGCCTCGCGCTCGGCGGCCGCGATCCCGCAGGCGCGCCGCATCTGCATGACCTGGATGGTGCTGTGTCTGACCGGTGCAGTGGCAGTCGGCTTCTTCGGGCTGGCGTTCTACAGCGCGCGCCCGGAATTCGGCGGCGGCGTCGGGGCGAACCCGGAAACGATCTTCATTGCGCTCACGACGCAGTTGTTCACCCCGTGGCTGGCGGGTGTGCTGCTGGCGGCCATTCTGGCGGCCGTGATGAGCACGTTGTCGTGCCAGTTGCTGGTCTGTGCCAGTGCGCTGACGGAAGACCTGTACAAGACGTTCGCGCGTGGGCCGGTCAGCCAGCGTCGGCTCGTGTGGATCGGCCGCGGCATGGTGCTGGCGGTCGCCGTGGTGGCCGTGTTGCTCGCACTCGACCCGAACAGCCGGGTGCTCGGCATGGTGAGCTACGCCTGGGCGGGCTTCGGGGCCGCCTTCGGTCCGCTGGTACTCGCCACGCTGTTGTGGCCGCGCGTCACCCGTAACGGGGCGCTGGCAGGCATTGTCGTGGGGGCGGCCACCGTGCTCGTCTGGAAACAGTTCGGCTGGTTCGGGCTGTACGAGATCATGCCGGGCTTCGTCCTGGGCGGCCTCGCGCTCATCGTCGTGAGCCGTCTGGGCCAGGCCCCGTCGGCCGACGTTCTGGCCCGCTACGACGCCGCCGAGGCGGCCCTGCGCCAGATCCAGCAAGGCCCGATCGCCGGATCGGGTGATACCGGGACCCCGACGGCGCAACCTTCGCCATAAGCCAGTAGCACCTTCTATCGGAATATGTCCCTCTTGACCGGCGCGCGCAGCCATCCAATACTGCCGCGTCGGACGCATTATGCGTTTGATTGCGATTCATGCCGCCACCGGCCGACCCGTCAGGTGCGTGCGGCATTCTGATCCAAAAAAGGCGCGTCGCGGCGATCCCGAAGGCGCGCCACTCAACGACATACACATGCAAGGAGAGGGTTGATGCAATCGAAGCTTACGCTCAGCGCAGTCGCCATGGCGGGACTGCTCGCGTTCGGCACCGCCGGCGCACAAACGGCGCAGGAAGTGAAGCTGGGTTTTGCTGCACCGCTCACGGGCGCCCAGGCCCACTACGGCAAGGACATGCAGAACGGCATTCAGTTGGCTGTTGACGAGTACAACGCCACGAAGCCGACCATCGACGGCAAGCCGGTGAAGTTCGTGTTGCAAGCCGAAGACGATCAGGCCGATCCGCGTCAGGGTTCGCTGGTCGCGCAGAAGCTGGTCGACAACGGCATCAAGGGCATGCTGGGTCACTTCAACTCCGGCACGACGATCCCGGCATCGCGCATTTACGCGCAGGCCGGCATTCCGCAGATCGCCATGGCGACGGCCCCGGAATACACCAAGCAAGGCTTCAAGACGACCTTCCGCATGATGACCTCGGACATCCAGCAGGGCTCGGTCGTCGGCACGTTCGCCGTGAAGAAGCTGGGCTTCAAGAACATCGCCATCGTCGACGATCGCACCGCTTACGGCCAGGGCCTGGCCGACGAGTTCGAGAAGGCGGCGAAGGCTGCGGGCGGCAAGATCGTTCGTCGCGAATTCGCGAACGACAAGGCCGTGGACTTCCGCGCGATTCTGACCAACCTCAAGCGCGTCAACCCCGACATGATCTTCTACGGCGGCGCCGACGCGCAAGCCGGCCCGCTCGCCAAGCAGATGCGTGAGCTCGGCATGAAGAGCACGCTGATGGCCGGCGAGATGGTCAAGTCGGATGCGTTCCTGAAGATCGCCGGCGATGCCGCCAACGGTTCGGTCGTCTCGCTCGCGGGCCTGCCGCTCGACAAGATGCCCGGCGGCGCCGCTTACGAGTCGCGCTACAAGGCCAAGTTCGGCTCGGCACCGGAAACGTACTCGCCGTACGCCTATGACGGCGCAATGGCCATGATGTCGGCCATGAAGAAAGCCAACTCGACGGATCCGGCCAAGTACCTGCCCACGCTCGCCAAGACGAGCATGCCCGGCGTGACCACGCGCGAACTGGCATACGACAGCGTTGGCGATCTGAAGTACGGTTCGATCACGCTGTACAAGGTGGTCGACGGCAAGTGGACCGTGCTGGAGACGGTCGGCGGCAAGTAAGCGACCGACGGCTGCCCGCACGTCTGCGGGCATCGAAACGTCAAACGACAAGGGCCGGTGAGGATGACTCACCGGCCCTTGTTTTTTGTGCCGCATTGCCGTCACGACATTGCGTCGCAGGCGTTACCAGACATCCTTCGGCAGACGATCGCGCATGTCGGGCGGCATCGCGTCGCGGGTGAACACCGGTTCGACCACGCCGGCCTTTCGCTGCGACTGATAGTCACGCCACGCCACCAGCGCGTACCGCATCAGCATCGCGATGGCGATCAAGTTGATGAACGCCATCAACGCGGTGCCGACGTCGGCGAAACTCCAGACCAGTGGCAGGCTCGCCACGGAACCCAGCATCACGGCCAGCAACACCAGCGCACGGAAGATGTGAAGACACCACGGACGCCGCGTCATGTAATCCATGTTCACTTCTGCATAGGCGTAGTTGCCGAGCACACTCGAGTAGGCGAGGAAGAACACCGTCAGCCCCGTGAAAATCACTGCCCAATTTCCAAAGTGCGCGGCCAGCGCGCGTTGCGTGAGCACCGCGCCTTCGGGTGCCGCACCGGGCACGAATTCACCTGAGAGCAGGATCATGAAGGCGGTGGCAGAACACACGACGATGGTGTCGAAGAACACGCCGAGCATCTGCATCAACCCCTGTTGCACCGGATGCCGTGTCGTCGCCACTGCCGCCGCATTGGGCGCGCTGCCCATGCCCGCTTCGTTGGAAAACAGGCCGCGCTTGACCCCCATCAGCACCGCCTGACCCACGGCGTAGCCGGTGATACCGCCCGCCGCCGGCTCCAGCCCGAACGCGTGACGCCAGATCGTCGAAATCATCCCCGGAATCTGGTCGAGATTGACGAGGCACACGAACACGGCGAGGCCGAGGTAAGCCACCGCCATCACGGGCACGATCCACTGCGCAAAGCGTGCCACGCGTCGCACACCGCCGTAGATGATCGGCGCCGTCAGCAACACCAGCGTGATGCCGATCCACTGTCGTTCCCAGCCGAACGATGCCTCCAGCGCTTCGGCAATCGAATGCGATTGCACCGAGTTGAGCGCGAAGCCGAACGTGAACAGCAAGGCGATGGCGAAGATGATGCCGAAGCGGCGCGAACCGAGGCCGAGCTGGATGTAATACGCCGGACCGCCTCGGAAGGTGTTGTCGCGATGGGGAATCTTGAAGATCTGCGCGAGGGTCGACTCGACGAATGCCGACGCCATGCCGAGCAACGCCGTCATCCACATCCAGAAAATCGCACCCGGGCCGCCGATGGTCAGCGCCACGGCCACGCCCGCGATGTTGCCGGTGCCGACGCGGCTCGCAAGACCCGTGGCGAACGCCTGGAACGGCGAGATGCCGGACGTGGCACCCGACGTGCGCAACAGCCGCACGCTATGCGCGAATGCCCGGAACTGAATCGCGCCGAAGCGCAACGTGAAATAGCCGCCCGCGCCGAGCAGCGCGATCACAAGGGGATAACCCGACAACACGCCGCCAACGGCGTCGACCATCGGTTTGAGCCAGCTTTCCATGGATGATGTCTCCTGTCGCAACCACTTGTCGGCTCCCCGGGAATGAGGAGCAGGACGAGGAGAATCTCAAGGATTGGGCCGGCAAAACGGTCTGCCGCAGCACTTTGCGCCGATTCCCACTGACTTACCGGCGCATTCGGACGAGACGCAATAAAAAAGCCGCTCGGCGCAGGCCGGGCGGCTCAAAGACAAGGCAAGGAGACATCGAGGCGTAGTGTAGGGGAGGAATGTGACTGTCATATGACGAGCGACGGCCGATGGGTGAGGTCATGGTCAATGCTGGTGACTGCGCGCGTAGGTTCGTCATACGCGTACGCAATCAGATGGGCGTCAATTTCGTACTCGCAAGCAGTGGGTGTCACAGCGCTTGAACTGTTCAGCCGCCATATCTCGCCCGTCCGCAAATGAGCAAGCCAATTCCACACTGCGCTCGCTGCCGCTAACCCTCGGGCTCCCGGTTCGGGGGTCCTCGCCCGTGGACAAGAAGCTGTACGTCGCTCCGCCTCTGTCCGTGACTTCGCACGACAATGCACGATCGACGACGACCGGAAGTTTGTAGAACCACCGCTTCCCCACAACAACGTCCTGCCGACTCCAATCGTCGGGCCTCGCCTGCTGTGCGGAGAGGTTCAACATCAAGGACTCCAGTATGGGCTTGAACTCGGCGTGCTTGTCGTCATAGACCGCTATCGGATTTCGCGTATGCCCGAGAGACTTCCCCCAGCGATCGTCGTCTCCCGGCGTCCCCCCCATCGTTCCCCATGTCCAGTCATAAGCCTCGAGAATTACGTTGGCGCGTCCCTTGAAAAGACAGGCCAGGCGTTCGGAACTCGTTCCGACAACATAGCGTCGGCCCAGCGATGCGATGGGCGTTTTGTCGTTGCTCTCAAACCGTAGCGACCACGGAACGACCCCACAAGCCATGAGCTTGCCGCTCCATACTTTCGTTAAGTAATACGGATTCCTGGCGTAATAGGTATTCGCCGGATAGGACGAGGCCGGGCTCGGGACGATGTCGAACAGGTGCATCGTCCAGCCTTCCCCCGTTCGGACCAATCTTTCAATCTCCTCGCGAATTGCGACCGGTACCTCTTTCACGGTCTGCGGGCTGCTGGAGAGCTTCCATCGCCTCACGTCCGAGTTCTGCTTCTCGCGCTGGCAAGACACGACCCGACCATCGTTATCGCGCCCGAGCCCCCATATATTGCACATATCCCCGACCCTGACGTTGTCGTCCAACTCAACGAGACCTTTGCCCGATTTGAGGTTGCCTGACGCCGTTACGGTTCCGGCCTCCACCGTCTTCGCGCCTTTGATCTTGTTCCCCGACATATTCAGTTCGCCCTCAAGCCTGGCCCCCTTTTTCGCCGTGATTGTCCCGTCGATCTTGGCGTCCTTGACCGACAGGGAGTTCATCACGAGTTCTCCGCTGCCGCGAATATCGCGCGCCCCGACGATGTCGTTCTTCGTCAGGTTCAGTTCATTCTCGAGATTCAGTTTTCCGGAGATCTTCGCTCCTTTCCTGATTTCCAGTGCATCCATCTTGAGCTGCCCGAACCCGGTGATGTCCTTGACGCCCTCGATGCTGTGCTGCGCGTCGTTGCCACGCGCATCCTTGCCCGACATATTCAGATTCCCCGTCATTGGCAACGAACCGTCCCGCTTGACGTTGAGATTGAGATTATCGGTCTGCGCCCCGCCCCGGATCGCAATGAGACCCGCGACATTCCGCGGATTCTTCACCACCACCGGGCTGTCCTTTTCGTCGATAAACCGGAAATTCTGCGGCTTGTCCTGCTGCGACACGCCGCCCGCCGCGCCGATCCTGCGCGCGGCTGTCGCGGCGAAATCGAAGTCCGTTTCGGACGAATAGGTGCGCTTCATCGGTTCGGTCAGGAACGCCAGCGTGCGGACCTGGCAGATTTTCGGTGTCCCGCTGCACGCCCGGTAAACCCGAATCGCATACTCCCCCACGCCGCTCGGCGGACGGCTGCTGACACCCGGAAGCTGTAGCGCCTTGATCAGGTTTTGAGCGGAGAGATTGCCCAGGTGATCTTCGTCGTAGGTGTTGTCTGCCAACGTGTGCTTGAATTCAATACCGTTGACTGAAAATGTTTCGCTGGGGTTATCGAATACTCGATGGATATCTGCGTGGTACCGAACTGCAAAGGTGTCCACCGCGTTTCCGATCGCCTTTAATGCTTCACCGACTCGTTCGGCTTTTTCGGTGCGCATCTGCCGCGAGTAATTGACGCCCCAGAATGTGATCAGCATCCCGACCACCGCGACGGCAATCGTTGCCGAAATGAGAAAGACCCCCGCCTGCTTGCTTCGCATCGCACACCTCCGTGGATCGGATTGCCGGTGGATATCGCACCGGTCCCCGCCGACTGACCGTCAAAGTGGCCAATTGTCTCGGGATGCGAGCCGTTCGGGTTTGGGAAGCGCCCGATTAAAGCAGGACGCGAGCGCAATTACCGAAGGAATGCACGAAAATAAAAAAGCCGCATGGCTCTCACCATGCGGCTTTCTCTCAATACCTGAAGCCCAGGCTCACATTCCCATCAGCACTCGACGATATTCACCGCCAGACCACCACGAGCCGTTTCCTTGTACTTCGTCTTCATGTCGGCGCCGGTCTCGCGCATCGTCTTGATGACGGAGTCGAGCGACACATAGTGAGCGCCGTCGCCACGCAGCGCCATGCGCGCCGCATTCACCGCCTTCACCGACGCCATGGCGTTACGCTCGATGCACGGAATCTGCACCAGCCCGCCCACCGGGTCGCAGGTCAGGCCGAGGTTGTGCT
>NZ_JBEBXS010000011.1:0-172800 GCF_040391475.1 Pandoraea pnomenusa | reverse complement strand
CGCTCTTCACCCGAACCTTTACGTTGTAATCCACTACCCGTTTGACCGGTACCAGCACCTTCATCGAACTCCCCCCTTCGGTTATCCCCTTGCCCGGGCGCCCCTTCCGAAAACGCTCGTCAGTTTGCCGCCCCCAGCGTATTCGCCGGCACCCGATCCTCCCGATGCCGCCCTCGCCGACCGGTCCCCGCTGACGGTTTTCACCAGCGCTCAACGTTAACCCTAAAATGACTCAATAATCATTTAATGACTGTTGACTCATAAATCATGTTATCGGAAACTCCATCCATCGACAACATCGACAGCACGCTGGAGGGAGACGAAGTGGATTTCGCCGAGACAACCGAAACAAAACAGCTGCGCGCTACGCTGCGCCGCTTTGTCGAGAAGGAAATGCCGCGCGAAGCGGCGGCGCGCTGGGATCGCGAGAATCACTTTCCACGCGACGTTTTCGACAAGCTCGCCACGCTCGGCGTGATGGGGCTGACCGTGCCGGAGCAATACGGCGGCGCCGGTCGCGACATCGTCGCCACCATGATCACCATCGAAGAACTCTCGCGCCGCAGCCTGGCCGTTTCGGTGCCTTACATCATGGCGGCGTGCTATGCGGGAATGAACCTCGTGGAATGTGGTTCCGAAGCGCAGAAAGAAGCCCTGCTGTCGAAAGTGGTCGACGGGCGTCTCATGTTCGCTTACGGATGGACCGAACCCGACATCGGCGCCGACCTGGCGAGCGTCAAGACCCGCGCGGAACGTGTGGGCGAGAAGGTGGTCATCAACGGTGCGAAGCGATTCTGTTCCGGCGCGGCCATCAGCGATTACATCTACACGCTCGTGCGCAGCGGCGCCGAAGGCGATCGCTATCGCAACCTCTCGATGGTGCTGGTGCCGCCCAACACCCCCGGCGTCACGATCACCCCGATCGATAGCCTGGGCATGAAAGGCGCCGCCACGACCGACGTCACGTTCGAGAACGTCGAGGTCCCTGCGTCGAACATCATCGGGGGCGACGCCGGCTGGCATCAGGGCTGGTCGATGCTGGTGGGCTCGGGGCTCGATGTCGAGAAGCTCGAGGTGGCAGCCGTCGCCGTCGGCGTCGCGACCGCAGCGCTCGAAGACGCATGGCAATACGCCCACGAACGTCGCCAGTTCGGCAAAACCATCAACGAGTACCAGTCGATCCGGCACAAACTCGCCGACATGCAGACCCGACTGCACGCCTCGCGTCTGATGCTCTATCACGCGGCATCGAAAGCCAACCGGCACGAGCGCTGCGCGGTCGAAACCTCGATGACCAAACTCTACGCGGCCGAAGCGGCCAAGGAAATTGCGCTCGAATGCCAGACGATCTTCGGCGCCTACGGCTACGTGAAGGAATTCGACGCGGAGCGCTACGTGCGCGACGCATTGCTGATCCCGATCATGGGCGGCTCGTCCGCGATCCAGCGCAACAACATCTACAAGTGGACCAATGCCGGCCTGTGAGCGCATTCGTCGTCGCGCCGTGCGCGCGGCATGAGTGAACGCCATCGCCGTCGGGCATGTCAACGTCAAACGCCAGGAGACATCATGAATTTCGAAGCTTACCGATCGATCACTTTCTCTCGTCGCAACCGCGTACTTACGATCACCCTGAATCGCCCCGACAGCCTGAACGCGGTCGATGCGCAGATGCACGAGGAACTCGCACAGGTGTTCGTCGACGCGTCGCGTGACCCCGAATCGGATCTGATCGTCGTCACCGGTGCCGGCCGCGCCTTCTGTGCCGGCGGCGACATCGACTGGATGCAGGAAGCCATCGACGTTCCTGCCCGCTTCGAAAAGACCGCACGCGAAGCCAAGCAGATCGTCTATTCGCTGCTGGACTGTGAGAAGCCCGTGATCGCCAAGGTCAACGGGCACGCCACGGGGCTGGGCGCCACCATCGCCCTCTTCTGCGACCTGATCTTCGCCTCGAAGCGCGCCAAGATCGGTGACCCGCATGTGAGCGTCGGCTTCGTCGCAGGCGACGGCGGTGCCGTGATCTGGCCGCAGCTGATCGGCTACGCACGCGCCAAGGAATATCTGCTGACCGGTGATCTCATGCCCGCAGAAGACGCCGCGCGCATCGGACTGATCAATCGCGCCGTGGACGGCGAGGAACTCGACGCACTCGTCGACAGCTACGCCGACCGACTCAACGCCGGCGCCATCAAGGCGATCCGCTGGACGAAGATGGCCACCAACATCGGACTCAAGCAACTCGCACATTCGATGATGGACGCGTGCCTCGCCTACGAATCGCTTTCGAATGTCACGCGCGATCACCAGGAAGCCGTCAACGCATTCCGTGAAAAGCGGGCCGCGATCTTTACCGGCGAATAAGTCCGCCACGGGGGCACGAAAGCGCCGGCAACGCCCACGGCAAGACCGCGCAAGACACGTTGGCGCGCCGCGCCACGTGATCGAATTCACTAAGGAGTGTTCAACTTGGACTTTACGGAATCCGACGACATCCGCGCACTGCGCGACACCCTGCGTCGCTTCGTCGAAAAAGAGATGCCTCGCGATCGCGTGGCGCAGTGGGACAAGACGAACACGTTTCCGCGCGATGTCTTCGACAAGCTCGCCGGCCTGGGCGTACTCGGCCTGACCGTACCGGAAGCATATGGCGGCCTCGGACGCGATATCGTCAGCGCGATGGTCGTCATCGAAGAACTTGCGCGTCGCAGCCTGGCCGTGGCCATTCCTTACATCAACGCCGCCTGCTACGCGGGCATGAACATCGACGAGTGCGGCACTGAGGCACAGAAGGCGCAGATCCTGCCGCGCGTAGTCGAGGGGAAGATGATTTTCGCCTACGGCTGGACCGAGCCCGACGTCGGGTCGGACCTCGCCTCGATTCGCACGCGTGCCGAGCGGCGGGGTGACCGGATCGTCGTGAATGGCGCAAAGCGCTTTTGCTCCGGCGCCGCGCACAGCGACTATATCTACACGCTCGTGCGCACCGGCCCGGAAGGCGAGCGCCATCGCAATCTCACGCTGCTGCTGATTCCGCCGTCCACCCCGGGGGTGACAATCGAGCTGATCAACGGCATGGGTCTCAAGGGATTTCCGACCACGGATGTCACCTTCAGCGATGTCGAACTGCCGCTCGACGCCATTGTCGGCGGCGAGGCGGGATGGAATCATGCCTGGCCGATGGTCGTGGGCTCGGGACTCGATGTGGAGAAACTCGAGGTTGCCGCGATGGCCATCGGCATCGGTCAGGCCGCGCTGGACGACGCATGGGCCTACGCGGGAGAGCGCCAGCAATTCGGCAAGGCCATCGGCAACTACCAGTCGATCCAGCACAAGCTGGCCGACATGAAGACGCAGTTGCATGGCGCGCGTCTGATGCTGTACCACGCAGCGCATCTGGCAAACGAACATCGCCCCTGCTCGGGCGAGACGTCGATGGCCAAGTTGTTCGCCACCGAAGCGGGCAAAGCCATCGCGCTCGAATGCCAGACCATCTTCGGCGCCTACGGCTACGTGAAGGACTTCGATGTCGAGCGCTATGTGCGCGACGCCCTCGGCCTGCCGATCATCGGCGGCTCCTCTGCGATTCAGCGCAACAACATCTACAAATGGATGGCACGCCAATGAACGCGCTCAACGCAGAACACACCGGCAAGCCCGTCGACACGATCGATGATCGCATTGCACTGCACGGACGCGTGGCGCTGGTCACCGGCGGGGCGAGCGGCATCGGTCTGGCCGTCGTGCAGCGTCTGGTCGCACACGGTGCCACCGTCGTCATTGCCGACCGTGCCGACGCCGATCACCTGCCTGCGGCGGCTCGGCCGGGCACACACGCCGCCGGCACGCCGGGCGTCGCGGCGTATGTCCGCGGTGACGTGCGCGAGGAGGCAGACATCACCCGCATGGTCGACACGGCGATCCGCTGTGCGCAAACCGGCGGCCTCGTCTTCGATACGGTCGTGACCTGTGCGGGGATTGCCGATCAATTGGTTCCGACCATCGAGCAGGATGCCGATGTGTGGCAGAAGGTCCTCGACGTCAGCCTGCGAGGCACTTACCTGACGTGTCGCGCAGCAGGCCGTCACATGCTGCCGGCCAATCGGGGCACGATCGTGAACATCTCGTCGCTGACCTCATTGGGCGGCTTTCCACGGCGTACCGCCTACGGCCCGGCGAAGGCCGCCGTCGCCAACCTCACGCGCGCGCTCGCCTGCGAATGGGGCGGATCGGGCATCCGCGTGAATTGCATCGCCCCCGGTTATATCGCGACACCACTGGTCGACGCCCTTTGCCGCGACGACAAGATCGACCTCGAGCGCCTGCAGCGGCGCACGCCGATGGCGCGCCTCGGTCAGCCCGACGAGATCGCGAAGGTCGTCGCATTTCTCGTATCGGACCTGGCCTCCTTCGTCAGCGGGGTGGAGTTGCCCGTCGATGGCGGCTGGAGTGCCTTTGGTGGTTCAGGCGACGTGGCGACAGCCTAGGAGACGTCGCCCGATCCGGCAGTCATCACGCAGCAGGCGGGACACAGCAAGCAGTCATAACGTAAAACCATCAGGAGACAACCGTGGCAATCAATCGTAGAGACGTGCTCAAAATCGCTGGCGCGGGCGTCACGCTCGCGGGTGCAGGTCCGTTGGCCAGTTCGCTGGCGCGCGCGCAGGCAAAGACTGGCGGCCCCATCCAGCTCGGATTCATTTCCTCGCTGACCGGCGCGCAGGCCCCGCTGGGCCAGCCCATGCTGATGGGGGCGCAAATTGCCGTGGATCAGATCAACCAGGCGGGCGGCGTGAACGGCCGCAAGCTGGAACTGGTGGTGCGTGACGACAAGGCAAAGCCGACCGATGCGACCATCGCCTCGCGCGAACTCGCCGGCAATGGCGTGAATCTTCAGCTCGGCGTGGTGTCGAGCGCCGTGGCACTGGCCCTCACGGCGATGCTCGAACAGCAGAAGGCCATCCTGATCACCTGCGCGGCCCACTCCGACAAGCTCACCAAAGAGAACTTCAACCGCCATTACTTCCGCGTGACCGACAACCCGTACATGAAGCTTCGCTTCATGGCGGCGGCGGTCGCCGAACGCTATGGCAGCGTGTCGCGCTGGAGCGGCGTGATCCCCGATCACGAATACGGCCGCACCACATGGAACTGTTTCGAAGAAGGGCTGCTCGAGTACTACCCCACCGTCGCCAAGGCCAAGCCCGCCATCGCCCAGGCCGTGCGCACGCAGTACGGCGCCACCGACTACCGCAATGTGATCGGCTCGGCGATGGGTTTGCCCGCCGAAGGCTTCCTCGTGTCGGTGTATGGCGGCGATGCCGTCACGCTGTTCAAACAGGCACTGCCTTACGGCTTCTTCAAGAAGGCGAAAGTCATCATCGATCCGGCGAACGAGTTCGTCGTCGCGAAGGCAATGAAGAGCGAGATGCCCGAGATGTGGTGCGGCACCCACTGGTATGCGGGCGCCTTCACCGATCTGCCGATGTCGAACGCGGTGCTCAAGGAGCATATTCGCCGCACCAACGGCGACGCCTTCCCGACCGGATGGGTCGGTGAGGGGCATGCCGCCGTGATGGCCTATGCCAAAGCCATCCAGGCGAGCGGCACAACCGAAACGCAGGCAGTCATCAAGGCGCTCGAATCGGAAACGTTCGACACCACGTGTGGGCCGCGCTACTTCCGCAAGGAAGACCACCAGGCGATCAAGCCGGTGCTGATGTACCGCTTGCGCGGAAGCAAGTCGGCGAGCGCGGGTTTCGAGGTGCTGGAGTTCATCAAGAAGGACGGCAAGGACTTTGTCGATCCGCCGACGCCCGGCAAAGCGCTCACGTTCAAGTACGTGACTGTCTGACGCTTCGTGGAGCCTCACATGGATCAGTTTGCGCTGACCTTGATAAACGGCCTGTCGTGGGGAATGACCGTGTTCCTCACTGCGGCAGGCCTGTCGCTGGTTTTCGGGATTCTGCACGTGCTGAACTTCTCACACGGCGGCTTCCTGATGATCGGCGCTTATCTGTCCTATGCCATCGGGGCGCGGCTCCAGGCCGACTCCCTGTGGTCGTTCCTCGGCACCGCCGTCGTCTGTGCGGCGGCGGTCGGGGTGCTCGGTGCCGTGGTCGAGCGCGTTGTCTTCCGACGCCTGCGGGCGGTGAGCGAGGCGTACTCGCTAATCGCCACGTATGCGCTGCTGATCCTGTGTCAGGGTGTGGTGAAGCTGATCTGGGGCATCGACTTCCTGAGCGTTCCACCGCCCGAGGCGCTGGGCGGTGCACTGAGCCTGGGCGACGTCATCGTGCCGACCTTCGTGGTTTGCGTGATCGTCTGCGGCGTCGTGGTGTTTCTGGCGATGGACGTCATCTTGCATCGCACCGGCATCGGCAAACGGGTGCAGTCGGTGGCGGTCGACCCGTGGATGGCCAGCCTGCTGGGGATCAATGTCCAGGCCGTGTTCGCATGGACCGTTGTGTGCGGTTTCGCGCTCGCGGGACTGGCCGGGGGGCTGTTGTCGATCAACCAGAGCCTCTCGCCTGCGATGGGCAGCGCGCTGATCATTCAGGCCTTCGGCGCGCTGATCGTCGGCGGGCTGGGCAATATCCGCGGCGCGTTTATCGCTTCGGTCCTGCTCGGCCTCGTCACCTCGTTCGGAGACCGCTTTGTGCCCGATGTGCCCGGACTCTTCTTCTTTGTCTCTCTTGCGGCAATCCTGCTCATTCGCCCGCAGGGGCTGATGCGAGGTCTGCGATGAACGCCTTCCTTCACGGGCGCGGCAATGCGCGCCGCGCCGACTTGCTCATCTTCGCGCTGCTGCTCGTGCTCTTCGCGTCGGTCCCGGCGTGGGCCGACCAGGGGTTCGTGTTTCTCGCAGGGGTAGCGCTCGTGCAGATCGTCTTCGCCCTGAGCTTCAACACGATCTTCGGTCTCGCGGGCATGGTCAGCTTCGGACACGCCGCGTATTTCGCCACAGGCGCGTACGCCGCAGGCATTTTGCTGCGCGACATACCCGGTGTGTCGCTCGCGACCATCTTGCTGGCCGGCGGCGCCGCCGGTGCCGTCATGGCGGCCCTGATCGGCTTCGTCGCCTTGCGACGCGCCAGCGGAAACTACTTCGCGATTCTCACGCTCGCGCTGGCCGAGCTGCTGCATATCGTGATTGCGAAATCCGACTGGCTCGGCCGCGAAGACGGCATGACCGGGATCGTGCGCCCTTCCCTGCTGGGCATCGACCTGAACCAGGGCGCCTCGCTGTATTACGTACTGCTCGCGCTCGCCGTGATATTCGGATTCGGCGCGTGGCTGATGTGGCACGGGGCGTTCGGCCGGATGCTCGGCGCGATTCGTCAGGACGCCGATCGCATGGCATTCCTCGGCGCGAACGTGCATCTCGCCCGGCTCGCGGCGTTCACCGTGAGCGGCGCAGGCGCCGGGCTGGCAGGCGCGATGTACGCCCCGCTCGCGCAACTGCTCACGCCGGAGGTGGCCCACTGGACGTATTCGGCGCTGCCGATACTGTTCTGCCTGCTCGGTGGCACGGCGTACTTCTGGGGGCCGGTGCTCGGCGTGATGCTGTTCCTCGGGCTCGAACACGCCACGCGCAACATCGTGGGGCTGTCGGAGGTCGTCATCGGCACCACACTGCTCGTCGTGGTGCTCGCCTTCCCGGGCGGCATTGCCGGCGGCATTGTCCATCTGCTGCGTCGACGCGCCTTGCCGACGCCCTTGCCCACACGTGTCGCACCGGAGGCCGCGGGATCGGCCGCCGCCGGCAATGCGACACCGCTCACCCATCGTGCGGAGGCCGACGCATGACACTCGCTACCCAAGCGCTTGCGCAAGCCAGTCTGTGCGCCCGGGGCATCTTCAAGGACTACGGGACGGTCAAGGTGCTCAAGGATGTCTCGATCTCGGTCGCACCCGGGACGACGCACGCGGTCATCGGCCCTAACGGCGCGGGCAAGACCACCCTGTTTCGCGTGCTTTCGGGCGAGGCGCTGGCCGATCGCGGCGAGGTCGCCTTCGAGGGGCAGGATGTCAGCCGGTGGTCGGGCTACCGGCGCGTTCGCCAGGGCATTGGCCGCACGTTCCAGGTCGCGAAGGTGTTCAGCGAAATGCGCGTCATCGACAACGTCGTGCTGGCGCTGGAGACGGGCGGATCGCCTGCGCTGCGTCGCAGCGTATGGCGCTTCGTGCAACCCGCCCCGGCCGCCGCGCTTCGCACGCAGGCGATGGCCTCGCTCGCCACGGTCGGGCTCGAAGCCCGCGCCGGTGAAATGGCGGGCGTACTGGCCTACGGAGAAAGAAAACGCCTGGAGCTGGCCATGGCGCTGGCGCTGCAGCCGCGCATGCTGCTGCTCGACGAACCGATGGCCGGCATGTCCCCGGGCGACCGGATCTCGGCCGTCGCCTTGCTCAAGCGCATCGGACGCGAACTCGGCATGTCGATCCTGCTGACCGAACACGATATGAGTGTGGTGTTCGCGCTTGCCGATCACATTACGGTGCTCAACTATGGGCAGGTGATCGCCTCGGGTACGCCGGAAGCCGTGCGTGCCTCGCCGATCGTGCGTGAGGTCTACCTGGGACACGAGCATGCTTGATATCCGGAACGTTCACGCCTATTACGGCGACAGTGTGATTCTCAACGACGTCAGCCTGAGCATTGGCGCCGGCCAGGGCGTCGCCCTGCTCGGGCGCAACGGTGCGGGCAAGAGTACGCTGCTCAAAAGCATCGTCGATGCCGGCCCTCGCGTGACCGGTGAGATCGTGTTCGACGGCGCATCGCTCGCCAATGTCGCCACCCACCGGCGCATTCAGCGTGGCTTGGGGTTCGTCCCCGAGGATCGTCGAATCTTCGGCCATCTGAGCGTCGCGGAGAACCTTACGCTCGCCCGGCACGGGGCGCGCCCCGGCCATGTGTGCCATGACGTCGCGCAGAGCTGCCGACTGTTTCCGCTGCTCACCGACCTGCTCTCGCGCGGCGGCAACCAGTTGTCCGGTGGGCAGCAGCAGGTACTTGCCGTTGCGCGCGGCATGGTCACTCGACCCCGTTGCCTGCTGCTCGACGAGCCGACGGAAGGCGTCGCACCGCTGATCGTCGCCCAGATGGCCGAGCAGATCCGAGCCGCTTGCGCGCAAGAAGGGACCGCATTGCTCGTCGCCGAACAGAACGTGTGGTTTGCCCGCCAGTGCAGCGAATACGTCTACGTCATGGACACCGGTAACATCGTGTTTTCCGGCACCTGGGACGAGTACGATGAGCATCCGGAAATCGCCGAACGGTATCTGGCACTGTAGGATGCCGGCTGCACGTTGCGCCCCCCATTCAAAGTGAAATCGCCATGAGCACAGACACACTCGAGAACGAAACCGACGGCGGCACGGTCAGCGCCGCCCCCCGCCGACGCCGTAGCCCGACGCGCGAAGCCCGTGCCGCAGCGCTGCGTGACAAGATCTTCGAGGCAGCGGCACAGGTGGTCGGCCAGTACGGCTACGCGGACGCGTCGATTGGTCGCATCACCGAGGCCGCCGGCATTGCGCAAGGCACGTTCTATCTGTACTTCGAATCGCGTCAGGCGTTGTTCGACGAACTGCTGCCCCACGTGGGCGCCGACCTGCTCGTCTACATCAGCAAGAAAGTGCGCGGCGCCGCCACCTTTTACGAGGTGGAAGAACGGGGGTTTCGCGCGTTCTTCGACTACCTGCGCAGCAATCCCGGCTTTTTCCGCGTGCTGAACGAGGCCGAAGTGGCGGCCCCGGTCGCGCACACGGCGCACATGAAGCTGTTGACAGAACACTATGTGAAATCGCTGCAGCGCAGCGTGGAGAGCGGTGAAATCCGTCTCTTCGAAGGCAAGGAACTCGAAGCACTCGCCTATGTGTTCCAGTCGGCACGCAGCTATCTCTACCTGCGCTATGTCAAGGGGAGCGAGAAAACCCGAAAACTGCCGGACTGGGTGGTCGAGACGTACATGAAGCTCGTCAAGAACGGCCTCAAGTGATACGCCGGACAACCCGAGACTGACGTATCGCGTCGGCGAGCGCAGTCATCAAGCGAGTGGATTCGAACAGCAGTGATTGACGGCCTGCGCCGTCTTTGCAGTCATGAAGTACAGGCATGTCCGGGGAGACACGGACGCCCTGCCCGCGATGCGGGTCGAATGCGTGAGCGGTGGACATTGCGTGCACCGGTTCATGTGTAACGGCTCGCCAGACGATAAAAGCAACGGGATTCGTATGAGCAAAGATGCAAGCGGTTGGACGACGCGCCTCACGGCGCAGATGATCGATCAATACACGGCCAGCGGTGCGTGGCGCAATACCACCATCGCCCAACTCGCGCAGCAGCGGGCCGGCGCCACGCCCGAGCGCGTCTGCGTGGTGGATGGCGTGCATCGCATGACCTATGCGCGCTTGTTTGCCGAAGCCCGACGCATCGCCGCCGGACTGCGCGACATGGGGCTCGTTCCCGGCGATGTCGTCAGTTTTCAGTTGCCCAACTGGTGGGAGGCCGTGGTCGTCAACCTCGCCGCAGCGATGGGCGGCTGGGTAGCGAATCCGATCGTCCCGATCTACCGCGACGCCGAGGTCGGCTTCATCCTCGACGACTCCCATTCCAGCGTCATCTTCCTGCCGGAGCGTTTTCGCAGCATCGACTATCTGGCGATGATGCAACGTCTCGCGCACACCTCGAACATTCGCACCCCGATCGTGACCGTGCGTGCGCAAACACCAGGCGCACACGGACTCTCGGACTTCTCCACACTCGGGAACGACGCCGCACCGTGGGAGGCATTCGATGTCTCCCCGAACGCCGTCAAACTCGCGCTGTACACCAGCGGCACGACGGGTCGCCCGAAAGGCGTGCTGCACAGTCACAACACGCTCGCCACTGAACTCGATGCGGTGTCGCGTTTCTGGCAAGTCGACGAAGACGACGTCGTGTTCATGCCGTCTCCCGTCACGCACATTACCGGCTATACCTACGCACTCGATTACGTTTTCGTTGCCGGCGTTCGCGCCGTGCTGATGGACCAGTGGGAAGCGACGGCCGCCGTGGCGCTCGCCCGCCGCGAGCACGCGACGCTCACGGTCGCGGCCACGCCCTTTCTGGCCGAATTCGTCGACGCCGTCGCGCAGAGTGGCGAGCCGTTGCCGGCGTTTCGCATGTTCGCCAGCGGCGGCGCCCCGGTGCCGCCGGAGCTCGTCCATCGCGCTGCGCGCATCATGCCGGATTGTGTCTTCTGCCGCGTATATGGGAGCAGCGAAACGCCGACCGTCTCGCTTGGCGTGAACCAGCGTGGCGAGCAAACCATCGGCGCAGAAACGGATGGCCGCATCTTCAACAATGAGGTGCGCATCGCCGACCCCGTCACCGGCGCACCGCTGCCCGCCGGGCAAGTGGGCGAGATTCTGGCGCGAGGGCCGGAGATCATGCTCGGCTACTGCCGCGACACCGACACGCTCGACGCGTTCGACGCCGACGGCTTCTTCCGCAGCGGCGATCTGGGCTGGGTGTCCGATGACGGTGTGATCACGGTGACCGGCCGCAAGAAGGACCTGATCATTCGCGGCGGCGAGAACCTGAGCCCCAAGGAGATCGAGGACATCCTGCACACGCACCCGGCCATCGCCGAAGCGGCTGTCGTCGCGATGCCTCACGCGCGTCTGGGCGAAACGCCCTGCGCGTGGGTGGTGTTGCGCGAAGGAACGTCGCTCACATTCGAGACGCTGATCGAATGGCTCGAGACGGCCCGATTGGCCAGACAAAAGCTTCCCGAGCGGCTTTTCGTGGTCGAGGCCATGCCGAAAACGCCGTCGGGGAAAATCCTCAAGCATGTGCTGCGCACACGCAGTGCAGAGGCTGTCGCGTCCGAGGCGCCCTCCACGTCTGCCACGTCTATCGCGACCACAGCCGCCTGACGCACCCCGACTGAGCCCCACCGTCGAAGCCGTTTTGCCGAAGGCTGCGCCATCCACCGGCGCAGCCAGTCCGACGTCGCGCCTGTCGCGGGCGTCGATGCCGCCACGCTAGTCACGTTTTCGGGAGTTTCCATGTCTGCCAACGCTAAATCGCCTGCCTGCTCGCACCTGTTCTCGCCGTTGACGTTGCGCGCCGTCACGCTACCGAACCGGGTCGTCATCAGCCCCATGAGCCAGTATTGCGCACGGGACGGCATTGCCGACGACTGGCATCTCGTCAATTACGGCAAGCTTGCGCAAGGCGGTGCGGGCATGGTGATCGTGGAGACGGCCGCCGTCGAGCCGCGCGGGCGCGGCACGTACGGATGCCTCGGCCTTTGGAATGACGCGCAGATTGCGCCGCTCGCACGTATTGCCGACTTTATCCGCGCCCAAGGCGCGGTGCCCGCCCTGCAGATCGGCCACGCGGGTCGCAAAGGTAGCGTGCAGCGCCCTTGGGAGGGGTACGCCCAACTCACGCAGCGAGAGCGCGAACGCGGAGAAACCCCCTGGGAGACCATCGCGCCATCGGCCACGTCGGCGGGTCCCGATTGGCCAACGCCTGCAGCGATGGACAGCGCAACGCTCGAGTCGGTGGCACTCGCCTTCGTCGCCGCAACGCAGCGGGCGGCGCGCGCCGGGTTCGACGTGATCGAGTTGCACGCGGCACATGGCTATCTGCTGCACGAGTTTCTCTCGCCGATTGCGAACACCCGGGACGACGCCTGGGGTGGCGATGCCGCGCGACGGATGGCGTGGCCGCTCGAGGTCATCCGACGCGTGAGGTCGGCGTGGCCGCAAAGCAAGCCGTTGCTGCTGCGCGTGTCCAGCGTCGATGGCATCGATGGCGGCTATTCACTCGACGACACCGTGGCGTTTGCCCGGGCTGCGAGCGCCGTGGGCGTCGATCTCGTCGATTGCTCTTCCGGGGGAATTTCCGGTCTGGCCACCGCCGCCAACCGCCTGCCGCGAGGGTATGGCTTTCAGGTGCCGTATGCGAGTGAAGTGCGGGCGAAAGCGGACGTGGCGTCGATGGCCGTCGGCCTGATCGTCGACGCCCACCAGGCCGAGCGCATTCTGGCCGACGGGCACGCCGATCTGGTGGCCATCGGACGAGAAGCGCTGGAAGATCCGAACTGGGCACTGCACGCGCGCAGGACGCTGGAAGGCGGGGCGTTCGACGCATGGCCTGCGCAGTACGGCTGGTGGCTCGCACGGCGTGCACGCGTGATCGATGCGTTGTCCGAAGCCGGTCATCCGCGACCCGGCGACGCGCTGCCGTCGAGCGGCATGCCCGGCGAGCAACGGAGCGTCGCATGAGCGTGCCAGGCCATCTCTCGCTGGCGCAGGCCCGGCACGTTGCCGAACCGACGGACATCCCCGCCGGCTTCGTCCCCGTCGCGCCCGAACGGTTCATGGAAACCGTGGGCCCCGTGTACGCAGCGCCGAAGCCACCCGGTGCCCCGCCCGACGTGGCGGCAAGGGTCATCGGGTGCCTCGCCATGCCGCAACACGGCAATCGCTTCGGCGGCGTTCACGGCGGCATGCTCGCCACGCTCGCCGACTATGCGATCGGCATCAACATCCTCGGTGACGCACCGGAGCGCTGGCGGCTCGGCACCGTCAGTCTGAATCTCGACTTCATCGCGAGTCCGCACATCGGTGAATGGATCGAGGCGACGGTGACGATGGACAAGTCGCATGGACGGTTGCGGTTCTCCACCTGTGTACTGCGCGGCGCAGGCCAGCGTCTGCTGGTGCGTGCCACGGGCGTTTTCTCCGCACTGGAGGTGGCGCAGCCATGACCACACGCCCTGTTGCAGCACCGCGCTCGTCATCCCGGGCATCGGTGCCCTTTCCGCAGCCGCCCTGCCCTGGCGCTCAGGCGAGACACCCCGATGCCATGCTGGAGGAAGCGTTATCCGCGTTTCCTGATGTGAATGCATTGATCGATCATCACGCGGAACATCGCACCGACCATGTGGCCATCGATGCGCCGAGCGTCGCCGATGTCGGCACGCTGCGCGTACGGCTGACCTACGGAGAGCTGCGCACCCAAACCGTGGCACTCGCCAATGCGTTGGCGGGCATCGGCGTGCGCGCGAATGACCGAATCGCTGTCATCGCGCGCGGCGAAGCGCATGCGCAATGCATCCTGATCTACCTGGCGCTACTGCGGCTCGGTGCGACCCTGGTGCCGATCAATCCGCGCTTTACGCCGGACGAGGTCGCTCAGGCACTCTCACTGGCCCGAATCGATGGCGTTGTCGCGCACGCCGACTTCGCGGCACGATTGGACTCGCTCGCCGAAGCCAACGATCTGAAAGTGAAGATCGTGCTCGATGCGATGGCTGCGCTGTCGCCCTGGCATCGGTGGCAAACCCTGCTGACGGGTGGCTCGACCGCCGCGCCGGAGCGCCCGGAAGTCCCGTCGGACACGCTCGCCAATATTCTGTTCACGTCGGGAACGACGGGACGGCCCAAAGGCGTCATGCACACGCACGCCACTGCGCTGGCGACCGGTGCGATCTTCAGCCGCGCGCTGGGCCTCACGCCGACCGACGTCTTCCATAACGCGATTCCGTTCTTCACCAGCTCCGGGACGCAATTCACACTGATGGCTTCGCTGTGGGCAGGCGCGACCATGATTACCGAGCCCGCTTTCGATGCCGTCCAGATCCTTGAGCGCATGCGAGAGCGTCGCACGACGGTCTATCTCGGCGTGCCCGCGCACCTGCTCTTCCTGATCGATGCGATCGAGCGCCGCCCCGGGCTCGAACTCCCCCACCTGCGCCTTTGGGATTATGGCGGCGCCGCCATGCCACTCGATGCGATCGCGAGACTGCAAGCGCGCTTTCCCGGCGTCGACCAGCGGCAGAACTACGGCTTGACCGAGACCGGGCCGACCGGCGCCCTGATGGCCCCCGACGACTTTACGACGCACCCGGGGGCCATTGGACGACCGATGCCGTTGTGCGAATTGCGAATCACGTTGCCTGACGGCAGCAACGCGGCCATCGGCGACGTGGGCGAGATTTGCGTGCGCAGTCCCGCAAACATGGTGGGCTATTTCGCGGATGCCGATGCGACGGACAAATCGATGGATGGTCGCTGGGTAAGTACCGGGGATCTCGGGAAGCTCGACGCCGACGGCTTTCTTTACTATGTCGACCGCCTGAAGGACGTGGTGAACCGCGGCGGGTTGAAGATCGGCTCGGTGGAAGTGGAAGACGCGATTCATCGCGTGCCCGAAGTCCTCGAGGCGGCGGTCGTTGCTGTCGCCCACCCGCGGCTCGGCGAAGACCTCGTGGCCTTCGTGGCGCTGCGTGCCGGATGCTCGCTCGACGCGGATGCCCTGCGCAACACCTTGTCGACGTCGCTTGCGGACTATAAGGTGCCGCGCGACATCCGCTTCGTCGACGCATTGCCCCGCAATCCGATGGGGAAAGTGCTCAAGACGACGTTGCGCGATATCGCGTCGCGCCCTCGGTAGTCAGTCGCGTACAACGCGCAGGATCATGGATCGTGACGCTTGCCTCGCACAGTGCGAGGTGAACGCTCACGGGAGTCTCACGTACCACGAACGGAGTTTGCAATGCCACTCGCGGCAACCTCGACACGCGACACGCCTTCCCTGGTCCGCTTCGTTGCGCCAGGCGACTACCTTCAGGGCTGCGGCGCGCTTGCGCACCTGCCCGACCTCACTCGTCGTCATGCCGGGCCCGCCTGGTATGTGTCCGATGTGGCGGTGGCATCGTGGCTCACCCCCCGCTTGCAGGCACTGGTTGATTCGGCGCTGCAGCTAAACACGTTCGACGGCGAGATCACATATGCAGCCATCGACGCGATGGCTGCGCGCGTACCGAACGACGTCGGCGTCATCGTTGGCATTGGCGGCGGCAAGGCGATCGACATGGCCAAGGGGGTAGCGGTGGCGCATGGTCTGCCGATGATATCCGTGCCGACGGTGGCGTCGAACGACGCGCCGACCAGCCGCGCTTACGCGATCTATGACGACCAGCACCGCATGGTGGCCGTGGAGCGAATGCCGGCGAACCCTGCCGCAGTGCTTGTCGACATCGACGTCCTGATCGGCGCTCCGGTGCGGATGATGTCGGCCGGGATTGGCGACGCGTTGGCCAAGTGGTTTGAGGCCGATGCGGCGGCACAGGCGGACAGCCGCAACATGCTGGGCGCGACTGCACCGGCACTTGCCCGCGTGATCGCGCGCGCCGCCTACGATACGCTCCGGCAGGACGCGGTTGCCGCGCTCGCGGCCATGCGTCGCGGCACACCCGACGCGGCGTTCGGGCGAACGGTCGAAGCCTGCCTGCTGATGTCCGGGCTCGGATTCGAAAACGGCGGGCTGTCCGTTGCCCACGCCATGACTCGCGGGCTCATGCGCTCGCGTCATGGTCACGGCGCACTGCATGGTGAGCATGTGGCCTACGGCGTGATGGTTCAGCTTGTCCTCGAAGGGCGCGACGATGCGACGCTTGCCGATATGGCGAGCTTTCTCGCGGCCGTTGGGTTGCCGTCGTCGTTGCGAACGATGTCGGGGAAGACGGCAATGCCACAGGACTTCGACGACATTGCGGCCGCCAGCTTGCTGGCACCCCATTGGGGGAATTTCGCGCGGCGGGTGGACGGACAATGCCTGGTGCAAGCGCTCCGATCGCTCGAAAGCATGACGTTCCATGCGTCTGGATCGCTGCACCGGTAGCCAGACACGACAAAGCCCGCGAGGCGTTCACCGTCGCGGGCTTTCGAGGCAAGGATTCATCACCCTCGCATTGCGCATTCAAGTGTCAATGACGCTCAGTACGTAATAATCGCCGACCGCCGACGATGCAGGCGTGAGCATTTGCAACGCATCGTGCTGCGTACCGTCTGGATTCGCGGTGTTCAGCATGAAGTTGACCAGCGCCAGCAGATCACCTGCGGCCGACACGAGCTTTGTGTCCTGAGGAAAACTGTGCTCCCACGTACCGCCGTCGACACCCAGCAAGTTGTGAGGGTCGCCGGACGTCTCCCACGTTCCATCCGAACGAAGCGTCACCCCTGCTAGGGCGCTCTGTACCACAAGCCGTAGGTTCGCTGCTCGCCCCATATACCCTCCCATGACATCGGCAAGAAATACGATGTAATCCGAAAAGACGATGCTCGCAGTCCTTACGAGAAGCACAGCCATGAACTATTGTAGGTAATGCAAAACGTCACAACGCAAGAATTTGGCTCGACGAGGAGGGACAGAAATGCCGCTCTTTTCCATCAAGACAATCGCGTGTTCGGCAACCCTCTCGTTTTCACTTGTCCTTTCGGCGTATCAGGAAGTTCGCGCTGAAGCACCGACGGTCCTGTATCCCATCAAGACCCTGCGCGGAAGTGTTCATGTGGAATCCGGAACCGCTGCCAACATCACTTGCCGGCTCGACCCGAATGGCTGCGGCGAAACCGCTACCGGCGGAGTGCAAATATTGGCGACACCGCCAGCCGGACATTCCTTGTGTTACGCAATCGTTCGCGACGTCAACTGGTCGGGCGGGGGCGCTAGCACCGGCTATAACCTGACAGGTCAACCGAGCGTCGGGAGCTTTGCTACTTACCGCCTGACCGTCGGTGCGGCAGCGGATTCCACGCCCTTTGGGGGTGGCAATACGGCGAATCTCAACTTCATCATCGTCGCCGTTCGAAACGACTACGCAAATTTTGCCAACTCGCACGTGGTCAACGCGTTCCCTGCCGTGCTCACCGCTGACAACGATCCCTCACGTATCGTGTGCCCGCAGAATATTGCGCATGACGGCAATGGAAATATCGCCGTGCACTTCAGCAAGACGGAGGACTGGAGCAACCAGTGGCACGACGAAATCATTCCGCTTGATCTGTCAATGCCAGGCGGATGCATCGCCGGTGGCTTCAGTCCGGATCCGAATGATCGCTGCTATAAAAAGCACTGATCACTTTCACTTTTTAGAGGCCAATTCCCTTTGACGATCGCCGGCGATAAACCTCGCCCGAACAACGTCAAAGGTTCTTGCGGTACATCACGAAGCCGGGCTTCTCGGCGACGTTGTCATACAGCCGCATGGCGGTGTGGTTCGTTTCGTGCGTGTGCCAATACACGCGTGAGGCATTGGATGCTTTCGCGTGGGCGTACACGGCCTCGATCAGTGCGCGGCCTACCCCCTTGCCGCGCGCGTCTTCCACGGTGAAGAGATCCTGCAAATAGCAGATCGGCCCTTCCAGCGTCGTGTTGCGGTGATAGAGGAAGTGCACGAGACCGAGCACGCGTTCGCCCTGAAGCGCGATGAATGCGTGCATGGGCTCATAGCCGTCGAAGAAGCGCGACCAGGTCGTGCGCGTGACGCGCTCCGGGAGCGCCGTTGCGCCGAAGCGGCCATAGAAGCGATTGTAGCCGTCCCACAGCGGCAACCATCTATCGAAATCGTCCGGTGCCACGGCGCGGACGCGAAGTGTCGTGTCGGTCATGTGATGCCTCCCTTTGTCGGCTTACGCAGGCCGCCAAGCGTAAGCGACTTGTGGTGCCATTGTTAGTCCCAAGGCAGGCAAAAACCGTGGAGCCACAGGTTTGGACTCCAAGTCGATGATGGCGGTGGGTGCGAAGCGCGGCGCACATCCGGCACGCTTCGAACGACCGTGCCTCATTGATCTGTCGCGAGGCTAGCCGTTATCGTCGTACGGCTGGAAGATGGGCGCCGATCACGTATCATTTTCCGCTGTGTCGACGACGAGGTCATCGCTGCGAACACAGCGCCGCCGTGAGCCGGTTCCTCCGGGGTAGCACAGGGCGCTGCGTTTGGTACTACCTGACCGTAAAGTTAGGAGAGCCAGACACTCCTGCCGCCTGCAATCCCGGCTACGCTGGATTGCACGGTAGTGGCGGCGTTAGTTCGGTTCATCCCTTGCCCGCCGCTAACCAGGGCAATCTCGGTCTCGCTCAGCTCGACGAGGGCGTCTTTATCGGCTTCCAAGCGCTCACCCGGCGTCCCCAACTGCAGTTCCTTTTCCATGCTTGCTCCCACGAGTCTATCGGCCGACCGCGCTTTCCCACGTGGCCACTGCCGACTTGGTGCCGAGTCGGCTTCGACGCAACGGAAATTCGGCCATTGCCTCGCCGAGCATAGTCGCGCGATGAAGGTGGCGCATTGGACTTTAGTCCTATACAGCGCTCGTATCGCACCGAAGGCCAGGACACCACGCCGGTGCCTCCGTCGACAGGGGAAACGCTAGCAGTGCCGGTTGTGCTTGGGTCAGCAGTTCCCCTTCTTCGCTTGCCCTGGGGGGCAAAAACCATTCCCGGGCCCACCGCGACCGCCATGTGGACCATCGTCAGGAACGTACACGGCGCAGCTCGCGAGCAAAACCGTGCAGGAGAGAATCAGGAAGGTAAGTTTGCGCATTCGGGGGGCCCCATGTGACGGACGAAATGACTGCCTCGCGCCATTTTGGAGCCGTTCGCCTGCCCGCAAAAGCCCGCAGGCGTTTCGCGAAGCGCAACCGGTTATTTTTATTTCATATCAGCTAGTTACTAAAATAACTTCGGAATAAATACACATCATCGACACACCATTTCATGCGGGTTTCCAGAGATGCATTCCGAATTTCTCGCCCCTAGACGGTGTTATGAACTTTCGGGCAGACTTTGATTCGACGCGTCCGGGAAACGCAATGCCCCCCTGAACCAGCAACATGTGAAGCGCCGTCGATTGATCTCCACTCCAACGTCAACTTAAGGGCCTCCTTGCCATGCGAGACGAATCGGAAGATGTTGTCGCTCGTCGCGACTTCATGAAGAAGGCCGTTGCGCTGGTCGGCGCAACATCCGCATTGGTCACGCAAAGCGAGGCCGCAAGAGCCCAAGTCGCCAATGCGCCTACCGCCGGGGGCGGGCAAGGGACCGGGACGGTTTATACCGGCGATGTGATCCAGGGAAAGAAGGTCATCAGCGCGCTCGACGTCGGCGACCTCGAGCGCGGCAAGACACACAAGTTCTACTTTCAAGGCGTGCAAATGCCGACGGGTCAGCACTGGTATGTGTCGGTGATCGTTGTCCACGGTGCGAGGCCGGGCAAGCGCGTTGCGCTGACCAGCGGGGTGCATGGCGACGAAATGAGCCCCGTGCATACCATCCACGGCGTGATAAGCCAGCTCGATCCTGCGCAGATGTCGGGCACCGTGCTGGCGGTGCTTGACGTATCGCGCCCCGCGCTCGAAGCCATGGAGCGCAGATGGCCCAACTCCGGACTTGGTATCGGCCTCATCGACATCAACCGCGAATGGCCGGGCAACGAGAATGGCGCCAGCGCGCCGAGCCGGCATGCGGGACTGCTGTTCAATCGGCTGTTGAGGCCGAACACCGACTACGCGCTCGATTTTCATACGGGCTCGACCGGCATGGATGTGACGTCCTTCAATCTGGCCAGAATGGAATTGCCGGAGGCGCGAGCCATGGCGGAGCTTTTTCCGATCAAGCAGATCTTCGACAACCCCGCCTATCCCACACTGCTTGCAAATGCATTCATCAATGTGGGGATTCCCGCAATCACGCCCGAGATCGGATCTGCGCGCGTTTTCGATTTCGACATGATTCCGTCGTTCGTCGAAGGCGCGATGAACGTGCTTAAGCGCTACAACATCGTATCGGGTCCGACGGGGCGCACTGGGCGAGACGTCGGGACCTTCGTTGGCAACAGTGGCCACACAGTCATGTCGACGCACGGTGGATTCGTCGAACTGCTGGTCAAGGTGAATGACAAGGTCAAGGCAGGCCAGAAAGTGGCAATCCAGCGCAATACCTTTGGCGAAGTGGTCGCGGAGTATACGACCGACGTCGCGGGCGAGGTGACGGCACGACGAACCGACGCCACGGCAGAGCCCGGAACGCCTCTCGTGATGATTCTTTATCAGAGCGCGGCAAGGGAGAATCCGGAGGACTTTGCCGAATGACCAGGCGTACCGCACGATGGGACTCGCCGCAATGTGCACGTGCCTGACGGGCTTCCGTGCAGCAGAAGCGCGACCGTTCCATATGTCGGGCACCGGCGACGACGGCGTCATGGTACAGAGCGCGAAAAGGAAAAAGGGCGAGCGCGTAGTGAACAAGCTGCGCGAGTGGTCCCCTCGCCTACGCGTCGTCGTCGAGCGTGCGAAACGCGATCGAAAGGTGGCGAGTGTTTTCTTATCCCCCACACGCCGCGGCGGTGTCTACTCGCGAACGGGCTGGGGTTCGACGTGACAAGACGCGATGTACACCTACATCGGCACGCGCGGTCCAGCGATCGCAGCCGAATACCGGACGAAGAAAGCGCGCGAAGCGGCGCAACGCAAGAAGGAAAAGGTCGATGGTGATTTCAACATCACGCTCACGCAGCACGGCGGGTACTTCGCGTTGCAGGACATTCGCCCCGCCGCCATATCTGCGAAGCTGCAAAGCAGCGCCGCCGACTCATACGATTTCGCCGCGCATGCGAACCCTGCGACGACGCACAAACACTACGATCGTCGTCGAGTAAAACGCGCTTCGGCAACCGAGTGAACGGGAAAATCTGATTTTTATCGGGAAAATTTCCCAGAACGGGAAAATTGAGTGCGTGTAACGCTTTGAACTACAAGGGGATTTTGGGGTGACCGATGGGACTCGAACCCACGACGACTGGAATCACAATCCAGGACTCTACCAACTGAGCTACGGCCACCGCCGTGATCAGCAACATGACTTGCTTGCTGAACAGAAACAAGATTATAGCGACGTTTTTATCGCGTTGCCAAGCACTTTTTTCACTTCTTCGAAATATTTGTTCGCTCACGTGCACGATCGATGCGCGACATCGTCATCTCACGCGGCGAACGCACTTCATACGATCACGCCGCTCGTCGCGCAACGGCAAGACACATTACGCCGTCGCGAGCGTGTCAGCATCGTCACGCTCGGAAAACGCACCGGCGCGCAGCTGTGCACGCGCTTCTTCGAACGCCCCAACGCCTGCCTTGAGACGCTTCGGATCCGACAACACGCGACGCCATCCACGCGCGCCCGGCACTCCGCGATAAAGCCCCAACGCATGGCGCGTAATGGCACCGAGATACTGCCCTTTCTCCACTTGCGCCGCGGCGTATTCGATCAATGCATCCTCCACTGCTTCGCGCGACTTCACTGGCGAAGTGTCGCCGTAGAAACGCGCGTCGACTTCTGCCAGCACGTAAGGGTTGTGATACGCCTCACGTCCGAGCATCACGCCATCGACGTGCTTCAGATGCATGTCGACCTCGTCGAGTGTCTTCACGCCGCCGTTGATGAGAATCTCGAGATGTGGAAACACCTGCTTAAGACGATATGCATAGTCGTACTTGAGCGGCGGAATCTCGCGATTCTCTTTCGGGCTCAATCCCTTGAGAATGGCGTTGCGCGCGTGCACGATGAAAGTGGTGCAGCCGGCGTCCGCAATCTTGCCGACGAAGTCTTCCACGAACGAGAATGACTCGACGTCGTCGATGCCGATCCGGTGCTTGACGGTCACGGGCACCTGCACCACGTCGCGCATCGCCTTCACGCAATCGGCGACGAGTTCCGGCTCCGCCATCAGGCATGCGCCGAACGCGCCACGCTGCACCCGCTCCGAGGGGCATCCGCAGTTCAGATTGATCTCGTCATAACCCCACCGCTC
Organism: Pandoraea pnomenusa; assembly: GCF_040391475.1. Taxonomy (GTDB): domain Bacteria; phylum Pseudomonadota; class Gammaproteobacteria; order Burkholderiales; family Burkholderiaceae; genus Pandoraea; species Pandoraea pnomenusa_C. Next base: position 150,154 of record NZ_JBEBXS010000011.1, on the reverse strand, counting down.
GCCAAGCTTCGCCGCCTGCGCGAGATCTTTCGGTTCACTGCCACCCAGTTGCAGCGCCACAGGATGCTCCACGGCGTCGAAATCGAGATGGCGCGCGACGTCGCCATGCAGCAGCGCGCCGGTCGTGACCATCTCGGTGTAAAGCCACGTGTGACGCGAGAGCTGACGATGGAAAACGCGACAGTGCGAATCAGTCCAATCCATCATCGGTGCGACGCTGACGCGACGGGAGGGTAAATTCATTGAAAATCTCTTACAAAACAGTCGATTACAGCAAAAAGCGCAGTGCCCGATTTCCCAATTTTAGCCCCGGTTTAGGCTCGTTTTAGCACCCAAGTGCTACGGTGTAGCACCAAAAAAAGCCGTGTAGCACCGACGAAAACCTATGGGAACAATCTCAGTACGGGAACGAAAGGACAAAAGTATAGGGTATACGGCACAGATCCGCCTGAAGCGGGACGGCCGGGTGGCCTACACCGAGGCGAAGACGTTTGACCGCAGGCAGGCTGCGGCGGCGTGGATCGTCAAGAGAGAGAAGGAGCTGGCGCGTCCGGGGGCCATCGAAGCCGCAGCGGTGGTCGACCCTCTATTTAGTGAGGTGATCAGGAAGTACGTCGACGAATCGATCAAGAAAATCGGGCGGACTAAGGCCCAAGTATTGAATGCCGTCGCACGAGCGCCTATCGGTGAGAAGCGTTGCAGCCAGTTGGGAAGCACGGATTACGTTGACTTTGCCAAGAGCCTAGACGTCCTACCTCAAACCGCGAGTAACTATATGTCCCACATCGGGGCAGTCGTCAACGTCGCGCGCCCCGCTTGGGGATATCCGTTGTCTGAACAAGCCTTGAAGGACGCCCGACGAGTCCTCTCCCACCTCGGCCATACAGCCAAGTCAGCCAAGCGAGAAAGACGCGCGAGTTTTGCTGAGTTGGAGCTACTTCTAGAACACTTCGTAGGGATTCGCAAAAGGCATCCGAAAAGCGCGCCAATGCAATACATAGTGCCGTTCGCGATATTTTCGACGCGACGCCAGGAGGAGATCGTGACGATAAAGTGGTCGAACTTGGATAGAGAAGGCTCGCGGATACTCGTTCGGGACATGAAGCACCCAGGACAAAAGATCGGCAACGACGTTTGGTGCGACCTTCCCCCGGAAGCAATGCGCATTCTGTCCGCGATACCCCAACACGAAGGCGAAGACCGAATCTTCCCTCACACCACCGACGCCGTCGGCGCAGCATTCACACGGGCATGCCAGTTTCTGCAAATTCAGGATCTGAGATTTCACGACCTGCGCCACGAAGGCACTAGCTGGCTCTTCGAACAAGGCCTGTCGATACCTCGCGTGGCCGCCGTAACCGGCCACCGGAGCTGGACAAGTCTAAAGAGGTACACGCATATCCGGGAGACTGGCAATCGATTCGCTGACTGGCCGTGGCTTACTAAACTATTTTCAGCTTAGTAAGCAAGAGACCCGGGTACTGCTGAGCACAGCGCCAAATTGTGGCTCAATGGGTTAGGATTACAAAGCGACATGTGATCTAACAGAACTCGTTTCCGGGACGGTTCTTGGCTGTTGTTATTCGAGCTTCACATCAAAAATACGAGAACGCGGCATCTTCCCTTGAGAATGAGGAGAGACAGCCCCGCCCCAGAACGAAGCAATCGGAAACCGATGCAATCGCTTACGTCTCACTCCCCGAGACGACAGGGAATAACCTCGCGGGAGATTTAATTCAAGAAACCGCATGGTGCAACATCATCTTTAAATTTTCACTTCACGATGTCGCGCCGCCAGTCCTTATTAAAATCGCACGATCAATTCGAACATAGAACATTATGGATCAGGCATTCTCCGTTTCAAATTTGCGAAAGATAATAAATGCTGACAACGAAAAAGGCGGAAATCTAGAAGAGAAATACATTCCGAAGGCACATGAAATTAAAATCCGACTGAAAGAATTTCTCAACTCCCTTCTTACCTCAAAAAAATTATTTAAATCAAAAAAAATATCTTTCACCACACATGAACGCCGAAAGAATCGATTAAATTTCTTGCTTCATGGATGGAAGCAGAGATATGAGGCCGTGGTAACGAAGGAACTAGAGGCCATTTCCAAGACAATAGGACGGAAAGATTTCAAAGTTAAACTAATCGAGCACCCTACAAAAATCTCAGACAAGAGAGTCTACGGGATTGAATCCGATCTACCGCAGATTCTTGCCATGCGCTTCGTTCAGTTAACTCTAAAATCAATCTATGACCTTAAAATGCCACCTCGCGACGCCCTAGTCAGTCAAATAAAATCACTGTCTCTAGATGGCGTTCCGAAGCTCATAATCCGGGCTGACGTCGAATCATTCTATGAATCAGTAAGACATGAAGGGCTACTTGACCATATCCACAAATCGTCCGATCTTTCTGTTGATATAAAGAGAGTAATTACGCGCCTACTAAACGATTACAAAAGAATTTCCGGATCCGAAAAGGGATTACCCCGCGGAGTCGGCGTAAGTGCCTATCTAGCAGAAATATATTTGTCTGAAATCGACGAAATCATAAAAAACACCCAAGATTTATTTTTTTATGCACGATATGTCGATGACATGGTGTTGATGTACGCGCCATCGCGCCCCGAATTGGCTGTCACCTATGAACAGGGCATCAATGACATCATGAAAATGAAAGGCCTGTCCCTCAACAATAAAACCAAAGTGGTGAACGCTCTCACTCAACAGAAGGGAAAATTTGAATACTTGGGTTACGAATTTGATCTAGCCCCAGGTGGCTCCGGCGTCTCACTAAGTCACAAGAAGATTACGAAATATAGAGATCGAATAACAAAATCCTTTTCCGACTACAACAGGAAAAAGAAAATTATTCCAAAAAAGGCAGCCAATGAATTAATCGCTCGATCTCTATTTCTGACCGGAAACATAAGATTATTCAACAAGAAAAGCAACGCATTCATCGGAATTTATTTCAGTAACAAACACATTACAAACACAAAGCAGCTTAAGGGGCTCGATTCTTTCTATAAAAATAAAGCTAACTCCATAAGCAATATAAAGCTACGAAATAAGCTGCTCAAGAACTCATTTGAAATCGGTTTTTCCCAGAAAATTTTTAGAAGTTTCGAACCAAAGCAGTTATCTGAGATATCACGCGGGTGGAAACATGGTTAAGAAAGCACTTTCAATAAATTTCCCTATCGAAAGAGTCATACTCTCGGACGTTCTCCCCTATGAAATCCCAATTTTCTGCTCCAATAGATATTTTTATAGATTTCTGATTGCCAACATCGTTAAGTTCTCGGACGGAAAAATTTCTTGGCTTTCACGCGATGATTGCCTGGATCGCCTGATGAAGATGCTTTTCGGAATCTGCGCCTCAAGGGCCGTACGACACGAGATTCGGAATAGTCAAAAATTCTCAATCCTAGATCTTGAAAAGAAAGACTTACATTCGGTACCCTTCATATTTTCAACGACACACAAACAAGATCAATTACGACAACTATCGTTGATGCATCCTAAAGGACAGTTAATGGTGACTGGATTTTATGATGAATTCAAAGATCTGATGATTTACTATTCCAGCAAAAGCGAATTTAGCCTTAGAGCACCAACTCGTGTGGCTGGATGTACCTACATCGATTTTCGCTCACAAATTGAGCGACGGGATAAGTCCGACACGTTGGTGGAAGTGGAAGGTGAGGATTACGAAAATCTAAAATCCTTTTTTGTATACGAAAAATTTAGTAATGTTTTCAAATTCTATGAATCTGATGAACATTTGCAAGGTGAACGCGACTTCAAATTTTTAACAAAATTTGACGTATCGGGCTGCTTTGACAGCATATACACCCACTCCATTTCGTGGGCTATTTATGGAAAAAAGTATTCAAAGGAACATCTGAAGAAAATTATCCCAGCATTCCCAGGAAGATTCGATTCTCTTATGCAGAATATAAATTACAACGAAACAAATGGAATCTTGATCGGTCCGGAAATTTCACGAATCTTTGCAGAAATTATTTTGCAGTCTGTAGATGTCTCCGTTAGAAAAAAATTAGAAGATGCGAATCTAACTCTTGGGAGAGATTTCTTAATATACAGATATGTTGATGATTATTTTGTCTTCCACGACAGCGAAGACACTCGGCATCGAATAAAAATGGCGCTTCAAGAGAATCTCCGAGCTTACAAACTCTCCCTCAACAAGGGAAAAGAGGAAACTCTTCATCGCCCAATAATAACGCCAATATCTATCGCAAAAAAACGCATATCAGACCTACTTGAGTCAACCGTGGTTTGCGACATCTCCTTCGACGCAAGCGAACCGGACGCCACACCGAAAGGCACCATTTACATTGGCAGCTCTCCTTTAATAACCGAATTCAAATCAATTCTCTCCACTTCCGGCGTAAGTTACGGCGATATCCTCAATTACTCACTGGCAATAGTCGAGAGAAAATTGGGCACACTGTGCGAAAAATATGATACTTGCGAAGAAAATGAATCGTTCAGCAAGCAATTCTCCAAGAGCATTGAGGCTTTGCTCGATTTTGTTTTTTTCGTTTACGCCGTATCACCAAAAGTAAATACAACCATAAAACTGTGCAGAATTTGCCAAAGAATAATTATTTTTTACAAGAGTAGATCCATTGGATTTAAGTACACTTCACTGATTTATCAAATCATTAACGAGAGATCCCGCAGCGTCATCGACAAAATTTCTGATGGCAGGAATGCACAAATTGAAGTGATGTATCTTCTGGTCTTAATGCGACAACTTGGACGAAACTACAGGCTTCACGAAGCCGTACTGGCAAAATATTTTGGCTTCAATTTTATTGACGAAAAATACAAACCACCTGAAAAGATAGATTACTTCTCTACAGTCACATTGTTTTTCTACATGGAAAACAAAATCAGATATTCACGCCTAAAAGTCTCGCTTGAGAGATGCGTTCTGGATAGATTTAAATTGGAAAAGAACTCACTCCAAGGAAACTCCGAGATGCTTCATTTGGCTCTTGACCTGATTGCGTGTCCATATGTTTCAACGGAAGTAAAATCAGAAATTTTGGATTGCTACGGCGTACCGCGTTCCGACTTACCGCACATACAAAGAAGCGGGGAGTATTGGTTCACGAAATGGAACCGTTTTGACTTTTCGAAGGAGCTGGACGCGAAGGTCAGCCAAGAAGTATACTGACCACGATGCGCATGCCGAGAAGCACTAAGACCGTGATCGGTCGCACACACCAGCATCTGGATGACTGTTCTATGCATGAAAGTCATCCTCGGGGAATTGGCATGATCCTCGGTCGTAAATTCTTTGCCTTCCTGTCGGCGGCAGCTTGCCGGAAGGCAAAGAAGGAACGATTTTTCCTGCAAATCCCGCAAGCCTCCCCCAGTGATAGCCGCTGTGAGATGACTAAGGTTGCATCTGCCCTAGATTGGTGAGCCGCTATCGGTATTGGAGGGGTGCGCCTCTCCCATTTTGTCATCCTCCTTTTGAGCAGGAAGCAGTGGAACTCCTCGTCGGCGGATTGCCGACCAAGCGGTCTGCATAACGTCGACGGAGCCATTCGGCTCCGTTCTTGTTTCTAGCCGTTAGCCCAAAGTTCTTTCCCTCCGGCCAAGAAGAGTCCCTATTGGGGCATCGGAATGTTCTGAATCGCGACGAGTAACCTAGAATGCGACTCCGAACGCGTGGTGCCCTCAAAGTCGGATCGGTAATCTGGTTCCCGTCGCGCCCCAAACGCGACCGGGTTTGACGACCTGAACGATGTTTTCGGGCACACAGCCGCGATGTTTGCGGCTTTCGTGTGCGTCATGCTGCGCCTGTGTTTCAACGGGCGGGCCTGGATTGGGACACCTTCGGGTGTGCCGCCTAATCCGAATCATCAGCGGTTCGTCAACCTAGTCCAGTGCCCGCCCACCCCTGCGCAACGTAGCGGGTGGCGGGAATCGCAGATTGGCTAGTTAGAGGTGCCCCGCATGACGCTTCATCTCCCCGCAGCTTCCTTAGTCCACGCTTCCGTCGACAGGCTCAACACCCTTTCAGAACGCATCCTCGCGCTGACGATGTGTACCAACACAGACGCCGGCAAGGAAATACCTCACCGGTTCCTGCTCGCGATCTTCGAAGAGCTTGGCGAAATGACCGTCGAACTCGTCTGTGAATGTCACAAGTTGAAGGCTGATTGTCTCGACGCGTAGTCGCCCCTCAGCAGTTCATCCAACTCTGCCAACGGCATGGCCCCCCCGCATGTTTCGGCTGTCTCTACAGCATCGCGCCCCCCTCATGCACGCGATCTGTTTCAATTTCACGCCAAGCCTTTCGCCATGCACTTCACCAACCCCCTCCCCGTCGCTCCAATCGGAATTTCCCCATATACGGTGCGTTCGCGCGCTGCTTTAATAGTCCCACACTCGCGCCACGCTTCCATACGCGGCTCCCGATTGTGTTCAGTACTTAGCATCACCACTTCCAGCTACAGACGCCGGAAGTCAATTCGCGCTCAAGGGCGTTTGCTGGGGCATTTATACGAGAGCTCGGCCAAGATCCCATCGTGGGCAGTGTCCATCGTCGTACTGCGGCCATCATCCAAAAAATTCCCTTTCTCACCCAGCAGGTAAGACCGTCGCAACCCAACCTCATCCGTTGGTTCGTTCGTTGACGTTTGTACTTCCGTAATCCGGTCGTCTTTGAGGACGTCTAGCGTCGGGAGTGTCAGCGCCGTTCCCGGAGAGAGGGTTGCGTATGCGTGCCTTGCGGAGTCCGGGCGGTTGTCGCGCGGCTCAGCGCGGCTTGCGTGACCGAGCAGCGGGTATTACCTCGCGCGTCCGCCGTCACCTCATACCTTTGCATTCTGGCCTTCATGCCAAACCTTTCAGTCGTCCACGGCGCGCTATCGCTCGTCTTGTTCGTGAAGGGTTACGGACAACAGCTAGGAAGCACTGCGAGCGCCCGCCGCCCGCAGGGTCGAGGACGGCGGGCGCACGAAGTGCGCCCATAGACTTGTATCACTAGCACTTAACGATAAGTCCTCGGAATCGCAAGCCAGACAAGGCACGACAGGAACACTTACTCCCCAAGCCATCCGCGCAAGGGGGCCCCTGATCAACGTGATTGAGGCAAGCGATGAATGACACGAACGTATTGAACTACTCCCCCTTCCGTCGCGAATGGATCGTCCGTCGACGTGTGTTTGAGGACGGCCAGGTTGAGGCGACAGCGGTTCGATTCGACCGCTACCTGAAGGCGCAAGCGCTTCACCTCATGCCGCGCGCAAAACGCGGTGAGTCGCAATCCACGGAGGAGAACAAGCTGATGGCCGCCAAGCGCGCGAAACAGCAAGTGCGGCTGCGCTGCAAAGCCATCGGTGCCGACAGGATGATCACGCTGACCTATCGCGAGAACATGCTGGACAAGGAACGACTCAAGCGCGACTTCGACGCACTACGCCGCCTCTTAGGCCGGATTCAGAACTTCCAATACGTCGCGGTCGCAGAACGTCAAAAGCGCGGTGCGTGGCACCTTCACATCGCCGTTAAGGGGCGACAGAACTACCGAGTGCTGCGGACGCTGTGGCTACGCGTCGTGGGCGAAGACAACGGCAACGTCGACGTTCGCAATCCGAATCGCGAAGTGGGTCTGCGTCACAAGATTGCGTCCTACATCGGCAAGTACATCGTCAAGAACTTTGACGAGCATCAGTTGAACGAGAAACGCTATTGGGCAAGTCGCGGCATCAAGATTCCCGAGCCCGAAACGATCAGGCACTTCCTCGCGGATTGTTCCGCCGAAGCCATCGTCGCTACGTACCATGCAGCAGAGGAGGCCGGTGCGACGCTTGACGACCACGCCTATTACTGGAATCAGGACAACGGCTACTTCTGGATGGCGACAAAAGAGCGGCCAACCGATTCCGGCAAAGTGTGAGGAGGAGTCCGATGAACACCACTTTTCTTCTAATGGCCCAGTACGGTGCCGTCGCGGTAGTCCCCATCGACCTCGTGTGCCGGGACTACTTCTCTCACCTGAGCGCCGAGAAGCTGACGCGGAAGATTGGCGCAGGCGATATCGCACTTCCATTAGTTCGCATGGAAGGCTCTCAGAAGAGCGCAAAGGGGGTGCATGTGGAGGATCTTGCGAAGTACATCGACGAACGCCGGGCAGCGGCCGTGAAGGAGTGCAAGCAACTCTGCCACTGAATCGTGCAGATCAACCGGAATGGCTTGAAGCTCGACTCGTAAGCTCCGCCCCGAAAGTTGGATGCAAATCAAACCTTTGGGGCGCTTTTGAGATTGATCGACGCACGGCAAACCGCACAAGTAAGTGCTACATCCGTGCTACACCGACCATCGCCCCACCCCAAAACGCCCAAACGACGGGCGTCTCGCGCCTTTAAGCCGTCCAATCCATCATCGGCGCCACGCTGACGCGGCGGGCAGGCAAGTTCATGCAAATTCCTCGGATACGGCAAACGCCGCCTCGTAACGACAAGGCGACGCCTCTTGATCAACAAAACATGAAGTATACGTGATGCATGCGCCGGCCGCCGACGCACCATCACGGCCTACCGCGTTCTCGCGATTCGCGTCAACGTACGCGCCCACAGGTTTTCGCACGACACGTCGACGCCCGCGGAGTACACTTTCGCCTTCCCCCGACAACACCGACGCAGCACAAGGAGACGCCGTCATGGCACCGAAGGATCTGTTACAGGCATTGATCGTCGTGCTCGCCTGGGGCGTCAACTTCGTCGTCATCAAGGTCGGCCTGCATGGCGTGCCACCAATGCTCCTGGGCGCCCTTCGATTCCTGCTCGCCGCATTTCCCGCGATCTTCTTCGTCAAGCGCCCACAGGTGCCGTGGCGCTGGCTGATGGCCTACGGCCTCACGATTTCATTCGGCCAGTTCGCACTCTTGTTTACAGCGATGTACGTCGGCATGCCCGCCGGACTCGCGTCACTCGTGCTCCAAGCGCAAGCCTTCTTCACGCTCGGGCTCGCCGTCGTGTGCCTCGGCGAGCGATTCCGCGCGCAGAACGTCGCCGGTCTGCTAATTGCCGCCGCTGGCCTCGCCGTGATCGGCATGCAGGGCGGCGGCGCGATGACGCTTATCGGCTTCGTGCTGACGCTATGCGCGTCGCTCAGTTGGGCGACGGGCAACATCGTCACGAAGAAGATCGGCAACGTCGACCTCGTCGGCCTCGTGGTATGGGCCAGCCTGATCCCGCCGATTCCGTTCGCCCTGCTCTCCTACTGGTTCGAAGGACCGCAGCAAATCGCCGACTCGCTCGAACATATTTCGGCGGCGTCGATTTTCGCCGTGGCGTATCTCTCGTTCATCGCCACACTCGTCGGCTACTCACTCTGGGGTCGCCTGATGACGCGCTATCCGGCCAGCCAGGTCGCACCTTTCTCGTTGCTCGTGCCGATCATCGGCCTGGCATCGGCAGCGGTGCTGCTCGACGAACAACTCACCGCACCGCAAATCGCCGGCGCGGTGCTTGTCATGTCAGGCCTGGTGGTGAACGTGTTCGGCGCGAGGATCAAACAGCGCCTGTTGCCGGCGTCGCGCTAAGCGCAGTGGCAAGACGCATGTGCAGCAGCGGAAACGGCCGCCCCTGCCCGTCGAGCCCGGAACGCCCGATCACCTCGAACCCCTCGCGCTGGTAGAACGCCAGCGCCTGTGGGTTCTGCTCGTTGACGTCGACTCGCGAGCACTCGAATTCGCGCACGGCATACGCGAGCAGCGCAGCACCAATGCCCTGCCGCCGCGCCTCAGGTGCAACGAACAACATTTCGACATTGCCTTCGGCTGCGCCGAGAAAACCGCGAATGACGCCGGTATCGTCACGAAAGACGCGCAACGTCACGGCAGCAAGATACTCATTACGGATTCGCGGACGCAGCCATTCGATATCGACGTCGTCAAGGAAATCGTGCGTTGCCCGCACCGACGCCTCCCAAAGTTCGGTGATGGCGTCGAAGTCACTTTCATGCGCTGGAAAAATGCCAGACATCGAGTGCCCCTTACGAAGCATACAGAACGCAAAAAGCCTGATTCCTTGCGGAAATCAGGCTTTCGAATTTGGTTGCGGGGACAGGATTTGAACCTGTGACCTTCGGGTTATGAGCCCGACGAGCTGCCAGACTGCTCCACCCCGCGTCTGAAGAATTAGATTATATGGCAATTGCCATCGCAGTGCAACATGCATGGCCGATTATTTTTCCAGCGCCGGTTTTCGCACGTGTCCGGATCGTCCAAATTCGCCGCCGGCCCGCTCACCCGGGTTATCCCGGCACGCCGCGTGCGTCGCCGCACAGCGCGCGCCGCCGATGATACACTCGCAGCAACCATGAACCGACGTCCTCCCATCCAATTCTGTTCCGCTTGCGGCCATCCGGTCGAGTTGCGCATTCCGCCCGGCGACAACCGTGAGCGGCATGTCTGCACCCATTGCGGCACCATCCATTATCAGAACCCGCGTAACGTGCTCGGCACGGTGCCCGTGTGGGGCGATCAGGTGCTGCTGTGCAAACGCGCCATCGAACCGCGACTCGGCTACTGGACGCTGCCCGCAGGTTTCATGGAAATCGGAGAGACGACGTCGCAAGCCGCCGCGCGCGAGACGCTGGAAGAGGCAGGCGCCGTAGTGGAAGTGGGCGCACTGTTCTCGCTGCTCAACGTGCCGCACGTCAATCAGGTGCACATCTTCTATCTGGCGCAGATGCGCGAGCCGCAGTTTGCCGCCGGCGAGGAAAGTCTGGAAGTCGCACTCTTCTCGGAAGACGAGATTCCCTGGGACGATATCGCATTCCCGACCGTCGCCAAGACATTGCGCTTCTTCTTCGAAGACCGCCGCGCAGGTGCATTCGGCGTACACCTCGAAGGTCTGCAAGACGCCACCCAGCCCGGCATTCCGGTGCCCTCACTGCCCGTGAATACGGCGCACACCGAGGACATTCTCACGCCGATGCTGCGTGTCTGAACGCGCCGACATCGTCCTTACCCCGCCCATCGCGCCCACCGCCGCAGTCCTGTCCGGTGCTGCGCTCGAGCAAACTCCGGAACGCTAACGTCGCCATGGTCGTCTGGCTCGAAGCAAACGATCCCTTCCCCTCGGTCGACGAAGCGCTCGATGCCTCGAGCGACGCCCCGGGGTTGCTCGCCGCCGGTCTCGACCTCTCCCCCCAACGCCTGCTCGCCGCTTACCGCCAAGGTATCTTCCCGTGGTATTCGCAGGGCCAGCCCGTCCTGTGGTGGAGTCCCGACCCGCGCATGGTGTTGCGACCGGAGCACTTCGTCGTCAGCCACAATTTCCGCAAACTACTGCGCCGCGTACTGCGTGACGACGCCTGGGAAATCCGGCTCGACAACGATTTCGCCGCCGTCATGCAAGCCTGTGCGCAGGCGCCACGTCGAGGTCAGGACGGCACCTGGATCACCCCCGCCATCGTTGCCGCCTACCGGGCGCTGCACGACGCAGGCCTCGCCCACAGCGTAGAGACGTTCTACGAGGGCGAGCGCGTGGGCGGCCTCTATGGCGTTGCGCTCGGGCGCATGTTCTACGGCGAATCGATGTTCGCCAAACGCACGGACGCCTCGAAAATCGCACTCGCCGCGCTCGTCGCGTTTGCACGCACACACGCAATAGAGGTGATAGACTGCCAGCAAAGTACCGCGCATCTGGCGTCGCTCGGCGGTGGCGAAATTTCCCGTCATGCGTTCATCAGCCATGTGCACAAGGCGGTCGTGGCCCCCGCGCCGGTCTGGCGTCTCGACAAGCAGATGCTCAGCGCACTGGCCTACGGTAACGCAGCAGATAAGGCTCACGAGGTTTCGCAGTGACCCACCCGAACGAACTGCCGCTCTCCCCGCTGTCTGCCCTTCAGTTCTACGCAACGGCGCCCTACCCCTGCAGCTATCTCGACAACCACACAGCCCGGTCGCAGGTCGCCACGCCCAGCCACCTCATCAATTCGGACGTCTATAGCGAGCTGGTGCGTGCCGGCTTCCGCCGCAGCGGTGTCTTCACTTACCGTCCGTACTGCGACGGCTGCCGCGCCTGCGTACCCGTGCGCGTGCCGATCGAGCGCTTCGTTCCGAACCGCACGCAACGGCGTATCTGGCGACGCCACGCCGGCCTGGCGGTCAACGTCTCCGGCCTGCACTACACCGAAGAACACTATCAGCTCTACATGCGCTACCAGTCGCAACGCCACGCCGGCGGCGGCATGGACCACGACAGCCGTGAGCAGTACGAGCAGTTCCTGCTGCAGAGCCGGGTGAACTCCCGCCTGGTCGAGTTCCGTGAGCCACCCGGCCGTCAAGGCGCAGGCACACTGCGCATGATCAGCATGGTCGACATCCTGAGCGACGGACTGTCGTCGGTCTACACGTTCTTCGATCCGGACGTCGAAGGCGCCTCTTACGGCACGTACAACATCCTCTGGCAGATCGAACAGGCACGCGCGCTCGGACTTCCGCACGTCTATCTCGGCTACTGGATTCAGGCGAGTCGCAAGATGGTGTACAAGGCGAATTTCCGCCCGCTGCAAGGTCTGCTCGACGGCCAGTGGCAGGACATGCCGCAAGCCATGCTCGACGCAGCAGGCGAATAAGCCGCGCCTCGGCCGCAATTCAACGACAACGCGAATGACGATGCGCACAACAGTGCGCATCGCGTTTATCTGGCCCCACGCAACCCGCCAGACATGAGTACGCAGAGCGTAGAAAAAGACGCGCTCCGCCTGCGGGTTACCGGTAAAATGGCGTCTTTCCGATTCTGCCGAACCCGACATCGTGCTTGCGCCCCTCTATCCCCTGGCCCGTCGCGCCCTGTTCTGTCTCGACGCTGAACAAGCCCACCACCTGACGCTGGCCACCCTGCGCGGCGCCGCCTCGCTCGGCCTGAGCGGACTCGTCGGACAGACACTCCCCGAAGCCCCGCGCACGGTCATGGGCATCCGATTCCCGAACCCCGTGGGCCTCGCGGCCGGCCTCGACAAAGACGGCAGTTGCATCGACGGCCTTGCCGCCCTCGGCTTCGGCTTCGTGGAAGTGGGCACGGTCACGCCACGCCCGCAGTCCGGCAATCCGAAGCCGCGCATCTTCCGTCTGCCGCAAGCCGAAGCCATCATCAACCGCATGGGCTTCAACAACGGCGGCGTCGAGCAGTTCCTTCAGAACGTGCAGTCAGCACGCTACAAGGGTCCGCTAGGGCTGAACATCGGCAAGAATGCCGACACCCCGATCGAGCGCGCCGTCGACGACTATCTCATCTGTCTCGAAAAAGTGTATCCGTACGCTACGTATGTAACGGTCAACATTTCGTCGCCGAACACCAAGAACCTGCGTCAGTTGCAGGGCGGCGACGAACTCGACGCCCTGCTCGGCAAGCTCAAGGACAAGCAACGCGCACTGTCCGACCGACATGGCAAGTACGTGCCGATCGCGCTCAAGATCGCACCGGACCTCGACGACGAACAGATCAAGGTCATTGCCGGCACGCTCACGCGTCATGGCTTCGACGGCGTGATCGCCACCAACACCACGCTCTCGCGCGAAGCCGTTGCCGGCCTGCCCTATGCCAATGAAACGGGTGGCCTGTCCGGGCGCCCGGTGTTCGAAGCGTCGAACCGCGTGATTCGCGCACTGGCGACCGAACTCGGCGGCGCACTGCCGATCATCGGTGTGGGCGGCATTCTCTCCGGCGCCGACGCGCAAGCCAAACTCGATGCCGGCGCCAGTCTGGTTCAGGTCTACAGCGGGCTGATTTACCGCGGCCCCGAGCTGGTGCGAGAATGCGTACAGGCGCTGCGTACCGCCTGAGCGGCGGCGCGTCGCACCCCCTCATCGCCATTGGGAGAACTCATGATCATGAAAACCTGGCTCAAGACGCTGTGCCTCGTTCCGCTGACTGCCGCCGCGTTGATCGGCACCTCGCCCGCGCGTGCGGCTGACCTGCTCGACACCGTGAAGTCCGCCGGCGTGTTGAAGATCGGCATCGAAGGCACCTATCCGCCGTTCAACTACCGCGCGCAGGATGGCCAACTCGACGGCTACGACGTCGACGTGGCCAAGGCCATCGCCCAGCGTCTCGGCGTGAAGCCGCAGTTCGTGACGACGGAATGGAGCGGCATCATCGGCGGGCTCGTGGCAGGCAAGTTCGACGTCATCGTCAACCAGGTTGCCATTACCGACGAGCGCAAGAAGTCGCTCGATTTCAGCCAGCCGTACACGTACTCTGCGGCGCAGCTCATCCAGCGCAAGGATGACAACCGCGAGTTCAAGTCGCTCGAAGCCCTCAAGGGCCACAAGCTCGGCGTGAGTCTGGGCAGCAACTACGACAAGATGGCGAAGGCCGTCCCGGGCATCGACGTGCGCACGTATCCGGGCGCGCCCGAGTATCTGCGCGACCTGTCCGCCGGGCGCGTCGATGCAGCCCTCAACGATCGCCTGATGCTTGCGTATCTGATCAAGACGTCGAACCTGCCGCTGCGTCCGGGCGCGGTACTTCAGGGCACCAATCAGTCCGTCGGCATTCCGTTCCGCAAGGACAATCCGAAATTCGCGAAGGCGATCGACGACGCGCTGACCGATATGAAGAAGGACGGCACCCTCACCAAGATCGCGCAGAAGTGGTTCGGTGAAGACGTGTCCCAGCCCGCGAAGTAAGTGATCAGCGGCTCGCCGATTTCCGCCGCATGATCCAAGGCTGTCTTACGGTTGTTCAACGGCCGGCATCACGCAAACGACGCGGGTGCCGGCCGTCGTCATTACGCGCACTGCGCCCCACGCACCCCGATCCGATACGCCCATGAATCCATTCGAACTCGCTGCCCAATCCATGCCGGTGCTGTTGCAGGGCACGGTGCTGACGATCAAGTTCGCCTTGATGTCGATGGTGTTCGGTCTGGCGATCGGCATCATCGTGGCGATCATGGGCATCGGCAAGGTCCGCGTGCTGCGGGCCATCGCCCGCGCCTATGTCAGCGTGATGCGCGGCACCCCGCTGCTCGTGCAGATCTTCGTGATTTATTACGGCCTGCCCGGCATCGGCATCTCGCTCGACCCGACACCCGCCGGTGTGCTCACCCTCAGTTTGAACGTGGGGGCTTACCTGTCGGAGAGCATGCGCGGCGCGCTCGAAGGCATGCCGCGCGGACAATGGCTCGCCGCGTACAGCCTCGGCCTGTCGTACTGGCAGACACTGCGTTACGTCATTGCACCGCAGGCGCTTCGCATCGCCGTACCCAGTCTCGGCAACAGCCTCATCAGCCTGATCAAGGACACGTCGCTCGTGTCCGTCATCACCGTGACCGAGTTGCTTCGCTCCGCGCAGGAGGTCATCGCGTCGACCTATCAGCCGTTACCCCTCTATCTCGCGTGTGCTGCGATTTACTGGGTCTTGTCGACAGGACTCTCTGCATTGCAGCGACGCATCGAAAAGCGTCTCGCGTTGCCCGCGCGAAGCTAGACACCCGATCGCCTTGCCAGCATGCAAAAGGCCAGTACTCCATTGACGGAGACCGGCCTTTTGTTGACCCGGCGTCGCTTGCGAACTGCCCCGCTAGCAACGCCAATCGTTCGATTTCATCGCGGTGCGCGACGCGCGCGATACATTGCGCGGAACGTCTTGCCGCTCGGCGCCGGCATCTCTCGCGTGTCCGTCCAGCCGCCACCGAATGGCAGCTTCGAGATGCTGCCGCGATCACGTCCCATGCGGCGCAGCGCCCACGATCCAAGCCCTGTAAGGGTGGCGTACAGACGCGGACGTCGCGCAGCGAACGCCCACGCCGCGAGTGCCGCCCGCTCCTGCCACGGCCGCAGACCGCGATCGACCTGACGCTCACGCAACTTGCGCAGCAGATCGGAAATCGGAATGCCGACCGGGCACACGCGGTTGCACTCGCCGCACAGCGTGGCTGCCTGCGGCAGATCGACCGTCTTTTCCAGACCGACGTAGCTCGGCGTGAGCACCGAGCCCATCGGTCCCGGGTACACCCATCCGTAGGCGTGGCCGCCGATCTTCTGATACACCGGACAATGGTTCATGCAGGCGCCGCAGCGAATGCAGCGCAGCATTTCCTGGAACGCCCCGCCGATCAATCCGGAGCGACCACCGTCCACGAGCACGAAGTACATGTGGCCGGGGCCATCGACCTCACCCTCGACGCGCGTACCGGTGAGCAGCGAAAAGTAATTCGACGTGCCCTGACCGGTCGCCGAGCGCGGCAGCAGACGCATCGCCGTCGCGAGGTCCTCCAACGTGGGCAACACCTTCTCGATGCCCGTTACGGCCACGTGCACGCGCGGCATGATCGTGCACATGCCTTCGTTGCCCTCATTGGTCACCACGGCGACGGAGCCGGTCTCGGCAACGAGGAAGTTGCCGCCGGTCACGCCCATGTCGGCCGACAGGAACTGTGGCCGCAACATCTCGCGCGCTTCGCGCGTCATGGCGGGAATTTCGGTCAGGCGCGGCTTGTGATGCACACGCGCAAACAGATCCGCGACCTCGTCCTTATCCTTGTGCACGACCGGCGCAATGATGTGCGACGGCGGCTCGTTGTCGTTGATCTGCAGGATGTACTCGCCAAGGTCGGTCTCTACCGACTGCACGCCCATGTCGGCGAGCACCTTGTTGAGCTGCAACTCCTCGGTGACCATCGACTTCGACTTGATCACCTTCTTCACGTCGTGCTTGCGGGCGATCTCCGCGATCAGTCTCGCCGCGTCCTGCGTCGACTCGGCAAACAGCACGGTTGCACCGCGTCGCGTCGCTTCGCGCTCGAAGATTTCCAGCCAGACGTCGAGCGTCTCCAGACCGCGATTACGACGCTCCTTGAGCGCTTCGCGCGTCGCGTCGAAATCAATTTCCTCGATGGCGGCCGCACGCGCCGTCACGAACTTGGTGGAGAGCTTCTTGAGGTTGGCTTGCAGGCGCTGGTCGGCGAGCTTCTGCCCGGCGCGCGCCTTGAATTGCATCGATTGAACTTGCATCGCGACTCACGAAAGGGGATGGCAGTGGGCGGCCGTGACGGCGCGCGCAGCTGCGAAGATCGAAAGCATGGCGGCGACGCGCTTACGCATCGCCGGCGAGTACCTGCGCGATGTGCAGCACGCGCGTCTTCGTGTCTCCGGTGCGACGCAGGCGCCCCTCGATGTTGAGCATGCAGCCGAGGTCGCCCAGCACGACGGCCGGCGCACCGCTGGCCGCGATATTGGCGCATTTCTCGTCGACGATCGCCGTCGAAATGTTGCCGTACTTCAACGCAAAGGTGCCCCCGAAACCGCAGCACGCCTGGCAGTCCTTCATCTCGGTCATCTTCACGCCGGGCATTTTCGCGAGCAAGGCACGCGGCTGCGTCTTCACGCCCAGTTCGCGCAGGCCCGAGCACGAGTCGTGATACGTCACTTCACCGTTGTAGTCGCCGGGGACCGTGTCGATATGCAAAACGTTGACGAGAAAGTCGGTCAGTTCGAACACGCGCGGGCGCAAGCGCTCGTAGCGGCCCATGAGTTCGGGATCGTCGGCGAAGAGGTCGCCGTAGTGCGCCTTGACCATGCCGCCGCAGGAGCCCGACGGCACCACGACATAGTCGAACGATTCGAATTCGTCGAGGAATTTCTGGGCGAGGTCGCGAGCGATGGCGCGTTCGCCGGAGTTGTAGCCCGGCTGGCCGCAGCAGGTTTGGGCGTCGGGAATGACGACTTCACAACCGGCGGTCTCGAGCAGCTTGAGCGTCGAGAAGCCGATTTCCGGACGCATCATGTCGATCAGACACGTGACAAACAGTCCGACGCGCATTGGGGGAATCCTCTATTCGGGAATAATGCGCCATTATAAGACGCCGGGCCGCCGTGGCCCAGCGTGGATTCCCGCATATCGCGCAGCGGATTACGCCATGCGCGGCACCTCGAATTGTTGGCGTAACGAACGAACGCGGCCTATCGGCTCACTTCCGGATGCCGAACGTGCCACCGGTCGGTTGGAAGGGTGCCGCGACTCCGCGGTCACCGCCATTATCATCTGCCGCAACTCGGCTTGACCTTCAGCCAGCCGCACGTCGTTTTGCTTCAATTCCACCAGCCCACGCGCCAGCTCGGCCCGAACCGCCGCCAGGTCTTGCGCCACCACACTTTCGACCCGTCGCAGATCGTCGCGCATCGCGTGCATTTCTTGCCACACCTGCTTTTCAATTTCCAATCGCTCAAGCGCTGCCGTCACTAATAGGTGCGTCTTCATTGCCTCCCCCTCCGTCTCCAGAAAATGCTTGGTTTCCGCCAGAAGACCCTCAATCGACTTCCAGCCGCGATCGCGGTCATAGCCGCGTATACTCGCCAGGCTTTGCAACCGAATGACCGTCGTGACGATCAGCGCGCCGAGTGCGAGCGCCGCAGCAACGACACCGCCCGATGCGATCAATCCGGCAACTGCAATGCCCACCGAGACGACAAATAGCGCCGTCGAAATCCAGAACCGCTTGCCATAGTGCTTCTTCTCCGGCACCACCTGTTTCGACGCGCTCGCTATCGTCTCGCGCGTGATGTCCAGATGTGACTCGATACGGCGCACGAGTGTCAGGCAATCCACCTCCTTGCCACCTCGCCCACCCCATTCTCGCCCCTCACTGCCAGGTACTCTTTTTCTCAGCGCCTCCTCGCTCTTCCTGGCCACGACGATGCATTGTTCCAGCACGTCCTGCTCGTTTGCCAGCGCGTCACATAGCTTCTCCAGAATCACCTGAAACCGCTTCGCCGACGGCGTCAGTCTCGTGCTATCGCCAATGTTGGTCTGGTCTCCAACAAACGCCAGCAATCCCCATTGGCCGGACGCTCCCTTGTGACGCCAGAAGCCGTCGCTCAGTCCGCCCCTCCAATAGCCGGACGTTGCCTTGCGATAAGCCTCGTCGAATGTCGACTGCAATTTCGACACTCCCGCGTCAGGCAAGCCCAGGCGGGATCGCGCGTTCGCAATTCGCTCGAGCCGGTCTGCGATCTCGGCGCGCCGGGCGTCGATCGACTTGCCGGACGGCACAACCCGCTTGGAAATTGGCCGGATTTTCGGCAATCGCATCACTGTCGACCCACACATTCGAGCGAACATCGCATGCACCTCCTCCCTCTCGGCAGTCGCTCCGCCTGAAGCGAACGAGCACTCGGTTAATGGCAGGGGGAATGGTAGCCAGCGAAAAAATTGGCCACTTTCGGTTTCGGGCGACAGTGACTGCTGCAACGACGCGCTCACATGACGTGCACCGGATGCCGCCGCGCGCATCGCGTGATTTTTCGCAGAAGTCCTCTACGCGAACCCTGCGAATTTTTCACCATATGATATAGAATCGACGCTATACGAAACTCGGCCCTACCCCATGAAAGACGAAAGCAGTCAAGGCACGGAGTCACGCACGTCCATCCAGGTGATCGAGCGCATGATGCGTCTGCTCGACGCGCTGGCGGCACATGCCGACCCGGTCAGTCTCAAGGATCTGGCACACGCCACCGAACTTCACCCGTCCACCGCTCACCGCATCCTGAACGACATGGTGGCGTGCCGCTTTGTCGATCGTTGCGATCCGGGCACCTATCGCCTCGGCATGCGCCTGCTCGAGCTCGGCAACCTGGTCAAGGCCCGGCTGTCGGTACGCGACGCCGCGCTTACCCCGATGCGTGGCCTGCACCGCATTACGGGCCAGACGGTGAACCTGTCGGTACGTCAGGGCGACGAGATCGTCTATATCGAACGCGCCTACAGCGAGCGCTCGGGCATGCAGGTCGTGCGCGCCATCGGCGGGCACGCGCCGTTGCATCTCACATCGGTTGGCAAGCTTTTCCTCGCTGCGGACGAAGCCGCGCGTGTGCGCGCCTACGCCACACGCACCGGCCTGTCGGGACACACGCGCAACAGCATTACCGATTTGCAGAAGCTCGAACGCGAGCTGAACCACGTGCGCAAGTCGGGCTACGCGCGCGATAACGAAGAACTGGAACTCGGCGTGCGTTGCATCGCTGCAGGGATTTACGACGACAGCGGCAAGCTCGTCGCAGGCCTCTCGCTGTCTGCACCGGCCGACCGGCTGCAAGATGCGTGGCTGGCGAACCTGAACGAGACGGCGCTGCTCATCTCCGCTTCACTGGGCTTTCACGCGCCCCGTCCGGAGGCTGGCGGTTCGGCGGCGCACGGGGTCGCAGCCGAGTAATTCACGGCGACCCCGCCGGTCATTCGTGTGGGGTACGCCCTCTCCCGTGAGAGGATGCCATCCAGATAAAGGCAAAACAAAAGGCACTCCCGAGGGAGTGCCTTTTGTTTATTGCGTCACGACAGGGGCAGGCGACCCGCGAACGTGGCGCCAGCCACGTCGCTCGCGCAAGCCTTACAGCGCGTGCTCGCTGTTCGTCGCCACTTGTGCGGTCGGCGTCGTGCCGGCGGTGCGTTGCGGCGCGGCACCGCCGCCTTCCAGCAACCACTTGCGAACGCGCGTGGCATCGGCAAAGCGCGAATACTTGCCCGTCGAATCCAGCAGAATCATGATCACCGGACGGCCATCGACGTTCGCCTGCATCACAAGACACTGGCCGGCTTCGTTGATGTAACCCGTCTTCTGCAGGCCGATTTCCCAGCCCGCGTGACCGATCAGATGGTTCGTGCTGACATAGTGCAGATCACGACGGCCGGTATTGACGTCGTAATTGCTGTCCGTCGAGAAGCGGCGAATCATCGGGTACTGGTACGCGGCCTTGACCATCTTCACGAGATCACGCGCGCTCGACACGTTCTGGCTCGAAAGCCCGGTCGGGTCGTTGAAGTGCGTGTCGTTCATGCCGAGTTGCTTCGCCTTGCGGTTCATCGCCGCGAGGAACGCCGGACGACCGCCCGGGAAGTAACGCGAGAGCGCAGCGGCCGCGCGGTTCTCCGACGACATCAACGCAATGTGCAGCATGTCTTCGCGCGACAGGCGCGAGCCAACCGACAGACGCGAGCCCGTGCCCTTCTCGTAGTCACGATCTTCGTCCGTTACTTCCATGACGTCGGTCATCGGGACATTCGCATCGAGCGCGACCATGGCCGTCATCAGCTTCGAAATCGAAGCGATGGGCAGCACGGCTTGCGAGTTCTTGTCGAACAGCGATTCGCCGGTCCGCTCGTCGATGACGTAGGCAACGGACGAGCGCAGTGCGAGCACATCGGGCGTTTCATGCAAGCCAAAGGCGCGACCGGTCGACAGACGCTCCGGCGCTTGCGGTGCAAAGTTGACGGTACGGTACGACGTCACGACACGGCGTTTGCCGTTCTTGTAGACGACGTGCTTGACGGCAACGCGCTTGGCGGCCGGGCCGTCGTCGTCGACGGCAGCCAGCTTGCGTGTCTTGCTGCCGGCTTTCGTACTTTTCGTTTCGCGAGCGGCCGTGGTGGCGACCGCACGTTTGACGTTGGTTTTGGAAGCGGTGGATTTCGTCGAGGCAGCATTCGCGCAGGCGCGCTTCTGAGCAGCCGTCTTGGCCGTCTTGGGCGAGCATTCGCTCGTCTTACCGGCGGCGTGAACGACTGCCGGCGCACCGGCGGCGAGCGAAATCGCCACGACGGCAGCACCCCAGAGGCGGGAGCGGCACAGACGCGCAAGGGCGGTGATCGCGTACATAGATAGGGGGTAGCGTAAGGTTGGCAGGCAACGAGTTTGGGAGAAGTTTAGTAACTTCCGAAAAAATAAGCAATATGAATGACTTAGCTGAAATACTTAAACCGGCATCTGGCAGTTTTGTGCAGCGCAACGCGTCGAAATGCACACTCGCCAAATATTGCCAAAATTTGCCAATTCCTTGATATACGTTAATTCAGAAAATGCGCCCACTCATCCAGGGGCGCACGCTCGGTGACGAGCCGGTTCTCGATCGCAGCCGGGTCGGCATATCCGAATGCCATTCCGCACACCACCATCCGCGTTTCGGGTAGTCGCAACTCATCGGCAATCACCTGGTGGAACGTGGCAAATGCCGCCTGCGGACAGGTGTCGAGCCCTCGCGCACGCGCCGCGACCATCACGCTCTGCAAAAACATGCCGTAGTCCAGCCAACTCCCCTGCTCCAGATGCCGGTCGATCGTGAAGATCAGCCCGACCGGCGCGTCGAAGAACGTAAAGTTGCGGGCGTGTTGGCCATGCATGCGTTCTTTGTCTGCGCGTCCGATACCGAGAAGCCCATACAAGTCCCATCCCACTTTGCGGCGCCGCGCCTGATACGGCTCGGTCCACTCGCGCGGGTAATACGCGTATTCCTCCTGGTGCATCAAGCGCTGCGCCGGGTCGTTGAAAGCCTCCAGCAAACGCGATGTCAGACGCTTGAGCGAATCGCCGGTCAGTGCGTAGGTCTGCCACGGCTGAATGTTGCTGCCCGACGGCGCGCGCGATGCTACCGAAAGGATGTCGGCCACGGTCGCCTGCGGCACCGGCGTGGGCAGGTAGGCGCGAATCGAACGTCGACTACGAATCGCCTCGTCGACATATTCCACGCGCTCGCCGGCGTTATCGTTGACAACGGGGTGATGCGGACTTACCCCAGCATCGGGTTGCGATTGCAGGCCAACGGGGGTGACGGACGCTTCGCTCGATTGAGCGGCCTGGCTGTGCGGATGTTCTTGTTTCATGGACATTCGTCAAATGCATTCGGAGAAGCGGCGTGTACTGCGTGGATCAGGAGACCGTTGCGGCGGGTGCCGTGCGGCGTTCGATCACGAGGGCGACGCCAAGGGCCGCAATGACCATGCCTGCGGCGCTCAACGGCGACAGCGTCTCGCCGAACAGGAGCCAGGCCATGACGGCGGTGGTCGGAGGGGTGAGGTACATCAGACTGGAAACCTTGGTCGCGGCACCGTGCCGGATCAGCAGGAACAGTAGCGAAATCGCACCGATCGACAATGCCAGCACCGACCATGCCAATGCGCCGATCATCTCGGCGTTCCAGCGCACTGTCATCGTCTCGAGCGCCCACGCGGCCGGCAGCGTCACGACAAAGGCCGCGCCGAACTGGACGATCGTACCGACGCGCAGATCGAAATGCGAACAGAAACGCTTCTGGTAGAGCGTGCCGGAAGTGATGGCAAACAGGCTGAGCACGCACAACGCGACCGTGCCTGCGCCCACACCACGCACGCCCACCTTGTTGGCCACCACCAGCCCGACGCCCACGAAGCCGCAGCACAGTCCGAGCCACTGGCGTCGTGACACCGGCTCACCGACGACGCGTGCAAACAGCGCCGTCAACAGCGGCTGAATGCCTACGACGAGCGCCGCCAACCCCGCCGGCGCGCCCTGCTTGATCGCGGCCCATACGCCGCCCAGATAAACCGCCTGAATCAGAATGCCCGAGACGGCGAGATGCGCGATGAGTGGCCAGTCGATGCGCAGCATCGTTCCCTCGGCGCCGGTGAACGCGCGCGTTGGCCACGGCGTACGCGTCAGCAACGCGATCGGCACCATGACGAGCAGCGTGCCGCCGAAGCGAAGCGCGAGAAACGTCAGCGGCTCGGCGTTCGGCATGCCGTATTTGGCGACAATGAAGCCGGTACTCCAGATCAGCACGAACCACCAGGGCATGGTGGCATTCCAGATCGCCGCGCCGCCCGTGCCCGATGCCGCACGTGAACCTGAAGAAGCCACGGAATGCGGTGGCGTCGCCTTACGCCCCGTCATGCGAGTAAGTCGCACTGTGCGACACCGTAAGGCGAATACGATCGACGGGTAGCTCGCTGAAACTGGCTGGCAAGACGGATCGTCGAGAAATGTGCTGCAACGGTCTGCCCGATGTCGCGGCCATAGCCACCGGCCATCGCGATCGCGACCGGCAAGCCCCGTTCTGCGCAAGCCGTCAGCACGAGTCGATCACGGACAAGCAGGCCGTCGTGCGTAAGCGCCAGTCGGCCGAGCCGGTCATTTTCCAATGGGTCGGCCCCCGCAAGATAAATCACCAGTGACGGGCTGAACTGCGCAAAGAGATCGGTGAGCGCGTGCGCGAGCGCGACGAGATACTCGTCGTCGCCACAGCCGTCGGGCAACGCGACATCGAGGTCGCCGCGCGCCTTGTGGAACGGGTAGTTGTGCTCGCCGTGCAGCGACAGTGTGAAGACGCTCGGGTCGTGCTCGAAAATGGACGCGGTGCCGTTGCCCTGATGCACGTCGAGGTCGATGATGGCCACGCGTGTCCCGGCGCCCAGTTCGGCCTGCATGGCGCGGGCAGCGACTGCGGCGTCGTTGAAGACGCAAAACCCCTCCCCGCGATCCGCGTACGCGTGATGCGTGCCTCCCGCGAGATTGGCGGCCACACCGTCGGTCAGTGCGGCACGACACGCCGCAACGGTCGCCCCGGCGGACCGGCGCGAGCGTTCCACCATTTGTGTCGACCAGGGGAAGCCGATGTCGCGCTGCTGCTTCGGATCCAGCGTGCCGGCACTCACGCGTGCGACATAGTCGGGCGAATGTACGCGGCCGAGCATCACATCATCGACGGGAAGCGCTTCGCATAGCACGACCTGCGGCAGCTCCTGCGCCACACGCTCGCGCAGACGCGCGTACTTCTCCATGGGAAACCGGTGCCCGGGCGGCAGCGGCAGGACGAAATGGTCGCTGTAAAACGCTTGCATCGACGCGAAAGGCCGGCAGTGCGGCACGCAAAAAAGCCGTTGAACGACATCGGCACTGGCGAACGGACCACGCTCGGACCACGCGGCACCTCTCGGGGAGCGGCGCATTCGCCTCGCGTCTGACCGTCCCGCCAGTGCCGGAACTCGTCGATAGTACCATCGCCGCGCTTGGTGCGTTGGCGCGCCAAATCGGTGCAAAGCCGCACCAATCAACGGTTTCCAAGGGGTGATGCCATTTCGCCGCAGCGCGATGTCACATATTCGTCACGGGATCCCAAGTTACTGATTTTGTAAGGTTTTGTTGTTTTTGTGCAGCGCACAAAAAGAACTTGACAGTCACAAAAATATCTCTAAACTTGCATTTGTGCGATGCACAAAAGCGATCGCACCCATTTGAGAAGGCCCCAACCGTGTTTTCACCGAGAGAAGGTGAGAACCACCCAGCGAACACGGAGTGGGTCGATACGTTGTGTAAAACACCCTAGGAGAACGCCATGTCGTTTCTGACCCCCGAGCAACTCGCTGCTGCCCACAAAGCCAATCTGGAAACCCTGTTTGGCCTGACCAACAAAGCCTTCGAAGGCGTTGAGAAGCTGGTCGAGCTGAACCTCCAAGCCGTCAAGGCATCGCTGGCCGAGTCCGCCTCGACCGCCCAGAAGGCTTTCGCCGTGAAGGACGCACAAGAGCTGCTCGCGCTGCAAGCCAACCTCGTCCAACCGGCTGCCGAAAAGGCGCTCGCGTATGGCCGTCACCTGTACGAAATCGCTTCGTCGACGCAAGCCGAAGTGACCAAGGTGGCCGAAGCCCAACTGGCTGAGAGCTCGCAGAACGTGCAAGCGCTGTTCGACAACCTGGCCAAGAATGCACCGGCCGGTTCGGAATCGGCGGTTGCCCTGGCCAAGTCGGCCCTGTCCGCTGCCAACAGCGCGTTCGACAGCGTTCAGAAGGCCACCAAGCAAGCCGTAGAGATCGCCGAGACGAACTTCGCTGCTGCGACCAACGTCGCCTCGAAGGCTGCCGCTCAGGCTTCGCGTGCTGCCAGCGCCAAGAAGTAAGCGCAAAGCGTCGACTTCAGAGTTATACGAGGGACGCTTGAAAATTCGTCGCGGCACCCCAAGCTGATGCCGCGACACCAGTTGTCTCCTCGGTACCGCAGGTACCTTTCGAACCCGGCATTCGCCGGGTTTTCTTTTTGGGGTGCCCGAATTTCCCGCTCCCTCGCGCTGACGACATCCGGCTTGCCGGCAATCCCGGTTCGCAATGTCAGGTCGTCTGCCCGCCGTCCACGGTCAGAATCGCACCGGTGATCTGGCGCGCCGCAGGACTTGCCAGGAAAGCGACGGCTGCGGCGACATCTTCCGGCGCACCAAATCGACCGAGCGGGCTCAGGCCGCGCTGGAAGTCAGAAAACTCACCATCGGCAGGGTTCATGTCGGTATTGGTAGAGCCCGGTTGCACCAGATTCACCGTGATATCGCGCGGACCGAGTTCTTGCGCGAGCCCACGCGTGAATGATTGCAACGCAGACTTTGTCATGTAGTAAAACGTCCCCGGGTACCCGACGATGCGATCGGCACCGGCAGAGCCAATCGTGACAATGCGGCCATCCGCGCCAAGATAGGGAATGGCAGCCTGCGCTGCCAACACCGGCCCGCGCACGTTGACGTCGAGCATTGCACCGATCGCGTCGACACCGATCTCTGCCGTCGGCGCGTACAACGCAATCGCCGCGTTATTGACGAGAATGTCGAGGCCGCCCAACACTTCAGCAGCGGTATCGACCGAGCGCTTGATCGCGGCCGGATCGGCGCTGTTCGCTTGAATGGCGACTGCTTTGCGGCCCTTTCGCTCGATCGCCCGAACCACCTCTGCTGCACGATCCCCCGACCTCTCATAGGTGAGCGCGACGTCCGCCCCCTTTTCCGCCAGGGCGATCGCGATCGCCGCGCCAATGCCACGTGAAGCGCCCGTCACAAGGGCGCGCTTTCCAGTCAGTTCGTTCATGATTCATGCCTCAGATTTGTGTGATGTCCGGGGGCGGCCAATTTGCGCCCACAGACACAAGACTTGCGTCAGTGCACCGTTGCACAGCGAGGCGATACGGTGCCGATGCCCAATGGCTTGCACCGGCCACCGCTTCCCGAAGGCAGCGGACGCAGGGTTGCTCATTTCACATTGCTGTCCAGGAAGCCCCGAATGACAGCCCCGATCTCCTCGCCATGCGTCTCAAGTGCAAGGTGGCCCGTGTCATAGAAACGCACATCGGCATTCGGGATATCGCGCTTCCATGCCTCCGCCCCCGCTGGCAGGAAGAACGGATCGTGCCGGCCCCACACTGCGAGCAAGGGCGGTTGGTGTTTGCGGAAATAGGCTTGGAATTCCGGGTACTTCGCCACGTTTGATGCGTAGTCCAGAAGCAGATCCAACTGAACGTCCGCATTGCCCGGGCGGGACACGAAAAAGCTCTCGAGCGCAATGGCTTCGGGGGCGACCAGGGTGTGATCCGGCACGCCTTCGAGGTACTGCCACTTGATCGAGGCCGGCGTGGGAAATTCGCGCAGGGCGTCACGGTTCGCTTGCGACGGGTCCTTCCAATATTTCTGAATCGGCAACCAGCCCTGCCCCAATCCCTCTTCGTACGCATTCCCATTCTGGGAAATGATGGCGCTCACGCGAGAAGGATTCGCCAGCGCGAGACGCCAGCCGACGGGCGCGCCATAGTCGAAGACCTGCATGGCATAGCGCCCCAGCTTCAGTTGCTCGGTGAACTGTCCGATGGTCTTGGCAAGTTGCTCAAACGTGTAGGCGTACTGTCCGCGCGGTGGCGCTTCGGTGAATCCGAAACCAGGCAGGTCCGGCGCAATGACGTGATAGCCGTGCGCGAGTATCGGGATGAGATTGCGATACATGAACGAAGACGCGGCATACCCATGCAACAGAAGCACCGTCGGCGCGTTGCGATCGCCGGCCTCACGATAGAACACCTTCACATCCCCCACCTGCTCAAACTTGTGGTGGACCTGCAGGTCCGCCGCCCGTGCCGAGCCAGATTGCCCTTTCGCAACCTGATCGGCTGCCCCTAGCACGCCATTCGAAGTCATCATCGATCTCCTTGTAACCGAATAAACATGCTTTACAGGTTACTCACCGACAATGTAACTTGTCAAATTGTTTTTTATCGGTTACATTTTTAAACATGAAAGAAAACGCCAAAATCCATCAGCCGCCGCTGTTCGTGGGCGACGACCTCGCGCTCGACTTCGTGAACAGTGCGTTCGGTGTCGGCGCGGCGCATCAGGAGTGCTTCGTCGACGATGCTGCTGTGGTCGCATGGCTGAAGCTCGCCGGTGCGGTTCCCGCCGATGTCGACGCATGTCCTGAGGGCTTGCTGACGCTGGCGCTCCAATTGCGCGAGAACGCAAGATCCCTGGTGAATGCAGCCAAACAAGGGACCCCGGCAGACGCTACGGTCCTCAATTACGTGCTTGAGGCGGGGCGCGCATCGGAAGCGCTGGCGTGGGACAGCGAGAGCCAGTCTTTCAAGATGGTGAAGCAACGTCCGCAAGAGACCGCCGTCAGCTTTCTCGAGCCCGTGGCTCAAGCGCTAACCCGACTGTTGACCGACACGCCCCTGGATCTTGTGCGGCAATGCGAAGCGCACGACTGCACGCTCATGTTTCACGACAAGACGAAATCGCATCGACGTCGCTGGTGCAGCATGGCGCTCTGCGGCAACCGAATGAAGGTCGCGGCGTTCCGGTCGCGCCAGAAAAGCGAATAGTCGGCGCGAAAAAAAACCGCCATCCCAAAACGGAATGGCGGTTTTTTTGTTGGCGTTCGTCGTCAATGACCTCGTGACGACGAACCGCCAGCACCCCACACGGAATCGGCGCATGCCTCGACAACTTCGTCCGGCACGCAACGACCTCGTCACACCTTACTTCTTGCGAGCCGGCGGCACGTCGGTGCAGACACCTTCGTAGATCTCCGCTGCCATACCGACCGATTCGGCCAGCGTCGGGTGCGGGTGGATCGTCTTGCCGATATCGACAGCATCGGCACCCATTTCGACAGCCAGACAGATTTCACCGATCAGGTCGCCCGCGTGCGTGCCGACGATAGCGCCGCCCACGATGCGATGCGTCTCTTCGTCGAACAACACTTTGGTGAAGCCTTCGTCACGACCGTTCGCGATGGCTCGACCGGATGCCGCCCACGGGAACACGGCCTTGCCGTACTTCACGCCTTCGGCCTTCAACTGGTCTTCGGTCTTGCCCGCCCAGGCCACTTCCGGATCGGTGTAAGCCACCGACGGGATCTGGATGGCATCGAAGTAGGCCTTCTCGCCAGCGGCGGCTTCGGCCGCGACGTGCGCTTCGTGCACGGCCTTGTGCGCGAGCATCGGCTGACCGACGATATCGCCGATCGCGAAGATGTTCGGCACGTTCGTGCGCATCTGCTTGTCGACCGAAATGAACCCGCGATCGCCCACGGCCACGCCTGCGTACTCGGCACCGATCTTCTTGCCGTTCGGGCTGCGGCCCACGGCAACCAGCACCAGGTCGTAACGCTGCGCTTCGGCCGGTGCCGCTTCGCCTTCGAATTTCACGTAGATGCCGTCGGCCTTGGCTTCGGCACCCACGGTCTTGGTCTTGAGCATGACGCGCCCGAAGCGCTTCGTGTTCATCTTTTCCCAGACCTTGACGAGGTCGCGGTCGGCGCCCTGCATCAAGCCGTCGAGCATTTCGACCACGTCGATCTCGGCCCCCAGCGCGCTGTAGACCGTCGCCATTTCCAGGCCGATGATGCCACCGCCGATCACGAGCATCTTCTTCGGAATCTGGCGCAGCTCGAGCGCACCGGTCGAATCGACGACGCGCGGATCTTCCGGCATGAACGGCAGCTTCACTGCCTGCGAACCGGCGGCGATGATGGCCTGCGCAAACTTCACCACGCGCTTGTTGCCTTCGGCATCCACCACCTGAATGTGGTTCGGGTCGAGGAAGGTGCCCACACCGCGCACCACTTCCACCTTGCGCATCTTGGCCATGCCGGCAAGACCCGTGGTGAGCTTGCCAACCACGCTTTCCTTGTAGCCGCGCAGCTTGTCGAGATCGACCTCGGGCTTCGCGAACGAAATACCGTGATGGCCCAGCGATTGCGCTTCTTCGAGCACGGCCGCCGTGTGAAGCAGCGCCTTCGACGGAATGCAACCCACGTTCAGGCACACGCCTCCCAGCGTTGCGTAACGCTCGATCAGCACGGTCTTGCGGCCCATGTCGGCGCTGCGGAACGCGGCCGAGTACCCGCCCGGACCCGCGCCAAGCACGACCACGTCGCACTCGGTGTCGGCACCGCCGCCATGCTTGGCCGCCGTCGGCGCCGGCGCACTCGATGTCGCAGGCGCGGCAGGAGCCGCTTGCGCAGCCGGCGCCGCTGCCGGAGCAGCCGCCTTGGCAGCGCCGGCGTCGTCGGCTTCGACCAGCGCGATCAGCGTGCCCTGGCTGGCCTTGTCGCCCACCTTGATTTTCACTTCCTTGATCGTGCCCGACACTTCGGACGGCACTTCCATGGACGCCTTGTCCGATTCCAGCGTAATGAGCGACGCATCCTTGGCGATCTTGTCGCCGGGCTTGATCATCACTTCGATGACATCCACGCCCTCTGCACCGATATCCGGCACCTTGACTTCAATGAGACTCATGCGGGGTCTCCCTGTCGCATTTATGACTTGATAGTGGGATCGATCGGAAACGCGTGCACCTGAAACGGACCGGCCGAGCTCTTGTCGAACTCGGCGCCCGCCTTGACGCCGGCTTCGGCGATGGCGCTAGCGCTCAGATCCTGGTCGTAGAGGGCATACATGGCGCCGAGCGCAAAGTTGCGCCCCGAGCCGATCCCCCAGAACCGATCGAAAACAAACACTTCCCGGTAGGAATAAATTCCGTAGATACCCGTCGGGTTCGCGACCACGCAGGTGATCTGCGACGATTCGTACGGATCGTCTTCCTCTTCCTTGGTATTGAGGAAATACTCTTCCTTGAGCTTCTGATGGACGCGGCAGAACGTGCGGAACACTTCGTCGCGCGAGTGCAGACGGCATTCGTCCGCCATACCGGAGAGAATGGCTCGCATGACCGGAAAATGCGCGGTCGTGCCGGCCAGGCCGACGTATGAGTCGCCCACGAGGAAAACCTTGCGGTTCTCTTCGTACGATTGCGAAAGCCGCGTGTCGCCGAACGTCACCAGCGAATCAGCGGCAATGGCGATCTCACCTGCCTTCTTGACGACTACCACGGTGGTCATGGTGCCCCTCCCCGTCCAGATCCTGAAGCGTGCGCGCGAACGCCGCCGGTTTCGCGCTTACGCGCGCCCGGCGGCGCCTGCCATTACAGCATTGCGCGACGGAAGTCCTGCAACAGTTGACCCAGGTAGGCGTTGAAGCGGGCCGCCTCGGCGCCATCGATCACGCGGTGATCGTAGGACAGCGACAGCGGCAGCGTCAGTTGCGGCAGGAACTGCTGCTTGCGCTCATCCCACACCGGCTTCTGATACGAACGCGACAGGCCGAGAATGGCCACTTCCGGTGCGTTGATGATCGGCGTGAACGTCGTGCCGCCAATACCGCCGAGCGACGAGATCGAGAAGCAACCGCCTTGCATCTGATCCGGCTTGAGCTTGCCTTCGCGGGCGAGCTTGGCCAGTTCCGAGGTCTCGCGAGCGATCTCGAACACACCCTTCTTGTCGGCATCGCGCACGACCGGGACCACGAGGCCGTTCGGCGTGTCGGCGGCAAAACCGATGTGGAAGTATTGCTTGAAGACGAGGTTATCGCCGTCGAGGCTGGCATTGAACGTCGGGAATTTCTTCAGGGCCAGCACGCAGGCCTTGATCACGAACGCAAGCATCGTCACCTTGACGCCGGCCTTTTCGTTTTCCTTGTTCAACTGCACACGGAACGCTTCGAGCTCACCGATATCCGCTTCGTCGTTATTGGTGACGTGCGGGATCATGACCCAGTTGCGATGCAGGTTCGCGCCGGAAATCTTCTTGATGCGCGAGAGCGCCTTCGGCTCGACCGGGCCGAACTTCGAGAAGTCGACCTTCGGCCACGGCAGCAGATTGAGTTCGCCACCACCTGCCGGGGCACCACCTGCAGCGGCCGGGCGATTGCCGGCGAGCGCGCTCTTGACGAAGTTGCGAATGTCGTCGATGACGATGCGGCCCTTCGGACCGGTGCCCTTCACTTGCGAGACATCCACGCCCAGTTCACGGGCGAACTTGCGCACCGACGGGCTGGCATGGCTGATCGGCTGGCCACCTTGCGCGACAGCAGGCGCTGCGGCAGGTGCCGGGGCCGGTGCGGCCGCCGGGGCAGGCGCAGGCGCTGCCGCCTGAGCGACCGGCGCGGGCGCAGGTGCCGGCGCGGGCGCAGGTGCCGGCGCAGCGGCCTTGGCCGGTGCGGCAGCCGCGGCGCCTTCGAGCACGACGATCGACGTACCTTCCGAGACCTTGTCGCCGACCTTGACCTTCAGTTCCTTGACGACGCCTGCTGCGGGGCTCGGCACATCCATCGAGGCCTTGTCCGACTCCAGCGTGATCAACGACTGCTCGGCCGTCACGGTGTCGCCCACCTTAACCAGCAGTTCGATCACGGGCACATCGTCGTAGCCACCGATATCCGGCACCTTCACGTCGATGGTGGTCGTGCCGCCGGTCGCAGCGGCGGGGGCGGCCGGGGCCGCGGCAGGTGCCGACGGCGCGGCGGCCGGCGCAGCGGCTTGCGGTGCTGCAGCAGCCGGTGCTGCAGCGGCGCCATTGGCTTGCGCGCCCGAGCCGTTCGCGGTCTCGAGCGTCAGGATAAGCGAACCCTCGGACACTTCATCGCCAACCTTCAGGCTCAGCGCCTTGATGACGCCGGCAGCCGGGCTCGGCACATCCATCGTGGCCTTGTCCGATTCCAGCGTGATCAGGGCCTGCTCGGCATCGATCTTGTCGCCCGCCTTGACCAGCACGTCGATGACGGGCAAGTCCTTGAAGTCACCGATATCCGGGACTTTCACTTCGATCACTTGACTCATTTTCCACAGTCTCCTCGAGGCTGCGCTTGACGCGCAACACGCGCCCGCCTGCCGCTGGGGGCGGCTGACGGTCGCGCGCGCTGCGCGAAGCGGCCTTTAGACGGTCATCGGGTTGGGTTTATTCGGATCCAGGTTGTACTTGGCAATCGCTTCGGCGACCTTGCTTGCCGGCAGCGTGCCTTCGTCGGCCAGTGCCTTGAGGGCAGCGACCGTGACCCAGTTACGATCCACCTCGAAGAAGTGACGCAGCTTCTCGCGCGTATCCGAACGGCCATAGCCGTCGGTGCCGAGCACCACGTAGCGGCCACGCACGAACGGACGAATCTGATCGGCGTACGTACGAATGTAGTCGGTCGATGCAATGACCGGGCCACGCGTATCGTTCAGGCACTTCTCGACATGCGACAGACGTGCCGTCTCGGTCGGGTGCAGCAAATTGTGGCGCGCGACATCGTTACCTTCACGGGCCAGTTCGGTGAAGCTCGGGCAGCTCCACAGGTCCGACTCGACGCCCCAGTCGTTCTTGAGCATCTCGGCAGCGGCGATCACTTCGTTGAAGATCGTGCCCGAACCCAGCAGTTGCACGCGCGGTGCCTTGCTGTTGTCCACGCCACGACGGAACGCGTACATGCCCTTCAGGATGTCGTTTTCCGCACCTTCCGGCATGGCCGGGTGGCTGTAGTTCTCGTTCATCACCGTCAGGTAGTAATACACGTCTTCCTGATCCGTCACCATGCGACGCAGGCCGTCCTGGACAATCACGGCGAGTTCGTAGGCGAACGTCGGATCGTACGGCAGGCAGTTCGGGATCGACGACGCCCACAGCAGCGAGTGACCGTCTTCATGCTGCAGGCCTTCACCGTTCAGGGTCGTACGACCGGCCGTGCCACCCACCAGGAAGCCGCGTGCGCGCATGTCGCCGGCCGCCCAGGCCAGATCGCCGATACGCTGGAAGCCGAACATCGAGTAGAAGATGTAGAACGGGATCATCGTCTCGCCGTGCGTCGAGTACGACGTTGCGGCGGCGATCCAGTCGCACATGCCGCCGGCTTCGTTAATGCCTTCCTGCAGAATCTGACCGCTTTCCGATTCCTTGTAGAACATCAGCTGGTCGTGATCCTGCGGGATGTAGCGCTGGCCCGCCTGGCTCCAGATACCGATCTGGCGGAACAGGCCTTCCATACCAAAGGTGCGCGACTCGTCCGGCACGATCGGCACGATACGCTGGCCGAGCGTCTTGTCCTTGAGCAGCACGTTGAGAATACGCACGAACGCCATCGTCGTGGAAATCTCACGGCCTTCGGCGGTTGCCTTGAGCAGCGCGTCGAACGCGGGCAGTGCCGGCACCGGCAGCGAGGCGGCCTTGGTGCGACGCTGCGGCAGATAACCGCCCAGCTCCATGCGGCGGGCGCGCATGTACTCGAGTTCCTTCGAGCCTTCTTCGAACTTCAGATACGGCACGTCGGCAATCTGATCGTCCGGGATCGGCAGCTTGAACTGGTCGCGGAATTTCTTGAGCGACTCCACCGGCATCTTCTTCTGCTGGTGGGTGATGTTCATGGCCTGACCGGCCTCGCCCATGCCGTAACCCTTGATGGTCTTGGCCAGGATGACGGTCGGCTGGCCCTTGTGCTGCGTGGCTGCCTGATAGGCCGCGAAAATCTTGTGCGGATCGTGACCACCACGATTGAGCGCCCAGATGTCCTCGTCGGAGTAGTCGGCAACCATCGCCTTCAGTTCCGGCGTGTTGAAGAAGTTCTCGCGCACGTAGGCGCCGTCCTTCGACTTGTACGTCTGGTATTCGCCGTCCACGCACTCCATCATGCGCTTCATCAGCAGGCCGTTCTTGTCGCGGGCGAGCAGCGAGTCCCAGCGGCTGCCCCAGATCACCTTGATGACGTTCCAGCCTGCCCCGCGGAACTCCGACTCGAGCTCCTGAATGATCTTGCCGTTACCGCGCACCGGGCCGTCCAGGCGCTGCAGGTTGCAGTTGATCACGAACACGAGGTTGTCGAGATGCTCGCGCCCAGCCATGCCGATGGCGCCCAGCGATTCCGGTTCATCCGTTTCGCCGTCGCCGAGGAACGCCCAGACCTTACGCCCTTCGGTCTGCACGATGTTGCGCGACTCGAGGTACTTCATGAAGCGAGCCTGATAGATCGCCATGATCGGGCCAAGGCCCATCGAGACCGTCGGGAATTGCCAGAAGTCCGGCATCAGCCACGGGTGCGGATACGACGACAGGCCGCCACCGTCCACTTCCTGACGGAAGTTGTCGAGCTGCGGCATGTCCAGACGGCCCAGCAGGAACGCGCGGCTGTACACGCCCGGCGACGAGTGACCCTGCACGAAGACCAGATCGCCACCGTGCTTGTCGGACGGCGCGTGCCAGAAGTGGTTGAAGCCAACGTCATACAGCGTGGCGGCCGAGGCGAACGACGCAATGTGGCCGCCGACGTTCGTGTCCTTGCCGGCGCGCAGCACCATCGCGATCGCGTTCCAGCGGGTGTACGAGCGGATCTTGTGCTCGACATCCTGATCGCCCGGAATACGGGCCTGCTGATCGACGGGGATGGTGTTGATGTAGGGGGTGTTTGCCGAGAACGGGTGATGTTCGCCGTTGATGCGGGCGAACTCGATCAACTTCTCGAGCAGGTAGTGGGCACGCTCAGGGCCCTCTGCAGCCAGCACGCCTTCGAGGGAGGCCAGCCATTCTTGCGTTTCTTGGGGATCGACGTCCGCAGGGGATACGATCTTCAGGGCTTCTTCAGGTACGGCGGACATGGTGTCTCCTTGTCTGTCGTTAGCGGGTTGGCGTAATGGTCGATACCCGCTTCATGGACGGGCCCACCGGCATTTTTACCGGGGCATTGTACGAAGGATATTCCTGCCTTCGCAAGCGAAATTTCAGATTACGATAGCAAATTTCATAATCCGGAATTCTGCTGCAGTGCACATAAAATCAAGGGGTTGCTGACGACATCACACCACGAATTCGAAGCGTACCGATCGGTCCCAATCGCACTTTGGGGCGCCGTCTTACCAAAATGATCGGACGCCTCCGAAAAGCAATCCGAGACAGCTTGCGGCAGCGGGAAACCGGCCGGCCTGCGCTACAATCTCGCCATGCTTTCGCCACGCCTTGCCAACTCCGCTCCGCCGTCCCGGTCTGCCGCCACACCTGCCCGCTCCAATCGCTGGCTGCAGGGGTTCGCGGAGTCGCATTACTACTTGCTGGTCCCGCTCGTCTCCATTGTGATCTTCCTCGTAGTGATGAGTTTGATTCTGTGGAGCCTGAATCGGCGCGAAACCGAGCAGCAACAGGACACACTGTATCGGAACGTAGCCTGGGCGCAGCAGCAGATTCGCCTGAACATGCTGGCCATTCAGGACCAGATCAGTTCCCTTGCGCGCGATACGGCGGCCAAACCGCAGGACATCGCCCACTTCCAGAATACGGCGAGCGAACTGATGCAGAATCATGCGGACATCGTCTTCATGAACTGGCTCGATGCTTCGCAACGTCCGAAGTGGGCGGTGCCCGCCGACTCGCCATTCGCCTCGCGCTTGCAGGGATCGGCGCAGCACCCGATGGAAGACGAGTTGCTGGTGGCGTTTCGCGCCGCCCGGGATTCGCGGCGTTCCGCCTATTCCACACTGATCTACGACGCCTCGGGGGCCAGCTATATCGTCGTGCAGGTGCCCGTGCTGCGTGAGCGCGAATTCCTCGGCACGATCAGCGCCGTGTATTCCGTCGAAGGGCTCCTCATTCACGAGTTGCCCCAGGAGCTCGGCGACAAGTTCAAGGTGTCGTTCATCGACACGCACAACAACGAACTGGCCACAACGTCGACACGCCCTCCGCTGCCGCGCGACGTCTCGTATGAATTGCTGCTGGATCCCCCCGGACACAGTCTGGCTGTGCGGATCTACTCGTACCCCGCTGTTGGAAACTTCGTCAACAACACGCTCGTCTGGCTGATCGCCGGATTGTCGTGCTTTGTACTCTGGAGCCTGTGGAGTCTTTGGCGGCACACGCGCCAACGCTTCGAAGCACAGCAGGCGTTGTTCAACGAAACATCGTTCCGGCGTGCGATGGAAAACTCCATCGTCATCGGCATGCGAGTCCTCGATCTTCAGGGGCACATCACTTATGTGAACCCCGCGTTCTGCCGCATGACCGGCTGGGACGAAGCGGACCTCATGAACCGTGCGCCGCCCTACCCCTACTGGCCCAAGGACGACATCCACGAAATGCAGCGGCGTATCGACATGACGCTGCGTGGCAAGGCGCCTTCGCACGGGTTCGAAATTCGCGTGCAGCGCAAGGACGGGACGATCTTCTACGCACGCATGTTCGTCTCGCCGCTGGTTGACTCCCACGGGCGCCAGACCGGCTGGATGTCGTCGCTGACCGACATCAGTGAGCCGAAGCGCGCACGGGAAGAACTGGCCGCAGCGCACGAGCGATTCACGACCGTGCTCGAAAGTCTTGACGCGTCGGTGTCGGTGCTCGCCGTCGACAAGGCGGAACTGCTGTTCGCCAACCGCTATTACCGGCAACTGTTCGGCACGCGCCCCGAAGGCCATCTGGAACTGTCCGGCGGCGGCGAACTCTCGCCGACGTCCCTCGACCATATCGACATGGTGGACGCCTTCGCCGGACTGCCCGCCGCCTCGCTGACGGACACCGCCGCGGAAACGCAGGAGATCTACCTGCCAACGCACCAGAAATGGTTCGAAGTCCGACGTCAGTACATCCAGTGGGTGGACGGCCATCTCGCCCAATTGCAGGTGGCCACCGACATCACGGCACGCCGCCACGCCGAGGAACTGGCACG
The DNA here is from genome assembly GCF_040391475.1 of Pandoraea pnomenusa. Classification (GTDB taxonomy): domain Bacteria; phylum Pseudomonadota; class Gammaproteobacteria; order Burkholderiales; family Burkholderiaceae; genus Pandoraea; species Pandoraea pnomenusa_C. Next base: position 112,567 of record NZ_JBEBXS010000011.1, on the reverse strand, counting down.
GCAGGAAGAAGAGCGCCTCCAGTTCACCGGGCGCCTCACGACGATGGGCGAAATGGCATCGTCGCTGGCGCACGAGCTCAACCAGCCGCTCGCCGCGATCAACAATTACTGCATGGGCACGGCCGCGCTGGTGCGCGCCGGACGCACCTCGCCCGAAACGCTGCTGCCTGCCCTGGAAAAAACTTCGCAGCAGGCTGTGCGTGCAGGCATGATCATCAAGCGGATTCGCGCGTTCGTGAAACGCAGCGAACCGAAGCGTCAACCGTCATCGATTTATGAGATCGTGGCGGATGCCGTAGGCCTCGCGGAGATCGAAGCGCGCAAACGTCGCATTCGCATCGTCACCGAGTTGCCTGCGGGACTGCCGCAGATCTACGTCGACCCGGTGCTCATCGAGCAGGTGCTGGTGAACCTGCTCAAGAACGCCGCCGAGGCCATGCACGGCTATACGCCGCCGCCTGGCCAGCGACGTGATCCGACGGTACGTCTGCACGTGGAACGGCGAGACAAGTCGGTCGAATTCCAGGTATCGGATCACGGTCCCGGGGTCGATGAGGCGACTATCGAACGATTGTTTGAACCGTTTTTCAGCACCAAGTCGGACGGCATGGGCATGGGCCTGAACATTTGCCGTTCTATCATCGAATCGCACCAAGGCCGCCTTTGGGTGGAAAACAATGAAATCGACGGCGTGCGGAATGGTTGTACTTTTTGTATTCTGTTACCGTTAGAAGGCGATACGACATCCGGATCCGGGGGAGGACTATGACGACACCCAACACTAATATCGATCAAGAAACCGTCTTCGTTGTTGACGACGACGAGGCCGTCCGCGACTCGCTTCGCTGGCTTCTCGAAGCCAATGGCTACCACGTGCGCGGCTTCAGCAGCGCAGAGGAATTCCTTTCGCACTACAACGGACATCAGATTGGCTGTCTGATTCTCGACGTGCGCATGCCCGGCATGACCGGCCCCGAGCTTCAGGATCAGTTGATCGCCCAGAAAATCAACATTCCGACCATCTTCGTGACGGGGCATGGCGACGTGCCGCTGGCCGTGACGACGATGAAAAAAGGCGCGATGGACTTCATCGAAAAGCCGTTCGACGAAGCCGAGCTTCGTACTCAGGTCGAAAAGATGCTTTCGCGGGCGCGCGCCGAGGCGAGCAACCAGCGCGAGCAGCAAGCCGCCGAGGAACTGCTCTCCAAACTCACCAGCCGTGAGCATCAGGTGCTCGAGCGCATTATTGCCGGCCGCCTGAACAAACAGATCGCCGACGATCTCGGCATCAGTATCAAGACGGTGGAAGCGCATCGCGCGAACATCATGGAGAAGCTCAACGTCAACACCGTTGCCGATCTGCTTCGTCTGGCGCTCTCCAAACGCTCAGGCAGCGCACCCCGCCCCTGATCGCCCTGGCATGACCGATGACGCCTCGCAGATCCCCTGTCGAGGCGTCTCTCAGGTAATGGAGGGGCGGGTTACGCCCGCCCTTTCACTATCGCGGCCGTGGCACTGCGCCATCGGCGGGCTTTTCGGCACCTTTCCGGCGCCCACGAGCTGCTCCGACCTTCCACCCCCTCCCTTCCGTTCGGGCGCGCCGTTATAATACGGTCTTTGCGCTTGTCACCCGCCTGACCGGCGCCGCCGTATCCGGCCTCCTGGGCCAGCCCCCATCCTTCATTCGATACCCACGCATCATGACCGCCACCCTCATCGACGGCAACGCCCTCGCCAAACGCATTCGCGCCGAAGTTGCCACGCGCGCCGCCGCTCTCACCGCTCGCGGCCATCAGCCCGGCCTCGCCGTGGTTCTCGTCGGCGAAGACCCGGCCAGCCAGGTTTACGTGCGCAACAAGGTCAAGGCATGCGAGGACAACGGCCTGTATTCGTCGCTCGATCGCTATCCGGCCGATCTGACGGAAAGCGCCCTGCTGGCCCGCATCGATGAGCTCAACCGCGATCCGAAGATCAACGGCATCCTCGTCCAATTGCCCCTGCCGAAGCATATCGACAGCCACAAGGTGCTCGAAGCCATCGCCCCGGAAAAGGACGTCGACGGCTTTCACGTGTCGAACGCAGGCGCCCTGATGACCGGTGCACCGCTGTTCCGCCCGTGCACGCCCTACGGCTGCATGAAGATGCTCGAGTCGGTGGAATTTCCGCTGCGCGGGGCCGTGGCCGTTGTCATCGGCGCGTCGAACATCGTTGGCAAGCCGATGGCCATGATGCTGCTGCAAGCCGGCGCCACAGTCACGATCTGCAACAGCAAAACGCGTGATCTCGCCGCGCACACGCGCAACGCCGACGTCATCGTCGCCGCCGTGGGCAAGCGCAATATCGTGACCGCCGACATGGTCAAGCCGGGCGCAGCCGTCATCGACGTGGGCATGAACCGCGACGACGCAGGCAAGCTGTGCGGCGATGTCGACTTCAACGGCGTCAAGGAAGTGGCTGGTTACATCACGCCGGTGCCGGGCGGTGTCGGCCCGATGACCATCACCATGCTGCTCGTGAACACGATCGAGGCCGCCGAGCGCACGCTGGCCGCCTGATCGGCGCGTCGAGGCGCCACACGCCTCACCGCTTCCCCCAGCAAGCTTCAGCGTTTCGAAGGGCGCGCATGGCCACCCGGCCATGCGCGCCCTTGCCGTTTATGACGCCGCGCCCGTCTGCGAGGCCTGCCGCCCTCCCGCCCCAATCGCCCCGGTTGAAAAAAACGACTGGAAAATTGGACAGGATGCCCCCACACTCTTCCTAAGCCCTTTCCAGTGGACAAAGAACGCATGAATACGCCGCAAACCAATCCTCTGCTCGATATCGAAGGACTTCCCCGTTTCGCCGAAATCCGCCCCGAACATGTGACGCCCGCCGTCGATGTGTTGCTGGAGCAGGCGCGCGCGGCAGTCGACCGGGCCGCGGATCCCGCTACGCCGGCGACCTGGGCCAACATTCTCGACGCCGTGGAAGACGGCACCGAAGGCCTGGGCCGTGCCTGGGAGATCATTGGACACCTGAACGCCGTCGCGGATACGCCGGAACTGCGTGCCGCGTATAGCGAGAACCTGCCCCGCGTGACGGAGTTCTCCGCCAGCGTCGGCCAGAATCTGGCGCTGTTCGAAAAGTACAAGGCCATCGCCGCAGGTCCTGAATTTGCAGGACTTTCTGCGGCGCGCAAAAAGATTCTCGACAACGAGATGCGAGGCTTCCGCCTCGGTGGCGCAGAGCTGCCGGAAGACCAGAAGCCGCGATTTGCCGAGATTCAGGAAGAACAGGCACGTCTGGCCAAGAACTTCTCGGATCACGTGCTCGACGCAACGAACAAGTTCTCGCTGGTCGTGACCGACGAACAGGAAATCAGCGGCGTGCCCGACGACGACAAGGCCGCCGCCCGGGCCGCAGCCAAACGCGACGGCGTTGAAGGCTGGAAGTTCACGCTGCACTTCCCGTCGTACTTCCCCGTTCTGCAATACGCGGACAATCGCGCACTTCGCGAGAAGCTCTATCGCGCGAATGTCACTCGCGCGTCGGAACTCGGCCCGAAGTTCGGCAACGGCGAGGCCGAATGGGACAACACCGAGATCGTCGTCGATCAGCTTGCCTTGCGTCGCGAAGAGGCGCAAATGCTCGGCTTCAAGAACTACGCCGAAGTGTCACTCGAACCGAAGATGGCGGAATCGCCTGCACAAGTGCTCGAGTTCCTCGAGGATCTCGCGCGCCGTGCACGCCCCTACGCCGAGCAGGACTGGGCCGAGCTGCAAGCGTTTGCGGCCAAGTCGCTGGGCATCGACAAGCTCGAGCCGTGGGACACCGCGTATGCGTCGGAAAAGCTGCGCCAGCAGCGCTACGCCTTCTCGGAAACGGAGGTTCGCCAATACTTCCCGCTGCCGAAGGTGCTTGACGGGCTGTTCCGCGTTGCCGGCACGCTCTTTGGCGTGACGATTCGTCCGCAAGACGCCGAGACGTGGCACCCCGACGTTCGATTCTTCCGCATCGAGCGCGATGGCGAACTCGTCGCACAGTTCTACATGGACTTGTTCGCGCGCGAAGGCAAACGTGGTGGCGCGTGGATGGACAGTGCGCGCACGCGCAAGCGTCTGCACGACGGCGCACTGCAAACGCCGGTGGCCTACCTCGTGTGCAACTTCCCGGCACCGGTGGGCGACAAGCCTGCCCTGCTGCCGCATGACGACGTCATCACCCTGTTCCATGAGTTCGGGCACGGTCTGCACCACATGCTCACGCAGGTGGAAGATGCCGGCGTGGCGGGCATCAACGGCGTTGAATGGGACGCCGTCGAGCTGCCGTCGCAGTTCATGGAGAACTTCTGCTGGGAATGGGACGTGCTGGAGCACATGACGGCCCACGTCGATACCGGAGCACCGCTGCCGCGCGCACTGTTCGACAAGATGATCGCCGCGCGTAACTTCCAGAGCGGCCTGATGATGCTGCGCCAACTGGTGTTCTCGGACTTCGACATGCACCTGCACTACGACTTCGACCCGCGTGGCAAGGAGTCGGTGCTGGCCGTGTCTAAGCGCATCAACGACCGGTTGCACGTCACGCCGCAGGCCGAGTTCTCGCGTTGGCCGAATACGTTCAGCCACATCTTCGCGGGCGGGTACGCCGCAGGCTACTACAGCTACAAATGGGCCGAGGTGCTGTCGGCGGATGCGTATGCCGCGTTCGAAGAAGCCGCCAAGGTCAGCGGCACGGTGCTCGACACCGCTACCGGCGCTCGCTACCGCGACGAGATTCTCGCCGTCGGAGGAAGCCGCGAAGCCATGCAGTCGTTCATCGCCTTCCGTGGCCGCGCCCCGCAAGTCGATGCGCTGCTGCGTCACAGTGGCATGTCGGCAAGCTGAATCGTCGATCTGGTCCTGTCGCAATGAACACGGGCGCCTTCGGGCGCCCGTGTTCATTTCCGACGACGAATGGACGTTTGCGAAACGCCCTACGCCACACCGAACGTCAGACGGCACCCTCAGCCATCGTCGTCGCAAGCCTTTGGCTGCCAGATGTAGCTGTTCGTCTCCTTGTCGAAACAGCGAGACGCCTGAAAACGAACCGTGCAGCCATTCTCATACGTCCGAACGCACTGGCCGTTGTCGCAACGGGTCTGCATCCTGATGATCTGCCCGGTCGGGATTTTGCATTGCGCCTGCGCGGCCTGTGCGGCCTGCGGCGGCGGCAGGCGCTGCCCCGGACGCTGGCCGTTATCGATCCAGACCTGGGCATTATCGAGCGAGCATTGGCCGCCGCGCTCGCACACGACAAACGCGTCCTGAATCGCCGCCGCCTCGGTATCGCCGAGGGCGACACCGACCTCACCATTGCTCGCCCGAACCACGGCCCAGTACGCCGGCCCGTTGCCGGCCATCAGCACCTCACATCGGCCGCCCCGACTGCCCGACGCAAATTGGACGCGGCATCGATTCATCGCGGCGATCTTGGCTTTCGCCATCGACGTCTGGTTGGTGACGTAGATGAGCCGGAATCCGCTCGCCGTGCGCACGCCGGCCACAGCGGACGCGGCGAGGCCCGGCGCGCTCGCCAATGCCAGCACACTCGCGAGCCACAACGAGCAAATCGCAGGGAGAAAACGACACCACTTCATCATGACGGGATCGCTGTCGCAGACGACAGACAGGCAGGAGCCGATGGTGCCATCAGACCACACCTGCCGCGCCGGCGAAGCCGAAAGCAGAGGGGAATTTGCCCTTCAAACGGGTTCCCGACATGGCGACATGTGACATCCGCGCACGCCAGTGTTCCGCGCAACAAGCCCCGAAAAACAAACAGGCGGCGCATCTCACGATGCGACCGCCTGGTATGCCGGACTTACCCGGCCGGGCCACGCGTTGCTGCGCGCCCGGTCATGCCATGTCCGCTCAGGTACCGCGCTTGATCCACGCCGACAGGTTGTGCGGGCGGAGCGTGTCGTACTCTTCGAACGGTTGGTGAATCCACGGATTCGTCGGCAGGAAATCCACCGCGTAGTCCGGGGCGACCTTGGAACAAGCCTTGTGCCAGAGCACTGCCGAGCGCACGTCCGTCACCGCAGGGAAACGTTCCTTGAGGTGTACACCGACGCGCTCGAGCGTGACACCCGAATCGACCAGGTCGTCGACCAGCAGCACGCGACCTTCGAGCTCGCCGCGCGTGATGGTGATGTACTGGGCGATATCGAGATCGCCGCGAACGGTGCCTTCGGCCTCACGATACGAACTGGTTGCCAGAATCGCGAGCGGCACGTCGTAGATGCGCGCGAGCTGATCGCCCACGCGCAAGCCACCACGGGCCAGACACAGGATCTTGTCGAACTTCCAGTTGGACTCATAGACCTTGAGCGCCAGGCGCTCGATCAGTCGATGGTACTCATCCCACGAGACCCAGAGGTTCTTATCGTCGTTTTGGGGCAGATTCATGGTGTGCCTTGCCAGTCCTACGGTATTTCAGTTCTTGAAGGGATGACGCAGAAGGATGGTCTCGTCACGATCCGGGCCAGTCGAGACCATATCGATCGGAATACCGCTCACCTCTTCAATGCGCTTCAGGTAATTCTGTGCCTGAACCGGCAGTTGCTCCCACTTCGTCACGCCGACCGTGCTTTGCGTCCAGCCCGGGAAGTCTTCGTAGACCGGTTCGCAACGCGCCACATCGACCGCACCGCGCGGCAGAATGTCGACCGTCTTGCCGTCGATCTTGTAGCCCACGCACAGGCGCACGGTGTCGAGGCCGTCGAGCACGTCGAGCTTCGTCATGCACAGACCGGTCACGCCGTTGATCTGGATCGAGCGCTTGAGCGCAGCGGCATCCATCCAGCCGGTGCGACGCGGACGCCCCGTCACCGAACCGAACTCCTTGCCGACCGTGGCCAGTTGCAGACCGATCGCTTCCTGACGAGCGGGGTTGTCCGCATCGTACAGCTCGCTCGGGAACGGGCCAGCGCCAACGCGCGTGCAATAGGCCTTGGTGATACCCAGGACATAATGCAGTTGCTGCGGACCCACGCCAGCGCCAGCCGACGCGGCACCGGCCACGCAGTTGCTGCTGGTCACGAACGGGTACGTACCGTGGTCGATGTCGAGCAGCGTGCCTTGCGCACCTTCGAACAGCAGCTTCTGGCCTTCGCGGTTGGCTGCGTAAAGCATCTGCGACACGTCGGCGATCATCGGCTGCAGGCGCGATGCGTAGCTCAGCATCGTATCCAGCGTTTCCTGGAAGTCGACGGCCTTCGCGCCCAGATACTGGGTCAGCACGAAGTTGTGATAGTCGAGGTTTTCGCGCAGACGCTCGGCGAAGTTCTTCGGATCGAACAGATCCTGAACGCGCAACGCGCGGCGACCCACCTTGTCTTCGTACGCCGGGCCGATGCCGCGACCGGTCGTGCCGATCTTGCCGGCGCCGCGACGGGCTTCGCGAGCCTGGTCGATGGCTACGTGGTACGGGAGAATGAGCGTACAGGCTTCGGAAATGCGCAGACGGCCACAAACATTCAGGCCGGCGCTTTCGAGTTCTTCGATTTCCTTGAACAACGCTTCGGGCGAGAGCACGACGCCGTTGCCGATGTAGCAGGTGACGTCCTTGTGCATGATGCCCGACGGGATCAGGCGCAGGATGGTCTTCTTGCCACCGATGATGAGCGTATGTCCGGCATTGTGGCCGCCTTGGAAACGCACCACGCCTTGCGCGTGATCGGTCAGCCAGTCGACGACCTTACCCTTACCTTCGTCGCCCCATTGGGTCCCAATAACGACGACGTTGCGTCCCTGATTCAAAGCATTGCCGGACATAACAATAGTTGGTTTGGTTAAAAACGTATTCTACCCGTGTTGACGAGCGCTAGTGCCGCTTTTTTCAGCGAAGTTCACCGGGGTGTCACAACCCACTGCCCATCTTTCTCGACAAGCACGCGATCGCCCGTGAACTCCTCGAAATCCTGGTCGTGGCCCGGCAGCATGCGGATGACCACCTCGCCGGCATCGCGCAGGCTGTCGATCTTGGCGCGCAGGCCCGGCACGTCGTCCGCCGGCGCCAAAATCGCGTTACTGCGCGCTTCGACCGGGGAAATGGCAGCCAACTCACGCAAATCGAGCGAAAAACCGGTTGCCGGACGGTCGCGACCGAACGCCTGACCCACCTTGTCGTAGCGGCCGCCGCGCGCGATCGCATTCGGGATGCCGTCGACATACGCCGCGAACATCACCCCGCTGTGATACTGGTATCCACGCAGATCGGCCAGATCGATCGACAGGACGGCCGGGCCGTCCTTGCTCTGCGAGGCGGCCAGATAAGCCAGATCGTCCAGGGCTGCCGTCACGCCCGGCAGATCCGGCAGCGCCTTGCGCGCCCGGGCGAGCGTCTCGGCCGGTTCACCATACAACGTGGTCAAGGTCAGCAGCGCATCGCGGATATGCGACGGCAGGTCGCGGGTCAGCTCTTCGAGCTGGGGCACATCTTTGGTCGCCAAGGCGCCGAACAACTGGCTTTCCATGGCCTCGGCCGCAGGCACGCCGTCGATCAGTGCTTCGAGCACGCCTGCGTGGCACAGGTCGATCCGAATCTGCTTGAGTCCGGCCAATTGCAGGCAGTACAGCAGCAGTTCCTGAATTTCGAGGTCCGCCTCCAGACCGCTATGCCCGAAGATTTCCGCGCCGATCTGGAACGGCTCGCGCGTGGCGAGCAGGTTACGCGGGCGCGTGAAGAGCACGCTGCCGGCGTAGCACAAGCGCGTCACGCCCTTGCGGTTAAGCAAGTGCGCGTCGATGCGGGCGATCTGCGGCGTAATGTCCGCGCGCAGGCCAATCGTGCGCCCCGAGAGCTGGTCGACGAGCTTGAACGTGCGCAGGTCGAGGTCGTGGCCGGTGCCGGTGAGCAGCGACTCGACATACTCGAGCATCGGCGGCATCACGAGTTCGTAGCCATAGGTACGGAAGCGATCGAGCATGAGACGGCGCAGATCTTCGATCTTGCGCGCCTCGGACGGCAGCACGTCGGCGATATTTTCGGGAAGTAGCCAGTTCGGCATGGGTATTTCGGTATTCAGTCGGCGCGGCGAGGCGCCTTTTAGTGATCGGCCAGTAGCATCAGAATCAGCCCCAGCGCGACGGCGGCCAGGCCGAAGAAGCGAATCTGGCCGGACGGCATTTCCGTTATTTTACGAAAACTCTGCCGCCACCGGTCCGGGGCGACGAACGGAAACAATCCCTCGACGATCAGCATGAGGGCGAAAGCGAGAATTATCGTGCTGCTGGTCACAGGGGGACTCGGCCAAAACGCCACCGCCCGCGATTGACGCGGGCGGTGGCAGCTACTCGGATGTCAAAGGCGTTATTTTCCCGCTTTTCCGGCCGACGCGCCAGCACCGCCGGAACCGCGCATAAATCGGAAGAAATCGCTGCTCGGGTCGGCAATGATTACGTCCTTCTTGTCACGGAAGGTCGCCTTATACGCTTCGAGGCTCTGGTAGAACTGAGCGAACTGCGGATCACGGCCGAACGCCTGCGCATAGATGTTCGCAGCGGCGGCATCGCCCTCGCCCTTGACCTGCTGGGCCTTGGCGTAGGCTTCTGCCACCACCACGTCGCGCTGGCGGTCGGCGTCGGCACGGATCTGCTCGGCCTCGGCGGCACCGGTCGAACGCAGTTCGTTTGCCACGCGCTTACGCTCGGCGGCCATCCGGCTGTACACCGAATCGCTGATGCCGGCGGCCAGATCCACACGGCGCATGCGCACATCGACGATCTCGATACCCACTTGGGCAGCGTCGTCGCCCACCTTCTGCTTGACCCACTGCATCACCTGCTCGCGCTGCGTCGACACGACCTCGGTCACCGTGCGCTTCGTGAAGGCCTCCTGCAGTGCCGAGCGAATCTGCTGCGTCAGACGATCCTGTGCGAGGCGGTTGTCACCCTTGAAGCTCACATAGAACTTGCGCGGGTCGACGATACGCCACTTCACATAGGAATCGACGATCAGGTTCTTCTTCTCGGCCGTGATGAAGCGCTCCGGCTCCGGGTTGTCGATGGTCATGATGCGCTTGTCCAGATACAGCACGGTCTGGAGCGGCGGCGGCAACTTGAACTTCAGGCCCGGTTCGCTGTAGACATCCTTGATCTCGCCGAGCGAGAACACCACGGCATAACGGCGCTGATCCACCACGAACATGGTCGAGGCAAGCACGATCAACAGGACGATCAGCGCGACAATAATGGTTCCAATACGGTTCATGCGCTTATCCCCTTAGCGTGAATCGCGGTCGCGGTTGCGCAGTGCCGCGCGCGATCGATCATGGTCGACATCGTTGCTGTCATCCGCAGCAGGCGCACCCGCCGCCCCCGTACCTGCACCGGAAGCCGGTGCCGGGGTCGACGCGTCGCCGCGCGAACGCTCCATGATCTTGTCCAACGGCAGATACAACAGGCTGTTGTTCTTCGCATCTACCATGATCTTCGTGGTGCGCGAGTAGATCTGCTGCATCGTATCGATATACATACGCTCGCGAGTCACACCCGGCGCCTTGGCATAGGCTTCCTGCACCGACTTGAAGCGGTCAGCATCACCCTGCGCCTGCGACACGACACGCGCCTTGTACCCGGCCGCCTCTTCCGTCAGGCGCGACGCCGTACCCTTGGCACGCGGAATCACGTCGTTGGCATAGGCTTGCGCTTCGTTCTTGGCGCGCTCCAGATCCTGACCGGCCTTCACGGCGTCGTCGAACGCGGCTTGCACCTGCTCGGGCGGCTGCACGCTTTGCATCGTCACGCTCGTGACGAGAATGCCGGTCTTGTAGCTGTCGAGAATCTTCTGAATCGACGAGACGAGTTCGTTGGCGATCTCCTCACGACCGGCGTAGAGCACGAAGTCCATCTTGCTCTTGCCGACGATTTCGCGAACGGCCGTCTGCGCCGCCAGGTTCACCGACGCTTCGGCGTCCACGTTATTGAACAGGAACTCCACCGCATCCTTGATGCGGTACTGCACGGCAAAGCGCACGTCGATGATGTTCTCGTCGCCCGTGAGCATCGACGAGTCTTTCAGATCGGTATCGCGAATCGTGTTCGAGCGACCGATCTCGACGGAACGGATCTGCGCCATGTTCACGATTTCAACCGACTGGAACGGGTACGGCAAACGCCATTGAATCCCCGAAGTCGTCGTGTACTTGTACTTGCCGAATTGCGTGACGACGCCGACCTGCCCTTCCTGGACGATGAACACGCCAGTGGCCAGCCAGATCAGGAACGCCAGCGCGACCACGATGCCGACACCGATGCCGGAACCGCGCGAGCCGCTGGAGAAGTTGTTGGAGCCGCCGTTGTTACCGCCTCCGCCGCCCTTGCGGCCGAAAATACGGTTCAGGCGACGATTGAAGTCGCGCCACAGTTCGTCGAGATCGGGGGGGCCGTCCTGCTGCGGGCCTTGCGGTCCGCGCTGCGGCTCCTTCGGATCCTGCGAATTCGGTGTATTCGCACGATCAGGGCGGTTCGGCTCCTGATTGCCGGACGGCGTATCGCCGCCGCCGTCCCGCCCCCAGCGCGGGTCGTTCAGGGAGAAAATCAAGCCAACTCGTCGCATCAAAGCTCTTGGAAGCATAGGTAGAAGCGTGGTGACTGAAGCGGTCTTGGCGTTGCGACCGGCGCCCGTACTTCGGAGCGCGCTTGCTGCCGGTTCGCGCGTGGTTCCCGAATCTCTGGTTTGCCGATCGGCGGCCTTGCCCGGCCTCCGTCTAGTCTCTTGCCAGTTCGTCACCCGAGTTGGGTCGTGCTGCCGGTATTCCCCGTGGCAACCCGCCCTTCACGGAGCGACGTCTCGTGTTATCTGTCTTCTGCGCGCAGCGCATCGTCCCAACGGTCGATGAGCCGGACATCGGGCGCTTCGTGCTGCGATTGTAACCCACCCGTGCCGGCCACAACCGCTTCGCTGATGGCCTCACGCAGCAGGTCGAGGCCCTGCCCGGTGCGTGCACTCAGAAAGACTCGCGTGATGCGCCCGGCTTCGTCCCGCTCGATTCTCGGTCCTTGTGCGGCCAGTTCCGGCACCGCGTCGATCTTGTTCCAGACGAGAATTTGCGGGATGTTCGCCGCATCGATCTCTGCCAGCACGGCATTGACCTCGGCCATCTGCTCCTGACGCACCTGACTGGAGGCATCCACCACATGCAGCAGCATGTCGGCGTGGACGGTCTCTTCCAGGGTCGCCCGGAACGCTGCCACCAATTGGTGTGGCAACTCGCGGATGAATCCGACAGTGTCGGACAGCACGATGTTCCCGGCATCGCCAAGATAAACGCGACGGGAGGTCGTATCGAGCGTGGCGAAGAGCTGGTTGGCCGCGTAGGCGTTGGCCTTCGTCATCGCGTTGAAGAGCGTGGATTTCCCCGCATTCGTGTACCCGACCAGCGAAATCGACATGGTGCCGCTGCGCTGACGCGCCCGACGTTGGGTGTCGTGCTGACGCTTGAGCTTCTCGAGTCTGGCCGTGAGCGACTTCACCCGATCGCCGAGCAGACGACGGTCGGTTTCGAGCTGTGTTTCACCCGGTCCGCGCAGACCGATACCGCCCTTCTGACGTTCCAGGTGGGTCCAGGCGCGCACGAGGCGCGTGGACAGATACTGCAACTGCGCCAGTTCGACCTGCAGCTTGCCTTCATGACTCTTCGCGCGTTGGGCGAAGATATCGAGGATCAGGCTGGTACGGTCCACCACGCGGCGTTGCAGCAGGTGTTCGAGGTTACGCTGCTGACCGGGGGTCAGGGCGTGATTGAAAATCACCAGTTCGACGTCATACTCGGCGATCGCGTCACGCAGTTCTTCTGCTTTGCCGCTACCGATGAAGAGTTTCGCATCCGGGCTGTGACGACGGCCGGTAATGGTCACGACAGGCGTGGCGCCTGCGGATTGCGTCAGAAGGTCGAGTTCCTGGAGACTGGCTTCGAAATCGAGTTTGCCGAAGTCGATGCCGACGAGCGCGGCGTTGATGGTCAAGCTACGCTGGGGATGGGTATTGGGACTGTTGGACAAGAGCGGGCGATGGGGAAGAGAAATTCGCCCGGCCGGAGAGACTCCCGGTCGGGCGAGCCTGAATCAGGACTGCTCGGCTTCCGGATGGAAATTCACCGGACGCGCAGGAACGACCGTCGAAATGGCGTGCTTGTACACCATTTGCGTGACCGTGTTGCGCAGCAGGACGACATACTGGTCGAACGACTCGATGTTTCCCTGCAGCTTGATACCGTTGACCAGATAGATCGAGACGGGAACATGCTCCTTACGCAAGGCGTTCAGAAACGGGTCTTGTAGAAGTTGCCCTTTGTTGCTCATAAGTTACTCCATTGTATTTTTAGCAAATGACCGTAAGCCAAGGCGTGTGCGCGCTTCCCGCCCTGACCTCCACACTATAGCTGATTTTGCTAGCGTCGCCAGCAAAACCCCGCCCGGGAGTGGCTTTCACTCGCCCTTGGCGTAAGGGTTCGCGCTGTTGCGGAACTCTATGCGTAATGGAGTGCCCTTCAACTTAAAAGTTTCGCGGAAACGGTTCTCGAGATAGCGGCGATAGGTGTCGGTCACGCCATCCAGATTATTCCCGTGGATGACGATGATCGGGGGATTCGAGCCCCCTTGGTGAGCGTAGCGCAGCTTCGGACGCGAAAAGCCCGAACGGCGCGGCTGCTGGTGCTCCACCGCCTCGATCAGCGCCTTCGTGAGCTTCGGCGTCGGCAGCTTGCTCATCGCCGCCGCATATGCCTCGTCAACCGAGCGCATGAGCGGGCCGATGCCAGTCGCCTTCACCGCCGAAATGAAGTGGAAGTTCGCAAAGCTGAGGAATTTGAGCTTTCGCTCCAATTCTTGTTTGGCCTGATCTCGGGTGTACTCGTCCAGACCGTCCCACTTGTTCACGCCCACGACCAGTGCGCGGCCCGACTCAAGAATGAAGCCCGCGATATGGGCGTCCTGATCCGAGATGTCCTGGCGCGCGTCGAGCATGAGGATCACGACATTCGCATCGGCAATCGATTGCAGCGTCTTCACCACCGAGAACTTCTCGACGGCTTCGAACACCTTGCCGCGACGACGCAGACCCGCCGTATCGATCAGCGTGTAGTTCTTGCCCTGCCGCTCGAAGTCGATGTGAATCGAGTCACGCGTGGTGCCCGGCATGTCGAACGCGATCACGCGCTCTTCACCGAGCAGCGTGTTGACGAGCGTCGACTTGCCGACGTTCGGCCGACCGACGATGGCAATGCGCACGCGCCCGTCGTGCTTGGCGTCGTCTTCGTTCTCGTCCTGGTTGGCGTAGAACGGGGCAATCGCTTCGTCGATCACTTCCTTCACGCCGTCGCCGTGCGCGGCCGAGATCGCAAGCGGGTCACCCAGACCCAGCTCGTAGAAATCGTTCGCCACCGCCGTGTACTTCATGCCCTCGGCCTTGTTGACCACGAGCATGATCTTGCGCCCCGTCTTGCGCAGGTATTCCGCAATGATCTGATCCTGCGGCGTCAGGCCCTGACGTCCGTCCACGATGTAGATCACCACGTCGGCCTCGACCACGGCCTGACGTGTCTGCTTGGCCATTTCGTGGAAAATGCCGTCCTTGGCCACAGGTTCGAAGCCGCCGGTATCGATCAGCAGATACGGGTGCTCGCCAACGCGCCCCTCGCCGTAGTGACGGTCGCGCGTGAGCCCGGGCATGTCGGCGACGAGGGCGTCGCGCGAGCGGGTCAAACGGTTGAATAGCGTCGATTTGCCGACGTTGGGGCGCCCTACGAGCGCGATAACGGGTTTCATGAATAAGCCCTAAAAACGAAGACGGCCGGCGCGCTGCCGGCCGTTCCCGGAAAATGCCCGGGTGCTGCCGGTAACCGGTTACTCCGGACGGAAGCCGTAGATGTTGCCGTCGCGCGTCTGCACAACCAGCGTCTGGCCGGCCAATACCGGCTGCGCGCTGATCGCACCGCTCAACTTGACGCGGGCGAGGATGTCACCGTTGTCGCGCGACAGGAAATGCAGATAGCCCTGCTTGTCGCCCACCACCACCACACGGCCGAGCGCCAGCGGCGCCGACAGGTCGCGGTACTTGAGCTTGTCGTTCTGCCACAGTGTACTGCCATCGGCAGCGTTGAACGCGTACACGGCGCCGTCGGTATTGACCGCTGCCACCACGCGCTCGTCAAGCGACACGCCGTTCGACGACGAGAAGTCGCGTGCCCACAGACCGTTGCCGGTCTGTACATCGGCGCAACCCACGCGGCCCTGGAACGTGCCACCGCACACCTGACGGCCGAACACGACCGGCGAGCCAGTGACGTCGTTCACGCGCTCGACCTCGGTCACACCCTTCGGATACGACAGCGGCGTGATCCAGAGCGGGTTGCCGGTGTTGGCGTCGAGCGCCACGAGCTTGCCGCCCGGGAAGCCCGTCACGATGGCGCGATCACCCACGAACGTCATGCCCGTGCCGGTACGCAACGTCAGTGTCGACGTCGGCTGCGAGTACGACCAGCGGACCGAACCCGAGCTGGAATCGAAGGCGGTCACGCGGTTGTTGATCGCGCGCACGACCACGAGGCCGCGGCCGACCAGCGGCGACGTAAGCACTTCGCTGCCGGCATTGGCCGTCCACGCTTGCTTGCCGTCGTGATCGAAGGCGATGACGTCGCCCTTTTGCGTGGCCACGACGGTCGTCTCACCGTCGCTGCCCGGACCGGCCGTGATGTTCGTATCGGCCTTCGCCGACCACGTCGACGCTCCCGTATCCGAATCCACGCGCACGATGCTGCCGTTGGCGCCAGCAGCGAACACGGCATTGCCCACCGCAACCGGCGCGAAGCTGTAGGCGCCGGCCTTGCCAACGCTGGCCGTCCAGATCTGCTTGACGGTCAGTGCCTGCTTGATCTCGGTGAGCGGCGTCGGCTCATGCGCCGGCTTGCTGCCGAACAGACCGCAACCACCCAACGTGCCCAACACCGCCAGCGTCAGCATGGCGCTGCCCGCGCGCTTGAAAATGCCACGGCGCGTCGAAGCAGACGACAGGGATTCTGACATGCCCATCGTTTGCGGCATCGATCGACGGAAGTCGTTAAGGATCATCATGTACCCGGTTATGCGTTATGGGAGGGTAATACTTGCCAACGGATTGCCGACGCGCGTCAGGCCCCCAGCGCGTCGAGCTTGAACTGAACGAACTGACGCATGCCCGAATCCTGCTTGTCGAGCTTCTCCAGTGCGAGCTTGTACGCGGTACGCGCGTCCGCCACCTTGCTTTGCGCCACGAGCACGTCGCCGCGACGATCGGCAAACAGCCCCGCGTACGGTGCCGGCGGATTGTCGAGCAACTTCAGTGCCTCGTCATATGCCTTCTCGTCGAGCAGCACCCCCGCCAGACGCAGCTTGGCCAGTTGCTTGTACTCGTCGTCCTTCGCGTTCGACACGGCCCATTGCAGTTGTGCCTTCGCACCGGCAGCGTCACCCGCGTCGGCGAGCGTCTTCGCGGCCAGCAGCGCCGTCATCTGCGCGTACGGCGTGCCGCTGAACTTGCTTTCCATATCGGCCGCGATACGCGTGACCTTCGCCTTGTCCTTGGCGTCGATCGCCGTCTCGAGCTCGCCGTACAGCACGCCGGCTTCGACCGTTTGCTTGCGCTCGTAATAGCGCCACAGGTTCCAGCCGCCATAGGCCAGCATGATGACGACCAGCGTCCAGATAACGTAATTGCCGTACTGCTTCCACCAGGCCTTTACGTTCTCGATCTGTTCCTGTTCCTCGTGATAGCTGCTCATTCGCCGGGGTTCTCCGTGTCTGGCGTCTTGAATTAATGAAGCGTTTCGTTGCCTGCGCCGTCGCCGGTCAGGCTTTCGCTCACGCTTTCGTCGGCACTGGCGACGATGGCGTCGATCAAGTGCTCGGCGAGGGCGTCGAACGCCACGCTGGTCTGGTTGTTGGCCTGATCGGCGGCACGCAGGTGCTTGACCACCGCCGTGCCCGAGGCCACTTCGTTCTCACCGACGATCACGGCGAAGTTCGCGCCGCTCGCATCCGCACGCTTCATCTGCGACTTGAAGCTGCTGCCCTTGCCGTCCGGGCTGCAATGGAACACGACGTTCAGACCCGCGTCGCGCATGCGCTCCGCTGCGATCAGCGCCGGGGCCACGGCAGCTTCGCCCTGGTGCACCACATAAACGTCGGCACCTTCGGCCTGCGGCACGAGATCATCTTCGCGCAGCAATTCCAGAATGCGCTCGACACCCATTGCCCAGCCGCATGCCGGCGTGGCGTCGCCGCCCAGTTGCTCGATGAGCGGATCGTAACGACCGCCGCCCGCCACCGTGCCTTGCGCGCCGAGCTTGTCGGTGACCCACTCGAACACGGTCAGATTGTAGTAGTCCAGACCGCGCACGAGACGCGGATTGATCGTGAACGGGATGTTGTTCGCCTTGAGCAGCGACTGCACGCCCTCGAAGTGCTTGATCGAGTCTTCGCCCAGATAGTCGATGAGCTTCGGTGCGCCTTCGACCATTTCCTGCATCGCCGGGTTCTTCGTATCGAGCACGCGCAGCGGATTCGTGTACAGACGACGCTTGCCGTCTTCGTCGAGCAGGTCGACGTGCTTCTCCAGATACGCGATCAGGTCGGCACGGTGACGCGCGCGCTCCTCGCCCTGGCCCAGCGAGTTGAGTTGCAGGTGGATGCCGGTCAGACCGAGATCGTCCCACAGGCGCTGGCACATCAGAATGATTTCGACGTCCGCGTCGGGACCGGCCAGGCCGAGCGCTTCCACGCCCACCTGGTGGAACTGACGATAACGGCCGCGCTGCGGCTTCTCGTGACGGAACATCGGGCCGAAGTACCACAGGCGCTTCGGGCCGCCGTACAGCAGATTGTGCTCGAGCGTGGCACGCACGGCAGCCGCAGTGCCCTCGGGGCGCATCGTGAGCTGCTCGCCGTTGAGCGAGTCGGTGAAGCTGTACATCTCCTTCTCGACGATGTCGGTCACTTCACCGATACCGCGCGTGAAGAGCTGCGTCTGTTCGAGAATCGGCGTGCGGATTTGTTGATAGCCATAGGCACGCAACATGGCGCGCACCGATTCCTCGAAAAACTCCCACAGCGCTTCGTCCTGCGGGAGGATGTCGTTCATGCCCTTGACCCCTGCCAGCTTGGCGGGGCGCTTCTTCTTTGCGTCAGTCATATTCTCTTGTGTCCTGCGTGCCGACGCCCGTCGGCGCCTGCCTGCACCTGCTTTCGCTCGCTTAAGTCGGCTTAAGTCGGCTTAAGCGGCGACCGCCCCTTCGGCCTGACCGTAACGCGTCTTCACGTAATCGTCGACGATCTGCTGGAACTCTTCGGCGATATGATCGCCGCGCAACGTGCGCACCTTCTCGCCGTCGACGAACACCGGCGCGGCCGGCGATTCGCCCGAACCCGGCAAGCTGATGCCGATGTTGGCGTGCTTCGACTCGCCCGGACCGTTCACGATGCAGCCCATCACCGCCACGTGCATGTTCTCGACGCCCGGATACTGCGCCTTCCAGACCGGCATTTGTTCGCGCAGGTACGTCTGAATGCTCGATGCCAGCTCCTGGAACACCGTGCTCGTCGTGCGACCGCAACCCGGGCAGGCGATGACCATCGGCGCGAACGCGCGCAGGCCCATCGTCTGCAGGATTTCCTGCGCCACCACGACTTCACCCGTACGCGCACCGCCCGGTTCCGGCGTGAGCGAGATACGAATCGTGTCGCCGATACCTTCCTGCAGCAGCACCGACAGCGCGGCCGTCGAAGCGACGATCCCCTTCGAGCCCATGCCGGCCTCGGTCAGCCCGAGGTGCAGCGCGTAGTCGCAGCGCTTGGCCAGTTCGCGGTACACCGCGATCAGGTCCTGCACGGCGCTGACCTTGCACGAGAGCAGGATCTTGTCGGCCGACAGGCCCACACGCTGCGCCAGTTCAGCCGATTCGAGCGCCGACGTGATGAGCGCTTCGTACATCACGCTTTGCGCGTCCCACGGGGTGGCACGAGCGGCGTTCTCATCCATGATGCGCGCGAGCAGCGACTGGTCGAGGCTGCCCCAGTTCACGCCGATACGCACCGGCTTGTCGTACTTGATCGCCATTTCGATCATTTGCGCGAACTGCGTGTCGCGCTTGGCGCCCTGCCCGACGTTACCCGGGTTGATGCGGTACTTCGACAACGTTTCCGCGCAGGCCGGATAGTCGGCGAGCAGCTTGTGGCCGTTGTAGTGGAAGTCGCCCACGAGCGGCACCATCACGCCCATGCGATCAAGCTGCTCGCGAATCGCCGGCACGGCCGCTGCCGCTTCCGGCGTGTTCACCGTAATACGTACCAGTTCGGAGCCCGCCTGCGCCAACTCCTTGACCTGAATGGCCGTACCGATCACGTCCGCCGTGTCGGTGTTGGTCATCGATTGCACCCGAATCGGCGAATCGCCGCCGACGGTCACGAGCTGGCCGCCCCAGCGAATCGCGACCTTGCGCGACTGACGGCGCGGCGCCGGACCGCCAATGATCGGCATGCATTCTACAGAAGCCATGATTACCCTCTTTCGGTCGCTTACTGCAGCGTCAGACGCGCCACATTACCCGCATTGCGGGACTTGATCTCGACCGGTTGACCGTTGAATTCCAGCGACTCGACGCCCGCGACGTTACCCACAACGACCTTGAGCGGCGCATCGCCCGTAATTTCCTGTTCGGCACCTGCACGCATCAACTGGGAGAACAGCACTTTGCCGTCCTTCGAACGCACTTCGACCCAGCTGTCCGCCTTCAGGCGCAACGCAATCTTGCCATTCCCCGACACCCCCGCGCTGGACGCCTTGGCGTCAGCCGGCGCGACGGCTGCCGGCGCGGCCGGTGCTGCGGCTGCCGCGCTGGCCAGACCGGCGACGACGTGCGTCGGATCGACCGCAGCGATCAGGCCGGGGCCCGCGACGGCCGCGCTGGCCGCCGCACTGTTGACAGTGCTCTCGGTATTGCCCGTGTTGGTGGCATCGGCACCCGGCGGCGTTCCGTTGGCGTCCGTGACGACCGGCTGGCTGGCCGGTTCCGCCGCGTCCGTCGCACCCTGCGCCGACGCGCCGCTGGCCAGTTCCGCCGGCTCGACCGACCCACGGCCGGCCTTGTGATTGTTCCCGAAGTACCAGGCCGCACCGGCGATCACGACGAGCGCGACCAGCGCCCACGGCCATTTGGCCTGCGACGCCGCCACCGGCGAGCGGAAACGCACCGGGCTCTTCGGAATGCTCGGCTGCCCCGTTGGCGGTTGCGGAATATCGATCGGGGCCGCGCGGCCGAATTGGCGCAGCGGTTCGATCATCGGCTCCGGATCCGCCCCGAGCATACGGGCGTAGCTTCGCACGACCCCCTGGAGGAACGGCATTTCCGGCAAGGCATCCCATTCGCCAGCTTCGAGACGCTTGAGCTTTTGTACCGACACTTTCAGGCGCGCCGACACGTCTTCGATAGACATGCCACGCTTTTCGCGCAATGCGGCCAGTTGCGCACCCACCTGCGCTCCCAGCTCAGTCAATCTGGCGGAAGATCCTTGCGGCAGTCCCTGGCCTTGCGCCTCGGCTTGCCCACCTGCATCCGCCTGATTCTGGTTATCCATCGATACGCCCCCGTTCGTAAGCAGCCGCCCACAGCGGCTGAGGATATGCTGGCCACAGTCCCGCTACGTCACCGGCCGTGCGCGCGGCGTGAAGATCTGCGCGGCGCATCGGACGATTCGGCTCGAAACTGACGGAATCGCGCGGGGCACGAAGCGCGCCCTGCGCAAGGATTGCTGTGGTGCGAGACTGATCCGACGAGCGGCATGGCGCGTGCGGGGCCGACGGCCCTCGCCACGGTCCACGCCCGCCCATGCGCAACCTCATACGGTACGCACCTCGACCGCGATTTTCCCGAATTTGCCGCGTTGCGCAAGCCGGGTGCGATCCTGCACCTCACCGGCGAGTTGGCCGCAAGCCGCGTCAATGTCGTCACCGCGCGTCTTGCGCACGGTCGTCACGAGGCCCGCGTCGAGCAGGATTTGCGCAAATCGCTTGATCTGCGGATCCTTCGAGCGAAGCAGGCCGGACTCGGGAAACGGATTGAACGGGATCAGATTGAATTTGCACGGCACGTCGCGCGTCAATGCGACAAGCTCGCGCGCATGCGCTTCGGTGTCGTTCACACCGTCGAGCATGCAGTACTCGAACGTGATGAAATCGCGCGGCGCCACCTCGAGGTAACGCTCGCACGCGCCCATCAGCTCGCGTAACGGATATTTCTTGTTGAGCGGCACGAGCACATCGCGCAGCGCATCGTTCGGTGCGTGCAGCGAAACGGCCAGCGCCACGGGCAGTTCCTGCCCCAGGCGATCCATCATCGGGACCACGCCCGACGTCGACAGCGTGACGCGGCGACGCGACAGCCCATAGGCGTTGTCGTCGAGCATCAGGCGCATGGCGCCCACCACATTGTCGAAGTTGAGCAGCGGCTCGCCCATGCCCATCATCACCACGTTGGTGATGACGCGCTCGTTCTTGCCCTCGCGCCCGAGGTCACGACGCAACGCGAATTCGGCCATCCACAGCTGGCCGATGATTTCACCAAGCGTCAGGTTGCGCGAGAAACCCTGCTTGCCGGTCGAACAGAACCGGCAGTTGACGGCGCAGCCCGCCTGCGACGAAACGCACAGCGTGCCACGCGTCTCCTCGGGAATGTAGACGGTCTCCACGGCATTGCCGTTACCCACGTCCAGCAGCCATTTGCGCGTGCCGTCGGCCGACAGATGGTCGGTGATGGCGACAGGCGAAGCGATCATCGCGCGCGTTTTCAACTTCTCGCGCAGCGACTTGGCAAGATCGGTCATGCCGTCGAAATCGGCGGCACCCATCTGGTGGATCCAGCGCTGGAGCTGGCGGGCACGGAACGGCTTTTCGCCGAGCGTGCCGCAATAGGCGGCCAAACCGTCCGGATCGTAGTCAAGCAGATTCGTGAGGTTGGTCATGGCCGTAGTCCGTCAACATCCCTTCGGTATCTTCCTGCAGTCAAGCGGCTAAACGCGGCTTAGCGCGAGTAGACGTTCATGCCCGGGAAGAAGAAAGCCACTTCCACGGCAGCCGTTTCAGCGGCGTCCGAGCCGTGCACGGCGTTGGCGTCGATGCTGTCGGCGAAATCGGCGCGGATCGTGCCCTTCTCTGCCTTCTTCGGATCGGTGGCGCCCATCAGTTCGCGGTTCTTCGCGATGGCGTTTTCACCTTCGAGTGCCTGGATCATCACCGGACCCGAGATCATGAAGTCGACCAGATCCTTGAAGAACGGGCGCTCCTTGTGCACGGCGTAGAACTGCTCGGCTTCGGCGCGCGACAGGTGCACGAGCTTGGCAGCGGCGATCTTCAGGCCTGCGCCTTCGAAGCGGCTATAGATCTGGCCGATCACGTTCTTGGCAACGGCATCGGGCTTGATAATCGACAAAGTGCGTTCGACTGCCATGAAAAACTCCAAAAAATTAAGCAGTTATATAACCAACATGAACCCGTAATTGTAGCATGAAGGCTGCTATTATGGGGATGGAACCTACAGTACGCGTACCGCTCAAACGCAGGACGGCCGGGACGATCCGGCTTTTCGCGAAGTTGTCACAGGGATGTCATTCCGGCACCCTTCCCACGGTGGGAGAGTCGGATGGCGTACCGGCCGATTGAATTTCAGGCATTTGCCCAGAGATTTCAGGCGTCGTCCGAGTCCGCTCCCTCGCATCTTTCGGTATGCTTAAACTTCGACGACAAGCCGGGAATCAACGGCTGCGGGGGATTCGCCGGCATGATGCCGGACATCGTAAGCGTCAAGAGGCGCTTGCCGGCCCCGCCGGCGGGCACACAGACCACGGAGAACACAGAATATGAACCAGGACTTCCAACGTTTCGGCTACGGCGGCAACGCCGGCGCCACCACCGTACAGGTGCGCAACAAGGTACTGCGCAATACGTACTGGCTGCTCGCCCTGTCGATGCTGCCGACGATTGCGGGTGCCTGGCTGGGCCTGACCTACGGCTTCGCCCTGTTCGCAGGCAGTCCGATGGTCAGCATGATCGCCTTCCTGGCGATTGCCTTCGGCTTCATGTTCGCGATCGAGCGCTTCAAGAACAGCGGCGTCGGCGTGGCCCTGCTGCTCGGGTTCACGTTCTTCATGGGCCTGATGCTCACGCGCCTGTTGAGCTTCGTGCTGGGCTTTTCCAACGGCGCATCGCTCATCATGCTGGCGTTTGGCGGCACGGCCGTGATCTTCGGCGTGATGGCATCGATCGCCACGGTCAGCAAGCGCGACTTCAGCGGCCTGGGCAAGTGGCTCTTCATGGGCGTGCTCGTGATCATTCTGGCGTCGGTCGCCAACATCTGGCTGCAATTGCCGGCGCTGATGCTGACGGTCTCGGTGCTCGCGATCGCGATCTTCTCGGCCTACATCCTGTTCGACGTGCAGCGCGTGGTGAACGGCGGCGAAACGAACTACGTGACGGCAACGCTGGCGATCTATCTCGACCTGTACAACATCTTTACCAACCTGCTCGCCCTGCTCGGCGTGCTGGGCGGCAACCGCAACTGATGTACGCCTGACGAGGTTGCGAGGTCATTCCTCGCGACTCGCAGACAAAAAAGCCAGTCCCTCGGGACTGGCTTTTTCTTTGCCTGCTTCGATGGCGAGCGGGCCGCAACATCCCGGGAGACGTCGCCCCATGTGCGCCGCCCGCACGCTGGCGGGCTCGCCCAGCCGCGAAACGTTACTCAGTTTCGTGAATGACGCCCTCGCCACCGACAGCGCCCGCAATGGCTTCCACGCCCTCATCCGCCGGGTCCGCATCAGCATCCGATTCCGACACACGCACACGCGGCACCCATGGCTGACCAATGCTTTCGTGCTCGAACACCGCCATCGACTCGACATGCGACGTGTGCGGGAACATGTTCACCACCCCCGCCAGCGTCAGCCGATAACCGGCTTCGTGGACAAGCAGTCCGGCATCGCGCGCGAGCGTCGCCGGACTGCACGACACGTAGACGATGCGCTTGGGCAGGCCGTCATAGCCCTGCTGGGCCAATTCAGCCAAAGCCTTCGACACGGCCAGTGCCCCTTCGCGCGGCGGGTCGATCAGGTAACGATCGAAGGCTCCCAGCGCACGAATGTCGTCGGGCGTGATGTCGAACAGATTGCGACACGCGAATTCCGTACGGTCTGCGACGCCGTTGCGCTGAGCGTTGGCCAGCGCCCGCTCGGTCAACGCCGTGCTGCCCTCGATCCCCATGACAGCGCCCGCGCGACGGGCCAATGGCAACGTGAAGTTGCCCAGGCCGCAGAACAGGTCGAGCACGCGCTCATGCGATTCCGGCGCAAGCAGACGCAGCGCACGATGCACGAGCACACGGTTGATCTGATGATTGACCTGCGTGAAATCCGTCGGCTTGAACGGCATGCGGATCTGGTATTCCGGCAGCGTGTAATGCAGCTCCGGCGTCAGCGGATAGAATGGCACCGCCGTGTCCGGCCCCTTCGGCTGGACCCAGAACTGCACGTGATTGGCGTCGGCGAAGGTGCGCAGAATCGCCTCGTCTTCCGGGGTCAACGGCTCAAGGATGCGGAGCACGAGCGCCGTCACGTCCGCGCCGATGGCAAGTTCGATCTGCGGCAGACGCTCGCGAATCGACAGCGATTCGACCAGACGACGCAGCGGCACGAGCATGTCCGAAACATGGCGCGGCAGCACTTCGCATGAATCCATATCGGCGACGTAGCTGCTCTTGCGCTCATGGAAGCCGATGAGCACACCGCCTTTCTTGGGGACGTAGCGCACCGTCAGGCGGGCGCGGAAGCGATAGCCCCAATCCGGCCCCTGGATCGGGCGAAGCATCGCTTCGGCCTTCACTTTACCCAGACGCGCCAGGTTGTCTTCCAGCACGCGCTGCTTGATGGCAATCTGCGCACGCGGCTCGAGATGCTGCATGGAGCATCCACCGCATTTCCCGAAATGCGGACACTGCGGCTTCGCACGCATGGGGCTCGAGCGAAGCACGCTGACAGCCTCCGCCTGCTCGAACTTGGGCTTGCGACGATAGCTGAGATAGGTGACCCGCTCGCCGGGCAAGGCGCCTTCGACGAAGATGACCTTGCCGGGCTTGTATTCGGGCGTACCCGGCTCGCCTTCTGGCGCCGTGCGGCCGACGCCGCGCGCTTCCATGTCGAGCGATTCGATATCGATGATGCCGGGCTCGGCACTCGGCCGGCCACGCGAGGAGTTTCGGGAGGAACGGGTCACGTCTTTGTTCTCATATGCGACAGCAAACCCGGCATTTTAATCGATTCGTCCGCCACTGACGCACACACGCTTGCGCCCTGCCCAACGTCTGCCGACACCGACCGACGCCGACCGAAGCCGACCGAAGCCGACAGCCACACCTTACCGCCCCATCCGGCCAGGCGAATGCCCGCATCCGCCAACGCGAATTCAGACCCAGGCGCCGAGATATTCCTTCCAGTGCGGCGCCGCTTCCTGTTCGAGCGAGCGCTTCACAAACTCGATTTCCTGCTCGTACTCCGCCTGACGCAGCCCGCCGCGCATCAACTGATAGCGGCAATAGACGAGATAGGTGTTCACCACGTCCGTCTCGCAATAATTGCGAATCTCCTCCAACTTGCCGGCCCGGTACGCCTCCCAGACCTTGCTGCCGTCCATGCCGAGCTTGCCGGGGAAGCCGCACAGCTTGGCGAGGTCATCGAGCGGTGCGTTGGCGCGCGCCTGGTACATCGCCAGCAGATCCATCAGATCGAGGTGGCGCTGGTGATAGCGGCTGATGTAGTTATTCCACTTGAACTCGCGGTCGTCTTCGCCCATGTCCCAATAGCGCGGCGCAGAAATGCCGTGAATCATCGCGCGATAGTGCAGCACCGGCAGATCGAAACCGCCGCCGTTCCACGACACGAGTTGCGGCGCGTATTTCTCGATCGTGCGATAGAAGCCCGACACGAGCGCGGACTCACCATCTTCCAGCGTACCGAGCGACTTCACGCGGAAACCATCGCGGTCACGAAACACGCAGGAGATGGCGGCGACGCGCTGCAGGTGCAACGGCAGAAAATCGTGCCCGACCTTTTCACGACGCGCAGCGAAGGCAGCTTCGGCAACCGCGTCGTCAGACAGACCGGCATAGGCAGGTTCCAGCTTGCGCAGGCCATCGACGTCGGGAATCGTTTCAATATCGAAGACGAGTACGGGAGATGCCATAGTGAAATTCAAAGGGAAGAAGGATCGCGCGCCGCCGCACGGCGGCGCACGCGGAGTGGATGGCAGGCAAGCCGGATCGTCAGCAGATCACGGAACAGCGCGCACCCGACGTCGAACGAACAGGATAGCAAGCGAAGACGGCCGCCGAGCGCGCGCTCAGAGCACGGCGTCCTTGCGCACGCCGTTCGACGCGAAATAGCGCTTGAGCTTGACGAGTGCCTCTTGCTGAATCTGACGCACACGCTCGCGGGTCAGACCCATTTCGTCCGCCAGTTCCTCGAGCGTCGCCGGCTCCACGCGATTGAGCCCGAAGCGGCGCTCGATCACGTAACGATGCTTGGTCGACAGTCGCGAGAGCCACAGGCGCATCAGGTCTTCCAGCTCGCGGTGCTGGACTTCCTGCTCCGGCGCCTCGCTATGATCGTCGGACAACAGATCGAGCAGGCTGCTGCCCGGATCGATTTCCAGCGGCGCGTCCAGCGACGCGACATGCTCATTGAGCGCGAGGATATCCGTGATCTCTTCCGGTGTCTTGCCGGTGAGATCGGCGATATCGTCGATGCTCGCATCACGCCGCTCACCGCCGTCGACATACGCAGCACTCTTTTCCAGATGGCGCTTGGCGCGCAGCACCTGATTGAGTTCGCGAATCACGTGCACCGGCAAACGCACGGTGCGCGCCTGATTCATGATGGCCCGCTCGATACTCTGACGAATCCACCACGTTGCATACGTCGAGAAGCGGAAGCCGCGCCCCGGATCGAACTTTTCGATGGCGTGCATCAGGCCGAGATTACCCTCCTCGATCAGATCGAGCAGCGGCACACCTCGATTGAGGTAGCCCTTGGCAATGCTCACGACCAAACGCAGGTTGCGCTCGATCATCACCTGACGCGCGGCAAACTCACCGGCTTGCGCGCGCGTCGAGTAATCGAGTTCTTCCGCCGGAGTCAACAGCGGTTTGGCACTGATGCGATTGAGGTAGTGCTGTACGGTGTCGGCCGTGAGTTCGGCCTGCAGCACGGTGCCGAAGTCGTCGGCGTCGGCGGACTTGCGCTTGCGTCCGGTGCTGCCCGCTTCTGCGGCATCGGACGGCGAGGCGTCGTCATCCTCCGCCTCGCGCTCGTCGAAAGCGTCGTCCACGTCCTCTTCCTGCCGGGATTGCCGATCGTCGACCTCCTGATCGAGCTCCGGGGCAGCGAGGTCTTCCTCTTGCGAAGTACGACGCTTTCTTTTGAGCATTCGGCCCTGCCTAGTTTATTGAGGCGGCAAATACTTCATCGGATCCACAGGTTTGCCGTCCTTGCGCACCTCGAAATGCAGCATGACACGGTCTGCATCGGAGTTGCCCATTTCGGCGATTTGCTGACCCCGCGTAACGGAGTCGCCTTCCTTGACCAACAGTTTGCGGTTGTGCGCATACGCCGTCAAGAAGGTGGCGTCGTGTTTGATGATGACGAGGTTGCCATAACCGCGCAGGCCGGCACCCGAGTACACCACCTTACCCGCGCCTGCCGCATAGACCGGTGCGCCGGCATCGGCGGAAATATTGAGTCCCTTGTTTTTCGAATCATCGAAACGGCCGACGACAGCACCCTTGGCAGGCCAGGAGAGCTGCAGGTCACCACTCGAGACTGCCGTGGGGGCCGACGAACTGGCCGGCGGCGGCACAACGGCCGGCGGCACCGAGGCGGCATTGTTCGTGGACGGCGGCACGCTTGCGGCCGGCGGCGGCAGCGGCGTGCCGGTGTCGCCCGCAGGCGGCTTCACGCGCAGCACCTGACCGACTTCGATCTGGTCCGGATTCTGGATGTTGTTCCACCGCGCGATATCCCGGTAGTTCTGACCGTTCTCCAGCGCGATGCGATACAGGCGATCGCCCGGTTTGACGCGGTAATAGCCCGCCGGCACCGGCGTGTTGTCGATGACAGGCGCCGCGCCCGGCACGGTGCTGTCGGTCGTCGTACCGCCTACGGTACGGTCGACGACCGGCGCCCCCACTTGTCGCGATGCGCATGCTGCCAGCATGCTCAGCATCAGGACACTGGCGACGCGCTGTTGAAAACCCGCTCGCAAATTCACTCAAATCCTCCGCAGAATAGGCCCGACGGGCTTAAATGATGCCCGATTTTAAGGGGACGAATAACACCCTATCAAGCTGCGTCTCGCGCCATTGGCGCGCACCGATGCGCTCGATGAGGGTCAAAATCTGTTGCTCACCGCCCACCGGGGCGACGAGACGCGCCCCTACGGCAAGCTGATCGACCAGCGCGTCCGGAATTTCCAGCCCGGCCGCAGCGATCACAATGCCGTCGAAAGGCGCGACGGCGGGCAACCCGAGCCGCCCGTCGCCGTAATGCAACCGAATGTTGGGCACGCGCAAAGGCCGCAAATTGGCCTTGGCCCGTTCATGTAACGGACGAACCCGCTCAATGGAATACACGTCACGCGCCACACACGACAACACGGCCGCCTGATAGCCGCAACCGGTGCCGATTTCGAGCACCTTGTCCAGCGGACGACCGCCCGCGAGCAGTAGCTCGATCATGCGCCCGACCACCGATGGCTTCGAGATCGTCTGTCCATGACCGATCGGCAGTGCAGCGTCTTCATAGGCCTGATTGGCCAGCGCAGCGTCGACAAAACCGTGACGCGGCACCGTGGCCAGCGCCGCCAGCACACCCGCGTGTTTGACGCCCGACGCAGCAACCCGTTCAGCCATACGTGCGCGCACGCGCTCGGAGGTCAGCCCCATGTCGTCCGACACGCTCGACGCCACGACCGGACGCCCACGCCCGGTAGCGCCTGACGAAACCTTTGTCCCCACAGCACTTCGTACCGCGCTCGCTGCCCCCGCGCCGCCAATCACGCCACCCTTGTGTGCCCCTGCGGCCGCCCCCGTCACTTTGACGGCAGGCCGGAGCGTCGCTTTCACGGCATGCGGCGCCGGCTGCGCATGAGGCGCCGATGCGGGACGTGCCAGCCCCTTCGGGACAACGGGGTGCGGTGTCTGCACACCGCCAGGTCGGGCGGACGCGCCTGCCATCGGCGTCGATGCCGCGCGGGGCCCGGTGCGTGCGTTCTGCTGTTGCGCCGAAGCGGCACTCCCTGTCGCGCCCTGCACCGACGGTTTCGCATTGCCTTGCGTGCCGGACGCGGTATTGCGCGTCATGGCGGCGGGCGGCGCGCCGGCGGGACTGGCCCGCGAGGCCTTGTCGAGCACGGGCGCTTTACGCTGCCGGCGCGTCATCACTTCGGCCAGAGGGAGAGGAAAACGCTTCGGCGGTGTCGTCATCGTTGGGCCACCCCTGCGCTGGCCAGCCAGTCATGCACGACACCAAGTCGTGCGGTATGCGTGAGATCCAGTTGCAAGGGGGTGACCGAGACGTAATCGTGCGCCACGGCATGGAAATCGGTGCCTTCGCTGCTGTCGCGCGCGTCGCCGGCCGGACCGATCCAGTAAATCGTATCGCCGCGCGGGTTCATCTGACGAACCACCGGCTGCGATTGATGTCGTTTTCCGAGACGCGTCGCAAGGGCACCCTTGAGACGGTCGTACGGAAGATTGGGAATATTGACGTTCAACAGGAAGGGGGCTCCCAGCGGACGCTCCATATAGCGTTCGACGATTTCACGCGCCACACGGGCTGCGCTGTCGAGGTGGTCCCACCCTTTGTTGACCTGCGAAAACGCGAACGACGGAATGCCGAAGAGAAAGCCCTCGGTAGCCGCGGCCACGGTACCGGAGTACAGCGTGTCCTCGCCCATGTTCTGGCCGTTGTTGATGCCGGAGACAACAATATCCGGACGCGTGTCGAGCAGCCCGGTGAGCGCTACGTGAACACAGTCGGTCGGCGTACCGTTGATGAATGTAAAGTCGTTCGGCGCCTTGAAAACCGAAAGCGGCCGTTGCAGGGTCAGAGAATTGGACGCACCGCTACAGTTCTGTTCGGGCGCCACCACGGTAATGTCGCCAAGCGGTAGAAGCGCTTCGTAGAGCGCGGCCAGACCTGGCGCCTGATACCCATCGTCGTTGCTGAGCAGGATTCGCATGCGGCAATTGTAACCGAGGAAAGGTACCCGGATATGACGCCATCGCGGCATCGGTCGCATCACCGCGACCGGCCGCATATCGATTCCTGACGACTACATCTTTTCGGTTTCGCCGGCCTGCGGCTGCCAGACGAGCAGACGTCGCTCGACCACGCCGACCAGTCCGTCGAGGATCAGGGCGAACGCCGTGAGGATCAGCACCCCGGCAATCACCGCGTTGATATCGAACGTACCTTCGGCCTGCAAAATCAGGTAACCGACACCTCGCGACGAGCCGAGGTACTCGCCCACCACGGCGCCGACGAACGCGAGCCCCACCGAATTGTGCAGACTGGAAAACACCCAGCTCGTGGCACTCGGCAGATACACCCGGCGCAGCAACTGGCGCTGGTTCGCGCCCAACATGCGCGCATTGGCAAGCACGACCGGGCTGACTTCCTTCACGCCCTGGTAGACGTTGAAGAACACGATGAAGAACACCAGCGTCACGCCCAGCGCGACCTTCGACCAGATACCGAGGCCGAACCACACCCCGAAGATCGGCGCGAGAATCACGCGAGGCATCGAGTTGGCCGCCTTGATGTACGGATCGAACAGCGCACCGGCGCTCGGCGCGAGCGCCAGCCAGAGTCCCACGGCGAGTCCGAATACGGTGCCGATGACGAAGGCGAGGACTGTCTCGAGCAATGTGACGCCCAGATGAAGATAGATCTCTCCACTGGCGAACCATTGCCAGATCTGGAGCAGCACCTTCTGGGGCTCGCCGAAGAAGAAGGCAGCCTTGTCGGGACTGTCGAAATAGAACGCAGGCAGCACCGTCGGGCTCGTGAGCACGTACCAGACGAGAAAACCTGCCACCAGCAGCAGCCATTGCCACAAACGCAAGTGCCGCATGACCGAAAGATTACGCATGACGAACGGATTCCGGGAATATCAGACGAGGGGTCAGACAAGCCAATCGAAAAAGCCAAAGCCATCCGGCAAATCGAACCAGTCCATCCAATCGAACCAGCGCGTCCAACCGCACGCACTCATCAGAAAACCAGCGACTTGGCCCATGCCGATTCAGACCGCCTTCAATTGTTGGGTGTAACCCTTGAGCACTTCCTCGCGAAGCACATCCCAGATCTGGGCGTGCAGCTCGGTAAAGCGTGGATGGTTCCGAATCTCTGCCACATCGCGCGGACGCGGCAGATCGATCCGGAACTCCCCGATCGGGTGAGTCCCCGGCCCGGCCGCGAGCACCACGACCCGGTCGGACAACGCAATCGCTTCGTCCAGATCGTGCGTGATGAACAGCACCGCGCGACGCTTGGCGGCCCACAGCTCGAGCAACTCGTTCTCCATCAACTGACGTGTCTGGATATCGAGCGCCGAAAACGGCTCGTCCATCAGGATGATGTCGGGATCGAGGATCAGCGTCTGCGCCATAGCCACACGCTTTCGCATGCCGCCCGACAGTTGATGCGGATAGCGATCGCCGAATCCGCCCAGGCCCACACGCTTGAGCCACTCATTTCCGCGTGCCTGCGCCTCCTCGGCCGGTACGCCGCGAAACTCGAGCCCGGCGATCACGTTGTCGAGGGCGTTGCGCCAGGGCATCAGCGCTTCGGCCTGAAACATGTAGCCGGCACGCGAATTGATGCCCTTGAGCGGCTCGCCGAACACCTTGACGGTGCCCGACGAGGGTGTCAGCAGTCCAGCGGCGACATTCAGCAACGTCGACTTGCCGCACCCGGTCGGCCCCACGACCGAGACGAACTCGCCCGGCGCAATGTCGAGCGTGGTGTCGGCGACGGCCGTGTATCGCTTGCTGCGGTCGTCGCGCGAGACGAACGTACAGGTAATGCTGTCGAAACTCAGAGCCGGCGCTGTCATCATTTGTACTTGGCGCCGGCCTTCTTCGCGAACTCGTTCGTGTACGTCTTCGACAGGTCGATCGACTTGCCCTTCACCGTTTCGTCGAACGCCTGCAACGTGCGCAGTGCGGTCGCCGGGCCGTCGGCCGGAATCAGGCCGTCCGGCGAAATGGCTTCCTTCACGCGACTCCACGCGTCGAGATACAGCGCACGATCGCCGAGCAGGTAAGCATCCGGCACCGTCTTGATGAGGTCCGACGGTCCGGCCGTTTGCAGCCAGCGCAACGCGCGCACCATCGCATTGGTCAGCGCCTGCGTGGTGTTCGGATTCTTCTGGATGAACGATTCGTTCGTGTAGAGGCACCCTGCCGGCATGTTGCCGCCGAACACCGCCACCGTTTCCTTGAGCGTGCGCGTGTCGGAAATCACACGAATTTCCTTGTCGCGCTCCAGCATGGTGATGACCGGGTCCAGGTTGACGATCGCGTCGATGTTGCCCGAGCGAATGGCCGCGAGTGCGCCCGACGATGCGCCGACACCGACGAAGGCGACTTCATTGGGTTTGACGCCGCCCTTGGCGAGCACGAAGTTCGCCATGATGTTCGTGGACGATCCGGGTGCCGTGACACCGATCTTCTTGCCACGCAGATCGGCCACCGACTTGAAGTTCGGCATGGTCTTGTTCGATACGCCGAACACGATCTGCGGCGCACGCCCCTGCAGCACGAACGCGCGAATGAACTGGTTCTTCGCCTGCAGCAAAATCGTATGCTCGTAGGCGCCGGAAACGACATCGGCGCTACCACCGACCAGGGCTTGTAGCGCCTTCGAACCGCCGGCGAAGTCCGAGATCTCGACGTCGAGGCCCTCGTCCTTGAAGTAGTTCAGCCGCTCGGCGATCGTGAGCGGCAGGTAGTAGAACAGATTCTTGCCGCCGACAGCGATGGCGATCTTGGTCTTTTCCAGCTTGCTTTGCGCGAAGCCGGGGCGCATGCCTGCGCCGATCAGGCCCGTGGCGGCCAGGGCCGTGACGAATTGACGTCGTTGCATAGTGTTGTTGTCTCCGTGGTTGCAGCGTTCTTTCTTGGTATGACGTGCTTTTTTCATGGGGCGCGGTCGGCGCCGTGCCCCGGGTACTACCTATCTGGCTTGCGACGTATCGGCTCAGATGACGCCGTTCTCGCGCAGCACCTTGATTTGCCCGGCATCATAACCCAGTTGCCCGAGCACTTCGTCGGTGTGCGCCCCCAGTTCCGGGCCGAGCCACTGCGTCTGCCCCGGCGTGTCCGACAGCTTGGGCGTGATGTTGGGCAGGTCGATGGGCGTGCCGTCGGGGAAGGTGTGGCGCTGGATCATCTGGCGCGCAATGAACTGCGGATCCTTGAACATGTCGGCCACCGTGTAGATGCGACTCGCCGGGACGTCAGCACCCTGCAGTACGACAAGGGCTTCGTCGATCGGACGTGTGCGTGCCCAGTTGCCGATGGCCTCGTCGATCTCGGCGGTGCGTGGCACGCGGCCGTCGTTGTGCGCCAACCCCGGGTCCTCTGCCAGATCGGCTCGGCCGATGGCGTGCATCAACCGCTTGAAGATCGGGTCGCTGTTGCCGCCGACGACGATCATCCCGTCCGCGCAAGCGTAGGTGTTCGACGGCACGATGCCCGGCAACGACGCGCCCGTGCGCTCGCGGACCATGCCCGCCACGCTGTACTCGGGCACCACACTCTCCATGAGGTTGAACACCGCTTCGTATAGCGCGACGTCCACGACCTGCCCCCGCCCACCGTTCACATTCCGGTGATGCAGCGCCATCATGGCGCCGATGACGCCATGCAGCGCCGCGATGGAATCACCAATGGAGATGCCGATTCGCGGCGGCGGCAGATCGGGGTATCCGGTGATATGCCGCAGCCCGCCCATCGATTCGGCAATGGCGCCGAAGCCCGGCCGGTCGCGGTACGGCCCGGTCTGCCCATAGCCCGAGAGACGCACCATCACAAGCCCGGGATTCAATGCCGACAACTGCTCGTAGCCGAGTCCGAAACGCTCGAGCAAACCGGGGCGGAAATTCTCGACCACGATGTCCGCCTGCGCCACGAGCTTGCGCACGATCTCCTGCCCTTCGGGCGACTTGAGGTTGATCGTGACGGACTTCTTGTTACGTGCCTGCACCGCCCACCAGAGCGACGTGCCGCCGGCGTCCGGATGCAGCTTGCGCCACTTGCGCAGCGGATCGCCGTGCTGCGGATCCTCGATCTTGATGACTTCCGCACCGAACTCGCCGAGCATGCGCGCAGCAAACGGCCCGGCGATGAGCGTGCCCAGTTCGAGCACCTTCACCCCGGCAAGCGCACCGCGCGCCGGCAAGCCTGCGGCGCCGCTCGCATGCGATGCAGAACCGGTGTCGGATGCGGAGGATGCGGAGGATGCGGAGGAGGAAGATGAGGCGCCACCAGAAGACGACATGGCATTCGCGGCGGAATCTTGCGGCGAGGCGGATGCTTGCGAATTGCGCGGCATTGACGACGAAGACGACGTGGACGACTTGGACAACGCGTGGACTCCTGTGCCCCGTCGACGGCCATCGCCGTCGACTTCGAAGCGCGCTGCGAGAGCGACGCCTGTAAAAAATTGGCAAATGAAGTTCGTATAGTAATTCGACACCCGGCGATCGGCCAACACCCCACACGCGAACCCGGAATGTTCCGAAGCCAATCGACTCGGATTCCTGGTCGAGATCAATACCGACGGCCTTGCGCGCCACGCGATCAGGTTTCGAACAGATGCCGAGCGCCACGCTGCGCCGCAATATAGATGGCCTCACCGCGGTTGCGCGCGCCAAGTCGGCGGTACAACGCCGACACATGGGTCTTCGCCGTGCCTTCGGAGATCACCAATTGCTGACAGATGGTTTTGATAGATAAACCACGCGAGAGCAGCGCCAGGATTTCGTACTGCCGCTGGGAGATACCCAGGAGTGCCGACTCGGCCAGTTGCGTTGCCTTATCGCCGCCCAACGGAAACACGGGCAGGCGCGACAGCGGCAACGCTTCGCCCAACGCCTCCTGTCGCCACAGCACCAGCAAGGCCGAAAGGGCTTCCTCCGGTACGAACCGTCCGCCGGAGAACGCCAGGTCGAAGACCGACCGGATGCGCGCGACCGAGTTCGGCCACGGCAGGCAAGCGGCGACACCGGCTTGCAGCCAGCGAATGATCTCGTCGGGAAAACCCGCATCGCCGATCACGATGACCGGCACCGGCGGCGCACATTCGCTCGCCATCGAACACAGGATGTCGACGGCGGGGGTACGCGCTACGGATTCGTCGAGGACGAGCGCGCGACGCGAAGGCAATTCGCGCAGCCAGATCCAGTCCTGCGTCGACACGCTCTGCACGTGCCGCAAGACCGGCGGTGTCGCGTCTGCTTCGGTTTGCAGCGCGACTTGCAGGCCGCCCAGCCAGGGGGCAGCCTCACTCACGACCAGCACACGCATGGTTTCCCCTGTCTTTCCGGTCAGCACCCCCGCGCCGCCGCCCCGATTTTTTTCACGCCCGATACATTTTTCCGCCGGACCCACGCATGTTGCAAACATGTCTCTGCCGGGACGAAAACCGAAGAAATCCTCCAGCGATCGTCATGGATAACGCATCAGACGTCACCTCGCTTTCAAAGCAGTTTATGCGCGAAGCCCGCGCCGGTGCGAGTCTGCTGCCCCGGGAGGCTTACCAATGTTGCCTCTGCGCGACAAACCGCAATCTGCGTAAATTATTTACTCAAAGCCGAATGATTCCGCTATTACTTTTTCCCCTTTTCTTTCTCAAATTGCGCAATAAAATACAGAGAGTCTGAGGGGACAGTCTGTGGAGGCCGGGGGGCATGCCATGTTGAGAATCAACGTCAAAACGACGCGCAGCGCCATGTTCTGCGTGGCCGCCGCGTGCTTCGCAGGCAGCGCGCAAGCCGACATCATCGGCATTGGCGTGCCGAATGCCGCAGTGAGCGACGCCTTGCTCGCCACCACTCAGGCCGCGAACCTGCAGCGCAGCCTCGTCACCAACCTCTCCGGTACCGCACCCGCCGCGATCGCACCCGTCAACTCGACGGTGACCACCGCCAACAACGTGCGCCTGTGGGACGAAGTCATTCCTCCCGCTCCGGCGCCCAAGCCGACACAGGCATCGACGACCTCGCCCGGCCAGCCGCGCACGACATTCGCCGTCGCGCAATATCCTGCGCCATCCCTGTCGTCCGGCATGCAAACGATCAGCCTGAAGGTCAACGCCAGCACTGTGCGTATCGGCCGCTAGGCCACCAGGCCACTAGGCCACTAAGCCTCGCAACACCACCGCATCGCACCCACGCCCTGCTCGTACCGATCAAGCGCTGCGCGCCCCCGCTCACGGGCGGGCGCGCAGGATCACGCAAGCACTTCAAACATCGCTTTCCAGCTCACACGCCATCACACGATCAGAACGTGTACGGGAAGCGCACGCCGATCACATAGTTCGGCGCATCCGGCGACATGCCGGCATTCACGTAACCGTTGACCGTCCAGTGTCTGTTGATGGCGTAGTTGATACCGAAGTTGAGCGATGCCGCGTTCGTCGTACTGCCTGCCACCGTGGTCCACGGACCGCCCGGCGTGGCGGTCTTGGTCGCACGCGAAATTGCCGTCGAGTATGAGATCGACAGTGCCGTCTTGTCGTTGAGCGCCAGCGCCATCCCCGCGCCAACCTGCACGATATCGCCCAGCTTGACCTTCGCCGGCTGCGTGGTGCCCTCGATCGTCGAGATGTCGTCGAACGTGCGCGCCACGTTATACGTATAAGCGACGTTGGCGAACAGCACGATCGGGTCGTAGGTGCGCAGGAACGACATGCCCGCCGTGATCGCCCAGATTCCGTTACCCGTGGGCAGTCGCGACGGCGTCGTCAGGTTGTTGTTGGTCGGGTCGGGCGTGCCAAGCTTGATACCGAACGGCGAGGTACCGGTCGGCGCCGTCACGCGCAATGACGCTACGATGTCCGGCCAGTTCGCGTTCTCCTTGACGATCTGGTAATACAACGACGCATTCACGTCGCCGATGTTCGCCGAATTCTTGCTGATGTCGCTGATCGACGATGCGGCGCCGCCCACCCCACCGGAGATGAAGTCCGAGTTGCGGTAGAGATACGGCACGTCGAACGCCACGCTCAATCGATCGTTGATGCCGTAGCGCGTGTTGACGTCGAACGTCCACACGTTGGCCTTGGTCTGACCGAGGTTCAATTGACCGAGGAAGATGGCGTCGAGTGCGAGAAAGCCGCTCAACACAAGCTGACGCCGGTCGTAATAGCTGTAGCTGATACCGGCATCGATGGTGAGCTTGCGATCGAACAGCGGCGCGTGCTGCGCCTGCACGACGGCCTCTTCGGCCGGCGTGCGCTGCGAGTCGCTCTCGCTCTTTTGCATCTGCTGCGTCTCGCCGATCGGCGTGGCGGAGGTCGGACCGGCGGCGCCGGCAGAGCCGCCTCCCGGCGTGCCGGCGGACCCTGCCGCCGAACCGTCGCCGGGCGACACCTGCGCAATCTGCGCGGTGTCCCACGCGGTGAGACCGCGTCCGCGTTGCGCCATTTCGATGTCGGTAAGGCGCTGCTTGAGAGAAGAAATTTCCCGCTGCTGCCGGTCGACCATATCCATCAACATCTGGAGACGGTCATCCGGCGATGGGTTCGTATGCTCCTGAGCCTGGGCCGATAGCGTGAAAAGCAGTACCCCCAACGGAATAGCGGCAACGGGAAAAAAGCGGTGAGTGTTCATGGTTCCCCCCCGGGTAAAAAGGCGGACAGGTGTCCGCGCGCAATCCAACCAACACGTACTTCCGACGACGGTTGTCCTTGGTACTCGACTGCGGAGTGATGCGTGCGAAACCCGTTGCCATGACCATCGGCGCCTGCTGCCCGGGCTCTGCCGACATCACCTTCTTGTACGCCGCAGAGGCTCTGCGGCGGCGCCCCACTTCTAGTTTTCATGGCGCCCGGCGGCGGCTTGATTCAATACGTTCGACGCCCCCACCGGACACTGCTGCCGGCGCCGCCCCGAAGTTGCATTGCGGCACGGCGCCGTCACTTCACTTGCTCTTCACCTGACGTTCACTAACCAATGAAACGCGAAACACGAAACTCGAGAGGCTCACGCCCATCGGATCAGCGGCGAATCGCCACCATGTTCGCCAGCGCGCCCTGCACGCCCGCCTGACGCAACGCGGCCGCCGTGATCGGATTCGACTGCAGGTTGAGTTGCAGCGTATTCATGACCTGCTGCGCGTTACCCGCGACCTGCACGACCTGCATGATCTGATTCATGGCCGTTCCGGCACCGCCTGCGATGCTCTGCGCCAGATTCCCGTTCGGCGTGTTGAGCGTGATCTGCATGCCCGCCGTCGAAATCGCCACGCTCGCGTTCAGATTGCCCAACGTGGTTTGCGAACTATTCGCGCCCTGCCCGCTGACCGGTATCAGCGAAGCAATCGACACGCCGGGAGCGTACTGAATGATGGCCTTATTCAAGGCATTGTTTGCATCTCCCGCAACTTGCGTAACTTGCGCGACGCCGTTGACGAGCACACTCGCGCCGCCGGTCACCACCTGCGTCACAGGCGTGGTGGCGTTGACAATGCCGGGGATGATGCCGGTCGCGGCACCGGTCTGTATCTGGTAGCCGGTTCCGCTCGAATTCTGATTCACGCCGAGCACGCCGGTGGCCATCAGGCTCGCACCGGTGGGCATCTGCCATTGCGACTGCATGACGAGCTGGAAGCCCGTGATCATGTTCTGCTGTGCGTACTTGCCGGTCGCGTGTGAGAGCACTTCATCGCTCACAGGCTGCCAGCTCTCCGGCACCACGC
Source organism: Pandoraea pnomenusa (assembly GCF_040391475.1). Classification (GTDB taxonomy): domain Bacteria; phylum Pseudomonadota; class Gammaproteobacteria; order Burkholderiales; family Burkholderiaceae; genus Pandoraea; species Pandoraea pnomenusa_C. Next base: position 73,488 of record NZ_JBEBXS010000011.1, on the reverse strand, counting down.
TGGATGCGAACGCCGGCACGGCACTCGCAAGCAACGGGATAGCCAGCATCGGGACGTATCGGTTCATGATGATCTGGTCTCAAAACAGGTCCGCCCGGATGAGGCCGAAGTCCACCATCGGGGTCGGTGACGTCCCGGTCGCCAAGGCGCTGTCGCGCAGCTTGACCGCCAGGGATTCGTTTCCTTTGAGCAGCGGTGAATCCTCCAGAAACGGCTTGCCGATGACCGCCAACACCAAGCCGTTCCACTGCTTGGCAAAATCGGCCTGCTCGATGATGCGATTGCCCAGCGCCGGATCCGACACGAACACGCGTCCGTCCTTCGCTGCCTTGATGACCACAAAGTGCTGATAGCCGTTGACGTCGATGAGCGCGATGACCGGGATCTTCAGGTCGTAAAGCGCGTTCACGTCAACTTTGAATCCGCGGCCCTCGAGTCCCAGTGTCTCCACGAATTTCTTCATGTCGAGCATCGAGAAGCCATTTTTGATGACGGTTTCCGGGTTGGAGAACGCCATCATTTTCTGGATCAATTCCGGCTCGGGAATGTCGATCCCGTAGCCATAACGCAGCAACGTTGCCAGTGCTGCAGATCCACAGCTGAAGTCGTATTCCTGCTGGACCAGATTCACGTAGTGCATCGACTTGAACGAGCGCATCTTCTTGACCGCCGGTACTCCGGTCGCAGATTCCAGGTTCACCGATGCATACTGCGCGTGCCCGGCCACGCTTGCGCACGCCAGAGCGCAAACAGTAGCGATCCTCACTGCGGCACGACGCCCATATTTCATGACACACCTCATGAAAAAACCGGTCCGGGAAACCCGGACCGGTCAGGTACATCACTTGATGGCAGAGATCGCGAGGCTGTTGGCCTGCACGTTGCCGATACCCGAAGCCACGTTCACACCGACGTTGCCGCTGGCCCAGGCGAGTGCGCCGTTGCCCAGCGAAGCGTTGGCGATGAAGTCGCCCGAGGCCTTCATACCAGCCGTCTGGTCGGTTTGTGCCGTTGCGTTCGCAGCACCGCCCTTGTAGTTGCCGACTCCGCCTTGCGAGACAGCCGCTGCCAGACCGTTTTGCTGCACGTTGCCGACACCCGATGCCACGTTCACACCCACGTTCCCGGTCGCACCGGCAAGGGCACCATCACCCACGCTGGAGTTGACATAGAACTGCGAGATGCTGGCCGAGCCCTTCGACGACTGGTTCGCGAACACCTGGGCCGAGGCATACACCGGCTGGGCGTTGAGCGAAGCGATCGCGACGTTGTTGGCCTGCGCGTTGTCGGCACCTGCGGCCACGTTCACGCCGATGTTGCCGTTGGCGTTAGCCAGAGCGCCGCCACCGAGCGTTGCACCCATCGTCTGGTACTGCGCGGTGTTGAAGTGATACGTGATCGCACCCTTCGTCCACGTCGTCGCCATCATGTAGGTGTTCGAGAAGCCCCACAGAGCACCCGCGGCAATCGAGTCGCTTTCGATCGAGGCATTGCCCTGGTTCAGCACTGCGTGGAACGCTGCATCGAAGCTCTTCTGCGTGTTCAGGAAGCCGCCTGCCAGGAAGCCTGCAGCCTGTTGCGACTGCTGGCCATAGGCGTAGCCGCCCCATGCAGACCCTTCACCGGCACCGAAGTTACCCACCAGATAGCCGCCGAAGATCGCACCACCGAGCGGGGGCAGCGGGATGATGCCGCCACCGATGATGCCTCCCCCGCCAGCGATGTTGGCGTATTGATACCCGCCGCCGGCGACGAAGCCGCCCGAACCCGAGCTCGACTGTCCGGCCACATAACCCGCGCCCGCCTGGAAGGACTGGTTCGTGTTGAGGTGACCATTGGCCGACGCATTGACCCACGACGTCGAATTGTCGTAGTGCGTGGTCGTCGAGCTGCCGATCAGGTAAGCGCCGCCCTGATCCTGGACCGTCGTGGTGCGCGAATCCACACCGTAGGTCACATGGCCCGTGACATAGTTGCCAAGCAGCGGGCCCTTCAGATTTGCGTGATGTACGTCGACGCTCTGATTGCTTTGCACGACCGCGTTGCCGGTGTTATCCACCGTGACGCAGCCGCGAATGCCGACCAGACCGAAAATGCCGACCAGGTTCAGAACGTTGGTCTCGTTGCCGACGAACGAGAAGCTATATTGCTGGTGATTGGGCGACGCCATGGCGGAACCCGTTGCTACCAGCAGTGCAGCCGCTGCAATTGCTTTCGTTTTCATGACCATCTCCTTGACGAGAGAGTTACCCAGTTAAAAAGATGTGCCCGCCGGGGGACGGAGCACAAAAACATTTGCGGTTACATTGCCTATCCCAGCCGACTGGTTCACTTGCACCACACCGCTCGCTCCGCGGAAGGCGTCACCGGAAATCGACGCCGTGCGGAATTGATCGTTGAGGTTGTCGCGCCCAGCCGGGCCACCCTTGGAGATCGCAGCGGATAGTGCCGTATCCGATACGCTCGCCACTCCAGACGCATCGCCGGTCACAATGACGGTCGCGTTGCGTTGAAGATTGCCGGCACCACTCGTCTGGTTGACTTGCGTCAGCCCCGAGGTGCCCGAAAATGCGTTGCCTTGAATCGCGGCGCTAGCCGCGCCGGTCGTGGATGTCACGAGTGCCTGCTGATTCGTACTCGTGGCGCCCGCCGTCACGCTGCCGCCGTTGGCGATCACTGCGCTGTTGGCCTGGGCGTTGTTCGTGCCCGCCGCCTGGTTCACACCCAGCGCCCCCGTCACGCCCACGGCCACACCGTTCTCGATGGTGGCGTGCGTGCCGGCGAGTTCGCCGTTCACGATCCAGACGTCCTGTGCCGAAGCGAAGCCTGCGAACGTTGCCAACGCACCAGCTACCGTCAGACAAACGACGCGCCGCGTGCCGCGCATTTCATGAAGTCCGTTCATCTCGCGGCTCCCGCAGCACCAAGGTTCGACAGCGGCGAGAGCGCCGAGCTGATCACCGACGGCACGAGCGTGCCGATGCTGCCAACACCACCGATGCCACCGCTCGAACCGGCGCCGAACCCACCACCGACGCCGTTGGAGGTATTCAGGCCGTTGCCGCCGCGGGCACTGCCCACGAGCACGCCCATCACCGGGTTGATGCCGGACTGCACGGCGCCCGTAACGAGACCGGCGTTGCCACGTCCCATCAGGTCGCTGTCCGTGACCTGCTTCACGGCACCCATCGCGGTATTGAACGGTCCGGTCGGGAAAGCCGGTACTGCGATCCCGATCGGGTTCTCGACACGCGGCAGTCCGCGGTACGCGATTTCAGGGCCGATGTTGCGTTCCACCACGATGTCGCCCGGGTTGGCCGGTTCGGCGATCGCCTGTCCCGCGAGCAGCACCGGAGCCAGGGCCACGGCCATCATGGCGACGGCGCGGCCGGCGAGCGCTACGGGGAGGAAATGAGTCTGGGTCATGTCGTTCACCGCGTGGTGTAAGTCACACGCGTCACCTGGACGTTATTCACGCCATTCGACAGCTGCTGCGGACGCGGCGTCGGCGCAACACCACCGGGCAGCTCGTCCCACAACGTCACGCCATTGGCGAGCGCCATGCCAGGTGACTTGACCATCGCGCCGCCCATGTTGCGGCCACGCTGGCTCCCGAGTTGTTCGTCGTCGACGCGCGCGGCTGCCATCGGCATGCCCGAAACGCCACGATCCTTACTGTCAGTGTTGGTGTCGTCGTTGCTCGCGGCGGCGGCCGGCGCAACGTCTTCCGGCACCTGAACGGCGACCGGTGCCGGAATGGCCACATCGGCATCGGAGATCGTTGCGCCCGGCAGTGCCGAGGGTGCGAACGTGGCCGGCACCATCGAGCCGGTGAGCATCGCAACCTGAACGAGCGGCGAGCGCGTGACTTCCTGCGCCTGTACCTGTGCGGCACACAGACCGAGCATCACGGCAACCGCGGCGCTCAGGGCGCCTGCACTTTGCCGTACGCGGTACTGCATTTCGGTGGTGAGAATTCGCATCGCTTTGTCCTCCTTGCCCGGACCAATAAAGCGACTTCCGTGCCACCCTCGCTAAACCATTGAAAACATTGGCATTAAATTTTTCCGCCCGCAGGCACGGTCGGGCATGTGTGCGAAAACGTTTCAGCATTGATACGTGGGGCGAAAACCACCCCGGGTGTCATTTCATCGACGCCGACCGCAAGCATTCCGAACGGCGAACGATATCGACGCGACCAGCGATGCCTCGCGCACACGCCCGGTTTACAAGGGTTTCGCGTGACAGATTTGCGGCAGATTCGGTAGGTCGGCGCGGAACGACACGGCGATGTCACGCAGGCACGCGCGATGCACGATGGCGTCCGGCGCCCGGGATGTTTCATCTTTGATGTGTCGGCCGGATGCGGCGTCGTGATCGCACCGAACGCGCTCCCGATGCGTTTGAAACGCACGACACGAGGCATCGCGGGCAGGCACGCGTGGCATCGTGCGCCGCGCTTTCTCGAATGACGAGGGAACGCAATGCGTATGACGCGCACGCTGCAGTCGAACGAGGAAAATGCCCGGAATCGCCCGTCGTTATTGGCGATGACAGAAATCGCAAACGACGAGCACGAAGGAAATCCGTGCAGGGATGCGGCGAGAGATTCGACCGGGTGCGAGGTCATCGAGCACAAAGTTCAGGACCCCAAAAAGAAACGACCACCCTGCTTGTCGCAGGGCGGCCGCTCTCTCTTCGCCAGAAGATATCAGGCCGGCACGCCCGATTCGTCACCACGCAATCCATACCGGCACATGAGCCGATACAGGGTAATGCGCGAAATGCCCAGCTCTGCAGCCACATCCGTCAGGCGATGACAGTGGCGCAGCAATGCTTGCTCGATGGCCGTTCGTTCGGCCTCCGCGCGAATTTCCTCCAGCGTGCGCACCAGCGTCGGCACCCACGGCAGCAGGTCGAGATCCTTGGCCGAAATCATGCGGCTGTCGGCCATGACGATGGCGCGGCGCACGCGGTTGATCAACTCGCGAACGTTGCCCGGCCAGTGATACTCATACATCGCCTGTACCGCGCACTGCGTAAAGCCGCGGATCTTGCGATGGTTATCGCCCTTGAAGCGTTGCAGCACGTGATGCGCAAGAATCTCGATGTCCTGGCCGCGTGCACGCAGCGGCGGCTCATCGACTCGCAGCACGCACAGGCGATGGAACAGGTCCATGCGGAAGCGACCTTCCTTGACGGCAGTCTCCAGATCGACGTGCGTGGCGGAAATGATGCGCACGTTGACCGGAATCACTTCGTGGCCGCCCAGTCGCTCGATCGCGCCCTGCTGCAGAAAGCGCAGCAGGCTCGCCTGGCTTTCGATGGGAAGATCGCCGATTTCGTCGAGGAACAACGTGCCGCCATTGGCCGACTCGACACGGCCCACCTTGCGCGCGTTGGCGCCCGTAAAGGCGCCGCGCTCGTAGCCGAATAGTTCGGACTGCATCAGATGCGGGGGAATTGCCCCGCAGTTGATCGCCACGAAAGGCCCCTTCGCCCGCAACGAACGCTCGTGAATCGCCACGGCACTGAGTTCCTTCCCGGTGCCGGATTCGCCCGAGATGAACACCGGGGCGTCGGTATTGGCGACCTTGCGGATCGTGCGGAAGAGCAACTGCATCGCCTCGCATGTGCCGACCATTTCCTGATCGCCGCCAACTTGCGGCGTGATGATCGGCACCTCGGAAAGCGACGCCATGCCCCAGGCGTGACCGATCGTATGCGCGAGCTGATCGTTCGTGCAGGGCACGTTGACGTAATCGAAGCAGTAATCGCGAATCAACCGGCGAACCGAGGTGGTCGTCAGTTGGTCGGGATTCGTTGCGGCAACCCAGCCGACGGTCGCCGGCTGCATGCAGGACTCGAATGCGCCAAGCTCACGGTCGCTATAACCGCTTGCGAGGTCAATGAGTGCTGCGCTGGTAACCCCCGGATTCAGAACGCGACCGACGTCGCTGGCGCTCTTGGCCGGCATCACCTGCCAGCCTTGCTCCCCGAGGAACGACAACAGTCCGTCGTTATGCTTTCGGGAAGCGTAAATCAGGGTGCGCCCGGTATCGTTAGCCATACCTTAACTCCCTGCCTAAGCAGTGCCCGCGCGCCTTTATCAGGCATTTAGCCCGTGAGCGCGACAGGTATACGGCCCCATGCCGCTCAGGAGTTATGGTGTTCCCCGTGTTGTTGGGTCCCCAAGTCGGCAGGTTCAGTCTAGAAGACGGGGATAGGCGCAGATATAGCGAATAACAGCTAATCCGATTGGATGAGAGGAGCAGTACCTACGCGCAAAGCCGCATGGCGTCACGCGTGCGTCATGCTCAGAGCGTATGCCGATCGAGTACGGCGCGGGCGATGGTGCCGGCGTCCACATACTCCAGCTCGCCCCCGACCGGCACGCCCCGAGCCAGCCGGCTCACCCGCAATCCGCGAGCTTTGAGCGTCTGGCCGATGTAATGCGCGGTGGCTTCGCCTTCGTTGGTGAAATTGGTGGCGAGCACCACTTCCTTGACCACGCCGTCGGTGGCGCGGCGGATCAACTGTTCGAAATGAATCTCGCCGGGGCCCACGCCGTCGAGCGGCGAGAGATGGCCCATCAGCACGAAGTACAAACCCTTGAAGGTCATCGTCTGCTCGAGCATGTTCTGGTCGGCGGGCGTTTCCACCACGCACAACAGGCTCGTGTCGCGCTCGGGATCGAGGCACGTCTCGCAGATCTCGACTTCGGTAAACGTATTGCAGCGCGCACAGTGGCGAATCTGCTCGGAGGCATGCACCAGCGCCTCGCCCAGCCGCACCGCGCCTTTACGGTCGCGCTGCAGCAGGTGGTAAGCAATGCGGTGCGCGGACTTCGGACCGACACCCGGCAACGCGCGCAGGGCGTCGACGAGTTCCTGCAGGCTCGAGAGCTGGGGCATGCGTCGTCTTTCTCTGGATGCTGTCAGGCGATGCTCAGAACGGCATCTTGAAGCCCGGGGGCAGCGGCAGGCCGGCGGTCAGCCCGCCCATCTTCTCGGCGGCGGTCGCTTCGGCCTTGCGCACGGCGTCGTTGAAGGCGGCAGCCACCAGGTCTTCCAGCATGTCCTTGTCGTCAGCAAGCAGGCTCGGATCGATCGTCAGGCGACGCACGTCGTACTTGCAGGTCATCACTACCTTGACCAGACCGGCACCCGACTGGCCCTCGACTTCGATCAGCGCAAGTTGCTCCTGCGCCTTCTTCATGTTTTCCTGCATTTGCTGAGCCTGTTTCATCAGACCCGCGATGTTTCCCTTCAACATGGTGACTCCTGTGTAAATCGTAGCTGGTGCTTACCGCACGTGTCGGATGCCGGTTGACGACATCCTCCCGGTAACCCCGCTGCATTGGCAAAAGGGTCCATACGCGCGTTTGGGCATCGGACTCGATGTTCGACACCCATTCTCGCAAGCGAACCTGGTTATTGTACCGGGCGAATGCTGCCCGGCAGGATCTGTGCGTCGAAATCGTCGATCAATTCGCGCACGAGAGGATCGTCGGCAATGGCTTGTTCAGCCGCGCGCTGACGTGCCGCCGCCGCTTCCGCCGCGAGCGAGGCCGCCGTCGTACCCACCTGCCCCAGCTCAACATGCAACTGCACCTCGGCGCCGAAGTGCTCGTTGAGGGTCTGACGCAGTTTGTCGGCAGTGCCCGCGTCGGCCAACTGACGCAGCGGTACGCGCAGATGCAGCGCGCGGCCAGCGACTTCCGTCAGTTCGCTCTGGAACGCAAGCTGTTGCGCGAGGCCTCGTGCGGGAAGCTCGGCCGCCAGTGCCGGCCACTCGCCAGTGAAAATCGGGGCGACGCCGTCGGCTTCGCGGTAGACGCAAGCGCGCGTCGCGGGCGCAGGGGCAGCAGAGGCGGCAGGCTCGGGTTCGGGATCCGCGCCGACCGGGGCGTCGTCCGACGCGCGCGCCGGGCCGCCCCGATTGGCAGCGCCGGCACCGCCTGCGCTGCCCGTGCGACCTGCCGTCCCCTTGCGTCCGGCGTTGAGTGCTGCGAGCGCAGCACGCGCGGGCGACATCGGTGCGCCGTCGGTCGGTGCCGTAGCGCGCGCCGCCGGTGCGCGCCGCGCCTCGGGTTGCGCGGCCGCGGCTGGTGCGGCTGATGCGCCCATCGCCGGTGCCGAAGCACGTCCCTCGGCCATGGGGGCGCGCGCCGGTGCCGATGCGGCAGCACGTGCAGGCGTACCCGCGCTGGCCGATTGCGGCGTCGGCGGTTCGGCGAGCGTGCCGCCGGCGAGCAACGGCGTAAATGCCGCCATGCGCAGCAACGCCATCGAGAAACCGGTGTATTCATCCGGCGCGAGGCCGAGTTCGCCACGCGCACGGGTCGCAATCTGGTAATAGAGCTGGACGGCCTCGGGCGAGATCGCCTCGGCCAGCCGTCGCACGTCCGCCGCTTCCGGCCAGTCGTCCGAGACGGCCTGCGGCGCGTATTGCGCGAGTGCGATCTTGTGCAACAGGCTGCCCAGGTCCTGGAGACCCGCGGCGAACGAAAAGCTGCGCTCGGCCATTTCGTCGGCCACCGCCAGCAAGTCGGTACGCGACTCGTCCTTGAGCGCGTCGAGCAGACGCACCAGCACGCTCTGGTCGATGGCGCCGAGCATGCCGCGCACGGCCGTCTCGGTGAGCGGACCGGCTGCGTACGCGATCGCCTGATCGGTCAGCGACAGCGCATCGCGCATGCTGCCGCCCGCCGCCTTGGCGAGCAGACGCAACGCCTGCGGCTCGTTCTCGATACCCTCTTCGCCCAAAATGTTCGTGAGGTGCGACACGATGTGCCCGGCCGGCATCTGCTTCAGATTGAATTGCAGGCAGCGCGAGAGCACGGTGACCGGAATCTTTTGCGGATCGGTCGTCGCCAGAATGAATTTGACGTGGGCAGGCGGCTCTTCGAGCGTCTTGAGCATCGCGTTGAACGCATGGCCCGTGAGCATGTGCACTTCGTCGATCATGTAGACCTTGAAGCGTGCGTCCGCCGGCGCATAGACCGCCTTTTCGAGCAGCGACGTCATTTCGTCGACGCCACGATTGGAGGCCGCGTCCATTTCGACATAGTCGACGAATCGACCTTCATCGATGGCGCGGCAGGCCTTGCATACCCCGCACGGCTCGGCCGTGATCCCCGTCTCGCAATTGAGCGCCTTGGCCAGAATGCGCGAGAGTGTCGTCTTGCCGACGCCGCGCGTGCCGGTAAACAAATAGGCGTGATGCAGACGCTGTTGCTCGAGCGCGTGCGTCAACGCACGCACGACATGCTCCTGGCCCACCAGGGTCGAGAAGCCTTTGGGGCGCCATTTGCGCGCGAGTACTTGATAGGTCATGCCAAATTGTAACAGTTCGGCGTTGGGCATCCGCACCGATGTCGACGCCCGATCGGGCGTCCGCCCGACGGCTGCAAAGCCGCAGGCTATCGATGCGATAGAAAAAAATGTTGCGCGATTCTACCAAGCCCGTCCGGGCCACGCGAGACACGGGCAAACGCCGTTCATGTCGCGCATCGCCGCATAGGCTCACACGCAGACGACAGCGCCTCGCTCATCCGGAATTGGGACGATCGCGATGGGTTCAAGCGTTGGGAAATTTGCGCGGAATGCGCGAAGAACATCGACAATACAAGGAGGTAGGTGACGAGCCTGACCCTCGGCACTGGTAGAAAACGGCTGTGGCTGCTTCGTTCCCGACCTGACCAGATTGGCCGCGCCACCATGCGAGGAGGCCCGTCAGAGATGAATTCTACCAGAGTCGACGCGTCAACAGAAGCCCAATTCCGCGCGAATACGCGGTAAATCGCCGTGAAGCCCTACCGGAGACGCGTCGCGGGCCTCGCGCAAGCGTTTGCGATTTCCGCTAAGATGAGCACAAACTGCATTGGCGAACGCTATTGAAGCACGCGATTGCAGCCTCCATATGGGGAATGCACGCCCGGAAGATTCGGGTGACATCTCCAGCGTTGGCGAAAGCGAGGGGCTCTCGCCGAACGTTTCCGAATAGTCAGACGAGGCAACAATACTCATGAGCGAAGCAATCAAACACATTTCCGACGCCAGCTTCGAAGCGGACGTTTTGAAGTCCGACAAGCCGGTGCTTCTCGACTTCTGGGCAGAATGGTGCGGTCCGTGCAAGATGATCGCCCCCATCCTGGAAGAAGTCACCAAGGAGTACGGCGACAAGGTCCAGATCGCCAAGATGAACGTCGACGACAACCAGGCGACGCCGGCCAAGTTCGGTATTCGCGGCATTCCGACGCTGATCCTGTTCAAGAACGGCGCGGTCGCCGCTCAGAAGGTCGGCGCCCTGTCGAAGTCGCAGCTGACCGCATTCCTCGACGGCAATCTGTAATCCCCGTCTGAGGCCGGCAAGCGCCGGGGCCTTTGTCGCCACAGTGCGACACCCCGGCGCCGAGTGTCTGGCGCAGTGCTTGCGCCCCGCGCTGCTTGCTATATAATCCGGCGAAAAGCATCCCAAAGTTCTTCGAGCGTTCGCTCACTTTCCCTGATCCTTCACTTGTCGTCCAGTGGACGGCACCTCCGTATGCATTTATCCGAACTAAAGTCCCAGCACGTCTCCGAACTGCTAGAAATGGCGAACGGTCTCGAGATCGAGAACGCAAACCGTCTTCGCAAGCAGGAGCTGATGTTCGCCATTCTGAAGAAGCGCGCAAAGTCCGGCGAAACCATCTTTGGCGACGGTACGCTCGAAGTGCTGCCGGACGGCTTCGGTTTCCTGCGCTCGCCCGAAACCTCGTATCTGGCCAGCACGGACGATATCTATATCAGCCCGTCCCAGATCCGCCGTTTCAACCTGCATACGGGTGACACGATCGAAGGCGAAGTGCGTACGCCCAAGGACGGCGAGCGCTACTTCGCGCTGGTGAAGGTCGACAAAGTCAACGGCCACCCGCCCGAGGCCTCGAAACATAAGATCATGTTCGAGAACCTCACGCCGCTGCACCCGAACAAGCCGCTGCTGCTCGAGCGCGACATTCGTGGCGAAGAGAACGTGACGGGCCGCATCATCGACATGATCGCCCCGATCGGCAAGGGCCAGCGCGGTCTGCTGGTCGCCTCGCCGAAGTCCGGCAAGACGGTGATGCTGCAGCACATTGCGCACGCCATCACCGCCAACCACCCGGAAGCCAAGCTGTTCGTGCTGCTCATCGACGAGCGTCCGGAAGAAGTGACGGAAATGCAGCGCTCGGTACGCGGCGAAGTGATTGCGTCGACGTTCGACGAACCCGCCACGCGTCACGTGCAAGTCGCCGAAATGGTGATCGAAAAGGCCAAGCGCCTGATCGAAATGAAGGAAGACGTGGTGATTCTGCTGGACTCGATCACGCGTCTGGCCCGCGCCTACAACACGGTGATCCCGGCCTCGGGCAAGGTGCTCACCGGCGGTGTGGACGCCAACGCCCTGCAACGTCCGAAGCGCTTCTTCGGTGCTGCGCGTAACGTCGAGGAAGGCGGCTCGCTCACGATCATCGCCACCGCGCTGATCGAAACCGGCAGCCGCATGGACGACGTGATCTACGAAGAATTCAAGGGCACCGGCAACATGGAAGTGCACCTGGAGCGTCGCCTCGCCGAGAAGCGCGTCTACCCGTCGATCAACCTGAACAAGTCGGGCACGCGTCGCGAAGAGTTGCTCATCAAGCCGGAAATCCTGCAAAAGATCTGGGTGCTGCGCAAGCTCATCTACGATATGGACGAGGCCGAAGCGATGGAATTCCTGCTTGGCAAGATCAAGCAGACGAAGAACAACGCCGAGTTCTTCGACCTGATGCGCCGCGGCGGCTGATCCCCCGGATCCCACGCCACGCATCACGAGAAAAAGCCGCGACACCGTCGCGGCTTTTTCATTGGGCCCGCGCTCGCGTGGCCCCGCCACCGCCCTTTCGTGACCTCGCTCGCCGCGGTGCAGGCTGTCACGATGACTGTTATATGATGGAACGTACCGCGCGCAGGCCGCCGGCACGCCTTCCCCCCAAAGCTGTTCCCGAAGGAGAAATTGCAATGTCCGAGCAAGACGATTTGATGGCGGAAGCCTTTGCCCACCTCGAAGCCGGCGATCCGGAATCGGCATTGGAGATCGGCAAACGACTCGAGTCGATGCAGTACTCGGGGGCCTATGAGGTGCAGGCGATGGCCTACGCCGACATGGACGAAATGGAACAGGCCGTGGCCGTGCTCGAAGCCGGCGTCGCACACGCCCCGGGCGTCTGGTTGCTGTGGCAACTGCTGGGCAACTATCGCTCCGATCTCGGGCGCTTCCCCGCCGCCATCGAAGCCTACGAGGCCGCCGGCAACTGCGCACCGGACGAAGACCTGGTGATCGTCGACTTCAACCACGCGAACGCCCTCACGCGTCATGGCGACTTCGTCGCCGCCCAGACGCGCCTCGATCGCGTGCTCGAAAGCCCGCACCTGGCGCAGGCCGGACGCGCCTTCATCGAGAACGCCATCGCACTGCGCATGCACCTGTTCAACGCACAGGGCGAGCCGAAGGCCGCCATCGCCACGTTCGAGGCACTGCACAAGCAGGAGCATGACGAGGAAGGGAGCAACGTCTCCATGGCCGATGTCCTCGCCGAACTGTCGCTCGCGTACAAACAATCGGGCGACAACGACCGTGCATTGACGCACGCACTCGAGGCCGTCCAACTGTACAAGTGGAGCGACGCTGCCCTGTGGGCCCTGCGCGCCGCACGCGAAGCGCAATCGGACACGGCGCATGCCATGCATCTGATCGTGGAAGGCCAGTGGTTCGAACCGCTGGAAGACGAAGATCCGGATGGCCCGGCCCCCGAATTCGTGACCACCTACGACGTGGTGGCCGACGACGAAGCGGAAGCCCTTCGCCTGATCGCCGAATGCGAGCCGCCGCAGGTGCGCGAATCGCTGCGTATCGCCGAGACGCATCCCGTCGACAACGATGACGACTCGCCGACGCCCTACAAGGGCGTCTACGCGACGGGCGACTATCACATGTACCAGCCGGGCGAGGAAGTCGACTGAGCCTGCGATGGGCCGCACTCGGCGCGCTCACCCCGCCCGACAATCCCATCGGTAAACGACAAGAGGGCACCGGATCGATTCCGGTGCCCTCTTGTTTTGTGGCCGGGCCAACGCTGACGGGTGGCCTCGTCGGCGCCCGTCCCCTGCCAACTGCCTTTGTCGGCTTATTTGTAGCCGGCGCGATCCAGAATGCGTTGCGCTTCCGGCAGGTTCTTGGCGACGGTGCCGATGGACACGTCTTCTGCCTTGAAATCGCCCAGCGCGGCGAGCGCCGGATTGTCGACCTTCGTCGTCGGCACCGCCGGCCATTCGTTGTTGCCGTTCGCGAAATACTGTTGCGCTTCGTCGCTCGCCAGATACTCCAGGAACTTGACCGCATTCGCATGGTTCGGCGCGTGCTTGGCAATGCCCGCCCCGGCGACGTTCACATGCGTACCCTTGCCTGCCTGATCCGGCCAGATGAAGCCGACCTTCGACATCAGCGCCTTGTCTTCCGGCTTGTCCGAGCGCGCCATGCGCACGTAGTAGTAAGAGTTCGCGAGTGCCACGCCGCACTCACCCGTGGCCACGGCCTTGATCTGATCCGTATCGCCACCGCGCGGGGCGCGGGCGAAGTTGGTCACCATGCCCTCCGCCCACTTTTGCGTCGCTTGCGCCCCATCGCGCGCGATCAGCGCACCGACCAGCGACAGCATGTACGGGTGCGATCCCGAGCGCGTGCAGACCTGCCCCTTGTGCGACGGATCGGCCAGCGACGCATACGTCTGCACCGTCTTCGGATCCACCTTGTCCTTGTTGTAGACGATGACGCGTGCACGCGTCGAGAAGCCGTACCAGTCCGTGCCCGCCTTGCTGCTCGCGGCATGCAGCTTGGCCGGAATGCGCGCATCGAGCGTTGCGGATCGGGTCGGCTGGAACAGCCCGGCCTCGTCGGCCTTGGCCAGACGCGCGGCGTCGACCATCAGAATGACGTCCGCCGGGCTCTTCGCCCCTTCGCTCTTCAGACGCTCGAGCAGCGCCGCGTCATCGGCCTCGATGCGGTTGATCTTGATGCCCGTCTGCTTGGTGAACGTGCCGAAAAGCTGTTCGTCGGTCTGATAGTGACGCGCCGAATACAGATTCAGCACGCCGCCGGATTCCGCTTGCGCACCGAACGCCGCAGCCAACGTGGTGCCGAGCACCGTCAGTCGCGCCAGTTTGCCGATCGTCTTCGCCTTCATGGGCCATTCCCCCGCAGTCGTGGTTTCGTAGAGAGGAACAGCATAATGAAAAATCTCTATCAACGCAAATGATTCCCATTCGCATTAATTTAGATGTTCACTATTGAAGACAGAAGGGGACGGAATGCGCAGGCGCAACGCCTGCGGCCGGGAGCATGATGACGCCGGCTTGCGCCGTTCGGGCGTGCGGAGCCGGACGTTTGCCGCTCGAAGCCCTGTGAAGGTTGCGGCAGATAAGACGAGCCAGGGCGACGAAGGTTCCGCGGCACGATGCCGCACATCGATGACACCCTCGAAAAGTGAACTGATTTGTGCCTCCGAGGCTCCAACCGCCGTAAAATTGCGCGTCGACGCCCAGGCAGCCATCTATCCCAACGGGGTATGGCGCCGCGAGCGTCTATCCTGCCTTGCCGGAGTTTCCCCTTGTTGTCGTTGATTCGAATGCTGCGCCGAGCGCTCCCCGCGAGTGCCGACGGTGCCCTCCCCGTGTCGTTTTCCCTGCTAGCCGCCCCTGCCACCGCGCACGGACGGCAACGGCGCATGACTACCTCCCCTCGCACCGTGCTGGGCGCACTCGCCGTGGCCGCCGTGCTTGCCGGTTGTGCGAGCGCCCCGCCAGTCGACTCGCAGGGCAATGCGCCTGCCACCCCGACGACCAACGCCACGCCGCCCGTTGCGCAAGTGCCGACGCCCATCGCGCCGCCCAAGGTCGTGCGCCCTCTGAAGATCGGCCTGGCGCTCGGCGGTGGTGCGGCACGCGGCTTCGCCCACGTGGGGGTCATCAAGGCGCTTGAGGCGCGTGGCATTCATGCGGATATCGTCGTCGGCACCAGCGCCGGCAGCGTGGTCGGCGCCATGTACGCCTCGGGTCTGAACGGCTTCCAGCTCAATCGCCTGGCGTCGACCATGGACGAAGCATCGATCAGCGACTGGACAATGCCGTTCCGTTCGCGCGGCATGCTGCGCGGCGAAGCCCTGCAGTCGTACGTCAACAAGATCCTCAAGGACCGCCCGATCGAGCAGATGCCACGGCAACTGGGCATCGTGGCCACCGATCTGCAGAGCGGCGCACCGATCCTGTTCCGTCGCGGGAACACGGGGCAGGCCGTACGGGCCTCGAGCAGTGTTCCCGGCGTGTTCGAGCCGGTGCACATTGGTACGCGCGATTACGTGGATGGCGGCCTCGTCGCCCCGGTGCCGGCCGAGTATGCCCGACAGATGGGCGCGGATTTCGTGATTGCCGTCGATATCTCGGCCAATCCGACCGCGCAGGCGACACAAGGCCAGTTCGACATCCTGATGCAGACGTTCACGATCATGGGCCAGTCGATCAAGCAGTACGAACTGGAAAAGAATGCCGACATCGTGATTCGTCCGTCGCTGGCCAAGATGGGCGCCTCCGACTTCCAGGGCCGCAACCGCGCGATCCTGGCGGGCGAGGAAGCCGTCGCCAAGATGTGGCCGCAGATTCAGCGCAAACTGGCCGATGCGCAAGCGGAGGCCCCGCGTGGCATGCCGCAGGCGTCGCGCTGATACAGCGTTACCGGGCGCCCGCGGGCGCCCGCCGAGACGAGCGCCGGGTGATCTGCCGTTCGCAGCACACGCAATGAAAAAAGCCGCCCTTGGGCGGCTTTTTCGTTGGTTGCGATGTCCTCGGACATCGGCAACTTACATCGAGTGGTCGTTCTTGAAGAGTTGCTCGACGCGGGTCAGCTCGGCGCTGGCCTTGAGCGTTTCGACGCGGCGGGCGCCGTTGTAACGGGCCGACCAGTACGACTCACGCAGATCTTCCACACGGATCTTGCCGCCGGTGGCCGGCGCGTGCACGAATTTGTCACCGCCGATATAGATGCCGACGTGCGAGAAGCTGCGGCGCATCGTATTGAAGAACACCAGATCGCCCGGCTTGAGGTCGGTCTTGGCGATGCGCTCACCGACCTGGCTCATCTCTTCCGAGCGGCGCGGCAGCATGAAATTGAGCGTGTCCTGGAACACGTAGCGCACGAAACCGCTGCAATCCAGGCCGCTGTCCGGCGTATTGCCACCGTACTTGTAGCGCACGCCAATGTAGTTCAACGCCCCCAGTACGACATCCGATGCCTTGTCCGTCACATTCGACAACAGCTTCTGCGCGCGTTGCACGCGCGACTCTTCGACGGCCGCCTGCGGCGCGTCGGTCGCCACGCTGATGAGGCTGGCAGAAGCATTCTGGGTATTGGGCGCCTTGCTGGCCTGAATGGCCTCCGCAGCAGCGCGGGCAGCGGCCGTGGGGCCGGTGTTGTAGTCGTCAGCCTTTGCCGTCAACGAGGCGGTAACGAGCCCAGCGGCAGTGAACGCGAGAAGGAGAGTCTTGCGGGTGCGCTTAGGGATCGTCTGCATTGGTCGCCGGGTTGATTGAGTCGGATGGCCGATGGGTAGCTCGTCAGGTGCAACAGGATGCTGCCGTGTTGAAGACCTTCGAGTCACGCCCGGCAAACCCGCCGCCGACCGTTGTCTGAACTGACCTGTTAACTCGTTGAATTTTCAACTTAATTGGTACGCGATAGTAATGTGAACGTCACATGATGTCAAAAGGTAATAGAAAAAAACAATCAGTGCAATCGAGAAATTCTCATTAACAATCAAGCCTTTGCGATTTAGCCGACGTTTCCCGACGTTATGTGACGTTTCACCCCGATGTCACGGACCTATAACATGGCCGCCGAGACCAGTTCCCGGGTGTAGTCGTTTTGCGGATCAAAAAATACCGATTCCGTATCCCCCTGCTCCACCAGGTGCCCGTCCTTGAACACCAGCACGCGGTGCGCCATGGCCCGCATGACCGCCAGATCGTGACTGATGAAGAGGTAACTGAGGTTGTACTTGATCTGTAACTGCGCCAGCAGATGGAGCACCTGCTGCTGGATCGAGACGTCGAGTGCGCTGGTCGGCTCGTCGAGCACGAGAATCTGCGGGTCGACCACGAGGGCACGCGCAATCGCAATCCGTTGCCGTTGGCCGCCGGAGAACTCGTGCGGGTAGCGTGACATCGCGCGCGCGTCGATGCCGACTTCGCGCAGCACGTCGGCCACCCGGGTGCGACGCTCGTCTTCCGTCAATTGCGGTCGATGCAGCGCCAACCCCTCCCCCACGATCTCTTCGACCGTCATGCGCGGCGAGAGCGAGCCGAACGGATCCTGAAACACGATCTGCATGCGCGAGCGCAACTTGCGCTGCGCCTCGCCGCGATACGACGCCAGCGGCTCACCGTGAAATTCGATCTGTCCGGCACTCGTGTGCTGAAGGCCGAGCAGCGCCATCGCGAGCGTCGACTTGCCGGAGCCGGATTCGCCGACGACACCCAGCGTCTCCCCCTGACGCAGGGCGAGATCGACCGGATACACGGCCCGGAAGCGGCCGCGCTGGAACCATCCCCGCACGCCGGGCTGCGACGTCGCATAGTCGACCGCCACGCCACGCGCCTCGAGCAGCACCGGCGCGATCGGCAGCACGGGATGAATCTCGCGCTGCGGACGGCTGTCGATCAGCTTGCGCGTGTACGGATGCTGAGGATTCGTGAAAAGCGTCTCGGTGTCGGCGCACTCGACGAGTACCCCTTTTTCCATGACGGCCACACGTTGCGCAAACCGCCGCACGAGATTCAGGTCGTGCGTGATGAGCAGCACGGCCATGCCCCGCTTCTCGGCGGCATCGCGCTGCAACTCGAGCAGCAGTTCGATGATCTGGGCGCGAATGGTGACGTCGAGCGCAGTGGTCGGTTCGTCGGCCAGCAGCAGCTTCGGACGGCACGCGAGCGCCATCGCAATCATGGCGCGCTGACGCTGCCCGCCCGACAGTTCGTGCGGGAAGTGCGACACGCGTCGCTCCGGCTCCGGGATGCCCGTGCGCCGCAGCAGCTCGACGGCGCGCGCCTTCGCCTCCCTGGCCGAGAGCCCCTCATGCAACTCGAGCGCCTCGGCGATCTGTTCGCCGATCGGATAGAGCGGATTGAGCGCGGTCATCGGCTCCTGAAAGATCATGGCGACGTCGTTGCCGCGAATGCCGCGCATCTCGCGCTCGCTGACAGACGCGAGGTCGACGCCATCGAGCATCACCCGCCCCTGAATCTGCGCGTCCTGCAACAGCCGCAGAATCGCCAGCGCCGTCACGCTCTTGCCGGAACCGGACTCACCGACCAGCGCCACGCGCTCACCACGTTCGATGGCGAAACTCACCTGCTTGACCGCTTGCGTGTCGCCAAATGTCACCGACAGGTTTTCGATACTGAGCAGCGGAGCGTTCACATTACCCCCCCGGCTGCCGCCTGCTTGTCGGCAACACGCGTATCCAGTGCATTGCGCAAGGCGTCGCCCATGAACGTGAGCAACAACAACGTCAGCACGAGCACAACGAACGTCGCCAGCGAAATCCACCACGCATCGAGATTCGCCTTGCCCTGATTGAGTAGTTCGCCCAGGCTCGGCGTAGGTGGCGGCACGCCGAGACCGAGGAAGTCGAGACTCGTGAGCGAGAGAATGGCGCCGCTCATGCGGAACGGCAGGAACGTGATGACCGGCGTCATGCTGTTGGGCAGCACGTGACGGCGAATGATCTGCCAGTTCGACAGCCCCATCGCCCGCGCCGCGCGCACGTAATCGAGCTGACGGTTGCGCAGGAACTCGGCGCGCACGTAATCGGACAACCCGATCCAGCCGAACAGCGAGAGCAGCACGAACAGCAGCCACAGGTGCGGCTCGAAGATCGACGCGAAGATGATGAGCAGATACAGCTCAGGCAAGGAACCCCAGATCTCGATCAGGCGCTGGCACGTGAGGTCGATGCGTCCGCCATAGAAGCCCTGCACGGCGCCGGCGAGCATGCCGAGCAGCGTGCCGGAGATCGTGAGCGCCAGCGCAAAGATCACCGACAGCCGGAAGCCGTACAGCAGACGCGCGAACACGTCGCGCCCGCGGTCGTCGGTGCCGAGCCAGTTCTCCGCCGACGGCGGTGCCGGGTTGGGCACCTTCGCGAAGTAGTTGATGGTGTCGTAGCTGTAGCGCACGGGCGGGTAGATCGCGAAGTTGCTGCCCGAGCGGATACGGCCTTCAATGAACGGATCGAGAAAGTCCGTCGGCGTCGGGAAGTCACCGCCGAAGGTCGATTCGGGATACGTCTTCAGGAGCGGGAAATACCAGTTCCCTTCGTAACGCACGACCCACGGCTTGTCGTTGGCGATCACCTCGGCGAAGAGGCTGAAGCCGAACAGCACGACGAAGGCGACCAGGCTCCAGTAGCCGAGCCGCTGGTTGCGAAAGCGCCGCCAGACGCGCCAGCGTGGCGAGCGTGACGGGTACGAGGACGACGAAGCGGCAGACGACGCGCGAGGCGATGGCGTGGCGGATTGGGTCACGTCAGTGCTCCAGTCGATCGAATTGAATGCGCGGGTCGACCAGCACGTAGCACAGGTCGGAGATGAGTTTGGTCACCAGGCCGATGAGCGTGAACAGGTACAGCGAACCGAGCACGACCGGATAGTCGCGTCGCTGCACCGATTCGAACGACAGACGGCCGAGCCCGTCGAGCGAGAACAGCGTCTCGATCAGCAGGCTGCTCGCGAAGAACGCGCCGATGAATGCCGCCGGGAATCCGGTAATCAGCGGGATGAGTGCGTTACGGAACACGTGCTTGAACAGCACCGTGCGTTCGGACAGCCCTTTCGCCCGCGCGGTGAGCACGTATTGGCGACGGATCTCTTCCAGGAAGGCGTTCTTCGTGAGCATCGTGATGACGGCGAAACTCCCGACCACCGATGCCGTCACGGGCAGCGTGATGTGCCACAGGTAGTCGGCGATCTTCGCCGGCCACGACAGGTCGCTCCAGTTGTCGGAGACAAGCTCGCGCAGCGGGAACAACTGCCAGAACGTGCCGCCACCGAAGAGCACCAGCAACAGCACCCCGAGCACGAAGCCCGGAATGGCATATCCGACGAGCACGACCATGCTCGTGAGCGTATCGAAGCGAGACCCGTTGCGCACCGCCTTGGCGATGCCCAACGGCACCGATATCAGGTAAGTGAGGAAGAACGTCCAGAGGCCGAGCGAAATCGACACGGGCAGCTTGGAGACGATCAGCGACCACACGCTCTGATGATGAAAATAACTCTGGCCAAGATCGAACTTCGCGAAGCGCTTGAGCATGAGCCAGTAGCGCTCGAGCGGCGTTTTGTCGAAGCCGTACAACGCCTTGATCTGTGCGAGTTGCTGCGGATCGATGCCGCGTCGGCCGCGATATTCGCTGCCGCCCCCGCCGCCGCTCGCTTCACCGCCGCCGCCGGCGCGGCCCTTGAGTTCGAGCATCACCTGCTCGACCGGGCCGCCGGGCACGAACTGGATGACCGCGAAGGTCAGCGTGATCACGCCGAGCAGCGTCGGGATCATGATCAGCAATCGTTTGAGTATGTAGGACCACATGGTTGGGGGGCGGCTCCTGCCGGTATCCGGCGCTCAGGGAGATCGATGGCTATCGGGAGGTGTCGGATGCAGGTTTGGCAGGCCCGGGCGCGGCGCTCGCCGGTGCGTTGCCCTGCCCCAGCCGCGCGTCCCACCACGTCGACACCAGCCAGCCTTCGGAGGTGAAGTACAGCGGCAGCTTGTCCGGGAAGTGCAGGTGCGACTTGAACGCCATGCGGTGTACCGACGAGAACCAGTGCGGCACGATGTAGTACCCGTGCATCAGCACGCGATCGAGTGCACGCGCAGCCGCCACGAGGTCGTCGTAGGTCTTCGCGCGCACGAGATCGGCGAGCAGCGCATCGACGGCCGGGTCCTTGAGCCCGATCACGTTGTCCGAGCCCTCCACGTCGGCCGAGCGGCTGCCGAAGCGGTCGATCAGTTCGGTACCGGGAATCTGCGAATCGGGATAGCGAAGCGAGATCATGTCGAAGTCGAACGCCTCGAGACGCTTCTGATACAGCGCGAAATCGCTCTGCCGGAAGTTCAGCGTGATGCCGAGCTTCGCGAGATTGCGTGCGTAGGCCGTGGCGACAGGCCCCATGGCGCCGCCGTCGTCGAGAAACTCGAAGACGAACGGCTCGCCCTTGGCATTGCGCAGCGCACCGTCGCGATACGTCCACCCGGCCTGTGCGAGCAGCTCGCGCGCCTGACGCAGGTTATCGCGCAGACTCGCGGGCGGCGTCGTCGTCGGCTGCACCACCATCGGACCAAACACCGCCGGGTCGAGCTTGCCGCGCAACGGTTCGAGCAGCTTCAGCTCGGCCGCACTCGGCATGCCCCGCGCCGCGAGGTCGCCGTTCGTGAAGTAGCTGTAGATGCGCTGATACTGGTTGTAGAACAGCTGACGATTGAGCCACTCGAAATCGAGGGCGAGGTCGAGCGCCTGGCGCACACGAACATCGCGGAACATCGGACGGCGGATGTTCACGATGAACCCTTGCATGCCAGCCGCGTTGTGATGCGCGAACTCGCGCTTGATCAATTCGCCGTTACGGAAGCGCTTGCCGACATAGCTGCGCACCCAACTGCGGGCACGGTATTCGGTGATCGCGTCGAACTCGCCTGCCTTGAAGCCTTCGAGCCGCACGATGTCGTCGGCATACATCTTGTAGACGACGCGCTCGAAGTTGTACGTGCCGCGCCGCACCGCAAGGTTATTGCCCCAGTATTTGGGGTCGCGCCGGAAGGCGATGCGGCGTCCGCCGTCGTAGGACTCGATGAGATACGGGCCACTCGCGATCGGCCGCTCGAACGTGATCGCATCGAACGCCTTGCGCTTGCCGTCGGCACCCACGCCCCACTTTGGCGAGAACACCGGCACCGACGCCACCAGCAACGGCAGGTCGGGACTCACGCGCCCGAAGTCGAAGCGCACGCGTCGACTGTCGAGCGCGGTCACCCCCTTCACGTCGGCGAGCATGACCTTGTAGCCCGGGGCTGCCTGCGGGCTCATGAGCGTATCGAACGAGTATTTGACGTCCTGCGCGGTCACCGGATCGCCGTTGTTGAATCGCGCGGCAGGGTTCAGGTGGAAGGTGACGGAGGCGCCGTCCGGCGCCACGACGATATCGTCGGCCAACAGGCCATACACCGTGGCCGGTTCGTCGGCGCTGCCGATGCCGAGGGACTCGAACATCAGGCCGGCTACGCCCGGCGGCGACGTGCCGCGCAGCGTGAACGGGTTGAATTTGTCGAAACTGGTGCGCCGGTCGGGATTCGCAAGCGTGAGCGTGCCGCCGCGCGGCGCATCGGGATTGACGTAATCGAAATGGGTGAACCCAGGCGGGTACTTCGGCTCGCCGTACTGCGCGATGGCGTGTTTCGCATGGGCCACGGTCACCGGCATCAGCACGGCAAGGCCCGCGACGGCGAACGAGACGATCCAGGCACCGGCGGCCCTGCGGATCGCGGCGCCCGCAGAGAAGTGCGCAGAATCTGCAAATCGCGCGAATTGCGCGAATTGTCCGAAACGCCGCGAGACTCGTCGCGCGTCTCGCGAAGCGTGTGGATGCCGTGTGGTGCGCGCTTTCATGCGTCTCCTGTACTTGTCGGCGAGCCTTGGCCTGCCAGGGCCCGGACGCATCCAGCCCCTCCCCTTCGGCCGGCCGAAACACCTCGTAACGCGAAGCTCACGCACATTTCCCGCATGAGACTTGGCGGCACGGCCGGACCGCGCGACAATTGTACCCAAAAGCCCGGCGTTCACCGCACTGAAAGAGACATACCCTCGCCGGCCCGGTTCCCTCATTTCCGCCCTGGAGGCCGACGTTGAGTGCTACACGATCCCCCGTGCAGAACCCCAACCGTACTCTTCCCCGCTGGCTTGCGAAATTTTTCTTTCAGTGTGTTGAAGCGGCGCAACGTCGTATTGCCCGCGGCTCGCTGGTCGGCGACAAGCCGATCTTCGACAACGCGCAGTTCCCGTGGGTCGAAGCCATCGAAGCGCAGGCCCCCGCCATCGCCCGGGAACTCGATGCCGTGCTGGCCACGCCAGGGCGTCTGCCCGCGTTTCACGAAATCTCGCCCGACGTCGCCACCATCACGCAGGACCATCAGTGGCAGACATTCGTCTTCCTGGGCTACGGCATGCGCGCCGAGCGCAATCTTGCACGATGTCCGGCGACCGCTGCCGCGCTCGACGGCATTCCGGGTCTGCGCACGGCGTTCTTCTCCATTCTCTCGCCCGGCAAGCGCATCCCGTTGCACAGCGGCCCGTATAACGGCGTGCTGCGTCTGCATCTGGCGCTCAAGGTGCCGCGCGAGCGCGAGAAGTGCTGGATCGAAGTCGACGGTCAACGGTATGTCTGGCAAGCCGATCGCGCGGTGATCTTCGACGACGCCTATCCGCACGAGGTCCACAACGATACCGACGAGACTCGCGTGGTGCTGTTCGTCGATTTCGAACGCCCTTGCAAGGCGCCGGTGTCGTGGCTCAACAGGCTGCTGCTCTCGTTCGCGCCGCTCACGCCCGAGTTGCAGCAGGCGAAAGCGAATCACGAAAAGTGGGAGCGCGACTACTATGCGACGCCTGCCGCGCCGCAAAGCCCGTCGGCAGCCCCCGCGCCGCAAGCTGCCCCTCCTGCCGCACCGGTGCAAGCGCCGCACGAGGCGCATCACACCGATGCCGTCACCGACGAGCGCGCGCACGGGTGACGAGCGATTGCCGGACATCCGGCCGACGCCCCGGGTGACGGACTGCGCATAAAAAAACGCCAGCGAACTTCGCTGGCGTTTTTTATTTACGTCAATCGCATTGCCTTACTGACGCGCGGGGTGCGCAAGCGCATCTTGTGCGGGCGGCGGCACAAAGTTCGCCGCGAGCACGGCCACGAGCGCCGCGGCCATCATCGCGCCGATCCCGAGCGCCGCATCGCCGAAGTGCAGATACGCCAGCTTCATCGCCTCGATCACGATCACCGCGACCACGATGGTGATCATGCTGAGCATGCCCGCGACCGTAGCGCGGTTCGGGCTGTCGACGGCGAACAGCGACTGGCGATAGACCACGCCGTAGCACATGCCCATGCCGAACGCATGCAGCGACGTGCCCACGAGCAGCGCCGGATAGCCCGGCGCCAGGATCGCCGTGCCGACAAGCGACACCGCTGCCCCGATGAGCATTGCGGCGACGCCGGTGGCGAGCACACGTCCGTTCGACCAACGCCCGACCTGACGCGAGAGCAGCAGATTGCCCAGAATCAGTGCGGCGAACACCGGCAACTGCAGCAACGCGTATTGCATCTGCGACATGCCGGCGCGTTCGATCAGGAACACCGGGCCGAGCGCAATCCATGTGAGCAGCGGCGTGACGGCCAGCCCGGTGAGCACGGCGCCGCGCCAGAACCGCGTGCTCGAGAGCGGCAGCTTGTAGCCTTCCCACAGCGTGCGTGCGTTCAACGCGCCGCGATCATGACGCGAAAGTTCCGGCATGGTGCGATACAGCCCGACGAACGCGACTACCGCCACGATGGCGATCAGCCAGAAGATGGTGCGCCACGACATGTACGAGACCACGGCAGCGCCCGCGAGCGGGCCGAACATCGGCGAAAGCAGCGAGACGTTTGCCATCAGCGCCATGACCCGCACGGCAGTCTTTTCTTCGAACGCTTCATGCACGGTCGGATAGCCGACCGTCAGCACGAAGCAGCAACCCATGCCCTGCAGGAATCGCAACAGGATGAATTGCGGCATCGTCTGCACGTAGTGCATCGCCAGACAGGCGACGATGAACATGACGAGGCCGCAGAGCAGCACACGACGACGCCCGTAGCGATCGGCAAGCGGCCCGAGCAACCATTGCAGACTGGCATTGCCGAGCATGGCGGCCGTGAGGGCAAGCGTAATCATGTCGGGTGTCGCGCCGAATTCGCGCGTGACGAGCGGCATGCCCGGCATGATCATGTCGTTCGAAATGTAGACCGCGAATTCGAACAGAACGAGCGAGAACGGAAACCAGAATCTGGAGACAGCCTTTGCTGAGTGAGACACCTCGTTAAAGCTCCTTTGTGCGCGCAACGCTCGTGACGATGGCACACGTAAAAAACAACACCCCCGGTGCCTGCGAGGCACCGGGGGTGTCTGTTGCATCGGTTAAGCCGTGGGGTTACGGCATTCGATGGTTCAGACTTCCAACAGTTCAACCTCGAAGACGAGCGTGGCGTTGGGCGGAATCACGCCGCCGGCGCCGCGTGCGCCATAGCCGAGCTCGGCCGGAATAATCAGCTTGCGCTTGCCGCCGACCTTCATGCCGGCAACGCCTTCGTCCCAACCGCGAATGACCATGCCGCCGCCGAGCACGAAGGCGAACGGGTCGTTACGGTCCTTGCTGGAATCGAACTTCTTGCCGTCGGTGAGCCAGCCCGTGTAGTGCACGGTGACGGTGTTGCCCGGCGTGGCTTCGGCGCCATCGCCCACTTGCAGTTCTTCGTATTGCAGGCCGGATTCGGTAGTGATCGTCGACATGTGGGTCCTCGCTCGGAACGGAAATGAAGAGATGGAATCGGTGCGCGAGGTATCGCCAACGCGCGAACTCGAGAAAGAAAAAACCCCCGGCTCTCCGCGAAGAGCCGGGGGTGTTCCGCCAAGGCGACTTGGCGGAGACGGAGGGATTCGAACCCTCGATCCAGGTTTTGGCCCAGATGCTCCCTTAGCAGGGGAGTGCCTTCGACCTCTCGGCCACGTCTCCCAAACTTGTCGTCACATCAGGGAGGTGATGTAACGAAGGCGTGATATTACCTACTGTTCGCGATGCCGTCAAACATTATGCGCATCAAAATCCAACTTTTTTTGCGGGCGTGTCATGCACTCGACACGTTCCGGGATTTTTCCACGCATTACCCGACTTCGCGGCGCGAATTTCGCGCTTCGTGCCGCACGCATCACACACGCCTGCGGCACGTTTTTTTCACATCGACCCGGTCGATTACGCCTGATCGAGTTCGAAGGCCTTGTGCAGCGCGCGCACGGCCAGCTCCATGTACTTCTCGTCGATGAGCACGGAGATCTTGATTTCCGACGTCGAGATCAACTGGATGTTGATGCCCTCTTCCGACAGCGTGCGGAACGCCTTGCTGGCGATACCGACGTGCGAGCGCATGCCCACGCCGACGATCGACACCTTCGAGACCTTCGGGTCGCCCACGAGTTCTGCGGCACCGATGTGACCTTGCACGTCGTTCTGCAGCAGCGTCATGGCGCGCTGGTAGTCGCCGCGCGGCACGGTGAACGTGAAGTCGGTCTTGCCGTCGACGCTCAGGTTCTGGATGATCATGTCGACATCGATATTCGCGTCGGCGATCGGGCCGAGGATCTGATAAGCGATGCCCGGGCGATCCGGCACGCCGCGCACGGTGATCTTGGCCTCGTCGCGCTGGAATGCGATACCCGAGATGATGGCCTTTTCCATTTGTTCGTCTTCCTCAAAAGTAATCAGCGTGCCCGAGCGCGCTTCTTCGTCGAGCGCGATCATCGGATCGGTCAGGCTCGAGAGCACTCGCGTCTTGACCTGGTACTTACCGGCGAATTCCACCGAGCGGATCTGCAGCACCTTGGAGCCGAGGCTGGCCATTTCCAGCATCTCTTCGAAGGTGACCTTGTCCAGACGACGCGCGTCGTCGACCACACGCGGGTCGGTCGTGTACACGCCATCGACATCGGTGTAGATGAGGCATTCGTCGGCCTTGAGCGCCGCGGCGACTGCCACGGCCGACGTGTCCGAACCGCCACGACCGAGCGTGGTCACATTGCCGTTCGGATCGATCCCCTGGAAGCCGGTGATGACAACGACACGCCCGGCGTTCAGATCCGCCATGACGCGCTTGTCGTCGATCTCCGAAATACGGGCTTTGGTGAAAGCACTGTCGGTCTTGATCGGTACTTGCCAGCCGGCATAGCTCACGGCATCGACGCCAGCCTCTTTGAGGGCCATCGCCAGCAGGCCGACGCTCACCTGCTCGCCCGTGGCGGCAATGGCGTCGAGTTCGCGCGGATCGGGATGGGCCGAAATCTCTTTGGCCAGGCCCAGCAGACGGTTGGTCTCGCCGGACATTGCCGAAGGCACCACCACCATCTTGTGACCGGCCTTATGCCACTTGGCCACGCGCTTGGCGACATTCTTGATGCGCTCCACCGAGCCCATCGACGTGCCGCCGTATTTGTGTACGATCAGAGCCATAACATTGCTAACACATTGATTTAAAACCGTTTATGAATCCTGCGCGGATACCCTCAACTGGGTATCGATGACGTTTCGATTCGCGGAACTTTTGATTATCGCACGAATGTATCGCGCCTGAGGCAGTTTGGCGCAGATTGCGCTGCCGACGCCCCCGAGGGCCGCACAGGACAGCAGATTGTGCCGATATTTGCAGCGGTCTTGATACGGAATGCTTCGGTCGTTTTCCGAATCCCGTTTCACACGTCGTCGTGCCACGCCATCTGCCAACGCATGTCGCCCGCTTCCCGCTGCGCCGCGCCGTCGATCCCCAAACGCGGTACGAACAGAATCGCTTCGCCTTGCCAGACAATCGGCACGTTTCGCAACCACGCCGCAATCCCCCGGCTCTGGTACCAATGCTTCAACGACCGCGAATGCCCTTCGGCATGTTCTCGCCATCGTTCACCGCCCGCCCTCGCCTTCGCCACGAGCACGCGCGCGCGCAACACACGCTCGTCGACACTCGCTTCGGCGTCCTCGTCGTTCGTCACAGGTGTGAAGACGACGCGCCCATTCCATGCGGGCAGGCGCCACTCTCGTTCGCCCGACCAACGCAACGTGACGTCCGACGCCACATCGTCAGGATCGGCCGATTCGTACACCGCCGTCCATTGCAATGTATCGCGGTACAAACGCAAGACGGCGTCGCCATGCGGCAGTTCGAGCGACGCCTCGGCCTGCGCGTCGCGAATCTGTCGCACCCACTCGTCGAGCCGCGCCTCGGGCGGTGTCGGCAGTCCGCGTCGGGCCGTCCAGTACCGCAGCAAGTTCGCAAGACGCGAAGCATCGAGCGCCTGCAACCGACTGCGCTGCAATCGCTCGTCACCCGCCGCAGGCGACTCGCGAACGACTTGCGCCATCTCGAAGTCGAGTTGCGCCAACTGATCGAGCAACGATTGCGCCTGCGCGGCGTGACGCGCGAATCGCGCCAGCGTCTCGCGATACGCCGGCACATGACGCGCAATCGCTGGCATGACATCGTGACGCAGCGCATTGCGCAAATAGTGACGGTCCTCGTTCGACGGATCGTCGACCCACGACAGCGAGCGCGCCTTCGCGTAGGCATGCATCGTCTCGCGCGAGACATCGAGCAACGGACGCAGCAAGCGCGCATGAGGCGTCTCGCCCGCCCCGCTTCCCACCGTCGGCAACGCCCCCTCCATCGCCATCGCCGCCACGCCCGGCAACCCCGCACCGCGCAGCATCTGCAGCAGCACGGTTTCCGCCTGATCGTTCGCGTGATGCGCGCTCAGCAGCCAGTCGACGCCGCGCGCCCGACAACTCGCCGCAAGGGCCTCGTAGCGCGCGGCGCGTGCGGCGCCTTCGATGCCCTGACGCGCGTCGCGCGGCACGTCGACACGATGCGCTTCGAACGCGAAGCCACGCAAACGCGACTCGCGCTCGCACGCGACGAGCCAGTCGTCGGCGTGTTCGGACAATCCGTGATGGACATGAATGGCGAGCGGCGGCGCGACCGGCTGACCGGCCTCGCGGCGCATCTGCACCCAGTGCGCGAGCGCGTCGAGCAGCACCATCGAGTCGAGCCCGCCACTCAAGGCGAGTGCGAGACGCGGAACGTCGGCGGTGTGCGCGGAGGATGACGCGTCGTCGGCGCGACGCGCCACGACGTGGGTCGTCAGCGCGAGTCGCAACGCGACGTCCACATGTACAACTGCCGCGTCGCATCGGGCAGATGCGAACGCGGCAGCAGAGGAATCGTGATGAGGCATCGGATTCGGCGTCATCGCCACCACGGGCGACGACGCACCGGATGACGCATTACTTCGCGCCGGCTTCCTTGAATTTGCCATAGCTCATCAGGCGCTCGAAGCGACGCTCCTGCAGTTCCTTGTGGCTCATGCCCTGGAACTGGCGCAGCGAGTCGGCCAGCGCACGCTTGAGCATGCCGGCCATGCCGAGCGGATCGCGATGCGCACCACCCAACGGCTCGTTGATGATCTTGTCGATCAGGCCAAGGGCCTTCAAACGGTGAGCCGTCAGACCCAGCGCTTCGGCGGCCTCGGGGGCCTTGGCCGCACTCTTCCACAGAATGGAAGCGCAACCCTCGGGCGAGATGACCGAGTACGTCGAGAACTGCAGCATCATGACCGTATCGGCAACCGCCACAGCCAGGGCACCGCCCGAACCGCCCTCACCAATGATCGTGGTGATCAGCGGCGTCTTGAGCTCGGTCATCACGAACAGGTTGTGACCGATGGCTTCGGACTGACCGCGCTCTTCGGCGTCGATGCCCGGGTAGGCCCCCGGCGTATCGACGAACGTGAAGATCGGCAAACCGAACTTCTCGGCCAGCTTCATCAGGCGCATGGCCTTGCGATAACCCTCGGGACGCGGCATGCCGAAGTTGCGCATGGCGCGCTCCTTCGTGTCGCGGCCCTTCTGGTGACCGATCACCATGCAGGCCTGGCCGTTGAAACGTGCCATGCCGCCCACGATGGCATGGTCGTCCGAAAAGTTACGGTCGCCGTGCAGTTCGTGGAAGTCGGTAAAGATGTCGCGCACATAGTCGAGCGTGTAGGGACGCTGCGGATGACGCGAGATTTGCGAAACCTGCCACGGGGACAGGTTCGTGTAGATGTCCTTGGTGAGCTGCTGGCTCTTCTTGGAGAGGCGCTCGATCTCTTCGGAAATATCGACGGCGGAATCGTCTTGCACGAAGCGCAGCTCTTCAATCTTCGCTTCGAGTTCGGCGATCGGCTGTTCAAAATCCAAAAAGGTGTTCTTCATCAGGTTTCCCCGGAAATGCGGCAGCGTATTGTACCGCCGGCAACGTCTACCCGATCGAGATAGGCAACTTTCATCGCCTCGCAACCCGCAATAGACGCAAATAATGACTGAATGGGACGGAATGGACGCGGATTATACGTCCTCAGCGGAACAATCAATAGACGACTGGCACCGGTTCGAGGCTCCGCCACATGTACCAGGTGGCCACGGAGCGCCAGGGCTCCCAGTTGGCGGCCACTTCGCGCGCTTCGCTGCGCGTGACGGGTTCGCCGCTGAAATAGTTGACGCTGATGGCGTTGATCAGCCCGACATCGTCGAGCGGCAGCACATCGGGACGCATCAGATTGAACATCAGGAACATCTCGGCGGTCCAGCGGCCGATGCCGCGAATGCCGGTCAACTCGGCGATCACGGCCTCGTCGTCCATGCTCGCCCAGCCGTCGACGTGCAACGCACCCGACTTGAAATGCGTGGCGAGGTCGAGAATGTACTCGGCCTTGCGGCGCGACAGCCCGCAACCGGCGAGTGCATCGTGTCCGGCCTTCATGAACTGGGCGGGCGTGAGCTTCGGGCAGATCGCCAGCACGCGCTCCCACACGGACTGCGCGGCCTTCACGGAGATCTGCTGGCCGACGATCGAACGAGCAAGCGTGACGAACGGCTCGCCGCGGCCCGTCAGATGCGCCGGACCGAACTGCGGAATGAGCTTTTTGAGGATGCGGTCGCGCTTCATCAGATCGGCGCAGGCCTGATCCCAGAAGTCGGGACGCGTCGCGCCCGGCGCAACCGGTAGCGGCACCACGCCCGTCACGGCCTGCTCGACGACATCGTGCTCGATGCGCGCGATTTCGGGCGTGACGATCCGTGTCTCGCCGTCGCGTTTGGCAATCACCCGCCGCGTGGTGCCGGCGTTCGACGCACCGGACTTCGCGGGCGTCTTGCCGGCAACCTTGGCCGGCACCTTGGCGCCGGCCTTCGGTGCTGCCGGTTTCGCGACCGGTGCGGCCGCCTTGCGGGCAACGCCGGTGGTGCCAGCGGTCGTGGACCGGGTGGTCTTTGCCGCCGTCTTGACGGCAGGCGTCTTGCTGCCGGATTTGGCCGCCACGGCCTTCTCGACCTTCTCGGCCTTCAGGGGCGCGCGGGGCGTGGCCGCCGGCCTCGCGGCCTTGGCCGCGCTCTTGGCGGGAGTCTTCTTGGCTGCCACCTTCGCAGCCACGGATTTACGGGTCACCATGCGTTTTGCCTCGATGCGTCGCGCTCAGGCACGACGCCATTCGGTGGCGCCTCCGGGACGGTCTTCCAACACGATACCTTCGGCCAGCAATTCGGCACGGATGCGGTCGGCTTCAGCAAAGTTGCGATCGCGCTTGGCCTGGGCCCGCGCTTCGATGCGCGCCTCGACAGACGCACGCAGCGCGTCGCCATCGCCGGCGTCGTCGGCGCCCGTCGCCCCTTGCAGGAACGTCTGCGGATCGCGCTCGAGCAAACCGAGCGTTGCCGCCAGCCCTTGCAACTGACGCACCAGCACCGGATCGCGTTGCTTGTTGATTTCGCCCGCGAGTTCGAACAGCACGGAGATGGCAACCGGCGTATTGAAGTCGTCGTTCATGGCGGCAGCGAAGCGCTGCGCGAACGGCTCGTTCCAGTCGAGCGCGGCGCCATCGCCGGTGGCGTCCTTGAGCGCGGTGTACAGGCGCGTCAGGCCGCCACGCGCATCGTCCAGATGGGCATCGCTGTAGTTGAGCGGGCTGCGATACTGCGCGCGCAGAATGAAGAAGCGCACGACTTCCGCATCGAACTTCGCGAGCACTTCGCGAATGGTGAAGAAGTTGCCGAGCGACTTGGACATCTTCTCGTTGTCCACCCGCACGAAGCCGTTGTGCATCCAGTAGTTCACGAAGGTCTCGCCCGTGGCGCCTTCGCTCTGGGCGATTTCGTTCTCGTGATGGGGGAACTGCAAATCGGCCCCGCCGCCGTGAATGTCGAAATGGTTGCCCAGCAACTGGCAGCTCATGGCCGAGCATTCGATGTGCCAGCCCGGACGACCCGCGCCCCAGGGCGAAGCCCACTTCGACTCTTCCGGCTCGGTGTCCTTGGCGCGCTTCCACAGCACGAAGTCGAGCGGATCCTGCTTGGCGGCATTGGCCGCCACGCGCTCACCGGCGCGCAGGTCTTCGATGGACTTGCCGGACAGTTGACCGTAGCTCGCGAACTTGCGCACGGCGTAATTCACGTCGCCGTCGTCGGCCTGATAGGCATAGCCGTTGCGTTGCAGCGTGCCGATCATGTCCACCATCTGCGGGATGAAGTCGGTCGCGCGCGGCTCCTGATCGGGACGCTGCACGCCGAGGGCATCGGCGTCTTCGTGCATGGCCGCAATGAAACGCGTCGTCAGCTCGCGCATCGTCTCGCCATTTTCGACGGCACGCTTGATGATCTTGTCGTCGATGTCGGTGATGTTGCGCACATAGGTCACGCGATAGCCGAGCGTGCGCAGCCAGCGCTGCACCATGTCGAACACCACCATCACGCGCGCATGACCAATGTGACAGTAGTCGTACACCGTCATGCCGCAGACATACATGCGGACTTCGCCGGAAACGAGGGGTACGAACGGCTGTTTGTCTCGCGCGAGCGAGTTGTAGACGCGGAGTGAATCCATAGATAAGCGCTTGACCATCGTCGCAGCGAGCGGCAGCAGCGCCGGACGCTGCGACGATGCCGCCCGGTACGTCATCGATCGTGACGAGAGCGACATCGCGAGGCGGGCTGCGCGCCGTGCGGTAGAAAAAACGAACCTGCGAACCGTATCCACCGCCACTTCCAGAACAGGAACCGGGAAATGGCGCGGGACGAGCGCAGGCGTTTTGTTAGAATGCGGCCGAGTATAGCATCTCTTGTGCACCTCTCAGGTATCCCAAGCACCCACTATGACGCAACGAAGCCGGTCAATTTTGTCCCCCGCAACGCGCCTCCTGTGCCGTGTCCATCCGGCTGCCGCAGCCGCTCGCAGCGCCCGCGCCCTGACGCTCGCCGGCGCCACGCTCGGCCTCGCAGGCGCGCTGTTCGCCCTGCCCGCCGGCGCGCAGGCGATCATCGATCCGCCCCCGCCCGCCCCGCTGCAAACGCCGCAGCAAGCGAGCGAGTCGGCCATCAACAAATTGGTCGACGCCGGCAAGACGCAAGAAGCGCTCGCCAAGATCGACGAGCACCTGAAGCAATACCCGCGCGACGCGCAGGTACGCTTCACCCGGGGTCGCGTGCTCATGGAAATGGGCCGTAATGCAGAAGCCATCGACGACTTCACCGCCCTGACCCAGGACTTCCCGGAACTGCCCGAGCCGTACAACAACCTCGCCGCCCTCTATGCGCAGGCCGGCGAGTACGACAAGGCGCGTGCCGCACTGGAAAACGCCATTCGCAACAATCCGAGTTTCGCCGTGGCGTATTCGAACCTCGGCGACATCTACGCGAAGCTGGCACAACAGGCTTATCAGAAATCACTGAAGCTCGCGCCGACGGCGCGCGTCTCGGCCCGCGAGAAGCTGCTCTCGGACATGCTCGCGCCGCAACGCGCCAAGCCCGTGAGCCAGACCCCGTCGCCGGCCAAGTCGAACGAGCAAAGCACGCTCAAGAACATCGGCAAGTCGGGCAACTGAGAACCCGGCGTCCTTTCACGAATCGAATCGACCTCGATCGATCCTTCATCGCAACGGAGACTCGCATGTCCTTTCCGAATCGCCTGCGTCGCGCGCTGCTCGGCAGCGCCGGCACGCTCATCGCCGCCGCCGCCCTGTCGGGCACCAGCCTGAGCGCGATCGCGCAGACGGCGCAACCGCAGGTGCAGTTCAAGACGTCGGTCGGCAACTTCGTGGTGGAACTCAACCCGAAGGCCGCACCGAAAACGGTCGACAACTTCCTTCAATACGTCAACAGCGGCTTCTACAACGGCACGATTTTCCACCGCGTGATCAATAACTTCATGATCCAGGGCGGCGGTTTCACGCCCGACATGCAGCAAAAGCCCACGCGCGACCCGGTGCCCATCGAATCGAAGAACGGCCTGAAGAATCTCGCCGGCACGATCGCGATGGCGCGCACTTCCGACCCGAATTCCGCGACCGCGCAATTCTTCATCAATGTGAAGGATAATGCGTCACTGGACTACCCGAATCCGGACGGCTTCGGCTATACGGTATTCGGCAAGGTGGTCTCCGGCATGGACACCGTGGAGAAAATCAAGGGTGTTGCCACGACCCGCAAGGGCATGTACTCGGACGTGCCTGCGACGACGGTCGTGATTGAATCGGCCAGCGTCGTCAAGCGCTGAAATCCTCCGGCCCACAGGGACCATTTCATCAGAAGGAAAGCATCATGGTTGAACTTCAAACGAATCACGGCGTCATTCGCATCGAACTCGACGCGGCCAAAGCACCGAAGACGGTCGAAAACTTCCTGAACTACGTCAAGAACGGGTTCTACGACAACACGGTGTTCCACCGCGTGATCAACGGCTTCATGATCCAGGGCGGCGGTTTCGAGCCGGGCATGAAGCAAAAGCCGACGGAAGCGCCGGTCGAGAACGAGGCCAACAACGGCCTGAAGAACGACAAGTACACCCTGGCGATGGCGCGCACGAACGATCCGCACTCGGCCACGGCACAGTTCTTCATCAACGTGAGCGACAACGACTTCCTGAATCACAGCGCACCGACGCCGCAAGGCTGGGGCTACGCCGTGTTCGGCCGTGTTGTCGAAGGCCAGGACATCGTCGACCAGATCAAGGGCGTGAAGACCGGTTCGAAGGGCTTCCACCAGGACGTGCCGGTTGACGACGTCGTCATCGAGAAGGCCGTCATCGTCGCCTAAGTCTCAGCGCCAAGCGACAATCGATGCCAGTATCGACTGCGCGGTGCCCGCAGTGCCCCGTGACACCACGGGGCGACGGGCCCGCGCTTTTCATTTCCGACCTTCACCTCTCGCCGGCGCTGCCGCGCACGGTGCAAGTCTTCGAGGACTTCCTGCGCGGCCCCGCGCGTGAAGCATCCGTCCTTTTCATCCTCGGCGATCTGTTCGAATACTGGATCGGCGACGACATGCTTGACGCGGACCCGACGGCGAACGCCCCCGACACCGCCGCCCCCGAACCGCTCGGCGCCTTCGCGCGACGCATGACGGCGGCGATGGCCGAGTTGTCCGCCAGCGGTGTCCCCATCGCCGTAATGCGCGGCAATCGCGATTTCCTCCTCGGCAAGCGCTTTGCCCGGGCCGCCGGCGCGGTCATGCTCGACGATCCGTGCGTCTTTTCATTTCTCGGGCAGGCGCTCGTGCTCAGTCACGGCGATCAGTTGTGCACCGACGATGTCGGCTATCAGCGTTTTCGCCGCATTGCCCATTCGCCGCTCGGCAAGGCCTTCTTTCTGACGTTGCCATTGCGGCTGCGCATGGCCATCGCCGATCGCATCCGCCGCCGCAGCGCCGCCAAGGGGGCGCATCGCATGGCCTATGCCGACGCGAACGCCGGCGCCATCGCAGCGCTGCTCGACGCAGCGGGCGAGCGCACGCTGGTGCATGGGCATACGCACCGCCCGGCGCGTCACGCCGACGGGCGCCGCGTGCGCTGGGTCTTGCCCGATTGGGAGTTCGACATCGATCCGCCACGCGGCGGGTACCTGCAATGGGACAGCCACGGCTTGCGCGCCGTCGACCTTGCACCATCGGCGCCGGCCACCACGCCCCCGTCCGGAACGCCGGGAAGCGCGTAAGCTTTCCTCGTCACCATGCAAAACGGCCCGCACGAACGACGGGCCGTTTTGCCATCCGGCGCACACTGGCGCGCGACGCCTTACATGTCCTGAATTTCCTTGCCGAGCTTGCGCAGTTCGGCGGTATCGATCTTGCTCGCACCGAGCGCTTCGAGATGCGCGCCGAGTTGATTGAGCGCCGCCACCATCACGTCGATCTTGTGCGACTGATCCGTCGCGTTCTCGATCAGCCCGTGAAAGGCGAGGGACACCGGATCGTCGGCATTCGGCGCAATCCCGTAAGCGGAGAACTCCGGCTTGCGGCCGTTGCCCGGCTTGGCCTGGGCATCCGCCTTCGGTGCATCCGGGCGAATGATGCGCGCAGGATTGCCCACGGCCGTCCCGCCGGCAGGCACTTCCTTGACGACCACGGCGTTTGAGCCGATCTTCGCGCCCTCACCGACCGTGAAGCCGCCGAGCACCTTCGCCCCTGCCCCCACGATTACGCCCGGCGCGAGCGTCGGGTGACGCTTTGCTCCCCGCGTGAGCGACGTGCCCCCAAGGGTCACCCCCTGATAGATGGTGCAGTCGTCGCCGACGACGGCCGTCTCGCCGATCACGACACCCATGCCGTGGTCGATGAAGACGCGGCGCCCCAGCGTGGCGCCCGGATGGATTTCGATGCCCGTCAGAAAGCGCGCGTATTGCGAGATATAGCGCCCGAGCCATTTGAATCCCGAGCGCCAGCAGCCGTGGGCGACGCGATGCAGCATCACGGCGTGCAGGCCGGGATAGCATGTCAGCACTTCCCAGTTGCTACGGGCAGCGGGGTCCTTTTGCCGAATGGCGGCGATATCTTCGCGAAGACGAGTGAACATGGGCCTTGAGTCGATCCTGAAATGCGCATCCCCCATTCGCCTGCGGCGGGCGGGAAGTCGCGACATGACCTTGAAGATCTGGAAACGGTGAACGCCGGCCAAAGGCGGCGGCGCGTTGCGAAGCGATGACGCGTGACGCGTCATGCAGGTCGGTGCAGGGTTAACAGTGCACGTGATAAGGCAGGGAGGCAGCGCAACGCTGGCGCAAACGGGTCATATCCGCGAAAGGCTGATAAGCATGTGACTGGGAATTGTATGGCCTTTTCGCGACACGTGCTCGCACGTGCCGACGCTCCCCATCAGCGGCGCACCTTGCGCTCGAGAATATGTTTCGCGATGCCGCGCAGGATGTTCACTTCCTCGCGCTCCAGATGACTCTTGGCAAAGAGCCGACGCAGGCGCGTCATGAGCTTCTTTGGATTGTCCGGATCAAGGAAGTCGAGGGCGACGAGTGCGCTTTCCAGATGCGCGAGCATGCCCTCGACGTCGTCTCGCGTGGCGAGCGCTTCGTGTCCGGCCGCAGATGCCCCATTCGCTGCGCCGCTGTCGGACGACGTCGCGCGAACCGGCGCAACGGTCAGCACTTCGCCGCGCTCGCGCGCCAGACACGCCATGCGCACTTCCCACGCGATCAACTGCACCGCCTGCGACAGATTGAGCGAGCTGTAGACCGGATTGGCCGGAATGTGCACGAGGGCGTTGCAGCGCTCCACGTCGGCGTTCGACAAGCCGGTGCGCTCGCTGCCGAACAGAAACGCCACCGCCTCGCCCTGCCCGGCATGCTGCACGGCAATCGCGGCGCTCTCACGCGGCTCCGCGTTGGGCGGGCCGTACTCGCGCGACCGCGCGGAAAGCGCCACCGCCCAGCTCACGCCCTGCAACGCCGTGTCGAGATCGGGCACGACCAGCGCGTTGGCCAGCACATCGTCCGCCCCGCTCGCGAGCGCTACCGCCTCGGGATCGCGCAGCACGTCGGCCCCGGCACGCGGCGCGGCAAGGACCAGCCGTCCGAATCCCATCGTCTTGATGGCACGAGCCGCCGATCCGACATTCCCCGGATGGCTGGTCTCGTTGAGCACGAAACGCACTTGATCGAACAACGACGACGAATGAGCAGCAGACTGGGACATGAGACAGCGACGATGGCGAAAACGAAGAGAAGAAAACGAGGAAAGCGAGCGAACCCGTCGCCACGCATGGGCCGTAAAGCGGCACTGCGGCGGCAACTGTCGCTATTTTGCCCTGAATCGCGCCTGCTGCGGGCCGACACGACATGGAGACGACCCGGTTGCGCCGGAATCGAAAAAGGGTCAGAAGGCGCAGACACTCCAGCGCACGACACGTATTTTTGATAAAATGCGCGTTTTCGCCCCGCAATCGAGCCGCCGGAATCCGGTACGGCACTTGCCGGGCATCGTTCTTGCTCAATTCGTTCGCTTTGTCTGCCACGCCTGCCGGCCGATCCCATGTGGGGTTGTGCGTACCGTCGGCGATGGCCTTAACAGGAATCTGTCATGCAGCATCCCATGCTCAATATCGCGGTGAAAGCCGCGCGCCGCGCCGGCAACATCATCAGCCGTGCCTCCCTCGACATCGATACCGTCAAGGTCAGCAAGAAGCAGCACAACGACTTCGTGACGGAAGTGGACAAAGCGGCTGAGCAAGCGATCATCGAGACCCTCCTCCAGGCCTATCCCGACCACGCCATCCTCGCCGAAGAATCGGGCGAAGCGCACGGCAACTCGGACTCGGAATTCCAGTGGATCATCGATCCGCTCGACGGCACCACCAACTTCATCCACGGCCTGCCCTACTACTGCACCTCGATCGCGCTCGCGCACAAGGGTGTCGTCACGCAAGCGGTGATCTACGACCCGACCCGCAACGAACTCTTCACGGCGTCGCGCGGCCGCGGCGCGTTCCTCGACGGCAAGCGGATTCGTGTGTCGCGCCGCGACCGTCTGGCCGACGGCCTGATCGGCACGGGCTTCCCGTTCCGCGATCTGCAAGGGGTGGAAAACTACCTGAAGATGTTCGGCACGATGACCGAACACTGCGCAGGTATCCGCCGTCCGGGCGCTGCCGCGCTCGATCTGGCAAACGTGGCTGCCGGTCGCATGGACGGCTTCTTCGAACAAGGCCTGAACGCGTGGGACATGGCCGCAGGCAGCCTGCTGATCACGGAAGCTGGTGGTCTGGTCGGCAACTACACCGGCGAATCGAACTTCCTGTTCGAAGGCGAAATCCTCGCAGGCAACCCGAAGATCTACGTGCAGATGGTGCACCTGCTCGAAGGCTATTCGCGCACGCAACGCCCGGTCTCGCCCGCGAAGCGTGCCGCAGCCGCGGAAGACGGCGCGCAGTCGTAAGCGACGACGCACAACGCAAGGGTCGCGACGCACTGTCGCGCCCCGAACAAAAAACCCCGGCGATGCCAACGCATCCCGGGGTTTTTTGTTGCTCAGTGCTGCCAATGCGCGAACGGTGCCACGTTACCGCGCGGCCGAATATCTCGGCCGCCGGCGTTGCGGCACGTCTGCTTTGCCCGTTCAGGCGCCCAGACGGGCCAGCACCGTATCGCGGCCGAGCAATTCGAGCACGGCGTCGATGGCTGGCGTGTGCGTCGTGCCGACGACCAGCAGGCGCACCGGCATCGCCAACTGCGGCATCTTCATGCCGTGCTGCGCGAGGGTAGCCTTGAACACCGGCGAGATGGCTTCCTTCTTCCACTCGGGCAGCGCGGCGAGCCCCGTGGCGAGATCCTTCACCGCGGCACGGGCCACGTCCGTCATATGCTGCGCCACGTCCGCTTCCGACGGCACCGGCTTGCGATAGAACATCTCGGCGCTGGCAGCGATGTCCTTGATCGTGTTCGCGCGGTCCTTGAACAGCGCGACCACACCGGCGAGCGACGGCCCGCCTTCGATCGACACGTCCGCCTTTTGCAGGAACGGCTCCGTCAGCCCGGCCAGACGTTCATTGTCGGCCTGCTTCAGATACTGGTTGTTCAACCACAGCAGCTTTTCCGGATTGTGCTGTGCAGGCGACTTGCCCAGATGGTCGAGGTCGAACCACGCCACGAACTGCTCGCGGGTGAAGACTTCGGCGTCGCCGTGCGCCCAGCCAAGACGCGCCAGATAGTTCACCACGGCCTCCGGCAGGAAGCCCTCCTCGCGGTACTGCACCACGCTCATGGCGCCGTTGCGCTTGGACATCTTCTCGCCCTGGTCGTTGAGCACCGTGGGCAAATGCGCGTACACCGGCGGCTGCTTGCCGAGCGCTTCGAAGATGTTGATCTGACGCGGCGTGTTGTTCACGTGATCGTCGCCGCGAATCACATGCGTGATGTCCATGTCGATGTCGTCGACGACCACGCAGAAGTTATACGTCGGCGTGCCGTCCGGGCGCGCGATCACCAGATCGTCGAGCTCTTCGTTGGAGATTTCGATGCGGCCCTTGACGGCGTCTTCCCACACCACGCTGCCGGTCAGCGGATTCTTGAAACGCAGCACGGGCTGCACGCCCGCCGGCGGCTCGGGCAACACCTTGCCCGGTTCCGGACGCCAGCGGCCGTCGTAACGCGGCTTCTCGCCACGCTCACGCTGCTGCTCGCGCAGTGCATCGAGCTCTTCCACGCTCATGTAGCACGGATACACGTGACCCGCCGTCTTCAGTTGCTCGAGCACCTCGCGATAGCGATCCATGCGCTGCATCTGATAGAACGGGCCTTCGTCATAGTCGAGGCCGAGCCATTCCATGCCTTCGAGAATGACCTGCACGGCTTCCGGGGTCGAGCGCTCGAGATCGGTGTCTTCGATGCGCAGCACGAACGCGCCTTGATTGTGACGCGCGAACGCCCACGGATAGAGAGCGGAACGAATGTTGCCCAGATGGATGAATCCGGTCGGGCTAGGCGCAAAGCGGGTGCGGACAGTGGTCATGGTTTGGCTTCGGTGCATCGCGTCGGCAACAAACAAAAACGCCCGCGGCGGAAGGTCTCGCGCAGGCGGGTCGCCAACATTGGGAAGCCGTCATTATATCAGCCGAGTGCGTGCATTCGCGGCACAGTCCGAGACCGGCATCGGAATTTCCCGCGTCCCGTCTCGGAAGTCGCCCGGACACTCGGTCAGGACGGGCGAACAGTCGGGCAATACCGGGTGACACCGGGCAGTACCTGGCAACCGGGACGACCGCCGGGCACCGCCCGGCCCCGACGTCAGAGTTTTGCGAGCGAGACTTCGGTGGCTTTGACGAGCGCGACCACTTCGGAGCCGACATCCAGGCGCAGCTCGTCGATAGAGCGCGTGGTGATGACCGACGTAACGATGCCGCTCGGCGTTTCCACATCGACCTCGGAGAGCACGGGGCCACGCAGGATTTCGCGAATGCGGCCCTTGAACTGGTTACGGACGTTGATGGCGGTGATACCCATGATGAACTCCTGTGTTCGAAATGCGAGAGTGAATTGAAATCGGTAGCGCTCAGACGGCCCAGCGCACCGTCGCGGCGGGCCACAACGGTTCCGGGGCAGCAACCTGCGCCGCAGGCGCCGCTTCGGTTTGCAGCACGCGAGCGAGGACCTGCGACTCCAGCTCGGCGAACGCCACGCTGCCGCGCGCCCGAGGCCGCGCGAGCGACACCGGCTGATCGAGGCCAAGCTGTCCCTGCTCGATGAGCACCACGCGATCGGCAAGCGCGACTGCCTCCTGCACGTCATGCGTCACGAGCAGCGCCGTGAAGCCGTGGGTGCGCCACAGACGTTCGATGAGGGCGTGCATTTCGATGCGCGTGAGCGCGTCGAGCGCACCCAGTGGTTCGTCGAGCAACAGCAAGTCGGGCTGGTGGACCAATGCGCGCGCCAGTGCCACCCGTTGACGCTGACCGCCGGACAACCGGCTGGGCCAGTCGTTGGCGCGTTCGGCCAGACCGACCTCGCCCAGTACGTCGAGCGCCTGAGCATGCGACGATTTCGGCAGTCCGATCGCGACGTTCTCGAGCACCGTGCGCCACGGCAGCAGGCGAGCGTCCTGAAACATGATGCGCGTCGATACCTGGCCCGCGGCATCGCCGAGCGCATGACCATCGAGCGTGATGCGACCGGCATCGGGTGATTCGAGCCCGGCGATCAGCCGCAGCAATGTCGACTTGCCGCATCCGCTGCGACCGACGATTGCGGCGAATCCGCCGCGCGGAATCGTCAGCGAGAAGTCCGAGAGGACCGAGCGCTCGCCGTAACGTTTGCCGACGGCGTCCACGCGCAACCCTGCCGATGCCGGCGTTGCAGCCGGGGCCTCGTCACTCGCCGGATGCACCACTTTAAGATTCGTCCCCGCCGAGACCGATGACGTACGCGGCAAGGCCGGCGTGTGACCGTTCGCACTTCGCGGCAGATTCACCGGCAACTGCGTGCCGAACGGATCGGCCTGCGGGTCGAGCGCGAGAGGTCGGGAATGCCCGGTGGCGCGCTGCTCGGCCGTCCATTCGGCTTCGATGTCCACCCCGGCGACCGGGGCCAGTTGTTGTGCGCTCATGCGGCGGCTCCTCGTTGAAAGGCCGGATGCCAGCGCAACCAGCGGAATTCCAGTTCCTTGGCCAGCACGTCGGCCAGCTTGCCAAGCAATGCGTACAGCAGAATGCCCACGAGCACGATGTCGGTCTGCAGGAATTCGCGGGCATTCATCGTCAGGTAACCGATGCCCGACTGCGCGGAGATCGTTTCCGCGACGATCAGCGTCACCCACATCAAGCCGAGCGAGAAGCGAACGCCCACGAGAATCGATGGCAACGCGCCCGGCAAAATGACGTCGCGATACAGCGCCCAGCCTCGCAAGCCGTAGCTGCGCGCCATTTCCACGAGTTGCGGATCGACGGCGCGAATGCCGGCGTAGGTGTTCAGGTACATCGGAAAGAACACACCGATGGACACGAGAAACAGCTTGGCCTTTTCGTCGATGCCGAACCACAGGATCACCAACGGAATGAGCGCCAGATGTGGAATGTTGCGCAGCATCTGGAACGACGAATCGAGTGCCGTTTCCGCGAAGCGCGACAAGCCTGTCACCATGCCGAGCAGCAGCCCGAGACCGCCGCCGATCACGAAACCGGCGACCGCACGGCCCGTCGAGACACCGATGTCGCGCCAGATCTGTCCGCTCACGGCGAGTTGCCACGCGGCATCGACCACGGCGGAGGGCGCGGGCAGCACCCGCGTCGACAACCAACCCTGACGCGCCGCGAGTTGCCAGAGGGCCACGAGGACAACGGGGACAACCCACGGTGCCAGCCGTCGTGCGACGTTGCGCGAAAAGCGCCGATAGCGTTGCGCGGCAGGCAATCCGCCCGGCCCGGGCGTTGCGTGGAACGTGCCGCCAATGGCGGCATCCGTCAAAGTCGTTTGCGTCATGCGAATTTCTCCCCGGGACCTGGCGACCCCGTGCTTTTCATCAATGCCGTACTCGGTGAGGAGCGAGCCGTCGATGGCGCCCGGAGCGGCCCGGTGCGGCCCGGCGAGTCACTCAGCTTTGCGACGCCTGCGGCACGAGGTTGTTGGCCATGACTTCGCCGATCGGACCGGACAGCGAGACGTTGCCCAGGCGCTCACGCACCTCGCGCGGCAGATGCGGGAACACAAGCTCGGCGAAGCGGTACGCCTCTTCGAGATGCGGGTATCCCGACAAGATGAACGTGTCGATGCCCAGATCGGCGTATTCGCGCAGCCGTTGCGCCACCGTCGGGCCATCGCCGACGAGTGCCGTGCCTGCGCCGCCTCGCACGAGGCCCACGCCCGCCCAGAGGTTCGGTGCGATCACGAGCTTGTCGCGCCGTCCACCATGCAGCGCCGCCATGCGTCGCTGACCTTCCGAATCCATCTTCGCGAACTGCGCCTGCACCCGGTCGATGGTCGCGTCGTCGAGCTTGCTGATGAGGGCATCGGCTGCGCGCCAGGCCTCGTCTTCGGTCTCCCGCACGATGACATGCAAACGCAGCCCGAAACGCAATGTGCGCCCGAGTTTCGCGGCGCGTGCACGCACGTCCGCGATCTTCTCCGCCACGTCGGCCAACGGCTCTCCCCAGGTCAGATAGACGTCGAGCTGCTCGGCGGCGATCTGACGTGCCGCCTCCGACGACCCACCGAAATACAGCGGCGGATACGGTGCCTGCACCGGCGGGAAGAACAGCTTTGCGC
Source organism: Pandoraea pnomenusa (assembly GCF_040391475.1). Lineage (GTDB taxonomy): Bacteria > Pseudomonadota > Gammaproteobacteria > Burkholderiales > Burkholderiaceae > Pandoraea > Pandoraea pnomenusa_C. Next base: position 29,478 of record NZ_JBEBXS010000011.1, on the reverse strand, counting down.
CCTTCGCGCGCAGGTGCTTGCCGTCGAAATCGAGACTCTCGCCGCTGTGCGACTTCTCGAAGACACCGCGCCAGATACGCAGGAATTCGTCGGTCACCGCGTAGCGTTCGGCGTGATCGGCGAAGAAGCCGTCCCCCTCCAGTTCCCCCGCGTCGCCTCCGGTGACCACGTTGATCAGCAACCGTCCGCCCGACAGCCGATCGAAGGTCGCGGCCATGCGCGCGGTCAGCGCGGGTGAGGCAATACCGGGGCGTATGGCAACGAGAAATTTCAGCCGTCGCGTAGCGCCGATCAGACTCGACGCGGTGACCCAGGCGTCTTCGCACGAGCGCCCTGTCGGCAGCAGCACGCCTTCGTAACCGAGCGCATCGACGGCGCTGGCGATCTGGCGGGCGTAGTCGAAGTCGAATACGCGCCCGCCGTCCGACGTGCCCAGGTAGCGCGTATCGCCATGCGTGGGAATGAACCAGAAAACTTGCATGCGAACTCCGGCACTCACGCGGCCAACGTGGCGCGAGCAACGCTCGTACGCGTCGCACCGATGGCCTTGCCCGGCCACTGACGGATGACCTCGCGCTCGTGCAACCACTGCGAGAGTTGATCGACGGTCGCGCCGAGGCGCTCGGCAATCGTCGCGTCGAGCACGGCCCCCTCTTCCTTCGGCACTTGCTGGTCGACGGCAAACACGCCTCGCAGAATGTGCTGCGCGCCGAGCGCGGACAGCACGGGCTTGAGCGCGTAGTCGAGCGCCAGCAAATGGGCGGGACTGCCCCCCGTCGCGAACGGTGCGACGAGCTTGTCGGCGAGACCGTCCTGCGGCAAGACGTCGAGAAACGCCTTGAGCAGGCCGCTGTACGCCGCCTTGTAGACCGGCGTGGCAACGACCACCGCCTGCGCACCCGCGACCTGCGCCAGCGCGTGGCGCAGATCGTCGTGCGACGTATCGGCCGCGAGCAGCGCGGCGGGCGACAGCGCGCGGAGGTCGATACGCCGCACCGCGACACCGGCCGCAGCCAGTTCGGATTCGACGAAACGCAGCAACCGGGCGCTGCGCGAGGCGCCCGACGGGCTGCCCGAAATCGTGACGGCGTATGTCATACTTCCCTGCCAAAGAAGCGGCCCGCGCGACACATGCCGCCGGCCATGAGAAATCAAAGCGCACCCGGCAGCGCATCCCATCGGGTCAGGCTTCGCATCAGATGCCAAACCTGGCGAATCCGGCCGCCGCACCGTGCCGGCCGGAGGATTCCGGCCACTGGAGATCCAGTGTAGCGACGCGTCCCGCGTGCCCGAACCAATGAATCCGGGATTGCTTTGCGCGATTTCTCATAACCTGGAGTCATGCACCTTTCGTGCCTTATTCCCCACGAAGGTGATAACGTCTGATTTACTGAACTGATTCTCTTATTGCGTCGCGTCCTGCTACCGCTGCCACATCGCCTCCGCCTCATGTCCGCCCCGATCCTCGAACTGCGCGAGTACTGTCCGACCGACAGCACCGACACCCACGACTTTCATCAGGTCGTGATCGGGCTGTCCGGGCGCATGTCGTTGTCGCTGGAGGGCGATACCTCGCAGTTCGGCCGAGTGGGCGCGCGTAACGGCGTGGTCATTCCGGCCGGGGTGCGTCACGACTACCGGGGCGACGGCCCCAACCGACAGGTGGTGCTGGATGTCCCCGCCCGTGTCGCCACCGTGACCGGCGCCGCGCGCGCGTTCGCGCATGAAGCGTTCTTCGCGCTGGACACGTCGCTGCTGGCGCTGGCCCGGCGCGTGAGTGCGAGCGTAGACGACGGACAGCCGCTCAACGAGCACGACCCCGTCGTACGCGAATGGCTCACGGCACTGACGGCGCGTCTGGCGCCGACGCGCCCCGCATCGCGCACCCTGCGGCTCGATCTGGCGCAGATCGACGCCCGCCTGCAAGCCGATCTTGCCATCCCGCCCGACAACGCCACGCTGGCCCATGAGGCGGGCATGAGCGTGCGGCACTTTCACGACTGCTTCGTGGCGATGACCGGCGAGACGCCCCACCGCCATCTCATGCGACTGCGGCTCGCACGCGCCGCACTGCTGCTCGCCGAGAACGATGCGACGCTCGCGGATATCGCGCTGGACGTCGGCTTCAACGACCAGAGCGCCCTCACCCACGCGTTTCGCCAGCACTTCGGACGCACGCCCGCCGCCTGGCGGCGCGAACGCGCGGCGCTGGAGACGGCGTCGAACTGACGTCCCGGCTCGCCCGCTGCCTGCCGTATTTCACAAGCCACGCAGGCGTGCCGCGCGCTAGGCTTGTGGATTCATTCGACAACTTCAGGAAGCAGAGCATGGCGGAAACCATCGAGTGGCAGGACTTCGAGAAGATCGAGCTGCGCGTGGGAACGATCGTCGCAGCACGCGTCAACGAGAAAGCCAGGAAGCCCGCGTACGTGCTGGAAGTCGATCTCGGCGAACTAGGCGTGAAGACGTCCAGCGCGCAGATCACCGTGCACTACACGCCGGAATCGCTCGTGGGGCGGCAGGTGCTGTGTGTGTGCAACTTCGCGCCCAAGCGAATCGCGGGCGTCGCGTCCGAAGTCCTCGTCACCGGGTTTGCAGACGCGAGCGGCGCCATCGTGCTGGCGGGCGTCGAACGCCCGGTGCCCAACGGCGCGCGTCTGCACTGACGCGCCGCGACCGGGACCGCCTTCGAAACGTTCGGAATACCGAATGGCGTTTGTCCCAAAAATTGAGCAGTGCGACACTAATCCCCCAATCCTCTGTCGAAGCGCGATGCCACCGCGCACCGCCGCGCGAGACTGGCAACGCCGCGCCGACATCGGCGCCGCAAGACTCGACAGACACGCATCGACGTGCCAGAGGCATTGAGGGGACACCGACTTGAAATCACTGCTGCACCGGCTCGGCCTTGCGTTGCTCGGGCTTGGGACTTTCTGGGCACTGGGCATGCTCAGCGCCAACGAATTCGGCAAAAGCGCCGCGCTGATGATCACGGCCCTGCCCGGCCTCGCGGGGCTTTGCCTCCTGCTGCGTGCTAGACCCGGCTGGTTGAGCGCCACGACGCTCGGGGTCATCGCCCTCTTCTTCCTCGACGCCGCCATCAAGGGCTTTCTGCGCGACTACTTCGGATTACGTCCGAATCATCTGCTGGTCTTGCAGGCGGTATTCAATACCAATCCGTCCGAGACGGGCGAGTTCTTCCTCCACAACTGGCGGGATATCGCCGGCGCCAGCGGCGCGTTCGCCGTCATCTTCGCCGGGGTCGTGGCGATGGAGCGCCGCCTGTCTCGCCGCGAAGCCGCACGCGGGCCGCAACCGATGCAACGCCGCAGCCAGATCGCCGTGGCGACCTTGCTCACCGGCTTTCTCGTGCTGCACCTGAATCCCACAATGGCCAAGGAGAACCCGCTGCTGTACTGGCCGTTGCGCTATCTCGACTACAAGGGACAACTCGCGTACGCCGACGAACTCCAGCGCAAGCTCGCCACGACGATGGCGCAGCGCGACGCGTGGCAAGTGCAGTACCACGGCCCCGAGCGCAAGACGGTCGTCTGGATCATTGGCGAGAGCCTGAACCGCAACAACATGTCGCTCTACGGTTACGCGCGCAATACCACGCCCATGCTCGGCACCCTGCGTGGCTATCTCACGGTGTTTCGAGACGTCGTGTCGTCCGAACCGGCGACGATGGCCTCGCTCATGAAAATGCTCACACCCGCGAGCCTCGACGATCCGCAGGCCTGGACACGTCATCCCGATCTCATGATGCTCGCCAGGGAAGCGGGCTATCGCACCTACTGGCTCTCGAATCAGGTGCCCAACGACGGCTGGCTGGGGCTCGTCGCCAATCGTGCCGACGAACGCGTGTTCATCAACAAGGGCTTCGGACGCGGCGAGAATAATTTCGATGGCGATCTGCTGCCGGCCTTCGACACCGCACTGGCAAGCGACGCCCCGCGCAAGCTGATCGTCGTGCATTTGCTCGGCGCGCACCCGACCTACGACATGCGCTATCCGGAGACCTTCGAGCGCTTCGACAATACCGACGACATCGTGATGCGCGATCTCGAAGCGCAAGGGCGCTCGCGCTGGGTGCGCCGTCTGCGCAACGAATACGACAATGCCGTCGCGTACCACGACTATGTCGTCGCGAATCTGGTCCGCAAGACGATGGCGCTCGACAAATCGTCTGACGCGAGCCTGCTGTACGCTTCGGATCACGCGCAGGAAGTCGGTCACACGCGCAACCACACGGGGCAGTCGGTGGCCGACACGTCGGGCTACGAGATCCCGATGCTGGCGTGGAAGCGCGAGAGCCTCGACCCGAGCACGCGCGCCGCGTTCGAATCCCGGCCGTACCAGACCGACCGCATCGAGCATACGATGCTTGGCCTGCTCGATATCGACTCGGCGTATTACGACGCGTCGCACGACGTGTTCAGCGACGCGTTCCGGCCTGCGACAAGGCGAATCAACGGCACCGCTTACCCGCCCGTGACATCGGACGGCGAACGCCCCGAGAACGCGGGCTGACGCGGATCACTGCCCCGTACCCTGCGCGAATTCAATCGCAAGAAACGGAGCGCCGGGGTTCGGCGAAGTGCCTAGACTCCTTTCGAGATCACCGATTCGAAGGGACTCCCGATGCCAGACGCCCGTCCGCCGTTCGCTTCCCCCATGCCGCAAGACGCTGCCCCCGAGACGTCGCAAGACGCGTCGTCGATGCATGCGCTCGTCACGTCGCTCTCACGCGCGAATCTCGCCGCGCAGTTCAGCGAGCAGATGACGTTGGCCGTCATCCCGATTGTCGCCGTGATCGCGCTGCGGGCGTCGGCCGAGCAGACGGCATCGCTGCAAGCCGCGACGACCCTGCCCTTCCTCCTGCTCTCGCTGCCTGCGGGCGTGCTTGCCGACCGCTATCGCCGCAAACCTCTGATGATCGCGACGGAACTGTTGCGCGCCGTAGCGTTGCTGATGCTCTTCGCCCTGTTCCAGATGCATTGGCTGACGCTCACGGCACTGGGTGCGCTGGGCTTCGCAATGGCGACAGGGACGGTCGTTTTCGGCGCGGCAGCACCATCGCTGGTGGCGACGCTGGTCGGCCCGGCCCACCTGCTCACTGCGAATCGGCGACTGGAAACCGCCCGCAGCATTGCGTTCACCGCTGGCCCGGCCATCGGCGGCGTGCTGGCAGGCGTGGCCTCCGGCCTGTTCGCCTTCGCGGCGGCCTTCGCGTTATCGCTGGGTAGCGCCTTCTGGCTGTCGCGGCTGCCGACGGAAGCGCCTCGCGCCGCGTCGAAACGGCGCTTTTTCCACGAACTCGGCGAGGGTGTACGCTTCATCGTGCACAACCGGTACCTGCGCGCCATCGTGGCGACGGCATTCGTCTTCAATACGTCGTGGTATTTGCTGCTGGCGATCTTTGCGTATTACGCGATCGATGCGCTGGCGTTCTCGCCGCAGGCCGTGGGTGCCGCACTGGGCGCTTACGGGTTCGGCATGGTCTGCGGTGCCATGGGCTATGCGCGCGTGGCGCAGCGGCTTCGGTTCGGACGCCAGGTGCTGCTCGGTCCGGTCTGCGCCGCCGTGGCAGCACTGCTGATGGCCGCAACAACGACACTCACCGGCGGTGGTCCGGCATACGTCGTTATCTTCGCGGCGTTCTTTCTGTTCGGCTTCGGGCCGATCGTGTGGACGATCTCGACGACGTCGCTGCGCCAGATCGTCACGCCCGGCGGCATGGTCGCTCGCGTATCCGCCGTCACGATGACGGCTACGTTCGGGGCGCGTCCATTAGGGGCATTCCTCGGGGCGTGGATCGCGTCGGCGTTCGGCGTGAAGGCCTGTCTCTTTGCCATGACGGCAGGCTTCGCGACGCAACTCGCCATCATCGCCCGGTCACGCGCCGCACGGCTGGCGTCGCTGGAAGCGGCGCGTGACGCGTGAGTTCGCTGCCGTACAACCGCCACGCAAAAAGACAACGGCCGGCATCCCCTCGCAGGGTGCCGGCCGTCTTCGCATCGCGCCAATCGTCACGTGAGCTTCAGTGAGCGTCAGTGAACGATCGCGACGCAACGCCAATGGATGTCGTGGTTCGCCGGCTTCGCGTACCGCGCGTCATGACGCACGACGCAACGAAGCCCGGCGTGCCTTAAACCTCCAGACGCGACACGAACTTCGGTTGCAGATAGGCTTCGAGCGCTTCCGGACCGCCCTCGGACCCGTAACCGCTGTCCTTCACGCCGCCGAACGGCACTTCCGGCAGCGCCAGACCCGAGTGGTTGATCGTGAGCATGCCGCTCTCGACGCGAGCGGCCAGGCGATGTGCCGTGCCTTGCGACGTCGTATAGGCATAGGCTGCCAGCCCGTACGGCAGACGGTTCGCCTCGGCAATCGCCTCGTCTTCCGTATCGAACGGATTGATGATCGCCACAGGACCGAACGGCTCTTCATGCATGATCTTCGCGCTCATCGGCACGTTGCACAGCACCGTCGGCGCATAGAAGTGCCCGCCTTCGGCCGCACGCTTGCCCCCCGTCTTGAGCTGGGCGCCATTGGCCACGGCATCGTCCACGATGGCGCTGATCGCGTCGAAACGCTTGCGATTGACCAGCGGGCCCATCGTCGTTTCCGGGTCCAGACCGTTGCCCACGCGCACGGCTTGAGCCGCCTTGACGAAGGCATCGACGAACTGATCGTACACGCCGCGTTGCACGAGGAAACGCGTCGGCGCGATACACACCTGACCGGCGTTACGGAACTTGCCCGCGGCCAGATTGCGCACGGCAGCGGCAATGTCGGCGTCGTTGAAGATCAGCACCGGAGCGTGGCCGCCGAGTTCCATCGTCGCGCGCTTCATGTGCAGACCGGCCATCGCAGCCAGCTGCTTGCCCACCGGCGTCGAACCGGTGAACGACACTTTGCGGATGGTCGGGTGCGGCACCAGATACGAGGAAATTTCGGCCGGCACACCGTACACGAGCTGAAGCACGCCATCGGGCAGGCCGGCGTCGGCGAACGCACGGATCAAGCCGGCCGGCGAGGCGGGCGTCTCTTCCGGCGCCTTGACGATCACCGAGCAGCCGGCAGCCAGCGCGGCGGACACCTTGCGCACGACCTGATTGACCGGGAAGTTCCACGGCGTAAAGGCGGCGACCGGGCCAACCGGCGACTGGATCACCATCTGATAGACGTTCGGCACACGCGCCGGGACGAGGCGGCCGTAGGCGCGTTTGCCTTCCTCGGCGAAGAATTCGATGATGTCGGCGGCCGACAGCAGTTCGCCCTTGGCCTCGCCGATGGGCTTGCCCTGCTCCATCGTCATTTGACGGGCAATGTCGCCCACGCGCTCGCGCAGCAGGCCGGCAGCCTTGCGCATGAGCTTGGCGCGCTCGAACGGCGCGATTTCGCGCCACTTGGCGAAGCCGACTTCGGCAGCGGCCAGGGCAGCGTCCAGATCCGGCTGCGTGGCGCGTGCCACCGTACCGATGGTCTCGCCCGTGGCGGGATTTTCGATCGGCAGCGTCAGGCCTTCCACGCCCGCCTTCCACTGCCCGTTGATAAACAGTTCTACGTTATGCGACATGCGACGTCTCCGATGACCGCTGGGGGAATTGGCAAGCATAACGCAGTCTGCGCAACTGCGTTGGCGATGAAAAATCATCACCTCATGCAACAAAAGCCTGACGTCATGGCGAGGCGCCGCAAGGGGGATCGATCTCGCGGGACGACGCCGGATCGACGTCATCCCGCCGGGCGGGTTACGCGGCTTGCAGCATCTCGCGCAGCGCGTCGGTGAGCGCCTGACACTCGCTTTCCGTGCCCACGGTGATGCGCAGGTACTGTGCGATACGCGCGTGCTTGAAGTGACGCACGATGATCGAGCGCTCGCGCAATGCCGCGGACAACTGTGCGGCGTCGTGCGACGGGTGACGCGCGAACACGAAATTCGCCGTCGACGGCAAGACGTCGAAACCGAGCGTCGTCAGACGTTCGACCAATGCCTCGCGGCTCGCGATCACGGCGTGACGCGTTTCGTCGAAATATGCCTCGTCCTCGATCGCCGCCACACCGGCCGCCTGAGCCAGACGGTCGAGCGGATACGAGTTGAAGCTGTTCTTCACGCGCTCCAGCGCTTCGATCAGGTCGGGGTGCCCGATGGCAAAACCCAGACGCAACCCCGCGAGCGAACGCGACTTCGAAAGCGTCTGCACGACCAGCAGATTCGGATACTTCGCGATCAGTCCCGCCGCGCTCTCGCCGCCGAAATCGATGTAGGCCTCGTCGATCACGACGACCGAATCCGGATTGCCCGCCAGCAATCGCTCGATCTCGCCCGACGCCAGCACGCGTCCGGTCGGCGCATTCGGATTCGGGAAGATGATGCCGCCGTTGGGCTTGAGGTAGTCGTCGACACGAATCTCGAACGTCTCGGTCAGCGGTACGTTCTCGAACGCCACGCCGTACAAGCCGCAGTACACCGGATAGAAGCTGTACGTGATGTCCGGATACAGGATCGGCTTGTCGTGCTTGAGCAGGCCCTGAAACACGTTGGCCAGCACTTCGTCGGAACCGTTGCCCACGTGCACGTTCGCCACCTCGAGACCGAAGCGTCGCGCAATGGCCTGCTTGAAGCGGCGTGCATCGGGATCGGGGTACAGCTTGAGCGCGTCGGCGTCGCTGCCGAGCGCTTCGCGAATCGCCGCGAGCACGCGCGGCGACGGACCGTACGGGTTCTCGTTGGTGTTGAGCTTGATGAGCCGCTGCATCTGCGGCTGCTCGCCCGGGACATAGGGCGTCAGCGCTGCCACGCCCTCACTCCAGAATCGACTCATGACTGCCGCCCCGCTCACTTCGCGAAACCGCGTGCCAGATCCGCCTGAATGTCGGCCGGCGACTCAAGCCCCACCGCCAGACGAATCAGCCCTTCGGTGATGCCCGCCGCAGCGCGCGCTTCCGGCGTGATGCGACCGTGCGTGGTGCTCGCCGGATGCGTGATCGTCGTACGCGTGTCGCCGAGGTTGCCGGTGATCGAGCACACCTTCGTGCTGTCGATCACGCGCCATGCGTTCTCACGCTGCTCGGCGGGCGTCGCGCCCTTCAGCTCGAAGGCCACGATGGCGCCGCCCGACTTCTGCTGACGCTGCGCAAGTTCGTACTGCGGGTGCGACGGCAGGCCCGGGTAATACACGCGGCCGACCTGCGGCTGTTGCTCCAGCCATTGGGCGATCGCCAGCGCATTGTCCGATTGCTTCTCGACACGCAGCGACAGCGTCTCCATGCCCTTGAGCAGCACCCAGGCGTTGAACGCCGAGAGGGTCGGGCCCGCGCTGCGCACGAACGGGAAGACCTTGCCCATGATGAATTCCTTCGTGCCGACAATCGCACCGCCCAGCACGCGCCCCTGTCCATCGAGGTATTTGGTGGCCGAGTGCACGACGACATCAGCGCCGTACTCGATCGGACGCTGCAGCGCAGGCGTACAGAAGCAGTTGTCGACGACGAACAGCGCGCCCGCTTCCTTCGCGATCTTGCCGATGGCGGTAATGTCGGCGATGTCCGTGAGCGGATTCGACGGCGTTTCCAGGAAGAACATCTTCGTGTTCGGACGAATCGCGGCGCGCCAGGCGTCGAGATCGGTCGGGTCGACGAAGGTCGTCTCGACACCGAAGCGATTGAAGATCGTGGAGAAGACGTTGAGCGTGGAGCCGAAGATGCTGCGCGAGCTCACAAGATGGTCGCCGGCCGAGAGGGCCGTCATCACGACGGAGACGATCGCGCTCATGCCCGAAGCGGTCGCCATGCAGGCTTCGCCGCCTTCGAGCGCCGCCAGACGGTCCTGGAACATCGACACGGTCGGGTTGGTGAAGCGCGAGTACGTGAAGCCTTCCTCCGAATGCGCAAAGCGCTCGGCCGCCTCGGCCGCGCTCTTGAATACGAAGCTCGAGGTCAGGTAAAGCGCCTCGGAATGCTCACCAAACTCGGAGCGCTGCGTGCCCGCGCGCACCGCCAGGGTATCGAAATCGAAGGAGTCCATCATGTGTCTCGTCATTGGTTCTGGCACGACCGCCGGCCAAAAAAAGAAAAGCCCGTTTCGCTGGTCAGCAAAACGGGCTCGAAATCCATCTGTCTAGGCCTCGCTTTAGCTGTTTCGGGGAAATTCCCCCACGTCCGCAAGCTGAAATCAAATCGACGTGAGATGCAGTGTAGCACGTTGCCGACGGCGCTGGTAATTCCCCGCCGCCCGGCGACGGGTTGCGCCGAGTGCCGGCCGCTTCCCGTGCTATGAGTTCCGGCAGGACGGTCAAGCCGCCCTGCCGCGACTGGCTCAGAGGCCAAGCTGGGCGCCGCGCGGCTCGGCATCGTCGCCCTCGCTGGCTTCCGCGACCGGGGCTTTGGGCGCCGCCTTGCGCTGCTGCTCCAGACGATTCAGGTATTCCACCGTGACATCGCCCGTTACGTAGTTACCGTCAAAGCACGAAGCGTCGAAATCGGTCAGTGCCGGATTGATGTCGCGCACCGCGGCCTTCATGTCCTCGACGTCCTGATAAATCAGTTCGTCCGCACCGATGATGCGTGCCACTTCCTCGTCGGTGCGATCGTGGGCGACCAGCTCGCTGCGCGTGGGCATGTCGATGCCGTACACGTTCGGGAACTTCACGGGCGGCGCGGCCGACGCGAAAATCACCTTGCGGGCACCGGCGTCGCGCGCCATCTGCACGATTTCCTGGCTGGTGGTGCCGCGCACGATCGAGTCGTCGACGATCAGCACGTTCTTGTCCTTGAACTCGACGCGCATGGCGTTGAGCTTCTGACGCACCGACTTCTTGCGCATCGCCTGGCCGGGCATGATGAAAGTACGGCCGACGTAGCGGTTCTTGAAGAAACCTTCGCGATAGTTCAGGCCCAGGCGCTTGGCCACCTGCATGGCCGCCGGACGGCTGGAGTCCGGAATCGGCATCACGACATCGATGTCCTTGTAGTCGATCTCGCGGCGGATCTTCTCGGCCAGGTAGTCGCCCATGCGCAGACGTGCGTCGTAGACGGGCACGCCGTCGAGCACGGAATCCGGACGCGCCAGATACACGAGCTCGAAAATGCAGGGGTGCATCGAAGCGCCTTCCGCGCATTCGCGCGACTCGAGATTGCCGTCGTTGCTGATGAAGACAGCCTCACCCGGCTTCACGTCGCGCACGAACGAGAAACCCATGCCTTCGAGCGCCACCGATTCCGATGCAATCATCCATTCCGTACCGTTCGGGCCTTCCGAGCTACCGATGCAGAGCGGGCGAATGCCGTGCGGGTCGCGGAACGCGAGCAGGCCGAAGCCGGAGATGATCGAGACGATTGCGTACGAGCCGCGCAGGCGGCCATGCACGTTGACGACGGCTTCGAACAGCGACTTGACGGTCAGGCCGTCGCGCGAGCTCTGCTCCAGTTCGTGCGCGAGCACGTTGAGCAGCACTTCGGAGTCGGAGGTCGTGTTGATGTGGCGGCGATCCACGCGGAACATCTCGTCCTTGAGCTGTTCCCAGTTGGTCAGGTTGCCGTTGTGGGCGAGCACGATGCCGTACGGGGCGTTCACGTAGAACGGCTGGGCTTGTGCTGCACTCGACGAACCTGCCGTCGGGTAACGCACCTGACCGATACCGACGGTGCCCGGCAAATCGCGCATGTTGCGCGTGCGGAACACGTCGCGCACCATGCCGTTGCCCTTGTGCATGTAGAAGGACTGGCCGTCCGTCGTCGCGATGCCGGCGGCGTCCTGGCCGCGGTGCTGCAGCAGCAGCAGGCTATCGTAGATGAACTGGTTGACCGGGGATTTGGAGACTACACCGACGATGCCACACATGGCATGAATCCTTCAAAAAACATCGAAATCTGCTTCAAACGGACAGTATTATCCGTCATTCGGAAACCTTCTGCAGGCCGGTCGATGGTGTGGACGATCCGCCCGTTCCACCACTGCGCATGCCCCATCCCTGCGAGGGATCGCCTGCGCCCTGCCCACCCGTCAGGCCATCGCCCATCAGGCCCGCAGCGCTGCGGCCCGCCACGGCGTTTGCCGTACCACCGACCACGGTCGTCGTTCCCCCCATGAGGTTCGACAGACGGCTCGACGTTACGCTGCGCACCGGCTCGATCGACTGGCTGGACTGCCCGCGCTGACCGTCTCCGTTGCGATAACCCTGGTTGTTGCCACCGTCCTGCGGTGCACCCGGCACCGTCGATTCACCCTGCCCACCCGGCGGCGTCAGGCCGCGATGGGGTTCCAACTGTGGCAAGGGAATCGGCGTACCCAGCGGATTGACGTTCGGCACAGCGGCTTCGGGCTTGCGCAGATAGTGCTGCACCGGCTCCGGCAGGTACGGCATGAGCCGTTCCATGCCCGCTTCGACCCACGGGCGGACCAGGGACTTCTGCCAGACCGGTTCCTGTGGCAACGCCGTTAACTTGGCGGCGACCATCAACAACATCAAGAGCAACACACCGCGAACGATGCCAAATAACATGCCCAGCCCGCGATCGGCCGGACGCAGCCCGATCATGTCGGTCATGCGGCCTACCAGCGCGCTGACGATACCGGCACCGAACACCACGGCGACCAGCACCAGCAGGAAGCCCAGTGCGCCCTGCGTCATCTCGCCGCCGGGCAGATCGGCGGGCAACCAGTGCGCCACCGACGGTCCGAATGCGCGTGCGACGAAGAACGCCACCACCCAGCCGACCAGATTGAACAGCTCACGCACCAGACCGCGCAGCATGCCGAGCAGCATCGAGCCGATCAGGATCGCGATGGCAGCGTAATCCACCACGGTCAGCAAACCGCCATGCACCGAATCGCCCAACTCAACCCGCCTCGGCGACCTGCGCCGTCAGGCCGGCGTCGCGAATCTTCTTGCCCGCCGCTTCCGCGCTGTTGCGATCGGGGAACGGGCCCGCGCGCAGCAGGTAAAGCTCACGCCCGTCGACCGAGCTCTTGACCATGTAGCTCGGCACATTCACGAGCTTGAGTTTGACGAGCCAGGCCTGCGCGCGATCCTGCGTCGAAAATGCCCCGATGCGCACGAGATACTTGCCGCCCGAGGCGGCCGGCTTCTGTGCGGTGTCGTGGTTGTCCGCCGGCTTGGCGGGCTTGGTCGTCGTGTTGTTCTGTGCGAACTGCGCGATCGGATCGGCCGCATTGTTGTTCGGCTGCGGCTTGGCCTGTGCCTTGGCGGTGTCGTGCGTATCAGGCTTGGCAGCAGGCTTCGCGTCGGCATGCTGTTCCGGCTTCTTCGCATCAGACTTGGCGTCGGCCTTGTGCGTATCGGGCTTCGCCTGGGCGACCTGCGGTTCCGGCACCGCGCTCGGTGCGGGCGCCGGCGTCACCGGTGCGACAGCTGCCGACGGCGGCACGCCGCTCGGCGCAGGCGCCGGCTTGGCCGTGCTGCCCGAGTTGGCGAGCGTGCTGCTGTCGACGGCCTCTTCGCCCTTGTCGAGCGACGCGTCGGACGGCGGCGTCGCCGCCTGCGGCTTCACGCGCACGGGCGGCGAGTTGGCGTCTTTCCCGGGAATCTGGATGGCGATGTCGTCGGCGGCCGGTTTGGGTTCGGGCGCGAGCACCATCGGCAAGATGATGACGGCAGCGAGCACCAGCGCCAGCGCACCGACCAGACGGCGGCGCGCGCGTTGCTTCTCAGGCAGCAGCGGGTCGAGTTGCTCGTGCTCGCTGTACTCCCCCCCTCCCGCCGTACGGGTGCCGGTGCGGCCGCTCTTGCGGCTACCGCGCTTCGGGGGAACGGCTTCGGCGTCTTTCTTGCGGAAGGAAAACAATCCCATAGGCCCTTGGCTCAGGTCGTAACTCGCGTCATTGGACTGATCATCGCGCATCTGGTGCGTCGCGCACATGACATTTCTCGTAAGCAAATGTCACGACACAGACACCTTCGCACGTCAGTGGCGTTGCAACTTGCGGTGCGTCATCACACCGGCCACGGTAAAGAACGATCCAAAAACCACGATTCTATCATTCTCGCCGCACTGCTCGAGCGCGGCGGCATAGGCTTTCTCAGGGGATTCGAAGGTTTCGACCGAATGATCGGCATCTTCGACGAACCCCACGGCACGCAACTTCTCTTCGAGCACCGCCGGACTCGCCGCGCGCTCGGTCGGCAGCGCGCACAGGCGCCAGTGATCGACCTTGTCGACGAGATGCCGCAGCACGCCCTCGATATCCTTGTCGGCCATCGCGCCGAACACGGCGTAGGTGTACGGAAAGAAGCCCATGCCGTCGAGGTTGTGGCCCAGTGCGGCGGCCGCGTGCGGATTGTGCGCCACGTCGAGCACCACGGCCGGACGCCCCGGCAGCACCTGAAAACGCCCCGGCAATTCGACCGACGCGAGCCCCAGACGAATGTCCTGCGCCGAGACCGGCAGCACGTCGCGCATCGATTCAAGCGCTGCGAGCGCCGCCGAGGCGTTGAGCAACTGGTTCGCGCCGCGCAGTGCCGGATAGGCGAGCGCGGGACGACGCATCTGGCGTCCGCCATAGCTCCATTGTTGCTTGTCGCCCTGGTAGTTGAAGTCACGCCCGAACAGCCACAGGTCGGCGCCGATGCGCTCGGCCTCGGCCAACAAGGTGGCCGGCGGCATCGGATCGCCGCAGATGGCCGGCTTTCCGGCGCGGAAGATGCCCGCCTTCTCGATGGCGATCGCCTCGCGCGTGTTGCCCAGATACTGCGCGTGATCGATGTCGATGCTGGTGATGACCGCGCAGTCGGCATCGACGATGTTCACGGCGTCCAGACGCCCGCCCAGCCCGACTTCGAGAATCACGGCGTCGAGCCCCGCGGTGGCGAACATGTGCATGATCGCTAGCGTGGTGAATTCGAAGTAAGTCAGCGAGACGGGTGTGTCGAAACTCGTGCGGGCCTTCTCGACGGCCTCGAAGTGCGGCAGCAGCGTGGCGTCGTCGACGATTTCGCCGTTCAGGCGCGCGCGCTCGTTGAACGTGATCAGGTGCGGCGACGTGTGGCAACCGACGCGATAACCGGCCGAGAGCAGAATCGCTTCGATGATGGCGCAGGTCGAGCCCTTGCCGTTGGTGCCGCCCACCGTGAAGACGGGGCACGGGAATTGCAGGCCGAGGGCTTCTTTCACACGGCCAATGCGCGTGAGGCCCATGTCGATGCCCACGGGGTGAGCGGTTTCGAGATGGGCGAGCCAGGCGTCGAGAGTGGAATATGTCGGCATGAATTTACAGGCAGAAAACAAAAACGCGGACGTCGTTAACGTCCGCGCTGCTTGCTGCGAAGTGATGCATTTCGGTGCCGCTGGCGCGGCACGGCGTGGCGTTGCGTCATTCTACGCCGTTGGGCCGCCCTTTGGGGCAACGCAACCGCGTGTGCGACGCATCGCCCGCACCCGGCTCACGATCGCCCTCAGGCGACCGCGTCGGCCGGCTGGCGCTGCATCAATGCGATCAGGCGAGCGATCTCGTCGCGCATGTTGCGACGGTCGACGATCATGTCGATCGCGCCCTTCTGCAACAGGAACTCCGAACGCTGGAAGCCTTCCGGCAGCTTTTCGCGCACGGTCTGCTCGATCACGCGCGGCCCGGCAAAGCCGATGAGCGCCTTGGGCTCGGCCATCACCACGTCGCCGAGGAAGGCGAAGCTGGCGGACACGCCACCCATCGTCGGGTCGGTCAGCACGGAGATGAACGGCAGCTTGGCGTCGGCCAGCTTCGTGAGCATGGCCGTCGTCTTGGCCATCTGCATGAGCGAGAGCAGGCTTTCCTGCATACGCGCACCGCCCGAAGCGGTCACGCAGATGAACGGCACGCCCTGCTCCAGCGCGTTCTGTGCACCGCGCACGAAGCGCTCGCCGACCACCGAGCCCATCGAGCCGGCCATGAACGAGAATTCGAAGCACGCGACCACGACCGGCAGCGTGTGGATGGCACCGCCCATGACGACCATGGCATCGGTCTCGCCGCTGTCGTCCATCGCTTCCTTGATGCGATCCGGATACTTGCGGCTGTCCTTGAACTTCAGGGCATCGACCGGCACGATTTCCTGACCCAGTTCGTAGCGGCCTTCCGGATCGAGCAGTGCGTCGAGACGCGCGCGCGCGCCGATGCGCATGTGATGGTCGCACTTCGGGCAAACATGCAGATTCGCTTCCACGTCGTTGCGATACAACACCGCTTCGCACGACGGGCACTTGATCCACAGCCCTTCCGGGATGCTCTTGTTGCGCTGCGTCGGATCGGTTTGCTTGATCTTCGGGGGCAGCAGCTTATCGAGCCAGCTCATAGTTTCTCCTTGGCAAACGCCCGCTCCGGGGGAGCGGGCGTTTCTGGCGACCGCATGACACGGTCGTTTCAATTCAGCGTTTCACCGGACGGTTCGGCCCCGGGCGGGCGCTCTGACGCGCTCGCCCGCTCGGCGATTCATCCACGCCGCGAACTAACAGCGAGAACTTGCGCCGCAAATTTACGCCGCGAATTTACGCTGATTTGGCGCCCTCGTCGAGCGCCTGACGGATACCGCCGATGAATTCAGCCAGCGATTTTACCGCGTTCTGGCCTTCCGGATCACGCGGCGTGTTTTCCAGTCGCTGAATGATGGCGCTACCGATGACCACGGCATCGGCCACACCCGAGATGGCGCGAGCCGTTTCGGCGTCGCGAATCCCGAAGCCTACGCCCACCGGCAGGGCCGCTACGGCCTTGATCTGGGGGATCCTGGAGGCCACGCTGTCCAGGTCCAGACTGGCGGCCCCGGTCACGCCCTTGAGCGAGACGTAGTACAGGTAACCGCTCGCCTGACGGGCCACAGCCGCAATGCGCTCGTCGGTCGAGGTCGGCGCCAGCAGGAAGATCGGATCGATCGCGTGGGCGCGCATGGCACCCGCGTAGGCCTCGGCCTCCTCGGGCGGATAGTCGACGACCAGCACGCCGTCCACGCCGGCCTTGGCGGCACGCTCGGCGAAAGCCTCGAGGCCCATCGCCTCGATCGGGTTGGCGTAGCCCATGAGCACGACCGGCGTGCGGTCGTTGGTCTGGCGGAACGCGGCGACATAGCCGAGCACGTCGGCCAGGCTCACGCCTCGCTCCAGCGCACGCTCGGAAGCGCGTTGAATGACGGGGCCGTCGGCCATCGGGTCGGAGAACGGCACGCCAAGCTCGATGACGTCGGCGCCGTTATCGGCCAGCGCATGCATGAGCTTGACCGTCCAGCCCGGCTCGGGATCGCCGGCGGTGATGAATGGAATGAGGCCCTTCTTACCCTGCGCTTGCAAGGCTTGGAACGTCGCTTGAATGCGGGACATGATCGGAAAGTCTCTGAAGTCGTTGGTTGGCGAGCGCGTGGTAATGCGCATTCAGCTCGTAGCCGACGAAGCGTCGGCCGTGCAGCGCACAAGCCACGGCAGTCGTGCCGCTGCCCATGAACGGGTCGAGCACGAGACCGCCGGGCGGGCAACTGGCCAGCACCATGCGCTCAATGATATGCAGCGGTTTCTGCGTCGGATGATCGACGCGCTCGGGGTCTTGCCGGTGCAATCGCGAGATCGACCACAGATCCTTGGGGTTGTAGCCCAGCTCCAGCCACTTGCTGCCCTCGAAGATGCGGCGCGAGCGCGCCTTCTTCGTTGCGGCGTCATACGGCACGCGCACGGCGTCGAGGTCGAAGTAATAGTCCTTCGAGACCGCGAAAAAGCCGATGTTGTCGTGAACGGACGAGAATCGTCGGGTGCTGCCGCCCATACTGGGCACGCGGCGATCCCAGATGATCTCGTTGATCATCAACATGCGCTGCTTCAGAAACACGAAGAGCTCGGGGGCGTACTGCCACGTACAGAACAGGTAGAGCGAGCCGCGCGGCGCCAGCTTCGGAATGGCCGCTTCGAGCCAGCCATACGTCCAGCCGAGAAAGTCCTCGCCGGAGCGCTTGTCGGAATCGTTGCCGTAGTCCTTGCCGAGCCCGTAAGGCGGATCGGCGAGGATCAGGTCGACGCTGCCGTCTTCCAGTTCGTGCAGGTGCTGCAGGAAATCAGCATGACGCAAAACGATGTCGCCCGGCGCCCAACGCGCGCGCAGCTCGCCGGCCGCTTCCAGGGCCTCGAGACGTGCGGCGGCAGCTTCGGTGGCGTCCACGGGACGCTCGGTCCCGAGGGCGTCATTCTGTGCCTTGCGATCAGTCAGATCGGTCATGCTGGTTCTGTGTCAGTGTCAAAGTGGATCAGGGAATCCGTGGTGCCTCGCGTTGCCGCGGCAACGCCTGCGATGCTTACGTGCCTGCGGGCGCCTGTTCGGCCAGCGCCATCACGGTATGCATGTCCTTGTCGCCGCGCCCCGAGAGGTTGACCAGCACGATCTGGTCGCTCGGCAGCGTCGGCGCAAGCTTGCACGCGTAAGCGAGCGCATGGCTCGACTCCAGTGCCGGAATGATGCCTTCGATCCGGCAGCAATCATGGAACGCCTTGAGCGCTTCGGCATCGGTAATGCCCACATATTCCGCGCGCTTGATGTCGTGCAGCCAGGCGTGCTCGGGGCCGACGCCCGGGTAGTCCAGACCGGCCGAGATCGAATGCGTCTCGGTGATCTGACCGTTCGCGTCCTGCAGCAGATACGTGCGGTTGCCGTGCAGCACGCCGGGCGTGCCACCGATGATCGACGCCGCGTGGCGACCGGTTTCGATACCGTCGCCCGCCGCTTCCACGCCCACGAGCTTCACGTCGGGCACATCGATATACGGATAGAAGATGCCCATCGCGTTCGATCCGCCGCCCACGCACGCAAGCACGTAGTCCGGCTGACGGCCGGCAAGCTCGGGCATCTGCACCTTGCACTCCTCGCCGATCACGCTCTGGAAGTCGCGCACGAGCATCGGGTACGGGTGCGGGCCCGCGACCGTGCCGATGATGTAGAACGTGTTCTCGACGTTCGTCACCCAGTCGCGCATGGCTTCGTTCAGGGCGTCCTTGAGGGTTTTCGAGCCGGATTCCACGGGAATCACGGTCGCGCCCAGCAATTGCATGCGGTACACGTTCGCCGCCTGACGCTTGACGTCTTCGGCGCCCATGTAGACCACGCACTCCATGCCGAAACGCGCGGCAATGGTCGCCGTGGCCACACCGTGCTGGCCCGCACCGGTTTCGGCAATCACACGGCGTTTGCCCATGCGACGCGCGAGCAGCGCCTGACCGATCACGTTATTGACCTTGTGCGCGCCCGTGTGATTCAGGTCTTCGCGCTTGAGGTACACCTGCGCGCCGCCCAACTCCTGGCTCCAGCGCTTGGCGTGATAGATCGGCGACGGACGGCCGACGTAGTGCTTCAGTTCGTAATGGAATTCTTCGAGGAAGGCCGGATCCTGCTGATACTTCTCGTAGTTTTCACGCAGTTCTTCGAGCGCGTGAATCAGCGTCTCGGCCACAAAAATACCGCCGTACGGGCCGAAATGGCCACGGGCGTCAGGCAAATCGTACATGGTCGTCACTCTTCGCAGTACCGGAGACAGCCCGTGCGGGCGCTCCGGCAGGTTGCTATTCGGCGTCGGCGGCACGCACTGCGTGCACGAACGCCGTCATGCGGGCGGGATCCTTCACGCCCCGCGACGCCTCCACACCGCTCGACACGTCGACGGCGTATGGCGTCACCCGGCCGATGGCTTCAGCAACGTTGTGTGCGTTCAAGCCACCACTCAAAACGGCCCGACGCGCGATGTCTTTTGGAATAAGTGACCAATCGAAAACCTTTCCTCCACCCCCGTAGCCCTCGACCAGGGCATCGAGCAAGATGCCTTGCGCGGCGGTGTATGCGTTAGCGAATTGTAGCAAATCGCCACTGTCTTTCGTCTCAGGGCCGATACGCATGGCGCGCATGTAAGGACGGTTCCCGGCGGCGGCCGACAAGGCCGCACATTGCTCGGGGCTTTCGTCGCCGTGGAACTGAAGCGTGGTCAGGGGCACGGCCTCGACGGTGCGGGCGATCTCGTCGGCCGTGGCGTTCACGAACAGCCCGACCAGGCTCACATAGGGCGGCACCCGGCGGGCCAGCTCGGCCGCACGTGCCAGATCGACGTAGCGCGGGCTCGGCGGGTAGAAGACGAGTCCGATGGCGTCGACACCCAGCGCCACGGCGTGATCGATGTCGGCTGCCTGCGAGAGACCGCAGATCTTGATTCGCGTACGCGTTTGAGGGGATTTCATGAACTTGCCCACGGCATCGGAAACGGCCATGCGGCCCAGTTGGGCTCGGGCACGGCGAAACGCTCAGGATACCCCACGCGGGCCAGATACAGCCCGTCCGGCATGAACGTCGGCGCGGCCTCTCGACGATCGAGACTCGCGAGCACGTCCGTCATCCAGCTCGCGGGCTGACGGCCCCGGCCGATCGCCACCAGACAGCCCATGATGTTGCGCACCATGTGATGCAGGAAGGCGCTCGCGCGGAAACGGAACACGAAGAAGTGGCCCTGCTGCTCGATGTCGATGGCGTACAGGTGCTTGACCGGTGTCTTCGCCTGGCACTCGGACGAACGGAACGCCGAAAAGTCGTGCTCGCCGACAAGCACCTGGCCTGCGGTGCGCATCGCCTCCAGATCGAGCGGCGTGTGCAACCAGCCGCAGCGGCCGTCGAGCAGCGGCGAGCGCACCGGGTGGACATACAGCACGTAGAAATACGTGCGCTCGAAGGCCGTGAACCGGGCGTGGAAATCGTCCGGCATCGCCTGCGCCCACTGGACTGCCACGGTCTTCGGCAGGAAGGCGTTCACGCCGCGCACCCACGAGAACATGGCCCGGTCCAGCTCGGTGTCGAAATGCACGACCTGACCGATGCCATGCACGCCGGTGTCGGTCCGCCCCGCCACCGTGGTCGGCAGCGCTACGCCGCCGAACTCGCGCATGGCGGACTCGAGCGCCTGTTGCACGGTGTTGCCGTGCGGCTGCGACTGCCAGCCGGAGAACGCCGTACCGTCGTAATGGATGCCCAGTGCAATTCGCATATGAAAAAGAAAAACGGGCGCCCAACCTACGAGCGCCCCAAACTACGGTCAATCTGTGGTGTGTTCGCCGGTGTACCGTCGCGTCACTTGCCCAGCTCGGCCAGTCGCGTACGTGCGACCGATTGCTGTGCGGCGTCGCCGCCGGCGATCACTTCCTCGAGCAGTTCGCGCGCGCCATCATCGTCGCCGATGGTCTGGTACGCCGCGGCCAGTTCGAGCTTCGTATGGAACTCGTCCGGCACTTCGGCCCCGCCTGCGGGGCGCGGAGCGATCGGTTCGGCCGAGGCTACCGGTGCCACTGCCGGCACCTGAGGCGCAGCAGGCTCGGCGGCGAACGGCGTCGACGGTGCGGGCGATGCCAGCGTTTCGTGTTCGACCAGCGCTTCCACGCCGGTGGCGGCGGGCAGTACCGGTGCGCTCGCGGAGGCTGGCGCGCTCGGCGTATCGTCGCCCTTCAGGTCGAGACTGAAGTCCGACAAGTCGAACGACATCGGCTTGAGCGACGGTGCCTCGTGTGCGGCGTCCGTGTAGCTGCGCGGCGCTTCCGAAGCGCTCGCCACCTGCTGCATGGCGGCGTCGAAATCGGCGTCGCTCAGTTCCCCGTCTAGGTCGGCATCCGATTCTTGATCGGCTTGCTGATGCAGCGGATCGCCCGGCGGCGCCATCGTGAACTGCACGGAGCCGATGCCCTTCGTCAACGACGGCAAGGCATCGCTCGCAATCGTGCCGACATGAGACGGCTGTCCCGGAATGCCGAGATCCAGATCGCCCAGCATGCCCGCCACACCGCCATCGGGCGTGGCGCCCGCTTGCGGTTCGACGACCGGCTCGGCCACGGGGGCGTCGGGCTGTGCGTGATCGGTGGTCTCGGTCGGCTCGGTGTGCGACTCGGAGGCCTCGGCTTGCCCGGCAGCGATGCCACCAACGGCCGCTGCCGCGCTCAAGGCTTCGAGCGACGCCAGGCTGGCCGCCGCCGGGTCCTCGTGCGCAGCGGGCGCGTCACCGAGGGCGACCGTCGGCGCCACTTCCCCGGCCTGCTCGGCAAATGCGGCATCCCAGTCGATTTCCGGCTCGCTGGCGGCTTCCTCGGTGGCGTGCACAGGCTGGGCTGCCGCATCGTCCGCAAGCGGTTCGGCGACGGCTTCAGCGGCGTGCTCGACGACCGGCGGCTCGCCGAGTCCTTCGGCGTGCGCCGTGTCGGCCAGTTCGCCGGTCAGATCGTCTTGCTCCGCATTCCACGCGTCGTCGGCTTCTGCCGCTGCGGGAGACGAGGCTGCCGCGTCGAGCGCCGCCACGCCGTCGTTCGGCGTCTGCCAGGCGTCGTCGGCAGCAGGATGCAGATGCTCGTCGGCTTCGGCCTGATGGGCGGCGTACATCGCTGCCGCACCGGCTGCGCCAGCCGCAGAGGCGCCCACCACGCCCGCCACGCCAGCGGCAGTCGCGCCATGCGATGCCGGCTCGCCTTGCGGCTCGCTTCGGCCATCATGACCGTCGTCATACGGTCCGGGCTGCCCCACCGGCGGTTCGGCACGGCGGCGGCGCATCAGCCACCACAGACCAAGCAGCACCACGAGCACACCCGCACCGGGCAGCACATACGGATTCTGGGAAACGGCACGCCAGTTCATCCCGGCGTTCGGCGTCTTCACATCGGCGGCCGCTGCACTGGCCGGGGCGGCTGCAGCCGCCTCGCTGACCGGTGCCGCTGCGGCGATGGCTTCGGAGGCGCCTGCCGATGCAGCCGGCGCCGCAGAAGCCGTCTCGGCGGCGGCATCAGACGCCACCGCCGTCGTCGCGGCGCTGGCTGTCGCGTCCGCTTCCTTGGCGGTCGCGTCCTGCGTCGGCGCAGGGGCCGAAGTGGCGGCGGCTGCCGGCGCGGTCGTCTTGCCTTCGGCGGATTTCGCCGGTTGGTCTTGCGCAGGCACCCCGGAAGCGGTGGCGGCCTGCTCCTCCAGCTTGGCTGCGGCCTGATTCTTCATCGCCAACAGCTTCTGGAGATCTGCTACGTTCTTCTGCAACTCATTCACCCTGCCCTGAGCCTCGGCTTGCGCCTTGCCCTGAGCGATTTGCTCTTCCTCACTGCCGCCGGCGCGTGCGGCTGTGCCGCCCGCTGCCCCCTTGCCGGGTCGCGACAGCTTCAATTCATCGCGCGTGGCGGGGGCGGCGGCTTCCGGCGCCTTGCCCGCTTCGATCGCGCCCTGTGCACTGCGGCCACCGGCCGGTGCTGCCTGCTGCGCCGTCGAATCGGCCAGCCGCGCGCGATACGCGTCAAACTGCTCCCGTGCGGCCGACACGAACTTGCGTGCCTGCGCGGGAGGAATACTTTGCACCTGTGCATCGGCCGGGCGTGCCAGCGTTGCCCCCTGACGCAAACGGTTCGGATCGTTGCCAATGAACGCCGAGCGGTTCGCCTCGAACAGCGCGGTCATCATCTGTGCCAGCGTCGTGCCGCCTTCGCCGCCCGTGAATTCGCGAGCAATCGACGACAGCGAGTCACCGCGCCCGACCTTGCGCGCCCCTTCTGCATTGGCCGCCGGGGTGGCGGTTGCCTCAGACGCGGCAGGTGCAGGCGCGCTTGCCGTCGCGGCGGGCGCCGCCGACACAGTGCTATCCGCCGTCGCAGCAGGCACGACGGCCTGCGGCTGCGCCAGACTGGCTTCAGGAATGGCCGAGAGCGTCACGGCATTGGACTGACGGCCAGTGCGCCATTCGACGACAAGCAACAGATCGAGGAACGACGTGCTGACCGGTTCGGCCGAATCGACATGCACGAGATACGTGCCGCTGTAGCCCGGCTCGCGGCCGCCCGTCGGCGAGACCGACACGGAGAGCTTCTCGAGCGTGGGATCGTAGCGCAGACCGGCTTGCTTGAAGGCATCGCGCGGCGCGAGCTTCACCGACAATCCGTCGGCTTCGGCTTGCGACACGTTGCCCAGCACGATCACCGCTCGCAACGGCTGGCCAGGACCCGAGCGCACCTGTTGCGGGCCGAACTCGGCGGCGCCGGCGTTGAGAAGCCCGAGGCTCCACAAGACAGCCGCTGCCGCGCTCAAGCGAAACGAATTACGGGACGAATTTGCGCGCTTGCCGGTCGAGTATTTCCGCACTGTGTCTTGTCTAGCCTGTCAGTCGTTTGTCACTGGCGGCCCCTCGTACGAGGAGCGCCTCCCAAAGCGCGGACGGCGGCCTCGCGGGCCGCCGTTTCTTCACGCCTTACCGATGCGCTGCGACGCTCAAGCGTCGAGCAGGATGCGCAGCATGCGGCGCAGCGGTTCCGCCGCGCCCCACAACAGTTGATCGCCCACCGTGAATGCCGACAGGTACTCCGGACCCATCGACATCTTGCGCAGGCGACCCACCGGAATCGTCATCGTGCCGGTCACGGCCGCAGGCGTCAAATCGGTCATCGACGCCTCGCGCGTGTTCGGCACCACCTTCACCCAGTCGTTTGCCTGGCCGATGATGTCGGTCAGTTCATCTAACGGCACATCCTTCGTAAGCTTGATAGTGAGCGCCTGGCTGTGGCAACGCATCGCACCGATACGCACGCACAGACCGTCCACCGGAATGGCACGGGTGCCCGGGAAGCCGTCGCCCAGACCCAGAATCTTGTTGGTCTCGGCACCGCCCTTCCACTCTTCCTTCGACTGGCCGTTGCCCAGATCCTTGTCGATCCAGGGAATCAGGTTGCCGCCGAGCGGCACGCCGAATTGCTTGGTCTCGTCGGCCGTGAGGGCGTGCTGCTTGGCCAGCACCTTGCGGTCGATTTCCAGAATGGCCGAATGCGGATCGTCGAGCAACGCCTTGACTTCGGCGTTGATGCTGCCGAACTGCGTGAGCAGCTCACGCATGTGCTGCGCGCCACCGCCCGATGCCGCCTGATACGTCATCGACGTCAGCCAGTCCACCAGACCGTGCTGGAACAGACCGCCCAGGCCCATCAGCATGCAGCTCACGGTGCAGTTGCCGCCGACGAAGTTCTTCGTGCCCTTCGTGAGCGAGTTCTTGATCACGTCGAGGTTGACCGGATCGAGCACGATGATGGCATCGTCCTTCATGCGCAGCGTCGAAGCGGCATCGATCCAGTAACCGTTCCATCCCGCAGCACGCAGCTTCGGGAAGATCTCAGTGGTGTAATCACCGCCCTGGCAGGTAATGATGATGTCGCATTTTTTCAGCTCATTGACATCATTGGCGTCTTTCAGCGAAGTCTCGTTCTTCGCCATCGACGGGGCTTTGCCGCCCGCGTTGCTGGTGCTGAAAAACACCGGCTCGATCAAGGCAAAGTCGTTCTCCTGCTGCATGCGCTGCATCAGAACCGAACCGACCATGCCCCGCCAACCTACCAGACCTACGGTTTTCATTTATCCACTCTCTTATCGTTGCAATTGCGCCAAGGGGCGTCTCACGACGCCCCGTTGACGTTATAGCGCGGCAACCACCGCCGCGCCCATGTCGCGCGTACCGACCTTGGTCGCGCCTTCCTGCCAGATGTCGGGCGTGCGCAACCCCTGCGCCAGCACCTTCTTGACTGCGTTTTCCACGCGGTCGGCCTGTTCAGCGCGGCCCAGCGTGTAACGCAGCATCATGGCAGCCGACAGGATCGTTGCCAACGGATTGGCCACGCCCTTGCCGGCGATGTCGGGGGCCGAACCGTGCGACGGCTCGTACAGCCCCTTGTTGTTGGCATCCAGCGACGCCGACGGCAGCATGCCGATCGAACCGGTCAGCATGGCGGCCTCGTCCGACAGAATATCGCCGAACATGTTGCCAGTCACCACCACGTCGAAGTTCTTCGGTGCCTTGACCAGTTGCATCGCGGCATTGTCGACGTACATATGCGACAGCTCGACCTCCGGATACTGCTTGGCAACCTCGATCATCGTGTCGCGCCAGAGCTGCGAAGTCTCGAGCACGTTGGCCTTGTCGACCGAGCACAAACGCTTGTCGCGCTTGGCTGCCGCCTGAAATGCCACGTGTGCGATGCGCTCCACTTCGGGCACGCTATAACGCATGGTATCAAAACCTTCGCGTGCGCCCTCGAAAGCCCCGTCCGGCGACTGGCGGAAACCCTTCGGCTGGCCGAAATAAATGTCGCCGTTCAGCTCGCGGATGATCAGGATATCCAACCCTGCCACGATTTCCGGCTTCAGGCTCGACGCAGCGGCCAGTTCCTTGTAGAGGATGGCCGGACGGAAGTTGGCGAACAGCTGCAGGTGCTTGCGCAGGCCCAGAATCGCCTGCTCGGGACGCAGCGCGCGCTCGAGCGAATCGTACTTCCAGTCGCCCACGGCGCCGAACAGGATAGCGTCGGCTTCCTTGGCGAGCTTGAGCGTGGCCTCGGGCAGCGGGTGGCCCGCCGCCTCATAGCCGGCCCCGCCCACGGGCGCTTCTTCGAGCTCGAACGTCTCGCCGAGCGCGTTCAGCACATTCACGGCTTCCGCGACGATTTCCGGACCAATGCCGTCACCCGGCAACACAGCGATTTTCATGCAATCTCCTTGGATGTGCCTTCGATGCGCGGGGCTCAGCCCGGCAGGCGCGTTGCGAGCCACGGCTGCTTGGTCAGCCGCTCGGCCTCGTAGGCGCGAATCTTGTCGGCGTGACGCAGCGTCAGGCCGATGTCGTCGAAACCATTCAACAGGCAGTACTTGCGGAACGGCGCGATATCGAACTCATAAGCACGGCCGTCCGAGGTAATCACGGCCTGCTTGTCGAGATCGATCGTCAACTGATAGCCATTGAACGCGGCCGTCTCGTTGAACAGGTGATCGACCTGCATTTCGCTCAATGCGATCGGCAGCAGCCCATTCTTGTAGCAGTTGTTGAAGAAGATGTCGGCGAAGCTCGGCGCAATCACGGCGCGAAAGCCGTATTGCTGCAAGGCCCACGGCGCATGCTCACGCGAGCTGCCGCAGCCGAAGTTCTTGCGTGCGAGCAACACCGTCGCGCCTTGATAGCGCGGCTGGTTGAGCACGAAGTTCGGGTTGAGCGGACGCGTGCTGCAATCCTGGCCCGGCTGGCCGACATCGAGGTAACGCCACTCGTCGAACAGGTTCGGGCCGAAACCCGTGCGCTTGATCGACTTCAGGAATTGCTTGGGGATGATCGCGTCGGTATCGACGTTTTCGCGATCCAGCGGTGCCACCAACCCCGTATGGACAGTAAATTTTTCCATCACGAACCACCTGATCAAAACAGTTCGGCTGCGACCGGCTCTCGGGAGCCACAATCGCGAAAACCGGAAATTTCGTGGGTGCGCGTGCCGGGACATCGTCCGGGCACACGCACCGTCGCATCACTTCTTCGCGGCGTTTTCGAGCGCCGAGCCAGCGGCTTGCGTATCCTTGCCGAGGCCCGCCATCGTGTTGCAACCCGCCACGCCCAACAGCAGCACCGCACCGATCAGCATCCACAGTTTCTTCATGGTCTTGTCTCTATCAAAGAAAGTGTCAAACGACGGATAAATCGATGCGTGGGTCTCAGACCAGGCGTCGCACGTCGACGAAATGGCCTTCGATGGCAGCTGCGGCCGCCATTGCCGGGCTCACCAGGTGCGTACGGCCACCCGCGCCCTGTCGGCCTTCGAAGTTGCGGTTCGAGGTCGATGCGCAGCGCTCGCCCGGCTCCAGACGGTCGGCGTTCATCGCCAGGCACATCGAGCAGCCCGGTTCGCGCCATTCGAAGCCGGCGGCCTTGAAGACCTGATCCAGCCCTTCCTGCTCGGCCTGATGCTTCACGAGCCCCGAACCCGGCACCACCATCGCCAGACGCACGTTCGACGCCACGCGGCGACCGAGCTTCTTCACGACGTAGGCGGCTGCGCGGATATCCTCGATGCGCGAATTGGTGCACGAGCCGATGAACACCTTGTCGACGTTGATGCTGGCCATCGGCGTATCCGGCGTGAGCGCCATGTACTCCAGCGCGCGCTCCATGGCGCTGCGCTTGACCGGGTCCTTTTCCTTCTCGGGATCGGGCACGCGGTCTTCGATGCTCACCACCATTTCCGGCGACGTGCCCCAGCTCACTTGCGGGCGCAGCGTGTTGGCGTCGATTTCCACGACGTGATCGAACGCGGCACCGGCGTCGGTGTGGAACTGGCGCCAGTAGGCTTCCGCCTGCTGGAATTCCACGCCGGTCGGCGCGAACGGACGGCCCTTCACGTAGTTGATCGTGGTGTCGTCCACGGCGACCAGACCGGCGCGTGCGCCCGCCTCGATCGCCATGTTGCACACCGTCATGCGACCTTCCATCGTGAGCGAACGGATCGCCGAGCCGGCGAACTCGATCGTGTAGCCCGTGCCGCCTGCCGTGCCGATCTTGCCGATGACGGCGAGCACGATGTCCTTGGCGGAACAGCCGCGCGGCAGCGTGCCCTCGACCTTCACGAGCATGTTCTTGCTCTTCTTCATGAGCAGCGTCTGCGTGGCGAGCGTGTGCTCGACCTCGGACGTGCCGATGCCGAAGGCCAGCGCACCGAATGCGCCGTGCGTCGACGTGTGCGAGTCACCGCACACCACCGTCATGCCGGGCAACGTGGCGCCCTGCTCCGGGCCGATCACGTGCACGATGCCCTGACGGAGATCGTTCATCTTGAATTGGGTGATGCCGAACTTGTCGCAGTTGCTGTCGAGCGTATCGACCTGCAGACGCGAAATCGGATCGGCGATGCCTTGTGTACGGTCGGTGGTCGGCACATTGTGGTCCGACACCGCGAGGTTGGCGGACAAACGCCAGACCGGACGCTGCGCGATTTTTAGCCCCTCGAACGCCTGCGGACTGGTCACCTCGTGCAGCAGGTGGCGGTCGATGTAGAGCAACGTGGTGCCATCGTCCTCGGTATGCACAACGTGTGCATCCCACAATTTGTCATACAGGGTCTTGGCCATGATAAAAACGCGGGGCTATATATCGTTCTGAGAACAAGACTATCGTTCTGTGAACTTTTGATTATGCCATAGCGCTTTCGCGCCGGCGGAATACGAAATCCCCGGGAAACCGGGCGGTAAACGCACGATCAACCGGGGATTTGTGCGAATCACGGCAGCTTGTGCCGTGAGTTCGAATATAGCGCAACGAAGGCTCGTTGCGGGGCGCACCGCCTTGCCGTTTCAGCAAGGTTGCGGTGCCGGCACGGCAAGCGGGGGCCGTGCCGGGTGCCTCGACAGGCTTAGCGCTTGTCGATTGCCGTCACGTCGCGCGGCGTTTCGCCGATGAACAACTGACGCGGACGACCGATCTTCTGATCCGGCTCGCCGATCATCTCGTTCCACTGCGCGATCCAGCCCACGGTACGAGCCAGTGCGAAGATGCAGGTGAACATCGAGGTCGGGATGCCCAGCGCGCGCTGAACGATACCCGAGTAGAAGTCGACGTTCGGGTACAGCTTGCGCGACACGAAGTATTCGTCTTCCAGTGCGATCTTCTCGAGCTGCATGGCCAGCTTGAACAGCGGGTCGTCGTGCAGGCCCAGTTCGTT
>NZ_JBEBXS010000010.1:0-211099 GCF_040391475.1 Pandoraea pnomenusa | reverse complement strand
CGCCCAGAATCACGGCGCCGACGGAGTCGCGCTCGAGGTTCAGTGCCAGACCGAACGTGTTGCCCGGGAATTCCAGCATTTCGCCCTGCATCACGTCCGACAGACCGTGGATGCGGCAGATACCGTCAGTCACCGAGATCACGGTGCCTTCGTTACGGACTTCGGCGCCGCTCTCGAGACCTTGAATCCGGCTCTTGATCAGTTCGCTGATTTCAGAGGGATTGAGTTGCATATGTGCTCCTGATATTCAATTCTTGCCGTCGCAGGCGTATCGCGCCGGCCTCAGGCCGTCAGCGACGTCCGCATAGCCGCCAGGCGGGCGCGCACCGAAGTGTCCAGCACCTCGTCGCCAACCACCACACGCACGCCACCGATGAGCGACGGATCTACCGTCACCGTCGGGTTGAGCTTGCAGCCGAACTTGTGCTCGAGGCCCTTGACCAGCGAGGTCAGTTGCTCACCTTCGAGCGGGAAGGCGCTTTCGATCGTGGCATCTGCCGAACCGGCAGCAGCGTTCTTCAACGCTTCGAACTGTTCGGCGATTTCCGGCATGGCAGCCAGACGGCCGTTCTCGACCACAGCGGCGACGAAGTTGCGCACTTCGGCGTCGGTCGATTTCACGGCGGCAGTCAGCACGTCGACAACTTGCGACGGCACGACCTTCGGATCGTCGGCCAGGTTGGCCACTTCGGGCAGCGCTGCCACTTGCGCCAGTTCGCGCACGAGCTGCGACCAGCGATTCAGATCGCCGGACTTGGCCACGCGGAACAACGCTTCGGCATACGGACGAGCGATGGTTGCGAGTTCGGCCATGATCAGAGCTCTGCCTTGAGTTGGTTCAGCAGGTCGGCGTGGGCCTTGGCGTCAACTTCACGCTTCAGGATCTGTTCTGCGCCCTTCACTGCCAGACCGGCAACTTCCTCGCGCAGCGTCTCACGGACCTTGACTGCCTGGTTCTCGGCTTCTGCCTTGGCGTTGGCGATGATACGAGCCGCTTCGGCTTGCGCCTGCGTCTTGATCTCGTCGGCCACAGCCAGTGCGCGCTTCTCGGCGTCGGCAATGCGCTTCGCGCCTTCGTCGCGGGCTTCCGCGAGGGCTTGCGTGGAGCGCTTGTTGGCGGCATCCAGTTCAGCCTTGCCCTTGTCGGCGGCAGCCAGACCGTCAGCGATTTTCTTCGCGCGTTCGTCGATAGCCTTGATCAGCGGCGGCCACACGAACTTCATCGTGAACCACGCCAGGATCAGAAACACGACGGTTTGCGCGAACAGAGTTGCGTTGATGTTCACGGTGTTTCCTTTCGGTGATGCGAGTCGATTGGCAAAACAGCGCGCCCCATTGTGCCTGCTGGCTTGGGCGCGCCGTTCATGTCCAGTTGGTCGCGCGGATCATTGCGCGACCGGCCGAAAGTAACTTAAGCGAGCTTCGACAGCAGCGGGTTCGCGAAGGCGAACAGCATGGCAACGCCCACGCCGATCAGGAATGCAGCGTCGATCAGGCCGGCCAGCAGGAACATCTTCGTTTGCAGCGGGTTCATCAGCTCAGGCTGACGTGCGCATGCTTCGATGTACTTGCCACCCATCAGTGCGATACCCAGACAGGCACCGATAGCACCCAGACCGATGATGATACCGATACCGATAGCGGTCAGACCCTGGATGTTGGCGATGAAAGCTTGCATGATTACTCCTTATGGATAGAGACTTGAAACTTGAAAATTTGAAAAACTTGAAACTCGGAAAACTCGTAACTACCGCAACAACCGATCAGTGATGGTCGTGCGCCTGGCCGAGGTACACCAACGTCAGCATCATCATGATGAACGCCTGGAGCAACACGATCAGGATGTGGAAAATCGCCCATGCGGTGCCGGCAATGACGTGACCGACAAAACCCAGCACCGACGCATCTGCGCCAAAGCTCCAGATACCGCCCAGCAGCGCGATCAGCAGGAACACCAGCTCGCCGGCGTACATATTGCCGAACAGTCGCATACCGAGCGACACGGTCTTGGCACAGAATTCGATGAGGTTGAGCAGCAGGTTCGGGATCCACAGCAGGAAGTGATTACCGAACGGTGCGGTGAACAGCTCGTGCATGAAGCCGCCTGCGCCCTTGATCTTGAAGCTGTAATACAGCATCAGGATGAGCACGCCGACAGCGATACCGAGCGTGCCGTTGAGGTCGGCCGTCGGCACAATGCGGTGGTGCGTGATGATGGAATCGAGGCCGACCCAGCGGATGATCGTCGACGGCAGGTCGACGGGCAGCAGGTCAAGCGAGTTCATGAGCGCGACCCAGACAAACACGGTCAGCGCGAGCGGTGCGATGAAGGCACGGTTGCCGTGCACGATGCTCTTCGACTGGTCTTCCACCATTTCGACGAGCATCTCGACCGCGGCCTGGAAACGGCCCGGCACGCCCGAGGTCGCCTTACGGGCAGCCAACCACAGCAGGAAGCAGCCCAGAACGCCCATCGCGATCGACCAGAACATGGTGTCCCAGTTGATGATCGAAAAATCGACGATGCTAGTCTGATGCGAGCTCGCGAGGTTCTGCAGGTGGTGCGAAATGTACTCCGACGGGTTCGGAGCGTGGCCGGCTTCTACTGACATAGCGATCAAACACCCAATTATGAAAATCCGCACACGGTAGCGTGTCGACGCGTGAGCGGGTGTTTCACCGCTACTTCAGTGCCATCGCCAGCCAATAGGCTTTCAGCGTCAGCACAAAGGTGACCAGGAACGCTACCCAGTGAACATTTGGGTAACCGAACGCTACTGCCACCAACAACGCGATCGTCGTGACTACCTTGACCGCTTCTCCCATCACCAACGAACCGACGGAGAGGCGATCACCTGACATTCTTAACCGCAGCGCAAACAATGCGCCCGGGATCCATCCGATCATTCCGCCCAGCCATGCGGACACCGCCGCGTCTCGTGGCGATGCCGAGAGCAACCACCAGGCAAGTGTCGCTACCAGCGACAGTAGTACCTGGGCTCCCACCACCCTGAATGGAGTCACACGGGATGCGCGCCCCACATCGGGACCGAACAGGCGCTCGGCCTGCGCACGCGTGAGCGGAACGATTGTTTCTTGCTCCTGCTCGTCGTCCCAAACCTCTGATGATGCATGTGCCGGCGCTTGCGGTTTCGGTTCCAAGTTCGACCGTTTTTCGTCGGTCATCTCGTAGCCTCCCCGCCCGACTCGTGCAAAACGAATGGGCTCTTCAAGCAGATAAATCCGCGAGATTTTACGGGACATTACGAACGCCAGTCAATCTAAACGCACAACAAATTCGCCGAAATTGTGCAGTGCATGCTTCGATTTGGCGCCAACTCTCATGGAGCGCGATTTTACTCATGGTGCAGCGCGGCATTCCGCGTAAACGCCGCACGATCGCGCCACCTGAGAGACATTCCACGCGCGATCAGACCCATTTCAGGGCAACGAACCCCAACACGAGTGCCACCACGTAAAACGGGACGGAAAGGCAGTGAAAGTGCCACCAGATCTGTTTCGATTTCGCCATGCGCAACGCGATCAGATTGGCCAGCGAGCCGACGGCCAGACCGAACCCGCCCACGGCTACGCCGTGCGCGAGTGCAGGCCAGTTGTGGCTGTACTCGGCGAGCAGAATCGCCGCAGGCACGTTGCTGATGAACTGTGAGAGGACGGCAGCACCCGCATAGGCCATCGTCGCCCCGCCGAAGTCGAAGTGCCCCAGCGCGGCGCGCACCTCGGGCAAGCCCGCCAGCCCGCGAAGCACGACGAACATCAGCACGAAGATCGCGAGCAGCAGCCAGTCGATGCCGAGTACCGCGTTGCGTCGCACGGCGAGTAGCACGACCACCACGGCGGCACACGCCCAGGCGGCAAATCCGTGATCGGCAAGCGCGACGAAGCCCGCGAACAGCACCAGCGCGGTCCAAAGCAGCGGCCACCGCACGTTGTGCCTGGGGCCGTGTCGCTGGAAATGCAGCGCGCGCGAGTCGAAGGCAAACGCGCAAATCGCGAGCAGTACCGCCATGAGCGCCAGCGTGAGCGGCGTCATCATGACGACGAAGGCACCGAAGCTCATGCCGCTTTGCTGCCAGAGGAAGAGATTCTGAGGATTGCCAAACGGTGTCAGGCTCGATCCGGCATTCACCGCGAGGGCGAGGAAGATGATCAGTCGCTCGATACGTACGGGGGCAATACGGGCAAGCGATTGTGCGAGCGGCACCACGGCGAAGAGCGCGACATCGTTGGTCAGCAGCGTCGAGAGCGCGGCAGCGAACGTCACCATCAATAGCGCGAGACGTCGCTCCGTGCGAAACGCGCGCAGCAATCGTTGTGCGAGCCAATCGAGAAAGCCGCTCTGGTCGATGGCTCGCGTGAGCATCAGCAGCCCCGCGAGCGTGAGGATCGTGTGCTGGTCGACGCGAGCGAACAGCGCGCCCACGCTCGCCGGCCGCACGATCTGCAGCACCACGAACGCCGCGAGCAGGATGAGCAATACGGGATCGCCGCGCACGCGCTCGAACGTCGACCGTAGCGCACGTTTGACGCGCGCGCCGAACGTACCGTGAGCGGACGAGGTGTCAGCCGCCGGACGAGGCGTCGCAGTCGGCGCCGCCGCCGTCTCTTTGTCTACCGGGTCGCCGGTGGATTCGCTCACGACGAAACAATCAGGATACCGAACTTACTCGGCGCGAATGCGCGCGAGAATACCGTCGAGTGCATCGAGGCTGCCGAACTCGATGGTGAGTTGTCCGGCGCCCTTGCGGCCGACCTTGATCTTCACGCTCGAGGCGAGCAGATCCGACAGCTCTTCTTCGAGACGCGTGACATCGCGACCGCCCTCTTCCGCAGGACGACGGCGAATGCCATCTCCCTGCGGCTTGAGCGATGCGTTGACGATGCGCTCCGTGTCGCGCACCGACAGGCGCTTGTTCACCACCTGATTCGCCAGCGTGATCTGCGTGGCGGCGTCGACGGCGAGCAGCGCACGCGCGTGCCCCATGTCGAGATCGCCTGCGAGCAGCATCGTCTGCACCGGCTGTGCGAGATTGAGCAAACGCAGCAGGTTCGACACCGCGCTGCGCGAGCGACCCAGCGACTCGGCAGCCTGCTCGTGCGTGTAGCTGAATTCACCGAGCAAGCGTTGAATGCCCTGCGCTTCTTCGAGCGGATTCAGATCTTCGCGCTGAATGTTCTCGATGAGTGCCATCGCGGCCGCGGCTTCGTCGGCGACGTCTCGCACGAGCACCGGCACTTCGGACAGCCCCGCGATACGCGCCGCGCGAAAACGTCGCTCGCCCGCAATAATTTCGTACTTCTCACCATCGACACGTCGCACCAGAATCGGCTGCATGAGGCCCTGCGCGCGAATGCTTGCGGCGAGTTCCTGCAATGCGCCCTCATCCATGCGCGTTCGCGGTTGATACTTACCGGCCTGAAGACGCTCGAGCGCCATCACCGAAGGTGCTCCCTCGGCGCTCGTCTCGCCGGCCCCGTTATGGTTGTCGGCGTGCGCGCCGAGCAGCGCTTCGAGGCCGCGGCCCAGGCCCTTTTTTTTCAGTGCGTTGGTCTTGGTCGCCATGACAATGCGTTCCTGCGCGTATGCGCCTTACATAGTTTGAATGCGCGCGATCATTTCCGCGCCGAATTGCAGATACGCTTTCGCGCCGCGTGAAGCGGGATCGAAAACGACACCCGGCATGCCGTAGCTCGGCGCTTCGGCGAGCCGCACGTTACGCGGAATGATCGCGTTGAAAACCTTGTCGCCGAAGTGCTCCTTGAGCTGCTCCGAGACTTGCTGTTGCAGCGTGATACGCGGGTCGAACATGACACGCAGCAATCCGATGACCTTCAGGTCGCGGTTCAGATTCGCGTGCACCTGCTTGATCGTGTTGACGAGGTCCGACAGCCCCTCGAGCGCGAAGTACTCGCATTGCATCGGGATGATCACGCCATGCGCGGCACACAGGCCGTTGAGCGTGAGCAGCGAGAGTGTCGGCGGGCAGTCGATGAGGACGAAATCATAGGCGTCGTCGACTTTGGCGAGCGCCTGCTTGAGGCGGGTGTCGCGGTTCTCCAGCGAAACGAGCTCCACGTCCGCCCCCGCCAGTTCGCGGTTCGCGGGCAGCAGGTCGTAGTTGCCCGACTCCGAGCGTTGGCACGTCGTCGCCACGTCGACGCCGTCGACCAGCACTTCGTACACGCTCGCTTCGAGCGACCCTTTGTCGATACCGCTGCCCATGGTCGCATTGCCCTGCGGATCGAGGTCGACCAACAGGACTCGCTGCCCGTGCGACGCCAGCCCGGCAGCGAGGTTCACCGTGGTGGTCGTCTTGCCGACGCCGCCCTTCTGATTGGCCACGCAGAAAATTTTCGCCATGCCGATGTAGTCCTCCGAATGCTGCCTTGTTGATGCGGTTGATGCGGTTGGTGCGATTGATTCAGATGCTGCCGGGATGAAACCCGGTCCTGCAAACAGGTATTGCCGCACGCCGAACGGGGTGTCCCGTCAAATCGATTACCTGAGCAAAGCTCAGTTTTTCGCTTGCTGGCCTTTCTGGCCTTGGCCGGCGTCAGACACGCCGGCGCGTAGTGCTTACGGCGCGCTCGCCTTCTGGGGCGTCAACACCAGCTTGTCGGTGTCATAGCCTTGCTTGCGGAGCTGAGCACGCATTTGATTCATGGTGTCGACGTCGATCGTCGGTGTGCGCGAGAGAATCCACAGATACTCGCGGCCCGGCTCTCCAACGGCGGCATACTGGTAGTCGCCGTCGAGCACGATAACCCAGTAGTTCGCCCAAAGCCAGGGAATCCAGCGCAGCCAGTCGGGTGCAAACGTGACCTTGAAGCGCGCCGTGCCGGTGCCCTGCCCATCCGTACGCGCGAGACCGGCATCGCTGACCCAGGTCCCGTCTTCCTTGCGACACTTGTTCGTGACTTCGATCTTGCCGTCGGCGCGTGCCTTGTACTCTGCGGTCACGTCCGACACACATTTTCGCTCGAAGAAATTCGGATAGCGTGCTATTTCGTACCACGTGCCGACATAACGCGTCTTGTCGATCTTTTGTACGGGACGCACGCGGGTCGTGAGCGATTCCTGCCCGGATTGCGCCCAGGCGACGGCGGCCATCACCGAAAAACCGACCATGACGGCCCCGGCCCAGCGGGTCATCTTGTTCATGCGCTCACCTTCACGCGGAGCAAATGGCGCTCGGCGTCGAGAAACGGTACGTTCAGCGCCAGGCGCTCGACCAGCGAGAAGCCGTCGGGCAAGGCCAGCTCGCCTTCGGCGGCCACGCCCTTCATCGCCCAGAAGCTGCCGCCAGGGGCGAGCAGGTTGTGGGCAAGCGACACGAAATCGGTCAACTCGGCGAAAGCACGCGAGACGATCGCGTCGAATGCGGCAGGCACTTCCTTGCCCACGACAAGCGACTCGACCCGGCCGGTGACGACCGTCAGGTTGGTCAGCTTGAAGGTGGCACGCGCCTGGGTAAGGAACGCCGTCTTCTTATGGACGATGTCGTTGACCGTCACCTGCCAGTCGGGACGCACGATGGCGAGCACCACGCCGGGCAGGCCGCCGCCTGAGCCAACGTCAAGGACACGTGAAATCGGCTCACGGTCGAGGCGCGGCAGAATGGACAGCGAATCGAGCAGATGCTTGACGACCATCTGCTTCGGGTCACGAATGGAGGTCATCTGCAACGAAGCGTTCCACTTCGCCAGCAGTGCCTGATAGTCGAGCAGACACGCCTGTTGTTCGGCATCGAGCGAAAGCCCGAGCTGCCGGATACCGTCAGCCAATAGCGCAGCGAGTTCGTTGCCGCCGTGACCGGCGGTATGGCGCGAAGACGTCATCGAGTCTCCGCGTCAGGCTGCGTGCTGGTCACCGCCGTCGGCGGGACCTGCATCGGGAGTCGTATTCTCCGGCGCGCGACGGCGTCCGAGCCCTTTCTTGAGGTGAATCATCAACAGCGAAATCGCGGCAGGCGTCACGCCGGAGATGCGCGAGGCCTGTCCCAAGGTTTCGGGACGCTGCGCGTTGAGCTTCTGGCGGACCTCGATCGACAGCCCACGAACATCGTTGTAGTCGATGTTGGCAGGCAGCACGGTGTTTTCGTTGGCTTCCTTGCGGACGATCTCATCGGCCTGACGGTCGATGTAGCCCTGATACTTCACCGCGATCTCGATCTGCTCGCGAATCTGGTTGGCCTGAATCGGATCGTCGGAGAGCACGCCTTCGGGCGCCAGGCGACCGCCCTGCACGGCCATCAGTGCGTCGTACCCGACTTCCGGGCGGCGCAACAGATCGGCCAGCGAATACTCGTGATCAATGGCCTTACCGAGCAACGGCTCGGCGTCTTCCGCCGGGAACGTCTTCGGATTCACCCACGTGGTTTTGAGACGTTCTGTTTCACGTGAAACAGCATCGCGTTTGCGGCAGAACGCCTCCCAACGGATATCGTCCACCACACCAAGCTCGCGACCGATTTCGGTCAAGCGCATATCGGCATTGTCTTCCCGCAGCGACAGGCGATACTCCGCGCGGCTGGTGAACATGCGATACGGCTCGGACACGCCACGCGTAATCAGGTCATCGACGAGCACGCCGAGGTAGGCTTGATCGCGGCGCGGGCACCAGGCGTCGCGTCCCTGCACTTGCAGCGCAGCGTTGATCCCTGCAAGCAGGCCCTGTGCGGCGGCTTCTTCATAGCCGGTCGTGCCGTTGATCTGTCCGGCGAAGAACAGGCCGGAAATGACGCGGGTTTCAAGCGAGCTACGCAGGCCACGCGGATCGAAGTAGTCGTACTCGATGGCGTAACCCGGGCGCAGGATGTAGGCATTTTCCATGCCCTTCATCGAGCGAACCAGTTCGAGCTGCACGTCGAAAGGCAGGCTCGTAGAAATGCCGTTGGGGTAGAACTCGTTGGTCGTGAGGCCTTCGGGTTCGAGGTAGATCTGGTGCGACGTCTTGTCCGCGAACCGATGAATCTTGTCTTCGATGGACGGGCAATAGCGCGGCCCTACCCCCTCGATGACGCCGGTGTACATGGGCGAGCGGTCGAGCCCGGCGCGGATGATATCGTGCGTGCGTTCGTTGGTATGCGTCACCCAGCACGGCACTTGGTGCGGATGCTGTTCGGGGCGGCCAAGGAACGAGAAGACGGGCACCGGATCAAGGTCACCGGGTTGCGCTTCGAGCACGGAGAAGTCGATGGATCGGCCGTCGATACGCGGTGGCGTACCGGTTTTCAACCGACCTTGCGGCAACTTCAACTCTTTGAGGCGTGCGGACAGGCTGACAGCCGCCGGATCACCGGCGCGCCCGCCCACGTAGTTGTTGAGTCCAACGTGGATCTTGCCGTCGAGGAAGGTCCCGGCGGTCAGCACCACGGCACGGGCACGGAAGCGCAATCCGACCTGCGTAATGGCGCCAACGACCCGCTCTCCCTCAACCATCAGGTCTTCCACAGCCTGCTGGAACAGCCAGAGATTCGGCTGATTCTCGAGGCGATGACGGATGGCCTGCTTATAGAGAAGACGGTCGGCTTGGGCACGCGTCGCACGCACGGCCGGGCCTTTGGACGAATTGAGGATACGGAACTGGATGCCGCCCTCGTCCGTAGCCGCGGCCATGGCGCCACCCAATGCATCGACCTCTTTGACGAGATGCCCCTTGCCGATCCCGCCAATGGAGGGATTGCAGCTCATCTGGCCGAGCGTTTCGATGTTGTGGGTGAGCAGAAGTGTCTTACAGCCCATGCGGGCCGAGGCGAGCGCAGCCTCAGTGCCGGCATGGCCGCCACCTACCACGATCACGTCGAACTCGGTCGGATAAAGCATCTCAATTTTGCCGCGTGCGGCAAACTCTCTGGATTCGGTAATTGCGGAATTATAGCGGTATTGCGCTGCATCATTTGTAACCACGACGATGTTTCACGTGGAACGTGCGTGGAAAACGACGGTTTTGGGGACGGTTCCACGTGAAACATCTTCGTCACCGGTACTATTTCCATTAGCCGGAAGGATACGACCGAAGGATTGTCGGGGCCGTTTCACGTGAAACATGCGATGGCCTTCCGAACACTCGCTTCGTCCGCGGGTGATCGACGCGCTCCGCCGGCAACACTACACATCGATAAGCTCCAGCCTCTCTCGCTTCCGGGCTACGGAGATTGCCGGCACCCCGACTGCGCTCCAACTTAAAGTCGCTCCGTCAGAGCACCGCCAATCTCCGCCACGCAATCTTCCGGGGTGAAACCATCTAGG
Source organism: Pandoraea pnomenusa (assembly GCF_040391475.1). Lineage (GTDB taxonomy): Bacteria > Pseudomonadota > Gammaproteobacteria > Burkholderiales > Burkholderiaceae > Pandoraea > Pandoraea pnomenusa_C. Next base: position 200,827 of record NZ_JBEBXS010000010.1, on the reverse strand, counting down.
AATTCAGGGTCTCTGTTTCACGTGAAACGTACGATGTATTCCGGCCCTCGCTCCGTTCGGCGTTACCCGGTACGTTTCGACAGCTACACCCCATCCTTTCGATGCCCCTCGCCTTCTCCCACTTCCGAGCCGCGGAGATTGCCGGCACTCCGACTGCGCTCCGACTTAAAGTCGCTCCGGCGGAGCACCGCCAATCTCCGCCACGCAATCTTCCGGAGTGAAACCATCGGGAATTCAGGGCCTCTGTTTCACGTGAAACGTCCGATGTATTCCTGCCCTCGCTCCGTTCAGCGTAACTCGGCACGCTTCGACAGCTACACCCCATCCTTTCGATGCCCCCTCGCCTTCTCCCACTTCCGGGCCGAGGAGATTACCGGCACGCCGACTGCACCCCAACTTAAAGTCGCTCCGTCAGAGCACCGCCGATCTCCGCCACGCAATCTTCCGGGGGTGAAACCATCGAGGAAGTCAGGGTCTCTGTTTCACGTGAAACGTACGATGTATTCCGGCCCTCGCTCCGTTCGGCGTTACCCGGCGCGCTTCGACAGCTACACCCCATCCTTTCGATGCCCCCTCGCCTTCTCCCACTTCCGGGCCGAGGAGATTACCGGCACGCCGACTGCACCCCAACTTAAAGTCGCTCCGTCAGAGCACCGCCGATCTCCGCCACGCAATCTTCCGGGGGTGAAACCATCGAGGAAGTCAGGGTCTCTGTTTCACGTGAAACACCACCGCCTCACTCTGCCAATGGAGACGGACTAGTTACAAGCGAGGCGCACGGTCGAGAAGCGCACAACGGCAACACTTAAATGCCCCAGCGCGTACGACAGTCTCAACGTGTATTAGCTAACCGCAGAATTCCGATGCAGCCCGCCCGGATGAAATTCCGAGATCCCTGGTGAAACGATCGGTGCACGTGCGGGCGGCCTGTCTTGGCAAGGGAAAATCGATGAGTGGGGATTAGAAGTGCCCTGACGGAGCGACTTAAGAGTTGGCGCGCCGTCAGGGTGCCGCCAATCCCCACCCAGACGTTCGCAGAAGGATACTCCGGACGCAGCAGGTCGTAGTGTCCCCGCCCCGATACCGCCGCCAGAAAAATACCGCAAATGTCCTCAAAACCCCAAAAGCGAAACTGGCCCGCAGACATCGAAAGCACATCGCCCGAGCCGATCATCCGACGACTTTATCCACACCCGCAGCACGCCTGCAAAACTTCGATTCGTAATTTGCTTTTCTGTGGATAACCTGAAGTCGGTTTTGTCCGAGAATTTTCAAAAAATCTCGCAACCCCTTATTGCGGCAGTGCGCCATAGATTTCAGTTACCCACAACTATCCACAAGCAACTGTGAATAAGTGAGTTCGCGCAGTCTGGGGATAACGCGACAATCCGTGCCGGAATAAATGGGGACGGATACCGACTCACAGCGCATGCGTCGACGCTCGGGACGAAAAAAAACCCGCCGAATTGGCGGGCCTTTCTTCCAGCATTTCCAGTCATCAACGAAGTCGCATCATGCAGCCTTCTTCGCCAATCCCAGATAGGTCTCAATCACCTTGGGATTGTTCGCCAGCTCCTGTGCCGGGCCTTCCAACGCAAGCTCACCCGTTTCGATCACGTAGCCGTAGTCGGCCACCTGCAAAGCCGCACGAGCGTTCTGTTCAATGAGCAGCGTCGCCACGCCCGTCTTACGCAAGTCACTGATGATATGGAAGATTTCCTTCACGATCAGCGGTGCCAGGCCCAGGCTCGGCTCGTCGAGCATGAGCAGTTGCGGCTTGGCCATCAACGCGCGGCCCACCGCCAGCATCTGGCGCTCGCCACCGGAGAGCGTCCCCGCCTGTTGAACGCGACGCTCCTTGAGGCGCGGGAACAGCGCATAGACCACTTCCATCTGGTCCAGGAAGTTCTTCTCCCCCGCGCGCTTGCGACGGTAGGCGCCCAGCAGCAGGTTGTCCTCGACGGTCATGGTGGAGAACAGCTCGCGCTTTTCCGGCACGAGGCACATGCCGCGCGATACGCGGGCTTCGATGGTCAGCGCCGACATCTCGTGACCGAGATAGGCCACACTGCCCTTGCTCGATCCGTTGTGCGGCAGCGCGCCCATGATGGCGTTGAGCATCGACGACTTGCCTGCCCCGTTCGGACCGATCACGGTCACGATCTGGCCCGCTCCGACGCGCAAATGCGCCCCATGCACGGCCTCGACTTTGCCGTATGCGACAGCGAGGTCCTTGACCTCCAGAATTGCGTCTGCCATCACTCCACTCCTCCAAGGTACGCTTCGAGCACCGCCGGGTTTTTCTGCACGTCTTCCGGCAGCCCCTCGGCGATCTTGGTGCCGAACTCCATCACCACCAGGTGGTCGGTCAGATTCATCACGAAGTCCATGTCGTGCTCGACCAGCAGCACGCTCATGCCCTCGTCCTTGAGCTTCTTGAGCAAGTCACCGAGCGCCTGCTTCTCCTTGTAACGCAGGCCGGCTGCCGGTTCGTCGAGCAACAGCAGCGTCGGATCGCACGCCAACGCCCGTGCAATTTCCAGAATACGTTGCTGACCCAGCGCGAGACTGCCGGCTTCGTCGTACATGTGCGCCCCAAGACCCACACGCTCGATCTGCTTCTTGGCTTCGTGCAGCAGCATGGCCTCTTCGTGACGGTCCAGACGCAGCACGCTGGACCACACACCGCCTTGCGGACGACGACGCAGGCCGTTCTTGTCGCGCAGATACGCGCCAATGGCCACGTTCTCAAGCACACTCATCTGCGGCATGAGGCGCACGTGCTGGAATGTCCGACCGATGCCGCGCTTGACGATCTCGCGCGACGGCAGGCGATCGATGCGCTCACCCAGGAACGAAATCTCGCCGCGAGTGGCTTGCAACACGCCAGTCACGAGGTTGAAGGTGGTCGACTTGCCCGCACCGTTCGGACCGATCAGGCCGACGATTTCCCCCGCCTTCACCTGGAACGACACGTCGTTCACCGCCACGAGACCGCCGAATTCCTTGCGAGCCTTCTCGAGCTTGAGCACGACCTCGCCCACAGCCGGCTTGGGCCGATGGCCCAGCGGCTCGGCCTGCTCCGGCGCCTTGGCCACACGTCGCGCCGGGAAGATCTTCCCGAAGAACGGCCACACGCCATCACGAGCGTATTGCAGCAACAGCACCAGCAAGATACCGAAGACGATGGTCTCGAAGTTGCCGTTGGCACCCAGCAGCACCGGCAGAATGTTCTGCAGGTAGTCCTTGAGCACCGTCAGGATCGCTGCACCCAGCACGGCGCCCCAGACATGCGACACGCCGCCGACCACAGCCATGAACAGGTATTCGATACCGTGGTTGAGGTTGAACGGCGTGGGGTTCACGGCGCGCTGCAAGTGCGCGTACAACCAGCCGGAAATTGCGGCGAGCACGGCCGCGTAGACGAACACGACGACTTTCATCCACGCGGTGTTCACGCCCATCGCTTCGGCCATTACGCCGCCGCCCTTGAGCGCACGAATGGCACGGCCGGAGCGCGAGTCGAGCAGGTTCTTGACGGACACCACCGACAACACGACCACGACCCAGATGAGATAGAACATCTGACGGCCACTCGCCAGCTCGAGGCCGAAGAGGTTGATGGTCGGGATATCGTTCAGGCCGTCGTACTTGCCCAGGAACTCGAGGTTACCGAACAGGTAGTACAGCGAGAGGCCCCAGGCGATCGTGCCCAGCGGGAGGAAGTGGCCCGACAGGCGCATGGTGATGGCACCAATGACGAGCGCCGCGGCCGCCGTGATGACGATACCGACGATCAGGCCCAGCCACGGCGATGCGCCGAAGGCCGTCGTCAGATAGGCCGTCGCATAGGCGCCCAGACCGACGAACGCGGCCTGACCGAACGAGGTCATGCCGGCCACGCCCGTGAGCAGCACGAGGCCGATGGCCACAATGCTGTACAGGCCGATGTAGTTGAGCAGCGTCACCCAATACTCAGGCAAACGCACCGGTGCAGGCAGTACCGGCAACACGGCCAGCAATACCAGGAAAATCAGGAAGTATTTGTTTTTCATTCTGTGGTCCGCCCCGGCTTATTCCTCGTCTTCTTCCACATGCTTGCTCGTGAGCGACAGCCACAGCAGCACCGGAAGGATCAGCGTGAAGACGATGACCTCTTTGTACGCACTCGCCCAGAACGACGAGTACGACTCCAGCAGGCCCACGAGAATGGCGCCGAGCGCCGCGAGCGGGTAACTCACCAGACCGCCGATGATCGCGCCCACGAAGCCCTTGAGGCCGATCAGGAAGCCCGATTCGTAGTAAATGGTGGTGATCGGTGCGATGAGAATGCCGCACAGCACGCCCAGCACGGCCGCCAGCGTGAACGCCAGACGCCCTGCCTGCACGGTGCCGATACCCACCAGACGCGCGCCCAGTCGATTCACGGCCGTCGCGCGCAAGGCCTTGCCCGAAAGCGAACGATCGAAGTAGAAGTACAGCGCGATAATCATCACGACCGACACGCCCACGACCCACAGGCTCTGGCCGGAGACCATCACGGAGCCGATGTTGAAGCTCGCGTCGGAGAACGCCTGCGTGCGCGAACCTTCGGCCCCGAACATCACCAGACCCAGCCCCGTAAGGGCGAAATGCACACCGACCGAGACGATCAGCAGCAACAGCGTGCTGGCTTCGGCCAGGGGCTGATAGGCCAGGCGATAGAGCATCGGTCCCATCGGCACGACCAGCAGCAGCGTGATGGCGATCTGCACGAGCATCGGCAGCGTCATCGGTGCCAGCGCCTGGACGACGAAGAACACAGCGATCGGAAACACCAGATATTTGCCCGCAAACACCGGTACCAGCCGTCCGGCCAGCTTGCGGCGCTCACTGTGACGCAACACGCTCGCCGTCTCGACGATGAATGTGCATACGCCCATCGCAACGAGCAACCAGCTCGTCAGCGGAAACTTCTGGGTTTGCAGTGCCGCCAGCGTGAGCGCGCCATACGACACGAACTCGCCCTGCGGAATGAAAATGACGCGGGTAACGGAGAACACCAACACGAGCGCCAATGCCAACAAGGCATAAATCGCACCCGTGGTGATGCCGTCCTGCGCCAGGATGGCTGCAATCGAAAGATCCATGCTCCTCTCACTTCGTTTGAGTACTTCTTGAACCGGCTGGCGAGACAGCCGGTGTGATGCACGGTGCGGCGCGCTGCCGCCCCCGTTCCCCTTCAGTTCGACGCACCCCAACGTTTCCCTCTCGGGTCCCCGTGCGGCAGTGCAGCGAATTATGAATTGTATAAATCGTTATGCATTGGTAAAACCCGGGTGATTACTGAGGCGGCAACACGGAACTGTCTGGTGTCTCCTGAATCCCGATGCCCCACATCGTCGTAATCACCCGCCTTTTCGCGGGCTTCGCTCGATTTCAGCCCGCTTTCGCCCGATTTCGTCCCGCTTACGCGGCCGGCTTGCGGCGACGGCGCGGCTTGGTCGGCAGCGAAGGCGCTTCCGCGAGCACTTCCGGCGGCAAGGCTTCGCGCACGACGTCGAGCAACCGGTAGATGTCGGCGAGCGTGTCGCGCCCGACCTTGTCTTCCAGATAGCGGTAGCGCTCCTCGACCAACGGGCCGAGCTTCTTGCACAGCGCCCGGCTCGACGGCGTAAGCGACACCATCACCCGGCGCTGGTCGGCGGCCACGCGGCGACGCATGATGAGGCCGGACGCCTCCATGCGCTCGAGCATGCCCGACAGACTGGGACTGAGAATGCAGCACTCGCGTGCGACCTGCCCGATCTCCATCTCCCCGGAATCGCTATCGTTGACGGCCCGTATGACACGCCATTGTTGTTCCGTGATGTCGTAACAATTGAGCAAGGGCCGGAACAGCCCCATCACCGCCTCACGCGTCTGTAGCAACACCAGAGATAGATTGCGGTGTTCGAATTCACCCGTCATGGATTTACGCTCGAAAGGATCGCGCTCAGCCCCCCGGCTGCGCGATCAGGTTGGGACAATGCGGCCTCTCATGTGCCGCTCGTGTCGCATGTCCTGCCGTCTCTTTGCGATGCGCGAAACTACCACGCTCAAAAAAAACGGGCGCGAACGCCCGTTCTTTCGGCCCGAACGGTCAGTCCGGGCCGTGATTCCGCAATACTTCGGATACGACAACGGGGCATGCCTGCGTGCTATAGGCAGCCCCGACGCGTATCAGTTCGCCAATTTCCACTTGCCGTCGACGATTTGCACCATCACGCGCGAGCGTTGATCCAGACCGTTGTGGTCGTTCTTGCTCATGTTGAAGATACCGGCGGTGCCCGGCATGTCCTTCACGTTCTCCAGCGCTTCGCGCAGGGCGGCACGGAATTCCGGCGTGCCCGGCTTGGCCTTCTTCAGCGCAACCGGAATGGTGGCTTGCAGCAGCAGGCCGCCGTCCCAGGCGTGACCGCCGAAGGTCGAGATCGAGCCGGCGCCGTAGGCCTTCTCATACGCAGCCTTGTACGCAGCGGCCGACTTCTTCACCGGGTTGTCGTTCGGCAGTTGCTCGACCACGAGCAGCGGGCCGGCCGGCAGATACGTGCCTTCGCAGTCCTTGCCGCAAACGCGCAGGAAGTCGTTGTTGGCCACGCCGTGCGTCTGGTACATCTTGCCCTTGTAGCCGCGCTCCTTGAGCGTGCGCTGCGGCAGTGCCGCCGGCGTGCCCGAACCGGCGATCAGCACGGCATCCGGATTCGCGCCCATGACCTTCAGCGCCTGGCCGGTCACCGAGGTGTCGGCACGGTTGAAGCGCTCGTTGGCCACGATCTTGATCTTGTTCAGATCGGCGGCCTTCTGGAATTCCTTGTACCAGCCCTCACCGTACGCATCCGCGAAGCCGATGAACGCGGCCGTCTTCACGCCGTTGTCGGCCATGTGCTTGGCAATGGCGGTGGCCATCAGAATGTCGTTCTGCGGCGTCTTGAACGCCCACGTGCGCTTGGCGTCGACCGGTTCGACGATCGCGGCACCGGCGGCCATCGAGATCACCGGGGTCTGCGTCTCGGCAGCCACGTCGACCATGGCCAGCGAGTTCGGCGTGACGGTCGAGCCGAGCACGGCGTCAACGTGATCTTCGCTGATCAGCTTGCGCATGTTCTTGACGGCGGTCGTGGTGTCGGTTGCGTCGTCGAGCACGATGTATTGCACGGTCTGGCCGGCAATCGTCTTCGGCATGAGCGAGATGGTGTTCTTCTCGGGAATGCCCAGCGAAGCCGCCGGACCGGTCGCCGACAGCGACACACCAATCTTCACCTGGGCGTTTGCAACGCCCGCGACCAGCATCATCGCCGATGCCATGCACAGCAACTTCAGTTTCATTTGGGTCTCCTCACAAAAATTTCGAATTCGTTTTTTTAGCCGCGATGCGACCGCTTTTGTGTGCGGTTGCGCGTCGCTTGTGCGTCGCTCTTGCGTCGCTCTTGCGTCATTAACCGACCGCGCAGTCGGCAAATCGTCGCCCATCTTACGGGCACCTTTGCCGTTTCGTAAAGTGCGGTTTCCCCACATGTGGCATCGAGCACAGCTGTCGCTCGACGCCCGCAGGCATGTCACGGACATCGTCAGGCGCGCAAAAACGCGTCGTAGCCGGTCTTCACGATCAGCACGGCGAGCACGAACAGGAACATGCGCCGTACGAAGCCCACACCGTGCCTGAGCGCGAGACGGGTGCCCACCTGACTGCCCAGCACGTTCATGACAGCCATGCCCGCCCCGACCTGCCACCACACGTGCCCACCCATGCCGAAGAGCCAGAGCGCGGCGAGATTGGTCGCCACGTTCACGATCTTCGACGACGCCGACGCGTTGACGAAGTCCTGACCGAACAGGCGGACAAACAGGAATACCAGGAAGCTGCCCGTGCCCGGGCCGAAGAAACCGTCGTAGAAGCCGATGGCGCCGCCCACGACGATCGCCATGAGGGTCACCCTTGTCCCGCCCTTCACAGGGGCGTGAACGGTGCCGAAATCCTTTTTGCGCAGCGTGTAGATCGCCACACCCACGAGCACGAACGGCAAGAGCTTGCGCAGCACGTCGGCGGGAATGTGCGTGACCGCGTAGGCACCGCAGAACGAGAAGACGAATGCCGCCACGGTCGCGGGCACCAGAATGGCCCAGCGCAACTGCACACCGCGAGCGTAGCGCACGGCAGCTGAGGCCGTGCCCCAGACGCCCGCCATCTTGTTCGTGCCGAACAGCACCGGCGGCGCAGCATTCGGAAATACGGCAAAAAGCGTCGGCACCGAGATCAGTCCACCGCCACCGACCACGGCGTCGACCAGCCCGGCCAGAAACGCCCCACCCGCGAGCATCAGCAAGTCGCTCAGCGCCCAACTCGTCAACATACATTCCCCATACATTCGCGCCGGCATTGCCACGGCGACCCGGCGCCATTGGCGCGATCGGTGAAAGCAGCGAGCATAGCGTTTTTCGCTGGCGTTGCGCGCATTCAGGCGATGTGATTCTCGTACTACGGCGTGAAACGTGGGAAAGACGCGGAGAAACTGCGGGGAAGCCTTCGATAACGCGCGGAAGGTGGCGTTCGAGGTGGGGTACACATGTGTGCGAAGCAAGCGCACTCGGCTGTCGACACTGCGGCGGGCGCCGGCGGACGATGACGTCGCACGACGGCGACGCACAATATAAAAAGCGCTGTTGGAGTCTTCTCCAACAGCGCTTTCCTTTTTGGCGGTGCGCGTTTTCGCGCTTATTGTCTCCTCGTTCCTCGCCCCTATATCCTGCTGTGACGCGAACTGAGGGAGAGAATAAAGGAGCACCCGATGCACCACAAGTCAGCATTTACCCCTACAAATTAGGTTTTTTCCGACATACACGCGCCAGGGTGGCGATCGGACGCCCCACCGCGGTGCGCCCGTCCCCTGCCAACCCATCGCTTACGACGACTGCGACATTCCGCGGAAGAAGCGGCTGCGCGCCACCAGTTCGCCCACCAGGCCGCGCCGGAACGCCAGCACGCAGATGATGAAGATGGCACCGATCACGATCGTCACCGACTCGCCGAGCGTCTGGAACCACGTGACGCCGGTGGCCGTCGCCAGCCAGTTGCCGATGTCACCGAGCTTGTTCTCGAGCACGATGATGACCACCGCCCCCACGACCGGCCCGAGCATCGTGCCCAGCCCGCCCACGAGCGTCATCAGGATCACCATGCCCGACATCGTCCAGTGCACGTCGGTGAGCGTTTCGAAGCCCAGCACCACGGTCTTGGTCGACCCGGCCAGGGCCGCAAGCGTTGCCGACAGCACGAACGCCAGCAGCTTGAAGCGATCGACGTCATAGCCCAGCGAAATCGCACGCGGCTCGTTTTCCTTGATCGCCTTGAGCACCTGACCGAACGGCGAGTGCACGATACGCATGATCAACAGGAAGCCCAATGCGCAGATCGCCAGCACCACGTAGTAGAGCGTGAGATCCGAGTCGAGCGGCAGCACGCCGAACAGGCTGCCGCGCGGCACGCCTTGCAGACCGTCTTCCCCGCCCGTGAACGGCGCTTGCAGGCACAGGAAGTACAGCATCTGCGCGAGTGCGAGCGTAATCATGGCGAAGTAGATGCCCTGACGACGAATGGCCAGCAACCCGATCACCAGCCCCAACACCGCTCCGGCGATCACCCCTGCGAGAATGCCCACTTCCGGCGTGAAGCCCAGATTGCGAATCGCGTAGCCGGTCACATACCCCGCGCTGCCGAAGAAGGCGGCGTGACCGAACGACAGCAGCCCCGTGAAGCCGAGCAGCAGGTTGAACGCACAGGCGAAGAGTGCGAAGCAAAGCACCTTCATGACGAAGACCGGGTAGGCGCCGGCGAACGGCGCCACGATCAGCGCGAGCAGCAAAAGCGAATACAGCACCCGTTGTTGCATCTGTTGTTGCATGGTCTGCCCCTTACTTTTGTTTGCCGAACAGCCCAGCCGGGCGCAGCAGCAACACGATCACCATGATGACGAACACCACGGTCGCAGACGCTTCCGGGTAGAACACCTTGGTAAAGCCTTCGATCACGCCGAGCATCAGACCGGTGACGATCGAGCCCATGATCGAGCCCATGCCGCCGATCACGACCACCGCGAACACGGTGATGATCATCGACTGCCCCATGAGCGGCGAGATCTGGATGACCGGCGCGGCGAGCACACCGGCGAACGCCGCGAGCGCGACACCGAAGCCGTACGTGAGCGTGATCATGAGCGGCACGTTCACACCGAACGCTTCCACGAGCTTCGGGTTCTCCGTGCCGGCGCGCAGATAGGCGCCGATCTTCGTCTTCTCGATGACGAACCAGGTCGCGAAACACACGATCAGCGAGGCCACCACGACCCACGCGCGATAGTTCGGCATGAACATGAAGCCGAGGTTGGTCGCGCCCGAGAGCATGTCGGGGGCGTCGAACGGCTGGCCCGATACGCCATAGATCGAACGGAACACGCCTTCGAGTACGAGCGTGATCCCGAACGTCAGCAGCAGGCCGTAGAGGTGATCGAGCTTGTAGATCCAGCGCAGCATCGTGCGCTCGATCACAATCCCGACGAGGCCCACCACGATGGGGGCGAGAATCAGCATGACCCAGTAGTTCAGGCCGAGATAGTTGCCGCCCATCCAGGCGAGCATGGCACCCAGCATGAACAACGCGCCGTGCGCGAAGTTGATCACGTTGAGCAGACCGAAAATCACCGCCAGGCCGAGGCTCAGCATGGCGTAGAACGAGCCGTTCACCAGTCCCAGCAGCAGTTGGCTCAACAGCGCCGGCAGGGGGATGCCTAGAAAGTCCATCGAAATCGATTCTCGGGGAGAAAGGTCGCGACGGGACACACGTCCCGCCGCTTGGATTGCATCGCGTTCAGACTGCGCTTACTTGAGCTTGCAGGTCGACTCGGCTTCGGTCGTGAACGCCTTCTCGCCCGGGATCGTGGCGACCACCTTGTAGTAGTCCCAAGGTGCCTTCGATTCCTTCTTCGACTTCACCTGCATCAGGTACATGTCGTGGACCATCGTGCCGTCCTTGCGGATGTAGCCCTTGCTGAACATGTCGTCGATCTTGATCTTGTGAAGCTGATCCATGACCTTGTCGGCGTCGGTCGTGCCTGCCGCCTGCACTGCCTTCAGGTAGGTCATCGTGGCCGAATAGTCGCCGGCCTGCAGGCTCGACGGCATCTTCTTCATCTTCTCGAAGTAACGCTTGGCGAAGGCACGCGTCTTGTCGTCCTTGTCCCAGTACCAGCTGTCGGTCAGGTACATGCCTTCGGTGTTATCCAGACCCAGCGAGTGGATATCGTTGATGAACACGAGCAGACCGGCGATCTGCATCTTGCCCTTGATACCGAACTCCTTCGCGGCCTTGATCGCGTTGATCGTGTCGCCACCGGCGTTCGCCAGACCCAGCACCTGCGCACCCGACGACTGCGCCTGGAGCAGATACGACGAGAAGTCCGACGCCGAGAGCGGGTGACGCACGGCGCCCTTGACCGTACCGCCGTTGGCCTTGACCACGTCGGCCGTGGCCTTCTCGAGCGCGTGACCGAACGCGTAGTCGGCCGTCAGGAAGTACCACGACTTGCCGCCCGCCTTCACCACGGCCGAGCCCGTACCGCGGGCGAGCGCCACGGTGTCGTAGGCATAGTGCACGCCATACGGCTGGCACTGATCGTTGGTGAGGGCATCCGACCCGGCACCCACGTTGATGTAGACCTTCTTCTTCTCGGCCGAGACCTTGTTCATGGCGAGGCCCGTACCCGAGTTGGTACCGCCGATGAGCATGTCCACGCCGCCGCGGTCGAACCACTCACGTGCCTTCGACGCCGCCACGTCGGCCTTGTTCTGGTGATCGGCGGTGACCAGTTCGACCGGCTTGCCGAGCACCTTGCCGCCGAAGTCGGCGATGGCCATCTTGATGGCTTCCGCACCACCCTGGCCGTCGATGTCGGTGTACAGGCCCGACATGTCGGTAATGAAACCGATCTTCACCGTATTGCCATCGGCATGGGCCTGCGAGGCCATTGCCGCAAAACCGAACGCAGCCGCAACGGCCAACGCCTTCATCCGCATCGTCATCTTCGTCTCCTTCGTGGATTTGATCGCCTGGGTCCATCGCCCGACGCGCACACGCATCGGGTAGCTCACCTCATACCCCCAACAACTCGTGCAGCACCGGCATCTTCGTTTCCAGCTCCGGAGCGCCGAAGCGCTCCACGATCTTGCCGTGCTCCATCACATAGAAGCGATCGGCCAGCGGAGCCGCAAAACGGAAATTCTGTTCCACCATCACGATGGTGTAGCCCCGTGACTTGAGCGTGGTGATCATGCGCGCCAACGTCTGCACGATCACCGGCGCGAGGCCTTCGGAGATTTCGTCGAGCAGCAGCAGGTTCGCGCCCGTGCGCAGAATGCGCGCCACGGCCAGCATCTGCTGCTCACCGCCCGACAGGCGCGTGCCCTGACTGTGGCGCCGCTCCTTGAGGTTCGGGAACATGTCGTAGATCTCGTCGAGCGACATGCCACGCCCGCCGTCTTCGCGACGATTGCCGCTCATGCCGATATACGGCGGCAGCAAGAGGTTTTCCTCGCACGAGAGGCTCGCGAAAATGCCGCGCTCTTCCGGGCAGTAGCCCACGCCGTGGTGCGCGACCTTGTAGGTCGGCAGATGAATCGTCTCTTCACCGGCGATGCGGATCGAGCCCTGACGATTGCCCGTGAGGCCCATGATCGCGCGCAGCGTGGTCGTGCGTCCGGCGCCGTTGCGGCCGAGCAGCGTGACGACTTCGCCGCGTCCGACCGTCAGATCGACGCCGTGCAGGATGTGCGATTCGCCGTACCAGGCTTGCAGACCTTCGACTTCCAGCGCCGGCACATTTGCGCCAGCACTTCCGTTGCCATTACCGTAGGTAGACGTTTTCACGCGTGGGCTCCCTGCAATTCGCCGTCCGCGGTGCCCATGTAGGCCTCCATCACCTGCGGATTCTTCGAGACTTCGTGATACGGCCCTTCGGCGAGCACTTCGCCGCGCTGGAGCACGGTGATGGTGTCGGAAATACCCGCGATCACGTTCATGTTGTGCTCGACCATCAGGATCGTGCGTCCGGCCGACACTTTCTTGATGAGTGCCGTGACACGATCGACGTCTTCATGCCCCATGCCTTGCGTGGGCTCGTCGAGCAACATTAGTTCGGGTTCCATAGCAAGCGTGGTTGCGATTTCAAGTGCACGCTTGCGACCGTAGGGCAGCTCCACGGTGAGGGTGTGGGCGAACTCGGTGAGGCCGACCTCGGAGAGCAGTTCCATTGCGCGCGCATCGAGTTGACGCAGCGTGCGGCTGCTGCTCCAGAAATGGAACGCGGTGCCGAGATTGCGTTGCAGACCGATGCGCACGTTCTCGATCACGGTGAGGTGCGGGAACACGGCGGAGATCTGGAACGAGCGGATGATGCCGCGTCGGGCGATCTGCGCGGGAGCCTCGCGGGTGATGTCTTCACCGTTGAAAGTGATCGAGCCTGCACTGGGCACGAGGAATTTCGTGAGCAGGTTGAAGCAGGTGGTCTTGCCGGCGCCGTTCGGTCCGATGAGTGCGTGGATGGTGCCGCGCGCGACGCGCAGGTCGACGCCGTTCACCGCGGTGAAGCCACGGAACTCTTTCGTGAGTCCGCGGGTTTCGAGAATGTAATCGTTGTTCGCCATGTCTCCTGCCACATTCCTGGTTGGCGGTGCGAGGCGTGTGTGGGGCCCGGCACCATCGTCTGTGACAACCGCGAGGCAGCCGGATGACGTCACGTTATGTCGTCGTCGGCGAAGTGCCCCGCGTCCCGCATGCGGCGCCGAATTCTTGGTTCGGTCGCACATAGGGAAACGTTATTGTGTGTGGTTTGCTGCAACGCGATCATTGGGATTTGCACTAAGCATCTCTCCCTTCGAAACGCGCATGTTCACACGCATCGAAGAACGTTCGGTCACATGCTGCAACCGTGCGCAAAGCCCTTATGGCACAAGGCTTTTGCGGCACACGCAAATGCGCGTTCGATAGCTTGCGGCGATCAACGCGTGCCCCTTGCCGCGCGGACATTAGGTATTACTACGTAAGATTTTGGCGACTGTCTGGAAATCCGGAATCGCCGAAAAGCGGCGAGCGTGACAAAGCCGCCCGAGCCAAGGGCCTTGTATTGGGTCCATCCGTTGTTGCCCGGCTCGGGCTCGCTTTCGGGTCACTCACCGCCCGGCTTTGCGCGCCGCGCGAATCATGTCGCTCGCCCGTTCGGCAATCATGATGGTTGGCGAGTTCGTGTTGCCCGACGTAATCACCGGCATGACCGACGCGTCGACCACCCGCAGGTTCTGCACGCCGCGCACCCGCAGTTGCGCGTCGACCACCGCGTCAGGATCGTCCGCGCGTCCCATGCGGCAGGTGCCGACCGGATGGAAAATCGTCGTGCCGATGTCGCCCGCCGAACGCATCAGGTCTTCGTCGCTCTGGTACGACGGTCCCGGCAGATATTCGCGCGGCTCGTAACGCGCGAACGCCGGCGCGCCCACGATGCGACGCGTCAACTTGATCGCATCCGCCGCCACGCGCAAGTCCGACTCCGTCGACAGATAATGTGGCGCGATGCTCGGCGCAACACGCGCATCCGGCGACGTCAGATGCACGTTGCCGCGCGAGGTCGGGCGCAGGTTGCACACCGACGCCGTGAACGCATTGAACTTGTGCAGCGGATCGCCGAACTTGTCGAGCGACAACGGCTGCACGTGATACTCGAGATCAGGACGCGCCACGTCTTCGCGACTGCGCGCAAACGCGCCCATCTGCGACGGCGCCATGCTCATCGGCCCACGCTGTGCGAACGCGTACTGCATGCCGATCTTCAGCTTGCCGAGCAGACTGTTCGCCGTAGTGTTCAACGTCTTCACACCACGCAGCTTGTACACCGTGCGCAGTTGCAGATGGTCCTGCAGGTTCTCGCCCACGCCCGGAAGATCCGCCACGACATCGATGCCGAAACCGCGCAACCGTTCGCCGCTGCCGATGCCCGAGACTTCCAGCAAATGCGGTGAATTCACCGCGCCCGCCGCGAGGATGACTTCAGCGCGAGCCAGCGCGGTGAAGTCCTGATTCCCGCCGCGATAGGCCACACCGGTGCAGCGCGTGCCCTCGAACAACATGCGGCTCACGCTCGCGCCCGTGATCAGTGTCAGGTTCGGCCGTTGCGACGCCGGACGCAGAAACCCCTTCGCCGCGCTCCAGCGCACACCACGCCGCTGATTCACTTCGAAGTAGCCGATGCCGAAGTTGTCGCCACGATTGAAGTCGTCCGTCTTCGGAATGCCGATCTGCTCGGCGGCATCCGCAAACGAATCGAGCACACGCCACGACAGACGCTGCTTCTCCACCCGCCACTCGCCGCCGCTGCCGTGAAATTCCGTGCCGCCCTTGTAGTGGTCTTCGCTGCGCTTGAACAGCGGCAGCACGTTGTCCCAGCGCCAGCCGTCGTCGCCGGTCGCGTCGGCCCACACGTCGTAATCCTCGCGCTGCCCGCGCATATAGATCATGCCGTTGATCGACGAGCTACCGCCCAGCACCCGCCCGCGCGGATATGCGAGGGAGCGGCCGTTCAGGCCATCTTCCGCCTGCGTGCGATACAGCCAGTCGGTGCGCGGGTTGCCGATGCAATAGAGATAACCGACGGGGATGTGAATCCAGTGATAGTCGTCCTTGCCGCCCGCTTCGAGCAGCAACACGCTGACGTCGGGGTCCTGCGTGAGGCGATTGGCCAGCACACACCCGGCCGAGCCGGCACCCACGATGATGTAATCGAAGCTCTCGTGCTCCGCTGCCTGCTTGCTCATTCCCGCATGTCTCCGTCGGTGGCGCGACACTCGCCATGATGCGGTGCCGTCTCTGGTGCGGCACCCGAGTGGGGTGGACTGTCGCCACCCGCATCGGGTTCATTTTTGATTATTTCGCCACCGGCATGGTGAATTCCGCCCCCTTGGCGATGCTGTCCGGCCAGCGTTGCATCACGCTCTTGAAGCGCGTGTAGAAGCGAATGCCCTCCTCGCCGTAGGCATGATGGTCACCGAACAACGAGCGCTTCCACCCACCGAACGACTGCCACGCCATCGGCACCGGAATCGGCACGTTGATCCCCACCATGCCGATCTTCACCTGACGCGAGAATGCACGCGCCACGCCGCCGTCGCTCGTGAAACACGATACGCCATTGCCATACTCGTGCGCATTGATGAGGTCGATGGCGGCCGCCAGATCCGGCACACGCACCACCGCCAGCACCGGCCCGAAAATCTCCTCGCGGTAGATCGTCATTTCCGGCGTGACGTGATCGAAAAGCGTACCGCCAAGGAAGAAGCCCGCTTCGTGACCCGGCACCTTCAACCCGCGCCCGTCGACGAGCAGGCTGGCGCCCGCGCTCACGCCGTCCGCAATGTAGCCTTCGATCTTCGCCTTGTGCGCACCTGTCACGACCGGGCCCATCTCGGACGCATCGTCCACGCCCGGGCCGACGCGCAACGCCTTCACGCGGGGCACCAGCGCGTCGACGAGACGATCCGCCACCTGGCCCACGGCCACCGCCACGGAGATCGCCATGCAACGCTCCCCGGCCGAGCCGTACGCGGCACCGATCAAGGCGTCGACCGCCTGATCGAGATCGGCGTCGGGCATCACCACGAGGTGATTCTTCGCGCCGCCGAGCGCCTGCACGCGCTTGCCGCGCCGCGTGCCTTCCGTATAGATGTACTCGGCGATCGGCGTGGAGCCGACGAACGACAACGCCTCCACATCCGGGTGCGCCAACAGCGCGTCGACGGCCACCTTGTCGCCCTGCACCACGTTGAACACGCCGTCAGGCAAACCGGCTTCACGCAACAGGTCCGCGATCAGCAGACTGGCCGACGGATCACGTTCGGACGGCTTGAGCACGAACGTATTGCCGCACGCCAGCGCGATCGGGAACATCCACATCGGCACCATCACGGGGAAGTTGAACGGCGTGATGCCCGCACACACCCCGACGGGCTGGCGCAGGTGCCAGTTGTCGATCCCGCCGCCGATGTTGTCGCTGTGCTTGCCCATGAGCAGGGCCGGCGCGCCGCAGGCGTATTCGACCACCTCGATGCCGCGCGTGACTTCGCCGCGCGCGTCGGAGAACACCTTGCCGTGCTCTCGCGTGATGATGCGCGCGAGTTCGTCCTGATGCTCGTCGAGCAGCGCCTTGAACTTGAAGAGCACCCGCGCTCGCTTGAGCGGCGCCATCTCCGACCACGACGGCAACGCCGCCTTGGCTGCGGCGACGGCGGCATCCACTTCCTTCACGCTGGCCATCGCCACGCGGGCGCACACGCGACCTTCCGCCGGATTGAAGACATCGGCGAAGCGCTCGCCGTCGCCCGTCACCTGTCGTCCGCCAATGAAGTGCTGCACCGTCGGAATATCAGCATTGCTCATGTTCATCTCCCCGATCTCGCCTGATGTCGGCCGTATCAATGCGGCCTTTGGGTCTGCTTTGCCAGACGCCTGCCCTTCGGCGTGCGCCACGATAGGCCTCAAGCGTACTGCGGCGCCCCGTTGCAATCCAATGAGAAAAAATCAAAAGCAATATAAGCTCTGCTTATGTCACCTCCCGATTCGCGCGTGGGGAGGCGTCGCTCATGCTTGCCGCCGGGCTTGTTGGCCTCGTCGACTCGCTTATTCGCTCATTCCCTCATCCTCTTTCCCAGCCCCGGATGGCCGCCGCATGGAACTCGCCCACCTTCGCGCCTTTGTCGCCATCGCCCACGAAGGCAACCTCACCCGGGCGGCGCAGCGCCTGCATCTGACACAACCGGCCGTCAGCCTCCAGGTGAAAGGGCTTCAGGAGGCCCTGCGCCTGACGCTCTTCACCCGCACCGCGCAAGGCCTGGCGCTCACGCGCGACGGGCAGGCGCTGCTGCCGCTGGCCGAGCGCATGCTCGCGGCGCTCGCCGACCTTCAGCAGGCTGCCGGAGCGCTGCGCGATACCGTGCGCGGGCGGCTTCGCATCGGCACGATCCTCGACCCGGAGTTCACCCGACTGGGGGCGTTCCTCAAGCGTCTCGTGGAGTCGTACCCGCAAATCGAGACGGCGCTGCGCCACGGCATGTCGGGCTCGGTGCTGCAACAGTTGGGACGCGGCGAACTCGACGTCGGCTTCTATCTCGGGCGTCCCGATCCGGAGCGCTTTCACGCCATTACGCTCACACCGTTTTCGTATCAAGTGCTGGCCCCGGCGGGCTGGCGCGAACGGGTGGCCCGACGCGGCTGGCGCGAACTCGCCGCCCTGCCGTGGATATGGACACCGCCCGAGTCGGCACACAACCGGCTGCTTACCGAACTGTTCGGCGCACTGGGCGTGTCGCCCGCGAAAGTGGCGGAAGTGGATCAGGAGCCGTCGATGCTCGATCTGGTGAAGTCCGGCATCGGCCTGTCGCTGGTGCGCGACTCGATCGCGCTGCGCGAAGCCCGGGCGCACGGCCTGGTGATCGCCGACGGCGTGGCCGTGCCCACCGAACTCACCTTCATCACGCTCGCCGCCCGGCGCGAGGAGCCCGCCATCGCAGCCGCGCTGCAACTGGTCGCCGCCGTGTGGGCGTAGGACACGATTCCGGCGCATAATCCATGCCTGCCCAGGCTTGCGGCGTTGCGACATTCGAAACGTCAGAAGAAGCCGAAATCCCCGCAAATCATTCCCACGACATGGCAAGTCCCCCTTTGACCTGCCCTGCCGGATATTCACCAACGCTCTAGAATTTAAGTCTGTCTTCGAGGAGTCGATCATGTCTGATGTGCGAATGGAACGCGATACCTTCGGCGAGATTGCTGTACCCGCCGACCGCCTGTGGGGTGCCCAGACGCAGCGTTCGCTGCAAAACTTCAAGATTTCCAGCGAGAAGATGCCGCGCGAACTCGTGCGCGCGCTCGCTCGCGTGAAACGCGCCGCCGCCGAGGTCAACAAGGGCCTGGGCGTGCTCGACGCCAAGAAGGCCGACGCCATCATCAAGGCGGCCGACGAAGTCGTCGCCGGCCAGCATGACGACGAATTCCCGCTGGCCGTGTGGCAGACCGGCTCGGGCACGCAGTCGAACATGAACATGAACGAAGTGCTCGCAAACCGCGCCAGCGAACTGCTGGGCGGTGTGCGCGGTGAAGAGCGTCTCGTGCATCCGAACGACGACGTGAACAAGGGCCAGTCGTCGAACGACGTCTTCCCCACCGCCATGAGCGTGGCCGCCCTCGACGCCCTCATCAACCATCTCAAGCCGAGCGTGAGCCAGTTGCGCGACACGCTCGCCGCCAAGGCTCGCGCCTACGGCGACATCGTCAAGATCGGCCGCACCCACCTGCAGGACGCCACCCCGCTCACGCTCGGTCAGGAAATCTCCGGCTGGGTCGCGCAGATCGATCATGGCCTGAAGCACGTCGACGATGCCCTGCCGCACGTTGCCGAACTCGCGTTGGGCGGCACGGCCGTCGGCACGGGGCTGAACGCCCATCCCGAATTTGCGAAGCAGGTCGCCGACACGCTCGCGCGCGACACCGGCCTGCCGTTCGTCACCGCCCCGAACAAGTTCGAGGCGCTCGCTGCCAACGACGCCATCGTCAACGCCCACGGCACGCTGAAGACGCTCGCCGCCAGCCTGATGAAGATCGCCAACGACGTGCGCTGGCTCGCCAGCGGCCCGCGCTGCGGCATCGGCGAGTTGCAGATTCCGGAGAACGAACCGGGCAGCTCGATCATGCCGGGCAAGGTCAACCCGACCCAATGCGAAGCCATGACGATGCTGTGCTGTCAGGTGCTGGGCAACGACGTGGCCATCAACATCGGCGGCTCGATGGGTAACTTCGAGCTGAACGTGTTCAAGCCGATGCTCATCCACAACTTCCTGCAAAGCGTGCGCGTGCTCGCCGACGGCGCCGTGAGCTTCAACGACAACTGCGCGATCGGCATCGAGCCGAACCGCGCACGCATCAGCTCGCTGCTCGAAGAGTCGCTCATGCTCGTGACCGCGCTCAACCCGCATATCGGCTACGACAAGGCCGCGCAGATCGCGAAGAAGGCGCACAAGGAAGGCACCACGCTCAAGGCCGCCGCACTGGCCCTGGGGCATGTCACCGACGAGCAGTTCGACGCCTGGGTTCGCCCCGAGCAGATGGTCGGCAAACGCTAAGCCCTCGCTGCCTGCATGCCGATCTCTCCCCTGCCGCCGCTGCATTGTCTGATCGCGTTCGATGCCGCCGTGCGGCACGCGAGCTTCACCCGGGCGGCAGCGGAGCTCAATCTCACGCAAAGTGCCGTCAGCCGTCAGGTCGCGCAGCTCGAGGACTTTCTCGGGCGCGCGCTCTTTACGCGCGAACATCGCACGCTGCGTCTCACGGTCGCCGGGCAACGCTACGCCGAGCAGATCCAGCGTCTGCTCGGTGAATGCGCCGAAGCCACCGCCGATCTGATGAAACGACGCGGCGACCTCGAACTCACGGTCGCCTGCTCGTCCGGCGTGGCCGTGTTGTGGATGACGCCGCAACTGATGCGCTTTCGCGCCGCCCACCCGGACATCAAGATTCGCGTGATCGTCAAAGACGGCATCACGACGCTCGCCGCATCGGAATTCGATCTCGGCGTGTATTACGTGCGCAACGATCTCCCGCCGGATTTCGCCGGACGGCGTCTCTTCGACGAAGAAGTGTTCCCTGTCTGCTCGCCCGCCTATCTCGACGGACGCCAGCTCGCCCCGGCCGATCTCGTGAGCGAGACCCTGCTCTACATCGAGGACGGCCAGCGCAAGTGGATGTCGTGGCCCGACTGGTTCGAATTGCAGGGTGTGGCCGTGACGAAATTCCCGCGCATGGTGAGCGCCAATTACTACCCGCTGCTCGTGCAGATGGCCATCGAAGGCGGCGGTCTGGTCATGGGCTGGCGTCACATGATCGACCCATGCCTGGACGCAGGCCTGCTCGTGCCCGCGTGCGACGCCACCGCGAGCCTGGGCGGCGGCTACTATCTCGTGTGGCCTGCCGAGCGCCACGAGCATGCCGCAGCGCGCATTTTCCGCAACTGGATCTACTCGCAAACCCGTTTCCCATCATAGGGGTTACGGAAGATTCGGAAAGTTGCCATGCGCTGGACGCATGGCAACATGCAGAATTATCGTTTGGCCTGACATTTTGTCTGCACTACTTTGTGGTGCATCCGCGCACGTTCGTCCGCCCCCCGGGCAAGCGTGATCCGACAATAAAGCAGGCGTATTACCGGCATGACGTGATGTAGCGCACGCAACGGACGCCGCCCATCCTCCGGGAGACCCAGATGCAGGCGACCTTAGCCGTGCCTCAAGACAACCTGGCCCGCCAGCGCCGTCACGCCATCGTGGCGACGGTGATCGGTAACGGCCTAGAGTGGTTCGACTTCACTGTCTACAGCTTCTTCGCAGCCATCATCGCGAAGCAGTTCTTCCCCACCGGCGACGAGCTGTCGTCGTTCCTGCTCGCTGTGGCGACGTTCGGTGTGGGCTTCTTCATGCGCCCGGTCGGCGGCATCGTGCTCGGCATCTATTCCGACCGCGTGGGCCGCAAGGCAGCGCTCTCGCTCACCATTCTGCTCATGGCCGCCGGTACGGCGATGATCGGCCTGGCCCCGACGTATGACCAGATCGGCCTGGCCGCACCGCTGATCATCGTGCTCGCACGTCTGCTGCAAGGCTTCTCCGCCGGCGGCGAGATGGGTGGCGCAACGGCGTTCCTGACCGAATATGCGCCGCCCAACCAGCGCGCCTACTACTCGGCATGGATTCAGTCGAGCATCGGCTTCGCGGTGCTGCTGGGGGCCGCGGTGGGCACGTTCGTGACGACCGAGCTCGACAAGGCCTCGCTCGAATCGTGGGGCTGGCGCGTGCCGTTCATCGTCGGCATGCTGATCGGCCCGGTCGGCTTCTACATTCGTAACAAGATCGACGAGACGCCGACGTTCCAGAACGCCGAGAAGTCGGATACGCCGCTGCGCGACGTGTTCGCCCAGTACCCGCGCGAAACGCTGGCCAGCTTCTCCATGGTCGTGCTGTGGACGATCTGCACCTACGTGCTGCTGTTCTACATGCCGACGTATGCCCAGCGCGTGCTGCATCTGCCCGCCTCGTACGGCTTCACCGCCGGCATGGTCGGAGGCGCGATGATTCTGGTGTTCGCACCGGTGGTGGGACGTCTTGCAGATCGCTATGGCCGCCGTCCGTTCCTGTCGGGCTCGGCGCTGTTGATCCTGCTGCTCGCCTGGCCGATGTTCACGTATCTGAACGTGGCACCGGGTCTGTCGTCGCTGCTCACGTTCCAGATCGTGTTCGGCCTGCTGATCGCCTGCTACACCGGTCCGATTCTCGCCGCGTTCGCCGAGCTGTTCCCGGCGAAGGTGCTCTCGACGGGCCTGTCGGTCGCCTACAACTTCGCCGTGACGATCTTCGGCGGCTTCGCGGCGCTGATCATCACGTGGCTGATCGCCCGCACGGGCAGCAACATGGCCCCGGCGATCTACGTGATCGTGGCGGCCACCATCAGCCTGATCGGTACGCGCTTCGTCAAGCCACTGCCGAAGACCACGACCTGAGCCATTCCCCACGAAGGCGCGCCCCGTACCCACACTGCGGCGCGCCTTTTGTATTACATCAAGGAACTCCACCATGTCCGTTACCCTGCTTCGCGGCGGCAATGTGCTCGACGCGGCTGCCGGCCGCCTGCTCGAGCGTCACGACGTCGTCATTGAAGGCGCGCGCATCACGGCGCTCAGCGCCACGCCGCTCGACATTCCCGGCGCCACGGTGATCGACGTCACCGGCAAGACCGTCATGCCCGGCATGATCGATTGCCACGTGCACGTGCTCGCCTCGCATCCGAACCTCGGCACCAACGCCAGCCAGCCGAACGTGCTCACCGTGCTCAAGTCGCTGCCGATCATGCAGAGCATGCTCAACCGAGGCTTCACCACCGTGCGCGACGCGGGCGGTGCCGACTGGGCACTGCAACAGGCCATCGAGCAAGGCGTGATCCCGGGCCCGCGCATCTTCCCGTCGGGCAAGGCGCTCTCGCAGACCGGCGGTCATGGCGACTTCCGTCCGCGCAGCGACACGCTCGAGCCGTGCTCGTGCGCGTTCCGCGCCGGGGCCATCGGACGCGTGGTCGACGGCGTCGATCCGATCCGTCTCGCCGTGCGTGAGGAAATCCAGAAGGGGGCGACGCAGATCAAGCTGATGGCGTCGGGCGGTGTGGCATCGCCGGTCGATCCGATCGCGAACACGCAATATTCGGAAGACGAGATTCGCGCGGCTGTCGCGGAAGCGGAAGCGGCACAAACGTATGTGATGGCCCACGCCTACACGCCGAAAGCCATCGCGCGTGCCGTGCGATGCGGCGTACGCACCATCGAGCACGGCAATCTGTGCGACGCGGAAACGGCGAAGCTCATGGCCGAGAAGGGCGCGTATGTGGTGCCCACGCTCGTGACCTACGACGCGCTGGCCAAGGACGGTGCGTCGCTCGGTCTGCCGCCGGAATCGGTCGCCAAGGTCGAGAGCGTGCAACGCGCCGGACGCGAATCGCTCACGATCTATCGCGACGCGGGCGTGAAGATGGGCTTCGGCTCCGACCTGCTCGGCGACATGCACAAGTACCAGTCCGATGAGCTGACGATCCGTGCCGACGTGCTCGGTGCCGCCGACACGCTGCGCTCGGCCACGGTGATCGGTGCCGAGATTGTGAACCGCGCGGGCGAACTGGGCGTGATCGCCCCGGGCGCGCTGGCCGACGTGCTCGTGGTCGACGGGAATCCGCTCGAATCCATCGACGTGCTGACCGGTCAGGGTGAAGGCATCCAGTGGGTCTTCAAGGACGGCAAGGTCGCGAAGCGACCCGCCTGAGACCCGCTCCGTACTGCCGTCGGCTGCGGGCTGCAACTAGCGGTTCGGTGGTCTGAAAACGCCGCGACGATTTTGACGTCGCGGCGTTTTTTTTCGGCTTGCACGAGTGCCGGTGGCGCGCGCTCGTGTTCGATATTCGATAACCCACTCCCGCAAAACTCGACGGCGAAACCGATAGCGCGTCGCTCCAATCTCCCGAAGAATTTGCAAACGCCGCCGCAAGAAGCGAGCAATCTCCGGAACGAATCTGTCGCGACATCGAGAGCAACATCCCCGCACGGTACTCATCATGACTCAGGGCATTCCGAGACGCGCCAACAGCTATGCGGTAACACCGCTATCACCGACGTCCAGCGTCGAGTCCGTGGTCGGTCCGTCGCGTCGTGAGCTTGAAACGAGCATCGTCGCCAAGCTGGAGAGCGCCAAGAACATTGCATGGGACCTGGACGGCCGTCGCTTCGACGTGCTGCCGGTCGAGCAGATCAATCGCGCGCTCGAGCGCTTCACGGCGACCCTGGAGAAGGTCGACAGGACGGTTTGGGACATGGCCGTCGTCCCGGGGCGTCATAAGAATCCGCTCCACTGGTTCCGCCAGTACACGCGCACCGAACGGGACCTTCCCGGCACTGCGACGTTGTCACGATCGGCGCGCATTCTTCACGACAGTCTCACCCGCGTGGACAGCGCACTGGGCACGCTTCTGGAGGCCACCAGCGCACTCTCCGGTCGCAAGCCATCTGAAGCCGACATCCTCGCGCTCGCCGACCTGCAAAGCACGGTGAGAAGCCACCTCGACGCCATCCGCGAATCGCTCCCGACGTCAAAGAATCGTTTCAACCTTAAGACGCTGATGACCGGACTGTTGGTTGGCGTAGGCGTGGCGCTCGCCATCGGCGGGATCGTCGCGTCTGGCGGCACCCTCGGGATTGTGCTGGCGGTGATCGGCGTGGTGCTGACGATTGCCGGTGCGGTAAATACCACGCTCAACCAACGCTTCTATCAGCGAGATCGCGGCTGGGATACGTTCGAATCGCTCATCAACAAGCTGCACGACCTGACAATCAACCAACTGGACCAACGCATGCACTCAGTCAACAGCTACCACGTACAGGCCAGCCTCGGTCTAATCCAGCGAGATACGACCGAGATCAGAAGCGAACTTGCACAGTTCAGGGCCGAACAGGGGGCGGTGAACTCACTACTGGCTCAAGATACGGCCGGGCTCAGGAGCGAACTTGCGCAGTTCAGGGTCGAACAGGGGGCGGTGAACTCGCAACTGGCCAAACGCACGGACTCGTTCAGCACGAGTCTGGCCGACACAAACTTGTCGACGCGCGGCATCGACACCCGTGTGCTTGGCGTGCAGTCGTCCCTCGACGACCTGAACCGCAATTTCAGCGAGATGACGGCAGCGTTTGCCGAAATGCGACGGGACTTCGCAAACGCGCGGCCCACCGGCCAGTAACGCCACACACACTGCGGACAAAGAAAAAGGGCAGTCCCTCCGGACTGCCCTTCCCTGCTTGAGCGCAACGCGTTTATTTCGCCTTACTTCTTCCAGCCCGGCGTGACGAACACCGAGCGCACATCGTCGAGCGTTTGCGAAACGGTTTCGCGAGCGCGTTCCGTGCCGGCGCGCAGCATGTCCCACACGTAGTCCGGGTTCTTCGCAAATTCCTCGCGGCGCTCGCGCATGGGGCGCAGCATTTCCTGCAGACGCTCCTCGAGACGTGCCTTCACCTTCGAGTCGGCCAGACCACCGCGCACATAGTGATCCTTGAGGGCTTGCAGGCCTTCCTTGTCTTCGTCGAAGGCGTCGAGGTAGGCGAACGCCACGTTGCCTTCCAGATGGCCCGGATCTTCCACCTTCAGGTGCAGCGGGTCCGTGTAGCACTTCTTCACGGCGGCGCGAATCTCGTCGGGCGTCGACGAAATGTTGATCACGTTGCCGAGCGACTTGCTCATCTTGGCCTTGCCGTCGATGCCCGGCAGGCGTCCGATCGGCGGCACCAGCGCCTTCGTCTCGACGAGAATCTCGCGATCGGCCAGACGATTCAGGCGGCGCACGATTTCGTTCGTCTGCTCGATCATGGGCAACTGGTCTTCACCGACCGGCACGAGCGTGGCGCGGAACGCCGTGATGTCTGCGGCCTGGCTCACGGGATACGTGAGGAAGCCCGCCGGGATATCGCGCTCGAAGTTGCGCAGGCCGATTTCCTGCTTGACGGTCGGGTTGCGCTCGAGGCGGGCGACCGTAACGAGGTTCAGGTAATAGAACGTGAGTTCGGTCAGCTCCGGCAGCCATGTCTGCACGCAGATGGTGGTCACGTCCGGGTCGATGCCGACGGCCAGATAGTCGAGTGCGACTTCCGAGACGTTGCGGTGAACCTTGCCGCGATCGTCCGTGTTATCGGTGAGCGCCTGCGCGTCGGCCACGAGCACGAACTGCTTGTACTCGTTCTGATACGCCACGCGGTTCTTCAGACTGCCGACATAGTGACCCAGATGCAGCGGCCCCGTCGGGCGGTCGCCCGTGAGGATCACCTTGCGATCCGCAGGTGCCTTCGAAACACTCATTTTCCTCTCCGTAATCAAGCGCTTATGGTGATTCCTCTGCCCTTCGGTCGGCGAACGGTCTCCCGTTACTGCGCCGCGCCGTGCGTCCGTTTCACCCAGTTTGCGTTAACCATAACCCCCGAATGGTAGCGCGTCGGCAGGATGGCGGTGCGGAAACGCGCGGTCGAACGATGGTCCCGCGCAGATTCGTGCCGTTCGACGCGCCATGAAAAACGGGGGCCGAAGCCCCCGTGTCACGCATTAACGTGCCTTTCGTCGATACGCTTAACGCGACGTCACCACCGGAATACCCTTGAGCGACTTGCCGCTGCTGCGCGCGTGGGCGAGTGCCTGTTCGACGGCATCGCCCGTGGCGGGCGTCACGCCCAGACGGCCGGCAATCGTGGCCTCCACGCGTTTGGCCATCGCCAGGTTCGCCAGCTTCACGTGCCCGTAGCCACGGACCTTCGCCGGCGCCTCGGCCAGCGCAATCGCGTCGGCCATCGTCTCGGATGTCAGCCCCGCCAGCGCACGCTCCATCGTCGTGCGATAGTCCGCGATCAACTGGCGCTCCATACGGCGCTCCAGCGTGTAACCGAAGACGTCGAGCGCACCGCCACGCAGACCGCGCAGCTTCGCCATGCCGCGAAGCACCGGCCACAGCCACGGCCCGATCGTCACCTTCTTCGGCAACGCACCGTCCTTGCCGCGCGCGATCAGCGGCGGCGCCATGTGGAACTCCAGACGGAAATCGCGGCCCGGCTTGCCCTCGAATGTCTCGCCCAATGCGTCGGTAAAGTTGGTCTGCGCATACAGGCGCGCCACTTCGTACTCGTCCTTGTAAGCCATCAGACGCGAAAGCTGCTGTGCCACCGCACGCGTCAGACGTCCCGGCGCACCCGACACACGCGTCTCGGCGTCCGTCACCTGCTTCACGAACGCGGTGAACTGTGCGGCATACGCCGCGCTCTGGTACTGCGTGAGCAAATCCACGCGATGTGCGATGAGCGCATCCAACGTCATGTCGTCGGCGACCGGCGCATGCACCGGGGCATGCGCAGACTTGGCCGTGGTCTCCGTGAGCGCAGCCGGATCGCCCGCAGCCAGGCGGCCAATCGCGAGCGCAAGCTGGTTCATCGGCACAGCAACGTTGTTCAACTCGATGGCGCGTTGCAGCGCATCCAGCGACACCGGCACCAGCCCCAGTTGCCACGCGTAGCCGAGCATGATGATGTTCGAACCCATCGTGTCGCCGAGGAAGCGCTGCGCAAGCGCCTGCGCATCGCACGCGTCGAGCTTGTCGTTACCCGCCGCGTGACGCATCTTCTCGAGCAGCGCGCCAGCATGAAGATTGGCGTCAGGGTTCTGCACGAACGTCGCGTTCGGGATCGCATGCGTGTTGACCACGACGCGAGTGCGATCGCGACGCACGGTTTGTAGTGCATCGGCGCTCGCACCGACCACCATGTCGCAAGCGAGCAGCACATCGGCCTGCTGCGTATCGATACGCACCTGATTGAGCGCCTGCGGCGTGTTCGCGAATCGGACGAACGACAGCACCGCGCCACCCTTTTGCGCAAACCCCATGAAGTCGAGGACCGAAGCGCTCTTGCCTTCGAGGTGCGCCGCCATCGTGATCAGCGCACCGATCGTGACCACACCGGTTCCGCCCACGCCCGTGACCATGATGTCGAACGGTGCGTCGCCGGCCAGCGCGGTGGGCTGCGGCAAGGCGTTCAGACGTCCCTCGAACGCGGCCTGATCGAACGCCGCTGCCAGTGCCTTCTTCAACTGCGCGCCCTTGACCGACACGAAGCTCGGGCAGAAGCCGTTCACGCAGGAGAAATCCTTGTTGCACGACGACTGATCGATGCGACGCTTGCGGCCAAGCGCGGTTTCCACCGGCTCGACCGACAGACAGTTCGACGCCACGCCGCAATCGCCGCAGCCTTCGCACACGGCTTCGTTGATGAACAGGCGACGGTCCGGATTCGGGAATTCGTTTTTCTTGCGACGGCGACGCTTCTCGGCCGCGCACGTCTGATCGTAGATCAGCACGGTCGCGCCCGGGATCTCGCGCAGCTCGCGCTGTACGGCGTCGAGTTCGCTGCGGTGATGGAACGTGGTGCCCTTCGGGAACTGCCCCTCGTGACCGACGTACTTCTCCGGCTCGTCGCTCACCACGACAAGCTTAGCGATACCCTCCGCTTCGACCTGACGCGCAATCTGCGGCACCGAGATCGAGCCGTCGACCGGCTGGCCGCCCGTCATCGCCACGGCGTCGTTGTAGAGAATCTTGTAGGTGATGTTCGCCTTCGACGCCACCGCCTGACGAATCGCCAGCAGCCCCGAGTGGAAGTACGTGCCGTCGCCCAGATTCTGGAAGACGTGCGGACGTTTCGTGAAGTGCGAATGCGCCGCCCAGTCCACGCCCTCGCCACCCATCTGGATCAGGCCCGTGGTGTCGCGGTCCATCCACGACGCCATGAAGTGACAGCCGATCCCCGCCTGCGCGATGGAGCCCTCGGGCACCTTCGTCGACGTGTTGTGCGGACAGCCCGAGCAGAAGTACGGCACCCGACGCACGCCGTCGGCCGCGTTCGAGAGAATCTCATGCGCCACGAGATCGACCACGCGTTCGCGACGGTCGAGTGTCGGGCGGTGCTTCGCGAGCCACTCGGCAAACACCGGCAGCACACGCGACGGACGCAGTTCGCCGAGCGCCGAGAGCAGCGCGCGACCGTCGGCATCCGTCTTGCCGAGCACGACCGGACGAGCGCCCGTCGTGCGGTTGTAGAGGTACTGCTTGATCTGCTGCTCGACGACCGGGCCCTTCTCCTCGATCACGAGGATTTCCTTCAGGCCGCTGACGAAGGCGTCCAGACGCGACATGTCGAGCGGGAACGACAGGCCCACCTTGTAGATGCGCACGCCGGCGGCTTCGAGATCGTCGACAGTGATGTCCAGTCGGCGCAGCGTCTCCATCAGGTCCAGGTGCGCCTTGCCGCACGTCACGATGCCGATGTCGGCATGCGGCGCCGGAGCGATCCACTTGTCGATGCTGTTCACGCGCGAGAACGCACGCACGGCGTCGAGCTTGTCCGCCAGACGCGCTTCGAGCGCCAGGCTCGGCAGATCGGGCCAGCGGTTATGCAGGCCGCCTGCAGGAACCACGTAATCCTGCGGTTCCGCCCAGTCGGTGCGGATCTTGTCGAGATCGACCGTGCCGCGCGACTCGACCGTCTCCGAAATGGCCTTCAGCCCTGCCCATGCGCCCGAAAAGCGCGACAGCGCATAGCCGTACAGACCGAATTCGACAAGCTCGCCAATATCGGCCGGGTTCAGCACCGGCATGCTCCACGACATCATCGTGAAGTCGCTCTGGTGCGGCATCGATGACGACACGCAGCCGTGGTCGTCGCCCGCCACCACAAGCACGCCGCCATGACGCGACGCGCCATAAGCGTTGCCGTGCTTGAGCGCATCGCCCGCGCGATCGACGCCGGGCCCCTTCCCGTACCACATGCCGAACACGCCTTCGACGGTGCGATCCGGGTCGGCTTCCACGCGCTGCGTGCCCATGACCGCCGTGCCACCCAGCTCTTCGTTGATGGCAGGCAGGAACTTGACGTTGGCCGCATCGAGCAGCTTCTTGGCCTTCCACAACTGCTGATCCACGCCGCCAAGCGGCGAGCCGCGATAACCGCTGATGAAGCCCGCAGTGTTCAGGCCGCGTTGGGCGTCGAGCTGGTGCTGCATCAGCAAGATGCGCACGAGGGCCTGCGTGCCCGTCAGGAAGATCTGGCCACGACGCGCCGTGAGCGCATCGGAGAGCTGGTAATCGGGATGGGCCAGGGGGGTGGCCGTCGGCGTCGCCAACGCGGCGCGCATGGGGGCATTCATTGTGTATCTCCTGATCCCCGCAGCGCGCCGGACGGTCGGTGACCGCGGCGTTAGCCTGACTTCGGGGGCTTATGTTCTGTTCGTCTCAGCGCGATGTACGGATAGTGTGGACACGCGCCGGTATGCAAGCAGTGTATGGGGAGGCAGGAGAAAGATTTTTACTATTTCACTCGTTTCGGCGCACAATAAGAAACGTTCATTTCGCAAAAGGCGGATCTGAGAAATGGAATTACTCGATAACTTTGCGCGGCAGATTCTGCGTCTGCTGCAGATCGACTCGCGCCGCTCGGCGCAGGAACTGTCCGAAAACGTCGGCCTGTCGGCCACCCCCTGCTGGCGGCGTATCAAGGACATGGAGCAAAGCGGCGTGATTCAGCGTTATACGGTGCTGCTCGACCGCGAAAAGCTCGGCCTGCACGTCTGTGCACTGGCCCACGTGCAGCTCACGCGTCACACCGAAGGCGGCACGGAGCAGTTCGAGCGCGAGATCCGCACGTGTCCGGAAGTCACCGAGTGCTACAGCACCACGGGCGAAGCCGATTACATCCTCAAGATCGTGGCCCCCGACATCAAGGCCTACGACGCATTTCTGCACGAACACATCTTCCGGCTCCCGGCCGTGGCCAACGTCAAGACGAGCGTGGTGCTGCGCGAAATCAAGTTCGATACCAGCCTGCCGATCTGACGACCCCTCTCGCTTCGCCGCCTTACGGCGTGTTCCCAATTGTTGACATTGCGCGACAACGCCCTTGACGTATCGGGGCTTCTTCGTTAAAAATGCAAATGATTCTCATTTGAGTTTCAACAAAAGCACTTCGTCCCAAGGCCGAACATCTGCGGCCGGGTGGCACGAAATATTTCGCCAGCCGCGCCTGCCAGCGTGTTCACAAGCGTTCATTGCAACGCTGTTCACACGCCGATTGCCACGAGCGCTCGCCAGCCAGAAACGGGGTTTTCTAGCATTGGGAGCCAGCAGTGAAGCAGTCGTCGAGCGGCGGGGGCCGCGCATTTGTCATCACCACGCGCCAGGGATATGGCGCCAACGGTTGCGCCCGCACCGATCGCGATTCCGATCGCGGCGGCGTCACCGAAGCCTCGCAGCGCCGCAAGGCGTTTGCGACCCGCCGGCGTCTGCATCCGCTCGCAGGCGCGGTGTTTGCCGCGTTCTGGTTGCCTGCCGCCTTCGCGCAACAGGCACCTCAGGTAGCGGCTGACGGCCAGACCCCTTCGGTTCAGGCCGCCCAGCCGGTGGCAGCGTCGTCCCAGACGCTCCAGCTCGCGCAGGCATCGCCCAACGCACCGTTGCAGCTCGCCGAAGCCAATCTGCGTGAGGTGAACGTGACAGCGACGCGCACCCCCACCGAAGCGGAACGCACACCGGCTTCCATTTCGGTGATCACCGACCAGGATCTCGAAGAACAGCAGGCGCAGGACATCAAGGAAGCACTGCGCTACGAGCCCGGCGTGACCGTGCGCCGCGCGCCCTATCGTCCCGCGTCGGCTGCCGCCGGTGGCGGGCGCGACGGCAATTCGAGCATCAACATCCGGGGTCTCGAAGGCAATCGCGTGGCGCTGTTCGAAGACGGCATCCGCATGCCCTCCTCCTACGCCTTCGGCCCGCTCGAAGCCGGCCGGGGCGATTACATGAGCATGGACCTGCTGCGCCGCATCGAGATTCTGCGCGGCCCGGCCTCGTCGCTCTACGGCAGCGACGGCCTGACCGGTGTCGTCAACTTCCTCACCAAAGACCCGCAAGACCTGCTCGACGTGTTCGGCAAGTCGACCTATTTCTCGCTGCGTCCGTACTACAACTCGATGGACCGCAGCTTCGGCGCCACCGCGCAGGCCGCCTGGGGCGGCGAGCGCTGGCAGGGCATGGTGATCGTCGACGGCAACAAGGGGCACGAGCTCGACAACAAGGGCACGAACAACTCCGCCTCCACCGCGCGCACGACGGCCAACCCGCAGGACAGCAACGGCAACTCGGTGCTCGGCAAGCTGGTCTTCAAGGCCACGCCGTTCTCGACGTTCAAGCTCACGGGCGAAAACGTGCGTCGCCGCGTCGATACCAACGTGTTGTCCGCGATCAACCCGCCGACCACGCTGGGTCTGACCACGAGCGACCGTCTGGAGCGCAATCGCGTCAGCCTCGATTACGACTTCAAGGACGCGTCGCAGGCGTATGTGCAGAACCTTCACGCGCTGCTCTACTTCCAGGACGCGAAGAACAACCAGTACTCGTACGAGAAACGCACGGCGGGCGATCGCACGCGTGACAACACGTACAAGGAACGCACGGTTGGCGGCTCGCTCCAGGCCGAGAGCAACTTCATGACGGGCCCGCTCGCGCACAAGCTCGTGTACGGCACCGATGCGAGCCTCGCGTACATCACCAGCTATCGCAACGGCACGATCCCGGGCGTGGGCGAGTCGTTCCCGAACAAGGCGTTCCCGGACACCGACTACACCCTGTTCGGCGCCTATCTGCAGGACGAAATCCGCTACGGCGCGCTCACCGTCACGCCGGGTATCCGCTACGACGCGTACTGGCTCTCGCCGAAGCAGAACGATCCGCTGTATGTGTCGCAAACGGCGTCCGGCCAGCTCGTCCAGCCGACCTCGTCGAACGACTCCGCGTTCTCGCCGCGTCTGGCGATCATGTACGAAATCGCACCGTCGCTGATTCCGTACGTGCAGTACGCGCGCGGCTTCCGCACGCCGACGCCCGATCAGGTCAACAACGGCTTCTCGAACCCGGTGTTCGGCTACATGTCGATCGCGAATCCCGACCTGAAGCCGGAAACGAGCGACACGTTCGAACTCGGCCTGCGCGGCCGCCTCGCGACCACGCTGGGCCCGGTCACGTACAGCACGGCCGTCTTCGCGGGCAATTACCGCAACTTCATCTCGCAGCAGAACATCAGCGGCTCCGGTCGTCCGAACGATCCGCTCATCTATCAGTACGTGAACTTCAGCCGCGCCCGCATCCAGGGTTGGGAAGGCCGTGCCACGTGGGCGCTCAAGGGCGGTGTGACACTGCGCACGGCGATGGCCTACACGCACGGCACGACCGAAGACAACGGCGCCGCCAGCCAGCCGCTGAACACCATCAATCCGTTCTCGATGGTCGTGGGGGTGCGTTACGAGCCGAACAACACGTGGTTCGCGCAAGCCGACCTGCTCTTCCAGGCCGCGAAGTCGCAAAGCCAGATCGCGAAGTCCTGTACGTCGGGCACACAGCAGAACCAGAACTGCTGGGCACCGCCGTCGTCGTTCGTGCTCGATGTGTCGGGCGGCTATCACATCAACAAGTACGCCACGGTCTATGCGGGCATCTACAACGTGTTCGACCGCAAGTACTGGAACTGGTCGGACGTTCGCAACATCGCCGAGAACTCGACCGTCAAGGACGCCTACTCGGCACCGGGCCGCAGCGTGGCTGTGAGCCTGAAGCTTCAGTACTGATCGCCGTACCCCGTCAGAACCTGCGCCGGCGTGCGCGCCCTCGCTTTCCGGGCTCACACCGGCGCATGCCAGCCACTGCCAGCAAACACGCAATCAAGGAATCGCCATGATGAACGCTCAAAACGCCACCTCCGCCGCCCACCCGGCACTCCCCGCGCTCGCCGACGTCACCCGTCTGCGCAGCGAATTCCAACGAGTGAAGACCGAACAGAACCTGCGCGATCGCGACGCCGCCGCCGCACTTGGCGTGTCCGAATGCGAGACTGTCGCGGCGTTCGTTGGCGAGCATGTGGTGCGCCTGCGCCCCGAGTTCACCGAGATTGTCGAAGCCCTGCCCGCGCTGGGTCGCGTGATGGCGCTCACGCGCAACAACGCGGCCGTGCACGAGAAAGACGGGCAATACGAAAAGCTCTCGCATCAGGGCACCATCGGCCTCGGTCTCGGCAAGGATCTGGACCTGCGCATCTTCTATCACCAGTGGGCCTACGGTTACGCCGTACAAACGCCTTCGGAGAACGGTCCGCGCCGCTCGCTGCAATTCTTCGACAAGGCCGGCACGGCCGTGCACAAGATGTTCCTGCGCGATCACAGCGATGTGCCCGCGTATGACGCACTCGTCGCCCGTTTCCGTTCCGACGATCAGACGCCGGGCCAGCACGTCACGACCGCCGACGCACCGAAGGCCGAAACGCCGGACGCCGATATCGACGCCGCCGCCTTCCAGCGCGACTGGCTCGCCATGACGGACACGCACCAGTTCTTCGACATGCTCAAGCGTCATGGCGTGTCGCGCGCGCAGGCGTTGCGTCTCGCGCCGGAAGGCCATGCGCAACAGGTGAGTGCCGCATCGGTGCGCACGTTGCTCGAAGACGCTGCGGGCACGGATCTGCCGATCATGGTGTTCGTCGGTAACGCGGGCATGATCCAGATTCACACCGGCCCGGTGAAGAACATCCGCGTGATGGGCCCGTGGGTGAACGTGCTCGATCCGGGCTTCAATCTGCATCTGCGTGAAGACCTCGTCGACACCGCGTGGATCGTGCGCAAGCCGACGTCCGACGGCATCGTCTCGTCGCTCGAATTGCTCGACGCCTCGGGCATGGTCATCGCCATGTTCTTCGGCGAGCGCAAGCCGGGGCACGCCGAGCTCGAAGGCTGGCGCGAAACCCTGGTGCGCGTGGCACAGGCCGACGGCAAGCAAACGGCCGCGGGGGTCGACGCATGAACGCGCGCCGCGATGCCCATGGCGTGTCGCGACGCACCTTGCTGACCGGCGGCGCTGCGCTGGCGGCAGGGGCGTGCGTGGGCACGTTGCTCCCGGCGGCGCTCGCGCATGCGGCAGCGCCCGCGAAGGCCGCGCCGAAGCGTGTCGTCGTCGCGGGCGGCGCCCTGACCGAGATCGTCTACGCCCTCGGGGCGCAGGATCGTGTAATCGCCAACGATCTCACGAGCTTGTATCCGGAGGCGGCGACCAAACTGCCGAAGATCGGCTATCTGCGCACGCTGTCGGCCGAGGGCGTACTCTCGCTGCACCCCGATCTGCTGCTGGCCGGCGCGGAAGCCGGACCGCCCAACGTCCTGTCGCAGATCGCGGCGGCAGGCGTACCCGTGAAGCGCTTTACGCACGGCTATACCGCAGAACTCGTGCGCGACAACATTCGAGACGTCGCGCTCGCGCTGGGCATGTCCGAGTCGGGCAGTCGCGTGGCGGGCAACTTCATGTCTGACTGGCGCAGCGCGCGCGAACAGGTCGAGCAACGTTACGGCATCGCGCGCAGGCCCCGCGTGCTGTTCATCCTCGGTCATACGGGCAATCAGGTGATGGTCGCGGGACAGGACACGGCGGCCGACGCCATGCTCGCCTACGCCGGCGCCGATAACGCACTGCGCGGCTTCACGGGCTATCGCCCGCTGACCGCCGAAGCGGCGGTTGCCGCCCAACCGGATGTGCTGCTCACGACCACGACCGGACCGTCGCCCACCGATCCTGCCGCCACGCTGCTCGCGCAGCCGGGCCTTGCGAATACGCCCGCCGGGCGCGCGAAGCGCGTAGTGAGCTTCGACGCCCTGTATCTGCTCGGTTTCGGCCCGCGCCTGCCGCAGGCTGTCGCCGAACTCGCGCAGCGCGTGCACGCCACTTGAACGCGTCCCGGCACCGCCGCCCCGGCGCGGCGAACCGGGGCCCTGATCCGATCGCGCCCGCCTCCGAAAGACTTTGCCAGTGAACGAAGCCATGTCAGCCGCTCCCCCGCTTCCCAACCCGCTGCCGTCCGCCAAGCCTGACCCGGCGCGTACCCCGGCGCCCGCTGCCGGGCGCGCCGGTGCCGCACGCCGCCGTCCTCCCCGATGGATCGTCATGACGGTCCTCATCGGGCTGCTCGCGCTCGCCGTGCTGGCGGCGCTGTGCGGCGGGGCGTATCGCATTGCCCCGGGCGAGGCCATCGCGGCCCTGTTCCGCAGTGCGACGGGCGACTTCGTCCAGGATCAGGCGCGCAACGTGATGTTGCAGATCCGTCTGCCGCGCATCGTGCTCGGCATTCTGGTCGGCGCGGGCTTCGGCGCAGCCGGGGCCGCGCTACAGGCGCTCTTTCGCAACCCGCTGGCCGACCCCGGCCTCATCGGCGTGGCCAGTGGCGCCGCGCTGGGCGCTGCGGGGGTCATCGTGCTCGGCAGCGTCATGCTGCCGGCGGCGCTCGCCGCTTCGCTCGGCCTTTGGCTGTTGCCCGTGGCGGCATTCGTTGGCGCGCTCGGCGTAACAGCGCTCGTCTACCGTCTCGCGGCGGGACGCGGACGTCTGGCGCTCCCCCTGTTGTTGCTGGCCGGCATTGCCATCAATGCGGTCTCGGGCGCGGCCATTGGCTTGCTGACGTATCTCGCCAACGACACCCAATTGCGCACCCTCACCTTCTGGACACTCGGCAGTCTCGGCGGCGCCCAATGGTCGATGCTCGCGGTGATCGTCTGGCCGGTGGCGCTGGGCATCGTCGCGCTCGCGACGCAGTGCCGCTCGCTCAACGCGTTGTTGCTCGGCGAGGCGGAGGCGCTGCATCTCGGTGTGGCCGTGCAGTCCGTGAAACGGCGCGTGATGGTGGCGTGTGCCCTGTGCGTCGGCGCCCTGGTCGCGTCGAGCGGCATGATCGGATTCATCGGCCTGATCGCCCCACACATCGTGCGACTGGTCGTCGGTCCGGATCCGCGCGCGGTGTTGCCGACGGCGGCGTTGTTCGGCGCCATTCTCACGCTCATCGCCGACCTCGTGGCGCGCACGTGGGTCGCCCCGGCAGAGTTGCCGCTGGGCATTCTGACGGCGCTGCTCGGCGCACCGTTCTTCCTCATGCTGCTGTGGCGCCGCCGCGGTCAGTTCGGACTATGACGGCCTTGCCGGTGCCGTCGGAGACACCGGCCGACTCGACGGATCAGGACCTCGCCATGCTCAGTGCACACGACCTCACGATTGCCCATACCGATTCGCCCGTGCTCGACGGGTTGTCGCTCGACGTTCGTCCCGGCGAACTGCTCGTGCTCCTCGGCCGTAACGGCGCGGGCAAGAGCACGTTGCTCAAGGCACTGGCCGGCGAGCCGCTGCCGCCGCGCACACACGTGAGCGGTGCCATCACGCTCAACGGCGCGCTGCTCTCGCAATACACCACGGCGGCGCTGGCGCGTTTGCGCGCCGTGCTGCCGCAAACGGCGCAATTGTCGTTCCCGTTCAGTGCGTTGGAGATCGTGACCATGGGACGCCTGCCGTTCCCCCGATCCCGTGCGCGAGGCAACTCGGCGGGCCAGTCCGCGTTGAGCGACACCGAAATCGCCACGCTAGCGCTCGAACGCGCTGGTGCGTTGCCGTTGCTGCATCGCGACGTCATGACACTCTCGGGTGGCGAGTGGGCGCGTGTGCAATTCGCGCGCGTGCTGGCGCAACTGTGGCCGGACGACGACCCGCAGGCGCCATCGGTGCCTCGCTATTTGCTGCTCGACGAGCCAACCGCGGCGCTCGATCTCGCGCATCAGCATCACCTGCTCTCGCTGACGCGTGAACTCGCCAGGACATGGGGATTCGGCGCAATGGCCATCGTGCATGACGTCAACTTGGCGGCACGTCACGCCGACCGCATGGCGCTGCTTGCCAACGGCCGCATTCTCGCCACGGGCGCGCCGCGCGACGTCATGCGCGCCGATCTCATCGAAACCACACTGGGATTGCCGGTGCATGTGATCACACCCGATGCCATGCCCGGCAATGCGACGATCACCGGCGCCTCGGCGGGCATACCGTTCGCACTGCCCGCCTGAACGCGACGCGCAGTGCCCGTGCCCGACGCTTCAGGCTTCCGGCACGCCGTCCTTTGCGAGATTGGCGCGCGCGCATAGCACCGCCGCCAGATCCCACAGCGCGTAACCCACGCTCTTGAAGAGCACCGGTCCGCTCGACCGGAATCGATCGGGCGTGATGATGGCGTCCATGAGGGGTGCTGCGCGCGCCCAGTCGATGGCCGCATGCAGCAGATCGCCCGCCTCGTGCTTCACTTCCCATGTGTCGACGACAAGCGTGCCGCGCACGGCGGCGTCGCGGCACAACTGCGGCGGCAATTCGCGCATGTCGGGACGAAACGCGCCGACGCCCGCGACGAAGATGTCGTCGCGCCAGCGCATCGCATCGCTATCGGGCAACACGGGCTCGCTGCTGGTCGTGGCCGTGATCACGATGCTCACGGTGTTGAGCACTGGTTCGATGGCGTCGATGACGGTCGCTTCCACGCCCAGCGACGCGGCGTGATCCGCCAGCGCGTGCGCGCGCTCCGGGCTGCGGGAAAAGATCATGAAGTGACGCGTGCCCATGCCGGCGGCGAACGCCTCCAGATGCGCCCGCGCCTGCACGCCCGCACCGACAATCAGCACCGGCCCGTTCGGACGCGGCGCAAATTTGCGTGCAGCAAAGAGCGTGACCGCCGCCGTTCTGCGTCCAGTGACGGTCGGCCCGTCGAGCAACATCTGACGCTCGCCTGTGTGCGGATCGAACACCATCACTTCGCCGATGATCGACGGCTTTCCTGCACGGCAGTTTTCGGGATGGACGGTAATGTGCTTGGTCATCGCGACGTCGCGATTGACGGCCGGCATCACCAGCAGCACGCCGCCACGGCGGCCACGTTCGGGTTCGGTCAGGGGAAAATGCAGACGCTCCGGGGCGCGCGCGGTGCCCGAGCGCATCTCCATGAGCATGGCCTCGATGCCGTCGGCCAGTTGAGGATAGGGCAACAAGTGCGCGGTTTGCCGCGCATCCAGCGTGATCATCGATAGGTCTCCGCTTCGGGGCGTGCGCCATCGGCGGCAGGGGTCGCACTCGTCGCCGTCACATCGCGTCACGCTTTGCCAAGTCTGAATTCAGTGTAGCGCGCATCGCGTGAACGCGTCTGCAACATCAAAAATTATTCGCGACGCGTCGTGCGCATGTTGCGCACATGCGCTTAGCGACTCGCATTGCGCATGCGCTTGCCGTCGTTGATGGTCGCACCGCGTACCTCGAAGCGCACGCTGTCACGAACGGCGCCGGAGGCATCGACGAGTTCGAGCGTATGACGTCCGGGCCACGGCAACCAACCGACGCGAGCCGCGCCCGCCACAGGCTTGCCGTCCAGCCGCCATGCGGCGCCCTTGGGCCACGCCGCAGCCACCTGGAACCACAACCGCTGATTGGCAGGCGGGATGTCGGGATCCAGCGCCACGATGGTCCCGTCGGTCGGTCCCGCGATGCGCCACAGCGGCCCGCTTGGCGCTTTGGTCGCCAGTGCGGACAGTGCAATCGTGCTCTGCGACGTGCCGGGCAAAAACCATTCCTCGCGTGAGGGTTCTACGTGCTCGGCGTACTGCACCGCGACATGCTCCAGACCCGGCGGTGCCGGAGGCGGCAGACTCGCCGTGCGACGATGCAGATAGTCCATGACACGGTGCCAGATCGGCGCGGCGCCCGACACGCCGGAGACGTCCCACATCGGCGCACCGTCGGCGTTGCCGACCCACACGCCGACCGTGTAGCGACGCGAATAGCCGACCGCCCAGTTGTCGCGCATGTCCTTGCTCGTCCCGGTTTTCACCGCCGTCCAGTAACGCGTCGAGAGCGGGCTGTCGAGGCCGAACGTGCGCGTGCGCGCCTGGCGGTCCGCGATCATGTCCGACACGATGAAACTCACCTGCGGCGAGAACACGGTCGTGCGCTGTGCGTTGCGCGTGGCGTCCTTTGATTGCCCAGCGACGCGCGCGTTTGCGTTTTGAAGCGGCGGTGGCATCCGCTCGTTCACGCCACTGGCGACGCCACCATTGGCGAGCGCGCGATAGGCGTTCGCGAGCGACAGCAACGTCACGTCCGCACTGCCGAGCGCAAGGCTGAAGCCGTAGTAGTCGCCGCTTTGCGTGAGGGGTAGTCCCAGCGCGACAAGTGTCTGCGCGAAGCGGCGCGGCGTGACCATCACGAGCGTGCGCACGGCGGGCACATTCAGCGACGACCCTAGCGCCGTGCGCGCA
The DNA here is from genome assembly GCF_040391475.1 of Pandoraea pnomenusa. GTDB lineage: Bacteria > Pseudomonadota > Gammaproteobacteria > Burkholderiales > Burkholderiaceae > Pandoraea > Pandoraea pnomenusa_C. Next base: position 160,423 of record NZ_JBEBXS010000010.1, on the reverse strand, counting down.
CTGACCCAACCCTTGAAATGCCGATCGTAGTTCTGCGGAATGTACAGACCGCCCCCCGTGGGCAGATCGATCGGGGAATCGTCGAGTAGCGACGCCGCCGTCAATCGCTGCTCGGCAATCGCCTGTGCGTAGAGGAATGGCTTGAGCGTCGAACCTGCCTGACGCGCAGACGTCACACTGTCCACCTGCGCAGCCGACGACAGCGGGCCCGAGGATCCGACCCATGCCAGGATGTCGCCGCTCGCATTGTCGATCACGACGATTGCGCCGTCCTGCACGTTGCGAGAGCGCCCCGGCGTGCCCAACTCCCGCAACGTCTGCTGCAACGTCGTCACGGCCATGCGCTGGAGATTCACGTCCAGCGTGCTGGTGATACGGGTCCCCGCAGGTGGACGGCTTTCGCCGAAGACACGACGGGCGAAATGCGGTGCGAGATTGACGGCGTCGCGCGTCGTCATCACGCTGGCCGGTCGAGAGAATACGAGTTGCGCGTAGCCCTTGAGACCGTTGCATTCCGACGCCTGCCCCATGTCGCGAAGCATGCCGCACGCGCGTTGCGAGACACGCGCCGCCGCCGCGTTGGGTGCGCGCAATAACGCGACCGCCAGTGCCGACTCGCGGGCATCCAGACCGATGGGCAACTTGCCGAAGAGCGTTTGCGAGACGGCGGAAATGCCTACGAGTTCGCCGCGAAACGGCACGAGGTTCAGATACGCCTCGAGAATCTGATCCTTGCGCCAGCGCTGTTCCAGCCACATGGCCGTCGCTGCCTGACCGATCTTTTGCGTCACGGAACGATTGCGTGCGCTGGGGCGCAGATCGTCGTCCAGCAGCCCCGCCAATTGCATCGTGAGTGTCGACGCACCCCGCGTGCGCGAATGCCAGAGATTGCCCCAGGCGGCAGCGGCCACGCCGCGCCAGTCGACGCCACTGTGCTCGTAGAAGCGCTTGTCCTCCGAGACGATCAACGCCTGACGAAATGCCGGGGAGACATCGGCAAGCGTGACCCAGTCGCCGCGTTGCGCCTGCATGTCGACTCGCAGGCGTTGTAACGGTTCACCGCGACGGTCGAGCAGAATCCAGTCCGACGCACGCCAGTCCCGACGCACCTCGTCAAACGACGGCACGGCCTCGGCGGGCGCCGTAGCCTGAAGCAGCCCCAATGCCAGCGCCACGCCGCACAGGGCGCGACGCACGACACCGGATCGGACGAACGAACAGCGGCGACGCATATCAGGCACTGCGCGCAGCCCCGTTGTTGTCCGGCGTCGGCGGCGCAGTTTCCGGTCGGATCGCCATGATGCCGGCCGTCAGCAGCAACTGCGCTAACGCGTAGAGAATCCAGATGGCGTACTCCTGTGCTGCAAACGTGCCCACGAAACGCGTGGTCCCGATGAGCGCGTCGGACACGGTGAAAAGCAACGCACCAACGGCCGCCCACTCGCCCGGCAGGTCCGCCAGCAGCGCCGCCGAGGCCATCGTCGCCAACACGATGACGTAACAGGCCACCGGCGCCTTCAGCTCACCCATGCCCGGCCAGTACATCGCATACGCGAGCGCCGCCGTCACCCACACCAGCACGATCGCAATCCGGTGCCAGCCGGGCACCTGCGTCCAGCGACGACGCAATCGCCAGAACAGCACGAAATACGCGAGGTGCGCCAACAGAAACGCACCCAGCCCGAGCACGAAGCCTTGTGCCACTGCGGGCAACGCCAGCAGGACATCGCCTGCGCCCGAGAAGACCAGCGCAGCACACAGCCACACGCGCTCGCGCGGGACTCGGTGATACATCGCCGCGAACAACAGCAACCCGCACAGGAGCGCCTTCGCGACGGCCTGGTCGGCATATGGTGCGCCGCGCAGTGCAAGGGCGTAAGCCGCGCCGGCGATGGCGGCCAGCCACCAGAAGCGGCGTGCCTCACGAGGCAGCGCCGCCGCCGGGGCAAAAAAGGTAGACGTCATGACTGTCCGGCTCCCGTAGTCATTGCTTCGCCGGCACCACCTGCACCGGCGGGTTTGGCGTCTCGCCATACATCGCAGGTTCGTACAAGGCCTCGACGCGCGTGGGCGGCGTCGCGAACTTGCCCACGTTGTTCAGACGGACCGTGTACTCGATGCGATGCTGTCCCTTGGGCAGGAAGTCGTAATACGCACGGTAAGCGTCCTGCGCCCGTTCCTCGAAGGCGGGAATGGCCCCTTCGGCCTTCTCGCCCTGCGTGGCGATGACGGAATCTCGGCCAAGGCCGCCACCCAGTACCGTCGCGCCGCCGGCCAACGGATCGCTCACCACCACCCAGCGCATGTCGGCCTGTGCGTCGATGTCGAGCCGTACACGCAGCACCGCCCCTCGCACGAAGCTCTCACCCGAGCGGTCCGCGGCGTCCTGTACCTGCACGGTTCGCGTCACACGGTAGCCTGCAGAGAACGGCGCCTTGAGCGGCACGGCGGCCAGACTCTGGATCGTCGCCCACGGCTTGCCCGCCCCGGCCTGCTCGAGACGCAGCACATCGCGCGCGTTGTCCGATCCTGCCGTTGCGTTGCCCAGCCACGGCAACGACACCGGCGGCGGCACGGTGCCCGCCTTGAGCTTGTCCCAGTCGACGGTCTGCACGCCGCCGCTCGTCTGGTTGTCGCGCTGCCACTGGACCGCCGTCTGCCCGGTCGGCGTGTCACGCTCGAAACGTGCGGAGAAGCGATCCACCGCGAGGCCGCCCCAGACATTCGCCGTCGTCGTCGACCAGGCGCCGCGCGACTGCAGCCCCAGCAGACCGATCACGAGTCGCGGCATTTCATCCTTCCACGCCGGATTCGCGTTCATCAGCAACGCCAGCCGGGCCGCGTTGGTCTCCGGCCCCACCATCAGCCACCAGAGGCCGTCGGTGCCTTGCGTCGAGAAGCCGACGCGCGTGCCCTGATACGACAGGCGCGCCCGTAGAATCTGCTCGGCCTGCGCGAGTCGCTCGGCACGCTGCGGCACATCGGGCAGACGCTGCAGAATTGCGTACCAGTCGATGACTGCCGATGTCGGCCAGTCGTTCGGCGCCAAGGTGAGCGAACTCAGCATGCGGGCATTGGCCCGGCCGTATCGCGACAGGGCCTCGATGGCGGCGAGCTTGCGCAGCGTCAGATCGTCGCGCGGCGCCCAGAAGCGGCGCGTGAGACGCCCTTCGACGAAGGCCGTCAGGCCATCCGACATGCGCGCCAGCGCGTCATCCGGCAGTGCATAGGCCGGGTCCAGCGCCTTCGCTTCGTTGCTCACGGCGAGCAGGTACGCGGTCAGGGTGTCACTCCCCTGATTCGCGAAGCCCTCCTGCGGCGGGAAATAGCTCGCCAGACCGTCTTCGTCGAGATACGACGGCAACATCCCCATCACGCGCTTCCATTGCGAGATGTCGCGCAACCCGAGCGCCTTCGATGCCTGCTGTTCCAGACAGGCATAGGGATAAAGCTCGAACCACCGCTTCACGCCGGGCAATCCTTGCGACAGACGTGGCTGCAGGTTGACGCGAACGCCGCCGCGCAGCTTGCCGGTGCTATCCGTCACGGCTCCGGCAGGCGGCGCCATCGGCAACGTGAGGCTCCCCTCGACCTGCATGAGCACCGACTGCTGGACGCTCGCGGGCAACGCCGGCTGAATGTCCTGACCGACCTTGATGGCATCGTTGGCAGCCGGTGCGTTACCGACCGCGGGTGCCTGCGCGCTGACTTCCCACAACAGGCGTTGCGCCCGCGTGTCCGCAGCGCCGGTCGGCGCCGTCACCTCCCAGAATACTTCGCGCGATTCGCCTGCCGGCACGTCGACCCGTTGTGGCGCAAGCGTCAGTTGCGTCGCCCGGCCGGTCAGTTGCACCTGCATGGCGTGCTGCGTCGTATTGCGTACGGTGAACTGGGCCCGGTAGTTGTCGCCTTCGCGCACCAGCGGTGGCAGTCCGGAAATCAGTTGCAGATCCTGTGTGGTGCGGATCTTCGCCGTCCCCGTGCCGAACCAGCCCAGCGCCTGCGCGCCGGGCTTGCCGGCATCGGCCACCGCCACGATGCGGAAGCTCGACAACGAGTCGTTGAGCGGTACGTCGATGCTCGCCTCGCCCTTGTCGTCGAGCACCACGCGCGGTTGCCAGAGCAACAGCGTGTCGAACAGCTCGCGCGTCGGGCTCTTGCCCCCGCCGCCGCCCGCCGGTACGGCCTTGCGCCCGTAGTGACGGCGTCCGATGATCTCCATCTGTGCGGTGGCCGTCGTCACGCTGTAGCTGCGGCGTTGCCACATCGCATCGAGCAAATTCCAGCTCGTATTGGGGGCGAGCTCCAGCAGTGCTTCGTCGACCGCCGCGACCGCCACCTCGGTGCCCGCCGCCATCGGTTTGCCGTCAGGTTGCGTGACCTTGATGCGCACTTTGGCATGGCCGCGTATCGGATACGTTGCCGCGTCGGGCTTGACCTCGACGCCCAGACGCTGCCCGGCGGTGCCGACACGCAGTTCGGTCACGCCGAAACGATAGGCCGGCTTGCCCAGATCGACCAACCCTGTCGGCGCCTGATATTCCCGCCCTTCGTACCAGAACGCGCGGAACCATTCGAGCGGCTGCTTCCACCCCCACTGGAAGAACGAATACCACGGCACCTCGTGAATGCGACCACGCACCGCAAGCACCGACACGTACACGTTCGGCCCCCAGGACGGATCGATCTTGAGGGAAACGTTCGGGTCCTTGCCCGAAATCTCCATCGTGCGCGTCTCCATCACGCCCTCGCGCTCGATCGCGACGAGTGCGGTGGCCGAACGGAACGGCATGCGCACCTGCAGCTTCGCCGTCTCGCCCGGTTCGTAGGCACGACGCTCCGGCAAGACATCCATGCGGTCGGTGTTGTCCCCGCCAAACCAGACCTCGCCGCGCCCGGTCACCCAGACGCTGGTCGTTGACGTGCTCAGGTTGTTCTTGTCATCCCTGGCCTGCGCCACCAGCGTGATTTCGCCCGGCTGCGTGAGCGAGACATCGCACGAGAGCAAGCCGCGATCGTCGGTCTTGCCACTGCATACGTTCCCGAGATCCTTGACCTCGGTGCGGTTGTCGTAGGCGTAGAAGCCGCCGACCATGCGTTTGCGGCTGCTCGTCGTGATACGCGCTTCGGCGCGCACGTCCATCGCCACGCCGGCCTTCGGCTTGCCCTGCAAATCGAGTGCCAGTGCCTTCACCGGCAGCTTGTTCGTCACCGAGACCCAGCTTTCGCTGCGCACGCCCGTGATCAGATTGGCAGGCCACAACGTGGCGTTGCCGCGAAGCGTCTGAATCTCGCCGTTCGGATCCGAGAAGCTCGCTTCGAGCACCAGATCGCTCGGACGATCGACCTTCGGCAAGTCCTTGAGCGTCAGGCTGCCTGCGCCATTGCGGTCCAGTACGAGCCGCTGCTTGTCGGCCACCAGCTTCTGATCGCTCGACCCCGAGCTTTCATCATTACCCTGATCGTCGTCGTCCGCGCCCGACTGCGCCTGCGGCGGCCGATATGGCGTGAAGCTGAAATCGTCGTAACCATCGAACGTGAGATCGCGCACGCGCAACAACGCCGAGACGCGTACCGGCAAGTTGCCTGCCGGGCCGCCCGCCACGAAGTTCACCTGCACGTTGACCGGTGCCTCGGTCTTGTTGATGAGCGGCGACTTGGCGGCGTCGCGCACGCCAATCGTTCCGGCCAGCACCGGCAATCGGAATGCCTCGACGCGGAAGCGCCCGCCGTCAAGCGATGTCGGATATGCCTTGGGCCGCGAATCGGCGTCCGTGTAATCGAGCGACACCGCATACTCGCCGAGCTTCGCGCCCTGCGGGATCTGGAAGGTGTTCTCGGCCAGACGCCCGTCGCGCCACTTGATGGGCTGCGTATAAGTCTGCCCGGACCCCTCGTGGGTGATCGTCAACTGCGACGGCAAACTCGCGGGCAGTGCCAGCCCCTGCATCGTCTCCTGTCGGATGAAATGCTTCATCGACACGGTCTCGCCAACGCGAAACAGCATGCGGTCGAACACCGTTTGTGCACGCACGGTCGGGCTGCTGCCGCCATCGGTCGGCACATGGAAGCGCCACGGCTCGATACCACGGTTCCAGTCGGACGACACGAACGCCATGTCGGGATCGCTGCCCTGCGTGCGCGCCACCACGAAGTAGCCCGAACGCATCGTCTTCTCGCAGTACCGGTACTTCTCGAACGACTTGTCGATCTTCGCCACGCCGGTCTTGTCCGTCACGGCGGTCGCCACTTCGGTGCCGTCGCAGTCGAGCACGCGAACCTTCGCGTTGGCTACCGGCTGCCCCTTGTCGAGCGTCGTCACCCAGGCGATCGCGTTTTCCCGGCCCATCTTGAAGTGCACGCCGAGATTGGTGACGAGCACCGTGGTGCGCACGTACATCGGCAACGACTTGCCGAGCAGCGCCGCCCCGAGCGAAGGCGAGGCGAGTTCCACCACATAGAAGCCGGGCTTCTGGAACGGAATGCCAACCACCTCGAACGGACGGAGGTCCTTCTCTTTCGGCACGGGCAACGTCAACGCCTGAACGCCCGGTAATCCGGAGAGCAACGACAGGCTGCGCGTGTCGTAGCGCGTGACCTTGTCCTCCACAATGACGGCGGCATTCGGACCGAAGGTGTCCTTCGCCGCCGGCGCCGTCAGAATCGACGGCATTTCCTGCGCGATCTGCTTGCGCGTCATCGACGTCTCGTCGAATCGGCGCACGCGCGACATCCAGTTCATGACTTCGTTGTCGTCGTCGACGCGCAGCTGCATCGTGCGCCCGTTCGGCGCACCGCCAGCCGCTTCGCCCGATACGCCCAGGCCATTCACCTGGAGCGCCGGCTCGACCTTGCGCAGCGTGACCGGCAGCATGGGCGGCATGCCCGGCTCGGCGAAACGCTCGACGATGCCGAACGGCGCCGCAGCGAACTTGGCCAGCGGCGGCATGGTCGCCGTCTTCGTCTTCAACGGGAATTCGCCAGCGTTGTCGAGCGCGCGGCCGCTGTCGTCGGTGAAGCCCTTCGGCAGCGCGATGGTCAATTCGGCCTTTTCAGGGAAAGGCGCGTCGAACGTCACGTCGCTCACGCTCGACGTGCGATCCGTATCACTGAACTTGGGCGAACGCTCCGCCCCGGCACCCTGCAGACGGATTTTTGCCGCCATGTCGCGTGCGACCGGCGAATTGAACGTCAGACGCAGGGGGCGCAACGGCGTGCACGGCGCATTCGCGTTCTCACGCTCGCAACTGAAACTGGCAGTGAACGGCTCTCGCACTTCGTATTCGAACCGGCGCGCCTGTTTTGTCGGGACCCCCGATGGCGTGGCGATACCTGCGCCCCAGACCAGATGCATCTTCACACCCGCGGCAAGCGTGCGATTGCACTGCAGCATGACGATGCGCGCCGCTTGCTTGTCCAGGTTGAAGCGTTTGAGCAGCGCCGTCCGGGTGTCGCCCTCGATCCATTTCACGCCGATGCGCTCGCCCACCCCTTCGGTCTCGCACCAGGCGTTCTTGCGCACGGTGTCAGGTGCTGCAGGGCCGTTGAGCGTGAGAATGAAGATCTGATTCTCGTCGATGGGACCGTAGGACGGGCGGATGGACGATACGGCGGGACCGCCGGTGTTGAAGGCATAGCGCGTCGTGCCCGACAGCGCCGTGCCGGAGACCGCCGCCAGACCGCTGCGCATCTCGACGGAACACTTCGCGCCCGGTGGCAGCGACTGTTTGAAATCGTAGACCCAGATCTTCGGTTCGAGCCAATGCCCGTCGCCGGTCAGCGACGCGTCGGAGCAACGCACTGCAGCAGGCGCCTGCGCGCGTGGGTCGCCCGCCGGCACCATCGCTTCGTCAAACTTGACGACAACCTGATCGACGGTCGCAACCTCACCCTGCGGGCTCACACTCACGACCCGCGCAGCCTGTGCAACCGGCGTCACGATCGTTCCAAGACAAAGTGCCACCCACGCCAATGGCGCGGCCGGCCAGACGCGTTGCGATCGGCTGTACATGCCGGACTCCTCCCGAGTTCTGGTGTGCCGATTCTAACCCGCAGTCTTTGGCATCTCGAACCGTTTCCCCGCGCTTTTCACGGCAGGACACGACATTTCGGATTCGTGGCACGTCCGGGTCGGAATTGTCCGGGTCGGGAACCGCCATTGCCGAGGGAGTCGGTGTGACTTCGAAATGGTTCTGCAGCGGGTATGACAAGCGCATCAGCAGGTTATGCGCCGGAATCGCCCTATGTCACACTGGCATCTTTCCGTGTCCACCCACGCGTGCCCATGTCCATCGCCTTTCTCCATCCCAAGAAGAACGCGCTGGTCTATCTGATCAAGATTCTCAGTGGATCGCTGATCGTCTGGTTCGGTCTTCGCGCCGCAGGTTTCCCCGAGCCGTATTGGGCAATGATCTCGCTCATCATCGTGACGGAGCCGGATCCGCTGCAGGCCCGCAGCAACTTCAAGGCGCGTTCGATCAACACGATTACGGGCGCAGTCGTGGCTTGTATCGTCTTGCTGGTGATGGGGCCGGGATTGGCAGCGATGCTCGTGGGCATCACGATTGCCACGCTCGCGGCGATGCTGGTGCAGAACTATCCGGCGAACTGGCGTCTGGGGCCGGCCACGGTGGTCATTCTGATGTCGGCGGCGTTGAGCGGTCAGGGACAGGGGCTGCACGAGGAGCTCAACCTCGCCATGCTGCGCGTCATCGAAGTGCTGATCGGCTCGACGGTTGCCCTGATCCAGTCGCTGATCTACGGGCGCTACGTCAAGCCATGGCTGATGCCCGCGGACTGACGTCTCGCCGGTGCCAGTGAGCCGATGAGCCAGTGACGGGCCGCCCGAGGGTTGCCAGGGCAAAGCGACCTGGCGCCGCCCGCGATCAGCGCCCTTGCCGGTTCGCCAGATAGTGCAACGGCAGCGCGTTGCTGCGCTTGAAGGCGCTCAGCACGATGTTCGAGCGCACGTTCTCCACGCCCGGCACCTGCATCAGCCGTTTCATCACGAACGCCGACAGCGCGTTCAGATCCGGCACCACGATACGCAGCAGGTAATCGGCCTCGCCGACCACAGCGTGGCATTCGAGCACTTCGGGCAACAGATCGATTTCCGCCTGAAAACGTTCGATGACCTGATCGCCGTGATGCTGCAGGCGCAGTGTCGTGAACGCCGTCACCGCCAGGCCCAACGCCTCGGGCCGCAACACCACGCGATATCCCTCGATCACCCCTGCGGCTTCGAGCCGTTGCAGGCGTCGGCCGATTTGCGACGCGGACAGCGCCACGTGTTCCGCCAACTGGTGATGGGTGGCTCGGCCCTCCTTCTGCAATGCGTCCAGAAGTGCCAAATCGAAGCTATCCAGATCAAGCATGACGAATCTCCGCAATAAATCGTATTTTTATGCGAAATTAATGCAAACGACTTTCACCACAGGCGCATTATGCGCCCATTTCGCATGCCATGCGCACTACACTTTCAATCAATGTCACCGCTTGATTGAGTCGTCCGTATCATGTCCCTTACTGCCATGCTCGAAGAGCAATTCGCCGCCGGTCTCACGACCCGCCCCGACTTCACCATCGATCAACCCGTCGATCAATACGGCGCGGTCGATCATGCGGTGTGGCAGCAACTTTACGAACGCCAGACGGCCATGCTGCCGGGCCGCGTCTGCGATGCCTTCATGGAGGGTATTCGCGCTCTCGACATGGACGCACGTCGCGTGCCGGAGTTCGAACACCTGAACGAAAAACTGATGGCCGCGACCGGCTGGCAGGTCGTGGCGGTGCCGGGACTCGTGCCCGACGACGTCTTCTTCGACCATCTCGCCCATCGCCGCTTCCCGGCCACGTGGTGGATGCGTCGCCCGGACCAGCTCGATTACCTGCAGGAACCCGACTGCTTCCACGACGTGTTCGGCCACGTGCCGCTGCTCGCCAATCCGGTGTTCGCCGACTTCATGCAGGCTTACGGCAAGGCCGGCAAGATCGCGCAATCGCTGGGCGCGTTGCCGTTGCTCGCTCGCCTGTACTGGTACACGGTCGAATTCGGTCTCATGCGTGACGGCGACGGGCTGCGCATCTACGGCGCGGGTATCGTCTCGAGCCGCGGCGAAACCGAGTTTTCGCTGACCTCGCGCGAGCCGAACCGCATTGGGTTTTCACTCGAACGGGTGCTGCGCACGCAATACCGCATCGACACTTTTCAGCAAACGTACTTCGTGATCGACGACTTCGCTCAACTGTTCGACGCCATGCGCGCCGACCTGCCCGCGCTGTTCGAGTCGCTCGCGCAAGCACCGGCGTTTGCTGCCGACGTCCGCCGCACGGAAGATACGCCGATCCTGCTCGCGGCATGATGGCACGGCCCGGGGCATGCGGGCCGAAAGCTTCCAGCGCTTCCCGAGCCCGCCTCCACCGGCCCGATGCGCCGCCCTTTTCCGGGCGGCTTTTCGCCTATGGGAGGGCGCTCACGCACACGCCGCGTCTGCCTGTGAAACAATAGATTGCATGAAACGGCATCCCTGCCGTTTCACCGGTACCGATGCGTACTCACGTACTGCATGCTTTGAAAGGAATGCCATGACAACACGACTCTCATCCGAGGCACGCGCCAGCCTGACCGAAGTGCTGCCCGAGTGGCACCAGGTGGTCGGACGCGACGCCATCCAGCGCAGCTTCACGTTTCACGACTTCAACGAGGCCTTCGGCTTCATGACGCAGGTCGCGCTCAAAGCCGAGAAAATGAACCATCACCCGGAGTGGTTCAACGTCTATAACCGTGTGGACATCACCCTCTCGACGCACGACGCAGATGGCCTGACCCAGCGCGACGTCGATCTCGCCCTGGAAATCGATCAGTTCGCCGGCGACCGCGCCTCCAGCTAAGCCCCGCCGGGCAACGTCACGCGCTCAGCGCTTCGGCGCGAGCAGCGTGCCGCGGCACGCCTTGCTGCCACAGTGACAGGCGTATTCGCGTTTGAGTTTTTTCGTGTACCGCGCGTCAATGACCAGACCGTAGTCGTAGAACAGTTCTTCGCCCGGCTCGATTTCGCGCGTGGCGTAGATGTAGACATGCTCCCCTTCCTCACGCGCTTCGCAATTCGGCGAGCAGGCGTGATTGATCCAGCGAGCGTTGTTACCGTCGACCTTCCCGTCGATGCAACGACCATCTTCCAGGCTGAAGTAGAACGTGTGGGTCGGATGCGCCGGATCATGCGGATGGCGGCGCAAGGCTTCGCGCCACGAAATGATCTCGCCCTTGTACTCGATCACGCGATCGCCCTTCTTGAGCCGCTTGACCGCGTACACCCCCTTCCCGTGGACGCCCGACTTTCTGACTTCGATTCTGCGCTTGGCTGCCATCTGTATGCGACGAGGTTTCGTGGATGCAAAAAAGCGCAGTGTACAGGCACGCGGCGGTCGTGTGCGTGACAAGTCTCGACGAAAAAAAACGTCACCCGGTACCGAATGACGTTCTCCCCCCTCGTTGGCGCCGCGTTCGCGTCACGATTGCCGGTCGCCCGCTCAGGTCTTGCTATAAAGCTTCCAGACCTTGCGCTGAGTGACGATGTCGGCGTCTTCATGCGCGTTGCAGTCGAGCGGCAGACGCGAATCGTCATAAGTTTCGTTGAAGTGATTGCAGTGGTATTGGGCCTTGCCCCGCGCCGACACTTCGAAATGGCTGCAGGTCAGACACATACGCTGGGGCGGCATGTCGCCGCGCTCCTGCATCGTGAAGATCATTTTGACGAGGGAGCGGTAGAGCTGTGCGCCCTCCTTCTCGCCGAGCGAATCCGAGGCGCTGGTAAGGAAGTTCGGCCATTGCGACGCCTTCTTGGCCGCCGTCTTGCCACGTGCCGTCAGACGCAGCGCCAGCGCGCGACCGTCGTTGGCATCGCGTCGTTTCTCGACAAGCCCCTTGCTTTCCAGTGTGCTCACGGCCTCGCTGACCGTGGCCGATGTGAGTGCGGCATCCTCCGCAATCTCGCCCAATCGCATCGGCACGCCGCGCATGAGCAGGAGCGTGAGAATCTCACCCTGCGTCGGCGTCAATCCAGCCAATGCCGCGCCCTCCCAGGCGTGGCTCCGTAACGCAGTTCCCATGCGCAACAAACCTGCTGTCACGCGCTTGGACAGCGCTTCATCTAGTGGGGTCGGAGTAGCCATGATTTTCGTTAGGATTTCTAAAAACTATACGTCGGTAAAACAGCTTGTCAAATATACTCACGGGCGGTGCATCACACGTCTCATCTAAATCTTTCCTAATCTTTCGGCGCCCCGCCCGGGGGAAACCCTAAGCCACTTCCGTGTCGATACGCGACGACAGGTCGCTGTTGAACTTGCCGTCCCACCACGATTCCATTGTGTGTTCTGAGTTGAATTTTGGCGTATCAGTTCTTGTACTGATCTCCCAAATCCTACTCACGATGTTTACAAAATATTGGTGTCCTGCTCACTGGCGGTGCGAAGCGTTGTATGGCCGGAAATATTTCGCATCCCATGCGAATCACGCAAGCGACTGAACAGATGTAACAAGCCACGTCGAGACAAACCTCCTCGCACCCCGCACCAAAATCGCATGCGTGCGGCAAAGCCTCGTCAGACATGGCTCGCAGGCCATAACGATCCTCCGCGCCAACCTCGCAGTCCCGGCCCCCTCGTCCGAAATATCTCTCGATCGCCAAGGCAATCCTGCCGCGCCCGACGCTTTTCACACGCGCACCACCTCTCCTGCGATTCGGATAGAACGCAAACGATTTGAAACACAACCGTCGATCGTCAAACGTCGATGACAGCGTTTCGCAAAAAAGTCGGATTCGCGTGTCCGCCGGCAACACCTTCGGGACACGCAATGAGAGGAATTTGACAGTGCCGCAGGATTCGCCCGTTACCACCAGCGAAACCAGCATTCATCGTGTCTTGCACCACGCTCGTTAAGTCGAAATTCGAAGTGGCGAGATTGTAGCCGCGAACCTGGCAGCCCAAGTAAAAACATCAAAATTATCCACAAAACCGGGTTTTCGAGGGTCTGATGCACAATATTTAGGCGCCTGTGGATAACTTTCTGGATAAGTCATCGGACTAGATGTGCATGGGTTCGGGATAAGTCGCGAATCTTTCCACAGGGGGCAAAAACTGTTCAGAGTTGTTCCCGGGATACCCGCTGTTTTTCCATCCAGTTCTCATTCCGGCAACTTGCTGTTTACACGACGTTAACTGTGGTTATCCACAGGAGTGGGCTGCCTTTGTTAACTACTACTATGTATACATACAGTAAACCTATTAAAACCTTAAAACCTTGCTACGAGCGCCGCAAAAACCGCAAAACCGGGTCATCCTGAACAGTGGAAAACGCAGCGCTCGCGATGCGTGATTCGGGCGTTTCCAGGGCATTCAGGCTCGCAGGCGGCACACAGCGGAAGCACTTCTTGCCGAGTGCCGCACAAATCGCCTGCTGCAAACCGTCCGGGCAATAAAAAACCCCGCCAAGGCGGGGTTTCGTGACACCGATCGCTTAACCACGGGTATCACCGGGGACAAGCACGCCGAGATCCGCATCGCGTGCCATGGTTACGTCACATCATGCCGCCCATCGCAGACACTGCTGACGCACCATCTCGTTAAGCGACTTCGCGTCGGCGTGGACTTCACGCAGCCACACGGCGTCGTTCTTGCCCGACGCGACCAGATCCGAAATCTCCTTGCAGGCAGCTTCGGCCTCCAGCGCCGCCGCATACGGTTTGATCACTTCCAGCGTTTGGGCGATGTGCTGCCCCAAAGTGGTGCGTTCACCGTTCTGCGGATTCACATAGGCGCCTTCCAGACCGAAACGGCACGCTTCGAAACGGTTGAACGTGTAGACCAGGTAATCGTCTTCGCTCAGCACGTACGGACGCTCGTCGAGCAAATACTTCGCCAGAGACTGGATGTAACAGGCGATAGCGGCCGCGCGACCGACCGAGAGGGGGGTATCCATCACCCGGACCTCGATCGTCCCAAAACCCGGTTTAGGCCGAATGTCCCAGTAGAAGTCCTTCATGCTCTCGACAACACCGGTCTTCACCATTTTGTCGAAGTACGTTTCGAAGTCTTCCCACTTCAGGACGAACGGCGCCCGACCCGACAGCGGGAACGCGAAAACCGAGTTCAGACGCGCCGAATGGAAACCTGTGTCGACCCCCTGCACGTACGGCGACGAGGCCGACAGCGCGATGAAATGGGGGATGTAACGGGACATGGCATGCAGCAGGTAGAGCGCGCTGTCCGGATCCGGGCAACCGATGTGCACGTGCTGACCGAACACGGTGAATTGCTTGGCGAGATAGCCGTACAACTCGGAGAGGAAGTGAAAACGCGGCGAGTCGTAAATCGTGCGCTCGCTCCAGCGCTGGAAGGCATGCGTGCCACCGCCGCACAGACCGACGTTCAACTGCTCGCTCGCCGCCACGAGCACATCGCGAATCCGGCTGAGCTGGGTGACGGCATCGCTGTGGTGATGGCAGATGTCGGTCGACAGCTCGATCATGCTTTCCGTCATTTCCGGCTTGATATCGCCCGGATGCGTCTCCTTGGCCACGAGCCGCATCAGATCGGCAGCCGCTTTCGTCAGATCGTAATCGTGGCGATTGACGATCTGCATCTCCAGCTCCACGCCAAACGTGCAGGGCTTCGAGGGAATGAATTCTTCTAATGACATGGCTTAATCCTTCCGTTCACCGACAAGGGCCAATGCCCAATAGACCACCAGCGGTCCCAGCAGTTGCAGCACGGCGATGGTGCACATCACCACGGCCTTGAGCATGGGATCGAACTGCGGGTAGATGTCGTACGTGTCGGCCACGAGTACGAATGCGAGACTGGCCATCGGGCAGAGCGACAACCCGAGCGCGACGGCCTGCTTGTAACTGATACCTGCCTGATGCGCCACGGCCACCGTGCCGACTACCTTGGCAATGCCCCGCACCACGATGATTGCCAGCGCCGCCAGTCCGCCGAGCACGAGGTACTGCCACTGGAACGCCAGCGACGTCAGCACGAACAACACCACCGCCAGCAACCAGCCGGCCGTGCCGAAGTACGCCGGCCAGAGTTGCGGACGCTCGTCCAGATTCCGGAAGATGATCCCGGCGAGCAGCAACGTGAGCGAATTCGGCAGTTTCAGCATATGCACGAGCGCGACCATCAGCATGATCAGGCCGATGAGCATGACGAAAGCGTGGTGGTCCTGGCTGCCGAACTTGCGGAAGACAAGATTGCAGGCCTTGGCCAGCACGAACGCCAGCACGATCGAGCCGATGAGC
The DNA here is from genome assembly GCF_040391475.1 of Pandoraea pnomenusa. Lineage (GTDB taxonomy): Bacteria > Pseudomonadota > Gammaproteobacteria > Burkholderiales > Burkholderiaceae > Pandoraea > Pandoraea pnomenusa_C. Next base: position 145,118 of record NZ_JBEBXS010000010.1, on the reverse strand, counting down.
AGATACAGCGGGTGAAACAGCACGACCCAGACACTCGAGTGATAGGCCTGGTGCATCCAGCCGTAGACCAGCTTCACGGCCACCACGGCATACACGCTGTTCAGTGCCGCCAGCGCCAGCAAACGCTCCGTCACCTGACCCTCGGCCCGCAGTTCGTTCTTCAACTGGATGACCACGGCAGGCGACGTTGCCATGCTGATCGACGCAATCAATACGGCCGTGAGTGGCGTGATGTTGAACACCCGCAGTACCGCGTAGACCGCAATGAACGTGAGCAAAGCCTCGAGCGCGCTGGTGACGATGATCCAGGGATTCGCCCGCATCCATTTCAGGTTCAGGCGGCTGCCCAGCTCGAACAGCAGCAGGCCGAGCGCCAGGTCGATCAGTAGCCGGATGGCCGCGCTCGTTTGCGCGTCCAGCATCGATGAAAGACCCAGGGTGCCACCGACCAGCCCGACCACGGCGTAACCGGTGATGCGCGGCAGGCGCAATCTCCGGAAACAGATTTCCCCCGCGAGTCCGGCAAATACCAATGCAAGACCTGCGAAGAAAACGGGATCAGGCGCCGGCGGCCAGCCCGGGAAAAGGGACAGTTCCGACGTCATTAATGCTCGCTTTGCGCCGCTTGACGGCGCATCAAGTGGTGAAAAGGAAAGAAAGCCGCGCGCGGGGTTGCAGATAAGGACAAATGCGCGACGAACCCGAAGGGTTGGGTTCATTTTGCCACACTCGGTTTCGGCCGCCTTCAAACGGTCGGCAGACTGGCGGCGGGGCGCAGACTTGGGGAGCAGGCACGACAGACGGCAGCCCCTGCCTGCAGGCTGCGATGTCTGACGGGTCGATGTCCGTGGATGCAGGGACAGGCGAGGCAGTACGGGGGCGGCACCGAAGGTGCGACGCCCCCGCAGGGGGCGGGGCTTGCACCCCTATAGGGTCAGATTCGAATTTCTAGACTTTGCGTAGCGATTGCATCAGATAACGTGCGGGGTCGATGGCGTCGGCCAGGTCGCTGCCCAGCGGCCACGGTTCGCCCTCGATCTGGCTGGCGACCAGCTCCGCGCATAGCGACGCAAAGACCAGTCCACGTGACCCGAAAGCAAAGCTCGCATACAGGCCGTCCAGGCGCGGCAGATCCCGCAGATGCCCGCCTGCCAGTCGCTTGCGTTGCGACTCGATGGCCGTGACATCGGGCAACTGCCCCGCCATTGGCAGCCGATCCGTGGCGAGTGCCCGGAACGCCGTGCGCCCGCCCAGTTCGGCGGCGGCCGACGCGCTTGCCAGTCCCGAGTCGCCGAAGGCCTCCGCATGCGCAGGCAGCAGCGACGCGAGACGTCGCAGATTCGCCTGATGGTCGCCCACACGGACGGCCTCGGCAGGGTCGTCAAAGCCGTACGTGGCGCCGGTAATCGGCCCAGTGCCACCGAGCGGCGACGGCGCGACATAGCCATCGCCACAGACGGGCACGCGCAGACCGGGCAGTGTGTCGGGCGGCAGGAACGTCAATTGTCCGCGCACCCGTTTGACCGGCAGGTACTCCGGGGCGAGGTACGGCGTGAGAAGCTGCTGGGAGACGTCGGCGGCCGTCACGATGGCCACGTCCGCCTCGGCCAGCACATGCCCGGTCTCGTCGAGGGCGGCCCATCGGCCGGCGGTGTGCTCGAGGCGCGCCACGGTCACGCCGTAGCGTGCGTCGAGCGATGGCCCGGCCGCGACCAGTTCGGCGCGGCACAGCATCGCGGGCGCCAGCGAGCCACCCTCCGGATACCAGACGCCGCCGTGGGCCAATGCTTCCCCGGCGAGCGTCGACGCCTGTTCGGCATCGACCCACTTCGCATACGTGTCCGGGTACTCATGGGCGGCCACGAGCTGCTGCATGGCGCGCGCTTCGGTGTCGTTCATGGCCACCTGGAGCAGGCCGTCGGCGCGCCCGGGCAATCCGCCCGGCAGGGTTCGCCATTGCGAGAGCGCGTACAGAAAGCCTGCCCGGGAGAGTCGCGACAGTAGGTTGTCGTCGGCCGAGAGTTGCGGATGAAAGACGCCCGCGGGATTGCCCGAGGCGGCAGCGCCCGGCGCTTGTGCCCGCTCGAAGAGCCTCACCCGCCAGCCGCGCGCAACGAGGCGACGCACCATCGCCGCCCCCGCCATCCCGGCACCGACCACGATGGCTTCACGCGCCCGAGGCGCGGGAGCGTCGGGCGGGTCGTATCGACGCATCCGGTAAGGCGGTGCGTACCGCCCGGCGAGCATGTCGCGCTGGTGTCCGTAGCCGGGGCGCTGTGTCATCTCGAATCCGGCAGCCATCAGGTCGCGCCGCACTTCTCCGGCAGCGGTATAGGTCGCGAGCGTCGCGCCCTCGCGTGCCAGGCGGCCGAGGGCCTTGAAGACGTTGGCCGACCACATGTCGGGGTTCTTGGCCGGGGCAAAGCCGTCCAGATAGAACGCGTCCGCGCCCGCGCGCAACGTCGGCATCAGGTCGAAGAAGTCTCCGAAGCCCACGCTGAGCACCACGCCCGGTGCGAGTTCGAGACGGTGCCACCCGGCCAAGGGAGACGGCCACGCGTCGCAAAGCCGCTGCACCAGCGGGGCCAGCTCGGCCATGCCGGGCAGTACCAGCATCGGCTCGAGCATGCGGCGCAGGTCCTGTGCGCGAAAGGGAAACTTCTCGACCGACACGAAGTGCAGTCGCGCAGGCCGTTGCGGATCGTCTCGCCAGGCCGCCCACGTCGCGAGGAAATTCAGCCCGAGGCCGAAGCCGGTTTCGACGATGACGAATTGCTCCCGGCCGCGCCAGCGTTCCGGCAGATCGTTGCCACCGAGAAAGACGTGCCGTGCCTGACCGAGGGCGCCGTCGGTGGTGTGATAGACGTCGTCGAAGACCGTGGAGTAAGGGGTACCGTCGTCGGCAGTCGCCGGTTCGGCGGGGCGGATGGAGCGGATGGGGCTGGCGCCCGGGCGACGGTTCATTCGCCACCCCGCTCTTCCGTCACGATCTCGATGAGTCCGGGCAAGGACACGACGCCAATCCACTTGCCCTCCCCGTCGGCAACCGGGACCCAATCCGCATGCATCTTGCCCACGGATCGCAACGCACTGACGAGCGGCATGCTGCCGTCGAGCGCCTTGCACGGCGTGATGACATCCGTCCACCGCTCGGGCTCGCCCGTGGCCTGCCGGCGCCACCAACTGGCGGCATCGAGCGTGCCCACGAGCTGTCCGTCTTCCGCCCGAACGACTAGATTGCGGTAGCCCGACGCGATAAAGCGCTCGCCAACGCGTTCCGGGGTGTCGGCGGCGCTCACCACGGCGTCGTTGTCCACTGCGAGGGACGCCAGACGCATCTCGCTGGCATCGCCCGTCATCGACAGCCAGCGTCCGGCCACCTGATTGCGGCGCAGCGACTTGGCGTACACGGAGTCCGAACGCAGCGTATGCGCCGTGAGATAGGCCGTCACGCACGCCAGCATCAGCGGGAGCACGACCTGATAACTCAGCGTCATCTCGAAGATCATCAGAATCGACATCAGCGGTGCGTAAGTCGTGGCCGCCAGGAACGCCCCCATGCCGACCACCGCGTAGCTGCTGGCCACCGACGCCGTGGCCGGTGCGAGCGCGTTCATGGCGAGGCCGTACAGGCTGCCCAGCGCTGCGCCCACGAAAAGCGTTGGCGTGAACACCCCGCCCACAGCCCCCGAACCGGCAGACGACGCCGTGGCGAGCACCTTGAAGACGAGCACCATCGCCAGTGCTTCCCACGCCCAATGGGTATGCAGAATCGAATTCACGACGCTGTAACCGTTGCCCCAGACCTGAGGCACTTTCAGCGAGAGCACACCCACGACCAGCCCGCCGAGCGCCAGACGCATGAACAGCGGCACCGGCAGCGCACTGAAGCGCTGCTTCGAGGTATCGAGCAGGCGAAGAAACAGCGGCGCGAGCACCCCGGCGAGCACGCCGAGGCCGACGTAGAAGAACACTTCCCATCCCGAGACGAAGTCGAAGCGCGGCATCTGGTAGACCGCTTCGTAACCGAGGAACTGGCGGATGACGATGTTCGCGATGACCGAGGCCACGACCAGCGGCCCGAGCGTGGCCGTCGAAATGGAGCCGTAGACGATTTCGGAGATGAACAGGGCGCCGGCAATGGGCGCGTTATAGGCGGATGTAATACCGGCGGTCGCGCCGCAGGCCACGAGCAGGCGCAGCCGTTCGGGCGGAAACGCGAGGATGCGACCGACGAGCGAAGCGAACATGGCGGCCAACTGCACCATCGGCCCTTCCCGGCCGATCGACGCGCCCGACGCCACCGAGCACAGCGACGAGAGACTTTTGACGAGCGTCTGACGCAGGCTCAGCACGCCCGTACCGATCGCGATGGCCTCCATGTAATCGTCTGAGCCCTTCTTCGGCACCCATAGCGTGGCGTACTGGAGGATCAGCCCGGCGACCAGGCCGCCAGCGGTCGGCAACAGCAGCCGTTGCCACCAGTTGAGGTTCTGCGCCATCTCGACCATGCCGCTGCGATGACCGGCGAGCAGGAACTGGAGTCCGGAGAGTGCTTCACGGAACGCCACGGTGGCCAGGGCACCCAGCAGCCCGACGATGCCGGCAAGCAGCAGCGTGATTTGCAGGGTGTTCGGTGCGAACTGACGACGCACCCACACAACGACGGGCAACTTGGCCCAGGCGGACACTGCTGACACGGATAAAGGACGATCGTGATCGGAATTGGGTCTCATGGTATCGATCGACGCCTTTTTTTGAAAGCGTGCGGCCGGGAACCCGATTTGCGCTGCGGAATTCGCCCAATAACTGAGTAATGCTCAGGTAACGCATTTTTTGCCGCATTTTCTTGTTCGGCGCTCGTATGCGGTAGCACTTTCCCGGGGGCTTGCTTGCCGTGCCTCCACCGAATCGCGATCTTCCGGTTGGATCGATCGAATCGATCCTTTGGCGCCTGTGTCGATCCTTTGTGCAACCAACGCTCAGGGTGACGCCTTCGACACCGCGATGTCTCACAAAAAATGAGGATTGCTCAGATAAGCGTTTTTTTGAAGTCTTTCGAACGGAAGTGATCCAGTCTTGGCCAAGCCACTTGCACAGGATCGATCCCTTCGCCGGAACGTCTTGGCAGGGGCCGCGGCGCGCGTCATTTCCGCGACGCCACCAGACTTGCATGACCAAGACGGATTTTCTGAACGTTACTCAGATAACGGTAAATCTGGACACTTTCGAGCGGCGTGAATCCCGCATCAGCGGCCTTTTTTCAACGGTTCCGGGCGCGCCGGCGACCACTGCCGCCCACACTCTCCCTCCCCGTTCCTGGCCGCTCGCCAAAGCCTTTTTGCCAGGGCTACGCACCTTCGCGCTTCCGTTCGCGGTGGCTTTCTCGAGCGCTTCCACGGACCATGCACGCGATGTCCACTCCGTGTCGAAAGACGCCCCACACGACTGGTCACATTGCACGCGGTGAAATAGAATGGCGCGCAATCGAATTGGAATTGAGCCGCAATACCGGAATGGCAGTCAGTAAAAAAGCCGCACAAAAATCCCCTGTGCGTCTGGAAGAGCAGTTGGGGTTCGCGTTGTACTCGGCGTCGCTTGCCATGACCAAAGCGCACAAGCCGATGCTCGACAAGCTTGGTCTGACCTACTCGCAATACCTCGCGATGGTCGTGCTCTGGGAGCAGGACGATATTGCCGTCAATCAATTGGGTGCGCGTCTCGGGCTCGATTCCGGCACGCTCACCCCGTTGTTGAAAAGACTGGAATCCATGGGGCTTTTGACGCGTCGGCGGGGCGAGGCAGATGAGCGTCAGGTCTTCATCGATCTCACGCCGAGAGGCGTGACCCTGCGTCGTGAGGCGCGTCAGGTGCCTGCGCAAGTGCAAGCGGCCACGGGGCAATCCGATACCGCACAAAAGACCTTGCGTAACCTGCTGCTTCAGCTGCGTGACACCCTGAACGACGTCTGAAAAAGAAAACGCGCGCTTCCTCTCGGAAAAGCGCGCGTCATTCTGTTGTGCGCAATCGAATGCGATTGCAGAAAACTTTCAGTGCGCCGGAACCAGCATCTCCATGCCGTCCAGCTTCTCGACGGTGTACCCGGCGTCGCGCCATGCATCGAGGCCGCCGAGCAGCGGACGCACTTCCGCAAACCCCTGCTGACGCAGTTGCTGCGCCAGACGAGCGGCCGTCACTTCGTTCGGACAGGCGCAGAACACCACGATCCGCCGATCGCGCGGAATATCGCGCAGCTTCTCCGCGATTTCGTCCGGTTCGATCGCCATCGCGCCGGGAATGGTGAACGGATCGATGGCTCGCCGTGCCGCCGAGCGCACGTCGATCACCACGGGCGTGACTTCGTCCTTCATCCACCCTTCGAGCGTCTTCACGCCGATGCGCGCCATGCGCAGCGAGCGCAGCAGCCGATAGCGGTTGAGCCACCGATTGAGCAGATACAGCGCGAAGATCAGCACGACCAGCCACAGCACGCCGCGTCCGAGGGTGTCGAAGGCGTCGAGCACGGCCACGATGTGCGAGGCGAAGACCACGCCGAGGGCCACGGCCACGCCCGACCAGAGCGTCGCGCCAATGGCGTCGTACAGCAGGAACGTGCGCCACGACACGCCGAGCGCACCGGCCATCGGTACCGACAGCGCCGAGAGGCCCGGCACGAAGCGGGCGAACATGAGCACGCGCACGCCGTGGCGTCCCATCGCGCCCTCGGTACGGCTCACGCAGGTGTCGGGCGACATCGACAGGCGGCACATGAGACGCAGGATGTGATGGCCGTAGCGGCGACCGGCTAGGAACCAGAGGGCGTCGCCCAGCAGGGCCGCAAAGACGGCGAGCGCGACGATCAGCGCCGCCGGAAAGAGCGACGTCGAGGCCGTGACAATGAGTGTGGGATACGCCGGCAGTGGCAACCCCAGCGCCTGTCCGAAGATGTTCAGAAAGACGAGCCAGAGGCCGTAACGGGCGATCAGATCGAACAACATACCGGTACCTGTTGCAAATGTGCGCGATACCGCATGGTAGCGCCGAGCCGTGACAGCCAGAAGCCGAAAAGCCGAAACGTACTGTTGCTTTTCTGGAACGATTGGCCCGGTCGACTCGGGCCAATGTCATGGCCATCGCCATCGCCAGCGGTCGTCGGCGGCAGGCGTCAGTGGCCCACGGCCGCCTTGGTGCCTCGCTTCGGCTTGGTCAGCCAGACCACGACCGCCATCGCCAAAAAGACATAGCCGGACAGATGGAAGATGTCGTTCGTCGCCAGCATGAACGACTGGCGCGTGACGAGATCGTTGAGCATGCCGACGTCGGCCCCGTTCGTGAGCCCCAGCCCCTGACGCAACTGGTCGAGATAGCTCGTGGTGGCGTCCGAAAACGGCGTGACCTGTTCGGCGAGTCGAGCGTGGTGGTAGATCGCGCGGTCTTCCCACAGGGTCGTGCTCACGGCCGTACCGATGGCGCCCGAGAGCGTGCGGAAGAAGTTCGAGAGCCCGGACGCCGCCGCGAGCCGGTCGTCGGAAATACTCGAGAGCGTGATCGTCGTCACCGGGACGAAGAAGCAGGCAATGCCGATGCCCTGCACCAGTCGCGGCTCGATCACCTTCGCGAACGACAGATTCAGCGCGAAGTGGGAGTTCCAGAACGACACCCCGGCGAACACGATGAACGCGAACGACGCCACCGCCCGCAGGTTCAGCCGGTCCATGTTCTGGCCGATGATGGGCGAGAGCACCAGCGCGAGCAGCCCGACAGGCGCCGTCGCCAGCCCTGCCTTGCCGGCCGTGTAGTCCATGACCGTTTGCAGCCACAGGGGGAAGATCACCACCGAGGCAAAGAACGTCATGAAGCCAAACGAAATCACCACCACGCCCAGCGCGAAGTTGCGATCCTTGAAGAGGGTGAGGTCGACGATCGGTTTGTCGGACGTCAACTCCCAGACGATCAGGAAGGACAGGCAGATCGCCGCCGTGAGCGCGAGCGTGATGATGAGGCTGTTGTTGAACCAGTCGCGGTCCTTGCCGAGGTCGAGCATCATTTGCAGCGAACCTACGCCAATGGCAAGCAGCGCCAGACCGATCAGATCGATGGGCAGTTTCTGTGTCTTCGTCTCATGCCCGCGCAGCAGAATGAAGCACGAGACGGCGGAGAAGATCCCGACCGGCACGTTGATGTAGAAGATCCACGGCCAGGTGTAGTTATCGGTGATCCATCCGCCGACCACGGGGCCGAATATGGGCGCGACGATCACGGTCATCGCCCACAGGCCGAGCGCTAGACCGCGTTTCTTCTCCGGGAAGCTGCGCAGCAGAATGGTTTGGGAGAGCGGCACCATCGGGCCGGAGACGAGGCCCTGCAGCAACCGGAACAGCACCAGCGACTCCATGTTGGGCGCCAGGCCGCAGAGCATCGACGCCACCGTGAAGGCCGCGACCGACATCACGAACAGCTTCGCCTCGCCCACGCGACGCGCGAGCCATCCGGTCAGCGGTACGGCGATGGCCGCCGCCACCGCGTACGAACTGATGACCCACGTGCCCTGACTGTTCGAGACGCCGACGCTCCCCGCGATGGTGGGAACGGCGACGTTCGCGATGGACGTGTCGAGCACTTCCATGAAGGTGCCCAGCGCGAGACCGATCGTGAGAATCGCAAGTCGCCCGCCGGTGAGCGGTGCCCCTTGCGGGGCGGCGTTGGCATTCGCGGCGGCAGCATCTGCCATGTGACGTCTCTCCCTGAAATGACGGCCAGGCCTCGACGTGCCCGGTTCTTGTCTTCCCCGGATGGTGCCGCAGAACGGCGATGATGTGCGACGCAGGTTTGGAACCTGCGCTCTAATCGGTGCAGCAACGCCTTGAGCGCTCGTCCGTCACCCCACGTAACGCGCCGTTTGCGCGCTGTATAAGGGTTTGCGTCGAAACTGCCTCCCGGGATGGAAATCCCGTGCGGCAAATTCACTTTGACTCGCGAACCAAAGACGTTTTTTCCCCTTGACGCCGATAGACCACCGGGATTGAATCGCGCTGACGCCCGACGTGCTCGATGCCACGTCGCTCTCCTCTTTGGGTGTCGTCGTGAAGGCGCAAATAAGAAACGCTCGTCCGTGCGCTCCGGTGCTCCGGCGAAAGCAAAATCACAGGATAAGCCCATGCAGCCAGGTAGCGTCGTTCCCCTTCAGTACAGTGAGTTCCTTGTTCTGCTTTCGTTCGTGATATCGGCGCTGGGAGCCTATGTCGCGTTGGTGGCCGCGTCTCGCATTCGCGACGACGACGGACGCATCAGCCTCGGTTACCTCTTCGTGGCGGCGCTCGCCCTGGGCGGTATCGGCATCTGGGGCATGCACTTCATCGGCATGGCCGCGCAGCGCATGCCGTTCCCCGTGTCGTATTCCTTATGGCCGACGCTCGGCAGTCTGGTGCTTGCCGTAGTCGTGTCCGGGGCGGCGCTCTGGTATGTCGCCCGCACCCCGTTTCGCAGCGCCATGCAGTGTGTCATTGCGGGGGTGGCGGGCGGGCTGGGTGTCGCGGGCATGCATTACCTCGGCATGAGCGCAGTGCGCACGCAAGCGTACTTCGAATGGGACACGACGATCATTGCGTTGTCGGTCCTCATCGCGATCGTTGCGGCGAGCGTGGCACTTTGGCTGGCGTTTCATCTCGAGACGACCCTGCAGCGGGCGCTGGCGGCGCTGGTCATGGCCGTAGCCGTGTGCGGCATGCACTACACGGGCATGCGCGCGGGCACGATCATCTGTACGGCCGAAACGCGTGCGCAGGTCAGCATGCGTCTGCACGGCGACACGCTGCCGTACGGCGTGTTCGCGATTGCATGCGTGGTCTTGCTGGCCATGGGCGTGCTGCTCTATCGCACGTCGCGGCGGCGACGCGAGCGCATGGCGGCGCGACTCGATGCGGTGATGCGCCAGCGAACGGGACACGTCTGACACCTTTCCCCGGACTCCAAATGCAGAACGCCGGCCCGTCTTGCGATGGGCCGGCGTTCTGCTATCCGGGCGCCCAGCGGCGCCGCGCGATGTTCAGTGAAGGATAGGACTCGCGCTGATGGGCATGACATCGCCCGTTTCGATCAGGTCGACGATAAAGAACGGTTCGGTGTTGAGTTCCTTCGATGCCCCGGGTTGGCCGGAATACCAGCGCACCATCGCCATATCGCCGAGCACACGGGTCACGATCCCCAGGGCGCCTTGCGGCACTGCGATGTGATTGGATTTGACGATCGAACCGATTTGCACTTGAACCTCCCGCGAATGACAAAAAACCGATGCGCGTGGCGCCTGGCCCGCACATCGTCATCCGACTATACCGTATTGCGTAGCGGGGGTTGCCGATTTCTCGGCCGGTGCGGTGAAAAAGCCATCGGGCGCGTTGCCGCGATGCTCGGCCAGCACGCGGTAGTGCGGCCCGCGCGGCGTGCGCACCGAATGCACCAGCACGTAGCCATCGCAATGCCAGTGGAGCGGTCGCGGATACGGATCGGACGGTGCGCGTCGTGCGTGACGCAAGAGCGTGACGTGCGGGCGAAACGACTGTGTGATCACGCGGGCGCCGGTAGCGCGCCACTGCGAGAGCAGCGTATCGCGTGTGACGACGAGGCTTTCGGGTACCGACGGCGCGCCAGCCCAGACGATCTTGCGATCCGACCAGTAACCGAGATGGTCGAACGAGAACGTGAGGGGGGCGAGCGGCGTGCGCTGCATGAGCGCGAGCAGGACAGGCAGACGAGCGGGATCGACTTCATCGAGGAAGGCGAGGGTCAGATGCAGGGTTTGGGCGCGCAGCACGCGTCCGCCGCATTCGGAATGCGCCGACACGGCCCATTCGTGGAGCTGCGCGCGGACGACCGGCCCCGGCCACAGGGCAAGGAAGAGTCGCATGAGAACACCGAAGGTTGGAACCTGCTGATGATTCTCATAGTAGGCGCGCGGTTGCGCGAATGCCAGTCGCTCAGCGCTCCGGCATCGACGTCGATGCGGCGGTATCAGTTCGTCGAGACGCCAGGCGTGATGCCGCGGCGTGCGCGTCGCGGCGTTTCGGCCGGCTTGTCTTCGGGCTTGGCCTGCACGGGCGGGCGCATGATGCTGTTCCAGTTGCTCTGGATCGCCGCGTCGGTACTGTCGCGCGAGACGGCGCGCGAAATGTCGGCGCTCGGATTGAACGCGGGCGCCGAACCCGCCGATCCGCTACCTGCCGCCGCGCCCGCACCACCGCCGGCATTCGTCGGCGCCGGGGTGTTTTGCGCGTGCGCATGCGGCGCGAGCACGAGCGATGTCACGACGGTGATGGCGGCGGCGGGCAGCATCGCCCACAGCCATTTGTGCAGCGAAGACGGGAGTGTTGCGGTGCGTTCGGTCGAAGGATGGGCCATGAAATGTCTCGGGCGAAGCGACGCCATTTCGCCGTCAGGGGTGCTGCCGGCGTGGCGTCTTATGTGGAATCAGTAGCTGCCGGGTGGCGGCTTCCAGCCCGGAGGCGGAGGCGGCGGTGGCGCATAGCGTTGCACCGGCGGCTGCGACGACACCATGTCGCCGCGCACGGGCACGCGATTGCCGGTCGCATACATGCACTGAACGTAGGCCTGATCATAGCGGCTTTGTGTCACGTATGCAGACGACTGTGCGTTGCTCACGCCCACGGCGCTGCCTGCGAGCAGGCCCGCCCCGGCACCGATCGCGGCGCCCGAGCCGCCACCGAATGCCGCACCGGCGGCTGCGCCGAGCGCGGTGCCGACCACGGCGCTGCCGATGGCGGTGGTGTTGGCCGCAGACGCCGTGTCCATGCCGCCATTCTGGCCCAGGGCGAATTGGCGGCAGTTGTAGTCGTCCTGCCGGAACTGATCGAATGTTTTGTTGGTACCGGGCAGCGCCATCACGTTCGGGCCGGCGGGCACTACCGCGCAGCCCGCCAGCGCGGCTGCGGCAAGGGCCAAGGCGAGGGGGGCGGCGAGGCGTCGGGCGCGGGCGTTGATGAGCGTCTGACCGAGGCGGAATTCCAATGGCATGTCGCGTCTCCCGATCAGTTCGAAGCGGGTTGCGCGGGCACTTCGCGCCATCCGGACGGACACGTTTTCACGTAGGGGTAATAGGCCCCGGCCTTGTCACAGTAGTACCAGGTGTCGCTGTTGGTGCCGGGTTGGTTGCCCTGCACGCCGGGCTGCGGCTGCTCGACATACTGCTGCGGCTGACTCGGCACGACGACCACGGGCGGTGCGTAATACGCCGGGGGCGGATAGTACGGGTAGCTGTAGGGATAGGGGTAGTAGCCGGGGCCGACCCAGACACCCACACCGCCGCGCCAGGCGAAGGCACTGCCGCTCATGGCGGCGGCGGCCACGGCAACAAGGCCGAGAACAACAGGAAGACGTTTCACGACACAGGCCTCGAAGAACGAACTCCGGACGCGGTGGATTCCGCCTCGTGCGTACGCGCCGCGAATCGGGAAAACACGACCCAAACGTGACACTACGCCGCACAGGAGTTGATGCTCCCGAGTCTAGGCCCGCCGCCCGTCGCGGGCAATTACGCGGGCTGTTAGATGTGTTTCAAAGCATTACGTTTTTTACGCAAGCGTGTACGGCGGCGTGCACCGCGAATCAGCGCGGGATGTTCCCGTCATCAAGATCGGAGGCCGGGGAATCCGGTGACGACGTTGCGTTTCTCCCGCCATCGCCTTTGGTTGCCGCGCGCTTGCGCTCGACCTGGTATGCCGTCATCACGTGGCTCGCGACCATGTCGAGCGCGGGGCGGACATCGCCGTTGCGATCCGTCCAGACCTTGGGGGTGAGCGAGCCGGACAACGTCACGCTGTCGCCGTCATCGAGCGCCAGCAGCGCATCGCCTTCCGTCTGCCCGAAGGCGATCACGTTCACGAAGATCGTCTCGCCGTCGCCGCCTGCCGCGCGAACCTTGGCCGTCACGAACGTGCTTCCATTCTGCCCGGTGCGCTGGTTGGCGTTGCCGAACAATTTACCGCCTATCAATCCGTCAATCATGATGCTCCTCCCGAACGACGGCGTTCAGCGATGCCGCGCATGTGCATGGCATCGATCGTGGCGTCGCTTCGCAGTTCATTCAAGGTAATAAAAAGGGTCTGTCCAGTCCAGCGGGTCTGGCTGGATGACGCGTCAAACGTTGTTGCAGTCGGGGCGCCGGTCACTTCCCGATGCAGAACCGGCTGAAAATCACGCCGAGCAGATCGTCCGACGTGAATTCGCCGGTGATCGTGCTGAGCTGCTCCTGCGCGAGGCGAAGCTCTTCGGCAAAGAGGTCGAGCGCGCTCGCATTGCGACGCGCGTGGGCGTCGGCCATCTCGATGTGATCGCGCGCCGCACGTAGCGCCGACAGATGGCGTTCGCGTGCGAGAAACACGCCTTCGTTGCCTGCCTGCCATCCCGCAATCTTCAGTAATTCGGCGCGAAGCAGGTCGATCCCCTGCCCGCCTTTGGCCGACAAGCGCACGCCCATCGGCGCCGCGCCTTCCTTGGGCAGTACCGTCGCCGGTTCGCTCGCCAGATCCGTCTTGTTGTACACGCGCACGATCGGCACGTGCTTCGGCAACTGCTTGGCGATGTCTTCGTCTTCCGGCGTCATGCCGGTACGGGTGTCGAGCAGATGCAGCACGGCGTCGGCCTTCGCAATCTCGCTCCAGCTGCGCGCAATACCGATGCGCTCGACTTCGTCTTCCGTCTCGCGCAACCCCGCCGTGTCGATGATGTGCAGCGGAATGCCGTCGATCTGGATCGTCTGCTGCACCTTGTCGCGCGTGGTGCCGGCGATCGGGGTGACGATGGCCAGCTCGGCACCCGCCAGCGCGTTGAGCAGCGACGACTTGCCCACGTTCGGCTGGCCCGCCAGCACTACGTTGATACCCTCGCGCAGCAACGCGCCCTGGCGCGCCTGCGTCAGCACCTGCGCCAGTTGCGCGCGAATGCGTTCGAGCTGACCGAAGGCGTCGGCCGCCTCGAGGAAATCGATCTCCTCTTCCGGGAAGTCGAGCGTTGCTTCGACCAGCATGCGCAGATGGATCACCAGATCCACCAGCGAATGAATCTCGCGCGAGAATGCGCCGTCCAGCGAGCGGCTGGCCGAGCGTGCGGCCGCTTCCGTGCTCGCCTCGATCAGATCGGCGACCGCCTCGGCTTGTGCGAGGTCGAGCTTGTCGTTCAGGAAGGCGCGATGCGTGAATTCGCCCGGCTCGGCCAGACGCACGCCCAGTTCGGCGCCCTCGTCGATGCAGCGTTGCAGGAGCAGTTGCAGCACGATCGGGCCGCCGTGACCTTGCAGTTCGAGTACGTCTTCGCCGGTGTACGAATTCGGGCCCGGGAAGTACAGCGCGATGCCGCGGTCGAGCGCCTCGCCCGAGCCGTCGAGAAACGGCAGGTACGACGCGTGACGCGGCTTGAGCGGCTGTCCGACGAGACGCGCGATGACACGCTGCACGGCGTCGCCGCGATGCTTGCCGAAGGACACGCGCACCACCCCGATGCCGCCGCGTCCGGGGGCGGTGGCAATGGCGGCGATCGGGACAGTGGAGACGGTGGCGCTCATGGAACGATTCGTTGAAAAACAGTGGGTTATTTTGACACGCACCAAACAAAACCGCCCGCGAGAGACTCGCGGGCGGCAGTGTCAGACGCTATCGGACGTTCTGGACGCAATGCGTCAGGAAGTCGCCTTCTTGTCCTTCTTGTTACCGAGCATCCGGTTGATCGACCATTGCTGCGCGATCGACAACGTGTTGTTGACCACGTAGTACAGCACCAGGCCCGACGGCAGGAAGAGGAACATGACCGAGAAAATCAGCGGCATGAACATCATCATCTTGGCCTGCATCGGATCCGGCGGCGTCGGGTTCAGCTTGGTCTGGATGAACATCGACACGGCCATCAGCACCGGCAGGATGTAGTACGGGTCCGGTGCCGACAGATCCTGAATCCAGCCCAGCCACGGCGCGCCGCGCATTTCCACCGACGACAGCAGCACCCAGTACAGCGCGATGAACACCGGAATCTGGATCACGATCGGGATACAGCCGCCGAACGGGTTGACCTTCTCGGTCTTGTACAGCTCCATGAGCGCGGCGTTCATCTTCTGCGGATCGCTCTTGTAGCGTTCGCGAAGCGCCTGCATGCGCGGCGTGATTTCCTTCATGCGCGCCATCGACTTGTAGCTTGCGGCCGACAGCGGGAAGAAGATCAGCTTGATGATCACGGTCACGGCGATGATCGCCCAGCCCCAGTTGCCGAGCAGGCCATGCAGCTTCGAGAGCAACCAGAACAGCGGCTTGGCGAGGATCGTGAAGTAACCGTAGTCCTTCGTCAGCTCCAGGCCCGGCGCGATCTGCTCGAGCATGTG
This sequence comes from Pandoraea pnomenusa, assembly GCF_040391475.1. GTDB lineage: Bacteria > Pseudomonadota > Gammaproteobacteria > Burkholderiales > Burkholderiaceae > Pandoraea > Pandoraea pnomenusa_C. The sequence goes on along the minus strand of NZ_JBEBXS010000010.1, from coordinate 129,739 downwards.
CTCTTCCTGCGGACCGGCGAACAGGCGTGCGTCCACCGCCAGGGTGCCGCCCGCCGGAATGCTCTCGAGCTGTTGCTTCACGCCAACGCGGTACAGGCCGTTGTCGAGCTTGCCGATGTAGTTGTCGCGCTGGGCGCCTTCCTTCGGAATCCAGGCCGTGGCGAAGTAATGCTGCACCATGCCGATCCAGCCGTCGGAGGACTGCTTGATGTACTTGGCCTTGTCCTTGTCGATGTCGCTGAAGGTGATCTTCTGGAACTTGTCTTCGCTGCTGTACACCGTCGGGCCGGTGAACGTGTGCGAGAACTTCGCGCCGCTGATCTCACGACCGTCACGCACCAGCTCCATGTACAGCGTGGGCTTGATGGCGGCGTCGGTCGTGTTGACGATGGTGTTCGTCACGTCGATCACGTAGCTGCCGCGATGGAACGTGTAGGCACGCACCAGCTTCAGGCCACCGCGGACCGGCGATTCGAACTTCACGGTCAGCGTGTCGCCCGTCATCGTGGTCGGACCCGGCACCAGCGTGAAGATGTCGTTGTGGTTCGGGAACTCGCCGCCGATCAGGCCCGTGCGGGCGAAATACTGATGGCTCGGCGTGTTGTCGAACAGCACGAGGTGCTTGCCGGCTTCTTCGGCGTCGGGATACTGCGTGAGCGCGAGGAACGACAGCGTGCCACCCTGCGTGCTGATGTCAGCCAGGTAGACGTCGGTCGTGATGCGCACTTGCTGTGCGGTGGCGGCAGCCGGCGCGTTGCCCGGTGCGTTACCCGCAGCGGTGCCCGCGTTGGCGCCTTGCGGCAGGTCGTTTGCCGGCGTCTGGTTCGTGCCCGTGGCGGCCGGGGTCGAGACCTCGGTTGTCGGGAAGAACAGCGACGAATGGCCATTGGCGCGTTGCCAGTTGTCGAAAAGCATCACGACAGACAGCGCGAAAATGACCCAGAGTACGGTGCGTTTGATGTCCATGCGGTAACTCGTGGTGGACGAAACTCAGGAATGGCCCGGCGCGCGGCGCGTTACTGCCGATGCGGCCGCGGGCCCGGTCGTGACCGTCCGCTTGGCTCGCGACGTGTCGCTTCCGGCGGCCTTGTCGGCGCCTTGGGCGGAGGTGTCGGGAACGTTACAGACGTGTCGAGCCGGCGGTACGGGATCCAAACCGCCGGGATGAAACGGATGACAGCGACATAGACGCCGGGCCGCGAGATAAGTGCCGTAACCGGCACCATGCTCGATGATGGCTTCGCGTGCGTAGTCGGAGCAGCTCGGATGAAAGCGGCAACGGTTCCCCAGCCAGGGACTGATCACCAGCTTGTAACCGCGCAAGAGCAACAACAGCACGCTTCGCATCTCGATTCCGCCTGTCAGTCCGGCCGAGGTGGCCGGGTGGGCGGCGCATGCCCGGGGTCGGGCGCTACCGTGTGAGGACTAACTACCTTCCGTCTTGTCGCCGGTCGTGCGGTGCTTGCGGGCGGCCTTCTCGGCAGCTTCGAAGAGCTGCGTGAATTCCGCGTGACACAGTGTGTTGAGCACTGGTGCCGCCGCCGCCGTGTACGTTCCCTTGTCGAAGCGTCGGGTCAGTCGCAGCACGAAATCCCAACCGGCCAGAGCGGCGCGGCGCTGGCGGAACATCTCGCGTGCCTGACGTTTGATCAGATTGCGAGTGACCGCGCGGGGTGCGTGCTTCTTGCCGACGACAATGCCGATGCGGCCCTCTTGAGGCGTGGCATCGACATCGGCAGGGGCGTCCGGCGTGTTCTCACGCCGGCGCATGTACAACACGAAGTGCGCGCTGCGACGCAGGGGGCGCAAACTAAAAACGGATGAGAACTCATCCGTTTTGAGAAGTCGCGCGGCTTTGGGGAACCCCAGCGCCGGGACTTCGCGCCTTGCGGATTTAACGCGCAAACCGCGGTACGACCGAGAACCGCGATTAAACGGCCAGGCGCTTACGGCCCTTGGCGCGACGAGCGGCGATGACCTTGCGGCCGCCACGGGTCTTCATGCGAACCAGGAAGCCATGGGTGCGCTTGCGGCGCGTCACGGAAGGCTGAAAAGTACGTTTCATGATGCACTCACTGTGTGAAAAAATTCCCGCGCAGCAGCATCGTGAAACGCCACATGGACACCGTGAAAACCTGCAAATTCAAGGACTTTCACGCGCGGCCCAGCCGTCGGGAGTTGGATAGGAATCCGGTTATCTTTCTAACGAACCCGCTATTTAATCGGCTTTTCCGTTGTGTGTCAATAGGTTAGCCATCACGCGCGATGCACTCGCGCACTATCGGTGCCGGCATTGTCGTGGATGCGCCATCGCACGGGCTTGTGGCTGTGGATAATGGCAAAAAACAGGCGAATCGTCATTTTCTGCCAGTGGATAAATCCCCGTCGAGAAGGGATATCCACGCCCTCGCGGCAAATTGACGCAATTGCCGGGCATTTGCGCACCGGTCGCGCGAAGTCAGGCGGGTTAACGCGGCGCGGCCGCCCGGAGATGCCGATGCTGTGGGCATTCCTGTGGATAACTCGCTTTGCCGACGCTTTGGCGTTAAAATCCCCCATCAATTTTTTTCCCAGCAGAGTACCGGTGACGCCGCCATGTGGACAGCGCGCCGGGTTTTGTCGTCTGCGCGCGCCGAAGCCGGCCGCACGCGCGAGACAAAGCCTGAGCGCAGCGCCGTGGACACGCGTTTCCGGACATCTGCATTGCGCCGCAGGTCCGACTCGTGTCCGGCCGGTTGGCCCGTCCAGAACTAGCTGGGGACGGGGCGACCGGCTTGGTTTTTGACGTTTTGCCCCCATCTCTGACGTAACGGATAGTGGGTGGCAAGCGCGTCAACCGAAGCTGTCGGATTCGCCCCGCGCCACCTGGATACACGCTGCATGAACGACTTCTGGCAACACTGCGCGACACGTCTCGAACAAGAGCTGACGCCCCAGCAATTCCGCACATGGATCAAACCGCTGGCGCCGCTCGACTTCGACGAACAGGCGCGCACGCTCAAGATCGGCGCACCCAACCGCTTCAAGCTGGATTGGGTGAGGAGCCAGTTCTCCGGGCGGATCCAGAGCATGGCGTCGGATTATTGGAATGCCCCGATCGAGGTGACGTTCGTCCTCGATCCGAAGGCCGGTTTGCGCGTACCGTCGTCGACGCCGGCCCCTGCGCCTGCGCCTGCACCGAGCGTGGCCCCTGCCCCGGTGCCTGCCAGCGTGGCGCGCCCGAATCCGGCCGCCGCTGCCGCGCAGGCCGCTGTCGCCGGCAACCACGCGGCGGATGCTGCCGCCCTCGACGGTGAGCGTCCCGATCTGGAGGCGAGCGAAGCCGAGGCAGTGCGCCGCAATTGGCGTGTCACGCCGCAGGAGCCTGCGCAGGTGGGCGAAGTCGAGTCGATTTACGAGCGCTCGAAGCTCAACCCCGTTCTGACCTTTGACAATTTCGTGACCGGCAAGTCGAATCAGCTGGCGCGCGCGGCGGCCATCCAGGTCGCGAACAACCCGGGCACGTCGTATAACCCGCTGTTTCTGTACGGCGGCGTCGGTCTGGGTAAGACTCACCTGATCCATGCCATCGGCAACCAGTTGCTGGCCGAGAAGCAGAACCCGCGCATTCGCTACATCCACGCCGAGCAGTACGTTTCCGACGTGGTCAAGGCCTATCAGCGCAAGGCGTTCGACGAATTCAAGCGTTATTACCATTCGCTCGATCTGCTGCTGATCGACGATATTCAGTTCTTCTCGGGCAAGAGCCGTACGCAGGAAGAATTCTTCTACGCGTTCGAAGCGCTGATCGCGAATCGCGCGCAGGTGATCATCACGAGCGATACGTACCCGAAGGAAATCACCGGTATCGACGACCGGTTGATTTCGCGGTTCGATTCCGGGCTGACGGTGGCCATCGAACCGCCCGAGCTGGAAATGCGCGTGGCGATCCTGATCAAGAAAGCGCAGGCCGAGGGCGTGGGGCTGTCGGAGGACGTGGCGTTCTTCGTCGGCAAGCACTTGCGCTCGAACGTCCGTGAGCTGGAAGGCGCCCTGCGCAAGATCCTCGCGTATTCGAAGTTCCACGGCCGCGAGATCACCATCGAGTTGACGAAGGAAGCGCTGAAAGATCTGTTGACGGTTCAGAATCGTCAGATTTCCGTCGAGAACATCCAGAAGACGGTCGCCGATTTTTACAATATCAAGGTCGCCGACATGTATTCGAAAAAGCGGCCTGCCAATATTGCACGGCCGCGTCAGATTGCGATGTATCTGGCGAAGGAACTGACGCAGAAGAGCCTGCCCGAAATCGGCGAGCTGTTCGGTGGACGCGACCACACGACGGTGCTGCATGCGGTACGCAAGATTGCGGAAGAGCGAGGCAAGGACGCGCAGCTCAATCACGAGTTGCACGTGCTCGAGCAGACGCTCAAGGGGTAACCCTGCGCAGACGCGGGAGCGTGAGGCGGGGTTGCCCGCGTCCCTGTGGATAAGCTGGGTGCGGTTTGGGGGAAACGGGGGTTTTCGGGCACAATAGCGGGTCGGCGCACAATGCGTCCCCGACTCGTCCACAGCGTTTTCCGCCCTGTTATCCCTACCGCAAGCAATTGATTGATAAGGGAATATTCGGGTTTTCAGCAGAAACTGGCGCCCGTTAACAGTTACTACGAAGGATAAATATGCAATTGGTCAAAACTCAACGAGACAATCTGCTGCGGCCGCTGCAAATTGTGAGTGGCATCGTCGAGCGTCGCCACACGTTGCCGATTCTGGCCAATTTGCTCATTCGCAAGCACGGACAGGACATTTCCTTCCTGTCGACCGACCTCGAGTTGCAGATCACGACCACCGCCGACTGCGGTGCCGGCGCCGACGATGTGGCGACGACCGTGGCGGCTCGCAAGTTGCTCGACATTCTGCGTAACATGCCGGACGCCGAAGTGGCGCTCTCGCTCACGGACAAGCGTCTGACGGTGGAGGCCGGCAAGAGCCGTTTCCATTTGCAGACGCTGGCCGCCGAGGAATTCCCGACGGTGGCGGAAGCCAAGGACTACGCCGCGAGCTTCGCGCTTCCGCAGCGCGCGTTCCGTCAGTTGCTGGGGATGGTGCACTTCGCGATGGCGCAGCAGGACATCCGTTACTACCTGAACGGCATGTTGCTCGTGGTCGAGGGCGAGAAGATCGAAGCGGTCGCAACGGACGGTCACCGTCTGGCGTACTGCAACACCACGATCGCGGGCGAGAAGTTTGCGCGTCAGGAAGTGATCATTCCGCGCAAGACGATCCTCGAGCTGCAGCGTCTGCTTGAAGACATCGACGATCCGGTGCAGATCGACGTGGCGCCGAACCAGGTCAAGTTCCGTTTCGCGAACGTCGAGCTTGTCTCGAAGCTGGTCGAGGGCAAGTTCCCCGACTTCAACCGTGTGATTCCGAAGGGTTACACCAAGAGCTTCGTGATCAGCCGTGAAGAGCTGCATCGTTCGTTGCAGCGTGCGGCGATCGTGACGTCGGACAAGTTCAAGGGTGTGCGTTTCCTGATGGAGACGAACCAATTGAAGATCAGCGCGCGGAACACCGAAAACGAAGAAGCGCAGGAAGAAATCGAGATCGATTATTCGGGCGAATCGGTGGATATCGGCTTTAACGTCACGTATTTGCTCGATGTGCTGTCGAACCTCAAGGTCGAGCAGGTGAAGGTGAGCCTTGGCGACGCGAACTCGAGCGCGCTGATCACCCTGCCGGACAACGACGAATTCAAATACGTCGTAATGCCGATGCGCATTTGAGCGGAAATTCCGCCATACGCGCCATCACATGCGCGAAGGGGCCGAGCGCCCCTTTGGCGTTTCTAGAGAATTATCCTTTTGCGGGATAAGCCGCCTTCGGGGCGCCAAAAGCGCCAGGAGGTGGCAGGTCATGAAGCAGTAATTCGTCAGTTAATGACGCAGTAACCGGAAGATTGTCATGAGCGAACAGCAAAAGCAGGCCGAAAGCGGCTATGGTGCAGCCTCCATCCAGATCCTTGAGGGTCTGGAGGCTGTGCGCAAGCGTCCCGGCATGTACATTGGCGACACGTCGGACGGCACGGGCCTGCATCACCTGGTGTTCGAGGTGCTGGACAACTCGATCGACGAGGCGCTTGCCGGTTACTGCGATGACATCCACGTGACCATTCACGCGGACAACTCGATTTCCGTTACCGACAACGGCCGTGGCATTCCCACGGGCATCAAGTTCGACGACAAGCACGAGCCGAAGCGCAGCGCGGCGGAAATCGTGATGACCGAACTGCACGCGGGCGGCAAGTTCGACCAGAACAGCTACAAGGTGTCGGGCGGTCTGCACGGCGTGGGCGTGTCGTGCGTGAACGCTCTCTCGTCGTACCTGAAGCTCACCGTGCGTCGCGACGGCAAGAAGCACTTCATGGAATTCCACCGTGGCGTGCCGCAGAACCGTGAGATCGACGTCGTGGACGGTGTCGAGACGTCGCCGCTGAAGGTACTCGGCGACACGGACAAGCGCGGTACCGAAGTGCATTTCCTGGCCGACGAGACGATCTTCGGCAACGTCGAATTCCATTACGACATTCTCGCCAAGCGCATGCGCGAGTTGTCTTTCCTGAACAACGGCGTTCGCATTCGTCTGACGGATCTGCGCACGGGCAAGGAAGACGATTTCGCATTTGGCGGCGGCGTGAAGGGCTTCGTCGAGTACATCAACAAGTCGAAGACGGTGCTTCACCCGACCGTGTTCCACGTGATGGGCGAGCGTGATGGTATTGGCGTGGAAGTCGCCATGCAGTGGAACGACAGCTACAACGAAACGGTGCTGTGCTTCACGAACAACATTCCGCAGCGCGACGGTGGTACCCACCTGACGGGTCTGCGCGCGGCGATGACGCGCGTGATCAACAAGTACATCGTCGAGAGCGAGCTGGCCAAGAAAGCCAAGGTCGAGACGACGGGCGACGACATGCGCGAAGGTCTGACCTGCGTGCTGTCGGTGAAGGTACCTGAGCCGAAGTTCTCGTCGCAGACGAAGGACAAGCTGGTGTCGTCCGAAGTGCGTGCGCCCGTGGAAGAGTATGTGGCGAAGGCGCTCGAAGACTTCCTGCAAGAGACGCCGAACGACGCAAAGATCATTTGCTCGAAGATCGTGGAAGCGGCGCGCGCGCGCGACGCAGCGCGCAAGGCACGCGAAATGACGCGCCGTAAAGGCGTGCTCGACGGCGTGGGCCTGCCGGGCAAGCTGGCGGACTGCCAGGAGAAGGATCCGGCGCTGTGCGAAATCTACGTGGTCGAGGGTGACTCGGCAGGTGGTTCTGCGAAGCAGGGCCGCGACCGTAAGTTCCAGGCGATTCTGCCGTTGCGTGGCAAGGTGCTGAACGTCGAGAAGGCGCGTTTCGACAAGCTGATCTCGAGCGAGCAGATCGTGACGCTGATTACCGCGTTGGGTTGCGGCATCGGCAAGGACGACTACAACATCGACAAGCTGCGCTATCACCGCATCATCATCATGACCGATGCTGACGTGGACGGTGCACACATCCGTACGCTGCTGCTGACGTTCTTCTATCGTCAGGTGCCGGAGCTGATCGAGCGTGGTTACGTGTATATCGCGCAGCCGCCGCTGTACAAGGTCAAGCACAACAAGGACGAGCGCTACATCAAGGACGAAGGCGAGCTGTCGCAGTACATGCTGAAGCTGGCGATGAACAATGCCGAGCTGACGCCGTCGACGGGCGCCGCGCCGATTTCGGGCGATGCGCTGGGCGAACTCACGCGCAGCTATCAACTGGCGGACAGTGTGATCGAGCGTCTGAGCCGCGTGTATGAAGCGTCGGTGCTGACGGCGGTGACCGAAGGTGTCGAGATCAATCTGGACGACGAAGCATCGGCGAAGAAGACGGCCGAGGCTTTGGAGGCAGCGCTGAGCGACGACCCGCTGGCACCGGAGATCACGATCACGGCGGTGATGGAAGAGGTCGAGAATGCCGACCCGTTGGTGTCGCTGCGCGTGGAGCGTCGTCACCATGGCAACGTGAAGGTCAGCGTGATCGACCAGAACTTCCTGCAATCGGCGGACTATGCGCAACTGCAGAAGACAGCCGAGACGTTCAAGGGACTGATCGGCGCGGGCGCGACGATCAAGCGCGGCGAGCGTTCGCAACCGGTGTCGAACTTCAAGACGGCGATGAAGTGGCTGATGGCCGATGCCGAGAGCAAGGTCTCGAAGCAACGCTATAAGGGCCTGGGCGAAATGAACGCGGAACAGCTGTGGGAAACCACGATGGATCCGACGGTCCGTCGCCTGCTTCGTGTGCAGATCGAAGACGCGATCGCTGCCGATGGCATCTTCACGACGCTGATGGGCGACGACGTCGAACCGCGTCGCGCGTTTATTGAGACGAATGCGCTGCGTGCTGGGAATATTGACGTTTGAGGTGTCTGTAGCCGTAGGGCGCCAGAGTAAGTGCGACTGGCGCCACAGTTTTGCGACTGGGCGACGAAATTGATGCCACTAACCTACCCGTTGAGCGCCACGTTTTATGAAAGCTCAGCCGCGGAATCATAATTCGCAGGTCCGGGGTTCGAATCCCTGATTCGCCACCAAATGCAAAAGCCCTGTATGTCTTTGACTTACAGGGCTTTTTCAATAAGGGCTCTACGGGTGATCCGCGAGCCTTTTCTTTTACCGGCCCCTCGCGGTGCAAATTCGGTGCAATACGCGGTGCAGACCTCGAGGAAGGAGCACCTGGCAACACTGACAAAACCCCCCTCTGGCACCTGGAAAGCGACCATTCGGCGCGTTGGTTGGCTGACAATCGCCAAGACGTTCCGCACGAAGCGCGACGCAGAGGATTGGGCCCGCCGGACCGAGGACGAGATGGTGCGCGGCGTGTTCATCCAGCGCGCGCCCTCGGAAAAGACCTCCGTAGCTGATGCGCTAGACCGTTATGAACGCGAGATCGTCCCCGCCAAGAAAGCCAGCACGCAGCGTCGGGAACCCGATTCGCCCTATTGACACCGACCTCGTCTTTTTCGGCGAACCCGGCCGCGACAGGAAACGGCGAGCGTACCAATTCACAAAGGTCTGGCACGCCATCAAAAAGCAGACAGGCCTGATCGACTTCCGCTTTCACGACCGCCGCCACGAAGTGGTTAGCCGGCTGGTCGAGGCGGGCTGAGCGATCAGGAAGTGGCTTCGATCAGCGGGCACAAGTCGATGCAGATGCTCCGCCGGTCATGCACTTGCGTGCCGAGGACCTTGTCGGCAAGCTTGATGCCATCAAAACGGCCTCGCTGACCTAACGGAGTTCACGACCTATGCCCGCTAACGAGCAATGGGAACAATTGCTGACGCCAGCGGTGATGCAAGAAAAGCTCATCTCGGCGTCGCTCTACATCACAGCCTTTGAACTTCTGAGGCAATCAATCGTCGGGCGTATTCGCGATTTCTACAACATTGAAAGCATTGGTCTCGAGCCGGGTACGTATCAGCTCGACGTCCCCCGTCTTCAGTAGCACTGAGCTTTAGAGTCCGAGGGTTAATGTAACTGCATTCCTGCCAGTTTTCGGGCGTAGGATGCCGGCGTTAATCCGCCCAGTGACTTCTTCGGTCGCTCCTCGTTGTACTCCCGTCGCCATGCCTCGATCACCACCTTGGCGTGCGGCAGGCTGGTGAACCAGTGTTCGTTCAGGCATTTATCCCGGAAGCGTCCGTTAAACGATTCGATGTAGGCATTCTGGTTGGGTTTGCCCGGCTCGATCAGGAACAGTTTGACGCCTCGCCCGTGTGCCCAGCTCAGCATCGCACGACCGCAAAATTCCTTGCCGTTATCGGTACGGATCGCTTGTGGCAAACCTCGATGCAACGCCACACGATCCAGAATGCGCGTTAGCGCCAGGCCGCCAATCGCTCGCTCCGGCACAATGGCCACGGCCTCATGCGTGGCGTCATCGACCACCGTCAGGCTCTTGATGACACGGCCCTCCGCCGTTCGGTCGAACACAAAATCCATCGACCAAGCCTGATTCGCCGCCGACGGCCGCCCCAGCGGCTGACGATCCGATACCGGCACCTTCTTGCGCTTGCGACGAGGCACTTGCAACTTTTCTTCGGCATACAGCCGCTCAACCCGCTTGTGGTTGACTGTCACGCCTGACTGCCGCAACTTCAGATAGATCATGCCCGAGCCATAGCGACGATGCCGCTGAGCCAAGGCGACGATCTGCGCCCGCAGGGCCTGATTGCGATCCGGCGCCGGTTGATAACGGTAGGCGCTGGCGCTCATGCCGATTACCCGCAGGGCTCGGCGCTCGCTTAAGCCACTATCGGTCATATGGCGCACCAGCTCTCGGCGGGACGGTGCGCTCACCACTTCTTTCGCAACGCCTCGCGCGTCACCTCATTCTCCAGCAGCGATTCCGCTAGCAGTTTCTTCAACCGAGCGTTTTCGGTCTCCAGATCCTTCAGCCGCTTCGCGTCAGAGACATTCATGCAGCCGAACTTACTGCGCCATAGGTAATAGCTGGCCTCTGAGAAGTCGTGCTGACGGCATAGTTCCTTGACCGGTATGCCCGTCTCGGCTTCCCTCAGGAAGCCGATGATTTGCTCGTCGGTGAATCTCTTCTTCATGTCCAATCTCCTGACTACGTGATTGGACTCTAAATCGTCGCGCTACTCAAATCGGGGGTGACGTCGGCAGAAGAAAAACTTAACGCAGTGTCCGGGATGGGTTGACCGCTACAATCAGATAGCATCGTTCGCCACCTAACCCGCATCATCTATTGATGACACGGACAATTGACAACACATTTAAACAGAATCCCACTCAAGTGAAAGATAAAAATCTCGACCTGACTTCCGATACCGCGTTGGCCGAAGCCGTCACAGCCTCGATGCCCGCAGCAACCGCTGCGGCGAAGTCATGGTATCCGGGACTCAGGGCTCACTTGGACCGAATGAGGGCCGCAACGCGCGCCGACTTTGAAAACCGCGAATTCCTTGAAGAGTTGTGGAGCGACGAGTCGGTGTCTTCCACGGGAATGGGGAGTGTGAAAGTGGGCCCCGCGCTCGATGACCCGGAGTTCCGCAAATGGTTCAGCGAAGCATTCACCGAGCCTTTGCCAGAAAACGCGGCGCAGGCAGAGGCGCAGCTAACAGTTCTCTATAAAGAACTCGTGCGTCGACTCGGGGAAAGGTGCGGACGCGTCGCACGCCTGAAACTCAATCGAGTGATGTGCGCAAGATTCCCACAATATTTCACAACCCTAGCGGACGTTGGCAAACTCAAGTTCCTCCATCGAGCGTTGGGAGGCCTCGCAAGCGACCATCCCGTCCACGCACATATCGCGATTAAGCGCCGCCTTGACGCCCTTCTTGGACCTGTCGTCCCTGAGAGTTCAACGGGTGAACTAGACAGACTATCGTTGCCGTGGTTTCTTTATGAACACATTGTGGACGAGCCTGCTTCGGTTGCCGAACCATCCTCTACAAACCAGATAGCTCCTTCCACGGACGTGCTAAATCCATTACCGGCGTCTCTGAGGCGGAAAGGGCTGACGGCCATCAAGGGCAATTTCGGAACACTTCTGGAATTCGTGCAGGTACTGCAGGACGGTCTGACCCGAGAAGAGTTTGTCGACGAAGTGCGACGAAGCAACCCCGCCCTTTCGGAAAATAGTCTTGGTACGGTTATCAATACGGTCGCCAGGGAGTTCGACCTGTGCGTCCGAGACGGTGACATGTATCGCCTGAACGCTCGCGGCCTCAACCTCTTGGAGACCAGGGACCCGGACGAATTCGCTGACCATTTGCTAACCAAGATTCTTGGTGTCGACCACGTCATAAAGGCTCTCGAGGGTGGACCTCGCGCTCTGGTGGACATCACAGAGACCCTGATGAGGGTGAACCCCGGTTGGACGTCAGATTTCATGCCACGCTCAATAATTGCATGGCTAACGAGTCTTGAGGTCATTCAGCAGAGCCATGCTCGCAAATGTTCTCTTACGGACCGTGGAAGAACTTGGGCGAACAAAATCACGTGGTCCCCTGAAATAATAAAAATCGTCGACGCGCCAGCACAACCACCTCTCGACACAGTTAGCGCGACGGCCGAAGCACCTCTCGACACAGCTAGCGCGACGGCCGAAGCACCTAGTTTTGCCGAGGTCATACAGAGCCTCGAACTCGTCAATCAAGGAAAACTGCTTTTGCCGATAGATTTAGTTCGGCAACTGCACGTTGGATTGTGGTCACATCCTGTCCGCCACTTCGCGGTGTTAACCGGTATATCCGGGTCTGGAAAGACGCAACTCGCCTGGAACTATGGCCTTGCTGCTTGCCGAGCCGAGGATGGTCAATCAGAACGTGTGCGCATCGTTCCCGTACAACCCGGCTGGTTCGACCCAACGCCTCTTTTCGGTTACGTCAGTCCGTTAGGTCAGCAATACTGCTCGGCGCCGTTTCTCGAACTAATGCTGCGCGCAGCGCGTGACCCCGAGCGCCCATACGTCATCATCCTCGACGAAATGAACCTGTCACATCCGGAGCAGTATCTAGCGCCGCTGTTGTCGGCAATGGAGACCCGTGGCTGGATTGACCTGCACGAGCTGCCGGAGGGCGTAACCGAGGTTCCGCGTCGAGTCCAGTACCCGTCTAATCTCGCCATCATAGGAACACTTAATATGGACGAAACTACCCATGGGCTATCGGACAAGGTACTCGACCGCGCATTCACGCTTGAATTTTGGAACGTCAGCGTCGAAGATTTTCCCGGATGGGACAAATTCCAGCTATCGCCCGATTTACAGACATCTGCGAAAAGTCTGCTTGCGGATTTGAGTAAGGCACTCGCGCCGGTCAGACTTCACTTTGGGTGGCGAACGATAGAAGATGTTTTGAGATACCTGCGACTGGCCATGGACGCGGGCGACACAGCAACCAGCGCGCTTGACGCGGTTGTCTACGCGAAAATACTTCCCAAGCTGCGCGGCGAGAGTACAGAGCGGTTTCATCTCGCCCTTAGTTCTACCCATGCGGCCCTGGTCAAGCGTGAGCTCATGCGGTCAGCTGAAAAAATTTCGACACTAATTGCTGACCTTAAGGAAACTGGGACAGCGAGATTCTGGCGATGACGTTAGTCAAACAGCGGAGTACTGGACCAAAGTTAGTCGTCAATTTGCCTTGCGAAGACGACACCTCCACAACGTACCGAGCGGGCGACACCATCTATGGCCTACGGGAAGGCGAGAAGTGCCGCTTCGAGGTTGAAGGGGGCGACCACGCGCGAGTATTTGTCGACGATGTGGAAGTTCGACAGGGCGATGATGGTCGATATGAGTGGACGGCATCCTTCTTTGCCGGCCGTGTGCAGATTGTCGTGGCTTCCTCGGCAGCAAGCGAGGACGTGTATTTCGCATTCGTCGGACCATCAACTGAAAAGGTGGCCGACGAGCAGTTTGACGAAATGGTTGATGAGATTCAGAGATTTCGTGCGACTCTCCTACTAGGAAGTTCAAGTGCAGCTAAGGAGTTTGGCGATGACGCGGGACGCAGCACGCTTGAAAATCTCGTCCGATTGGCTAGACTGCAGCTTCATGCTCGGGCGTTCGTGCATGAAGTCCAGAAAATATGCCGTGCACCACACAGGTCTCTGCTCCAAGCGGAACGCCGGGTTTCACTCGCGCGCGTTAAGCGCCTTCATCCACGTGCTCTGCGTGAACCATTGATAGCCGCTGCTGTCGCGGGACTTACAGCGGAGTCTATGCCGCTTGATTTGCTGCACGTCGCGACGTCGACGGCCATGCCGACGTTTGACACGCCCTCCAATCGTGCGCTAAAGGCGCTGGTGACGAGATTGGCAGCGCAGGCGTCGGTGTTGCTCGACGCCGTAGGACAAGGTCAGCTCGGCGGGGACCAAGAGGAGCAGAAAGCTCGACGTCCAAGACGAGAGCATTTCCTTCGCAGTCTTGTGACTGAGACGAAGGCTCTACTAACCAGAGAACCGTTCCGCAGCGTGTCGCGATTGGAGACGTCTGCAGCAAGTCTGACGCAGATTTCCGCACAACCGGCCTACAGTAGTGCCTTCAGGCGCGGCACCCGGGCCCTGATTCGTGGCGTGGAAGGCGGAACTTACCAAGACCATTTGTACGTCAGTCCGACTTGGGGGGTATATGAAACATGGTGTTTCGTCCATATTCTCTCGAAGCTTGCAGAGAGGTTTGACCACTCCGGCTGGACGGCTATCAGCCACGGCGTCGTAAGTGCCGCCGAATCCTACGAACTCGTGTTGGGTAACGGGATTCGAATCGAGGCACACTTCCAGGCAAACTTCACGGCTGGCGGGCCACCATCCAATCGTGTCGGTTGGAGCCTCTCGCGCTTCCGCATTCCGGATATCGTCATCGTCGTCCGAAGTGCGAGTAGGTTGGATTTCCTTGTGCTCGATGCGAAATTTCGAAGTAAAAGGGACAACGTACTCGAGGCCATGGAGTCGGCTCACATTTACCACGACTCCTTGCGGGTCAGACACCAGAAGCCGTCTTTGTGCGCGCTTCTACTACCAGCGAGGGCGGATGTTCCGCACTTAGACGCTGACGCGTTCCTTCACGAGCACGGAGTGGGCACAATTTGTCACTTCTCGCCAGGAGGAGCCGGCGTATCACGTTGCGTGGACTTAGTCGCCAATTGGGCAGTGGGAAACGCCTTATGAATACTGCCAGAACGGCACAGCCGCGAAATCCACACCACAAATCTCTCAGGCCCAGCGCTTCAGGAGATTCCTGAGCGAGTTCCTTCGGGTTGCCGCGCCGAGCTGGATTCCTGTAGGAGAATTCGCTTCTTTCTATTGCTTGGCAGGCAGGCCCCTTATGGGCAATGATGATGGGTGAAGTTGGTCAGGAAGGTACTCGTTGACTGGCCGGACGCTGCTATGAGTCAAAGAATCTCACGCAATGCTTCCCAAAATCTCATCAGATGCATCCCACCACCCGAAGAGCCTTGTCCGGAGGGGCAGAAAATCTCACCTTATGACTCCCGCTACAGTATGTGTAGATAGACGCATAACCTGAGAAAAGGGGACCCATAAGTTGAAAAACTTATGGGTCTTTTCTTTTGGTGGGTAGCGGCAGGCCTAACGTGAGATTTTGCGATGCATCGGGTGAGATGCATTGAATGATGTGCAGTGGTCAACCCATCCCGGACTCTGGGGAAACGAGCGACATGGTTTGGTCAGCAGAGCCGACAAAGGATGATCACGCTGTCCCGTTCCCGCGAATTTGCCTTGAAAACTAGCGACAATCAGCTAGATTTGATCAAGCGCGTCGCGTCCGGCAAACAATAAGAACTGCGACACTTTTGGCCAATCGTTTCGCAAGTTGGCCGCTCCTCGCTGCACCACTTCCCGTGGCGCCCCGCATTCCTCTGAGAAACGGAGCAAGTCATGACTGTCGGACGCACTGTGGTGTCTCGCTTCAATCTCGGCGACCTTCTCACGCTTCCGGTGGTGACCTACCAGCGGGACGAGCACACCAGACAAGGTGTCTGGTCAAAACCGAACGTGCCTTTGTTGATTTTTAGTGACAATACTGTCGGTGGTGCCACGCTCCAGTATTCAAACGGCCCTATTGCGGGCGCCGCAGGCGGAAGCCCGCTGCAGTTGATCTTTTGGGGCGCGTGGTGGACTACCCAGACTGGTGCGCAGAGAAAAACGCTTATTGAACAGCGCGCTCAAAGCCTTCTGGCTAGTCCCTATTTCACGGAGCTCGTGCAGTACGGCGTCGTGCATGCACCAGTTTGGCGTGGATCGACGATTGTTACCAAGCCCGCGCCGCCGACACGATTAAAGTCGACCGATACCACCCGGAGCGTTCTTGATCTCGTCGACGACTTGCTCGACGACGGTGTGTTCCCCGATCCGGACGATGGTCCCCGCTTCGCATTCATCGTCTTAATGCCCGACGGCTTCACTGTCATAGACTCAAAGATACTCGGCGCTCACAAGAGCGACTATGACTGGGATTTCCCCTTTGACACTGACCGTTACTGGGCAGGATGGGTTCGTCCGGAGCCAACGGATCCTGAGGAAACGATGAGAACCCTGGGGCACGAACTGGTCGAGATCCTGACCGACCCCGAGAGTGATGCCTGGCGATGGAATCCCGTAATCGGCTCTAACACAGAAATAGCCGACACCTGCTTTTCTGACGGAGGTTCCACGTGGCAAGTCGCCTTTGTTAATGGTGTGATGGTCCAGTCATACTGGTCCAACCGCCATGGGGCGATGGTCATTCCGATCGACAATGATTACGAGGCAAGGCTCACTGCGAAGATCAGCGAATCATCGCGGAACGTCATCGCCGAAGGGACGTTTAGGCCGGACGCTTCAGACAGTGCGGCTTGCTCTCCGGAGTTGCCTGAGTGCTGCATCCAGGATCGAGACTATCAATGGCGCCTGTATTCGATAGCAGAAACCGCCCAGGTGCGAGTACAGACACATCGCTACCGAACACCCGCAATGACATGGACGATTAACGGTACGGCCGTATCAGGAGTGGGCGACCTCCCACTCACTGTCAACGTAGACGGGTTCATTGGACGCACGCCAATATCGACGACAAAGTCGTTCAAGGTGCACTTCGAAGTGAAGCCTAACGGCATCGACATCTCCGCTGCCGGCGTCGATGGTAATTTCGAAATCCTGGTCGGGTGCTCAGTGACAGACGGATCAATCACCGGCAACCTCACCACCAATGTCATCGCCACTCCGCAGCTCGTCGTCGACTTTGTCGGTGCCGAAGTCTTGCTGGAAGATGCCTACATCAGGCAGCGGTCCAATTGTCTGACCGCGATGGTGAAGCGCTACGCGGTTAAGTACAAGCCGACCGGAAAACCTGGCCCAGGCGATCCCATTAACTTTCTGACGCAGCTCAATGAATTACCGTCCCATGTAAGGCCAAACGAGTATCACCAGATCCGCGAAGCCGCGAAGGCGATGCGAGCAGCGTACGCCACGTTACCGGCGGCGTTGGCAGACAGTTTTGGACGTTCGCTGACCGTTGAAATTCCGACTCTGGAGCGCCAGCTTCGACGCGTGGACCAGAAGAAGGAGATTTCATGAAGTCATATGGAGAATGACGTTGCTCTGACGTTCGTGCTATCTGCAGATTCCCTCGAATCGAGTTGGTCGATATGTCTCGGAGATACATTCCATATGTTCGGGACACCAAGGTAGATATGCCATAGGCATAGATTCCGCGAGTGTTGCGTGACGGAGATCAACTATGGCGCCCTACGTGTGTTGTTGGGCCGCAGAGTCAGTGCGACTGGCGCCATCCCGATGTCATATCCCCAAACCCCCAGAACGCCTCCCGACCGACGACTCATTGATAGGCCCCATCTTTCCGGGGATGTCTCCCCCAAATAACAGAACTTCGAAATCGATATTGGACGCTTGCGCGGCTTCGTCTGAAGATGCCCTGCATTGGCGTGTTGCACGGTGTGCGGCGCGTTTGCGGGTAATCCTTATAAGAAGACAGGAGACAACGTGGTCAAGCGATACCAGCTCTATATTGGCGGCCGTTCGGTAGAGGCGACGGGTGGTCGGGTGCTTCCGAGCATCAATCCCTACACCGGCGCCGTGTGGGCCGAAATCCCTGACGCCAGCGCAACAGACGTATCTCGCGCCGTCGCCGCGGCCAGCCGGGCCTTCCACGAAGGCTGGCGCAACACGCCCGGCATCCTGCGCGCCGGCCTGATGAACAAGCTCGCCGCACTCGTCGAAGCGAACGCCGATCATCTTTCCACCATCGAGAGCACCGACAACGGCAAGATCGTGCGCGAGACGCGTCCGCAGATGCTCTGGGTGGCGCGCAACCTGCGCTACTTCGCCGGCTACGCCGACAAGCTCCTTGGCCAGCACCTCCCGCTCGATCAACCGAACACGCTCGACTACCTGTCGCTCGAGCCCTACGGCGTCGTAGGCGTCATCACCGCCTGGAATTCCCCGCTCTCGCTGCTCGCGAACAAGCTGGCGCCTGCGCTCGCGGCCGGCAACTGCGTCGTCGTGAAGCCGTCCGAACACGCCTCCGCATCGACGCTCGAATTTGCCTCGCTGGTCGAACAGGCCGGCTTCCCGCCGGGCGTTTTCAACGTTGTCACCGGCGGCGCGGAAACCGGCAGCGCACTGGTCGACGACCCGGGCGTTTCGCTCGTCAGTTTCACCGGTAGCCCCAACGTCGGTCGTCACATCGCCGCCGCCGCCGGTAGACGCCTGATCCCGGTCAAGCTCGAACTCGGCGGCAAGTCCCCGAACATCATCTTCGACGACGCCGATCTCGACAAAGCCGTCGTTGGCGCGCTCGCGGGCATCTTCGGCGCCACCGGACAAACGTGCGTCGCCGGCTCACGCCTTCTGGTGCAGCGCAGTGTCTACGACCAGGTCATCGATCGGCTCGCGACGCGTGCAAGCGCCATCCGGATGGGCGATCCGCTCGATCCGGCCACGGAGATGGGGGCCGTTGCCAACGAACCGCAATACCGACGCATCCTCGCCGCCATCGACGCCGCGAAAGACGCCGGCGGACGCCTCATCTGCGGCGGCAAGCGCGCCACCGGCCCGGGCCTCGATCAGGGGTACTTCATCGAGCCGACGATCTTCGCCGACGTCAACAATCGCAGCGAACTGGCACAGGAGGAAATCTTCGGGCCGGTGCTGGCGATCATCCCCTTCGACACGGAAGCCGAGGCCATCGCCATCGCCAACGACACGCGCTACGGCCTGGCCGCCGGCATCTGGTCGCGCGACATCTCGCGTGTCATGCGTGTCTCGAAAGCGATTCAGGCCGGCAGCGTGTGGGTCAACACCTACCGCGCACTGGCGGCACAAGCCCCCTTCGGCGGCTTCAAGGAATCGGGGATCGGGCGCGAGCGCGGCGAAGCCGGTCTGCACGAATACATGACGACCAAGAACGTCATGATCGATTACTCCGACGCCGTCCGCGATCCGTTCGCGATCCGCACGTAACGAACAAGAAAGGCCGCGACGCGCCGATCACGCGCTTCGCGGCCTCGTCGTCAACGACAACTCAGACAACGATATTCAGGAGACAATCTTGGCTACTACGCAAACCCTCGGCTTCATCGGTCTCGGTGTGATGGGCGGCCCCATGTGCGCCAACCTCACGCGCAAATCCGGCCACCCGGTGCACGTGTTCGATACCTCGAAGGAAGCCATCGGCAAACTCGTCGACGCGGGTGCTACGGCACACACCAGCATCGCCTCGCTTGCGCAGGCCGTCGACGTCGTGTTTCTCTCGCTGCCGTCCATCGATCAGGTCGAAGCCGTGTGCGCAGAACTGCGCAAGGCTGGCGACAAGCTTCGTCTGATCGTCGACATGAGCACGAGCGACGTGACGCGCACACGCGCCCTGGCCGAGTCACTCGCCGCCGACGGCATCGCGTATGCCGACGCCCCTGTCGCCCGGACGGCCGAGGCCGCCGTGAAGGGAACGTTGCTCATCACGGTCGGTGGCAGCAATGCGCTGTTCGAGTCCATCCGCCCGATGCTGGAATGCATGGGCAGCGACATCCTGCATTGCGGTGACGTCGGCGCCGGTCAGTTGGTGAAGATCCTCAACAACATGATGGTCTTCATGACGGTGAACGCGCTGTCGGAAATCATCACCATCGGACGTCGTGCCGGGCTGGACGGACAGGTGCTGTTCGATCTGCTGTCGAAGGGCTCGGCCGACAGCTTCGTGCTGCGCAACCACGGCATGAAGTCGCTCGCGGCCGACACGTTCCCGGAGAAGGTGTTTCCGCTCGTGTACGCCATCAAGGACGCGGGCCTGGCGCTAAAGCTCGCCGAGCAAGGCGACTTCAAGCCGCGTATCGCGCAATACACCTATGACGTGATGTGCGAAGCGCGCGAAGCGGGTTTCGGTCAGAACTACCATCCGGCGGTCGTGCAGATCGTCGACGGCCGAGCCGGGGGCAAGGTGGCGAAGTTGGCTTGACGCATCGACGCGCCACAACGCCCGAAAGCGGGTCGCAGGAACAGACCGAGCGGCCCGCTCACTCCCATCACTCCCCATCACCCCGCCTCGACCGGCACGCCGGCCAATCGCGGCAGTATCGTCGTGACGATCTTTTGCGTGAGCGCAGAGGCATGCCGCTGGCTCCAGATCGCCTCCATGCGAACACTACCGGCGGTCGTCGGCATCTCGCGAAATCGCACGCCGGGGAACGCGCTGTGCGCGTACGCACGCGGCACGAGCGACACCCCGAAGCCCAGGCGAACCATCTGGAAAATGGTCAACGGATTACGCGCGCTATGTTGCATCTCCGGACTGAAGCCGGCGCGATGACAGCACGCCACGATGGCATCGAAAATGGCCGGGCCGTGCTCACGCGATAGCCCGACCATCGGCTCGTTTGCCATGTCGGCAAGCGCGAAATCCGGCTTGCTGGCGAGCCAGTGATGCTCGGGCACGACGGCCACGAGCGACTCGCTGAAGATCGGCACGTGACTGAGCTTCATGCGGTCGGGACGCACATGGACGATGCCGAGATCGAGCGCTCCCTGCGCGACGGCCACCACCTGGTCCTGCGACTGCATGTCGTTGACCGAGATCACCACGTGCGGAAACGCTTCGCGCATCAGCGTGAGAAACGTCGGCATCACGCCGAACAACGCGGCCGTCGCAACGCCCACACGTAACGTGCCGGCGTCGCTCGTTGCCGTGCGCACCGTCGCATTGACTGCCGTGCGCAACTGATCGAGCAGCAACCGGCTCTCGCGCAGGAACACCACGCCGGCGTCCGTCAGCCTGACCTCACGCTTCGTTCGCGCGAACAACTGCACGCCCATCTCCGCTTCGAGCGCTTTGATGTGCTGCGTGAGCGGCGGTTGCGAAATATGCAGCCGCTCTGCGGCGCGGCTGAAGCTCAGTTCCTCCGCGACCGCGACGAAGGAGCGCAGATGTCGCATGTCCATGACGTTTCGCCTGTGATCTCCAATGGATGGGATGAGCGCTCGACGGGCAATACAGACCGACGATGGTGGAAGATTCTATAGCAGCGCGCAAGCCCGTCGAATATCACGCCGGCGCGCACCAAAGACAAGAGGCCCGGCATGCTGGATGACCGAGCCTCGGGGTGCCGAACCGCAGCGTCAATACGCGATAACGTTCTATTCGACGATATCAACCAAGCACACACGTCACATCGCGCACCGGCGTGTCCGGTCCGGCCGAGAGCAACGCGTCGAGTACGGTGTTCACGCGCGCGTCCGGCAGCGTCAGGCCGGCGTTGCCACGGAATTTCTCGCGGATCTCGTCGAGTGACAACGCACGCGCGCCGCTGCCGAGATTCATCGGTACATGGGCGCGCAGCGTGCGGCCATCTGCGAGTGTCACCGTCACCGCGCCGGAGAAGTACGTCGGGAAGTTGGAATCGACCTCCTTCACACATTCGGTCTTCGCGGCGAGCGCCAGAATGGCCGGATCGCGCAGGCTGTCGTCGTCGAGTTCACCCAGCGTGAATCGATTGCGCACGAAGCATGCCGCAACGACGAATTGCGCGCTGAATTTACCTTCGTAGTCGCTCTTCGGCACGATCTTGGCGCTGGCCGGCTCCGCCACGATCGGCAGCGTCGCTTCCGGCAACTCGCACACGATGCGCTCGATCTTCGCGTCGGGCCCCAGTTCGCGCCGCAGTTGCAGTGCGGCTTCGGCACAGCCGTGAATGAAGTGGCACACCGGGAACGGTTTGATGGACGTGTCGAGCATCGTCCACGTCGTGCCGAGCGCGTCGATGGCGGAGTCCGCATCGACCTGACTGGCCAGTGCCTGCAAGTGCGTATCGATCAGACCGAACCGACCCTCATACGGCCGCTTCGGACCGGCGAATCCGGCCTGCGCCATGTACGCCGCCGTGATGCCCGCGAGCGCGCCCCAACCGGGGTGCATGCGCTTGGTCCACGCGCCGTCTTCGAGGAACACCTGCACGCCGGACGCCGTGCTCGCAGCGATGCCTTGCGCGCAGGTGATCTGGTCGGCCGTCAGACCGAGCAGCTTGCCGGCGACGACCGCCGAACTGAAGTGCGACACGATGCCGGTCGCGTGGAAGCCTACGTGATGGAACCCGCCCTTCACCGCACGTCCCAGACGAATCGCCGTCTCCATGCCGGCCACATAGGCGGCGATCAGTTCGCCCCAGGTCGCGTTGGTCGCTTCGGCCAGCGCCATTGCCGTGGGCAGGCAGGCGACCGACGGATGCACGATGCTCGCCGGATGCGTGTCGTCGAAGTCCAGGCCGTGAATGAGGTAGCCGTTGGCCAACGCGGCATCGCGCGGCGCGAGACGCGCATCGCTGCCGATCACCGTGGCGTCGCCACTTCCGGCGGCCGCGCGAATCCCTTGAAGCCCCGGGGCGGCAAACGGAAAATGATGCGACGCGAACGCCAGTCCGATGGCATCGACGATGTGATGAACGGATTTGTTCCAAACGCTCTCGGGTAACGTCCCGGCATTCAGATCGACGGCGAACGCCGACAGGGATTGGGCAATATTGGCCGAGGGCTGGCGCAGTACGGAATTGCTGTGCATGGCGTATCTCTTTGCTTACGTGAACGATTCGGCCGCGACAAACGCCGTCAAGGCAGAACCGGTGTGGTATTCAATGCGTGTTCGATGCGTATCGATGCCTATGGTGGCGCGCTCACCGCGCGCCTGTGCACGGTTCAGATGCCACGAGCCTCGTCACCGATCCGGTAGATCCGGGCCGCTGTCCCATAGAAAAGATCGTGCTTTTCCGTCTCGCTGGCATTGGCGGCGAGACGCTTGAATGCGTTCCATACCGTCGCGTAGCTGGCC
The DNA here is from genome assembly GCF_040391475.1 of Pandoraea pnomenusa. Classification (GTDB taxonomy): domain Bacteria; phylum Pseudomonadota; class Gammaproteobacteria; order Burkholderiales; family Burkholderiaceae; genus Pandoraea; species Pandoraea pnomenusa_C. Next base: position 106,883 of record NZ_JBEBXS010000010.1, on the reverse strand, counting down.
GACGCCCGATCGACCGGGAAGTTGCTCTCGAACATGCAGCGCTGCGCACCGAATGCCGAGATCACCGCTTCCACGGACGGACGCCATGCCTCGGCAAGCGTGAGCGATGACGGCGGCTCGGGCTGGCTGATGAAGTCGAAGCCGTACACGGCGGTGCCGTAACCACCGATCTTCACGACGACATTCGGACAGGTGGCCAGCGTCGCGAGCAACGGCAACCACTCGTCGAAGGCCGCTTGCTGACGGCCCGCGTAGGGACCGACGCCAAGCAGCCCGCCAATGTGATCGAGCACGATGGTCGTGTCCGGTGCGGCACGTGCGAGATCGATCACTTCCTGTAGCTGCGTGTGATACACCCACGCATCGAATGAAAGTCCCAGCGTCGCGAGTCGGCGCACACCGGCACGGAATCCGTCGTCGGCAAAAAGGCCCACCGGCGGGCGCGGCAGCACGCCGTGCTTGAACGCGTCATGACGCGCCGCCGAACAGCGAATGCCGCGAAAGCGACCCTTGCCGGCGTCGATTTGCGCAGCGAGCACGTCTTCGATCGCATCGCCTTCGCACAAATCGGCGTAGCCGACGATGCCGGCGGCCACGTCGGTCTTTGCACCTCGTGCCTGCGCGGCTTCGGCGCAGGCCACCACGGCCTCCGTCTCGCCGAGCGGCATCCATCGCGCCTCGCCCGACGTCCGATATTCCCAGCCGCACTGCACATAGACAGTCCCTTCGACGTTGTGCCCGGCACCCGTGTCGCGCAACAGATCGTCGAGACCGAAGCCCCCCCAGTGATGCGAGAAGTGATGATGCGGGTCGATGATCCGGCGCGCCGGGTCCAGCGTCGGCTCGGGCGCATGAGCGAGCCATTCGGGGCTCGGGTGACGGGTCTGCACCAGGGGCGGATCGTGCTGGACGGCTGCCTGCGTTGAAGCGTTCACGAAATGTCTCCTCCGAAGATGGTAGCCATGGATTTCGCATTCGCCGCGCGCCGGATTGGGGGGCGACGCGCCGGATCTATCCGTGCGGCGAATGAATGCGCGAACCGATGGCGGATTCATTCGCGGGCGTCGCGGCCCGCTGCTGGCCGGGGTGAGTCGACGAGGACAGTCGATGCGAATCTGGCTTGGCAACAAGCATAAACGCATCGGCGACGCGCCCGACGCCCCCGATTCATTCGATATGCCTATAGATCTATCGGACTGTCTAAATTGTTTTGGGTGGCCGCCGGGAATAACGTTGCTCTCGTGAAACACATGAACCAATTCCACACGAGGACAACGACATCATGACTTCTGCAACACCGCGGCAAATGGCGCTGGTCGCCTTCCTCCAGGCACAGAATTGCAGCAACTACGCGGGCTCGTGGCGGCACCCGTCGAGCATGACGGACTATCTGTCGCCCGAGTACTACCAGCGCATCGCCCGCACGCTCGAAGAAGGCAAGTTCGACATGGCGTTCTTCGACGACCGTCTCGCCATGCCCGACATCTACGGCAACAACCATAACGAAACCGTTCGCCACGGTGTGCGCGCCGTCAAACTGGAACCGACGTCGGTGCTCATGGCGATGGGCATGGTGACGTCGCGCCTCGGACTCGGCGCCACCTACTCGACCACCTACTACGAGCCGTATCACGTGGCGCGCCTGTTCGCGACGCTCGATCTGATGACGAAGGGCCGTGTGGCCTGGAACGTCGTCACGTCGATGAACGACTCGGAAGCCGCGAACTTCGGTGCGGATGAACACCTGGAACACGACACCCGTTACGACCGCGCCGACGAGTTCATGGAAGTGGTGATGGGTCACTGGGATACGTGGCGCGAAGGCGCCATCGTGGCGGACAAGCAGGAGAGCTACTTCGCCGACCCGTCGATGGTGACGCGGCTCGACCACGAAGGACGCTTCTTCAACTCCCGCGGACCGCTCACGGTGCCGCGCTCGGCCCAGGGGCACCCCGTGATTCTGCAGGCCGGACAGAGCGGTCGCGGTCTCGCCTTCGCGGCACGCTGGGCGGAAGTCGTCTTCGCCAAGTACCCGACGCTGGAGAACGGCATCAAGCAGTATCAGGCGTTGAAAGCGGGCGCGGCAGCGGCCGGCCGCGATCCGGCGTCGATCAAGATTTGCGCGGAAGTGAAGATCATCGTGGGCGACACCGAAGCGGACGCTCGTGAAAAGCACGACCTGATCGCGTCGCTCTCACGCCCGATCGACGGCCTCACCATGATCGGCGAGACACTCAACATCGACTTCGCGGGTCGTCCTTACGATCAGCCGTTCACCGACGAAGAGCTGGCCGCCGTGTCGTGGCAGAGCCTGCGCGACAAAGTGGTCCAGGTCAGCGGCAAGAAGAACCCGTCGGTCCGCGACTTCGTCGAGGCGTCCGGACGCGGCACGTTGCGCGATGGCCCGTGCTTCGTCGGCACCGGCGCACAGGTCGCGGAGCAGATGATCGAATGGTTCGACAAGGCGTGCGACGGCTTCGTGCTGTCGGCGACGTACGTGCCGGGCACTTACGAAGACATCGTGCGTCTGGTGATCCCCGAGCTGCAAAAGCGTGGCGTGTTCCGCAAGGAATACGAGAGCGGCACGTTGCGCAGCCATCTCGGCCTGCGCAAGCCGCTCGCCGGCGACTGGCGCAAGCCGCAGTAATGGACCGGTGATCTGAACGATATGGGAGATACCGTCCAAATGACGTCCAAGACAGTACGCATGATGTCGGCGAGCGGCATCCTGGGCTATGGCTTTCCGGAAGCGTCGATTCGCGCGGCCATGGAACGCAAGCCGCACATGTTCGGTGTGGATGGCGGCAGCTCGGACCCGGGCCCCTACTACCTGGGCTCCGGCAAGACGCTGAACTCGCGCCTTGCCATGAAGCGGGACCTGTCGCTGTTGCTGCGCGCGGCCATTGCGTCCGGTGTACCGATGATGGTCGGCACCGCCGGCGGCGCCGGCGGCGAGACGCACCTGCAGGTCTGCGCGGACATCGTGCGCGAGATCGCTCGCGAGCACGATCTGCATTTCAAGATGGCACTGATTCATGCCGAGCAGCCGAAGGACTATCTCAAGCGACGTCTCGCCGAAGGCCGCATCCGCGCGCTCGACGACGCGCCGGCGCTCGACGCCGAAACGCTCGACAGTGCGCAGCGCATCGTCGGCATGATGGGCCCCGAGCCGTATCGGGCGGCACTGGAAGCCGGCGCGCAGGTGATCCTCGGCGGTCGTGGCACCGACCCGTCGCCGTGGGTGGCACTGGCGATGCATCACGGTATGCCGGAGGCATCGTCGTGGTACGCGGGCAAGATGCTGGAATGCGCGTGCAACGCGGCGATCCCGAAGAAGCACGACTGCCTGCTCGTGACCGTGGGCGACGACTACGTCGAAGCGGAACCGCTCAACCCGGAACTGCGTTGCACGCCGTTATCGGTCGCGGTTCAGGCATTGCACGAGACCTCGAGCCCGGTGATTCGTCACGAACCCGGTGGTCTCGTCGACACGACGCATTGCCGCATCGAAGCCGTCACCGATCGCGTGGTGCGCGTGTCGGGCATGCGCTGGGAACCGCAACCGTACTCGATCAAGCTCGAAGGCGCCCGCAGCGTCGGATTCAGCGCCGTGACGTTCGCGGCGACGCGCGACCCGGGCCTGATTTCGCAGATGGACACGTTCCTCGATTTCGTGCGCGAATCGACGCGCACGAAAGTCTCTGCCCTGAGCATCTCGCCCGACGACTATCAGCTTGTGCTTCGTGTCTACGGACGCAACGGCGTAATGGGAGCGTGGGAGCCGACGTCCGGTGTCGTGCCGGTCGAGATGTCGATCATCGCCGAGGTGATCGGCAAGACCCAGGAGATCGCGAACGCGGCGCTCTCGCTCGCTCGCGTGACGTTGCTGCATTCGGACTTTGCCGGTCGCATGTGCCGCGAGGGCAACATGGCGTTCCCGTTCTCGCCGTCGGATATCGAACGCGGCGAAGTGTACGAGTTCATGTTGCAGCACGTCGTACTCCCGGACGACCCGCTCGAAATGTTCCCCATCGAATACGAGGAGGTCTGACGATGACCCGTCTCAAAGACATCGCGAAGGCCTGCAAGAGCAAGAATGCGGGACCGTTTCACATCACGCTCGACATCATGTTCGACGACCCGGCGTTGTACGAGCGCGTGCGTGCCACGGGCGTCATCACCGCCGAGCGCATTGCGTCGCTGTATCACGTGGACGTCGAGCAGGTGCGTTTCACCGAGTATCCGCCGGCGCTCGCGTGGAAGGCGACGTTGCCGCGCCGTATCGCGTCGGGCGCCATCGGTGACACCGACATCTACGGCGCGCAGCAGCACGCGATTCTGCTCGACATCGAGGTGCCGCTGTAATGGGTGCCGCCGAAGATGCCGGGTCTTCCGGACAGATACGCAAGGCCAGAACCATGCAAGACGTTCATTCACTGATTGAGAGACCCGCGCCGGCAAACGAGGCGCGCCCGTCGATTCCCGCCGGACTGCGTCGCCACGGCGCGACGGGCGCGTTCGACAACGTACCGGCGGCGATTCACGCCATCGAGCGAGGCGAGTTCGTGCTCGTATTGGACGACGAAAGCCGGGAGAACGAAGGGGATCTGATTATCGCGGCCGACGCCGTAACGCCGGAGAAGCTCGCCTTCATGGTGCGATATACGAGCGGACTGATCTGCGTGGCGATGCCCGGGCGCGTGCTCGATCGTCTGCAATTGCCGCCGATGGTGCAGAACAATGAAGATCCGATGCGCACGGCCTTCTCCGTGAGCGTCGACCTGCGTCATGGCATCTCGACGGGAATCTCCGCCGCCGATCGGGCGGCAACGATCACCGCGCTCGCCCAGACGAAGTCGTCAGCCGACGACTTTGTCCGCCCGGGGCATGTCTTCCCGTTGCGCGCCCGCGAGGGCGGCGTGACGGAGCGGCCGGGGCACACCGAAGCCGCCTACGACCTCGTGCGACTGGCGGGACGCGGCTATGCCGGTGTGCTGTGCGAAGTGGTCAACGACGATGGAACGATGGCGCGGCGCCCGGACCTGATGCGCTTCGCTATCGATCACGGCATCGCGCTCATCTCGATCGCACAACTGGTCGCGTATTGCGGCGCGACGGAAATGGCTTGAAAGGCGGGGAAAGGAAACATGAACATCATCGACAGTAAGGCGCTGCGCAAGACGCTCGGTGCATTCACGACGGGCGTGACGGTCATCACCGCGATCGGCGAGGACGGCAAGCGCTACGGCGTCACGGCGAACTCGTTCAGCTCGGTCTCGCTCGACCCGCCGCTGATCCTGTGGAGTCAGTCCACGGCGTCGCGCAGCCATCCGGCGTTTCGCGACACGGAACGCTTCGTCGTCAATATTCTGGCGGCCGATCAGAGTCACGTGTCAGACCGCTTCGCGAAGTCGGGCGACGACAAGTTCGAAGGCGTCGAGATCGACGAGGGGCTGGGCGGCCTGCCGATCATTCGCGGCGCCGCGGCGTTTCTCGAGTGCCGCAAGATGGCGACGTATCCCGGCGGCGATCACGTGGTGTTTCTCGGCCAGGTCGAGAACCTGTTTCGCGCGGATCGCGCACCGCTCGCGTTCTGCGACGGCCGATACCTGACACATCTCGCTCAGGATCACGCTGTCGCCTGAGCACGACTTTCCCGCCCGCGTCGCCGGCTTCGGGTCTGCGCGCGGGTGACAGACCGGACCTGAGCCTCAGTGTATTTCCCTACGCGCGGAGGCCATTTCGGCGCAGTCGGCCATCGGAGCTGCGTGCTAACATCGCCGCTAACGCGTTAGCGCGATGCCACCGAGCCTTTCGGTGACGCCTGCGCCGCACACGCGTGCGTCCGACGCATTTCCACCCTCGGCCGATCTCATGGACAATCCCGCGTTTCGCTTTCACCTTCCCGAGCTGGAAACTTTCCTGGTGGTGCTTGAAGAGGGACAGTTCAGCAAGGCGGCCGAGCGACTCTGCATCTCTCAGCCGACGGCGTCGAGCCGGGTGAAGAAGCTCGAATCGGTGTTGCGCGTGCAACTGCTCGTGCGCACCACGCGCAGCGTCGAACCAACGGAAGAGGGGCGCCTGCTGCAGGCCGCCGCCACCGAAGCGCTCAGCGGCCTTTACGACGTGCTCCGGCAGTTTCGCGGGCGCTCCGAAGCGGCGCGCAATCGTGTCGTCGTGGCCGCCACGCCGATGATTGCCGCGACCTTCCTGCCGCAGATCATTCATTCCTATTGCGAGCGTTTTCCCGACGTCAGCGTCCAGCTCAGGGACATGCCGTATGAAAGCGTACTCAAGTCCGTCTCCGACGGCGCGGCCGATCTGGGTGTGGCTGCCATCGACGGGGAGCAGGACAATCTGGTTTTCCGTGCGCTTGCCGAAGAACCGGTGGTGCTGATCGCACCGGCGTCGCATCCGATTACGCAGGTGCAGAAGGTGACGATCGAGATGCTGCTGCCGTTCCGTCTGATCCTGCTGGCTCGCTATGGCGATTTGCGCCAGCGTCTCGCACAGGCATTCGACGAGCGGGGGGCCGTGTTCGATGCCGCGTCGGCGGCCACACTGCCGACCTTGCTCGGCATGATCGACACCGGGGGCTTCCTGACGCTCATGCCGCGTTCTCTCGCAGAATCGAACGCGCGCCGCAATCGCACCACGCTGGAGCTCGCCGACTTTCACGCCACGCGCTGCTACGGCAGCATTGTCGCCCGCAAGGCGGTGCCCACCAGCGCCATCAAGAGCTTCCGTGAGCATCTGCATCAGGAGTTCGAGACGCTGATGCAGGGTGCCGGCACAGCGGCATAGTATTGGCGCAACGGCGTCGTAGCTTGCCGCATCCGTAGACCTTCGCTGCCTTCTCTCTCAAATAAAAAAGCGGTGTCACTGCCGAAGCCGTGACACCGTTGCGTCGATACCGGTCTTGCCGGCACCGGACGTGGGTTCAGGTGGTTGCGCTGTTGCCCACGACCGTTCCCCCGGAGGAAATCGAATCGTTGCTGGCTGACGCCGTGCCGCCTGCGTAGCCGACCGAGTGGGTACGGTGCATCCGCTTCATGTAGCCGATACCGCCGAGCGTGGCCACGAAGCCGGACACCGACACCATACCGGCAAGGTAGACCCAGGAGCCCGTCTCACGCATCAGCCATTCGGCGAGAAGCGGCGTGGGTGCGCTGAAGATGATCGAGGCGATGGCGCCGGACACCGCCACGCCGGTGTACCGATACTCCGCCGGGAACAACTCCGCACTCATGCTGCCGACCACCCCGTACGTCGTGACCTGTCCGCACACCATCGCGAGCGACAGCGCAATGCCGACGAACACCGGGTTGGCGGTATTCAACGTCATGAACAGCGGAATGCTGGCGAAGACGGCGAAGAGCGAGCCGAAGAAGAAGATGCGATGCGCGCCGATGCGGTCCGCATAGGAACAGACGATGGGGAAGGCGACCAGCGCGACCAGCGAGGCGATCATCACCAGGCGGAACGTCGTCGCCTGCGGCATCTTCAGTTGATAGGTGGCGTACGAGACGAAGTAAGTGGCCACCATGTAGAAGACGACGGCGAACGAGGCCGACATCGCCGTGGAGATCAGCGTGGGTACCTTGGCGTGACGCAGCAAATCGGCGATGGGAAGTTTCACCCGCTTGCCGGCGGCCTTCACGCGCTCGAAGTCTTCCGATTCCGCGACGCCGAGGCGAATGATGAGACCGATGATCACGAGCGCGAAGCCTGCGATGAACGGCACGCGCCAACCCCATGCGAGACGGTCGTCGGGCGGCAGCATGCCCACGAGCGCCATCGCGCCGGTCGACAGGAACAGCCCGAAGCCGCTGCCCATCTGCGGGGCGGCGCCGTAGAGCCGGATCTTGTGCTTCGGGGCATTCTCCACTGCGACCAGCACGGCGCCCCCCCATTCGCCGCCGACCGCGAGGCCTTGCAGCAGGCGCAGCGAGACCAGCAGCACCGGCGCGAGCATGCCGATCTTCTCGTAGGTCGGCAGCAGGCCGATGGCGCCGGTGGCCACGCCCATGAGCACCAGCGTGAAGATCATCGTCGACTTGCGGCCGATGCGGTCGCCGAGGTGGCCGAACAGGAATGCGCCGAGCGGACGCGCCAGGAAGGCGACGCCGAACGACGCGAAGGCGATCAGCCGGGCAATCGAAGGATCCTTGTTCGGGAAGAACAACGGGCCGAAGTAGAGGGCCGCTGCCGTGCCATAGATGAAATACTCGTACCACTCCACCGACGTGCCGACGCAGCTTGAGATGAGTGCCCGTCGCGCCTGCTTTGCCTTATCGACCCTGGGCTGGGCGGTTTGCTCTGCCATGATGTCTCCTGTCTTCATTTATTTGGTTTGAACCGGTGGGCGCGTGCAAGGGCAGCGGCCGCTGAGTCGGTTGATGACATTCTCGTCACGCGCGAGCAAGGCATCTATGCGTTGACTAAATAGATTGATTGGATTTTCGGAAGAATGCAAAGAGAGGGGCTGGCACGCCGGGCGGACGGCGTCCGGCGTGCCGTCGCCGCCCCTTAGCGATTGACCAGTTTCCCGGGCACGCACAGCGCCAGCATCGCACCGAGCACCATGAACCCGGCGAGCATGACCATGCTGGCGGTCGCGGTGCCGGTCGCGTCGCGCAACCATCCCACCGCGTAGGGGCCGGCGAACCCGGCGAGATTGCCCATCGCATTGACGAGCGCGATGCCGGCGGCGGCACCCGTGCCGGCCAGGATGGCGGTCGGAAAACACCAGAAGAGTGGCAGGGTCGTGAGAATGCCTGCGGTCGCCATCGACAGCGCGAACATGGACAGCGTCGTATTGTGGGTCCACGCCACGGCCAGCAGTAATCCAACGGCGCCGCAAAGCGCCGGGCCTGCGGTGTGCCAGCGGCGTTCGCGACGCAGATCGGCGTTGCGCGCCACGCCGAGCATGACGACCACGGCGGCAAGCGACGGAATCGCAGAGAGCAACCCGATCATCCATGGGTCGACGGCACCGGCGCCCTTGATGATCGTCGGCATCCAGAACCCGACGCCGTACATCCCCATGACAAAGCAGAAGTGCATCGCACAGATCAGCCAGATTCGCCGGTCGGTGAGGACAGCCGTGAGCGGCACATCGTCCTTGCTGGCGTTATCGGCGGCCACGTTGCGTTCGAGCAGGGTCTTCTCGTCATGAGTGAGCCATTTCGCCTTGTCGATGCGATCGTCGAGGCATGCGAGCACCAGGAAGCCGACCAGGATCGAGGGCAGGCCTTCGAGCAGGAAGAGCCATTGCCAGCCATGCCAGCCGTGCAGTCCGTCGAAGGTCTTGAGGATGTAGCCGGAGAGCGGGCCGCCGATGATGCCGGCAAGCGGCACCGCCACGATGAAGCGCGAGGTCATGCGTGCGCGACGGTGCGCTGGAAACCAGCAGGTCAGATAGACGATGATGCCGGGGAAGAAACCGGCCTCGGCCACGCCGAGCAGGAAGCGCATCACGTAGAAGCCGGTAGGCGACGTGACGTAGAGCGTCAGGCACGAGATCAGGCCCCAGGTGATCATGATCCGGGCGATCCATACGCGCGCGCCGACGCGATTCAGGATCAGGTTGCTCGGAATCTCGAACAGGAAATAGCCGAGAAAGAAGATCCCGGCGCCGAAGCCATACACGGCATCCGACAGATTCAGGTCGCTCGCCATCTGCAGCTTGGCGAATCCCACGTTGACGCGGTCGAGGTACGCCACGACGTAGCACAGCATCAACAGGGGAATGAGCCGCCGCGCGACCTTGCGATAGGTGGCCTCTTCAATCGCAAGGGTGTGCGCGCAAGGCGCGTCCGCCGGCGCTTCTCGCGGCGGGGAAAGGGAATCCATCTGCATTGCCATCGACGTGTCTCCAGGGCGGATCCTGGCGGGATCCATTTAATGTATTAACTGCACCGGTATTTCCTGGATGGATTCTAAGCTGCGGGGTGTCGGGCCATTTCTTGCGCAATTCGAATCGACTGATTTACCGAACGAATGAATCGTCAAGGCGCGACAGCAGACATAAAAAAGGCCCCATGAGCCGAAATGCTCATGGGGCCTTTTCATTCCCGGCGTTGCGCCCGATAGGTGGCCTAGTGACTGATCATCCAAGGTCTCCCACCGGGGCGTTTGAGGCCGGTGGACGTGTCTCGATTCACCCCGGCCAACCCCACCTTTCCGCTCGAGCAGCAACTACACCCGGGGCGATGTCTGCCTGACGTCCCTTCGCCAGACTGTCGCGGCGCATTCGCCGCCCGCTCGTTCGTTGCATGGGCAACCCTGCTGGCATTCCCCATCAACGCGAGAGATGGTGCCGTAATCACCCTCGTGCCTTCATTCCCGCAATCGGGGCAATGGCACGGCGCGTCGCGATCCGCGATGCGTCGCATCACCACAAACGGCCCACAGCCCGAACATTCGAAGTCGTAAATCGGCATGTCATCCTCCGTTCAGTGCCATAGCGCAAAAATTCGCATCCCGACTTCAAGATCTCAAGCCTTGACCACATCGGGCGAGCAGGGCATGTCCACGCCGCCCTTCACATGCTTCACGGGCCCATCGGCATTCGGACGAATATCGAAGTCGAAGATCTGTGTCGGGAGCCACAACGTCGCACAGGCATTCGGAATGTCCACGACACCGCTGATATGCCCCTGTACCGGCGCGCACCCAAGCAACGAATACGCCTGCGCGCCCGAATACCCGAACTTCTTCAGATACTCGATCGCGTTCAGACAGGCCTGACGATAGGCCACGGTGACGTCGAGATAATGCTGGCCGCCCTGCTCGTCCACTGAAATGCCTTCGAAGATCAGATAGTCGTTGTACGCGGGGGTGATCGGACTCGGCTGGAACACCGGATTACGAATGCCGTACTTCTCCATGCCGCCCTTGATCACATTCACGCGCATGTGCACCCAGCCCGCCATCTCGATTGCGCCGCAGAACGTAATCTCGCCGTCGCCCTGACTGAAGTGGAGATCGCCGACGGACAACCCGGCGCCATCGACATATACCGGGAAGAACACCTTCGAGCCGCGCGACAGATCCTTGATGTCGCAATTGCCGCCATGCTCACGCGGCGGGACTGTCCGCGCGCCGGACGCCGCAGCCTTCTCACGCGCAGCCCCCGACAACTTGCCCATATGTGCAGTCGCGGCGAACGGCGGATTTGCCAGCGGTGGCACGCGTTGCGGATCCGTCGCGATCAGGCCGGTCTCGCGTGCGTTCCAGGTCTCGAGGAGCTTCGGATCCGGCAAGCACCCGATCAACCCCGGGTGGATCAGTCCGGCGAAGTTCACGCCGGGGATATGACGAGAACTCGTATACAGCCCGTGGAAGTCCCAGATCGATTTCTGCGCATGGGGGAAGTGATCTGTCAGGAAGCCGCCGCCGTTCGTCTTCGAGAAGAAGCCGTTGAAACCCCATTGGCTGTCCTGCTTCGCGCCGATGTCCAGCAGATCGACCACGAGCAGATCGCCGGGTTCGGCCCCCTTCACACCGACCGGTCCGGAGAGAAAATGCACGATCGACAGATCGATGTCGCGCACGTCGTCTGCACTGTCATCGTTCTTGATGAAGCCGCCGGTCCAGTCGTAGGTTTCCAGGATGAAATCGTCGCCGGGCTTCACCCAGCACGCCATCGGAATGTCCGGGTGCCAACGGTTGTGCACCTGCTCATTTTCATAAGCGGACTGGTTCAGGTCGACCTTGATGAGAGTTTCAGCCATGCGCTCGCTCCTGGTTTCAAATGCCGGTGGGAGACACCGGCGATCTAATGGGCGCCATCCGGCGCCGGACTACACAGAGAGGGTTTCGCGGACGTACTGACATCGACAGTACAAATGCTTTGCACTACGTGAAATCACAGCATAAACCGCCGTATTTCGGGACATTTTTTTCTTTTTCTATCATCTGGCGATCCTAATTGGTGCAAAATGCATCTCCTGCACAAGAATAAGCACCATTGATGGGCATCCGAGATGAAATATCAAACCCTTGACGATTTCCTGCGCTTCACCGCTGAGCGCAACCCTGGTCAACCCGAATTCCTGCAAGCCGTCACCGAAGTGATGGAGAGCCTGTGGCCGTTCATTTCGGCGCATCCGAAATACGCCGAACACGGTTTGCTCGATCGCCTCGTCGAGCCGGAGCGCATCGTCATGTTCCGCGTGTCGTGGGTCAACGATCACGGCGACGTCCAGGTCAATCGCGGCTATCGCATTCAACATAGCTCGGCCATCGGTCCGTACAAGGGTGGCCTGCGCTTCCACCCGTCGGTCAATCTCTCGATCCTCAAGTTCCTCGCCTTCGAACAGACGTTCAAGAACGCGCTGACCACGCTGCCCATGGGCGGCGGCAAGGGCGGTTCCGACTTCGATCCGAAGGGCAAGAGCCCGGGTGAAGTCATGCGTTTCTGTCAGGCATTCGTGACGGAGCTTTTCCGTCACGTCGGCAGCGACACGGACGTGCCTGCCGGCGATATCGGCGTGGGCGGGCGTGAAGTGGGTTTCATGGCCGGCATGATGAAGAAGCTGTCGAACCGCGCCGACTGTGTCTTCACGGGCAAGGGACTGTCGTTCGGCGGCTCGCTGATTCGTCCGGAAGCCACCGGCTACGGCACCGTCTACTTCGCCGAGGAAATGCTCAAGCAGACCGGCCGCAGCTTCGACGGCCTGCGCGTGAGCGTCTCCGGTTCGGGTAACGTCGCGCAGTACGCTGTCGAGAAAGCGATGGCGCTCGGTGCGAAGGTCATCACGGTGTCGGATTCGAGCGGCACCGTCGTCGACGAAGAGGGCTTCACCCCCGAAAAGCTCGCCGAACTGATGGATGTGAAGAACCATCACTACGGCCGTGTGAGCGACTACGCGGAGCGTACCGGTATCGATTTCCTGCCGGGCCAGCGTCCGTGGCATGTGCCCGTCGATGTCGCGCTGCCCTGCGCCACGCAGAACGAGCTCGACGAGAACGATGCCGCCACGCTCATCAAGAACGGCGTGATCTGTGTTGCGGAAGGCGCGAACATGCCGTCGACCAACGAAGCTGCGAAGCGATTCGAAAAGCACGGCATTCTGTATGCGCCGGGCAAGGCGAGTAACGCGGGCGGTGTGGCGACGTCGGGCCTCGAGATGAGTCAGAACGCCATGCGTATTTCGTGGCCGCGTGAAGAAGTCGATGCACGTCTGCACGACATCATGCGCAGCATCCACGAAGTGTGTCTGAATCACGGCCGCCGCGCCGACGGCACGGTCAGCTACGTGAACGGCGCCAACGTCGCCGGTTTCGTGAAGGTCGCCGACGCCATGCTGGCGCAAGGGGTGATCTAAGCGAGGCGAACATCGCGCGCTCCGACCGGGAGCGCACGATCATGGCATCGCAAAATTGAAGGCGTTGTCCTCGCGGGCAACGCCTTTTTTGCATTGCACGCCCCGTGGTCGTTGGCTTTCGCGGTCGTGCATCGAAATGCGTTTCGCACCGTTATGGACAGTTTTCCACCTTCGCGATGGACGGCTTCATGAGACGCCAGAACGTTGTGCGGCTGATGCCGAGCGCTCTGGCCGCGGCTGCGCGATTTCCGCCCGACGCGTGCAACGCCGCGAGCGCGGTTTCACGCGTGACCGGCTCGCGCAGCGGGATCTCCTGCGCTTCACTTACGCTTCGCGCTTTCGTGCCCAGACGCAGCAACTCCGGAAACACCTCCTGCAACGTCTGCGAGTGTTGCGCCATGTCACCGTCGAGATAAATCGCGCCGCGCGCCAGCAGATTCTCCAGCTCTCGCACGTTCCCGGGCCAGTCGTAGCCGTCGAACAGGGGCGCAAGGGCTTCGAGCACGCGTCGGGACGCACGCGCATCGAGGCCGTATTGCGCCGCGCTTCTCGTGAGCAGCGTTTGTGCCAGCAGACGAATGTCCTCGCGTCGCTCGCGCAGGGCGGGCAGCGTGACCTGCAACAAATTCAGACGGAAATACAGATCGGCACGGAATCGCCCTTGCGCGACCAGCGCGTTCAGATCGCGGTGCGTGGCGGCGATCACCCGGACATCCACCGGTACCGGACGCCCCGATCCCAGCCGCATCACCTCGCGTTCCTGCAACACGCGCAGCAACCGGCTTTGCAGTGCCGGTGGCATCTCGCCAATCTCGTCGAGGAAGATCGTGCCGGTGTGCGCGATCTCGAACAGCCCCGCCTTGCCACCGCGCCGCGCACCGGTGAATGCGCCTTCGTCATGCCCGAACAATTCACTCTCGATGAGCCCCTCGGGCAACGCCGCACAGTTGAAGGCGACGAAGGGATTGCCGCGTCGCTCGCTCGCGTTGTGAATCCCCTGCGCGACAAGCTCCTTGCCCGTGCCGCTCTCGCCGGTCAGCAGCACCGTCGCATCATGCGACGCCCCCGCGCGTGCGAGGCGTCTCACCTTCTGAATCGACGGCGACTCCCCGACGAGCTCCGCCAGTTCATGCTTCGCGACCAGATGCCTGGGGCGCTGCGTCGTGCGCAACGAGCGGTCGATGCGCTGTGCCATCTGCGCATCCTGCACCGTGACCACGGCGCCGGAGCGCGTGCCGTGCTCATAGATGGGCACGCAACTGACGATGAAAGCGCGGCCGTCGATGTGCGCCAGACGCTCTTCGATCGCCACGCCGCTCTCCGATAGCTCGCGCAGCATCGGCCCGAGCTTGCGCGTGAGTTCGAACTGACGCGCGGCATGCGTGACAACGCGTGCGGCATCCACGTCCAGCAGCGAGAACATCGCCGGGTTCACGGCTTCGAGTTGCCCGCTGTCGTCGAACGCGGCGACGCCGTCGCGCATGTGCGCCACGATGGTGTTCAGCCGCAGGCGTTTCGATTCCTTCTCCCGGCTCACACGCGCCAATTCCACCGAACGCTCGAACGCTTCCTCCACCGCACCCAGCGAATAGAGGAAGACGTGTTCGAGCCCCGCCTCCTGCGCGAGATCGCATGCCATGCCCGGCCCGATGATGACCTTGCATCCCTGCGCGGCGAGCGTGTCGACGGCCGCCTTCACTTCGTCCACCGATCGGTACGCCAACTGACGCAGCTCGATCTTGAGCAATTCCCCGAGGTCGTCCAGCTCGCGCGAGACCGTCTCGTGCAGCACCAGCCCGAGGGGTTGATCGGGCCACGTCGTCGTCGCACGCGTAATGGCGCTGAGCACGTCGAAACCGTTGACCTTCACGGTGACGACCGGCACCGACAGGTTCTCGCGCAGATACGCGCCGTTCGATCCGGCCGCGAGCACGACATCGACCGCGCCCGACTCGACGTATGACTGCAACGCCGTAACGGCTGCCCCGTAGCCCTCGCGCACCGAGTAAAAGCGTGCGCGATCGGTATAGCGCGGCGCCACGGTCTCGCACAGGGTCTGCAAACGGCTGATGCTGACGAGCGCGATACCGGGGCGTCGGGTGCGCGAATCTGGGGATGGCGCAGCGGCGCCGGTGAGGCTGGGGGGCATGGCAGTGTCTCCGAACGTCTCCGATGGCCCGTTCCGAACACCGTTTCAAAGGTGTTTCAAAAGCGTTTCATGAAACGTTTCAAATGTCGTCCGTGAATTCTGCCATATCCGCATGCAACGGGCTTCCCAGCGCAAGTCCATGATTCGGCGTCAATTTTCGAAACGTTCTCAACGGCGCACCCGGCTGGCACAGCCCTTGCGAACAAATGTCCCATTTACCGATATCCGCCTACGGAGACCTTTGCCATGACCACCGCGACCGCACAACGCCGCGCCGAATTCCGCCGCAACGTCGAAGCCCGCCAGGGGCTGCTCGTGCCCGGCGCCTTTAACGCCCTGTCGGCACGCGTCATCGAAGACGCCGGCTTCGAGGCCCTGTACCTCACCGGTGCCGGCGTGACCAACATGTCGCTCGGCATGCCCGATCTCGCGTTCGTCGGTCTGGCAGAGATGGCCGAGCACACCGCGCGCGTGCGCGACGCCGTCTCGCTGCCGATCATCGTCGACGCCGATACGGGCTTCGGTAACGCGCTCAACGTGCGTCACACGGTGCGTGTGCTCGAGCGCAGCGGGGCCGACGCCATCCAGTTCGAAGATCAGGTGCTGCCCAAGAAGTGTGGCCACTTCAACGGCAAGGCCGTGATCGGCGCCGACGAGATGGTCGGCAAGATTCGCGCGGCCGTCGACGCCCGTGAAGACGGCAATCTGCAAATCATCGCGCGCACCGACGCCGCCGCCGTCGAAGGCATCGAATCGGCCATCGAGCGCGGTCGTCGCTTCATCGAGGCAGGCGCCGACATTCTCTTTATCGAGGCGACGGAAACGCTGGCTGACATCGAACGCCTGCCCGCGTTGTTCGACCGCCCGCAGTTGATCAACATCGTGATCGGCGGCAAGACGCCGACGCAATCGCAGGCGCGTCTGGCCGAGTTGGGGTACGGCATCGTGCTGTACGCCAACGCCGCGCTGCAAAGCGCCGTGCTCGGCATGCAGAAGGCGCTCGGCACGCTGCGCGACACCGGACGCCTGGACGAAGATCCGTCGCTCGTGGTGCCGTTCGCGGAACGCCAACGGCTCGTGAACAAGCCGTTCTACGACGCACTCGACAAGCAGTACGCGGCCGAATAATCACGCATCGCCTTCGAATCAAGCAGGACAGCGACGCCCGCGTGACCCCCTCACGCGGCGTCGCCGGATTATCCGCAGTACTGCATCACGGCACGACTGCATCAGACAACAAGTATTGGAGACAGATTTTGACGCCCCCCTCGGATTCCCTCGCCGCCCGCCCTTCGAACACTGCCCGAACCCAAACCGCTTCCGACGCCGCAACCGCATCCGGCGAGCGCGCGCCGGTGAAGCTCGGCTCGATCGTTGGTGGCCTCGCCGGCAACCTGATCGAGTGGTACGACTTTTTGGCGTACAGCATTTTTTCGATTTATTTCGCGAAAGCCTTCTTTCCCGGCGACAACCCGACCGTCCAACTCATGAACACGGCAGCCATTGCCGCCGTGGGCTATGTGGCGCGTCCGCTCGGTAGCTGGCTTATCGGCCTGTACGCCGACCGGCACGGCCGCAAGGCGGCGCTCACGGGCTCGGTGCTGGCGATGAGCGTCGGGTCGATGATGATCGCGCTCACGCCGGGTTACGCGACCATCGGCATCTTCGCGCCGATCGTGCTGATCGCGGCGCGCCTGCTGCAGGGGCTGTCGATGGGCGGCGAATACGGTACCAGCGCCACCTATTTGAGCGAAGTCGCGCCCGAGAATCGCAAGGGCTTCTATCTGGGCTTTCTGCAGGTGAGCGTGGTGGCGGGGCAACTCGTCGCGCTGGGCCTGATGCTGTTGATGCAGCGCGTGCTGTTCACCTCCGCGCAGATCGAGCACTGGGGCTGGCGCATTCCGTTCGTATTTGGCGGCGTGCTGGCGCTCTTTGCGCTGTACATGCGCCGCAACGTGACGGAGAGCGAGGCGTTCGTCGACAGCGCGAAGAAGCGCGAGACGTCGATCGCCCGCGAGGTGTTCGCGCACTGGCGTCAGATTCTGCTCGCGATCGGCATCACCATCGGCGGGACGGTCGCGTTCTACACGTTTACCGTCTACATGCAGAAGTTTCTGGTGAACTCGGTCGGGCTGTCGAAGGAGACTTCGACCTTCGTCTCCACGATCGCGCTGCTGCTGTACATGCCGCTGCAGCCGCTCTTCGGGCTGCTGTCAGACGTCATCGGACGCCGCAAGGTGCTGATGATCTTCGGCGTGAGCACGACGCTCTTCTCCGTGCCGCTCTTCACGGCGCTCAGCCACACGAAGGACCCGCTCACGGCATTCGCGCTGTCGTTCGCCGGGCTGGTCATGCTCTCGGGCTTCACGTCGGTCCACATGCTGGCGAAGACGGAACTCTTCCCGCCGCGAATCCGCGCGCTGGCCGTCGGCTTCCCCTATGCGCTGACGACCGCCATTCTCGGCGGCACGACGGAATTCGTTGCGCTGCGCTTCAAGGCGAGCGGCCACGAATCGTACTTCTACTGGTATGTGACGATTTGCGCCGCGATTTCGCTCGTCGTCTACCTGAAGATGCCGGAAACGCGCGGTCGCAAGTACGCCTGATGAGAAGCCGCAGCTCGTGCTGCGGTGGCCGGAAACCGCGCCACAAATGAAAAAGGCAGAAGAACCGATGTTCTTCTGCCTTTCGAATTCTGGTGCCGACGGCGAGACTCGAACTCGCACAGCTTTCGCCACTACCCCCTCAAGATAGCGTGTCTACCAATTTCACCACGTCGGCTTTGTCCAGCAAGGGAGCGCGATTGTAACGGGAAAATTTAATTTTGTGAATGCTTCGCTCACGAAATTGGGCTTCCTGCCGCCTTCCCGTGCCGTCGTGCAGGCGCTCCCTGTCCGGACATCGCGTCAGGCGGCCAGCCGCTGTGCGCTACCGACGACCGACAGCGACGGCGCGTGTGCCCCGCCGAAGCCGCGCGAATCGACGTGATGCCCTTCGCGCAGACGGAAGCGCGCCACGGTTTCCGCAAGCATGCGCGCCTGTTCGCTGAGCATGGCGGAGGCCGCGGCCGATTCTTCCACCAGCGCCGCGTTCTGCTGCGTGGCCTGATCCATCTCCGAGACCGACCGGTCGATCTGGCTGATGCCCGCGCTCTGCTCGGTCATGGCGCCGTGGATTTCGCTCACCAAACGCTGCACGCGCGCGATGCCGTCGACGATCTCGTGCATCGTCGTGCCGGCCGCCTGCACCCGCTCGGTGCCGCTCTTCACGTTCTGCACCGATGTCTCGATGAGCGCCTTGATTTCCTGCGCGGCCGCCGCGCTGCGTTGCGCCAGCGTACGCACCTCGCCGGCCACGACAGCGAAGCCGCGGCCCTGCTCACCTGCGCGCGCCGCCTCCACGGCCGCGTTGAGCGCCAGGATATTGGTCTGGAACGCAATGCCGTCGATCACGCCGATGATTTCCGTGATGCGTTCCGACGACTGCGTGATGGCGGCCATCGTGCCGACGGCATCGGTCACGACCTGACCGCCGCGCGCGGCGGCGGCGCTCGCATCATTGGCCAGACGTGTGGCGTGCTCGGCGGTGTCCGCTGTCTGCTTCACGCTGGAGGTGAGTTCCGTGAGGGCCGACGACGTCTCCTGCAACGATCCCGCCGAGGCTTCCGTGCGCTGCGACAGGTCGCGGTTACCCATCTCGATCTCGCTGGTGGCCGAGGTCATTGACGAGACACCCGAACGTACGTCGAACATCACGGAGCTGATCTTGTCGACGAAGGCGTTGAACGACTTCGAGATCTGCGCCACTTCGTCGTTGCCGACCACGTCCAGACGCTGCGTCATGTCGCCGTCGCCCGAACCGATGGTGTCCATCGCGTCGCGCACGATCGACAGGCGCTTGAACGCATGCGACGTGAAGATCGAGGCGATCACCAGTGCAACCAGCGTAAGCACGATCAGTGCGACGACCGTGGCGCCGAGCACCTGGGTGAGGCCGGCGGTGGCTTCGGCGCGGTCGAGTGCGACCACCAGATACCAGTCGGTGCCCGGAATGCGCTTGGCCTTGAGCAGCTTGGGCGCGCCGTCGAGTTCCATCGGAACGGGCGCGGCGTCTTCGCTCGCGAGCCCCGGCAGCGACTCGGCGGTGAGCGTGGCGGCCACGTCGGTGGACGGCTTGAGCGAGAACTTGTTGTCCGGGTGGGCGATTACCTGACCGTCGCTGGCCACCACGAGCGCCAGGCTCGACGGCGTGGGGTGCACGGCCTTGATGATGTCCTGCACGCCGGTGAGCGCAACCGCGCCGCTGATGGCACCGGTGGTCTGCCCGTCGCGCACGAGCGGGGCGGTGAAGGCGACGTAAGGAATGCCCGTCGACGAATCGCCATACGGCTTCGTGACGGTGAGTTTGCCCGCCGAAACGGCGCTCTTGTACCAGGGACGCGCGGTCGGATCGTAGTCCGCCGGCGTCGGCGCCGTGGAGAAGAAGGTCTTGTCCGACCAGCCGATGCTGGTAATCGGGAAGTCGTTGGTCTTGCCCATGAGCTTCACGAGACCGGCCGGATCGCCTTTCTCGACAACCTGCGATGTCGCCACGACGGCCTGCGCCTTGTCGGCGGACCAGCGCTCGATGGCGCTGGCGTTGCCGTTCGCGACGGCCGACAGCGTGTGGGCGATGCTCGACATCATGCTGCCGCGCACGATCACATAGGTGGTGACGCCTGACAGGATCAGCGCGCCGACGACCGTCAGGCAGGTAATGAGCAGAATCCGGGTTCGCAACGTAGTGACTTTCATGAGCTTTCGTCGGTGGGCTCGCAAGCGAGCCGTGGATCGGGGGGGCTACCGCGCCGGCGGTACTGCCCGCGCCGTCGCGTGGTGACATTGCTGCTTCACTCTCTGCGCTTACGGCTTCATGCGGCCGCAACTTTAATGAGCGGAAGTCAATGCGGGGGGGGCGCCGTTCAACGGCGCAAAGACGCCGGGAGGGCAGCGTGGGCGTGGGGCACGACGGGCGGTGAGTTCTGCCGGCAGGACTACGGGTGACGGCGCTCAGACGGCGCCTCGCGGCGATCGTCGTCGCCGGTGCTTTCGTCGATGAAGGGAGAACCCGTGTCGCGCGTGCCGTCGCGCAACGCGAGGCGCGCCTCGTTCGCCAGCGCTTCGTACCGGGTGCGAAATCGCTGGAGTTCCTTTTCGTCGAGTTCCTCGAGATCGAGCAACGCGTTATGCGCGCCTTCCATGGCGCGAATCAGCTCGTCGAGCTTGATATGCATGGCCGCCGTATCGCGGTTCTGCGTGTTCTGGATCAGGAAGACCATCAGGAACGTGACAATCGTGGTCGAGGTATTGATGACCAGTTGCCAGGTATCGCTGTAATGGAACAGCGGGCCGGTGACGGCCCAGATGAGCACCAGCGCGACCGCCAGCACGAACGCGGCCGGACGCCCGGTGACCGAGGAAAGGTAGCTCGAGAACTTCGAAAACCACTTGCCGCTCATGGCTGTCTCCCGTTGTCGAAAGCAATGGACGGATGATGGCACAGCGACGTGACGCGCCGAAATCTCTCCAGGACGGGGCTGCGAGGTGAGCGGACCCGGTCTTATCTATCGCTTACGAAGGCATCGGAGAGTTCCGGAAAGCCCAGTTGCTGTGCACCACACCCTTCGGCCAGCACATCGTCGTGCGTGGAGAAGAATACGCATCGATCCCGGCCGAGTTCGGTGAAAAGTTCGATAAGCACGCTTCGTGACGGGCCGTCGAGACCACCACTTGGCTCGTCCGCGAGGATCACACGCGGCGAACCGAACAGGGTTGCCGTCAGATAAAACTTCCGGCGCGTGCCCAGCGACATCTGGTCGAAGCGCTTCTCCATGTGCGGCATCAGGCCGAAGCGTTCCGCCCAATGGAGAATGTCCGCGCTCACGGTTACGCCCCGCTCTGCGGCGCGTTGTTCGAGAAATTCCCGGCCTGTCTGTGCAGGCGCCGTCAGACAGTCGAACGGCACCACGGCGAGTGCGGCCTTGGCCGCATCCGGCGCGTCTTGCATGGACTGGCCGTCGATCCATACGCGGCCCCCGCCCGTGTCGGCCGTGCCCGCGAGCATGCCGAGCAGTGTGGTCTTGCCGCCGCCGCCTTCGTCGCGCAACGCGAAGCAACCGTGCGCCGCACGGAAGCTCAGGTTCTCGAACAGCGTGAAATCGCCGAAGCGCTGGGTGAGGTTCTCGAAGCGGAGGATCGGGGCGGGGTGGTTCACTTCAGATAGGCCTTGATGACGTTGAGCAACGGGGCGAGTTCGGCTTCACGATGAGCTTCGTCAGGTTCATGGACAAGGTGATCGACGAGATGGCCCTCGATGACCGCCCCCATCAATCCGTTGACGGCGCCCCGAATGGCGGCGATCTGCTGGAGGATCTCGACGCAGTCGCCCTCGTCGTTCAACTGACGCTCCAACGCCTGCGTCTGCCCCTGAATGCGACGCACCCGTGCCAACAACTTGCTCTTGTCCCGAATCGTGTGCACGGCCTGTCGCGCTCCTGTTCTGTGTCGATCGAATTGCGAAAAATGCTAACACGAATATACTGGGGGGTAGTATATTTCGGATTCCGTTTTCCTTCCCGCTTTCCAAGATGCCATGACCGAGTTTTCGACACTTCTCCAGCAAGGCAATGCGTGGCTGTTCGTGCCAAGCGCCATATTGCTCGGCGCGCTGCACGGGCTGGAACCGGGGCACTCCAAGACGATGATGGCGGCGTTCATCATCGCGATTCGCGGCACTGTCGGACAGGCGGTGTTGCTCGGGCTGGCGGCTACGGCGTCGCACACGGCGGTCGTGTGGGCAGTCGCCCTCTCGGGCATGTATTTCGGGCGCAACTGGAACGCTGAAGCCACGGAACCGTACTTTCAACTGGCGTCGGGGGTGCTGATTCTTGCCGTGGCGGGCTGGATGTTGTGGCGGACGTGGCGCGACAACGCGCATTCGCATTCCCATTCCCATGATGGGGAGCACAGCCATCATCATCACGACCACGACCACGACCACGACCACGACCACGACCACGACCATGGTCACGGACACCCACATGCAGCGGCTCACGGTCACCGTGCCGGCCAAACGCATTCACATGTCCATGTGCAAGCCCGAACGCCCGCACACGCCTCGCCCACTCCGGCGTCGACGGCGATGCCGGTCGACGGCTACCAGGACGCTCACGAGCGCGCCCACGCCCGCGACATCGAGAAGCGATTCAGCGGCCAGAACGTCACCACCGGTCAGATCGTCATGTTCGGTCTGACGGGGGGGCTGGTGCCGTGTCCCGCGTCGATTACCGTGTTGCTGCTTTGTCTGCAATTGAAGCGCTTCACCCTGGGCGCAGGACTTGTGCTGTGTTTCAGCATCGGACTGGCGCTGACGATGGTGGCGTCGGGCACGCTGGCGGCGCTGAGTGTGCGTCATGTGTCGCGACGCTGGAGCGGCTTCGGCGAGTTCGCTCGAAAGGCACCGTACTTCTCGAGCGCGCTCATCATTCTGGTGGGTTTGTACGTCGCTTATCAGGGCGCCGCGCATCTTCTCTTCAAGTAACGCGCGAAGATTGCAGAAGACGTCGGTGAGCGTGTTCGCGAGCACGGACCTCGACAAGCGAATGAAGACGCAGGGCATCGATACCCTGCTGATTACGGGGCTGATGGCGCATGCCTGCGTGGCCGAGGCGGCGCGCGACGCGGTGCGCGCATTCATCGACTTCATGACGGAACACTATCGGCAGTCCTGAATCATTGCCCGGCGCGAATGTCGGCAGTGTGCAAGAATCGGCGCATCCGGCAATCGTCCACCGAGGTATGTGCCATGACCGCTCCGAAAGACATCGCTCCCGACAGTACGGCCGCCCGCGTTGCGTTGTGGCGCGCGCTGCATCTCGAGGCTGACGCGCCGCCGGCCGTGCTCGCCGACGACATCGGCCTGAAGCTGCTGGAGCCGCCCGACGACTGGCGTGAGCGTGGCGACATGAATCCTGTGTTCACACGGCCGTTCCGGGCATCCATCGTGGCGCGTGCGCGGTTCATCGAAGATCTCGTGATCGAGCAGATGCAGCATGGGGTGAGCCAGTATGTGATTCTCGGTGCAGGGCTCGACAGCTTCGCGCAGCGGCGTCCGGAGCTTGCGTCGTCGCTGACGATTTTCGAAGTCGATCGACCCGGGCCGCAGCAATGGAAGCACGACCGGCTGATCGCGCTGGGCTATGGGGTGCAGGACTGGTTGCGCTTCGTGCCGGTGGATTTCGAAGCCGGGCAGTCGTGGCGCGATGCCCTGTTGCAGCACGGCTTCGATCCGGGCAAACCGGCGGTGATCGTTTCTACCGGCGTGAGCATGTATCTGACGCGCGAGGCCAACGCCGCGACGCTGCGCGAAGTGGCGTCGTTCGCGCCGGGCTCCACGCTGGCGATGACCTTCCTGCTGCCATTGGAGATGGCCGATCCCGAGGTGCGTCCGGGGCTGGAGATGGCCGAGAAAGGGGCGCGGGCGAGCGGCACGCCGTTCATTTCGTTCTTCACGCCGCAGGAGATCATGGCCTTTGCCCGTGAGAACGGATTCAAGGCGGCTCGCCATGTCTCGGCCGAGGCGTTGACCGAGCGCTACTTCGCCGGTCGTAGCGACGGTTTGCATCCGCCGCGCAACGCCGAAGAGTTGCTCATCGCCACCCTCTGAACGATCGGATCTCGCGCCGATCCTGCTGTGCGAAACGGGCGGGATCGCGTTATGCTGCCCGCTGCCTGGGTGCCGACAACAGGTTCGGCGCCAGGTATCGATACATCGACCGGAGAGTGGCATGACGTTGACCGAACTTCTCGTTCCCACGTGTTCTCATATGCTGCGCGCCTTGTCTGCGTGGCTCGACAAGGCGGCAGCCTACGAAAAGTCGCAGGGCAAGGACGCCGACGCGCTGATGACGCTGCGTCTCGCACCGGACATGTATCCGCTCGCCGCCCAGGTGCGCTTCGTCTGTTATCAGTCCATGGAGCCGGCTTACCGCCTGCGCAGCGAACCGATTCCCGAGCACGTGCTCGCGCTTCAGCACGAAGGCTGGAACGCCGACCAGCACCCGGGCACGTTTGCCGACGCGAAGACCCGTCTGACCGACACCATCGCCTTTCTCGACACGCTCCCCGATAACGCGCTCGACGCCGGCGAGTACATCGACATCTCGCTCTCGCTGCCCAACGGCGTCATCTTCGACATGACCGGCGAGCAGTACGCGCGCGACTGGCTGCTCGCGCAGTTCTATTTCCATACGAACATGGCCTACGCCATCCTGCGTCAGCACGGCGTGGAACTGGGCAAGGCCGATTACGTGGCCCACGTCACGGCCTATCTGCGCCCGGGGTCGGCGCCGAAGGCGTAACGACGCAGACCGGGACCGCCTTGGGGTGTCGCGCCCAAGGCCGTCCCTCCGGTCATTCCGGGATCAGGAACGGCGGTCCGAAGCGCGTGGCGATGTGCTCCGTCGACTCGAACAATTCGCGCAGCACCTGGCTCGTGCACGTGGGCTGCACGTACAGATAGAACGCGACATCGGGCAGGCGCGGCAAGCCGTCTGCTTCGGAGAGCACGCGCATGTTCGCGTCGAGCAGTTCGGTGGTGCGGGCCGTCACGCCGAGGCCGGCGCTGATGGCCGCCTTGATTCCCGTGAGCGTGGGGGAGATGAAGCTCGTGCGCCACGCGATCCCTGCCGCGTTGAGACGTTCGATGGACAACCGTCGGAACAGGCTCAGCTCGTCGGCCATCACCAGCGGCACGGGGGCCGCCGAGTTGAAGATGAAGTCGTCTGCGCAGATCCACACCATCGGCGACGTGCGCAGCTTGATGCCGGGAAACCCTTCGTCATAGCGCGTCGAAATCGCGAGATCCAGTTCCTTGTCGCGCAGCGCATCCATCAGGTGCGGGCTGCGGCCGACGATGATCTCCAACTGCAATTCCGCCGACAGTTTCGAGAGTCGTCGCAGCATGCTCGGCAGAATCGAATCGGCCACGTCGTGAGGCGAGCCGATCCGCAATTTCTCGGCAGGCCCGCGCGTCTGCATGACCTGCACCGCCTGATCGTTGAGCGCGAGAATCTTGTTCGCATACGCGACGAGCCGCACGCCATCGGCAGTCATCGTCTTCTGCCGCCCCTGCTTTTCAAACAGCGCACAACCCATTTCCTGTTCGAGCCGCTGCATCTGCTGCGTGATGGCGGACTGCGTGCGTCCGACACGCGTGGCGGCTGCCGCAAAGGTCTCGTGCTGCGCGATCGCCACGAATGTGCGCAACAAATCGATGTCGAGATTCCGCATGGTCGTCTGCGTCGATACTTCAGAGACGCTAATGTTTCCGAGATAAAAATTAAATTGTTCTTGGGAATTTTGGTCGATAACCTGCCTGACACTCAAGCAATATTTATGTGACCGGGGGCGAAACCGGCGCCGACCGGTCCCCCGCTAATCGATTTGCCCTCACAAATCGAATCCAAGGAGACTCTGGACCATGTGGCAACGACATCTTGCAGCCGCGCTGTTCGCGACCCTCGCCATGACGGGCATCGCGCACGCCGACCAACTGGCTGACATCAAGGCGCGCGGCACGCTCGTTTGCGGCACGCAAAACGCGAGCGAACCGTATGCGTTCCCCGACGCTGCCTCGCGCAAGATCGTCGGCTTCGATGTCGACGTGTGCAACGCCATCGCCAAGGGCCTCGGCGTGAAGCTCGAGCACCGCGCGCTGTCTACCGATGCACGCATTCCGGAACTGAAGACGCGCCGCGTGGACGTGCTCGCCGCCGCCGTCGCCTGGATGCCCGCGCGGGCCGCACAGGTCGACTTCAGCGACCAATACTTCGTGGCCCCGATCCGCGTGCTGGTGCGCGCCGAGTCGCCGGTGCAGAACCTCGATCAACTCGCAGGCAAGAAGATCGCCGCCTCGGAAGGGTCGAGTTCTGCGGCGGTGTCGGTGACGCGTCTGCCCGATTCGAATCTGCTCACGTTCCACGACATTTCGTCGGCGTTCCTCGCGCTGCAGCAAGGCAAGGTGGAAGGTCTCGTCGCCGGTCAACTGATCCTCGCGCGCTTCGCCAACGAAGCCGCCACCAAGGGCGGCCAGCAATACCGTCTGATCACCAAGCCGGTGTTCGAAGAGCGCTGGGGCGTGGTGATGAACAAGGGCGAACCGGCCCTGCGTGACGCGGTGAACAAGATCCTGGTCGACTACGACAAGTCGAACGGCCTGCAGGAGAGCTTCGACAAGTGGCTCGGCAGCAAGTCGGTCTACAAGTTCACGCGCGACTACAAGGTCGAGCCGATCAAGGTGCAGTAAGCGAGACGCAACAGAATGTTCGATCTCTCGTTTCTGCTCGACGACGGCTACCTGAAGCTGTTTCGCGACGGGGTACTGACCACGCTGCGGTTGTTCGTGGTCTCGGGCCTGCTGGCGATCGTGGTGGGCGTGGTGCTCACCACGCTGCGCGCCCTGCCGGTGAAGCTCTTCAAGGGCTTCGTCATCGTGATCGTGGAGTACCACCGCAACGTGCCGGTGCTGGTGCAGATTCTCGTGTGGTACTTCGGCGTGCCGCAGCTCCTGCCCGATGGCCTGCGCGACTGGATCAACGCGGGTAATACCGAGTTCTTCTTCGCGACGGTGGCACTCGCGCTCAACGCCGGCGCCTTCATCTCCGAAGACCTGCGCTCCGGCTTGCGTGCGATTCCGAACACGCAGCAGGAAGCCGCGTGGTCCATCGGTCTGACGTACCTGCAGTCGTTTCGCTACGTAATCCTGCCGCAGGGCATTCGTGTGGCGCTGCCCGCGCTGCTCAACCAGGCGCTGCTGCTCTTCAAGAACAGTTCGCTGGCGATGGCCATCGGGGTGCACGAGTTGCTCTATCGCACGCGCCAGATCGATAACCTCACGTTCCGGACGTTCGATGTGTTTCTGGTGGCGACGATCCTCTACCTGATCGGCACGCTTGCCCTGATGGCGCTCTCCGAGCACTTCGCCAAACGCCGTACGGCGCCCTCGGGAGTCTGAGTCGATGTACGAGATTCTGCATGACTATCTCGCGTTGTTCCTCGTCGGCAGCTGGCCCAACGGCCCGCTCGGCGGCGTGGCGATCACGCTCATTCTCTCGGCGCTCGGCCTCGTGGTCTCGTTTCCCATCGCCGTCGCGATCGGCATGGCGCAAGTCTCGCCCTGGCGCTGGATGCGACGCGTCGCCGGTGTCTGGACGCGGCTGGTGCGCGGCATTCCACTGCTGATGATCATCTTCTGGGCGTACTTCGCGGTGCCGCTGCTCGTGGGCGCCGAGGTGTCGGCCTTCACGACCGCCGTGTGCGCGATCATCGTCTACGAGAGCGCGTTTCTGTCGCAGATCGTGCGCGCCGGTCTGGAAGGGTTGCCGCGCGGGCAGATGGAAGCGGCGCGCTCGAACGGGCTGTCGTGGCTGCAGAGCATGCGCTACGTGCAGTTGCCGCAGGCGCTGGCGAACATGCTTCCGTCGATCGTCAACCAGTTCGTGTCGATCATCAAGGCGACGTCGCTGGCCTATGTGATCGGCGTGCCCGAACTCACGTATTCGGCCGCGCAGGTCAATACGATCGTGCTGACAAAACCGCTGCAGACGTTCCTCGTGCTCGCTGCATTCTATTTCGTGTTGTGTTTCGCCATTTCGCGCTTCGCCGGCTGGCTCGAGCGTCGAATCGCCCGCCAGCGCGCGGGGCTGGCGTAAGCACAGGTTCCAAGAAGGAGAACGCGACCATGTCCATGCTCGCATTCGAGAAGGTCGACAAGTTCTACGGCGAACATCACGTCCTCAAGGGGATCGACGCCACCATCGGACGCGGTGAAGTCGTCGTGGTGTGCGGGCCGTCCGGCTCCGGCAAGTCGACGCTGATCCGTACCGTCACGCGGCTCGAAGCCATCCAGAAGGGGCGTATTCTCTTCGAAGGGAAAGACGTGAGCGCGCGCGACGTGAAGCTCAATCAGCTTCGTGCGCGCATCGGCTTCGTCTTCCAGAGCTTCAACCTGTTCCAGAACCTGTCGGTGCGCCAGAACCTGATTCTCGGCCCGACCAAGGTGCTGGGCATGTCGCGCGACGAAGCGGTGGCACAGGCCGAAACGTTGCTGACCAAGGTCGGTCTCGCGCACAAGATCGACGCCATGCCGGCCAACCTGTCGGGCGGTCAGCAACAACGCGTGGCCATTGCGCGGGCGCTGGCCATGAAGCCGCCGCTCATGCTGTTCGACGAGCCGACCAGCGCGCTCGACCCGGAGATGGTGCAGGAAGTGCTGCAAGTCATGCGCTCGCTGGCGGATGACGGCCTGACGATGATGATCGTCACGCACGAGATGGGATTCGCGCGCGACGTGTCGAGCCGCGTCTGGTTCATGGATCAGGGCCAGTTGATCGAAGACGCCTCGCCCGCCGAGTTCTTCAGCCAGCCAAAGCACGCGCGTGCCCAGCGATTCCTGCAGGACGTGTTGCGTCCGTCGCCGATGATCAGCGTGCCGCGCGACCCCGTGACCGCCTGACACCCCCTATCACCAAGACAGAAGACAGCGCCTCACCCGGGCCGTCGTCCAACAAAGCACTACGGAGAAGACTCTCATCATGTCCACGACCAATCTTTCCGAACAGCGTCAGGCCGTCGTCGGCGATGCCATCGCCGCCATGAAGGCCGCCCTGGCCCCTGCAGGTGAAACGCGCCCCGCGCTGGCTGCCGTCCTCGACGAGGTCAAGGCACTCGCCGCGCGCAGCGCGCTGTGGAGCGAAGCCGACTTCCCGCCCCCGACCGACGGCGAACTGCAGGCGCGCTATCTGATTCACGAAGACGCCGACAAGACCTACGCGCTGTACCTGAACGTGATGCGTCCGGGCAAGAAGATCACCCCGCACAACCACACTACGTGGGCATGCATCGCGGCGGTCGACGGCGTGGAATACAACTACGTCTATCGCCGCACCGACGACGGCAAGACGCCCGGCGTCGGCACGCTCGAAGTGAGCGACACCGTCGTGGTCGATCCGGGCAACGGCATCGCGCTGGCGTCGGACGACATTCATGCGGTCGAGATCAAGGGCGAGGCCCCGATTCGCCACCTGCACATGTACGGCCGCGCGCTGGAGACGCTCACCGAGCGCATCACCTTCGATCTGGCCAAGGGCACGTATCAGGTCATGGACATCGGCGTGAAGACGCGTCGCTGACGCCGGGCTGATACGGCACCCGCCAGATACCACCGGCGGCGTGCCCATCGCGAACCCCTGACGGCGCGAATGCCTCCCGCGCCAATGCATCACATCGCCCCGGCGGGCGGTGCGGACCCGCTCATCCCTACGCTTTGGCAATGGCCGGGCGAGGTCCACGAAATGAGCCGAAAACTGAGCCCAATTCCGAGCCCAATTCCGAGCCGATAACCGGGCTGCCCCCGAGCGGAAAACCCAGCTGACAACCGACATAACGCTATGACCTCGTTCACTCCTCAATTCGTGTCGCCCGCCCAACTGAAGGCATGGCAGCACGACGGCGCCGAAATCGCCGTGTTCGACGTGCGCGAGCACGGCCAGTACGGCGAAGCGCACCTGTTCTACGGCGTGACACTGCCGTACAGCCGGCTCGAACTCGACATCGTGCGCCTCGCGCCGCGCCGCGATGCACGCGTGGTGGTCTACGACACCGACGCGAGCGTGGCGGTACTGGCCGCGCAACGTCTGGCCGAACTCGGCTACACCGATGTGTACGCGCTCGAAGGCGGCACCAACGCGTGGCAACAAGCGGGCTACACGCTCTTCGCCGGGGTGAACGTGCCGTCGAAGACGTTCGGCGAACTGGTGGAGATGGCGTATCACACGCCGCGCGTGACGGCGCGTGAACTCGCTGCCATGCGCGAGCGCGGCGATAACGTCGTGATCCTCGACGGTCGTCCGGTGAACGAATACCTGAAGATGACGATTCCGTCGTCGATCTGCTGCCCGAACGGTGAGCTGGGCTATCGCATTCGCGATCTGGTGCCCGACGCGACCACGCCCATCGTGGTGAACTGCGCCGGCCGCACGCGCAGCATCATCGGGGCGCAGACGCTCATCAATCTCGGCATTCCCAATCCGGTGATGGCGCTGGAGAACGGCACGCAAGGCTGGTATCTGGAAGACCTGCCGCTGGAGCATGGCAGCACGCGCCGCTATCCCGACACGGTCGCGGCGTCGAGCCTCGCGCAGATGCAGGAAGCGAGCGGCGCGCTGGCCGAGCGCTTCGCCGTGCCGGAAGTCGACGCGGCGACCTTCGCCGAATGGGCGCGGGACACGTCGCGTTCGCTGTTCCTGTGCGACGTGCGCACCCCCGAGGAATTCGCGGCAGGTTCGCTGCCGGGCGCGCAGCATACGCCGGGCGGTCAATTGATTCAGGCGACGGATCAGTACGTGGGGGTGCGTCACGCGCGCCTCGCGTTGTTCGACAACGACGGTGTTCGCGCGCCGATCGTGGCGAGCTGGCTGCGTCAACTGGGGCACGATGCGTACGTGCTGCGCGACGGCCTGTCGAGCGGCGCCTCATTGCCGGTTCGTGAGGCATCCGCCGATGTCGCGTTGCCCGAGATCGATGCCGCCGGACTCGTTGCCGCGCTGGCCGCCAGCAGCGTCGCGGTGGTCGACGTACGCCCCAGCATGACCTTCCGTCGCGAGCACGTGCCTGGCGCGCAATGGGCGATTCGCCCGCGTCTGCCGCAGTTGCCTGCGTCACGCAACATCGTGATCGTTGCCGACGAGCCGGGCGTCGCCGCGTTGTTCGTGGCCGACTGGCAGCGCGAGCATGCGCAGGACTCGCGCACGTTCTCGCTGCTCACGGGCGGCATGAAGGCGTGGAAGGCCGCCGGCCAGCCGGTGGAAGCCTCGGCCGATGTGCCGCCGGATGCCGAATGCATCGACTACCTGTTCTTCGTGCACGATCGTCACGACGGTAACAAGGCGGCGGCGCGCCAGTATCTGGCATGGGAAACGGGTCTGCTCGCCCAACTCGACGAGCAGGAGCGCGGTGCCTTCCGTATTGGTGAGTCCGTCGCTTCGAAGTAAGCTCTGACATCGGGGTGCGCTGCCGCAGGATCGTCGCAGCGCACGCCGGTTTCGCTTTTCTCCTACCCCCCACGTCTCCGATCATGTCTCGACAATCGTCTCCCAAACGTCTCGCCACCCGACTGGTCAAGAGTGGCACGCATACGCCGGTCGTCGGCGGGCGCGCCGTCAACCCGCCCGTGGTGCGCGCGTCCACCGTGTTGTTCGACACGATGGACGACATGAACGACGCGCGCCGCCGTCGCGGCACCGAGCGCATGTTCACCTACGGCGCACGCGGCAACCCGACCGGCTTCGCGCTGGAGGATGTCGTTGCGGAGCTCGAAGGCGGCTACCGCACGCGCCTCTTCCCGACCGGACTCGCCGCGATTTCGATGGTATTTCTCGCGTATACGCGCCCCGGCGATCACGTGCTGATTTCCGATTGCGTGTATCAGCCGTTGCGTCATTTCGTCGAGACGTTCCTGAAGCCGTGGGGCGTTCATGTGACTTATTTCCGTGCCGACGGCCGCGACGCCGCCGAGCACATGACAGCCCGCACGAAGCTGATTTACGTGGAAGCGCCGGGCTCGCTCGTCTACGAGATGTGCGACATTCCGGCGCTGGCGGATCTGGCGCATCGTCACGGTGCGCTGCTCGTGGCAGACAACACCTGGGGCTCGGGCGTGCAGTGCCGTCCGCTCATGCTGGGTGCCGACGTTTCCGTGATGGCCGCGACGAAGTACCTGAGCGGCCACTCCGACGTGATGATGGGCACCGTCACCACGACGCAGGAGGTCTGGCAGACGCTTTCCGCGATGGCGGATGCGCAGGGCGTTGCCGTCAGCCCGGACGATTCGTACCTGGTGCTGCGCGGCATTCGCACACTCGGGGCGCGCTTGCAGATGCACGAGCGTCATGCCCTTGAAGTGGCGCACTGGCTGGAGGGCGTACCCGACGTTGCCCGCGTGTTCTGCCCGGCGCTGCCGACGCATCCGGGTCACGCGCTGTGGCAACGCGATTGTCTCGGCACCAACGGACTCATTTCGTTCGAGTTCGCCAACGCCACGACGGCGCAGGCGAATCAGTTCGTCGATACGCTGTCGCTGTTCGGGATCGGGGCGTCGTGGGGCGGTTACGAAAGTCTGGCGACGGTCTCGAACGTGGCGGGTACGCGGACCTGCGAGGACTGGACAGCCGCCGGACCGATCGTGCGCCTGCATATCGGTCTCGAAGACCCGCAGGATCTGATCGACGACATGGCAGCAGCGCTGGAGACGGTGTTCGGCCGCTGATGGCCTTGCTGTACCTCGCCCGCCCTGTCTACGTGCATTCACGAGACACGGCGGGCGATATCACCGTCGGGTTACTTCCCTGATGCGGAGGTTTGGCGCGGGCTGCCGTCGAGCGTCGTGAGGATGTGATGCGCGGCGCGGATGCGCTCGTCCATCGCATAGTTCTTGTTCGCCAGCAGCACAATGCCCATCTGCTTTGACGGCACGAACGCGACATAGGCGCCGAACCCGTTCGTGGAGCCGGTCTTGTTGACCCAGGCGACGGGCGTGGGGGCCATCGCCGGCGACAATTCGCGTGCAGACGTAGGTTCGTACGCCATGTGCGACGAGTTGCCCTCGAGCAGCGCGTCGACACTCACCGGATACGGATACTGTTCCCAGACCAGATCCTGCGTCATCGGCTTGTCGAAGAAGTAGCCGGTGCGTGTGGCATAGATCGCGTGACGCAGTTTGCGATCGTGCACGGGCTGGCCGAGGTTGGCACGCACGAACTGCAACAGGTCGCTCGCGGTCGTCTTGACGCCATAGGCCTCCTGTTCGAACAACCCGGGGTTGACGCGAACCGGCTTGCCATCCTTTCCATAACCCCACGCATAGTTCGCCTGCTCGGCGTCCGGCACCCGAAAGTACGTGTGCTGCAGGTCGAGCGGTTTGAAGATGTGCTCCGTCACGAGCGTGGCGAAGTCACCGTGCATGGCGCGCGCCGTCACCCAGCCGAGGGCGCCGAGGCTCACATTGGAGTAGGTGCGCACGGTACCGGTCGGCTTCGCCGGCTTCCAGGCCTTGAGGTACTGAAGCATCTGGTCCATGTCGCGGATGTCGTCCGGTACCTGGAGCGGCATGCCCCCCGTTGTGTGCGTGGCGAGATTCAGGACCTTTACCTCGCCGAACGGCGTGCCTGCGAGTTCGGGCACGATGCGGCCGGTCTTGTCGGTGAGCGACAGAGCGCCGTCGGTCTGTGCGTAGGCGGCCAGCGTGCCGGTGAACGTCTTGCTCACGGAGCCGATTTCGAAGAGCGTGGCGTCCGTCACCGGTTTGTTGGCGGCCTTGTCGGCCACACCATAGTTGAAGACATAGGTCTGTCCGTCGAAGACGATGCCGACGGCCATGCCGGGAATGTCCTGCAGGGCCATGAGCGGACGGATCGTCTCGTCGACGAGCGTTTTGATCGCGGCCTGACGCGGGTTGGCCTGAGGCTGCGTGTCCGGTTCGGCGGCGTAGCTGCGTGCGCTGAACGCCATCCAGCCGATGGCTGCCGTGGCCGCCAGCGCGGAAAACAGGGTGAGGTAAGGCTTGGTCATTGACGGTGGTCTCCGTGGGGGCACATCGGACGCTCGGGCGCCCGGGCCCGTCGGCATCATTGTGAAACGTGTTTCGCTATGCCCGAAGCGTAATCCCAAAGCGGTGCGCCGTTGAGACCTGCGGAGGTAACCGACGTAACCGACGTAATCGATGTGACTGATGTGACTGATGTGACCGCCGTAAGTGAAGTGACAACGACGTAAGCGACGACGCCGACCGAATACGCATAAAAAAGCCGCCCTCAAGGGGCGGCAACACGCTGAAACCAAACGGGGGGATCGGGGGGACTACATTTTCAGCGCGTGGGTTCTTTACGTGCTTGCCGCTTACAGGGCCGCTTCGAGTTCGCGGTCTTCCGACGCGCGCATGGCGCGAATCGCGTCTGCGGAAATCATGGCGTCGGCGTTCAGCGGCGGCACGTCGCCAAACAGCGGGCGATAGACGAAGTCGCCAACGTCGATCGTGTCACCCGTGAGCGCGCAAACGCCGGGGTGATGCGCCTTGCGAATGCGCCAGATCTGGGCGCCATAGTTGCCGCCCGTGGCGTCGTTCCACGACACCGTGATCGTGAGTTCGCTGGCAATCTCGAGCACGCGCACGATGGGCGCGCGGCGGGTGTACGGAATCACGGGGCGG
Source organism: Pandoraea pnomenusa (assembly GCF_040391475.1). GTDB lineage: Bacteria > Pseudomonadota > Gammaproteobacteria > Burkholderiales > Burkholderiaceae > Pandoraea > Pandoraea pnomenusa_C. The sequence goes on along the minus strand of NZ_JBEBXS010000010.1, from coordinate 72,101 downwards.
CAGACGACGGGTTCGGCGTCGAGCATTGCCACGGTGTGCTGCCACACGTGCTGATCGCGCGCGGAGGCGCGCGAAGTCCGCGAGGTCGTGCGCGACGGACGTGCCGTCGCCGTGGTGCCGGGAGCGCGGCTGCTGCCGCTTCTGTTGGAGCAGTTGGTTCGGTCGCTTCGCATAGTCAGGCCAGCCGGAGACGCGGCCCGCGAAGGCCGCCGAGTTTTTCCGCGCCCAGCAACATCGTGGCGCGGGTGAACCCGTGCAACGCATGCTGATGACGCCGATACAACATGGCGTGGCTCCACTGCGCAAAGCGTCCGCGCACGATGCCACCTTTGAAAATGCCGAATCGCCCGAGCGCCCCAAACGCGTTGTAGTCCGACAAGGACACCGACGCGCCCGGATCGCGATAAGCGAATGGCGGAATGGCGCGGCCATCGAGCCACGCACCCAGATGACGGCTCAAATGCGCCGCCTGCTGTGTCGCTACCTGTGCGGTCGGCGGCAAGGCGCCCTTGCCATCCGTCACCGTGAGCGACGCACAATCACCGAGCGCGAAAATGCGCTCGTCCTGCGCGGTCTGCAACGAACTGCGCACCACGATCTGGTTCGCCGCGTTCGTCGCGAGTCCGCCAATGCCCTTGAGCACGTCGGGCGCTTTCACGCCCGCCGCCCACACCAGCAAATCGCCGGGAATCAACTGGCCGTCGTCGCGATAGAAGCCGTCGCGGTCGGCACACACGATGCGGGTGTCCGTCAGCACGCGAAAGCCGCATTGCTCGAGCTGTTCCTGCGCCGACGTCGACACCTCGGGCGCGAAGGCCCCCAGCAGACGCGGGCCGCTTTCGATCAACGTGAGCTTCAACCGCTCGCAAATCTGCGGATCACCGTAACCGGCGGCCAAGGCAAACGTTTGACGCAATTCGGCCGCGAGCGCCACGCCGGTCGCACCGCCGCCGGCGATCACGACCCGCAGCGCGTCGTCGTTGACTGCGCTGCGCAACGATTCGCAACGCAACGCCGCGTTGAACGCTTCGGCCTGCGGCTGGCTGTCGATGAAATGGCAGATGTCGCGCACGCCTGGCAGACTGGCGTCGTTCGCTTCGGAGCCGAGGGCGAGCACGAGCGTGTCGTAAGGCACATGGCGCTCACCGAGCAGCCGCGAACCGTCCGGTGCGGCCATCTCCCCCAGCACAATCTCCCGGCGTGTGCGGTCGAGTCCGCACATCCGCCCCGCCTGATACGTGAAGCCGTGACTGCACGCATGGGCCAGATACGCCACCTGGGTCTGCGCAACATCGCGCGTGCCGGCCGCCATGCTATGCAGCATCGGCTTCCACAGATGGGTGGGGTGACTGTCGACAAGTGTCACGCGCGCAGCACCGTCGCGGCCGAGCGTGCGGCCCAGACGCGTTGCCAGCATCAAGCCGGCGATACCGCCACCGACAATCACAATTCGGTTTGCGCGAGACATTTGGGGGGGAAATGTCAAATTCAACAAGTGATGAATAAGCGCATAATAGCGAGCGTGGCCCCGGCATGTCAAATGGGAAGTGTCCGGGAAGGCAGCCGCGCCCGGGTCGGTTAGACTTGGCGCATTGCTGTCGCGAAATCGTTACCCCATCGCTCCATGACTCCAGATAAAGCCGTCTCGCAAGCCGAACCACCCCGCAAGCGCACACGCGGTCGTCCCACGTGCAATTGCACGCACGGTGCCGACGCGCTCTTGCTCAATGCGCGGCGCATCTTCGCCCAGCGCGGGTTTTATGCGAGTAGTGTGCGTCAGATCGCCGAAGCGTCGGGTGTCGACGCAGCGCTGATTTCGCATCACTTCGGTTCGAAAGAAGCGCTGTGGGTGGCGGTGGTCGATCAGATCGGCACGCTCACGCAGTCGCTGATCGAAAACACGCACGCATTGCGGCACGCGCCGATGGGGCCCGCCGAGCGACTCGAGCAAGCGGTGCGTGAGTTTGTCGAGGCCGTGTTCGAGAATCCCGACGTCGGCATGTTCTTCTCGACGGCGGCCACCGAAGAGGGCGAGCGTCTCGATATCCTCACGCAACGGCTTGTGCGTCCGTATCGCGACGCGATGGTGCCGCTCGTATCGGACTGGCTCGAAGCACAGCAGCGTCCGGTGCAGGATGCCGACGTGATGTTCTTCATGCTGACGTCGGCCATCAGCAAGACGGTGTCGTACCGTCACATGATGGGACCGTTCCTGCCGCCCGAAGGCATGGCCGATCTCAAGCGCACGGTGCTCGATTGCGCGATGGCGCTGATTCGTCAGTAAGACGTTGGGGATGGCGTCGGGCGTTGCCGGATGCCATCGTGGGGGCATCGACGTGTCGTGAGACGGGTCGTATAAGATAGCGGCACCCGGGCCGAATCCCGGCCCGTTTTCTTTGTTACGGTGCCCCCCTATGTCGAACGAAATCAAGCGTCTGCACACCAACGCTCGCATGAGCCAGATCGTGATCGCCAACGGCGTCGTGTACCTTGCCGGCCAGGTGCCGGACACGGCCAACGTGTCGGTCACGCAACAGACCACCGAAATTCTCACCCGCATCGACTCGCTGCTCGCCGAAGCCGGTGTCAACAAGTCGCGCCTGCTGACGGCCAACATCTGGTTGTCCGACGCCAAGCACTTCGCCGAATTCAACGCCGTGTGGGACGCCTGGGTGCCGGAAGGTCACGCACCGACGCGTGCTTGCGTGCAATCGCCGCTCATGCGTGCCGGTCTGGAAGTCGAGATCGCCGTGACCGCGCTGGCGTAATCGCTCGCCAGAACGAGGCTCATCGCGACGCGCGTCGTGCAGGAGCCTCGTCAGCGCGCCTGATGCGCTGACTTCCTCGCCTGTCTCCGTGCATCAGCGCATCTCCGCGCGGCTCCCCTTCGCTTCACTCCTGCCTTACTGCGGCATCTCCTCCTGTACATCGACGCCCGGCGTACGTGCGCCTTCTGCGCCTGACTCACCACTTGTCCCCGGCGCGTTGCCGCCGATCACGCTGATCTCGAACAGTGGCTTGCCCGCGAGCGAGCGCACCTGTGGATCCTCCGGATAGGTCTTCAGCAGCGGCAGGATCACCGACCCGCCGATGACGTTGCGACGACTGTTGTCGGCCGGCGAGAGTCCCCAGACGTTCTGGTATGTCATCGGCACGCTTTCGCCGTCATGCTGCGCATTGCCCAGATACAACATGATGTGACCGTTGATGTGGATGAGCGTCATCAGCGGACGACCGCGCTCGGCCAGGGTGTGCAAGCGTGTATCGATATCGGCATTGCGAAGATCCGTGCGCTTTCCGGCGCGCAACTGATCCGACGAATGGCGCGGGAGCCACACACCGAACGGCGCGAATAGACTGCGCGTTTCTGCGGAGCAGTCGTTGTAGAACAGCGTGTTGCCCCAGCCGTAGGGGCGGCCGATCTGCTGCTTCATCACCTGCGCCAGATGACGCGGCGTGAGTGCCCACGGCATCGGCACGAATGTCGTGTCGTCGAACGTCATCGTGCGGATCGTCGCGCGACGATCGGCATCGGCCACGGGAATCATCGCGAGCTGACGTCCGTCGTGCGAGCGCGACATGGGCAGCACCGTGCCAATCGGCGCGAACGTGCGATAGACGCCATGCGTGGCGCCGGGTGGCACATCAATGAGCGGCGTATCGGCGCGAATGATGGCACCGAGGCCGCGTTGCGCAGCGCTACGCCATGTGGCGACGAAGCGCTCGTCGGCAGACGCCACCGTGCGCGCGTCGACCCAGCCGGTCAGATCGGGCGAATAGACGAGCAGCCACGCACCGTCGGCGCTGCGCGCCAGTGTGTAGACGGGGGTGCCCGGACGCAGGGCGGAGTCCTGCAAGGCGTCGAACGGATACCCCTCGCCGGCTTCGCGGAAGTCGTAGAACGCCGGATCGTTCGTCGGCAACTGACGTACCAGTGCGTTGTCGACGGTGATGCCACGCCGACGCGGATCGTAGCGCCAGTTCGCATGATCGGCGTCGAGTTGGGCGAGCGCCATATTCGCTTCGATGGCGCGAATCCATGCCGTGGTGTGCGGCTGGAAGTTCTCGCCGTAGGTCTTGCGAACGCCGGGCGTGCCGTTGTCGAAACGCCTGACGCGACGACCTTGCGCGTCGGCGATCTGCTGTGCACCGGCGGCATTGAGGAGCGATGTGGTGAGCCACGCTTCGTTCCAGGGCGACGGGTCTCGCGGCGCGGTGCCGAAATATCGCGCGCGGAACGCTTCGAAGTGTCGCGCCTGTTCCTGCGCCGAGAGCAACGGACGATCGTAATCGGGCGAATCGGGACGGATCCAGTGATCGACGTCCTGATCGTAATGCTCGATGGGGAACCGGCTGACGTTGAAGCGGGGGGCGGTTGCGGTCTGCGCAGACGCCTGTGGTGGCGTCTGTACCGGCGGTGTCCCCGCACAGGCGGCGAGAACAAACAGCGGAAGGAACCGCGCCAGCACGACGGCGCGGCGGCGTGTCGCATGCGTGGCGCACGCCGGAGCGGTGCGCGACGCAAAGGGTGACGTGAGATCGGCAATGGCGCTGCCGACATTGCCGAAGTGACGCAGCGCGAGGAGTGCACCCATGTCGTGCGATGAAGAGCCCGGATGTCGCCATGCTACTCCATCGACACGGGCGCCAGTCCCCGCCTGCGTTCAACGGCTTTGCCGCCCCCGCCGCGACCTTCCTCCGACGATTACCAGCGCGCCGTCACACTGCCGATGACGGTGCGGCCCGTGCCGTAATAGCACTGCACGGTCGTGTTGCAGCCTGCGACATAGGTGCGGTCGAACAGGTTGGTCGCGTTGAGTTGCAGACGCCAGCGCCAGCCGATGTCCGCGTGCAGCGAGGCGTCGACGAGCGTCACGCTCGGCACGGAGAACGAGTTGGCGCTGTCGCCCGCCGTCTGGCCCAGATAACGGATACCGGCCCCGGCGCCAAGCTTCGCGTCACCCACGGTGCCGAAGTTGTAGTCGGCCCAGAACGACGCCATGTTGCGCGGCACGCCATACGGACGCTTGCCCAGATCGGCGTTGTTGCTGCGCGTGACCTCCACGTCCTGATACGTGTAGCTCGCCACCATATTGAGCTTCGACGTCAGGCTCATGCGCGCTTCGAGTTCCACGCCACGCGAGCGCACTTCGCCCGTCTGGATGGTGTTGCGCGTGTTGGTCGGGTCGGCGGTCGACACGTTCTGCTGCGTCAGGTTGAAGAGCGACGCCGTGAAGATCGCGTCCGTGCCCGGCGGTTGATACTTCACGCCGATTTCGTACTGCTGGCCCGTCGTGGGCTGCAGCGGATCGCCCGCGAGGTTGGTCGAGAGCGTCGGCAGGAACGAGGTCGAGTAGCTGAAGTACGGCGACAAGCCGATGGCCGATTCGTACAGCAGGCCCGCGCGCCACGTGAACTTGTTCGGCGTTTGCTTCACCGACGTGTTGTTCAGGTTGTTGTCGGTCGTCGACCAGGTGAAGTCTTCGCGGCCGCCGAGCGTGAGGTACCAGCGATCCCAGCGCATCTGGTCCTGCAGGTAGAGGCCGAGTTGGGTCTGCGTCTGATCGGTGCTGGTCGTCGGATTGGCGGGCAGCACGCCCTTCACGCCGTAGACCGGCGCGTAGAGGTCGAGCGACGGCGCCGTGCCCGTCCACACGCGGTTCAGGAAGCGTTGCGTCTGGAAGTCGGCGCCGCCGACCACTTTATGCGCGACGGGGCCGGTCTTCGTGTCGTACTGCACGTTGTTGTCCAGCTGCCAGCCGTTCAGGATCGGTTCGGCCTGGTAGGCGGTGCGCTGCAGCGTGCGCTGATCGGCGAGCAGTGCCGTGCCGTAGATCGACTTGTAGTCGAGGTTCATGTGCGTGAAGCGCGCGGTCGAGCGCAACAGCAATGCCTCGTTGAAGCGGTGCTCGAAGCGATAGCCGGTCGCCACCTGCGTCTTGCGATAGCGGTCGAACGCCGGATCGCCGGTGAGGAGTTCGCGGTCGATGCGTCCCCACTTCGAGTCTTTCACCATGCCGAGCGCCGGACCGTAGCTGACCGACGATCCCATGTTGTCCTGCATGTAGTTGACGAACCATGTGAAGCTCGTCTGCGCATTCGGTCGCCAGGTGAACGACGGTTGCAGCATCAGACGGTCGTCGCTCACGTTGTCGGTCTGGGCATTCGACAGACGTCCGAGGCCGGTGAAGCGATACAGCAGCGTACCGTCTTCGTTCGCCGGGCCGGTCATGTCGACGCGCAACTGGCGACGATCGAAGGTGCCGTAATCGATGCCGATCTCGCGGTACGGCTCGGCGCTCGGCGCCTTGCTCACCAGATTGACGAGCCCGCCGAGGTTGCCCGCGCCATACAGGATCGAGCTCGGGCCGCGCAGCACTTCCACGCGCTCGAGCGTGTACGGATCGACACGAACGGCCGCGTAGCTGCCCGGACGGTTGGCGATCTGCGGCACGCGCAAGCCGTCCCAGTAGACGTCGGCGTTGAAGCCGCGAATGTAGAACCAGTCGGCGCGCGTGTCGCTGCCGTACGGATCGGCGTTCACCCCGGCGGCGTACTTGAGTGCGTCGGTTACCGTCTGCACCGCCTGATCGTTCATCTGGTCGCGCGGAATCACGCTGATCGATTGCGACGTCTGCATGATCGAGGTGTCGGTCTTGGTCGCCGTGTCGCTGCGTTGGGCGACATAGCCGACGACCGGACCGCGCGCCACGTCGCGTTCGGCGTTGGCGTTCACGTCGGTCTGCGGCAGCGAGACGGCCGCACCGGCGTCGGCACCGGCCGCCGCACTTGCGCCGGGCGCGACGATGTAACCGCCGTTCGGCTGGCCGGTGGCCTGGAGCCCCGTGCCTTCGATCAGGATCGCGAGCGCAAGCGTGGGCGTGTAAGTCCCGGTCACGCCCGCCGTGCGCTTGTCGGCGATCTGGGCGGCGTCATACGAGATCATGAGTCCGGTTTGCTGCGCGAAGGCCACGAGACCCTGTTGCAGCGACCCGGCGGGAATGCGGATCGGTTGTGCGGCGCGCGCGGCCGTGGCCGGCGCGGCACCTTTCGCGGGGCCCGATTGCGCGTGAGCGTTCAGGGCGCTCATGGCCGTCAGGGCGAAGAGTGCGCTGGCGGCGAGCGTGACGGCACGGGCTGCACGCAAGGGCGTGTGGCTGACGTGAGAAGACATGACGGCGGATTCCTTTCCTGGGAGCATCGAAACATCGAAATGGGCATTCCTGTCTATGCCCCGCGAGATTCGAAAACCCCTCATCCGACGTCAAAAAATTTCTGGACCGACGGTTTACGTGTGCGGGCGGTCGCCGCCGACGGCCTGATAGGTGCTGCGCTGCGTTCGGATACGGCCCGGCGATTCGCCGGATTCCGTGCCCGGCTGCACGCGCACGAACCAGCGGGTGTAGCGCTGGACTTCGACCGGCAGCGCGCGAGAGAGCATGTCGAGTACGCGATCGGTGTCGTCGACCGGGTAGATGCCCGAGACACGCAGGTTGGCCACCTCCGGTGCGCAACCGAGGTGGCCGCGCCGGTAACGGCCGAGTTCGTGGAGGAAGTCGCCCAGCGGCATGGCGTGCACGACGAGCATGCCTTGCGTCCACGCGGCGGCGGCATTGGCCGTGCCGGCATCGTCGAAGCGCGAGCGCAGGTCGGCGGCGTCGAACGTGGCGCCCTGCCCGGCCATCAGCACGACGGCGGCCTCCGGCGTTCGCGAAGACCGGATGGGCATGACGCGCACGGCGCCATCGAGGACCGCCACTCGCGTGATGTCGTCGTGTTGCCGCACGTCGAACCGTGTGCCGAGCGCCTGAAGGCTGCCTTGTGCGGTGTCGACGAAGAACGGACGGTGGCCGTGTTCGGCGTCGGCGCCGGTGGTGATCGCGATTTCTCCGCGCACGAGATGCAAGCGGCGGGTGTCCTGCGAGAAACGCAAGTCGACCGCCGTATCGGTGTTCAGGTCCAGCGTGGTGCCGTCGGCCAGCCTGATGGTGCGACGCTCGCCCACACCGGTGCTCAGGTCGGCGCGCCAGGCGCGCACGGCGTTGGAGTCGGCAGCCGTCCATGTGGCACCGGCGACCCCGGCGAACAGTAGCAGCCCGAGTACGCGGCGGCGCTCGGCATTCGCGCGCGAACGGGCGCCCACGAGCGTGCCGTGTGCCACGCGCGCGGGGATCGTGCGCAGGTGTGCGTCGAAGTCGAGCAGGCGCTGCCACGCGAGGGCGTGCTGCGCGTCGGCGTCATGCCAGCGTTGCCAGGCCGCCTGTGTGATCGTGCGTGCGGGACCGTCGGTGTGCTGATTGGCTTGCAGTCGGACGAACCATTCGGTCGCGGCGAGCGTGACCGATTCGGGCAGTGCGGTCGAAGGGGTCGTGCGAAGCGGTGACGTATCGGCGCTCATGCCGTCGGACTCCCGAAGCAACAGGCGTGCAGCGCCTTGACGATGTGTCGTTGGACGGTGGCGATGGAAATGCCGACGGTCTCGGCGATATCGCGCTGGGCGAGGCCGTCGAGTTGCGACATCAGGAACACGCGCCGTACGACGGGCGGCAAGCCGTCGAGACGGCGATCGATGTCGATGAGGGTCTGGAGCAGAATCGCACGGGCTTCCGGATCCGGGGCGACGGCCTCGGGTTGTGCGGCGAGCACTTCGAGGTACGCGGCTTCGATCTTGCGATGACGATGCAGATTGGCGACGAGCCCTTGCGCGACGACGGTGAGAAAGGCGCGCGGTTCGCGCGGGCACACGGGCGTGTCCTTGCTGAGCAGGCGCACGAACGTGTCGTGGGCGAGGTCGGCGGCGTCGCCGTGATTGCCGAGCTTGCGGTGCAGCCAGTTGCGCAGCCAGCCGTGATGATCGTGGTAGAGCGCAGCCACGCCGGACGCGTCGGCGCGTGCGTCGTTCTGGCGTCCCCCGGTGTCGTCACGCGTCATGGTCTGGGCCCGGTCGCGTTACCTCCTGAACGGCACGCAACCCTCGCTGATCTGGCAGCTTATGAGGTTAATGATAATCATTCGCATCATATCACGATGCGTATCGTGCGGTGACGGATGGGAAACAAATCGGGGGGATTCGGGGGATCGGGGGGCTGGTCTGATGCGGGTGACGAACGCAATCCGCACGGGTGAAACGTCAGGCGTTGAGCCAGTTCTCGATACGGAGGCCGGGATACGCGGCGAAGTCGCGTTCGTTGTTGGTGACGAGGGTGACGTCCAGCGCAATCGCATGCGAAGCAATCAGCTTGTCGAGATGATCCTTTCGGCGTTCGCGCGTGGCTTCACGGACCGGTCCATAAGCGTCGGCCGCAGCGGCGTCGAAGGCCAGAACCGGAATATCCTCAATCAAAGCCGCAAGATGGTGACGCTCGCGTGCGGGGTGAGCGCTTACCGAAACACCGTAGGACAACTCGGCAAACGTAATGGCCGACATGACGACGTCGCCCACGTTGCATTGCGCGAATCGTTTTGCAACGACCTCCGGCTGATGTTTCATCAGATAAATGCAGATGTTGGTGTCGAGCATGTAGCGAGGCATCACAGTGCCTCGCGATCCGATTGCTCCTGATCGCCCCGGCCGTCGGCCATGACGTCGGCACCGAAGCGCGCGAACTTGTCGAGTACGCCGGTAAGCGGCCGCCGCCGCGGGCGGATGCGGAGTTCATCGCCGATGCGCTCGATCTCCAGGTCCATATCGGTATTGGCGTAGGCCAGGTCAGCAGGTATACGGACCGCTTGCGAATTGCCGTTCCGAAAGGCGCGCGTGATGTGCATGAATGACTCCAGCAGATAGACCTGATGTCGATACTGTAGGCGTCGTGCGGGCTGATGTAAATACATGTGTGTGTACATCGGAGTGGGAGAATAAAAAAGGGGCGTCCGACTTAGGAATGCCGGCGGTGGGGGATCTATTGATGCTGTACAAATATACAGTACAATCGACCCGTGCCGAGCGTCGCCTGGATGCTGCCAGCGACTGACGCATCGGCCTGATACAGTAGTTCCCCCGAGGCGCGTACGCGCGCCGTCAGACGTCACGCTGTCATCGTCAGTCATTCAAGCGGCCCTGATATCAAGTGGATAACGCATCCTCGAAACCCGACCCGTCGGCCAGCCACGCCATTCGTATTCGTGGCGCTCGCCAGCACAACCTCAAGAACCTCGACGTCGATCTCCAGACCGGTGAGATGACGGTCGTGACCGGCCCGTCCGGTTCCGGCAAGTCGAGCCTGGTCTTCGACACGCTGTTCGCCGAAGGCCAGCGTCGCTATGTCGAGACCTTCAGCGCCTACGCACGCCAGTTCCTCGACCGCATGGACCGACCGCAGGTCGACCATGTGGAAGGCGTGCCGCCCGCCATCGCCATCGACCAGACCAACCCCGTGCGCAGCTCGCGCTCGACGGTCGGCACGATGACCGAACTCAACGACCACCTCAAGCTCCTGTTCGCTCGCGCGGCGGCGCTGTTCGATCGCGAGACCGCGCAGGCGGTGCGTCACGACACGCCCGAGACCATCTACGCCGAACTGATGGCCCGCACGTCGAAGGACGATCCGCGTCTGGTCGTCACGTTCCCGGTCGAGTTGCCCGGCACGGTGACCGCCGACGAGGTCGCGCAATGGCTCTCGGCGTCGGGCTACACGCGCGTGCAGGCCGAGCGCGAAGTCGCCACCGCCGACGGCACCCGCAAGGTGCTCGACGTCGTGGCCGATCGCTTCCGCCTGCAGAACACCGAGAAGGCGCGTGCGATGGAGGCCATCGAGTCGTCGCTCAAGCGCGGCCGAGGCCGTGTGAACGTCTATGTGCTCGCCGACGAAGGCGAGCCCGATATCTGGCGTTACTCGCAGGACCTGCACTGCCCCGACAGCGATCTGCACTACGCCGATCCGCAGCCGGCGCTCTTTTCGTTCAACTCGGCTTATGGCGCATGCGAAGCCTGTCGCGGTTTCGGACGCGTGATCGGCGTCGATCTCGGTCTCGTGATTCCCGACGAGCGCAAGACGCTGCGCGGCGGTGCGGTCAAGACGATCCAGACGCCGGCGTGGAAAGAGATTCAGGAGGATCTGCTCGAGTACTCGGGCAAGGCCGGCATTCCGCGCGATACGCCCTGGTCGAAGCTCTCGCCGGAGCATCGCGAGTGGGTCATCGAGGGTGACCCCGACTGGAAGGGCGAGTGGAACAAGCAGTGGTACGGCATCCGCCGCTTCTTCGGCTATCTGGAGTCGAAGGCGTACAAGATGCACATCCGCGTGCTGCTCTCGAAATACCGCAGTTACACCACGTGCGAGACCTGCGGCGGCGCGCGCCTGAAGACGGAAGGCCTGTTGTGGCGTCTGGGCTCGAAAGCGAATGCCGACGCCGTGTTGCCGCCCGACCAGCGCTTCATGCCGCGCGGCGTGTCGTGGTCGCGCGAGCAACTCGAAGCGTTGCCCGGCCTCACCATGCACGACCTGATGCTCATGCCGATCTCGCGCGTGCGTCAGTTCTTCGATTCGCTGACGTTGCCGTCGAGCCTGCTCGACGACGCGCTCAAGCTCCTGCAGGAAGAAGTCGGCACGCGTCTGAAGTATCTCTGCGATGTCGGCATCGGTTACCTCACGCTCGATCGACAGAGCCGTACGCTCTCGGGCGGCGAGGTGCAGCGGATCAACCTGACGACGGCCCTCGGCACGTCGCTCGTGAATACGCTCTTCGTACTCGACGAACCGAGCATCGGGCTGCATCCGCGCGACATGGACCGGATCGTGGCCGCCATGCATCGCCTGCGCGACGCGGGCAACACGCTCGTCGTCGTCGAGCACGACCCGGCCGTGATGCTCGCGGCGGACCGCGTGATCGACATGGGTCCGGGGCCGGGTGAGCGCGGCGGGCAGATCGTCTTCGACGGTACGCCCGACGAAGTGCGCACGGCGGACACGTTGACCGGCAGCTATCTCGGCGGACGCAAGCACGTCGCGAACGCGTCGAACTGGCGCGCACGTCCCGTCGACGACAACACGCCGCGCCTCACGCTGACCGGCGCGCGCGAGCACAATCTCAAACGGGTGAGCGTCGACATTCCGCTCGGCCGTCTCGTGTGCGTGACCGGCGTATCCGGGTCCGGCAAGTCGACGCTGGTGCAGGACATTCTCAACCCGGCGCTGGCACGTCACTTCGGCGATCCGACCGAGGCGCCCGGCGCGCATGACGAACTCATCGGTGCGGAACAGCTGTCGGGCGTGGTGTTCGTCGATCAATCGCCGATCGGCAAGACAGCGCGCTCGAATCCGGCGAGCTACGTCGGCGCGTTCGACGAAATCCGCAAGCTGTTCGCGGCGGAACCGGTGGCGCTGCAACGCGGCTACAACGCGAGCACGTTCAGCTTCAACTCGGGCAATGGCCGTTGCCCGACGTGCGGCGGCTCGGGCTTCGAACACGTGGAGATGCAGTTCCTGAGCGATGTGTATCTGCGTTGCCCGGACTGCGACGGCAAGCGCTACCGCGCCGAAGTGCTCGACGTGAAGATTCAACGCGCGGTGCCGGGCGAGGCCATGCGCGAGTTGAGCGTGTCGGATGTGCTCGAACTGACCGTCAACGAGGCGGTGAAGCTCTTCTCATCGGATCGCGACGTCCTGCGCGTGCTGCAGCCGATCGTGGACGTCGGTCTCGAGTATGTGAAGCTCGGTCAGCCGGTGCCGACACTCTCGGGCGGCGAAGCGCAGCGTCTGAAGCTCGCGGGCTTCCTCGCCGAGGCGGCGCAGAAGAAGACGGCGAGCGGTCAGAAGGTGGCGCATCGCGGACGTCTCTTCATCTTCGACGAGCCGACGACCGGCCTGCACTTCGACGACATCGCCAAGCTGATGCGCGCGTTCGCGAAGCTGCTCGACGGTGGCAATTCGCTGCTCGTCATCGAACACAACCTCGACGTGGTGCGCGCCGCCGACTGGATCATCGATCTGGGCCCGGAGGGCGGCGAGGGCGGTGGTGAGGTGCTGTGCGCGGGCACGCTCGCGGATGTCGTGGCTTGCGACGGCTCGCATACCGGGCGCGCGCTGGCCGACTACGAGCGCACCGTCGTCGCGCCGCAAGCCGTGGCAGTCAAGCCGCTCGGTGCGACGTCCGCCGAACCGGGCATGCCGTTGCAAACGGCGCTGCGCGCCGCGCGTGCGCATCGCAAGCCGGCGGGGGGCGACGACATTCGCATCGTCAACGCGCGCGAACACAACCTCAAGTCGCTCGACGTGGCGATTCCGCGCGGCAAGTTCAGCGTGATCACCGGCGTGTCGGGGTCCGGCAAGTCGACCCTGGCGTTCGACATCCTCTTCAACGAAGGACAGCGTCGCTATCTCGAGTCGCTCAATGCGTATGCGCGCTCCATCGTGCAGCCTGCAGGGCGTCCGGAAGTCGACGCCGTGTACGGCATTCCGCCGACGGTGGCCATCGAGCAGCGCCTGTCGCGCGGCGGCCGCAAGAGTACCGTCGCGACGACCACCGAAGTGTGGCACTTCCTGCGTCTGCTTTACGTGAAGCTCGGCATTCAGCATTGCATTCACGACGGCGCGCCGGTCACCGCTCAGAGTCCGGATTCCATCGTGGCGCAGCTCATGCGTGACCGTCGCGGTCAGCACGTCGGCCTGCTCGCGCCGCTGGTCGTGGGACGCAAAGGTATCTACACCGATCTGGCGAAGTGGGCCAAGGCACGCGGTCATTCGCATTTGCGTGTCGACGGCGTATTCCTGCCGGTCGATCCGTGGCCGAAGCTCGATCGCTTTCGCGAGCACACCATCGAACTGCCCGTCGGCGATGTGGTCGTGACCCCGGAGAACGAGGGGCTGCTGCGTACACTGCTGGCGGCGGCGCTCGAACTCGGCAAGGGGGTCATGCATTTGCTCGCGCCGCTCGACGGCCTCGGCGAGACCATGAGCGACGAACAGCCGGGCGAGGGCGTGGGCGAGATCGAAGTGTTTTCGGTCAAGCGGGCCTGCCCGGTGTGTGGCACGAGCTATCCGGATCTCGACCCGCGCATGTTCTCGTTCAACAGCAAGCACGGTTGGTGCTCGACTTGCGTGGGCACGGGGCTCGCACTCACGCGCGAGCAACGCGAAGCGTTCGACGACACGGTGCTTGGCCAGGACAATCGCGGCCGCGAGCATTCGCTGCCGTCCGAGGAGCAGGAGCCGGAAGGCGTGGGCGATCAGCCCTGCCCGGACTGCCACGGCGCACGACTCAACCCCGTCGCGCGTGCCGTGACCTTCGACGACAGCGCGATCTCCGACGTGGCTCAATGGACGGTCACCGATGTGCGCGTGTGGATTCAGGGCCTCGAATTGCGTGGTCGCGACGCGAGCATCGCGCGCGATCTGATCAGCGAGATTCAGGGGCGCCTGGAGTTTCTCGAGGAGGTCGGTCTCGGCTATCTCACACTCGATCGTGCGGCGCCGACGCTTTCGGGCGGCGAGTCGCAACGCATTCGTCTGGCAGCGCAACTCGGCAGCAATCTGCAGGGCGTGTGCTACGTGCTCGACGAGCCGACCATCGGCCTGCACCCGCGTGACAACGGCATTCTGCTCGGCGCGTTGCGCAAGCTCGGCGATCAGGGCAATACGCTGGTCGTGGTAGAGCACGACGAAGACACGATCCGTCGCGCGGATCACATCATCGATATCGGTCCCGGGGCCGGCAAACGCGGCGGCACGCTCGTCGCGCAGGGCAACGTGGCCGATCTGGCGGCGCATCCCGATTCGCTGACGGGCAAGTTCCTCGCGCATCCGTTGCAGCATCCGCTGCAACCGCGACGCGAAGTGGTGGCCCCGACGAAGGGCGTGGAGGCGGTGCCGCCGCATTGGCTGACGGTGCATGGCGCCACGCTTCATAACCTGAAGCACGTCACGGCGTCGTTGCCGTTGTCGCGTCTGACGGCGATCACCGGCGTTTCGGGGTCGGGCAAGTCGACGCTGGCGCGCGACGTGCTGATGACGAACCTGCTGGATGCGGTAGGACGCTCGGTGCTCTCGTCGCCCGCCGAACGGCGCGCACGCAAGGGCACGGTGCGTCATGCGGTGAAGGCGGACGGCAAGCCGCGCGCAAAGTCGGAGGTGGCGGTGGAGCCGCGGCGTCCGGTGGTGCATGCGTGGCACGGCTGCGAGTCGGTCACCGGCTGGGAGACGATCGATCGCGTGCTCGAAGTCGATCAGACGCCGATCGGCAAGACGCCGCGTTCCTGCCCGGCGACGTACATCGGCTTCTGGGACACGATCCGACGCTTGTTCGCCGACACGCTCGAAGCCCGGGCGCGCGGGTATTCGGCATCGCGTTTCTCGTTCAATACCGGCGAAGGCCGCTGCCCGGCATGCGAAGGGCAAGGCGTGCGGACCATCGGCATGAGCTTCCTGGCGGACGTGAAGGTGTTGTGCGACGTCTGCCACGGACAGCGTTTCAACGCCGAGACGCTTGCGGTTACGTGGCGTGGCAAGAGCATTGGCGACGTGCTGACGATGGAGGTCGACGAGGCCGTGGCGTTCTTCGCGTCGATGCCGAGCATCGCGCACCCGTTGCAACTGATGCAGGACGTCGGGCTTGGGTATCTCACACTGGGACAACCGTCGCCGACGCTCTCGGGCGGCGAGGCGCAGCGTATCAAGCTCGTGACCGAACTGACCAAGGTGCGCGACGACATCACGCGCCGCGGCCAGAAGTCGCCGCACACGCTGTACGTGCTCGACGAGCCGACGGTCGGGTTGCACATGGCGGACGTGGCCCGATTGATCAATGTGCTGCACCGGCTGGTGAATGGCGGGCACACCGTGGTCGTCATCGAGCACAACCTCGACGTGATTGCGGAGGCCGACTGGATCGTCGACATGGGGCCCGAGGGCGGCAAGGACGGAGGCACCGTGGTGGCCGCAACGTCGCCCGACGCGTTGACGAAGGTGGCTGCGAGCCATACCGGCATCGCGCTCAGGCCTGTGCTGGCCCAAACGGCAGCGTCCGGGGCAACCAAAGCGTCGCCGGAGGCCGCCACGGCGAAATAGCCTGCACGGATTCTCCCCTGCCCCTTACACAACGGGACGCCAGCAATTTGGCGTCCCGTTGTCGTTTCATGCCGTTCCTGCGCTGCCTCTATTATTTCTGAAATTGCAATTAAAAATAGACAATTATCGTATTTATTGCGATTGACGATAGCAATAGACTGCAACTGTCGACGATGAATTGAACATCGCCGCGTTTCAAACAGACAGGAGAAACATCATGAAGCGCACTCTTATCACCTCTGCCCTGATTTCCACGATGCTGGCCGTTTCGGCTGGTTCGGCTTTTGCCAGCGACGCTTTCGAAGGTCCGTCGGAATTCGCATGGGTCCCGCAAACGTCCGCCCTGAGCCGCGCACAAGTTCGTGAAGAACTGGTGCAAGCCCGCCAGGCAGGTCTGCTGCAACAACACGATACGGTTTATCCGAAGACCGTGGCTGCGCCCAGCGGTGCCGCTTCGGCCGTGACCCCGGGTTCGGTCGGCAAGATCGCCCGTGCCGGTACCACGTACTTCGGTAGCTAATCGACTCACCCATCGCTGTACTTGCTGTACCCCCGTGAGCCGGCGCCAACGCGGCGCAACGCGACTCCGGTAGCAGTCTCCGATACCAAATCGGCCGCAATTCTGGCGGCCGATTTTGTTTTGGGCGCTCGCCTCGTTATGGAGAGGTGCTGTGGATAAGCCTGTCGATAACCTTGTGAGCAAGCTGTGATGCGGCTGTGGGCAACCCTGTGGAAGACCTGCGGATAGTCGGTGGATAGCGGATGGAAATCCGGTGGAAAAGCCACCGAATCGACGTGGATAACCCGTGTATAAGTCGTGGATATCTCGTGAATAACCGACAAATTGCCGTGGAAAAGCCGGTGGATTTCCTGTGGAAATCCGGCGATTTTCTGTGATTAAGCTGTGGGTAGCACGTGCATAAGTTTCAGGTCGGTGGGCCGAGTAGCCCGCCAGACAAGGGATTCAGGGCGGCAACGCTGTTGAGAGGCCAAAATCGCCGCCGAGCGTCACTTCCCGAAAGCCTTGGCAAGAAACGCCGTTACGCGCGCGATGGCATCGTCGCGGGCTTCGGGCTGGGTGCCGGTAATCGGCACGACGTGTGTCTTCGGGTTCGTGAATTCCGGGCGCGCCCTGACTGGCAGGTTCGGATAGTCGAAGTCATGCACGGCACCCGGGTAGATGTGGAACGTGATCGGTGCGCCCTTCGACGTGACCGCCTGGACGAAGGCGTCGCACGGCGCCGGTTTTGACCAGACGTCGTCGGCGCCTGTGAGCAAGAGCAGGGGAATCGAGGTGGACCAGTCAGCACCCTGCGCCTTCAGGTTGCACCAGCCCGGGTAGAACGCCACAGCTGCCGCGAAGTCCGGTGCCGCCTTTGCGCCTGTACCGCTCGAAGCATCCGATAGGTGGCCCGGCCCCTTCGGCCCGATGGAAAACAACACCGTTCCGCCGCCGTGCGACCACCCCATGAGCGCAACACGATCCGGCAGGATGTCCAAAAGCCGCTGGAGATAACGCAACGCGCCGTAGGCGTCTCGCGGACGCTCGACCGATGGCCGCACGTCGCCGCCGCCCCGGCATTCGCTGGCCTGAGCGCGCGAGGTGAAGCTGTCCACCGCCAGCACCGCATAGCCCAACGCATTGAAGCGCTGTGCCCAGTCCAGCTCGCGGCGATCGATACCGCCCTTGCGCGTGAACATGCCGTTGCAGCCGTGCATGAACACGACGGCAGGTGTCGGACCGTTCGCGTTGGGCACGCGGAACAGATACGCATCGAGCATCACCGGCTTGCCCGCGGCATCCGTATCCAGCGAGGCTACCGCCACTTTCTCCTGCGCAACGGCGAGGCCCGCGGGGCTCAGCAGCGCGAGCACATTCAGACACACACCTGCGGCAAGTGCGGCAGCGAATCGTGCCGGGGAACATCCGAACGACATGACAGTGCGTCTCCTGAAGCGGCGCGAAACGATCGGAACCCATCGGAAGCGCCGGCGGCAACGGGCGCGACGCTCGCAAGGCTGCCGCTGCCGTAACCCTTGCATCGGCCCTCGCATTCACCCGGCCCGTTGTGTGAACGAGTATATCCAGCGGCTCTCCCGCCAGATAGCGCATGCGGCTCGCGCCATATTACGAACGGTTGCGCGACGGCGATCGCTTAGCTTCTGCCCAACGGAGATAAGGCCGGCCCGGCCAGCCGTTTAGAATGACATCGGATACCTAATGAAAGCGTTCCGCAGGTGGAACGTCACGCCTATCCGGAGACATTCGACATGACCGACAAGACCCAGAACGCCAACGACGCCGAAACGGCACCGCAAGCCCCGCAATGGCGGCTCGAAACGCTCGCCGTGCACGGCGGCTATCGCCCGGATCCGACCACGCGCGCCGTGGCGGTGCCGATCTATCAGACCGTCGCCTTCGCGTTCGACGACACGCAACACGGCGCCGACCTGTTCGACCTCAAGGTGCCGGGCAACATCTACACGCGCATCATGAACCCGACACAGGACGTGCTCGAGCAGCGCGTGGCTGCGCTCGAGGGCGGCGTGGCGGCGTTGGCGCTGGCCTCCGGTCAGGCGGCGGTGACCTACGCCATTCAGACGATTGCGGAGGCGGGCGACAACATCGTCGCCGCGAGCGCGCTGTACGGCGGCACCTACAACCTGCTGGCGCACACGCTGCCGCTCTCGGGCATTACCACCCGCTTCGCCGATCCGCGCGAACCCGAGTCGTTCGAGCCGCTCATCGACGACAAGACCAAGGCGATCTTCGCGGAATCGGTCGGCAATCCGCTGGGTAACGTCACCGATATCGCCAAGCTCGCCGAGATCGCGCATCGTCATGGCATTCCGCTCATCGTCGACAACACGGTGCCGTCGCCGTATCTGCTGCGTCCGTTCGAACACGGTGCGGACATCGTCGTGCACTCGCTGACGAAGTACCTGGGCGGTCACGGTACCAGCCTGGGCGGCGCCATCGTCGATTCGGGCAAGTTCCCGTGGGCCGAGCACAAGGCACGCTTCAAGCGACTCAACGAGCCCGACGTGAGCTATCACGGCGTGGTGTACACCGAGGCGTTCGGTCCGGCGGCGTACATCGGGCGCGCGCGTGTGGTGCCGCTGCGCAACACCGGCGCGGCGATCTCGCCGTTCAACGCCTTCCAGATCCTGCAAGGCATCGAAACGCTGGCGCTGCGGCTCGACCGCATCACCGAGAACGCGCTGAAGGTCGCCCAGTTCCTGAAGTCGCATCCGAAGGTGGAATGGGTGAACTACGCCGGGCTGCCCGACCATCCGGAGCACGCGCTCGTCGAGAAGTATCTGTCGGGACGCGGCCCCGGCATTCTTACCTTCGGGGTGAAGGGCGGCCGTGAAGCGGGCGCGGCATTTCAGGACGCGCTGCAACTCTTCACGCGTCTGGTGAACATCGGCGACGCGAAGTCGCTTGCCACGCACCCGGCGTCGACCACGCACCGTCAGCTGTCGCCGGAGGAACTGCGCAAGGCGGGGGTGAGCGAGGAGACGGTGCGCCTGTCGATCGGCATCGAGCATATCGACGATCTGCTCGCCGATCTCGATCAGGCGTTGAGCGGTATTCGCGGCTGAGGCCGACAGGTATCGGCGGGCGTCGACGGTCGCCGGCATCGGTATCACGCCGATCCGGCACCGAATGTGACACCCCTCGGTGGCCTCATTTCCGGCCAATTCTGACGGAGTATCATGCGCGGCAGCCGGTCGAGGGTAAGCGACCGGTGCCGCCGTCATGTGACTGTCACAAAATTGACACGCGTTCGGCGTACTGTCCTTGCCCATTTCACAAGGATTACGCATGGACTATTTGCAAGTGCTCGTGCTCGCGATCGTGCAGGGCGTGGCGGAGTTGCTTCCCGTGTCGAGTTCGGCACACGTCATCATGGCCGAGAAACTGATGGGGCTCGACCCGTCGGCGCCGGCCATGACGCTGCTGCTCGTCATGCTTCACACCGGCACGATGCTCGCCGTCATCGTCTACTTCTGGAAGTCGTGGCGCGAACGCTATTTCTCGTCGAAACACGACTTCATCCATAACGCGAAGCAGGTCATCATCGCCACCGGCTTTACCGGCGTGATCGGGCTGGCGCTGATGTTCTTCATCGAGAAGGTGTTGATGCGCGGCACCGAACATGCCGAGATCGAGCACCTGTTCGGCAACATGTACATCATCTCGGCCGGTCTCGCGATGGCGGGCATCCTGATCCTGATTTCGGGCAGCAAGCGTCCGCCGATGGGCGACCGTCCGATGCGCGGCGGCGACTCCGCATGGATCGGCGCCGTGCAGGGGCTGTGCCTGCCCTTCCGTGGTTTCTCCCGTTCGGGATCGACCATCTCGACGGGTATGCTGCGCGGGCTCGACAAGGTGCGCGTCGAGGAATTCAGCTTCGCGCTGGCCGTGGTGCTCACGCCGCCGGTGATCGTGAAGGAGGCATACCGCCTGTACAAGTCGGGTGGTGCGCAGACCTTTTCAGGCCATTTCATGACGGTGCTTACGCCGAGCCTCGTCGGCATGGTCTTCAGCTTCCTCGCCGGCCTCGTGGCGCTGCGCTGGCTGTCGCGCTGGCTCGAACACGGCCGCTGGTATCTGTTCGGCATTTACTGCCTGCTGGCTTCGGCCGTCGTGCTCGTGTCGAGCCAGTTTCTCTAAGTCGACGAATGTCCCGGGAGCCGCGGCGTTGGCCGCGCTCTCGTGTCATTTGCGCCGACTTCATACCAATCCTGCCACCACCTCCAGAAACGCCGCGATCACGCGCGATTCGCGCCGCTCCGCAAGGCACACGATCACGGTCGTGGTCTCCACGCGGGCGTCGCTGATCGAGACGGTCGCGAGCCGCTCGTCCGGCGTATGTTCGCGCGCCGACACCGCTGCAATCCCCAGTCCCAGAATCACGGCCTCGCGAATCGCTTCGCGGCTGCCGATCTCCATTGCGACGTTCGGTGTCACCCCGGCCTTCTGCATGGCCGCTTCGAGGGCGTGACGTGTCGTCGAGCCCGGCTCGCGCATGAGCATCGGTTCGTCGGCCAGCTCGGCGAGCTTCACGCTGCGACGGCGCGCGAAGCGGTGCGAACCTGGCACCAGCAGCACCACCGGGTGCGTGCGATACGGCACGGTGTGCAGACGCGCATCGTCGTGATAGCGCGCGAGTACCGCCACATCGGTGCGATACGCCAGCAAGCTGTCGATCATCTCCTCCGAATTGCCAGGGCGCATCGAGATACGAATGCCCGGATAGCGCGGCTGAAAGGCCGCCACGATCTCCATCGCGTGATGCGGGCCTACCGCGCCGAGCCGCAACTCGCCGGTGCGCAGCCCGCCATGCTCCTTGAGCAGGCCAAGTGCCTCGGCTTCGTCCGAGAAGATGCGCAGGCTCACCGAATACAGCGCCTTGCCGGTCGGTGTGAGCGTCAGCCCACGCCCGTGGCGGTAGAAGAGCTCGACGCCGTAAGTCTCCTCCAGCGCGCGGATCTGCGTGGTCATCGTGGGCTGGCTGACGTGCAACGCCTGGGCCGCACGCGTCACGCTGCCGTGGTGGGCCACCGCATGAAACGAACGCAACTGGGTAATCCGCATGACGTGACGCTCCCGTGACGAGGTATAGGTTTTATCAATACATCGGCGAAAAAATGTGAATTGGAAGTATAGGACGCCGCTCACCATAATCCAGCTCAATCTTCGTCAATCGATCGCAACGCCTGCGGGCGAGGCGGCACCGTCCTCACCATGACTGACTGTTCGCGCCATTCACGTTTCCATAATCCGGTCGACGTCCACTTCGGGCCGGGGGCCCTCGCGCATTTGCCTGCGCTGGTCGGCAACCGTCGCGCGGTGCTCGTGACGATGCCGGAAGCGCGGGGGTTGGGCATGACGGGGCAGATCGAAGCGTTGCTCGGGCAGCGTCTCGCCGGGGTGATCGATCAGGTCAGCCCGAATCCGGATGTGCGCGAACTCGCGCCGATGTATGGCGATTTCTGGCGCCGGTACGGTCAGTGCGAAGTGATCGTGGCGCTGGGCGGCGGCAGTGCGCTCGATACCGCCAAGCTGCTGATGGTGGCTGGCGACGACGACCGCTTCGCCACGCTCGTCGACGCACTCGACGCGGGTGGCACTTTCCGGCCCACGCGCACGAAACGCCTGATTACGGTGCCGACGACGGCGGGCACGGGCAGCGAAGTCACGCCGTGGGCCACGCTGTGGGACCGCCACGTGAAGCGCAAGAAATACTCGCTGCACCTGCCCGAGACGTGGCCGGAGGCGGCGATCGTGGACCCGCGGCTGACGCGCTCGCTGCCGCGTGCCGTCACCTTGCAAAGCGGTCTCGACGCCCTCTCGCACGCGCTCGAGGCGATCTGGAACGTGAACGCGAATCCGATTTCGGACACCTTCGCGGTCACGGCCGCGCGCGACATGATGCGTGTGCTTCCGCAACTCATGGCCTCGCTCGACGACGAAGACCTGCGCGCCCAGGCGGCGCTGGCGGCATTGCAGGCGGGCATGGCGTTCTCGAACACGAAGACCGCGCTTGCGCATTCCATTTCGTACGACATGACGATCCGTCACGGCTTGCCGCACGGCATTGCGTGCTCGTTCACGCTGCCGGCCGTGATGCGACTGGCGATCGGCCGGCGCGCCGATCGCGACGCGGTGCTCGCGCGCGTGTTCGACGGCGACATCGCGCGCGCCCCGCAGACGCTCACGGCGTTTCTCAACGGCCTGGGCGTGGCCACCGAATTTTCCGCGTATGGCGTGAGCGAACCGGAGTCGAGCGCGATGATCGCCGCCGCGCTCGACGGCCCGCGCGGACGCAACTTCATTGGCGCCGTGGCATGACTTTCGGAACGCGCGTAACGACGCTGTCGTGCGCGTCATCCTGATCGGCATGCCACCGCCGTGAACGCATGGCCCCGCGCATGCGTGTTTTCGAGTCTTACCCGCAGTCCCCGCAATACCCATCATCACGACAATAGCCGCACACAGAACACGCGGCACCGAGACATCCAGGAGACAGACGCCCGGCACAGACCGGCGCGTCGCAGCGCGCCGACGGGGCGCGGCGCACAACAGGAGGCGCAATGGAACAGGTTCTCACCGGTGTGGGCGGGCGCGATGCCGTCAATGCCGAAAAAGCGGTGCGCACGGTCGCGCTGGCCAGCCTGATCGGCACGACCGTCGAATGGTATGACTTCTTCCTGTACGGCACCGTCACAGGACTCGTCTTCAACAAGCTTTTCTTTCCCAGCGGCGACGCGTTCGTTGCCACCGCCCTCGCCTACACGGTGTACGCCGTGGGCTTCGCGACCCGCCCGCTCGGCGGCATTCTCTTCGGCCATTTCGGCGACAAGCTCGGGCGCAAGCCGTTACTCATCGTCACCCTGACGATCATGGGCGTTTCCACGTTCCTGATCGGGCTGGTGCCGACCTACGACAGCATCGGGATTGCGGCACCCCTGATCCTGTTGTTCCTGCGCTTGCTTCAGGGCATCGGGCTCGGTGGGGAATGGGGCGGCGCCGTGCTGATGGCGTTCGAGTACGCGCCGCGCGACAAACGCGGGCAGTTCGCGGCGTATCCGCAGATCGGACTGGCGGTGGGCTTATGTCTGTCGACCGGTGTCGTGGCCCTGCTCTCATCGACGCTGACCGACGCGCAGTTCATGGCGTGGGGCTGGCGCCTCGCATTCATGCTCAGTCTGGTGCTCGTGGCCGTGGGCATGTTCATTCGGCTGCGCGTGCTCGAGACGCCCGAGTTCGCCCGCATCAAGGACAGCCAGCACGTGGCGCACGTGCCGCTCTCCGAGATCGCGCGTGATTACCGGCGCAACGTGCTGCTCGGCTGGGGCGCGCGGTATATCGATGGCGTGGTGTTCAACGTGTATGCCGTGTTTGCGATTTCGTATCTCGTCGGCACGCTGCACTTTCCGAAGACACCGATTCTCCTGGCCGTCACGGTAGCGGCGCTGGTGCTGATCGCCACGATTCCGTACGCGTCGAAACTCTCCGACCGGGTGGGGCGCCGCCGGGTCTTCGGCTGGGGCGCAGTGGCGTGCGGCGTGTCGTCGATTCCGGCGCTCGCCGTGATGCACTACTCGTCGAACGTGTGGTGGGTGTCGCTCGCGGTCATCGTGCCGCTCGGGGTGGTGTATGCGTTTGTGTACGGGCCGGAAGCGTCGCTGTTCTGCGAGCTGTTCGATACACGCGTGCGCTACACGGGCATCTCGGTCGTCTATCAGGTGTCGGGGATTGTTTCGAGTTCGATTACGCCTTTGGTGGCGGCGACGCTACTCGAATTCGGCGGGCACAAGCCGTGGTGGATCGCGGTGTACGTGCTGGCGGTGGGATGCCTCTCCGCTGGATGTGCGGCGGCGATGAAGCGGACTTACTGATTTCAGGTTCCCATGTGAGTCGGGAACACGGCAGGCCGGCGGATGGCTCCCCGGCTTGCCGTTTTTTCTACGACGCCGGTGCTTACTGGCCGAAGTAGATCGAACCGGCGCGGTTCACGCGGCCCGGCACTTCGTACACGGGGGAGACAACGGTCGTCGTCGGTTGTGCCGCGATCGGGCCCGGTTGGGCTTGCGTCTGCGTTTGCACTTGCGTTTGTTGCTGTGCCTGAGCCTGGGCGGCGGCCGGCTGGGCTTGCTCGGCGGCGCTGGCAGCACCGGCGAAGAGGGCAACTGCGAAGGTCGAGGCGATCAGAGCCTGTTTCATTTTCATTTCTCCTGTCTGGCGAGACGTCCACCATGGGCGCCGTCATTGCTGCCAATCTACCCTCGCGCGAGGGGGAGAAAAACGCGATCCCTGATAAGGACGCATTGCGGAAAATGAAAGAATAAAACGCAAAAATCGCGGATTCGGCCGCCAGGCAACGAAAGTCAGCGGGTATACCCGGTCACGCTGATGGCGTACCGGCTATACGCAATTTGTGAACTTTCGCAGAATCAGCGACGCGTGACGCGGGCTTGTTGACGACGCGTGCGTGCGGTACGGCTGCGCAGATACGAGGCGGTAAGCAGCGAGGCGCTCGCCAGCAGAAGGAAAGAACCGAGGGCAGCCATGGTAATGCTCCTGTTCGAGCCGGCCTCGTTCGCGGTGCGGCGCACCTTGCGATTCACGTTGCCGACTGACTTCATCATGTTGTCACTCTACTGCCGACGCACTCTGCAATAAACCCCATCCGATCAAACACCGTGTTGCGCAAAGCGGCATTTCCCGCCAAATCGGTGCCCGACAAGCGTCATCAGCAGGCCATCTAGCGGTTTTAACGGCGCTAACCATATGATTTTCAATGGATTTTATTAATCGGACGATCGGTTGCGTTTTGTGGACGCTTAGTTGCGAAAAAACCACGGGTTTTCCCTAAGATTCACCCATGCCAACGCGACGGACACCGCAACGCAGCAAAACCTGGCTGCCGATGCCCCGAACGCTAGCTGAACGAGCCGTTATCCCAAATTGACAGGAGTCACACCATGAACACTCGTATCCTTGCTGCCGTTGTTGCTGCCACCTCGTTTGTCTCGGCTTCCGCCTTCGCTGACGCCCGTTACAACGACAACACCCCCGATCTGCAGGTCGCCACCCAAAGCGAGGTGAGCCGCGAAGCGGTGCGCAGCGAACTGGTGCAAGCCGCTGCCAGCGGTCAACTGAATCAAGTCGAGACCGGTACGCCGCTGGTCACCGCCGCGCATGCGCAAAGCGACTGGAGCGCCGCTCCGGTGACCCGTGCCGATGTGCGTGCACAAGTGAGCGACCGCGCGCTGATTCAGGACAACCGTTCGTAAGTTGCCCCGTCGTATCACCCCAAGCGATGCGACACCGCCGGCCCGCCCAGGCCGGCGTTTTTTTGCCTTGACGCCGTGCATTGCGATTTCGGCGCCGACGGATCGTCCGGTGACGTCGCGCGCCTGGCGCGGCACGCGGCACTAACTACCGCGCGCGAGCAACACCGGCGCCTGCGCGATCAGATACAGCACGGCCCCGATCAGCCCGCCCACGAGCGTGCCGTTGATGCGGATGTACTGCAGGTCCTGCCCGACGCTCAGGCGGATTTGCTGTGAGAGATGTTCCGCGTTCCACCCATGCACCGTCGCGCGAATGTGCTCGGTGACGAAGTCGGCGAAACCCGGGGCCATGCGCTCGGCGGCGTCGAGCAATTGCGCATCGAGTGCCTTTCGCAGCGACTCGCTGCGTGCCAGTTCCTGTCCGATCCAGGCTGCCGCGCCGTTGATCTTCGCGCCGATGACGGAGTCGTCGCGCGCGAGGTCGCGCTTCACCCAGCCGCGCCATTCGTTCCAGAGTCCGCCGACGTAGGCATTCAGCGCCGTGTCGCCCTTGAGTTGCGCTTTGAAGGCGTCGAGCTTCGCCTGAAGTTCGGCGTCGTGCTTCAGGCGTTCGATCAGCCCCGCGACCGCCCGGTCAAAGGCCTGACGCAACTGATGCGACTCGTCGGCTTCCATCTGGGCAAGCATGCGTGTCACGGCCGCCGAGATCATGTCGGAGCCTTTGTTGCCGATCCATTCCGACGGCAGCACCTTCTCCTTCTTCGGATGATCCGTCTTGAGCCACTCGACGATGCGTGCCGAGATGAACTCGCGCGTTTGCGGCTCGTTGAGCAGTTCGACGAGATAGTCGAGCGTCTCGTCGAGCAGCGCCTGATGACGACCGTCGCGAGTCAGGGTGTCGAGGATGGCTGCGGCCGACTGAGACAGGTCGAGCCGGTCGATCATCGTGTCGAGCGCGCGGCGGATGAACGCCTGGACGTTACGCTCGTCCATCACGTCGAGTACGCCTCCGGCGACTTTCACCAGCACGGCACTCAACTGACGTGTGTTTTCGTAGGAGGCGAGCCAGTGCGTGACGGCGTCCGCCGGGTTCTGCTGCTGAATCAGGCGCACGACCGAGGGCGTGTCGAGAAATTTCTCGCGCACGAAGCGAGCGAGCCCGTCGCCGAGTGCGTCTTTCTTGCGGATGAGAATATTCGTGTGCCGGGAGAGGCCGGGAATGGGAATGCGTCGGAACAACGCTTCGACGGCAAACCAGTCCGCCAGTCCGCCCACCATCGCGGCTTCCGCTGCGGCGCGGATCCAGCCGGTGACGAAGTGCACCGGCATGAAGAGCGTGGCGATGAAGATCACCAACGCCACGAGAAGGAAGGACAGCGCGCGCCGTTCGGCGCGTTGCAGGGCAAGGGCGGGATCTGCGGCATCCATGCGCAACCGGCTCCTGAAAAAACGAAGACGCCCGACAGGTTACCCCGTCGGGCGTCTCGTGATAAGTCCGGTGCATCGGGGGTGTCCGGCGTACCCGCATCGTTTCATCGACGATGGCGCACGCCAGACATCCGTCACCCTTACGTGACCCTTACCCGCGTTGCTTCGCCTTGAGCGCCAGGCGGTACTTGTGCAGCAGCGGTTCGGTGTAGCCGTTCGGCTGCGTGAGGCCTTCGAACACCAGCGCGCTCGCGGCCTTGAATGCCAGCGAGTTGTCGAAGTTCGGCGCCATCGGCACGTACTGCTTGTCACCGGCGTTCTGCTTGTCCACCACGGCGGCCATGCGCTTCATGGTCTCTTCGACCTGCTCGCGCGTAATCACGCCGTGACGCAGCCAGTTCGCCAGGTGCTGGCTCGAAATGCGCAGCGTGGCACGGTCTTCCATCAGGCCGATGTCGTTGATGTCCGGCACCTTCGAGCAGCCCACGCCCTGATCGATCCAGCGCACCACGTAGCCCAGGATGCCTTGTGCGTTGTTCTCGATTTCCTTGCGGATCTCGTCGGCGCTCCATTCGGCCCTGGCCACGACCGGCACCGTCAGAAGACCGGTCAGCAGCGCGTCGCGCTCCTTCGCGTAATCGATCTTCTCGAGTTCCTGTTGCACGGCCTGAACGTCGACCATGTGGTAGTGCAGTGCGTGCAGCGTGGCGGCCGTCGGCGACGGCACCCAGGCGGTGTTCGCACCGGCCTTCGGATGCGCGATCTTCTGTTCGAGCATGGCGTGCATCAGGTCGGGCATGGCCCACATGCCCTTGCCGATCTGGGCGCGACCGCGCAGGCCGGCGGCCAGACCCACGAGTACGTTGCTCTTCTCGTAGGACGTGATCCACGCAGACGACTTCATGTCGCCCTTGCGCATCATCGGACCGGCTTCCATCGCGGTGTGCATTTCGTCGCCCGTGCGATCGAGGAAGCCCGTGTTGATGAAGGCCACGCGCGAGGCGGCGGCGGCGATACAGGCCGAGAGGTTCACGCTGGTGCGACGCTCTTCGTCCATGATGCCCATCTTGAGCGTATTGCGCGGCAGGGCGTACAGGTCTTCGATGCGGCCGAACAGCTCGTCCGCGAAGGCCACTTCGGCCGGGCCGTGCATCTTCGGCTTGACGATGTAGATCGAGCCGGTGCGCGAGTTCAGTTGATGCTTGCGGTCGTGCAGCGAGGCGAGCACGGTGACCACGCCGTCAAGAATGCCTTCCGGAATCTCGTGCCCGTCGCGATCGGTGATCGCCGGGTTGGTCATCAGGTGGCCGACGTTGCGGATGAACAGCAGCGAGCGGCCATGCAGCTTCACCGGCTTGCCGTCGGCGCCCGTGTACTCGCGGTCGGCGTTCAGGCGACGCGTGAAGGTCTTGCCGCCCTTGGCGACTTCTTCGGTCAGCGTGCCTTGCATCAGGCCCAGCCAGTTGCGATAGAGGTCGACCTTGTCGTCGGCGTCCACGGCGGCGACCGAGTCTTCGCAGTCGATGATGGTCGTCACGGCGGCTTCGACGAGCACGTCCTTGATATGGGCGGGGTCGGTCTTGCCGATCGGGTGGTTCGCGTCGAACTGGATCTCGAAGTGCAGGCCGTTGTGCTTGAGCAGCACGGCGGCGGGTGCGGCGGCGTCGCCCTGGAAGCCGACGAACAGCGACGGCGTGGCGAGATCCGTCGTGCCCTGCGTCGTCGTGACGACGAGCTTGCCGTTCTCCACGCGATAGCCGGTCGCATCCTTGTGCGAGCCAACGGCCAGCGGCGCGGCCTGATCGAGGAAACCGCGCGCGAAAGCGATCACGAGTTCGCCGCGCTTCGGGTTGTAGCCGGTGCCCTTCTCGGCGCCGCCGGTCTCGGGGATGGCGTCGGTGCCGTACAGGGCGTCGTACAGGCTGCCCCAACGCGCGTTGGCGGCGTTCAGGGCGTAGCGGGCGTTGGAGAGCGGTACGACGAGCTGCGGGCCGGCCTGCTCGGCGATCTCAAAATCGACGTTGGCCGTGGTGGCCTTCACGCTGGCGGGTGCGGGCAGCAGGTAGCCGATCTTTTCGAGGAAGGCGCGATAGGCGGCGGCATCGGCGATCGGGCCCGGATTGGCGCGGTGCCAGTTATCCAGTTCGCCTTGCAGACGGTCGCGTTCGGCGAGCAGTGCGCGGTTCTTCGGGGCGAGGTCGTGGACGATGGCGTCGAAGCCTTTCCAGAAGGCGTCGACATCGACACCGGTGCCCGGCAGGGCTTCCTTTTCGATGAACGCGATCAGATTGTCTGCGACCTTCAGGCCGCCACGCTGGGAAGTGGAAGTCATGATGCTGTACTCGAGTTTGAAAACCTGGTTGACGCGACTACATCCGCCCTTCCCGGGATGCCACCGGCGCGTTTCTCACCGGAAGAATCGTCAGGAGGACAGACGATAAGGGGCAGTCTTATATAAGACTCTGAGTGTAATCCTTCTGCGGGCGCTCGGAAACCCGGGATTTCAGGTGGCGACACCGGCCCGGGTTATAGGTGGCATAAGGGTTTGCGTATGAGGTCGACGCCACAAGGCTTTGCGCCAGGTGCCCAATTTTTCATCGGCGGTTGCAGCATTCGGTATGACGTTTCACTTCATGAGAAATGACGTCGCCCGCTTGCGAAAGCTTGCACCGTCCGTGTCCGCTGATTTTGTCCGGTCTGGTGACGAGTACACTCATTGCTTTCGCCGGACGCCCGACGGGCGCCTCGATCGAAATGAAGACACCCGAACCGATCGCCAACATGACGATATGCCCCGGAGGGCACGCGCCGTGAAACAGATTTTGATGATGAGCAGTTCCCGCAAGGGCAGCCAGGGCTTTCTGGAGCACGCGTACGATCAGGTGCACGCGGCGCTGCATGGGCGTGTGAAAAGCGTGTTGTTCGTGCCGTATGCGGGCGGTATTACGTTCAGCTACGACGAGTACGAAGCGCGTGTGAAGCCGACGTTCGACCGGCTGGGCTACACGCTCGAATCGATTCACCGCCACAAGGATCCGCGTGCGGCGATCGAGCAGGCCGAAGCGGTGGTGGTGGGCGGCGGCAACACTTTCGCGTTGCTCGACCGGATGTATAACGCGGGCATCGTGGGTCTGTTGCGCGAGCGCGTGACGGCGGGCATGCCGTATGTAGGATGGAGCGCCGGGGCGAACGTGGTGTGTCCGACGATTCGCACGACCAACGACATGCCGATCGTCGAGCCGCCGACACTCAAGGCGCTCAACCTGATTCCGTTTCAGGTCAACCCGCACTTCATCAGCGGCAAGCCGGCCGGTCACAATGGCGAGTCGCGCGAGGAGCGTCTGGCGGAGTATCTGGCGATCAACCCCGATGAACGGGTCGTTGCCCTGCCCGAAGGCACCGCGCTGATCGTGCAGGGCGAGAACGCCACGGTGTTGGGCGAGTTCGACGCGTTGCACCTCAAGCAAGGCGGCGTCGTCGAGACACTCGCGACGGGCAGCACGTTTGCGTTGACGTCGATTTGATGGAGGTCGGTGCCTGACCTGTTGATGCGAACGACAAGGGGCAGCGCAGCGGCTGCCCCTTATCGTTCAATGCAGACGGGTAGTGCGGATCGCGGCGATCAGGCGTCGTCGTCGAGCCACGGGATTTCGACGTCGGTCAGGAAGGCGACCATCGCGAGCGGACGCGCCTCATGGCGGCCGATCTTGCCGTCGGCACGATGCCACACCACGCGGAACGTGTCGGGATGCGTGTCGGCGAGCAACTGCACGACGCGCAGCTCTTCTTCATCGCTCTCTTCGATGGGGCCGTCGAACGACAGGACGAGCGTCTGCGGCCAAACGCCGTCTTCCGGGTCGTAGACCTTGTCGCCGTTCGGCACGTCTACCACCGCCTCGACGCCGATCGTCGCCGACGTGGCCACGATCATCTCGCCCAGCGCACGCAGCAATGCGGTGGCGCGGGCCGAGTTGATCTGGCGCATGGCGAGATCGCCGCGCGTCAGCGCTTGTTCGAGCTTGGGGTCGGTTTTTTGTTTGGACATGCGGTTCCTCGGTAAAACGTTAGCCACCGCGCGGCGGCCATGCCATGTCACTGCGACACCGGCGCCCTGCGCGGGGTTCCGATGCTACCACCGTCGCGCTCGCCGGGGCGCATTACAATGCAGGTTTTCGCTATCCCGCTTTCTGCGCTTTCCTCAGGTGCCCGCTGTCATGGATTCACCCAAGCCCGCCAATTCCGATCAAGCCAACCCGACCGCCGCCTCAGGCGCGAGTGACGTCTATCTGCGTCTGCTCGGCGAGACGGCAAAGATCGACTGGAAAGATCTGGAGTCGTTCTTCGCACGCGGCGTGCTGCTGTACGTGTCGCCCGGCGTCGATCTCGTGTCCGTCGCCGAAGCCGTTGCCAACGACGATACGCCGACCGTGTCCCAATGGCTATCGTCCGGCATGGTGCAGCGCATGCAAGGCGATCAGGCCGCAGACTTCGCGGCGCGCACGCCGGAACTGTGGGCCGTCGTCGTCGCCCCCTGGGTGCTCGTGCAGGAACGCGGGATCGCTGCCTGATACGCGTTCTGCGTTCGCTCGCCCTCGGCGTCCTGCCTACTCGCTAATGTCGGTAATGCCCGCCTCGACGAGGCGGCGCGTGCAATCTTCCAACAAGTCCTGCGCCACCGCCGACGCGTACGCATAGTCCGCGTCGAGCGATTCGGTCATCTCGTGCGCGGTGTACAAACCCGCCTCGCGCGAGAGCGTGCCCGCCAGTTCGCGCGCAAAGTCGTCGCTCAACGTGGAGAGCAGACGCCGCTCATCCAGCGGCAACTGCAACTTCGAGCGCGACAGCCACAGTTGCGCGAGCGTCGCGCCTTGCTTGTCCGTCATCCACTGTCCATGCTCGTAAAACGCCGACAGACGTTCGGCCGTCAGCGCGAACAGCAGCGCACGGCGCGTATTGAAATTCAGACGAATCGGGGTGTTTTCCGGCATGACGACAGCCGCAATAAGCGGATAAGAACAGGATCAGTGGGCAAAGGTATCACGCGAACAGGCGCAGCAGCGCATTGCGCGCGTGACGGATCAGGTCGGTCTCGTCGGCGCGTCCGGGCAGCAGATGGAATTCCGCGCGCGGCAACGGTGGCAGGCCGAGCGACGGGGGACAGACGATGAGATCGGACGTCAGCGCCGACTCGTTCAGGCACGAGATGCCCAGCCCTGCGCTCAACGCCAGTTGCATGCCCGCTACGCCGGCAGCGGAATGCGACACACGGTACGGCACCTTGTGCCGTTCGAGCACGCCGAGCACGAGGCTTTGCAGTGCGCACGAGGGCGGCAGCGTGACCAGCGGCAGCGGCTCATCGATGGGCTCCGACAGTGTCGACGCCATCGCCCACACCAGTCGCTCGCGCCGCACCAGGGTGCCCGGTGTACGATAGCCGAGCGCCTTGGCGCCCTTGCCGACGTCTTCGTTCATCAATCGCAACGCCAGCCCCACGTCGAAATGCTCGCCAGTCATTGCGGTGCGCTCGATCTGCGCGCTTTGCATGGCACTCACATGCAGTCGAAGGCGCGGATACAGGCTGGTGAATCGCTTGAGCACGCGCCCGACATCGTGTGGACGGTAGTAGTCCGTGATCGCGATGCGCAACTCGCCGTCGAGCAGCACGCCTTGCAGATCCTCGAACGCCGCTTCGGACAATGCCGAAATCTGACGGGCGTAGGCAAGCAATCGTGTCCCGGCCGGCGTCGGGCGCATACCTTTACGGGAGCGAACGAGCAACGGTTGGCCCGCACGTTCTTCGAGCTTCTTGAGTTGCTCGCTGACGGTCGATTGCGACAGGAAGATCAGTTCGGCGGCGGCCGAAATGCTGCCCGCATCGTGAATGGCGATGAAGGTGCGCAGTTGTGTGAGGTCGAAGGCTCGGGCGTTCATGGCGGCTCCCGCAGGGCATCGTGTCAGCCGGAGTTAATCCGGATAACCCGATATAAGTCATCGAATTTTCCCGCTTTTCCGATGCTGTGTCCATCCGTAGGATGGGGGTCAGGGTGTCGCTTGTCCCGCGCCATCGCGAGACGCGACACCGTTTCTCCTCCCCCTCTGAGGCGCGTGCCTGCGGGCCGCGCAGCGTGTGACACATGAACGAACGTCTCTGTCCTGCTCCCGCCGCACCGGTCGCCGGCAAGTCCGGTACCCCTCGCGCTCCTGCCAGCCATTCGCCGGCGCCGACCCCGGCGGCGAGTGCCGCACCTCGTCTCGGTCCCAACCATCGCTGGAAGGTCCTCGGCGTTGGCGTGGCCGCCAATTGCAGCTTCGCGGCGGCGATGGGTGGCATTCCCGCCACGGCGGTGCAAATGCGCAGCGCCTACGCGCTGGGCACCGGCGACCTCGGCATCGTGCTGGGCATGATCGGGCTGGGCATCGCGCTGTCCGAATTACCCTGGGGCATGCTGACTGACCGCTGGGGTGACCGGCGCGTGCTCCTCGTCGGCTTGCTCGTCACGGCCGTGGCGTTCATTGGTCTGGGGTTCCGGGTCGTGCCGATGCCGCACTTCGTGCCTTCGACGCCGATGCTCGCCGCCGGGATGCTGGCCATCGGCCTGCTCGGCGGCAGCGTGAACGGCTCCAGCGGACGCGCCATCATGCGATGGTTCCATGACCGCGAGCGCGGTCTGGCAATGAGCGTGCGGCAATGCGCGGTGCCGCTCGGCGGTGGCATCGGCGCGCTGGTCTTGCCGGGGACCGCGCTGCACTTCGGCTTCAGCGCCGTGTACTTCGGGCTGGCGGCCGCCTCGATCGCGGCGGCCGTCATGGCATGGGTCTGGCTGCTGGAGCCGCCGGAAGAGGCGCATGAGAGCCCGGCGAATGCCACGCACGGTGCACACGCCGCTCGTCCCGCCTCCGGTTACACACCGTTGCGTGACGCCCGCCTGCTGATTACGGCATTGGGTATGGCGGTTCTCGCCATGCCGCAAGTTGCGGTGCTGACGTTCGGCACCGTCTTTCTGCACGACTTTGCGCATGCCAGCGTGTCCACGATCTCCCTCACGCTCGGCGCGGTGCAGGCCGGGGCTGCAATTACGCGAGTGTGGAGCGGACGTTTCACCGACAAGCGTCGTAACCGGCCGCAGTACTTGCGCGTCTGCACGATGGTGGTTGGGGCGGTGTTCGCGTTGCTGGCGTTACTCGTCGCCGTGCTCTCGCATCGTCCCGAATGGCTCGCGCATGGCGCGCCGTGGGTGATCGCGTTGCTGATCGTGGGTGGTGTCGTGGCGTCTGCGTGGCACGGGGTGGCGTTCACCGAACTGGCGACGCTTGCGGGCGCCTCGCGGGCGGGCACGGCACTCGGCATTGGCAACACGGGCGTGTTTCTCACGATGTTCCTCACACCGCTCACGATCCCGCTGTTGTTGACCGTGGGCGGATGGGGCCTGGTGTGGGCGGGCGGCTTGCTGTGTGCCGCGATGGCATGGCGGATGTTCGTGTGGTCGCATCGCAACCCCGGCTGATCTCTGTCGTTCGACGGCCTCAGGGCAGATGCACGTTGGTCACGAGGAAGTCGAGGAACGCGCGTACGCGCGCGGGCAGGTGTCCGCCCTGGCCCACGTACACTGCGTGTATCGGCTCCGGCTCGCCCGCGTTGTAGTCTTCGAGCACGGTGACGAGGCGCCCCGCGCGCAGGTCCGTATCGACGTGATAACGGGCATGGCGCGCGAGTCCCATGCCCTCGATCGCGAGCTTGCGCATGGCTTCACCGTCGCTCAGCGCCATGTTCCCCGAGGGCTGATAAAACGTAATGCCACCGGCGCCGTCGCGAAACGGCCAGCCCTGCACCTGACGATCGAAGTTGAACGCCATGGCGTTGTGATGGATCAGGTCGGCGGGCGTGCGCAGCGGGGCACTGCGCGCGAGATAGCCGGGCGACGCCACCACATGCACCTGACTCTCACCGAGCTTGCGCGCCACGAGCCGTGAATCGCGCAACGGACCGGCGCGCACCGCTACATCGGCGCGCTGCTCCAGCAAGTCGACGACGGTATCGGTCAGCGTCAGGTCAAGGCGAATTTCCGGATACTGCGCGAGAAACGCCGGGATCACCGGTAGCAGATAGAGCGTGCCGATCGGCACACTCGAATTCACCCGCAGCAAACCGCGCGGCACGGCGCCCGCGGCCGCCTCGCGCTCTGCCGCTTCGATATCGGCCAGCACCCGCATGGCCCGTTCGTGGAACGCGGTGCCCTCGGGCGTGAGCTGCAGGCGGCGCGTCGACCGGTTGAACAGCCGCGCCCCCAGGCGCGCTTCGAGGCGCGCGACCAGCTTGCTCACGGCAGATGGCGTCATGTGCAACGCGCGGGCCGCTGCGGAGAAGCCGCCCAGCGCGACCACGCGCGTGAACACTTCCATATCCCCCGAGCGATTGACGTCCTGTCGACCCATCGTGCGTTGGCTCCTCGCCGCGGATTCCGTTGCCTGATTCGGTTGCCTGATTCGGTTGCTTTTACCGGCTTCTGATCCGGTTTCTGATCATTTGTGAATATAAATCACAAATCATATTCCGTAGCGCAGTCTATTTCATCAATCAAAGCCCGTCTATATTCCGCACATCGACGCGCGGGTGTGACATCACCGGCGCGGCCTTTCCCGAACACAGACAGGAGTCTTTCGTGCCCATCGCCCTTTATGCCCTCACGGCCGGTGCCTTCGGCATCGGTGTGACGGAATTCGTCATCATGGGCTTGCTGCTCAACGTCGGCGCCGATTTCGGCGTGTCGATCGCGGCAGCCGGCCTGCTCATTTCCGGTTATGCCCTGGGCGTGGTGGTCGGCGCCCCGCTCATGACGACCGCCACCGCTCGCTGGCCGCGCAAGACGGTGCTGCTGGTACTCATGGCGATTTTCACCATCGGCAACGCTGCGTGTGCGCTCGCGCCGAGTTACGGTGCACTCATGGCGGCGCGCGTGCTGACGTCGTTCGCGCACGGTACGTTCTTCGGTGTCGGTTCGGTCGTGGCGACCGGTCTGGTGCCGCGCGAGCGCCGTGCGTCGGCCATCGCCGTGATGTTCACCGGCCTGACCGTCGCCAACATTCTCGGTGTGCCGTTCGGCACATGGCTTGGTCAGCATTTCGGCTGGCGCGCCAGCTTCTGGGCGGTGACCGCCATCGGTGTCGTCGCTTTCCTCGTGATCGCAGGGTTTGTGCCGAAGATCACGGCACCGAAGGATGCGGGCGACTGGCGTGCAGACCTGCGTGCGCTGGCACGTCGTCCGGTACTGCTGGGCTTGCTCACGACGGTGCTTGGCTGGGTCGGCGTGTTTGGCGTGTTCACGTATATTGCGCCGCTGCTCACCGAAGTGACGGGCTTTTCGGAGGGTGCCGTCTCGCCGATCCTGCTGGTTTTCGGCGGCGGGCTGGTCGTGGGGAACCTGCTGGGCGGGAAGCTCGCGGACCGTCATGTGGTGCCGACCGTCCTGGGTAGTCTCGTCGCGCTCTCGGCGGTGCTGGGATTGATGACGTTCGCGCTGCACTCGCACTGGCTGGCCATCGTGTTCGTGGCGTTGCTCGGCGCAACCGCTTTCGCAACGGTGGCACCGCTGCAGCTGTGGGTGATGGAGAAGGCGTCGGGCGCGGGCGAGAGTCTGGCGTCGAGCTTCAATATCGCCGCGTTCAACCTCGGCAATGCCATCGGCGCGTGGCTCGGTGGCTTCGTCATCGATCACGGCCCGGGTCTGACGGCGGTGCCCTGGGTGGCGGCGCTCGTGCCGCTCGCCGGTGCCGGTGTCGCGGTTTTGAGCCTGCGCCTGGATCGACGCGATGCCCGCCAGCACGCAGTGCCGGCTTGCGAAACCCCGGCGCTGTAACTTGCGCAAAGGGCTGACGCGCAAGCGTCAGCCCTTTGTTGTCTTGCTCACTGATGGCGCAATGATCCTGACGCCTGAACGTCAGGCCAATACTCCGAGAATCACGCTGGTGGCCGCGAAGGTTGCCGTGGCGCCGACACCCGTCGTCAGCCCGCGTGCCGAGAGCGTGTCGTGCGGCATGACCGCAGCCAGATGACTGCCGCCCGGCAGCGCCAGAATCACTTCCGCTTGTCCCTCGTCGTTCGTGACGGTTTGCACGGTGCCGGAGAGTCGGTTGGCCGTGGGCAGTCCGGCCAGATCGGCCCCGCGTGCAATATCGATCCACGGCGCCTTGATCAGCGCGAAGGCTTCGCCGCCGATCGCGAGCCCGAGCGTCTGGGTACTGCGATGCGTGAGCGATGCCCGGATCGCCTCGCCGCCCGGCAGCGTCAGCGTCACCTCGTCGTTCACCCCGCAGCGCCGGATGCCGGTAATCGTGCCGTGAAGTTGGTTGCGCGCGCTCGTCTGGAGGCCGAGCCGGGCGATGATCGGCCATTGCTCGTCGAAATGCTCGAGATCGGCGGCCACGCGCGCGAGGAACTGCTGTTGCGCGACTTCCACCGCCCGAAATGCCGCGACGAGCTTCGCGCCGCGTGCCGTGAGACGTGTGCCGCCGCCGCCACGCCCGCCCGTGCTGCGCGCCACCAGCGGCTCTCCGGCCAACTGATTCATGGCGTCCACGGCATCCCAGGCCGCCTTGTAGCTCATGCCGGCAGCTTTTGCTGCTGCGGTGATCGAGCCGGTCGTGGCAATGTGTTCAAGCAACGCAACGCGCGCCTGACCGCCCAACGACGAACTGCCGCGGTGCAACCAAAGCGAGCCGCTGACTTGCAGGCGGTCATTCATTTCGTTGTGTAAAACGTCGTCCGGCGTTGAAGAAGGTTCGGAAACCATAACGATTTTTTCGATCAAACACATCAGGTGGCCGCATTGTAGAGGGCGGGCGAACCCGTGGAAAATGGCAGGGGACGGGGAACTGTTGCGGCGCACCAACGGAGCACGCTTCGGACGCCCGTCTGGGGGACGAATGGGGGACGTTTCTCCTCTACATTGACTTGAGCCGCATGCCCCCCCAAAGCCGGTTGTATCGCCTCGGACCGCCAGTCGGGCCCGATGGGAGTTGACCGGGAATGCGACGTTTGCCGAAGTGCCGACTCACCTGACACAACAGAAACGGGGTGAAATGATGCGCGTCAGGAATATCAAGGAAACGGTTGACGGGGCTCGATACTATCGTCTGGTTCGCACACTGCCCAACGGCAAGCGGCATCAGATGCAAATCTCTTTCTCCGCGGGTGAAATGCGCTTTCGAAGTTTTGTCGCGCAGCGATTGTGGCTGCTGCGAGCCGAAATGCGCGCCAGCACACGAGCGGCCGCCACACCCGCACCCCGCAGCAACATGCCGCAATTGGTTTTCTGATCCCACGCGCGTCTTGGCGTTATACGGCGTCGGCCCGGTGAGTTTTCACCGGACTGGCGCTGTCGTCGCTCGCTTCGCGCCACCGCGTGCATGCGATTCAGGTGCTGCCCTCGGCCCGCAATCCCGGCGTGACAGTCTTGGCAGGCGTGAGCCTGGTGGCCGCCGACGGCCCGGTTTTCACCGCCGTCAATCCCGTGCCTGCGTGCGCAATGGCGAACTGCACCAGCTCGTCGAACGAAATCGGTCGCGCGAACAGGTAGCCTTGAGCATAGGTCACGTTGCGGCCTCGCAGGTAGTTCGCCTGCATCTCGTTTTCCACCCCTTCCGCCACGATCGTCATATCGAGTCGTTCGCCGAGATCGATGATGGAGTCGCAGATATTGCGCGTGACGGTGTCGTTCTCGTTGACGGGCAGGAATTCCTTGTCGATCTTCAGATAGTTGAAGTCGTAGCGCTTCAGGTAACCGATGGAGTTGTTCTCGGCACCGAAGTCGTCGAGCGCCGTCTCGATGCCGCGCCGCTGCAACTCGGCCATCACGTTACGGGCCGCAGCCGTGTCGCGAATCACGTAACGCTCGGTGATCTCGGCGACCATCGGATAGGTATCGTTGAGCGTGCCGTAGTAGCGCTCGATGTCGTGCACGATCGTCATGTCGCGCAAATGGCGTTCCGCGAGATTGATGCCGATGTGAAAGCCCTGCGGCAGGGCGCCCTTGGCAACGTCGTTGCGAATCTGGCGCAGCAGCGAGCGTGTGAGTTCGATGATGAGGCCGTTGCTTTCGGCAATCGGAATGAAGGCGTCCGGTCGCACCAGACCCGCCACCGGGTGATGCCAGCGCACCAGCGCCTCGCCCCCGGCGCAACGGCCCGTCGCGAGTTCCATTACCGGCTGGTAATAGACCTTGAACTCGTTTCGCTTGATGCCGTGCGCGATCTGTCGCCGCATGAACTGCGCAGGGCCGAGACGGCGGAACGTCAACACGCCGAGCAGGAACGCCACGACGCCGCCGAACGACAGGAAGATGGGGGCTTGATGCGCGGCGAGCGATCGCATCAGCGACGGGCTGCCGGCGAGCGACGTCACGAAGTGTTCGGACGACAACGTGACCTGCGCGCCCCGGGTTGCAATGCCGGTCGATTCCAGGCGCGGCCCTTCCGAGGTGAGCGAGACATTGCCGACGGTCATCGCTGTCCATGCCAGATCGCTGTTCTTGACGCTATGCAGCGTCTCGGTCAGATACACGCCATCGACGAAGCCGAGCACGCCATCGGTCGCCGAGGTCGGTATGAACAGGGCCAGCGCCGGCGAGTTGCTTACGTAAGGCGTGCCGCCGACGAGCAGTGTGCGCGTGCCGGTCAGCATGGGCACGAGATCGCCGGGCAGCGGCAAGTTGAGCGCCTGGTCCGAGCGAATCACCGACGAACAGTAGAGCTGGCCGCGCGACACAAGCCAGATGGAGCGGAAATAAGGACTGAGGGTGCCGACCGCCTGCATCGAGGTGTTGACTTCGGCGCATGAGCGGCCCACCCACGGGGTGGCGCCCTGCAGGGTGCTTTCGGCTTGCGAGACGATGCGCTCCAGCGCGTCGCGCTGACGTTCGGCGTTCTCCTGGAGGACCAACTGCGACATGTGATAGACGCGCAGCCAGCCCAGGAAGAGGACGACGACGAGCGTGACCGCCACGACAAGTCCGGTCACCAGCCACTGCACGACTCTGGAGTGTTGAATCATGTTTGCTGCCAACCAAGGAAAGAGTGGGGCCCTGTCTTGCACGCGGTGTTGCAAGGCACAACTCGTCAATTGACTCTACACGAATCCCCGACGGCGTCCGACTCCCGATAAACCCGCACAAGCCCGAAAGACGTGCGGTGAAGAAAGTGCCCGGCGCCGCGCCGGTTCCCGTGCGGCGGCCGATGTCGCGACGACGTCGTGCCCGGAGTGCCCGCAATTAGCGGTATTCAGGGATGGCGCAATCGCGACAAAACTTGGCGTAACGACGATTTACGCATGTTCTACACTTCACACATTCAATTTCCGGCAAAAAATGGGAAAAAACCTAACTTTTATCCCGACTTTTGCGCATTAACGCGCGAAAGCTGCCGGAAAGCCTGTGATTTCCCAAAGCCTTTGACGTAAATCCTCCATCCCATGTCGAGTCAACCTGCAACGTCCCTTCCCGGCACCCCCGCGCCGGCGGCGCAGGGCACCGCGTTCCGCGTGCTGTCCGCGATCAGCTTCTCCCATCTGCTCAACGACATGATTCAGTCGTTGATTCTGGCCATCTATCCATTGCTCAAGGCGAGCTTCGATCTTAGCTTCGCGCAGGTCGGCCTGATCACGCTCACCTATCAGGTCACGGCGTCGCTGCTGCAACCGGTGGTGGGGCTGTATACCGACAAGCATCCGAAGCCGTATTCGCTGCCGGTGGGCATGGGCTTTACGCTCGTGGGCCTGCTGCTGCTGGCGGTTGCCCCCAATTTCGGTGTACTGCTCGTGGCCGCCTCGCTTGTGGGCATGGGCTCGTCGGTGTTCCATCCGGAATCGTCGCGCGTCGCGCGCATGGCTTCCGGCGGACGCCACGGCATGGCGCAGTCGTTCTTCCAGGTCGGCGGTAACGTCGGCTCGTCGCTCGGCCCGTTACTGGCAGCGCTCATCATCGCGCCGCACGGCCGGGGCAGCGTGGCCTGGTTCTCGGTGGCGGCGCTCCTGGCGATCTTCGTGTTGTTCCACGTGAGCCGCTGGTACGCTGCCCAGCGTGCCGCGAGCAAGGGCAAACCGGCTGCACGTCGCGGTGGCACGCTCGAATTGCCGCGCGGCAAGGTGCTGTTAGCGATCGGCATTCTGCTGGTGCTGATTTTCTCGAAGTACTTCTATCTGGCGAGCATCAGCAGCTACTTCACGTTCTACCTGATCAGCAAGTTCCACGTGTCGGTGCAAAGCGCGCAGGTGCATCTGTTCGTGTTCCTGTTCGCCGTGGCGGCAGGCACGATGATCGGCGGCCCGCTGGGCGACAAGATCGGCCGCAAGTATGTCATCTGGGGCTCGATCCTCGGTGCCGCGCCGTTCACGCTCATGTTGCCTTACGCCAACCTGTTCTGGACCGGCATTCTGACGGTGGTGATTGGCCTGGTGCTGGCATCGGCGTTCTCGGCGATCCTCGTCTATGCGCAGGAACTGATCCCGGGCAAGGTCGGTACGGTCTCGGGGCTGTTCTTCGGCTTTGCGTTCGGGATGGGTGGCGTGGGCGCCGCAGTCCTCGGTCAATTGGCCGATTCGACAAGCATCGACTTCGTCTACCACGTGTGTGCCTATCTGCCGTTGCTCGGCGTCGTCACGATCCTATTGCCGGACGTGGAAGGCCGCAAGAAGAAGATGGCGGCGGCCTGACGCTCGCCCCATGAAAAAAGCCGGTCCCGCGAAATCGGGACCGGCTTTTTTTCGTCAGTCGACGGCGACGTGCCGCTCAACGCCACGAAGCGATTACGGCGCGGCGCGGCGTTGCAGTTCCCAGTGACCTTTCTCGCCTTGCTTGCAGGCGGGCAGACGGAGCGTGACTTGCTGTCCGCGCGCGCCCAGCACCACGATCAGGTCGCGGCAGGTCTGTTCGTCGGTCTTCTGGGTGTTGGTGGGCGTGAGTTGCGCCGTGATGGCGGTCGGGTTGCCGGTGCCCTTGTTGGTCCACTCGGTGGTCTCGTTGTCCTGCTTGTCGCTGAGGACTTGCCCGGCGGCCTTGGCGATCGATGCGTTGTCCGCACGGCGCATGAAGGCCAGCGGCGAGTTGTCCATGAAGGAGAGGTTGGAAGCGGCAAACGCGGGCATGGCCACGCTTGCCCCGATGACGAGCGCCGTGCCAAACGCGATCGAGCGGGCACGCGACAAGCGGATTTGTGACATTCGGAGTCCTTGAGATTGTGGACGGGGGGACGGATCCTGAACGGAGCCGGCGCGGCGCTCGCGCCGGCGTCCGGCTCTGGGGACGCACGTCGATCATAAAAGAAACGGACTGCGCCGTCATCTCGGCGTACCGCCGCCCATGGTGCAGATTGCCCCGAAGGTCGCTGTCTCCGGTCACGCTCGGTCGCCGGTGGCGCCCACGACCTCGACGACCTGCGTGAGCGCGGCGCGTAATGCGGTATCGCTGGCGGGTGAGCCGAGGGCGACGCGAATGGCTGCCGGAGCGCTCTGGCCGGGCGCGGCGAACGCATCGACGGGCGTCACGGCGACACCGCGCGCCTGCAGCGCGGCCACCACGTCGTCGCAGCGCATTGGCGCGGGTACCGGCAGGAGCCGGTGAAATGCGCCGTCGTATCCCGTCGAATCGAGTCCGGCGAGGCAGGCTTGTGCCATCGCCTGACGCCGCCGCGCCAACGCGCGTTTGCGCACGATCCACTGGTCGAGGGTGCCATCGTTGAGCCAGCGCGATGCCAGCTGCGTCATGAGCGGCGCCGCACTCCAGACACTGGCGCGCAGGGCGGCATGAACGCGCGACATGAGTCCGGACGGCGCGATCAGATAGGCCACACGCAACCCCGGCGCGCCCGGCTTGGAAAGACTACACACCTCGAAGGTGCGCTCGGGGGCGAGTGCGCGAAGCGGCGGCGGCGCATCGGCAACGAGAAAGCCGTAAGCACTGTCTTCGACGAGCAGCAGGTCGTGACGCCGCGCGACTTCCACCAGC
Organism: Pandoraea pnomenusa; assembly: GCF_040391475.1. GTDB lineage: Bacteria > Pseudomonadota > Gammaproteobacteria > Burkholderiales > Burkholderiaceae > Pandoraea > Pandoraea pnomenusa_C. The sequence continues at coordinate 28,867 of NZ_JBEBXS010000010.1, read as the reverse complement.
GCAAGCCGTTGCGCCAGCGGCATCACGCTGCCCAAAGGGTTGTGCAAGGTCGGCATGACGTAGACGACGCGCAGACGGCCCGCGTGCGTGCGGCAAGCGATATCGAGCGCGACGGGATCGAGACCGTCGGGCGTCATCGACACGGCCACGAGCGGAATGTCCCGCAACGCCGCGAGCGCCTTCCAGCCGGGATACGTCAGGGCTTCGACCGCCACCGGCTCGCCCGCCCGGCACAACGCCAGTTGCAGCACGTCGAGCGCATGCTGCCCGCCGGCGCAGACGACCAGCGAGTCGTGCGAGACGTCCGGGCTGTCGCGCTGCGAGAGCCATTTCGCCGCGGCGCGCCGGTCGGCCAGGTGGCCATCGTGCGGGGAGTGGGCGAGCAGGGCGCTCAGATCGCCGCCCGATGCCGTGTCGCGCAGTGCCTGTCGGAAGACCTCCGCCTGTTCCGGCAATACCGGATAGTTGAAGGCCAGGTCCACGCCATCGATGGCGCCCGGCGCAGGAGCCCACTGCGCGAACGCGGCGGCAGCGCCGACCGCAGGCGAGCGCACGAACGTGCCGCGCCCCACTTCGCCGACGGCGAGCCCCCGGCGGGCCAGTTCGGTGTAGACCCGCGAGACGGTGGAGATGGCGAGACCGTGCGCGTCGGCGTAGTCGCGCTGCGGCGGCAGCTGCGTGCCCGAGGCCAGATCGCCCGAAGCGATGGCATCGGCGAGGCGGTCGACGTGTTCGAGGTAGCGGGCAGGGGCGGCCATAAGTGAGTCTCGGACGTGAGCCTTTGATGCTCGCGTGTGACGGAATTGATATCAGGACAATTCAATAATTGCACTGGCATGACGCGATGGCAATACTGAATGGCCGCATGTCACCAGCCGATGGCTCCCTTAAACGAACGCATCGTATGTCTTCCCCCAAGCTCACCCTTCCCCCCGCGCCGACCGGGATGCGCCAGCCTGCCTACGCGATCCCGTTGCTTGCCGTGCAGCTCTTTCTCGTGACATTCGCCGTCAACCTGCAGGCGCCGCTGGTGCCGCACTACGCCGCCGCCAGCGGTTACGGCACGGGCGCGCAGGCGCTGGCGTTCGCGTGCTACGTCGGGGCGCTCGTGCCCGCGTTGCTGCTGCTCGCGGGCCTGTCGGACCGCGTGGGGCGACGCCTGCCGCTCGCCGTTGCGCTGCTGCTCGGTCTCGCGGGCACATGGCTGACATTGAAATGGCCGACGCTCGTCGCACTCGGGGGTGCGCGGGCGTGTTACGGGCTGGCGACGGGGCTCGTTGCGGGCAGCGGCACGGCGTACATGACGGAGCTGTACGGCCAGCGCGAAGACGCAGCGACGCGAGGCGCGGCACTCGTCGCTGCGGCCACTTCGCTGGGGTTCGGCACCGGCGCGCTAGTGACCGGCATTTGCCTCATCGTCTCGCCTTCGGTGTTGCCGCCGTTGAGCCTGTGGGCGTATCTGCCGGTGGCGCTCGTGGCGGCCGTCGCCGTGGCGGCGCAACCCGCGCCCGCGCGCCATCCGGACGTGCCGTGGCTACGCTGGCCGGTAATTGCCCCGGGCACCGTACCGCTCGGGGTGGCGATTCTGCTGGCCTGGGCGGCCGTAGGCGTCGTGATCGGCGTGGTGCCCGCCGCCCTGGCTGCGCATGGGCACGCAGCGTGGGCGGGTTTCGCTACGTTCTTCGTCGTCTCGACGGGATTGCTGTTCCAGCCGGCGGCGCGGCGCCTGTCGCCGGTGCGCGCGGTCCGTCTGGGGCTGGTGCTCGTGCCGCTCGGATTCGTTGTGTTGGCGCTGGGGGTGATCTACGCGAATCTGCCGGCGTTGCTCGTCGGTGCGGCCATCGCGAGTTCGGCCTGTTACGGCTTCACGTATCTGGGCGGACTGGCCGCCGTGAATGCGGCCGTCGCCCCGACGCTACGCGCCCGCGCGGCGGCGGGCTACTTCCTGTTTGCCTACTTCGGCTTTTCGGTGCCGGTCGTCACGAGCGGGTGGCTGGCCGATCACTTCGGCATGCCTGTCGCGCTCGCGCTGTTCACGGTGGCACTGGTCGCGGGCAGCGCAGCGCTGGGGCTCGCATTGCGCCGCGAGGCGGCGTCGCTTACGCGTCGGCCGGATCCGGCCTGATCCGCCCGACGCCCGGTTCGCCGCCACCGGCCGGCGAGACATAGGCGCCGGTGCCGTGCAACTGGTCCTCGGCAAGTTCAAGGGCGCGCACGGCGCCGCGCCCCTTGCGGGCGAGGAGCATCTCCACCAGCGTTTCGACCACGGCGATCCCGGCTGTGATCGACGGGAAGAACGACGGGCTTTCGTGCGAGAACAGCACGGTCACGTCGGCATCGAGTGCGAGGGGCGAGACCGTCGAGTCTGTCAACGCCAACACCCGCGCACCGGCCGCCCGCGCCGCGCGCGCGACGATCAGCGCTTCGTTCGAATACGGCGCAAAACTGATCACGACCACGACGTCGCGCGCCGACAACGCGCGCAATTCCATTTCCAGTGTGCCCGCCTCGCCCCGGATCAGATGTACCGTGGGACGGAACAAGCGGTAGACATACTGAAACGTGAAGGCGATGGGAAAGCACGCGCGAAAGCCGGCGACATGGACCGTGCCCGCGTTGGCGAGCAGATCGACCGCCGCACCCAGCGACGGATTCGCGCCCGCCTCGGTCAGATCGAGGTTGTTGTGCTGTACGCGGAACATCTCCGGCACCATGCGTGCGGCGTCCCCCTCGCGAATTACCTGACGGGCACGGCTCGCGTAAGGCTGCGGCCCGAGACGAATCGATTCGAGAAACAGTTCACGCAGACCGTGCCAGCCGTCGAAGCCGAGATGCTGCGCGAGCCGCACGAACGTCGCAGGCTGCACGCCCGCTTCGGCGGCGATCGCACGCATCGAACTGATCGGTACGCGTTGTGGATGATCGAGCAGGAAACGCGCGCCCGACTGAAATTGCGGACTGAGTTGGGGATAGCGTTCGCGAAGCAGCGTATTGAGCTGTTCGAGCGTCTGCGGCAGCGCAGTGGCTTCTGTCATTTGGGGAATGGCAACACGACGGCGAAATAATGTAACGATTGTTGCATGAAATGCCGGGAACGCGCACGCGCTTTCCCCAATCCCCTTGTCCTGCGGTGAAACATCGCTTGTGGTAATGGGGTTGGGGGAAGTGTTGCGGCGACAAAACACATGAAACATATGTTGCAAACACAGGGCGATACGCCTACACTGGGCGTCATTGTTCGCGAAGGGTTGCCAGGCATCAGGAAGGCCGTCGCCGCCTTGCGCACCCATTTCTTTGTCAGAGGTTCAGGCATGACTCACGTGTTTCACCGCAACCCGCGCCAGACGTTGCCCGTCGCGGTCGGCGGTCAGGGAATCGAGTTGATCGACAGCACCGGCAAGCGCTATCTCGACGCGTGCGGCGGCGCCGCCGTGTCGTGTCTGGGACACGGGCATCCGCGCGTGATCGAGGCGATGCAGCAGCAGGCGGCTCAACTGGCGTATGCCCACACGTCGTTCTTCACGACCGAAGTCGCCGAGCATCTGGCCGACATGCTTGCGACGAGTGCACCGGGCGACCTGAATCACGTGTACTTCGTGAGCGGCGGTTCGGAAGGCGTGGAAGCCGCGCTCAAGCTCGCGCGTCAATACTTCGTCGAAATCGGGCAGCCGCAACGTCAGTACTTCATCGCGCGTCGTCAGAGCTATCACGGCAACACGCTGGGCGCGCTCGCCATCGGCGGCAATGCCTGGCGACGCGAGCCGTTCCTGCCGCTGCTGGTGCCGGCGCATCACGTCTCGCCCTGCTTCGCGTATCGCGAGCGCTTCGAGGGCGAGAGCGACGACGCCTACGTGCAGCGTCTGGCCGACGAGCTCGAAGCCAAGATCCTCGAACTTGGCGGCGACAAGGTGATCGCGTTCGTGGCCGAGACGGTGGTGGGCGCCACGGCCGGGGCGGTGCCGCCGGTGGGTGACTACTTCAAGCGCATTCGCGCCGTGTGCGACAAGTACGGCGTGTTGTTGCTGCTCGACGAAGTGATGTCGGGCATGGGACGCACCGGTTACCTGTTCGCGTGCGAGGAAGACGGTGTGGTGCCGGACATCCTTGTGATCGCCAAGGGGCTGGGCGCCGGTTATCAGCCGATCGGGGCCATGCTGTGCTCGGACAAGATCTTCGACGCCGTCGTCGGCGGCTCGGGCTTCTTCCAGCACGGTCACACGTATCTGGGCCATGCAATGGCCTGCGCGGCGGCGCTTGCCGTGCAGCGCACGATTGTCGCGGACAACCTGCTGGAGAACGTGAAGGCGCGCGGCGAGCAATTGCGTGCGCGACTGCGCGAGGTCTTTGCCGATCATCCGAATGTCGGTGACGTGCGCGGCCGAGGCCTGTTCGTCGGCGTGGAATTCGTGGCCGATCGCGCGACGAAAGCGACGCTCCCGACGGCCGACAAGACGCACGCGCGTTTGAAGGCGGCCGCCAAGGAGCGCGGGCTGTTGATCTACCCGATGGGCGGGACGGTCGACGGCGTGCATGGCGATCACGCGCTGATCGCGCCGCCGTTCATCTGCCAGCCGGACGACATCGATCGCATCGTGGAGCGCCTGGCGCTCGCGGTGGCCGATGTCACTGGCGTGAAAGCCGGAGCCACGGCATGACGCGCGCGTTTGCGCTGGCGGTCGCACCCAACGGTGCACGCCGCACGCATGTCGATCACGCGGCACTGCCGATGACGCCTGGGGAACTGGGTGCGTGCGCCAAGGCGTGTCTGGACGCGGGCGCCGCCATGATCCACCTGCACGTGCGCAAGCCCGATGGCACTCATAGCCTCGAAGTCGCGCATTACGAAGCGGGTATCGCCGCGGTGCGCCGCGCCGTTGGCGACGCGCTCGTGTTGCAGGTGACGACCGAAGCCGTGGGGATCTACACGCCGGCACAGCAAATTGCCACGGTGCACGCGCTGCGTCCCGAAGCGATTTCGGTGGCGCTGCGCGAGGTGTCGCCCGACGCGGCCCACGCGCCGGCGGCCGAAGCCTTCTTCGAATGGCTCTGGCAGGAGCACATCACGGCGCAATACATCCTGTACGACACGGAAGACGTGGCGCACTACTGGCGCTTGCGGGCGAGCGGCGCGATTCGCCCGGGACGTCACTGGGTGCTGTTCGTGCTGGGACGTTACAGCAAGGGGCAGTTGTCGTCGCCGTCGGATCTGTTGCCGTTTCTGACGGCCTGGCAAGCCGGCGCACAGGCGCAGGGCGGGACGGCCGATGCTGCCGACGCCACGCCGTGGGCCATGTGTGCCTTCGGGCCGCGCGAGGCGGAGTGTGCGCTCGCGGCCGTGTTGCAGGGCGGCCACGCTCGCATCGGTTTCGAAAACAACCTTTTCCTGCCCGATGGCAGCGTGTCGCCGGATAACGCGGCGTCGCTGCGTGCGCTGACGGCCGCTGCCACGCCGCTGGCGCTCGCCCCCATGAGCGCCGACGCGCTGCGAGCACTCACTCGCTAAGCGCTTGTTCGCGGGCGTCGACGCGCTTTTGCGGGACAGAGGGCGCGCCCGAATTCAGAAATAAACCCAAATACACGGCCTGACCGGCGTTGCCCGGCCGGGCCGCTGTAATAGAATCGGCGTAACCTCAAAAAAGGCCCGCGTCGCCCTCCCCGGCACCGGGCGTGAACAACGAACGGGAGCGCGGCGTGAAACACTGGTCGATCCGACATCGCATTCTGGCCAGTTTTGGCCTGATCATCGCCTTGATGGCCCTCATGGCCGGTATCGCCTATTCGCGGCTGGCCGCCATCGATCAGGAAGCGAATAACGTGGAGACCGATTCCACGCCGGGGCTCTACTACAGCACCATGCTGCGCGGCGCCTGGTTCGAGAGCTACCAGTTGCTCCAGCAGGCGGTCGCCGTCGACGACAACGACAAAACCCGTGCCATCGATCTCGACGCATTGCGCGCCGCAGAGGGCCGCATCGACAGCTGGCTCAAGAGCTACGGCACGACGGTCAACCGGGCCATCGACCGTACCCAGTTCGACGAAGTGCGCAACGTTCGCCAGCAGTACAGCCGCATCAGCAACCAGATCCTCAAGCTGACCGCCGACGGTCAATTGCCTGCCGCGCGTGCCGCACTCACCGAGCAGTTGTATCCGGAATGGGGGCGCGGGCGCATGGCGATTCAGCGCCTGGTCGATACCAACAAGACCTTCGCCGACGAATCGACCCATAACATCGGGGAAGCGGTCACGGCAGCCAAGGCGACCTTGCTCATTACATTGTGTGTGGCGCTGGCCGTTGCTGTCCTGGCCGGCTGGCTGCTGTTCCGCGCGATCAGCGTGCCGCTCGCGAGCGTGATGCAGATTCTTGAAGTCATGCGCTCCGGCGACCTCACCAAGCGGCTCGATCTCGCGCGCCGCGACGAATTCGGCGCGCTCGAGTCGGGCTTCAACCGCATGACGGACGAACTGACCGGGCTCGTCGGACAGGCGCAGAAGTCGGCGCTCCAGGTCACCACGTCGGTGACCGAAATCGCCGCCACGTCGCGTCAGCAGCAGGCCACCGCGTCGGAGACGGCCGCGACCACAACCGAGATCGGCGCGACTTCGCGCGAGATCTTCGCCACGTCACGCGATCTGGCACGCACCATGACGGAAGTCGCGGGCGTGGCCGATCACGCGGCGTCGCTCGCGGGCACCGGTCACGTGGGCCTTTCGCGCATGGAAGACGCCATGCGTCACGTGATGGATGCGGCCGGGTCGGTCAACGGCAAGCTCGGCATCCTCAACGAGAAGGCGGGCAACATCAATCAGGTCGTGACGACGATCACCAAGGTGGCCGACCAGACCAACCTGCTCTCGCTCAATGCGGCCATCGAGGCCGAGAAGGCGGGCGAGTACGGTCGCGGCTTCGCGGTGGTGGCGACGGAAATCCGTCGCCTTGCCGACCAGACAGCCGTGGCGACCTACGACATCGAGCAGATGATCAAGGAGATCCAGTCGGCGGTGTCGGCCGGGGTCATGGGCATGGACAAGTTCGCCGAGGAAGTGCGTCGCGGCATGGACGAAATGCGTCAGGTCGGCGACCAGCTCGCGCAGATCATTGCGCAGGTGCAAACGCTGCCACCGCGCTTCCAGGTCGTCAACGAGGGCATGCAGGCGCAGGCGACCGGCGCCGAGCAGATCAATCAGGCGCTGGTGCAGCTCTCGGAAGCGGCGCAGCAGACGGCCGAATCCTTGCAGCAGTCGAGTCAGGCCATCGAGGAACTCAATCACGTTGCCAATGGGCTCAAGAGCGGCGTATCGCGCTTCAAGGTGCAGGCGCCGCCGCCCACGGGGCTGGTGTGATGCCGGCATAACGCCAAGGCCGGCGCCACCAGCCATACCCGCCTTATCAGCCTCATTCGTCATTCGCGGACACCGACATGTTGTTCCTGCGTTTCGCCATCGGGACCGATCATTACGTCATCGAAGCCAGCCATGTGGCCGAGGTGCTGCCGTGGCTCGCGCTCAAGCGCCTGCCCGCCGCCCCGCCGTGGGTGGCCGGGGCGTTCAGCTATCGGGGCGAATCCGTGCCGGTGATCGACCTGACGCGACTGGCCACCGGCGTTGCAGCCCCTGCGCGCCGCTCCACGCGGCTGGCGCTCGTGCATTACCCGGCCCCCGGTCCTGCGGCGCGCCGACTCGGTGTACTCGTCGAGCGTGCGACCGACACGCTGCGTGCCGACGCGACGGCGTTTCGGCGTAGCGGCGTCGACCTGCCCGAGGGCCGCTATCTCGGCCCGGTGCTCGATACCGACGAGGGCATGGTGCAGTGGGTGCGCATCGATCAGTTGCTGACGGATGAAGCACGCGCGTTGCTGTTCGACGCGGCGCGCGACGCCCTCGCTGCGGATGCGACGGAAGTGTCCTGCGCAGCGACGGACGATTCGGCGGTCTCCGCCGCAACGGCACGCCCGGATGCAGGGGGCACACGATGAGCCACGTGGCCGCCATCGAACGCCTGCTGTACGAGACGATGGGTCTCGACGCGCAAACGCTGGGCGCGAACGCCGTCGAGCGTGCCGTGCGGGCACGACTGGCCGCGCTGTCGCCCGAGGCACAGGATGCACCCTCGTATTCGCTCTACTGGCAACGGCTGCAACAGTCGCCGGAAGAGTTGCAGGCACTGATCGAGGCCGTCGTCGTGCCCGAGACGTGGTTCTTCCGGCATCGCGACGCCTTCAAGGCGCTGGCGCAGATGGCACAGGAGGCGCGCGCCGAACGACGTGGCACCGCACGCGAGGCGCAACCGTTGCGCTTGTTGAGCTTGCCGTGTTCCACGGGCGAGGAGCCGTATTCGATCGCGATGACGCTGTTCGACGCCGGTTTCAAGGCCAATGAGTTCACCATCGACGCTATCGACATCAGCGAACGCGCGCTGGCGGTGGCGCGCGAGGGCGTGTACGGGCGAAATTCGTTCCGCGGTCCGCCGGGCACGTTGCTGTTTCGCGACCGGTACTTCACACCGGTGGAAGCCGAGAGTTTCCGTGTTGCCGACGCCGTGCGCACCCAAGTTCGCTGGCAGGCGGGCAATCTGTTCGACGACACGTTGATCGAACGCATCGGCACGTTCGATTTCGTGTTCTTCCGCAATGTGCTGATCTACTTCGACCGCGATGGACAACGGCGAGCGATTGCCGCGCTGGAGCGACTCATGCGCATGGGCGCCACGCTCTTTGCCGGACCAGCCGAAGGCGGCACGTTGACCACCAACGGTTTGACGTCCACGGGCCACGTACAGGCGTTTTCGTTTCGCGTGTCCGGTCCGGTGCGCGATGTCGTGACGCCCGTTGCCACAGCGTCGCGCTTCACCGGCACGCTCGATACGTTCAACGTGTCGCCGCCGGCCAATATGGTGGACGCCTTTGCTCATCGGCACACACCACTGCCGCATGTGACGCACACGACGCACACGACGCACACGACGCATGCGGCACTTGCCGCCGCACCCGCACCCGCAACGGCGAGTGCCACCCCGTCGGCCCCGCGTGGCACACCGGATACCGTACGCAATGCGCCAGCCTCGCACGCGACGGTGGCGGCAGCCGCGACGACTGGAGCGCCCGGTTCGTCTCCGTCGTCTGCATCGTCCCCGTCGGACGACGTTCGCACGCAGCTCGAACAAGCGCATCTGGCGGCCGACGCCGGCGACTTCGTTCGCGCGGTAGCGTTGTGCCGCAGCGTGCTCGGCACCGACCGCGCCAATGCGCAGGCGGAATATCTGCTCGGACTCGTCGAAGACGCTCGCGACAACGCCCAGGGCGCACTCGTGCACTACCGTCGCGCGTTGTATCTCGACCCCGGTCACTACGAGGCGCTCGTGCATTGCGCGGCGCAACTCGACGCCCGGGGCGACGCCGACGGCGCTCGTCGCTTGCTCGAGCGCGCCGGGCGGGCCGAGCACACCGACCCTACCGCCGCGACCGATGCGCCTGACCGTGTCCGTCGCCACGGGGCCCGACATCGATGACCCATCACTACGACTTCGCGCAAAACGCTGCCCTCGAAGCGGCGACGGAAGCCGGTGCCGACGCGAACGTGCGCCCACCCGACAACGGTCCGAGTGGCGACCGTCAGAGCCTGCATCGTCAAGCCGCCGAGTTGCTGGACCGGTTGCCGGTAGTTCCGGCCGATCCTGCACCGTGGCGCGCTGTGGCCAATTCGCAGGAATCGGCGCGCGGTACCTCGCTGCTGCTCTTTCGTCTGGCTGACGAATGGCTCGCGCTTCCAGCGTCCGCCATCGAAGAAGTGGCGCCGATGCGCGCCTGGCATTCGCTGCCGGGGCATCGTCAGTCGACAGTGCTCGGTCTGGTGAATTTGCGCGGTGCACTCGTGCCGTGCCTGTCGCTGGGCGACTTGCTCGGCGTACAGCCGGCGGTGGCGGCACAGAGCACGCCGTCGAATACGCTGCGCGCCAGCACGGCGCGTGTGCTGGCCTTGCGGCATGGCCACCATCTGAGCGCGTTTCCCGTGACGGAAGTTCACGGCACGGTGACCCCCGCGAGCGACGCGCTCGGCACGGTGCCTGCCACGGCGTTGGGCGCATCGGACGGTTTCTCGGTCGCCGTGCTGCGCTGGCGCGATCGCATCGTGGGCGTGCTGGACCCTCTGCGCGTTGGCGCAGCGTTCGACCGGAGCCTCGCATGAGCGACGATCTTCAGAACGCCACGCTGCTCGACCTGTTCCGCATGGAGACGGAGACGCAGGCGCAGGTCCTCGGCGACGGTCTGCTCGCACTCGAGCGCGCACCGACGGATGCGTCTCGTCTCGAAGCCTGCATGCGCGCGGCGCACTCCCTCAAAGGGGCGGCGCGCATCGTCGGCGTGGAGGCCGGCGTTGCGCTCGCGCACGTTCTGGAGGACGCCTTCGTCGCCGCGCAACATGGCACGCTGACGATCGACGTGCCGCTCATCGACCGGCTGTTGCAAGGCGTCGATCTGCTGATGCGCCTGGCGCACCCGCCGAGTCACGATCCCGGCTGGGCTCAGGGTGCCGGCAAAGCGGAGATCGATACGTACGTCAGCGCACTCGCCGGCCATCTCTCGACGCTCACGGCGGATCGCTCTGCGGCGCGCAGTGTCGAACCGCAGCGCCTGCCGGACGACGACGGGGCGTTCGACTATGCCAGCTACGGAACGCCTGCGGCGGAAATGCCCGCCACGCCCGCCACGCCGGTCCCTCACGTCCCTGTGGGGGCTGTTTCGCATGAGGCTGCCGGCTCGCCGCTGTCGGGTGACGCAGGGGGAAGACTCGGCGACACGCTGGCAGGCGACGGCGACTCAGACGGAAGCAAAGACAGGTCGGAGAGCGCATCGCGTGCGCTGCGGGTTTCTGCCGACAGTCTGGACCGGCTGCTGCGACTGTCGAGCGAAGCGCTGGTAGCGTCGCGCTGGTCGCAGCCTTTCGCACAATCATTGTTGCGGCTCAAGCGTCACCAGCACGACGCGGGCGATGCCCTCGATCGGGTGAGTTCCGCATTGGGGCGCGTGGCGGATCGCGCCGCCGACGACGGTCAGGTACTACTCGCTGCGCTGGCCGATCTGCGACGTGCGCTCGGTGTGGGCGGACAACTGCTCGCCGAACAGATTCACGAGCTGGACCAGTTCGACCGTCGCTCGACACAGCTCTCGCAGCGACTCTACGACGAAGCCCTCGCATGCCGCATGCGTCCACTGGACGACCGGCTCGGCGGTTTCCCGCGTATGGTGCGCGACCTCGGTCGTTCGCTCGGCAAGCCGGCGCGGCTGGAAATTCGCGGCGCGCACACACAGGTCGATCGCGACATCCTCGATCAACTGGAAGCGCCGCTGGGTCACCTGCTGCGCAACGCCGTCGATCACGGTCTTGAGCGTCCGGAACAGCGCGCAGCGGCGGGCAAGCCGGCAGAGGGCGTCATCACGCTCAGCGCGCGGCATAGCTCCGGGCTGCTGCTCGTGAGCGTGGCGGACGATGGCGCAGGTATCGACATCGAACGTGTGCGCCAGGCGGTTGTCGCGCGCGGGCTGGCCACACCCGAGACCGCGCAGCGGCTCGACGACAGCGAGTTGCTCGAATTCCTCATGCTGCCGGGTTTCACACTGCGCCATACGGTGACGGACGTGTCCGGGCGCGGCGTCGGGCTGGACGCCGTGCGTGAAATGGTTGCGCGGGTGCGTGGCACGGTGCGCATCGAACATGCGCCGGGGCTTGGCACGAAGTGCACGCTGCAACTACCGCTCACGCTGTCGGTGGTGCGCAGCCTGCTCGTGGAGATCGGGGGCGAGCCGTATGCATTGCCGCTCGCGAACCTGTCGCGCACGCTGGCGCTGCCGCAGTCGCGCATCGACATGCTCGAAGGGCGTGCGCACTTCACGCTCGACGGCAAGCAGATCGGTCTCGTGAGCGCGGAGCAGGTGCTTTGCGGACGCGAGCCGGCGGGCACCTCCGGCGATCAGCCGGTGGTGGTCTTTGGCGACGCAGAGGCAAGTTACGGGCTGGCCGTCGACAAATTCCTCGGCGAGCGCATGCTCGTCGTACAGCCGCTCGATGCGCGGTTGGGCAAGTTGCCGAACATCGCCGCCGGCGCATTGACCGAAGACGGCTCACCGTTGCTCATCATCGACACCGCCGATCTGGTGCGCTCGATTGCGAAGGCCGTGGAGATGGGATCGCTCGAACGATTGCCGGTGCGTACGGCGCCGGCGAGCGGGCGCGCGCGCAAGCGCGTGCTGGTCGTCGACGATTCCTTGACCGTGCGTGAACTCGAACGCAAACTGCTGGCGGCGCGCGGCTTCGAAGTGAGCGTCGCCGTCGACGGCATGGATGGCTGGAATGCCGTGCGCAGCGAGACGTTCGACATGGTGATCACCGACGTCGACATGCCGCGCATGGATGGCATCGAACTGGTCACGCTCATCAAGCGCGATGCCCGCACGGCGGAGTTGCCGGTCATGATCGTTTCTTACAAGGATCGCGAGGAAGACCGTCAGCGCGGACTCGACGCCGGCGCCGACTATTACCTTGCGAAAGGCAGCTTCCACGACGACGCGTTGCTGCGTGCCGTCGTGGATCTCATCGGGGAGCCGGGAGCATGAGAATCGGGATCGTGAACGATTCGGTCATCGCCGTGGAGGCATTGCGCCGCACGCTCGCGCAACGCCCCGAGTTCGAGGTCGCGTGGGTGGCGCACGATGGCGCGCAAGCTGTCGCGATGTGCGCTGCCGCGCTGCCGGATCTCGTGCTGATGGACCTCGTCATGCCGATCATGGATGGCATTTCGGCCACGCGCGAGATCATGCGCCGCACGCCCTGCCCCATCCTGATCGTCACGTCGGATGTCGGCCATCACGCCAGCCTGGTGTTCGATGCGATGGGCGCCGGTGCGGTAGATGCCGTCGACACGCCTGTACTGGGCACCACGGACAAGGTCCGGCCGGGGGCGTCGCTGCTCGCGAAGATCGACGCCGTTGCCGCGCAGCAGGCCGACGCGCGTCAGCCCCGCCGCAGCATGGTGTCGCCGGCGCCGACGGCCGGCACCGACGCACTGGTTGCCATCGGGGCTTCGGCCGGTGGCCCGGCAGCGCTTGCGACGTTGCTGGCCCGTCTGCCGGCAAACTTCGGCGCGGGCGTGATCGTGGTGCAGCATGTCGACGACGCGTTCGCACCCGGCATGGCCACGTGGCTCGATCAGCAGACGTCGCTCACGGTGCGCCTGGCGAAATCCGGCGACCGCCCGGCGTCGGGACTGGTGTTGCTCGCCGGCGGCAACCGCCATTTGCGGGTGGATGCGACCGGGTGCTGCGTGTATAGCGACGAACCGAAGGAAGCGGTCTATCGCCCGTCGATCGACGTCTTCCTGCACAGCGTGGCCGAACACTGGCGCACGCGCGCCGTGGGGATACTGCTCACGGGCATGGGACGCGATGGCGCCGCCGGGCTGGGCGACATGCGCACGCGCGGCTTCATCACCATTGCGCAGGATCGCGCGACCAGCGCCGTCTACGGCATGCCCAAGGCGGCAGCCGAGGCTGGCGCGGCGTCGGAGATTCTGCCGCTGCCGACCATTGCGCCACAACTGGTGACGCTGTTTGGAACCGTATGACAGGACGCGAATCATGACGACAACGCCACGCCAAACCCAACCCGAAGTGCAACCGATCGGCACCGAGAGCAGCCTGAACGACTCGTCGGCCATGGTCTTGCTCGTCGACGATCAGGCGATGGTCGGGGAAGCCGTGCGGCGCGCACTGGCGAACGAGGCGAATATCGACTTCCATTACTGCGCGAATCCCGAGGATGCGCTGCGGGTGGCCGAACAGACGCGCCCGACCGTCATCCTGCAGGATCTCGTGATGCCTGGCACCGACGGGCTGTCGCTGGTGCGTCAGTACCGGGCGAGTCCGCTCACGCGCGACATTCCGATCATCGTGCTCTCGACGAAGGAAGAGCCGACGATCAAGCGCGAGGCCTTCGCGGCGGGGGCTAACGATTACCTCGTCAAGCTGCCCGATACCATCGAACTGGTCGCACGCATTCGCTATCACTCGCGCTCGTACATGAACCTGCTGCAACGCGACGAAGCCTACCGCGCGTTGCGCGAGAGCCAGCAGCAGCTACTGGAAACGAACCTGGAGTTGCAGCGCCTCACGCACTCGGACGGTCTCACGGGGCTGGCGAACCGGCGTTACTTCGACGAATACTTCGGCGCGGAATGGCGGCGTGCGCTGCGCGAGCAACGCGAGATGGCGTTGCTCATGATCGACGTCGACAACTTCAAGATCTACAACGATACCTACGGCCACATTGCGGGCGACGACGTGTTGCGCCGCGTGGCGCGCACGCTGGCCGATGCCGCCTCGCGTCCGGCCGATCTCGCGGCGCGCTTCGGCGGTGAAGAGTTCGTGATGGTGCTGCCGAACACGTCGGCTGCGGGTGCGGCGGCGATTGCCGAGAAGGTGCGCGCGCAGATCGACGCGATGGCGATTCCGCACGTCGGCTCGGCCAATGGCCGTCATGTCACGATCAGTCTGGGCGGTGCGGCGCTGGTGCCGCGCACGCATATGGCGTCGACATCGCTCATCGAGTCGGCGGATCTGGCGCTGTACCGCGCCAAGCAACAGGGCAAGAATCGCGTGGAGATGCAGCCGGGCGCTTCGTAAGCCTGAGGAGGGTGCATGACCTTCGAACTGTTCTACTGGCCGGGTCTGCAGGGGCGCGGCGAGTTTGTCCGCCTCGCTTTCGAGGCCACCGGCACACCGTACGTGGAGATCGTGCAGGGCGACGGCCCCGGACAAGGCATCGACGGTCTCATGCAAACGATGGACGATCCCGGTGTTGTCGATCCGCCTTACGCGCCCCCCTTTATGCGGGTCGGTGACGAACTGATCGGCCAGACGGCGAACATATTGGCGTATCTGGGCCCGCTGCTAGGCCTCGTTGGCGAGTCGCCACGCGCGCGTCGCTGGGTCAATCAACTGCAACTTACGCTCGCCGATCTCGTGGCCGAAGTCCACGACGGGCACCACCCGATCGCCAGCCGGCTGTACTACAGCAACCAACGCGCCGAGGCGCGCAAGCGCACGGCGGACCTGATCGCGTACCGCTTGCCGAAGTACTTCGGCTATTTCGAGCGCGTGCTGACGAACAATCCACAGTCCGGTGGCTGGCTCTCCGAAGGCGCGATGTCATACGCCGATCTCTCGCTGTTTCAGGTCGTCGAAGGACTGTATTACGCGTTTCCGCGCGCCATGTCGGGGTTCGCCAAGGCATTCCCGCGCTGTCGCGCGGTGCGCGATGCTGTCGCCCGCGAGCCGCTCGTCGCGGCCTATCTGAAGTCGTCGCGGCGCATCCCGTTCAACACCACGGGCATCTTCCGCCATTACAAGGAACTGGATCGCGAGTCGCCGTTCTGACGACGCTTCGGTCTTACTCGGGCAGCGTGGTATCGCCGGCGTTCAGCGCGCGCTGCATCAGCACGGTATCCACCCAACGGCCGAACTTGAAGCCGACGGATTTGAGCGTGCCGGCCTGCTCGAATCCGCACGCGCGGTGAAGGGCGAGCGACGCCGCGTTACCGCTATCGCCCACGTTGGCGATCAACTGCCGCCACGGACCGCCCTCGCAACGCGCGATCAGCGTGAGCAGCAACGCGCGGCCCACGCCCTGGCCCGTGGCGTCTGCAGCGATGTACACCGAGTCTTCCAGCGTGAAGCGGTATGCCGAGCGCGGGCGGTAGTGCGTTGCGTAGGCATAACCGAGCACCTTGCCGTCGTGCTCCGCCACGAGATACGGCAACCCGGTGTCGAGCACCTTCGCGCAGCGCGCGCGCATCTCGGCTTCGTCGGGGGGAATTTCCTCGAACGACGCCGAACCGGTGCGCACGTGGTGGGCGTAGATCGCCGTGATGGCGGGCAGGTCGGCGTCGCGCACCGGACGCACCGTACAGGCGCAGCGCGCGAGTTCGGTGCCGACGCGTCGGGCGGCGTGCGACGTATTGGACGAGGCGCAAGGGGAGGACGAGGAGGACGGGGAGGACGACGACATTCGAACACGCTTATTCGTTGAGGGGCGCGGCGACCCGGGAATCAGTCGTTCCGGGTCGCGTCTGGCAGATCTGTCGGCAGTGTGCGCCTCGTCGGTTCATAAGAAAAGCTTGTGCCGATTATGAATTGCATAAGCGGGACTTTGAGATGCCGCGGCGGTCGTCCGGCGCATCAGGCGTCTTTCAAGCGGCCTTCTGCGTCATCCGGCGGCACACCGCCGGCCCGTTGCACTGCGCTCTCGCCGGCCATGCCCGCCGCCGCCGGCTCGGTGTTCATCGCATCGAGCCGCTGACGCACGAAGCCGATGTGCTCGCGAAGCACATAGAACTGATCTGCATACGCGAGCGGAATCTTCAGGCGATTGACGGCCGCCTCGATGGCGTCGAGCCGGTGACGAAGGCTTTGATACTCGGCATGGGCGTCGTCGGACAAGGCTTCGCGCTCGAGCCCGATGAGCGCGCCATACCAGCGATACAGCCGCGACTTCACGCGCCAGCTATACAGCGCCGGGACCAGCCGGAACGCCGGAATCAGCACCACGATGATCGGCACGAGCAGCACGATGATGCGGTCGGCAAGGCTCGCGATCCAGAACGGCAGATGCCGGTACAGGAAGCCCTTGCCCGACTGGTAGTACCGCGCGGCGTCGTCGGAGATCGGGAACTCGTGCACCTGCGCCGACGGGAACTCGCCGGCGCGTTGTAGCAGATTCGCCCTGCCGTGCACCTCCTTCGCCGCTTCGATCAGCAGATCGGAAAGCGCAGGATGCAGACTGTCGCGCGCCACAAGCTCGACGGTTGGACTGATAACGTAGACCGGCTGCGACGGGAGGTTGCGGCCGAGATCGAACACGCCGCGCGGCAGCACGAGTTGATTCAGGTAGGTAAACCGTCGCGTGTAGGCCTCGGCCTGCGCGAAGCTCATCAGATGCACGCCCGGCTCGCGGATCAGCTTGCCCATCGTGGGACCGGTGGCGGTGTCGCCGGTGAGCATGGCAGCGTCGACGCGACCATCGATGAGCGCTTGTGCCGCTTCCTGGCCATCGTAGGCGGTGAGCGTGGTCGGGCCGCCCGGTTCGATGCCGTTCGCCTTGAGCAGCGTAAGCGAGAGCGCACGCGCGCCGCTGCCCTCGCGGCCGATCGCAATGCGCTTGCCGGTCAAGTCCGAGAGCTTGGATACGCGCGGGCCGCGATAGAACACGGAAATCGGGGCGAAGAACACGCTGCCCAGCGATACGAGGCCGTCGATATTCAGGCCTTGCGAAACACCGCCCTGCACGAGGCCCAGATCGACGTTCTGTGCGTCGTCGGCCAGGCGCTCGACGTTCTGGCGCGAGCCCTCCGAGGGCAACACGTTGAGGGTGATGCCGTCGCGCGCGAGGATCGTCTTGTAACGCTGTGCGGCATTCCAGAACGAACTGCCTTCGGGGCCGGCACTGATCGTGACGGTACGTGGCGGCGCCGGTTTGACCAGCCAGACGGCGAGCCAGATGGCGGCAATCGAGACGAGCACCACGGGCCCGAAGGAAACGGCGAGATCACGCCAGGAAATCGCGACGAAGCGCGCGCGGAGTCGCCGGTGGGCGGGTTGGTTCGAGTCGGTCATCGATCAGGCAGGCTTTATCCAACACCCGGCCGATAATACGCCATCTGCGGCGAGGCACGTGCCGACCGTGCCCCTCAGCGATGCGCGAGACTCTGTGCGAGTTGCTTCCAGAGATGGTCGGCGGCCGGCGAAAGACGTCGTCCCACGCGCGTCATCATCTGACTTGAGAACCCGAGCGCAATGGGGTGATCGATGGGCACGGCCACGAGTTCGCCGAGTTCGATGCCGCGCCGCGCCGTAATGGCGGACATGAACGCTACGCCCAGTCCGGCGGCAGCCAGCGTTTGCGCGGTATTGAACAGGTCGACGCGATACGCGGGCGTGACGTTCAGTCGCGTGGTTTCCAGCACCGAGTGGACGAAGTGCTGCACGCCGTGGGCTTCGGTCATGAAGATGAGCCGCTCGTGTTCGAGTTCCGTGGGCGGCACGCTGGTGAGCTTCGCGAAGCGATGTGTGGGCGCGACCACGGCGCACAGCGGCTTCGGCGCAAAGGGATGGATACGCATTGCCGGATCGTCGGCGGAGCGTGCACACAGGCCGATGTCGACGACGTCGTCGCGCACGAGCGAGAGCACCGTTGGCGTGGGACCGGAGCGAATTTCGACGAGGATGTCGGGATAGCTCATGGAGAAGCGCTGCAACGCCTGCGCGATCAACCGGCCGATGAAGCCCTCGCCGACACCGATGGCCACCCTCCCCCGTTTCAGGTGCCGATACTCTTCCAGCCGTGCGGACAGATCACGCTGTCGCCGCTGGCCGTCGCGGTAGTAGTCGATGAGGACCTGACCGATCTCGGTGACGCTCACGTTGCGCCCGCGCCGCTCGATCAGCGGGAAGCGCAAACGCCGCTCGAGCGCGGCGATCTGGCGGCTGACCACCGACGGATTGACCCCGAGCGACTCGGCCGCCATGCGCACGCCGCCGGTCGCGGCAATTTCGGCGAGGTACTTGAGCGAGCGCTCGCCGATGTCGTCCATCCACGCATCGATTGTCATCACGAAGTCCGGGAATCCGGTGCCTGATCGTTGCCTTGAAAGCAACATTTTGACGTGGTTTGCGTCATGGGTCGAGATTTTCGTCGATGCAATACTCCGCGATATTCGAAAAAGAGAGGGAGCCCCCATGAGTGAGACTCGTTATTGCGAAGTCGGCGATCTGGCCGATGCCCGCGAGCAACTGGCTGACATTCGTCACCATATTCATCAACACCCCGAGCTGTCCTACGAGGAAGTCGACACGTCGCGCTACGTGGCGCAGAAGCTCGAAAGCTGGGGGTATCAGGTCACGCGCAATGTCGGTGGTCACGGCGTGGTCGCCTCGCTGACGGCCGGGACCGGCACGCGCACCGTGGGTGTGCGCGCTGACATGGACGCCCTGCCGATTCACGAGCAGACGGGTCTGGCGTACGCCAGCGTGCACGACGGCAAGATGCACGCCTGCGGTCACGACGGCCACACGACCGTGCTGCTGGGCGCTGCGCAGCAACTCGCGAAGACGCGCAACTTCGACGGCACCGTCCACCTGATCTTCCAACCGGCGGAGGAAGCCGGTTCGAACAGCGGTGCCGAGCAGATGATCGCTGACGGCCTGTTCGAGCGCTTCCCGTGCGACGCGATCTTCGGGCTGCACAACCACCCGGGCGTTGCCACGGGTACGTTCGGCTTTCGCGCGGGTCCGCTCATGGCCGCTTGCGACACCGTCAAGGTGCGCATTCACGGCCGGGGGGGTCACGCTGCGCGCCCGCACCTGGCCATCGATCCGGTGATGATCGGCAGCAGCCTCGTGATGGCGCTGCAAACCGTGGTGGCCCGCAACATCGACCCGACCGAAGCCGCCGTGGTCACGGTCGGCACGTTCCACGCCGGATTCGCGCCGAACGTCATTCCCGAAGAGGCCACGCTGGAGATGAGCGTGCGCTCGTTCTCGGCGAAGGTGCGCGCCACGCTCGAGGAGCGTATCTGCGCACTGGTGAAGTCGCACACCGAAGGCTACGGCGCGAGCGCGGACATCGAGTACATCCGCGGTTATCCGGTGCTGGTGAACAGCGAGGCGGAGACGGAATTCGCGCGCGGCGTGGCCGAGGAACTGGTCGGTGCCGAGCACATCATCTCGCCGTTCCCGCCCATCGCCGGCAGCGAAGACTTCGCCTACTACCTGCAGAAGGTGCCGGGTTGCTTCATTCGCCTGGGCAACGGCGAAGGCAAGCCGATGCTGCACAACGCCAAATACGATTTCAACGACGACAATCTGACCATCGGTGCCGCCTTCTGGACGCGTCTGGTCGAACGCTTTCTCGCCAAGGACCGCGCATGAGCATCGCAACCACGACATTGACGGCTGACGGTGCGCAGCCGTCGCAGATGAGCCCGTCACAGCAGCGCAAGATCGTTTTCGCAGCCGTCATCGGCAACCTGCTCGAGTTTTTCGATTTCACGGTCTACAGCTACTTCGCGCTGACCATCGGCAAGCAGTTCTTTCCGGCGGACGATCCGATCACCTCGTCGTTGCTCGCGTTCGCCGTGTTCGCGGTCGGCTTCGTGATGCGCCCGCTGGGCGGTATCGTGCTCGGTCGCTACGCCGACCGTGCGGGCCGCAAACCGGCGCTCACGCTGACCATCCTGCTGATGGCGATCGGCTCGGCGGCAATCGGCCTCGCACCGACCTACGCCCAGATCGGTCTGGCGGCGCCGCTGCTGATCGTCGGGGCGCGTCTGCTGCAAGGTTTTGCACAAGGCGGCGAGTTCGGTGCGGCCACGGCCACGCTGCTGGAAGTGGGCGGGGCAAAGAGCCGCGGCTTCCGTGCGAGCTGGCAGTTGGCGAGCCAGGGCGCAGCCGCACTGCTCGGGTCGGGTCTGGCGGCAAGCCTCGGCTTCCTGCTCTCCGACGACACCATGCATAGCTGGGGCTGGCGCATTCCGTTCCTGCTCGGCACCCTGATCGCGCCGGTCGGCATCTACCTGCGTCGTCACATCCAGGAAGAGCCGCCGAAGGCGAAGGCCGTTGCCGGTCGCGACGACCCGAAGCGCGGCGTGTACGTGCGCAACTGGTTCCTCACGATCTTCTCGATCATGGGCATGTCGGTCTCGACGTACGTGATGATGTATTACATGCCGACGTACTGCATTCAGTACCTTGGTCTGCCGCCGAAGATGTCGATGCTCGCCGGTGTGGCCGCCAGCACGATTTCGCTGGTGATGTGCCCGATTTACGGCGCGTGGTCGGACAAGATGGGCCGTCGCAAGCCGTTGACGATTGCCGGCCGCGTGGCGCTCATCGTGTTGTTGTATCCGGCGTTCTGGGTCATGACGCACTTCCCGTCGCTGCCGGTCGTGCTCGCCGCACTGATCGTGCTGATGCTGTGCTACACGATGGGTTCGGCCCCCGCGTATGCGCTGATGCCCGAGAACTTCCCCAAGCATCTGCGCGCGGGCTACATGTCGAGCGCCTATGCGATCGCCGTGTCGGTGTTCGGCGGGACCGCCCAGCTCGTGGCGGGGTGGCTGATCCGCGTGACGGGCAACAAGATGGCCCCGGCGTGGTACATGATCGTTTGCGTGGTCATCTCGCTCATCGCCGTGTCGATGTTCGAAGAGACCGGCAACAAGGTGCTCGACGAGTAATCCGGTCGAGACAGGCCCATCGGTCGCGGCGCGTTCGTGCCCGACCGATGGCGCGCGAAAGCCTTCGCGCCTTCCTAGATGCGTTCGAAGATGGCGGCGATACCTTGTCCGCCGCCAACACAGGTCGTCACGAGCGCGTAACGCGCCCCGGTGCGTTGCAGTTCGTGCACGGCCTTCGTCACCATGATTGCGCCGGTCGCACCGACCGGATGCCCCAACGCAATGGCACCCCCATTCGGATTGACGCGCGTGTCGTCGATCGCCATCTCGCGCAAAAAAGCCCCCACGTCCGACGCGAACACCTCGTTCAGCTCGATCACGTCCATGCGATGAATACGCAACTCGGCACGACGAAGTACTTCGCGCGTGGCGATCACGGGCGCGATGCCCATGTCCTCGGGCATCACGCCGACGCGTGCATGGGCGATCAGCCGCGCCATCGGGCGCAGCTCGTGAAATCTCGCGTGCCGTGCGGTCGTCATCAGCACGGCAGCGGCGCCATCGTTGAAGCCCGAGGCGTTGGCCGCGGTAATGGTGCCTCCGTCCTGGCGGAAGATAGGTTTGAATTTGGCGAAATAGCCGGGAGTCACTGCCGCGCGAACGCGTTCGTCGCGCGTGAATGTCACTGCCTTGTCCGATGCCCCGGTGTCGACGGGCACGATTTGGGTGTCGAAGTAGCCGGCGGCAGCCGCGTGTGCCGCGCGCCGGTGCGACGAGAGTGCAATGGCGTCTTGTCGCTGCCGGCTGATCTTGAAGCGCGCGGCGATGCGCTCGCCCAACTCGCCGATGCGAACCCCGGTCATCGGGTCAGTGAATCCGCGCAGGAGCGTGTCCGCCACGACAGCCTCGCCGGGCGGTGTGCCGGGGGGCGATATGGGCAGCAGTTGCGGCGCGAGGCTCATCGTCTCGGCACCCCCGCCCACGGCTATCTCGGCTTCGCCCGACGCGACGTAGTGCGCGGCCAGCAGCACGGCTTCGAGTCCGGAGCCGCCCAGCCGGTTCACGGTCAATGCCCCCGCGTGAGGGGCGACACCGCCACTCAATGCCGCGAGGCGGCCGAGATACATGTCTCGAGGTGTGGTCTGAAGCACGTTGCCGAAGACGGCCTGGCCGATGTCCTCGCCCGACACGCCGGTACGCGTGAGCAGCGCCCGGATGACGGCCGCGCCGAGCCCTGCGGGCGCCATCTTGCGCAAGCTGCCGCCGAATTCGCCAATCGGGGTGCGCACGGCCCCCACGATGACCACGTCGTTACTCATCAGTCGGATTCTCCCGAAGTCTTCGGGCGAACGGACGGCACAGGCAAGTACGTCGCAGACGATAATGATCGCCCGAGCCTCGAGCGTATGACGCAATCGGGCGTCCGACACCTGACAAGGTTGACAGGTGCGGCGCGCTTCGAATTACATTACGGCTCGCGCGTCGTGGGCGTTTGCCGCCGACCTACGCTTCAAACGCGACGTCGGTGTCCAACGGATACACCGGACGATTGACGCGCGAGAACGGGAACAGTGCGTAGTTGGAGCTGGTCACGCCATTGCTGTCGCACTCGACCAGTCCTGCCGAGATCGGCACGAAGACCGGGCGGCAGTACATGCGCGACTTGAGCAGCAGGAAGCGTTCGCCATGCGGATCGAGGCCCACGCAGGTAAACACGCCGTGATCCCACGGCTCGTGAGTGCGTTCCGTCACGACGATGCGCGCCGCGCCGATGTCGAACAGTACCGTGCGTCCCATGTAGCAGCGCTGGCCGGTGTAGGTCGGGCCGCTCACCACATACTCGCCGTCGCTGATCTTGCGCACGATGCCGGTGAGGACCGCCGGCGTTTTCGTGATGCCCAGTTGCGAGAGCGGGCGCTTGTTGCCCACGGCCAGCGTGACTTCGGCCCCCTCGCCTGCCTCGATCAGCGTTGCCACGGCTTCCGGGTCGCACAGCGGGCCGACACCGATGCCCGTCAGCCCCGCCGCGAGCGCGGCCTCGAGCACGTCCATGGTGTCGCACGTGCCACCCGACATGCAGTTGTCGCTGTGATCGAGCAGCAGCACCGGCTTGTCGGCGCCTTCGGCGAGGCGTTTCGCCTCGGCAATCGAGGCGTCGAGTGTGGCGCTGCGATAGACGAAGCCGTCGCGCTCGTCCCACGCTTGCGACGCGATACGGTCTGCTACGGCTTGCGCCCGCTGCACGCCTTCTTCGCCGTCGGCGGCCGTCACCACAACGCTGATGCACGGCGACGCAATGTCGGCGAGCGAGAAGCCCGAGAACACGGAAACCGCCGGGATGCCCTCTTCCGTCTCGGCACGTTTGGCGGCGTCGAGCGCGCGCTTCATCGCACCGCCGTGGCTCGTGCTGCGCAGCGAATGCACCATGAGCGGCGGCTGTCGCCAGACGACCTTGGGGCGGCGCTTGCCGGCAAGCATTTCAAACAGCAGACGTCCGGCGTGCTCGCCGGTCTCGTACATGTCGACGTGCGGATAGGTCTTGAAGCCGACGACGATGTCGGCATTCGCCACGATCTTCGGCGTGACGTTCGCGTGCAGATCGAGCGCCACGGCAATCGGGGTATCGGGTGCGGCGGCGCGTACGCGTTCGAGCAGATCGCCTTCGCCGTCGTCGCTGTTCTCGGCGACCATCGCGCCGTGCAGATCGAGGAGGATCGCGTCGACGCCGCCCGCAGCCGCCACGATCCGGCGGCACAGTTCGTCGTAAGCGCTCGCCGCCACGCGCCCGCTCGGATTGGCGCTGGCGGACACCGGCGTCACCATCTCGGCACCGGCCGCGTGCGCCAGATCGATGAACGCGGACATGGCCGTGCGCATGCCCTTGTTGTCGCGATAGGCGTCGTCGTCATACGTCGGCCCGTGATTGCCGAAGGCTTCGAGCGGCGTGGGCACCGGCGAGAACGTATTCGTCTCGTGATTCATGCGCGCGATCATCACCTTCATGCGGCACCTCCTGCGCGTTGCAGCATGGCTTGCAGCAGCACGTTGCAACCGGCCTCGAGATGCACGGGGTCGGCATCCTCGATCTCGTTGTGACTGATGCCGTCCTTGCACGGCACGAAAATCATTGCCGTGGGCGCCACGCGCGCGAGATAGACGGCGTCGTGTCCGGCACCGCTGATCGCATCCATCGACGACAGCCCCAACGCCTGTGCGCCGCTGCGAATCGCTTCGACGAGCGCCGGCGCGAACGGTTGCGGCGGGAAGTACACGACTTGTTCGATGGCCACGTCGATGCCATTCGTGCTCAGCGCCTCGCATTCGGCGCGCAGCTTGGCATTCAGCGTGTCGAGCGTGGCATCGTCGGCCGCGCGCAGATCGACCGAGAGCTTCACCCGGCCCGGAATGACGTTGCGCGAATTCGGATAGTTGTCGACCCAGCCGACCGTGCCGCGCGCGTGCGGCGCATGCTCGCAGGCGATGCGGTTCACCGCCTGGATCAGTTGCGCGGCGGCGAGCAAGGCGTCGCGGCGCAATGCCATCGGCGTCGGGCCCGCGTGCGCTTCCATGCCGGTGACGGTCACGTCGTACCAGCGCTGGCCGAGCGCACCCTGCACCACGCCGATGGTCTTGTCATGCGCTTCGAGCACCGGTCCCTGTTCGATGTGCGCTTCGAAGTACGCGCCCACCGCACCGGGTGCGCCCACAGCGGAGTCCTTTCCGGCGTAGCCTGTGGCCTTCAGCGCCTCGGCGACGCTCACGCCGTTGTGATCCTTCTGTGCCAACGCGTGCTCGAGCGTAAAGGCGCCTGCGTAGACGCCGGAGCCCATCATGACGGGAACGAACCGGGAGCCTTCCTCGTTCGTCCACACGGCCACTTCGAGCGGCGCCTGCGTCACGATGCCGTTGTCGTTCAGGGTGCGCAGCACTTCGAGACCGGCCAGCACGCCGTAGTTGCCGTCGAACTTGCCACCGGTCGGCTGCGTGTCGATATGGCTGCCGGTCATCACGGGCGGCAGGGTGTCGTCGCGTCCCGCGCGGCGCGCGAAGATGTTGCCGATGGCGTCGACGCGCACCGTACAGCCGATCTCCTTGGCCCACGTCACGAACAGATCGCGGCCCTGTCGGTCGAGATCGGTCAGTGCGAGACGGCACACGCCGCCCTTTTCCGTCGCGCCGATTTGCGCGAGTTGCATGAGGCTGTTCCACAGGCGCGCGCCGTCCACGCGCACTGCGGCCGCCGGTTGATCGAGACGTTCCATGTTCACAAGTCCTTCAGGGCATGCGCCGCGGCAATCACGTTGACCGTGTTGGCCGTGTTTGTCGCGAAAGGCGCATGCGTTGGCAAAGCGGCGCGCGCTGTGTCGAGGCCTCGACGGCTTCGGACGGGGCAGCGCGCGTCGCGCGATACGATAGATGCGACAGGCGCGTCAGGCCACGCCCACCCCGAGATAGCGGTCCTTGACCACGTCGTCGGCGAGGAACGCGGCGTTGTCGGCGCCGTACACGATCACGCCCTGCTCGACGATGTAATGCCGGTCGGCCAGCTGCGTGCAGACTTCCAGATTCTGTTCGACGAGCAGGATTGCCACGCCCGCCTGCTTGATGAGCTTGAGCTGCGCCACGATCTCTTCGACGATCACGGGCGCGAGGCCTTCCACCGGTTCGTCGAGCATGAGCAGTCGCGGATGATTCATCAGCGCGCGGCCGATGGCCAGCATCTGCTGCTCGCCACCGGACAGCTGCGCGCCACCGTTCTTGCGACGCTCCTGCAGGCGCGGAAAGATGCGGTAGATGTCGGCAAGCTGCCAGGGCGAATCGCGTCGCGCGCCGAGCCTGAGGTTCTCCTCGACCGTCAGCAGCTTGAAGATGCCGCGATGTTCCGGCACGAAGCACACGCCGCGCGCGGCGATGCGATGCGCGGGTTGTCCGGCAACGGGCTTGCCGAGAAACGTGATGCTGCCCGCCTTCGGCGTGACCACGCCCGCGATTGTCTTGAGCGTGGTCGATTTGCCCGCGCCGTTGCGTCCGAGCAGGGTGACGAGCTCGCCGTCGCCGATATTGAGCGACACGCCCTGCAGGATGTGGCTCTTGCCGTAATAGCTGTGAATGCCTGCGACGTCGAGGATCATGCGCGTCCTCCGGTAATCAT
Organism: Pandoraea pnomenusa; assembly: GCF_040391475.1. GTDB lineage: Bacteria > Pseudomonadota > Gammaproteobacteria > Burkholderiales > Burkholderiaceae > Pandoraea > Pandoraea pnomenusa_C. Next base: position 2,495 of record NZ_JBEBXS010000010.1, on the reverse strand, counting down.
GTTGCCGAGATAGGCAGCGCGCACGCGGTCGTCGGCGCGGATCGCATCGGGCTTGCCTTCGACGAGCACCCGGCCCTGCTGCATGACGGTGATCGTGTCGGAGATGTCCATTACGATGTTCATGTTGTGTTCGATGAGCACGACGGTGTGGTCGTCGCGCAGACCGCGAATGAGTTGCTTCATGTCGTCGAGGTCGTCGATGCCCATGCCGGACGTCGGCTCGTCGAGGAAGATCGCCTTGGGGCGCGCCGCGAGCGCCATGCCCACTTCGAGGCGTCGCTGCTGGCCATGTGAGAGCGAACCGGCAGCGGTGCCCGCGTGACGCGTGAGCGCCAGTCGCGTGAGCACGTCGTCGACGACGGCGGCGCAGGCGCGCGGGCCGTCGGCCTTGCGCCAGCACGAGAGCGCGCGGCGCGGGGTCACCCCCAGCGCGGCCAGACGCAGGTTTTCACGCACCGACAGGTTCTGGAACAGCGCGGTGACCTGGAACGAACGCGCGATGCCGCGTTGCACGCGACGGTAATCGGCCTCGGTCGTCACATCGTGACCATCGAACAGGATGCGCCCGCCCGAGACCGGCACGGTGCCGGTGAGCATGTGAAACAGCGTGGTCTTGCCGGCGCCGTTCGGGCCGATGACGGAGTGCACGGTGCGCGGCGCCACGCGCAGATCCACGCCATGCAGCGCCGTGAACTTGCCGTACCGCTTGACGATGCCCGAGGCTTCGATCAGTGCGTCGCTCATGTCGGGTCTCCCTGCGTGTCCAGTTTGCCGTTCTTGTCATTCTCCTGGCCGCGTTTGCCAGTCAGGCGATGCCACAGCGACTCTCCCACGCCCCACAGTCCGCGATGCATGAACAGGCTCACGGCGATGAGCAACAGGCCGAGCAAGAGCAGCCAGCGCGGCCACAGGGTGGAGAGCCAGTCGGCGGCAAGCACGTAGAACGCCGCGCCCAGCACCGACGCGAACAGGTTGCCCGTGCCGCCGATCACCGTCATCACGAGGATCATCTCGCTCGTGTGGTACTCGATGTTCGACAGCGGTGCGATGCCCGTCATGAGCGCATGCAATGCCCCGGCGAGTGCGGTGACCGCGCCGGAGATCGCGAACGCCACGAGCTTGAATGTCTTCACGTGGTAGCCGATGGCCGCCGCGCGGGTCTCGTTGTCGCGAATGGCAAGCAGTGTGCGACCGAACACGGAGTCGGCCACGCGCAGCAACACGGCGAACACGATCAGGAAGACGACGGCAACGAAGGTGTAGTACTGCCATGGCGTCTCGAGCGGGATCAGTGTCGTGCCGCCGAGCGCGAGCGACTTGCGCGGAATGTCGAGCAGGCCGTTGTCGCCGCCGGTCCAGTCGGTGGCGGTATAGGCCACGAAGTAGAACATCTGCGCGCAGGCGAGCGTGAGCATCACGAAGTACGTGCCCTTCTGCCGGATCGCGAAGCTGCCGACGACGGCGGCGATCACTGCGCCCAGCACGATGGCCGTAATGACGGCCAACGGCATCGGAAGTGCGGTACGCGTGAGCAGAATGCCCAGCGTGTAGCTGCCCAGGCCGAAGAAGATGCCCTGACCGAACGACAGCAGACCGGTGTAGCCGAGCAGCAGGTTGCAACCGAGTACGGCCAGTGCATAGACCAGCACTTCGGTGGCGAGCGTGCCCGACGACAGCGTGAGCGGCAGGATCAGTGTGACGGCGGCCGCAAGGAGCCAAAAACGGTAACGTACCAGCATCATCCCCTCCCGAGCAGGCCGTGCGGGCGCATGAGCAGCACCGCTGCCATCGCCACATAGATCATCAATCGTGCGCCTTCCGGCCAGATCGTGCTCATCAGGCTTTGCACGATGCCGATGACGAGGCCGCCCACCAGTGCCCCGGCGAAACTGCCCATGCCCCCGATGACGACCACCACGAAGGCGATGCCCAGCGCTTCGATGCCCATGAACGGTTCGACGCCGCGCACCGGCGCAGCGAGCACGCCGGCCAGCGCCGCAGTGCCCGCGCCCAGCGCAAAGGCCAGACTGAACACACGGAACACGTTGATACCGAGCAGCGACACCATCTCCGACGACTCGCTCCCGGCGCGCACCGCACTGCCCAGTCGCGTGCCTTCGAGCAGCCACCAGAGCACCGCAGCGAACACTGCCGTGAAGCCGATGAGGAAGAGCCGGTATTTCGGATAGATGAAGTTGCCCCACATCACCACGCCGTCGAGCACTTCGGGCACCGCGACGTTATCGCCGAGCGGGCCCCATACGATGATGACGAGTTCCTGCACCACCAGCGCGAGACCGACGGTGACGAGGATGTGGAATTCGTGGGCCTTTTCGTAGATGTGCGAGAGCAGGACTTTCTCGGCGATCCACGCCAGCGCGCCGACCACGATCGGACACACGATGAGCGCGAGCCAGAACGACATGCCCCATTGCAGCGCCTGATAGCAGAAGTAGGCGCCGAGCAGATAGAAGGCGCCGTGCGCGAAGTTCACG
>NZ_JBEBXS010000009.1:0-217626 GCF_040391475.1 Pandoraea pnomenusa | reverse complement strand
CCACCACCACCGCCGCCGCCACCGCCACCGCCACCGCCGCCTCCGCCACCGCCACCGCCACCGCCACCGCCGCCTCCGCCACCGCCTCCGCCACCGCCGCCACCGCCGCCACCGCCGCCACCACCGCCACCGTCGCCACCACCACCATGGCCGCCGCAGCCGCAGCCGCCCGCGCCGCCAATCCCGACGCCGACGCCAATGCCGACACCCGTACCGGTACCGCCTGGCCCACCGAAGGCGCCGAGCCCGCCGAGGCCACCGGCACCGAATCCGATGCCGCCACCTCCGCCACGCCCACCGCCACCACCTCCGGCAGCATAGGAAGCATTGATCGAAAGGCCGCACAGCATCGCCGCTGCGGCCGCCCCCACCAAAGTCGCCTTGAACCCGTTCATGGTTCCCTCCCCGCGCACGCGCACACTCACTTCGAAACACGCAGAACCCCGCCAGAAGGTTCTGCGTTACGGCGTGAGCGCGTCAGCCAAAATCGCGGGCAATAGAGAGCCGTCCCGTGCCATGACGCACAGGAGATCCTTGCCAACAGCCTGCGGGAATTCCGGGTTGGCGCTTCGCCATACACGATTCACATACGCGAATTCCGTGCCAGATAACCCAACCCATTGATTTACAACGAATTAATAACTCAACTTACAAGACATCAAAGCCTGGCGTGCGGAAAATGTATCGTTCATGAAACGCTTACAACGCGCACCAACTTGCAGCGCGCAGTAAAACGCGCGGAAAACGCGTCAGTTGGCGTCGATCAGCTCGGCCGACGACTCGCGCAAACAAGCCGCAAACAGTTGTGCTGCCGGGGTGGTGGTGTCTTCGCGCCAATACAGGATCGCTTCGCCCAACGGCCCCAGCGGCGGCAACGGCAATACGCGCATCGAGCCACGTTGCACGTAACGCCGGGCCAGCGAGAGCGGCAGGATCGAGACGAAATCGCCACCGCGCAGCAGCGACAGATTCAACGCCAGCGAACTCGACTCGATCGCCGGACGCTGCAACGTCACCCCATGCTCCGCCAGGATTTCGGCCATCGTTGCGAACGCAGGCGAGCCGCGCATCGGCGTGATCCAACGCACCTCCTGCAAATCCTGCCACGCTACCGGCGTGTCAGGACCGCCCAAGGCATGCCGCGTGCCCACCACGAACACGAACGGCTCATGATGGAGCGATTCATGGCGCATCACGGCCAGATGTCCCGTCACCCGATTGCGGCCGAGCGCCAGATCGAGGTTGCCTTCGTCCATCATCTTGAGCAGACGATCGAGCGTGGCTTCCACGAAGGAGAACGATGCCGTCGGCGCGCGGCGCGTAAAAAGCTCTACCGCATGCGCGATCAACGGCTGCGGGATCGTGACGACAGCGCCGAAGCGCACGTGGCCCGCGGTACCGGCCGTCAATGCGCTGACGTCGCGTCGCGCCAGTTCGATCTGCCGCAGAATCTCGCGTCCTCGTTCGACGAGCACGCGTCCGATCCCGGTCAACTCCACGGCGTTGCCCACGCGACGCACGACCGGCGCCCCCAAGGCTTCCTCGATTTCGGCGATCTGCTTGGAGATGGCTGGCTGCGTCACATGAAATGCGGCCGCTACGCGCGTGACCTGACGCAATTCGCCCAGTGTCACCAGCATGCGCAGGTGCCCGAGCTTCAGACCGCTACGGAAAAAACGTTCGATGGAGTTGTCGGCCGTGGGCATGGCGGGCGATGAGCAGTTGTCGAAAGGACGCACAAAGGACGGGGATCGCACCTCGGCGCAACGCCCAATCATAACCAAATGGTAATGTCGCGTGCGCAAAGTGTGATTTGCCGAGCGCCCGGCGCAGCCCTTACCCTGCGAACGAGCAGCACTGCCGTGCGGGCGTTCCCGCACGTTGGCGAACCGCCAGACGCGTCGAAGAAAACGCTGGCGATCCGCGCAGCGCACATAACCGAACCCGGGCAGGCTGCCAGATAACTCGACGTGCCCCACGGCACGCACCCACGGAGACAACACCCATGAGCACGTCCCTTTCCGGCGGCGCGCAGGCGTATGCCGGCGACCCGACGCAGCGCGATGCGCTGTACCGCAAGCTGACCTGGCACATCATGCCGTTCCTGTTCCTCGCGTTCATCGTGGCGTACATCGACCGCGTGAACGTGAGTTTCGCGAAGTTGCAGATGCTCTCCGACCTTTCGCTGTCGGAGACCGTCTACGGCGCCGGGGCGGGCGTGTTCTTCCTCGGCTACTTCATCTTCGAAGTGCCGAGCAACCTGATCCTGCATCGTGTTGGCGCGCGCATGTGGATTGCCCGGATCATGGTCACGTGGTCGATCATCTCCTGCCTGACGATGTTCACGCAGGGCCCTGTCTCGTTCTATGTGCTGCGCTTCCTGCTCGGCGTGGCCGAGGCCGGATTCTTCCCGGGCATCGTGCTGTACCTCGCCACCTGGTTCCCGTCGAACAAGCGCTCGCAGATCATCGCGCTGTTCATGGTGGCGATTCCGGTCTCGGGTGCCATCGGCGGCCCGCTGTCCGGCTGGATCATGCAGCAGTTCGCCGGCGTGCACGGCCTCGCGGGCTGGCAATGGCTGTTTCTGATCGAAGGTGTCGCGTCGCTGGTCGTGGGTATCGCGGCATTCTTCGTGTTGCAGGACCGGATCGAGACGGTCAAGTGGCTGAGCGCGGAAGAAAAGCGCCTGCTCGCCCAGGACCTCGCGGCCGACGACAGCACGCGCGCCCGTCACAGCGTGCGCGAGGTGTTCGGCAACGGCAAGGTCTGGCTGCTCGGCCTGCTCTACTTCTGTATCGCCATGGGCAACTACGGACTCGTCTTCTGGTTGCCGACGATGATCCGCGCCGCCGGGGTCGCCAACCTCGGCAACATCGGTCTGCTCTCGGCCGTGCCGTCGCTGATCAGCGCCGTGGCCATGATCCTCATTGCACGCCATGCCGACCGCCACAACGAACGCCGCATTCACGTGGCCGTGTGCTGTCTGCTGGGTGCCGCCGGCATGCTCGCGTCAGTGCTGCTGGCGCAACATCTGTGGTGGTCGATGGCCGCGCTCATCGTGGCCGCCATCGGCATCAACTCGATCGCGCCGGTCTTCTGGGGCATTCCCACGGCCATGATGAGCGGTGCCGGTGCAGCCGCCGCCATCGCGCTGATCAACTCGACCGGCAATCTTGCGGGCTTCGTGAGCCCGTACGTCATCGGCTTTCTGAAGGACAGCACCGGGCAACTGTTGCCGGGTATGATCGTGCTGGCGTGCGCCCTCGTCGGCGGAGCCTTCATCGTGCTCTCGCTGGGCTCGCAACGGGGTCGCGCATGAGTACACCTGTCTGTCTCGTGACCGGTGCAGCCACCGGTATCGGTGCCGCCACCGCCTTGCGTTTCGCGCGCGGTGGCTGGGCAGTGGCCGTCAATAATTTCGACGACAGCACGCGCGCCGCAGCCGAGGCCGTGGCAGCGCAATGCCGCGACGCGGGCGTGCAGACGCTCGTCGTCGACGCCGACGTGGGCGACGACGACGCCTGCCGCCGCATGGTCGATGCGGTGCGCGCCCAATGGGGGCGGCTCGACGCCCTCGTGAACAGCGCCGGCACCACGCGGGTGATTCCGCACGGCGATCTCGAGGCCATCGATGCCGACGAGTTCGAGCGCATCTATCGCGTGAACCTCATCGGCATGTTCCAGATGACGCGTGCGGCCGCGCCCCTGCTGCGCGAGCGCACGGCCGGCGAGCCATCGGGCAGCGTCATCAACATCTCGTCGCTGGCGTCGCTCAACGGCACGGGATCGTCGATTGCGTACGCTGCGTCGAAAGGCGCGGTCAACGCGCTCACGCTTTCGCTGGCGCGCAATCTCGCCCCGCAAGTGCGCGTGAACGCCATCGCACCGGGCATGGTCGACGACGGCCTGTTGCGCCGCGTGCTCGGCGACGACGCTTACGCCCGCGTGGTCGACGGCATGCGCGAGAACGCACCGCTCAAGCGGGTGTCACAGCCGTCGGAAGTCGCCGATCTGGCCTGGTTCCTCGCCGCACACGCGCCGGCCATGACGGGCCAGGTGCTGGCCATCGAAAACGGTTTGCTGCTCAACACCTGAGTGTTCGAGCGCTCCCTACAAGGAAGTCCCCCCATGACAGATCTGCACAAACACCGCTCCCGCACGGTCACCGAAGGCGTCACGCGCACGCCGCACCGTGCCTTCCTGCGGGCTACCGGCCTCGACGACGAAGCCATCGACAAGCCGTTTGTCGCCATCGTCGACACCTTCGGTGAAAACACGCCGTGTTCCATGTCGCTCAACCAGATCTCGGACAACGTGCGTCTGGGTATTGCCGCCGGTGGCGGTGTGCCGATTCGCGGCTCGGCGATCTCAGTCTCCGACGGCACCTCGATGAACCATTCGGGCATGCGCTTCTCGCTGGTCTCGCGCGAGACGATTGCCGACAGCGTCGAGTTGTTCGTGCGTGCGCATTGCTACGACGCGCTCGTGGGCGTGGCCGGTTGCGACAAGACACTGCCGGGCATTCTGATGGGCATGGTCCGTGTGAACGTGCCCGGGGTGTTTCTCTTTGGCGGCGCCATGCTGCCCGGCGTTGCTCCCGACGGTTCGCAGGCCACGATCCTGACCGCCATCGAGGCCGTGGGGGCGGCGCAACGTGGCGACATGTCGGCCGAGACGCTGCGTGGCATCGAAAAGCGTTGCACGCCGACAGCCGGTTCCTGCCCGGGACAATTCACGGCGAACACGATGGCCATGGTGGCCGAAGTGCTGGGCCTCGCCCCGCTCGGGTCGGCCATGGTGCCTGCGGTGTACAGCGAGCGCATCGCCATTGCCCGCCGCGCCGGTGAGAACGTGATGCGCGCGCTGCGCAACGGCGGTCCGCTGCCGCGCGATCTGGTCACACGCAAGAGTCTCGAGAACGCCTGCGCCGCCGTTGCGGCAACGGGCGGCTCGACCAATGCCATGCTGCATATCCCGGCCATCGCCCACGAAGCCGGCATCGAATTCACGCTGGACGACGTCTCCGAAGTGCTCGCCCGCACGCCGCTCATCGGCGACATGCAACCGGGCGGGCGCTACCTTGCCGTCGACCTGCATCATGTGGGCGGCGTGCCTGCCGTGCTCAACGCGCTGCTTGCCGGCGGCCACATTCACGGCGACACGCTCACGCAGAGCGGCGAAACGCTCGAAGCCGCGCTGCGTGCGTTTCCCGGTCCCGACGGACGTGTCGTCAAGCCCCACACCGAGCCGCTCTCCCCCAACGCCGGTCTCGTGGTGCTGCGCGGCAACCTCGCCCCGGACGGCGCCGCCCTCAAGACCGCGGGCCTCAAGCAATTGGCCTTCTCGGGTACGGCACGTGTGTTCGAGACCGAAGAGGACTGCATGGCGGTGGTCGCTGCGGGCACGTACCGCGAAGGCGATGTGCTCGTGATTCGCAACGAGGGCCCGAAGGGCGGCCCCGGCATGCGCGAAATGCTGAGTGTGACCGCGGCGATCTACGGGCAAGGCATGGGCGAGAAGGTCGCGCTGCTGACCGATGGGCGCTTCTCCGGCGCCACGCGCGGCATGTGCATCGGTTATGTCGGCCCCGAAGCGGCGGCAGGTGGACCGATCCGGCTGCTGCGCGATGGCGACCGCATCCACATCGATGCAATCAAGGGTAAGCTCGACGTCGAACTCTCCGACGAGGAACTCGCGGCCCGCGCGGCCGTGACCAAGCCTTTCGTTCGCGGACGTCTGGGCGGTGTGCTCGAAAAGTACGAAGCGCTCGTGCGTCCGGCGAAGCTCGGCGCCGTGACGCATTCCGGTGCCGTGGACTGGCCGTACGAAGCCTCGATCGGGGAGACGCCAACCCACGAGGAATCGAAACGATGACAACCCCACGCGTAGGCTTTTGCGGCATTGGCCGCATGGGCGAACCGATGACGCGGCGACTACTCGCCGCCGGACACGACGTCGCCGTCTGGAATCGCTCCAGCGCGAAGCTTGCCTCCCTGACCGATGCGGGCGCGATGGCCTGCGTCACCCCGCAGGCGCTCGGCGAGTGCGTCGACATCGCGTTGCTGTGCCTCGGCGACGGCAAGGCCGTGGAAGACGTGGTCTTCGGCGAGCACGGACTGGTGCATGCAGCCACGCCACCGCGATTTATCGTCGATCACTCGACGCTCTCGCCCGCGCTCACCCGCTCGCTCGCCAAGCGCTGGTTCGACGCCACCGGCAGCGTGTGGATCGATGCCCCCGTGTCAGGCGGCACCGGCGGCGCCGAGGCCGGCACGCTCGCGATCATGGCGGGCGGCCCCGCCGAGGCGATCGTTGCCGTCACGCCGGTGCTGCGCGCGTTCGCATCTCGCGTCACACGCATGGGCGACATCGGTGCCGGTCAAACGACGAAACTCGCCAACCAGGCCGTCGTCGCCACCACGCTCGCCGGACTGGCCGAAGCCTTCGTGCTCGCCAAACGCAACGGCATCGATACGGCGGCGGTGCCGTCGGCACTGCAAGGCGGCTGGGCCGATTCCGTTCTGATGCAGACGCTTTGGCCACGTATGGTGACGCCGCCCGAACACGCGACCGGCACCGTGCGCGTGATTCTCAAGGACCTCGATGCCATTGCCGAACTCGCGCATGCGAGCGCCACCGTGCAACGCGTGCTGCCGGAGGTACGCCGGTTGCTCAAGGACGCCGAACAGCGTGGCATGGGAGATTGGGACTTGTCGCAGATCTTCCGGATCGGTGAAACGGAGAGCGCGCCTGACGCCTGACGTCTGAACCGTGCACTGAAGCGTCACATGAGAAAGGGCCATGTCCGTCGCCGGACATGGCCCTTTGTTACTGCATCGGACTTCGCGTTACTTGACCTTCACCGTCGCGAAATTCTGGCGCCCGAACGGACTCACCTGATAGCCCGACACGTCGGCACGCGTAATCACCGAGGCGACCGGGTGGGCCAGCGGAATCCACAGCGCGTCGTCCTTGATCGTCTTTTGCGCCGCCTGATACTTCGCCGTGCGCGCGGCAATGTCATGCGTGCGCTTGCCATCGCTGATCAGCTTGTCGAGATTCGCGTCGCAGAAGCGCGCGAAGTTCGTGCCCGAAGTCACGGCCGCACAACTGAATTGCGGTGTGAGGAAGTTGTCGGGGTCGCCGTTGTCACCCGACCAGCCCATGAACAACAGGTCGTGCTCGCCCGCCTTGCCCCGGCGAATCAGCTCGCCCCACTCCACGGTCTTGATCTGCGCCTTCACGCCGATCTTCGCCAGATCGCTTTGCAGCATCTCGGCACCCACGCGCGGGTTCGGATTCAGCAGGCTGCCGGCCGGGCGCGTCCAGATGGTCGTCTCGAAGCCTTGCGGGAAGCCGGCGTCAGCCAGCAGCTTCTTCGCCTTTTCGATGTTCAGCGGATAGTCCGCCACGCCCTTCGCATAACTCCACGTATTCGGCGGATACACGTTCACCGCCGGCGTGGCCGTGCCTTCGAAGACCTGCTTGACGTAGCTCGGCTTGTCGAACGCCATGTTCAGCGCCTGACGCACGCGCACATCGTTCAGCGGCTTGTGCTGCGTATTGATGGCGACGAACGCGGTCATGAACGCGGGCGTCTCGACCACCTTGAGCGCCTTGTCGCTGCGCGCAGCCTGTACGTCGAGCGGCTTGGGCGAGAGCGCGATCTGGCATTCGCCGACCTTCACCTTCTGCGCGCGCACGGCCGCATCAGGCACGATCGTGTAGATCAGACGCTCCGACGCCGGGGTGCCGCCGAAATAGGCTTTGTTCGCGTCGTAACGCACGACGCTGTCCTTCTGATAACTGCGGAAGACGAACGGCCCCGTGCCGATCGGCTTTGCATTGAGTTCATCCGTCTTGTTGGCGGCCACGAGCTTGTCGGCATATTCGGCCGAATAGATCGACGCGAAACCCATCGACAACATCGACAGGAACACGGCGTCCGGCTCGGAGAGCGTGAAGCGCACGGTGTTGTCGTCAACCTTCTGCACCGACTTGATCAGCTTGCCCAGCGAGAGCGACTGCGCATGCGGGAAGCCCGACGGCGTGAGCTTGTGCCACGGCGCATTGTCGTTGAGCATGCGATCGAACGTGAAGACGACGTCGTCGGCATTGAACGCGCGCGTCGGCTTGAAGAGATCGTTGCTGTGGAAGCTTACGTTCGGGCGCAGCGTGAACGTGTAGGTCAGCCCGTCGGGGCTGACTTCCCACTTCGTCGCCAGGCTCGGCACCACCTTCGCCTGCGCGGCGTCGAATTCGACCAGACGGTTGAACACCGGATCGGCCGAGGCGTTCGTGGTCGTCAGCGAGTTGTAGCGCACCACGTCGAAACCTTCGGGGCTCGCTTCGGTACACACGGTGAGTGCCTTGGCGTGCGCGGCAAGCGGCACCATCGGCAGGGAAAGGACAGTCAGAACGGCAGCAAGAGTATGGCGCGAGCAACGGCGCATGAGCTTCTTCTCCAGGAAGTCGATGACGGATGGCGAAACAGCGGGCCAGAATAGCGCAAATTCAGGACAGCTGCCCTTCGTCCGCAACATATGGATATTCGGGTGCCGCCACTGCCGTCAACGCTGTCGCATCGAAACGTCAGTTCTGCCAACCGAACGCCCGCATCCGGTGAACGATGCTGTCGCGCGCCGTCACGACCGTCAGGCGCGAACTCACCGACATGTCGTACAGATAGCGCGTGCGCCCTGCGTAGGGCACGCTCACGTACGGATGCGCGAGCAACGGGACCTCGGCGTTCGACGTCAACACCTCCCCCTCTCCTGCCAGACGCGCAAGGCACAGACGGTGCGCCGCATCGCGCGCCACCGCGAATGGATCGGGCGTGGCCAGCAAGCGATCTTCCGGTCGGACGGCAACATCGGCATCGTCGGCACCTGCCGGTGTGGGCGCGTGAGCGGCCAGCGCCAGCGGTCCCTGCCCCAGCACGACGAACAACCACAGCCCTGCGTGCGCCATGTCCACCCAGACTTTGCCGTGCGGCCCGTCGCACGCGAGCGACGACACGCCGGGCGTGGCGGCCGGCACCGGGGCCTGCCCGGGCGGGCAGCGAAACCAGCGACCAAAAATCCAGCGCAACGCGATACGCTCGGAGAGAAAGCGATGGCGCATCTGCGGACGCGGCAATCGCCTCGCGAGCGCGTGCTCTTCTGCCGACAGCCACGTTGTGCCGTCGTCCGGGCCGCCTGCCGCAGCGCCCGTCGCACCGAACGGGCGCCCCGCCAGCAGAAAACGCCACAGCCAAAGCTCGTCGCCGCTGCACTCGGGGAGCGGCGGCGGGACTGCGCTTCGGTGTGCGGCGGCCATGTCGCTGCTCGCCAGGGCACGATGCTGCGCCCCACCCGAGAGCTTGCGCTCCCCCTGCCCGAACTGGCCGAGCGGCACATACGTCATGGACGGCGTGGGGATCGATGCCACACGCGGCGTCAGATCGAGCGTCCGTTTCAACATCAGCATTGACGACCTCCGTCGACGAGGTCTCCGGCGACGCGTCTCGACTTGTCCGCGCTCATCGGTGGCCATTCATTTGATAATGAGAATCATTATCAAATAATAGCACACGCGTCTGGCCTGGATGAGATGAAAAAGCAGGGGAAAGGCGCCGGAATGCGTGTTCGGGATTCCGCCGATCGACGGATCGGAGCGGCGGACGTCGACGGCCGCTTAAGCGGCTGTCGACGTCTTCGAATCACTCAGGCGCCGGCTGGCAGCGGCGGACGGTAGCCCAGCGCATGGCTGGCGGCCAGGGCTTCGCGACGCACGGCCTCGCCAATCGGGCTCTCCAGGCGGGCATCGAAACCGCCCGTGGCGCCGAGCGCCGTGATGACACCGACGAGTCGCCCATCGTAATTGAAGACCGGCGCGGCCAGGGCGCTGATGCCCGTCAAATTGGTATCGCGAACGCTCGCCGCCTGCGCGGCGCGCACCGAGGCTCGCAGTGCGCCGATCGGGTCGGTGGCGTCGAGCAGCGCGCGCTGCTCCGGTGTGGCATGCGCCAGTTCGCCCTCGGCCATCGCCAGCACTTGCGGATCGTCGAGCAAGCCGAGAAAAACGCGCCCCGCCGCAGACCACAGCACGGACATGACCGAGCCGATCCGCACGTTGATCGTCACCGGCAGCCCCGGCTCCTCGAAGCGCACGATGGTCGGTCCCTTGTTGCCCATCACGGCAATGAAACAGGTGACGTCGAAAGCTTCACGCAGACGCACCAGCCCGGGCTCCGCAGCGCGCACCGGATCGGCCTGCCGCATCGCAGCCACACCGATGAGCATTGCCTCGAGACCGAGGTAGTAATGTTGCGAGTCGGCGTCCTGTGCCACGAGCCCCTCCTCCACCAGGCTCATCAGGTACCGGTGCACCTTCGCGGGACTTTGCTGCACGTGCAGCGCCAGTGCCGTGAGGCTCGCACGGCCACCCAGCCGGGCCAGGCCCTTGAGCACCACCATGCCGGTTTCGGCCGATTGCACACGCTGGCGGCGGCCGCGCTCGCGCGGCGCATCGAGGGTATCGCCGCCGGCGGCTGCGACGCCGTCCGTGGCTCGGGAAGCCGCCGCCGTGCTACGCGGGCGTCCGGCTGTAGGTCGTTTGCTTGTCGTCATCGGCGAGATTTTAAGATGCAAATCGATCTTGCCCGGTGTCGGCTCGACTAGAGGTTAACCCCAGTCCACCAATTTACGCAATGCGTATTATATTTACGCTTAATGAATTAACAGAATGCGAGCGCTCGCCAGCATCATGGCGCGAATCGCATCGGATTGAGGAGACGTGGCGCCACCGGGGCGCGAGTTCGGCAACGCAGCGCATATCGCCCGAATTGCCCGGATCGCCCAGATCGCCGGTTCGTCCACCGCTCCTCTACACTTGATTTAATGCGTGTGTCGCCGCGCGCCCTGCCCGGGCCGCCGTCGCACCCGACCGAGAGAGCGTGAACGGATGAATCAATCGATGTCCCCCACCCCCGAGACCCCCGCAGCGAGCGCTGGCGGCTGCCCATTTCATCAGACGGCGGCCACTGCCCCCGCCAAGGCGCCGAACGGCTGCCCGGTGAGCGCGCGCGCGGCCGACTTCGATCCGTTCGAAGACGGTTATCAGCAAGATCCCCCCGAGTACGTGCGCTGGGCACGCGAGCAAGAGCCGGTGTTCTACAGCCCGAAACTCGGCTACTGGGTGGTCACCCGTTACGACGACATCAAGGCGATCTTCCGCGACAACATCACCTTCAGCCCGTCAATCGCGCTGGAAAAGATCACGCCCACGGGGCCGGAAGCCAATGCGGTGCTCGCCTCCTACGGCTTCGCACTGAATCGTACGCTGGTCAACGAAGACGAGCCGGCCCACATGCCGCGCCGTCGCGTGCTGATGGAGCCGTTCACGCCCGAGCATCTGAAGCATCACGAGCCTCTGGTGCGCCAGCTTGCGCGTGAATACGTCGATCGCTTCGTGAACGACGGTCGCGCCGATCTCGTCGACCAGATGCTGTGGGAAGTGCCCCTCACGGTTGCCCTGCACTTCCTCGGCGTGCCGGAAGAAGACATGGACAAGCTGCGCGAATACTCCATCGCGCACACGGTCAATACGTGGGGACGTCCGAAGCCCGAAGAGCAGGTAGCCGTCGCCCACGCCGTGGGCAATTTCTGGCAACTGGCAGGCAAGATTCTCGACAAGATGCGCCAGAACCCGGACGGCCCGGGCTGGATGCAATACGGCATTCGCAAGCAGAAGGACCACCCGGAAGTCGTCACCGACTCGTATCTGCATTCGATGATGATGGCGGGCATTGTGGCCGCCCACGAAACGACGGCCAACGCCACGGCCAACGCAATGAAGCTGCTGTTGCAGCACCCGGATGTGTGGCGCGAGGTCTGCGAAGATCCGTCGCTGATTCCGAACGCGGTCGAAGAGTGCCTGCGTCACAACGGTTCGGTGGCCGCATGGCGGCGCCTCGCCACGAAGGACGTGACCATCGGCGGTATCGAGATCGCCGCCGGGTCGAAGCTGCTGATCGTGTCGTCGTCGGCGAACCACGACGAAGGACACTTCGCCGATGCGGACCTGTTCGACATCCGCCGCGAGAATGCGAGCGATCAGTTGACGTTCGGCTACGGCTCGCACCAGTGCATGGGCAAGAACCTTGCGCGCATGGAGATGCAGATCTTCCTCGAAGAGTTCACGCGCCGCCTGCCGCACATGAAGCTTGCCGAACAGCAATTCAGTTATGTGCCGAACACGTCGTTCCGCGGTCCTGAGCATCTGTGGGTCGAATGGGATCCGGCGCAGAACCCGGAGCGGCACGATCCGGCCGTGCTCTCGCGTCAGGCGCCCGTCCGTATCGGCGAACCGTCGGGGCACAGCGTCACGCGTCCGGTCGTGGTCGAGTCCGTATCCGCCGCTGCCGAAGGCATCGTGAAGCTGCGACTGGTGGCGCCGGACGGCCGCACCCTGCCGCGCTGGGCGCCGGGCTCGCACATCGACATCGAGTGCGGCGACACGGGCCTGTCGCGTCAATACTCGCTGTGCGGCGATCCGTCGGACGCCGGTGCGCTCGAGATTGCCGTACTGCACGAGCCCGACGGTCGAGGCGGCTCGCACTGGATGCACACGCAGGTCAAGGCCGGCGACCGCCTGCGCATTCGCGGCCCGCGCAACCATTTCCGCCTGGACGAGACCACGCCGCGCGCGATCTTCGTCGCGGGGGGCATCGGCGTGACGCCGATTGCCGCGATGGCGCGTCGTGCGAAGGCACTCGGCATCGATTACGAGATTCACTACAGCGGGCGCAGCCGTCACACGATGGCACTGATCGACGAGCTTCGGGCGCTGCATGGCGAACGTCTGCATCTGTGGGTCAAGGATGAGGGGCAGCGCGCCGACTACGCCAGCCTGTTGGCCACGCCGCGCGAGGATACGCAGGTGTACGCGTGCGGCCCGATGCGCATGCTCGACGGTTTGGCCGAGTGCTGCGCGCACTGGCCGGACGACACGCTGCGTGTCGAGCACTTCCAGTCGCAACTGGGCACGCTCGACCCCGAGAAGGAGCACGCGTTCGAAGTCACGCTCAAGGACTCCGGCATTACGGTGACGGTGCCCGCAGACCAGACGCTGCTCACGGCACTGCGCGCGGCGAACATCGACGTGCAGAGCGACTGCGAGGAAGGCCTGTGCGGATCGTGTGAGGTGCAGGTGCTCGACGGAGACGTGGACCACCGCGACGTGGTGCTCACGCGTGCCGAGCGCGACGCAAACAGCAAGATGATGTCGTGCTGCTCGCGCGCCTGCGGCAAGAAACTGGTGCTGGCGCTGTAACGCGCAGACCGATCGGATCGACATGCCGGGGAAATATCCCTGCCCGGCATGTCGAGACCTGATGGCTCGCTGAGGCGCACCCCTGGAAGGTGCGCCGCCATCAATGCCCGTGAGCGTGGCCCGGATCGCGCAGCATGGTCATCAACGCGATCAGCGCCAACACCGCGAAGCCGCACATGACAGCGACCAGCGGACGCGGCGTGCCGTCGTTGAGCACGCCGAGCAAGCCGCCGGCAGCAAAGCCGAAGCCGTATTGCACGCTCCCGACGAGCGCCGCCGCCGCGCCCGCACGCGTCGGGTGGTTCGCCAGCGCCCCGGCGACCGAGTTCGCCGTGATGATGCCGCGCAGCGACATAAACAGGAACAGCATCATCACCATCAGCGGCAGTATCGCGTAGCCCGCCCACACCGTAGCGCACAGCGCCGTCGTGACGATGGCGCACCCGATGATGCCAACACGCATCAGACGGTACGGACCGATCTGCCCCACGCGACGCGAGTTGAAGACCGTCATCGCCGCCATACCCACGATGTTGATGCCGAACAGCACGCCGAAGAACTGCGGCGAGACATGGAAGTACTCCATGTACACGAGCGGCGTGCCGGTAATGTAGGTGAACGACGCGCCGAAGACCGCACCGCCCGCCACCATGTAGCCGACGAAATGCGGGTCGCGCAGCAGATGCCAGTACGAAGCGAGCACGGCGCGCGGTCCCCCCGACTGGCGCGCACTCACCGCCCCCGTCTCCGGCAAGCGCCAGAGTGCCAGCATGGCCACTGCGCCGAACAGCGCCAGCACCCCGAAGATCACGCGCCACGTGGTAAAGCGCAACATCTGTCCGCCCACTAGCGGCGCGACGATCGGCGCCACGCTCATGACCAGCAGCATGATCGAGAAGGCGCGCGCACTGTTTCGCGGACCATAGACGTCGCGCACGATGGCCTGCGCAATCACCGGCATGGCACAGCCGCCGAGCGCCTGCACGAAACGCCACGCCATCATGTGGTCCATGCTGTCGGCGAACGCGCAACCGATGCTGCCGAAGATATACAGCGCGATGCCGGCGGCCATCGGGCGACGGCGACCGAAGCGGTCTGCCAGCGGGCCCCACAGCAGTTGCCCGAAAGCGAAACCGAGGAAGAAGTAAGACAGCGTAAGTTGGGCGGCGGCGGCACTTGCGCCCAACTCGTGGCGCATGGTCGTCAGCCCCGGCAGATACATGTCCGTCGAGGCCGGGGCGATCATCATGAACAGGCCGAGAATGCCCAGCAACACGCGCTCGGCAGGCAATGCAGGAGAGATTTCGGACGTCGTTGTCATTGTCGTTCTAGTTATTCAATGCGACGCGTGGCGCATCGCAACGGCCGCCGCAAAATGAACGACGCCCGCCATGATAACGCTGGCGGGCGTCGGACTTTCATACTCGATGGTTATCGCAGCCCTAACCGCTGCTCATGGTGCGCGCGGTCGGCGTCGATGGACGTCATGGGCGCGCTCAAGCGGCCGTGGCCGTGCGCAGGTTGCCGCCATCGGCGCGCTGCGTGCGGGCGATCGCCAGCACCCCGATCAGCGACACGCAGGCAGGCACCGCTGCCGCCAGGAACAGCGACGACGACGACCATTGCAGGTGCATCAAGGCGCCGCCCAGCACCGGGCCCAGCACCGAGCCGATACGGCCGATGCCCAGGCTCCAGCCGATACCCGTCGAGCGCAGCGACGTCGGGTAGTACGTTGCCGCGAGCGCGTTGAGCGCCGGTTGACCGCCGATGATCGAGAAGCCCGCGAAGAAGATCGCGATGAACACCGCCACCATCGACACCATCACCACCGGGTTGCCAATCGCGGCCGTGGCGGCAATGGCGATCAGGAACGTGACGGCAAGCACGCTCGTGAAGCCCACGCGATCGATCACCCGGCCGAGCAGCAGCGTGCCGATCACGCCCCCCGCCCACAGCGCGGTACCCGCCATCACGGCGACCTGCGTCGAATAGCCTGCATCGCGAATCACCGTCGGCAGCCAGTTCGACAGGAAGTACATGTCGAGCAGGTTGGCGAAGTTGATGACCCACAGGAGCAACGTCACGCGGGCGCGGCCGTCCTTGAACAGTTCGATGAACGGCACGCCCTTGGCCTTCTGTTCGTCGAGTACGAAACGCGCGTCGGCCGGCAGGCTGGCCGTCGGGGCCACACGCTGCAACTGCTTGCGAATGCGCGCCGCATCGCTCTTCTTGAACATCAGGAATTGAATCGACTCGGGCAGCGAAACCCACATCAGCAGGCCCAGCACCAGCGGAATCGCGCCGCCGATGTAGAACACCGCGCGCCAGCCCAGGCTCGGAATGATGGCGGCCGTGATCAGGCCGCCGACCACGCCACCCAGCGTGAAGCCGCACGACACGATCATCATCAGCGACACGCGAATGCGACGCGGGCTGTACTCACCGGCGAGCGCCATCGCGTTCGGCATGATGCATCCCAGGCCCAGACCCGCAGCGAAACGCCAGACGATCAGCTCGGTAATCGAGTTGGCAAAGCCCGTCACGATCATGCACACGGAGAAGAACAGCGTCGCGCCGATCAGCACGGGACGGCGCCCCAGCTTGTCGGCCAGTGCAGAAAAGGTCAGCGAGCCGACCAGCATGC
Source organism: Pandoraea pnomenusa (assembly GCF_040391475.1). Taxonomy (GTDB): domain Bacteria; phylum Pseudomonadota; class Gammaproteobacteria; order Burkholderiales; family Burkholderiaceae; genus Pandoraea; species Pandoraea pnomenusa_C. The sequence continues at coordinate 201,668 of NZ_JBEBXS010000009.1, read as the reverse complement.
CGAACAATCCGGCGCCGAACACCGGCGAGAGCGTTTCCTTGGCGATGCCCCACTCGCGGATCACCACCGGCGCCACGTAGCCCATCGCCTGGACATCGAAGCCGTCTACCACCAGACACATCGCGCACAGCGCGATCACCCACCACTGATAGCCACCCAGACGACTCTCGTCGATCAGGGTGCCCACATTCACTTCTGCTGCTTTCATCCTGTCTCCAAACGTTCTCGCAACTTCGTGTCATTGCGTTCCGGTCGAGGCGCCGGTTTTCCCTTGGTTGCCTCGTCCCAGGCACCCTGCCGCCCGGGTCGGGCATGCAGAGTCTTCCAGATGCGCATTCGCAAGCGGCAAGCCGCCTCCCGGCACATCCAAAATTACGCTTTGCGGAAGTTTATCCCGCTGAACGTAAATCGATGCTTGGTGTTAACACTGATATTCCCGCCAGATGCCAGCGCCGATGTCACCAGCACGGCACGGTGCCGCCAGCGCGTCTGTTCCGACAAACGAGATTTGAATATGTGGTTTTTCTCCATCGACAGGATCCAGCGATGTCCAGGACTTTGCCCTATGGCCATACGGGGCATGGAGAAACGTGAAGCGCGCGTGAAGAAGCGGCGAATTGTCGCAGCTGTGGTTTTTCTACAGATTTTTTTGACAAAGGTTTACCTGTCTAGGGATTTCCCTGATATAGTTGCACCTGTCTCCTCCACCTCCTCCTGGTGGATTTCACGGCCAGCAACGCGCTGGCCGTTTTTTTTGCCTGTACGGTTCGCACGGCTTTGTGTGACTGGGCGCGTGACCTGCCTGCGCGTCGCCGTACCGGTGACCGGTCTTTCGCCTCTGGCGTCGATAACGGCGTGTAATGCCCCCGCACGATCCGTCGTGCGGCGCGCACGTCATGCTGCGCTACACTCCTCGCCATGAAAATCGCTCCGCTCGTCTCGCTGCTGTGTGCCCTGCCGTTGGCCGGTTGTTATGTCGTGCAGTATCCGGGAGGCGCACTCGCGCTTTCACCTGATCCTGTCGTGCCGCAGGCCATGCGCGCCGCGCCAGGCACGGCCGGTGCCGCCGATGGCGTTTCGACTGCGCCGGTGCCCACACCGAGCATTACCGCAGCCCCCGTCAGGACTACGCCGATGCCGCCACCGCCTGCCGGGATCACATCGCAACCGCGCTATCCGAACGATTCGCCGGTGCCGCCGGATTACCGGCCGCAGACATCGCCGTCAGCGCGCGCGCCCGTTTATCCAAACGGTTCGCCAGTGCCACCGGACTACGTGCCGCCTGCGCCGCCGCCGGGTGCGGCGGCCGCGACCTATGCACCCGCGCCGGCAGATCCGGGGTATGCAGGCTATCCGCAGTATTCGACGTATGCGGCGTCTCCGAGCTATCCGGTGACGTACGCTGCCTATCCGATCTATCCGACCTATCCAACCTATCCGGTCGCGTATCCCGCATATGCACCGATGTATCCGGCGTATGCGCCGTCGCCGTGGGTCAGCAACGTGTCGTTCTCGGTGGGTTGGGGGCGAGGCTGGGGGGGATGGGGCGGTCGCTGCTGCCATCGCTGGCACTGAGCGAGCGCGATCCGAAGACGTGCGGCACCGTCGATGCACGCACGAGAACGCGCGCCAGACGGCATGACGCACGCGTCATGCCGGGCACGGCATTGGAATTTGAATCAGTGAGACGTCCGCGATAGCTGCGGCGAGGCGGCGGCAGCGTTTTCGCTCGCGACGCGATCTTCGATGCGTCGCTCGGTGCGTTTTCGGATCTGTTCGGCGGCTTCCGACGCGTCATGCGCATCGACGCTCGAGAATTCGCAACGGCCGATGTAGTGCCCATCGCAATAGGCATCGACGGCGCCGTCGAAGCGTTCGTCCGCACGCGGCGTCACGGCACCTGCCAGCTCGTACGGTCGCCCAGGCGACGAATGGCTGACATAACGCCAGGAAAAATGAAATGAGTCGGTCACGTGTCCCCCTTCTTTACCTGCTGTGAAGCGACAGCTATGGAACTGCCTGCCAACGCTGTTTTTTGGGGAATCGTAACATGTTCGTCATTTCCGACCCACAGTCGGAAAAAAAAGCGGCTCGCCAGATTGGCGAGCCGGGCAGTCCGTGGAGGTCGGGGGCACATCAGGACCACGGTGAATCCACTGTAGTGGCGAATGGCTGTCGTTATTCTCGGTAATTTGCCTGATGCGCTGCCGCAAATATTACAAATCCCTTCACGGTCATGCCTTCTCGTCGAGCGCCTCGTTCACCGGCGGCACGCAGGCATCTCTCAGGCCACCGTCCAGATCCTCTGCGACGACCGCCTTGCCGAATAACCACCCCTGCCCGATGACTCGGGGATGGATGGCAAGCATATAGGCGGCCTGCGCTTCCGTTTCCAGCCCCTCCACGATCACGTCGACGTTGAGCAGCGTCGCCATTTTGCATATCTGATCGACGATGGCACTGCCCACGGCGTCCTTGCCGATGGCCTGCGTGAACATACGGTCGATTTTCAGCGCATCCACGTTGAGCGTCGACAAGTAGGCCAGGTTCGAGAAACCCGTGCCGAAGTCGTCGATGTGAATCTGATAGCCGTCGACCCGCAACCGGTCGAGCGCCTCGCGCAAGCGCTTCATGTTGTCGGTGGAGCGCTCGGTGATCTCGAGCGCGATTTGCGCACGCGGCACACGCAACGACGCCGCGAGATGGTTCAGATATGTGTGGAACGTGCGGTCCACGATGTCGGTCGCCGCGAGGTTGATGCTGATGTGGAACTCGGGATCGGCGAGTGCCCGCCCGTGCATCTCGATCAGGGCACGCCGCGCGACCTGCCGGGTGATGAGCCCGATCACGCCGCGGCGCTCGGCAATCGGGATAAACATCTCCGGGGAGATCGGGGCGCCCGCGCTGTCGTTCAGACGCGCCAGCGCCTCGACACCGACCATCTTGCGATCGCTCAGGCGCACCAATGGCTGGTAGACGACGAAAATGTCGCCGCTCTCCGCCGCGTGCTGTGTCACCCAGTCGATCGACATGCGGTAGCGGCGGCGAGAGCGCCACCAGAGCCCCAGGATCGCGCCAGCCGCTACGCCGATGACCAGCACCAGTGTCAATCCCAGCGGATTGGTCAGGATATTCGACGAAACATACACGGCCGACGCGCACACATCGGCACTGTTGGAGCAGCTGGAGAACCGCCGAAGCGTACCAATGTCGAGCCAGCGCGATTTTCGCCCCGGCTCGATCTTCTGCTGGTCGTCGAACAGGCCCGCCCGCCAGAACTGGAATCGCAGGTCGTTTGTCGACGCCACCGAGGCGAAACCGGGCTCGGGTGTCGAGAGCCTTTCCGGCAGCACCGGCGGACTGAAGACGACCACATCGCCAAGGCCGACAGCATTGACCTGCACGCCCGGCGTGACGATGCCCGAAAGCGTGTGCCAGAGCTTTACACCGTTGCGGGTCTCGTGATCGGGGGGCGGCAGCTCGGGCTCCGGGTTCAGGCGCCCGGCCACGGCGGAACACAGCAGGCGCGAGTCGTGAACCCGGCCGATATCGTGAAAGTACGGGCTGCGCATGGCGACACGGCGCAGCACGACGAGATCTTCGTCGGTACAGGGCACCGCACCGCTGTACATTGCGCTTTGCAGCGCGTTGCGGCTCGAGACCGACGCGTCGGTCATGAAGCCCATGATGTCGTGCACATAGGCTCGCAGCCGAAAGTCGTCGACGCGCGTCTGTACGATCTGCCCAACCAGCAACATCACCAGCATGCCTGCGATGGCACCGAACAGCAGGGGCAGCCATCGTGTCAGCCTTCTGAGCGTTTGCATGGAGTTTGCCGTCCACGTAGCGCCCCCGGATCCCTTCGGGGCATGCCCGAAGTGTAGCTCACCCTCGCCGATGCATCGGATTGCCACACGTTCGGCTTGCACAGCCACGCCTCGCGGCCCTCCCGGAGTGGGACGAAATGGGGTCGGCACTCGGTTACCGTGGCGACGTCTTCCCCCCAACGGCCTCGCCATGACGCTCAAATTTCGCCACCCAGCGAACGGGGATGTCGTCGAGATCACATATCTGTCATGTGTCGCGGCGTTCTTCCTTGGCCCGCTCTACCTGCTGGCCTACGGCTTCGCGTGGCACGCGCTCGCCTGGACGGTCCTGGCCATCGGCCCCGCGCTGATCTGGGACACCGCGCTTGCGATCTCCCTGCCCGCCACGTGCCTGTTTTACTCGCTGCTGATCCACCCGCTGCTCGTGGGTCGACTGCGCGCCAACGGCTGGGTACCCGCGAGCGACGACGCCGTTCCGAGTCCGCGCCAGCGCGGCTACGACGCCTATGTGGATTCGCCGAATACTGGTCGCGCCAGCGCGGGCTTTGCACTCGCCCCCGTACTGCCGACGCTGGCCAGTGCGCCGGCGGCCGCCACAGCAAGCGTGTCCTCGGCCGCAGCAAACGAAGCCCCCTCGCTCGCCGGCGACGAAAAGTCCTGTCTTTTCTGCGGCGAAACCATCAAGCGTCAGGCGATCCGCTGCCGTCACTGTCTGGCAAATCTGCAGGCAACATCTCGATAAAACGGTCCAGCGCCGCCGAGCCGTGATTCTCGCGATACGCGAGACTGATCGGCGCGAGCGGCTCCTCTCCTTCAATGGGCCAGAACCCCATGCCCGGCGTTCGGATCTGACTGACCGACGCGGGCACCAGCGAGACACCGAATCCCGCGGCCACCATCGGCACAATCGACGTGATCTGCGGCGCTTCCTGCCCGAGTTTCGGCCGGAATCCCGCTGATTCGCAGGCCGCAATCGTCCGGTCGTAGAGTGCCGGACTGATCTCGCGCGGCAGCAAGATGAACTCCTCATGCGCCAGCGCCGACAGTGGCACCCGCTCGCGCGCGCACATCGGATGGCCGAGCGGCAGGACCAACACCATCGGCTCGTCAGCCACCAGCACACTCTCGATTCCCGGCGGAAATTCGAACGGCGTGCGCACGAACGCCGCGTCGACCGTTTCATCCAGCAATGCGCCGAGCAGACTCGCCGTGTTGCTTTGCTGTGGATGCAACTGGACATCCGGATACCGCGCACGGAAATCGCGAATCCAGGCGGGAATACGTGGCTCGAAGTATGTCGCGCCCGCAAAACCGATGCGGATATGCCCCGCTTCGCCCCGCGAGATTTGTTGCATCTGGCGCTTGACCCGCTCGACCCGCTCGAGAATCTGCCGCGCTTCCGGCAGAAAAGCCTCGCCCAATTCCGTCAGCACGACATCGCGCGGCAATCGCACGAATAGCGGCCCGCCCAACTCGGTTTCCAACTGCCGGATCTGCAGGCTCAACGGGGGCTGCTGAATCCCGACGCGCGCCGCCGCCCGCGTGAAATGACGCTCTTCGGCGACCGCAATGAAATATTGCAAATGCCGCAACTCCATGCCCGCTCCCGTCTCAGCCCGTCCCCATCAGGGGTTGGCCAGATGAATACATAAAAAGTATGAAAACAACATGTTCAATATATTGGAAATGTGACCGATGGGTCAATACACTTCGAGTCAAGCGTGAGCCGGCGCCCTACCCGAGCCGGATGCGCTGAATTCAAGAGATTCGAATAAGAGAGACGAGGAGCATCACGATGTTTGAAGATCGCATCCGCCTGGCGTCGCTGCGCGACCGGGTGATGAGCGCCGACGACGCTGCCAAGCTGGTCGGTGACGGCATGGTGGTCGGCATGAGCGGGTTCACCCGCGCCGGCGACGCCAAGGACATGCCGATTGCGTTGGCCAAGCGCGCGAAAGCGCACCCGATGAAGATCACGCTGATCACCGGGGCATCGCTGGGGCACGACTCCGACAAGACACTCACGGAAGCCGGCGTACTTGCCAAGCGCCTGCCCTTCCAGGTCGACACCACGCTGCGCAGCGCGATCAATCGCGGCGACGTGATGTTCGTCGACCAGCATCTCTCCGAAACGGTGGAATTCCTGCGCACGGGCCAGTTCGGCAAGCTCGACGTTGCGGTGATCGAAGCCGTCGCCATTACCGAAGACGGTGGCCTCGTGCCAAGCTCGTCGGTCGGCAACTCCGCCAGCTTCGCGATCCTCGCCGAGAAAGTGATCGTCGAGATCAACCTCGCGCAGCCGTTGGCGTTCGAGGGCATGCACGACATCTGGATTCCGGGTCAGCGCCCGCACCGCACGCCGTTGCCGATCGTCGACGTGCGCGACCGCGTCGGCACGAACGTCGTGAAGATTGCGCCGGAGAAGATCGCCGCCATCGTTATCACCGACACGCCCGATAGCGCCTCGAACGCGCTGCCGGCCGACGCCGAGACGCAGATGATCGCCGGCCATCTGATCGAGTTCTTCCAGCACGAAGTCTCGCGCGGACGCCTGCCGCACACCCTGCCCGCCATCCAGTCGGGCATCGGTACGATCGCCAACGCGGTGCTCACCGGTTTCATCGACTCGCCGTTCGAAGACCTCACGATGTACTCCGAGGTGCTTCAGGATTCGACCTTCGAACTGATGGACGCGGGCAAGATGGTGTTCGCTTCGGGCTCGTCGATCACGGTTTCGCAAGCCGTCCAGGATCGCGTGTTCAAGCACCTGGAGCGCTATCGCGACAAGCTCGTGCTGCGTCCGCAGGAAGTGAGCAACCATCCGGAAGTGATTCGTCGACTGGGACTGATCGCGCTGAACACGGCGCTGGAAGCCGACATCTACGGCAACGTGAACTCCACACACGTGGGGGGCACGCACATGATGAACGGCATCGGCGGCTCGGGAGACTTCGCGCGCAACGCCCGCATGGCGATCTTCGCAACGAAGTCGATCGCCAAGGACGGCAAGATTTCCAGCATCGTGCCCATGGTGCCGCACGTCGATCACAACGAGCATGACGTGGACATCATCGTGACCGAACAGGGCCTGGCCGATCTGCGCACGCTGGCACCGCGCGAGCGCGTGAATCTCGTGATCGACCATTGCGCACATCCGAGCTATCGCGAAGTGCTGCGCGACTACTATCGCGACGCACTGCGCTACGGTGGACAAACGCCGCATGCGCTGGAGCGCGCTTTCGACATGCACGTGAACCTGCGCGAGCGCGGCTCGATGCTGGCAGGGAAGTGATATCGGAACCGGCCGCCTCATTACCGGGGGGCGGGTGGCCGGACACCGGTTGTGCGGCATCGACGACATTCGCCGGTGCCGGAAAGCACATGGGACGCATGCGGTCCCGTGGGCCTGACGCTGGTGAGAGCGTCAGGTATTCGCGGCTCGCCAGCGTGCGCAGGCGAGCCGCTTTTTATTGCCGGTGAGACGAGCGCGCCTTATAAGGCCCAAGCAACGCCCAGGCGCTCAGGCGCGCAACCGTTGCGGCGGCGTGTAGTTGACCGCCTCCGCATGGAATGACGGCTGCGCCGCCTGCGACGCCTGGGCCGTGCCATCCAGACGGAAGATCGATACCAGTTCGCGCAGCCCGCCCGATTGTGCGGCCATCGACTGCGCCGCTGCCGACGCCTCTTCCACGAGCGCCGCGTTCTGCTGCGTGACCGTATCCATCTGCATGACCGCCTGATTGACCTGTTCGATGCCGGTACGCTGCTCGGTCGACGCGGCGGCGATCTCCGCCATCAGATCGGTGACGCGCCGGACCGCAGTCACGACCTCGTCCATCGTGCTGCCCGCCTCGGAGACGAGCTTCGCACCGTCGCTGACCTGGCGCGTCGAGGCGTCGATCAGTTCCTTGATTTCCTTGGCTGCGTTGGCGCTGCGCTGCGCCAGCGTGCGCACTTCCCCGGCCACCACGGCAAAGCCGCGCCCTTGCTCCCCGGCGCGGGCGGCTTCCACCGCAGCGTTGAGTGCCAGGATATTGGTCTGGAAGGCGATGCCTTCGATCACGCTCGTGATGTCCGACACGCGCGCCGAACCTTCCGAGATCTCGCGCATCGTCTCGACGACCTGACGCACCACTTCACCGCCACGCTGCGCGATTTGCGAAGCGTTGGACGCCAGCATGTTGCCCTGATCGGCGTTGTCGGCGTTCTGCTTGACGGTCGTCGTGAGCTCTTCCATGCTCGCCGCCGTTTCTTCAAGCGACGCTGCCTGCTGCTCCGTGCGCGACGACAGGTCCGTGTTGCCTGCGGCGATCTGCGCCGAGCCGGTGGCAATGCTTTCGCTGGTATTGCGCACCTGACCCACGACCTGCGCCAGCTTCGTGTTCATGTCGCGCAGCGAGCCGAGCAGTTGGGCGAGTTCGTCCTTGCCCTGCACGTCGATGCGCGAGGTCAGATCGCCACGCGCCACCGTTTGCGCGATATCGACGCAGCGGCCGATCGGCACCGTGATCGAGCGTGTGATGATCAGCGCGATCACGATATTCACGCCGAGCGCGAGCAGAATCAGCACGATCGCGGCGATGAAAGCGGTGTGATAGTTGGTCGCGGCGGCGTCTGTCGCTTTCACCGAGCCGGCCCGGTTCACTGCCACGTGTTCGGACAAACGCTGGCTCAGCACGTCGAACGCCTTCACTGCGTCCGTCATGGCCAACGTGCGCGCTTGCGTCTTCGCATCGTCGTCGCCCTTTTGCAGCTCGGCGATGCGGTTGTCGATGGCCAGATAGCTGCCCCACGCTTCGCGCACTGCGTCGTAGGCCCGACGATCCACGTCGGAGGCCACCATGCTGTTGTAGCTCTCGAGCGTCTTGTTCATCTGGTCGATGGCCGCCAGACGCTTGTTCGTTTCATCAACGCGCGAGCTGTCGATCGTGGTGAGCAGCACGGCCAACGTGGCGCGACGAGTGGCATTGGCCGCCACTTGTGCCTTGCCGAGCGTTTGCACGCTGGGCAGCCAGTTATCGGCGAGATCGCGCGTGCCCGCATAGATACGCGACGCCTGAAACACAGCCATGCCACCCACAATGCACAGCAGAATCAGCGTGATGGCGAACCCGACGGTCAACCGCGTGCCGATTTTGAGACTACCCAAGAACTTCATGCCCGCTCCAAATGCGAAAAAAACCAAACCATCGCATTTCATAACGGGCAAGCATCCGAGAATCTTGAGTCAATTCACCCCTGATTCTCACGCTATGGCTTTTCAAACCTTCCGGACCGGAGAATTCCGAACGGATTCCAAGAAAAAACGAATGCCGGTTTCACACATCAAATCCGGCATTGCGAATATCCACGAAGAAATATCCGTGTTCGTATATTAATTAATCTATTAAAACGAATACCGAAATACGAAGACGTGTTCGCCGCGTAAGACATCGGCAGCCCAGCAGCGAACCGCCTTACCGACAGGCTTACTTGCTGGCACCGTCGAACGGCGCGGGATGCACGGTGTTCAGGTCAATTTCATCGATACAGCGCACGTTGACCGCCGCCATCGGGGTGCCGTCCGGCATTTCGCCAAAGGCAAAAGCCTCGACGCCACACCTGGGGCAAAACTGATGCCGGATCACATGTTTGTTGAACAGATACTCATTGGCTTTTCCCACGCCAGCCGTCTGCGAAAACTCGCCCATCGGCGTAAAGGCGAGAATCAAACCACGCTTCTTGCAGATCGAACAATTGCACGCAATTGTTTTGGACAAATCAATATTTGCGGTAAATCGCAAATCACCGCAATGGCATCCACCCTCGTATTGCTGATTCGCCATGTCGTGTCTCCTGACTTCGATGGGGATTTCAGACTGGCGGGTATCGATCGGCATTGCACCGGATCGGGTCGAGATCTCGCCAGCGTGTGCCCTATTGTGCGACAGATTTCGGCGGGCGGGAGAAGGCGAAGGCGGGGGTGATGGCGTGATGACGAGACTTCGAAGACCGGCGGTGACGCCGCCGGTCTTTTCCTGCGAAGCATCCGGCGTTGCCGGATGCGCTGGCTCAGGCGGCCAGTGCCGGTTCGTCGCGCTGTGTGCCGGCGGCTTGACGCACGATCGTCACGCCGTGACGGCTGTGCTCGCGCAGCTGGAACAGCGCGACAGTGTCGGCCAGATTACGCGCCTGCTCGCTGAGCATGGCCGACGCCGCCGCCGACTCCTCGACCAGCGCGGCGTTCTGTTGCGTCGACTGATCCATCTCCGCGACGCTGCGATCGATCTGGCTGATGCCGGTGCTCTGCTCCGTCATGGCGCTATGGATCTCGCCGATCAGACGACGCACGCGTGCAATGCCGTCGACGATCTCGCCCATCGTGTCGCCAGCTGCCTGCACACGCTGCGTGCCGCTCTTGACGTTCTGCACGGAGGCTTCGATAAGCGTCTTGATTTCCTGTGCCGCCGCAGCGCTGCGTTGCGCGAGCGTGCGCACTTCGCCGGCCACCACGGCGAAGCCGCGGCCCTGCTCCCCGGCGCGCGCCGCTTCCACTGCGGCGTTGAGCGCCAGAATGTTCGTCTGGAAGGCAATACCGTCGATCACGCCGATGATTTCGGTGATGCGCTCCGACGACTGCGCGATCTCGCTCATCGTGGTGACCGCCCCCGTGACCACGTCGCCGCCGCGTGCCGCCGCTTCGCTCGCGTCGTTGGCGAGGCGCGTGGCATGCTCGGCCGCTTCGGCCGTCTGCTTGACGCTGGCCGTCAGCTCAGTGAGCGCCGCCGACGTTTCCTGCAACGTGCCCGCCGAGGCCTCCGTGCGCTGAGACAGGTCGCGGTTGCCCGTCTCGATCTCGCTGGTCGCCGACGTCATGCCGTGCACGCCCGAGCGCACATCGACCATGACCGTGCTGATCTTGTCCACGAAGGCATTGAAAGAACGGGAGATCTGCGCGACTTCGTCGTGACCGATGACGTCGAGACGTCGCGTGAGATCGCCGCCCCCCGAGCCGATGGTGTCCATGGCGTCGCGCACCTGCGACAGACGGCGAAACGCCTGCGAGGTGAAGAAGCTCGCAATGCCGATGGCACACAGCGTAAGCACGATCAGCGTGATCACCGTGGCACTCAGCACACGCGACAACCCGGCGGTGGCTTCCGCCTTGTCGAGTGCCACGACAAACAGCCAGTCCGTGCCCGGCACCGGCTGCACCTTGAGCAGTTTGGTGTCGCCGCCGAGTTCGACTTCCATCGGTTCGGTGGCGCGCTCCAGACCGACGAGCGCATCAGGGGTCAACGTCTGGGCGAGATCGCTCGACTGCTTGAGCATGAGCTTTTCGTCGGGATGCGCGATCACGAGACCGTCGCGCGAGACCACGAAGGCCAGGCTCGACGGCGTCGGATGCACAGCCTTGACGACTTCCTGGACCGCGTCGAGCGGCACGGCACCGCTCACCGCCCCTTGTGTCTGACCGTCGCGCAGAATCGGCGCGGCGAACGACACGTACAGCTTGCCCGAGGCGATGTCGGCGTACGGCTTGACGACCGTCAGCTTGCCTGCGGCGGTCGCGCCCTTGTACCAGGGGCGCACGGTCGGATCGTAGTCCGGCGGCGTGGGACCGCTCGAAAAGTAAGACTTGTCGCTCCAGCCGATGCTGGAGATCGGGAAACCGTTCGTTGCACCAAGCAGTTTGGTGAGCGCCACGCCCTGTTCGCCCTTTTCGACGGCGGCGGCGGTGCCTACGACCGATTGGCCCTTGGCGGCCGCCCAACGCTCCACGGCGAGCGTGTTGCCGCGCGCGACGGCGTCGAGCGTGTTGGCGATGGTCGACATCATGCTGTTGCGCACGATGACGTAAGTGGTAATGCCGGAGAGGATCAGTGCACCAATAACGGTGGCACACGCGATCAGGATGATGCGTGTTCTAAGCGAAGATACTGTCATGCTGTCTGGACAGGCAGGCCTGCGGCGATTGGGGGGTCAAAGACAGGAAACCGGCGCCCAGGCCACCGGCTCCACGAGGTGGGATTCCACCCCAGCACTTACGGCAGGCGGCGGGATAACTTTAGGTGTTAACCCGGAACTTCACAGTCATCCATCGCAAATCCCCCGGAAATGGCCGTGCGGCGGCCGTCGCACATCGTTATGGATGGCGAAACATCAGGCGTGCGAATTTGATGGGGATGGGGATGCCGAGGAGAGAAAGCGGTGCAGCGCACGAACGGCACCGCCGCAGGCGATGCGGCGCCGAGGACAATGCGGGTCAGTCGTTGGCGGCCGCTTCGGCTTCGCTCTGCTCGATGGCCTTGACGATGATGCGCAGCGTGGCGTCGAGGTGATCTTCCGTATGACGCCGGGCAGCGGCCACGTCGCGTGCGCGGTACTCGTCGAGCATCTGCTGATGCTCGTGATTGCTGACCTCGACGTGCACCGGCCGCATATACAGCGACAGCGCAATGTAAGGACCCGACGCATCGCGTAACGTCTTGATGAGATGCGCCAGGCGGGATTCGTCCTGCGACGCCCACAGCGCCGCGTGAAACGCCTGATTCAGCTCGGTCCATTTGACGACATCCTGCGTGGCGAGCATTTCCGCGTGCAGCGCCTGCGCGCGCGCGATGTCCGCTTCGCTGATCGTGGCCATCGCCTGCTCGGCCATCATCGGTTCGAGCGTCTTGCGCAATCGGTAGAGTTCGTTGACGTCGTCGACCGTCAGACCCCGCACCACCGCACCGCGATGAACGTCGAAGAACACCAGCCCCTCGGAGACGAGCGTGCGCAGTGCTTCGCGCACCGGCGTGGTCGACATCTCCAGACGGCGCGCGAGGTCGTCCTGCCGCAGGCGGTCGCCCGCCTTGAGCTTGCCTTGCAGAATCTCGGTACGCAGTGTCTCGATGGCATATTGATATGCCGTGAGACGGCGGCGGCCAGACGTGCCGGACACGCTGGCAGATGCGGAGGACGTGCTTTTCAAAGCGGTGTGGTGTGAGGATTATCGACGCGTGAGTTTACTCCAATTTGCCAGGGCCTCCGTCACGGCGCCGGGCGCCACGCCCGAGGCGAGGAGCGCCGTCACAAGCAGGCGCGACTTGAGTCCCGAGAGCCACCCCGACATCACGGCCCCGCGTCGGACCAGATCGATTTCCGCCCCCACGTAACCGTAAGTCTGCGACGCGGTGGAGCCACCCGCTGCCCGGCTCGCGATCACCACCGGGACCTTTTGCGTCAACGCCCCGATACGCTCGGCGAAGCCGAACGACACGTGGCCCGCCCCTTGCGCCGCGATCACCACGGCCTCGTAGCCCGCTTGCACGGCGAGTTCGGCAAGCTCACCTTCGTCGCCCAGAACAGCGCTCACCAAAGCCACCTTCGGCCACGCACGGACCGGTCGCGCCAACGGCTCTGCACGCATCGGCGCCGCGTGGAAAAACGTCGGACGACCTTCCACCAGGCGCGCGGCAACGCCGCCGTCGAGCGACACGAAGGCCTGAACCGCCAGCGAATCGCCCTTGCTGACCCAGCGTGCATAGTGTGCCGTGTCGTTCATCACCACCAACACCCCGCGCCCTGCACTGTCGGGATGGATCGCCGTGCGCACGGCCGCCAGCAGATTTGCCGGACCGTCGGCGCCGGCCGCCTGCGGCGCGCGCATCGCACCGGTCAGGATCAACGGTGCGGGCAGCTTCCAGAACAAGTCCAGCAGGAATGCCGTCTCCTCCAGCGTGTCGGTGCCCTGGGTGAGCACCACACCGACGGCGCCCGCCGCGATCTGTTGCTCGGCCCAGGCAAGCACCTCCATCAGATCGTCGTAGCGCAGCGACGCGCTGGGAAGCTGACGAATCGACGCCGTTGTGATCGTCGCGACCTCGGACAAGCCGGGCACCGAGCGCGCCAGTTGCGTGGCGTCTAGCGTGGGGACGACGCCGCCTGCGGCGTCGGAGGGCGTCATGCTGATCGTGCCGCCAAGCGAGGCGACGGCAACCACGGGAAGCGAATTGGACATGGTGGAGGCTGGGTTTTTGATTTCAGTTGATATGCATTGTGCATTATATATAATCGATAATCGTTTGCGAAGGGCATCGGGTGCTTCGCACAGATCCAACATTGAGGAGACGTTCATGCAACCAACAACGGTGGGCCATCCGGCCGCTGGAGCGACGCGATACCGGTTCGCCGTATTCGCGCTGATCGTGGTGATTGCCCTGGTGAACTACATCGACCGCGGCGCAATTTCGTATTCCGCCGGGCAGATCACGGCCGAATACGGCTTCGATCGCGCGGGCTGGGGTGCCGTGCTCGGCTACTTCGGCTACGGCTACATGTTCGGCGCCCTCTTCGGCGGCGCGCTGGCGGACCGTCTGGGCGCCAAGAAGGTATGGGTGATTGCCGGCATCGCATGGTCGGCGTTCGCCATCGCCATGATCTGGGCAGGCGACATCGGGATCGCGGTGTTCGGTGGCTCGGCACTGACCGGGTTCGCCACGATTCGCGTGCTGTTCGGTTTCGCCGAGGGACCGGCCTACTCCATCATCAACAAGACGATGTCCGCATGGGCGTCGCCGTCGGAGCGCGGCTTCGCGGTGTCGATCGGCTTGTTGAGCACGCCGCTGGGCGCGTTGCTCACGGCACCGGTGGCCGTCGGCCTGCTGTTGCTGACCGATAGCTGGCGCACGATGTATGTCGTGCTCGGCATTGCGGGTTTCGTGCTGATTGCGCTGTTCGCACGCGTCTACACGAATCGTCCCGAAGACAATCCCCGCGTGAACGCCGCCGAAGTGGCGCTGATTCAGGCGGGACGTCCGGCACAGAACACGTCCGCCGCCGCAGCCGCGAACGACATGCCGTGGTGGAGCTTCTTCAAGAGCAAGACGCTGGTGTTCAACTCGATCGGCTACTTTGCCTTCATCTACGTGAACTTCATGCTGCTGACGTGGACGCCGAAGTATCTGGCCGACGAGTTTCACTTCACGCTGTCGTCGCTCTGGTATATCGGCATGATTCCCTGGACGGGCGCGTGTGTGACGGTGCTGCTCGGCGGTCGCATTTCGGACTGGCTGTATCGCAAGACGGGCAAGCTGGTGATCGCCCGTAGCTGGTTCGCCGCTGCCGCGCTGACCTGCACGACGCTGTGCTTCCTGCTGGTGTCGCAGGCACAAAGCGTGTGGGCCGTGATCGCGCTGATGACGCTCGGCAACGCACTGAATGCCCTGCCGAACTCGGTGTACTGGGCGGTGGTGATCGACACCGCACCCACTCGCGTGGGCACGTTCAGCGGCCTGATGCACTTCATCGCGAACATTGCCTCGGTGCTCGCCCCCACGCTCGCCGGGATACTGTCGGCCAAGTACGGCTATTCGTCGATGTTCATCGCTACGGCAGTCGCCACGGCGGTCGGCGTGTTCGCAATGCTGCAAGTCAAGCCGGGCGTCGGCCCGAAGCTCACGCGTCGTGAGGGCGAGACGGTGTCGGCCTGATCCTGTCCGGCATGCAACAGAAAACGGGCACTCGTGCGTCTCGCGATATCATTTCCTGATCACCGGCATCTCGATGCCGTTCAGGCAAACAGAAACAAAACAGAGACGATGCGCCGGCCGGCGCCCTGCACCGGCCGGCGTTCGCGCGAGACGCCCGCATGAACCTTCAGCATCTGCACGCCTTCACCATCGTTGCCCAGCAGCAGAGCATTCGCAGCGCAGCGCGCGTGCTCGGCCTGTCCCAGCCAGCGGTCACGCGCATCATGCGCGAGCTTGAACGCAACGTCGACACGCACCTGCTGCATCGCGGCAGCAAGGGCATCGAACTCACGCCATTCGGTCAGGCATTGCTCAAACGCGCCCATCTGATTCTCGAAGAAGCGCGCAAGGCACAAGATGAGCTCGACCAGATGCGCGACGGTGCGGGCGGCAGCCTCAACATCGCGATTTCGTCGACCGCAGCGCTGTCGCTGTTTCCGTCGGCATTGCAGCGCTTTCGCGAGCGTATGCCGCGCGTCGAACTCACGATCAGCGAGTCTGCTCCCCCCCACACGCAAGACCAGCTGGAAGCCGGGCGTCTCGACTTCGCCGTGCTGACCGAACTCGAAGGCGGCGCCGCCGACGGATTCGAGCGCACCGTGCTGCTGCCCATGCAACTGGTCGTGGTCGGTCGCAAGCGGCATCCGCTGCGCGGCGCGAAGTCGATTGCGGAATTGCGCGACAGCCTGTGGCTCGTGCCGGGCATTGGCGACAGCGCGACCGACTATCTGAGTCGCGTGTTCCGGGACTATCGCCTGAACCCACCGCAAGACGTGATCTCGTGTCGCTCGATCGTTACGGCGTTGAGCATCATGGAGAACTCCGACGCGCTCGGGATCTTCTCGCGCGTGGTGCTCGACCGGCGCCAACGCATCGCAAACCTGAGCCTGTTTCATCCTGCCGAACCGCTGCCGATGGCGTGGCTGACGCTCGTGACACGGCCAGCGTCGCAGCCCACGCCGGCCGCGCGCTGCCTGATGAACTGCCTCGCGGACGCGGCGGCGAGTCTGACGGCGGCCGCCGCCTGAGACGGCTGCGCACGACGATCGCCTCCTGTTGATTCGGCCGCCCCACGCGATAAGAAATGCTGATACCAAGAATAAATTTCTTATCTTTTGGGTATAGGGGCAGAGCGATAAGATCCCCGTAACCCGTCTGCCGACGTGCAACGTGCCGCCCTCTCCGGTGGCGCGGCACGGCGACGCAGACGAGTCACGACAACAACCGATACCTGCACCGGCCAGGCCGGTGTGCGGGCAAGGAGGATGGGGATGACGACATCGCAAGACACCGAGCGTTACTTTTCTTCGACCTACGCCGAGGCGCGTGAGCGTTTTCTGAGCGCAGCCCGACGGCACACCGACCGGATCGATTCGTACCCGGTCGATGCCACTGGCGCGCAGGGCGAAGCCCTGTCGACCGACGTGGCGATGATCGCACCGGCGAACGCCCGCCGCCTGCTGATCCTGACGTCGGCCACGCATGGCGCCGAGGGGCACTGCGGCTCGGGTTGCCAGGTGGCGTTGCTCGACGACGCGCCGATGCTCGCACGAGCGGCCGAGGCCGGTGTGGCCCTGCTGCTGATCCACGCGGTGAATCCGTATGGCTTCTCGTGGGGGAGTCGTACCAACGAAGACAACATCGACCTGAATCGCAACGCGCAGGCCTTCGGCACGCATCCGCTACCGGTCAACGCCGACTATGCCGATGTCCACGACTGGCTCGTGCCGGCCGAATGGCCGCCCACGCCGCAGAACGAGCGCGCCATCGCCGAGTACATCGAGCGCCACGGCGTACAACGGTTCCGCAACGCGGTTTCCAGCGGGCAGTACACGCACGCCAGTGGCCTGTTCTACGGCGGCCAGGCCCAAAGCCGCTCGCTGCAGACGGTCTCGCACGTCCTGCGCACGCAGGCCGCAAGCTTTGCCGACATCGGCTGGATCGACTACCACACCGGACTCGGGCCGCAGGGGCACGGCGAGAAGATCTTCGCGGGTCGGCGCAACGAGCAGGAAGTCGATCGCGCCCGGCAATGGTGGGGCGCGGACATCGCGGTGCCATTTGCAGGCACGTCGGCGTCGGTGGATGTGACGGGCCAGTTGGCCTCCACGATCTACACGTGCTGCCCCGAATCGCGCCCGACCCTGATGGCGATGGAGTACGGCACGCAGCCGTTCGAGGGAGTCATCGGCGCGTTGCGCGGCGAGGCCTGGCTGCGCGCGCATCCGGACGCACCGGCCGACGTCGCGACGGCGTTGCGTCGGCGCGTGCGCGACGCGTTCTATTGCGATCACGACGTGTGGAAGGGCATGGTGCTGGGCCAAAGCCGCGTTGCCGTGCTTCAGGCGCTTTGCGGGCTGTCGGCGACGTGATGCCGTGCGCGCGCGTCGTCCCGCGTGGTTGATGATCCATCGGGTCGGCGCGGCATCTCGCTGGTGTCGCGTCACCCTCGATTCGGCAAGTCTTCTGCACTCCAAGGAATCGCAATGAACAATGCGTCTCTCGCAATGCCGGCCGATGCGAAGCCGGCCACGCCTGCGTGGCGGGTCATCGCGGCCGCCACCATCGGCAATGCGCTCGAATGGTTTGACCTTGTCGTCTACGGCTTTTTCGCCGTCACGATCTCCAGGCTGTTTTTTCCGGCGGGCGACTCGACCGTGTCGCTGCTGCTCACGCTGGGCACGTTTGGCGTGTCGTTCTTCATGCGCCCGCTCGGCGCAATCGTGCTTGGCGTTTATGCCGACAAGGCTGGCCGCAAGGCCGCACTCACGTTGTCGATCACGCTGATGATGACCGGCACACTCATCATCGGCGTGATGCCGACCTATGCATCCATTGGCGTGCTTGCGCCGATCGGTCTGGTTCTCGCTCGGATGATCCAGGGCTTTTCAGCCGGCGGGGAGTACGGCAGTGCCACCGCGTTTCTCGCGGAGCAGGCGCCGTCGCGGCGAGGCTTCTATGCGAGCTGGCAGTCGTCGAGTCAGGGCATGACGACCTTGCTGGCGTCGGTCTTCGGGGCCGTGCTCACGAGTAGTCTGAGCGATGCCCAGATGCAAAGCTGGGGATGGCGCATCCCGTTCCTGTTCGGCCTGGCAATCGGCCCGGTAGCGTATTACATCCGAACGCACATGGACGAGACACCCGAGTTCGTGGCGGCCGAGACCACGCAATCGCCGCTGGCCGATACGTTCTCGAGCCAGAAGGAGCGCCTGTTGCTCGCCATCGGTGTGGTCGTGCTCGCCACGGTTTCGGCCTACCTGATCCTGTTCATGCCGACATATGCCGTCAAGCAGCTCGGCGTGTCGGCGTCGACGGTCTTCACGGCCATCATCGCCACCGGCGTGATTCAGACAGTGGGCGCGCCGATCGTGGGGCATCTGTCGGACAAGCACGGACGCACGGGCATGATGCTCGGTGCCGCCGTCGTGATCCTGCTGCTTTCCTGGCCGGCGTTTTACGTGCTCGACCTGCATGCCACGTTCGGCACCATGATTGCCATGCAGATCGGCATCGGGCTGGTGAGCGTGGCGTACTACGGCGGCATGCCTGCCCTGCTCAGCGAGTTGTTCCCGACGCAAACCCGTACGACGGGTATGTCGATCGCTTACAACCTGGCGGTCACGATCTTCGGCGGCTTCGCCCCGTTCATCATCACCTGGCTGATACAGGTCACCGGAAGCAAACTCGCGCCGAGTTTCTACCTGATGGGCGCGGCGGTGATCAGCATGATGGCGTTGCTGAGGATTCGGGCGTTGAAGCTGCGTTAACCGGGGGAAATCGATGGGGGCGATGCCAGAACGGCTTTCGCGCTGGTGGAGTCCCCTGGCAAGAAAGCGCGGTCGCTGACAACGCGACCGCGTCACTCCCGTTCGCGATCGTCAACGCAAAAAAATAGCCCGTGAACGACTCACGGGCCAAAACCGACCGCGGGGAGGGGGCACTACGTGCGGTCAGCGAACGAACAGAGATGGTCAGGTTGAAGCTCGGGCCGGCACAGTCGCTTTGAATCCGGTCGTCCTTCACAAGTTGAAAACGATCCTGCACAAGCGCGTGAATGAAGTGAAGACTCGCAGCCCGTCTTCATGTCCACTAAGCCACCTCGTCGGGGGCGATACCGGCCCGGGCGAGCCTCGATCGGATTTCCGGCGTTTCGGTGAGCGCAGAAACGAGATCGGGCAAAGGCCGCGAAAAATAGAATCCCTGCATTTCCGAGACCCTGTTCCGTCGAAGCCACCGCGCCTCGGTTACGGTTTCCACGCCTTCGACGACGATATCTACATCGAGCTTTCTCAACAGTTCCAGGAGCACCGTCAGCACGGTGTGTCCGCGCGTGCCCAGGGATAGATTGCGCATCAGCTCCCTGCTCACTTTCACCTTGTCGACACCCAGCGAAGCAATCCTGGCAAGCGAACAGTAGCCGGCGCCAAAATCGTCCAACGCCAGGCGCACGCCCATTTCTCTGAGGGGCTGCAAAGCGTCGTCCAATGACAAGACGTGCGACGCGTATTCGGTCTCAAGGATCTCCACCACCAAACGTGACGGATCGACCCCATGACACATGCACTGCCGTTTCAACCCTTCGCTGAAATCAGCGTCAAGCAACAACGTGGGCTCCACATTGAAACTGACATAGGCCTGGCTCGATGCCTTCACATTCGACCGTTGATACACGCCAGCTTGAGCACACAGTGCCTCGACGACGAAATCGGCGATGCGCCTTTTGATCTGCACGTCATCCGGACCGACCTTGCTCAGGAAACTTCCCGGCAGCAGGTGCCCGAAGCGCGGATGATTCCAGCGCAGCAAGGCTTCCGCACCGGCAATCCCGCCCGTTCGAACATCCAGGATGGGCTGAAAGGCAAGCCAGAATTCACCTCGCGTCAGTCCGGTCGCGATCTCCCCGGCCGAAATGGGCGGCCACTCGGTTTCGGCCGAATCCATGACCGGGACGCTGGCGGATGAGCGCGGAGAGCCGCCGCCAACGCATCCAGAACTTGGAAATGCCAGATTGTTCATACGAGCATCCAGATCGTCCACTTGGACTGCAACGAGACGAGCGCGAACCCTCGGTGCTACCGGGATGACGAACACTGTGCGCGTCGTCAGCCATTGAGGGATGGCGACACCGGAGGCGCATGCAACAGGGCAGCGCTCGGTGTAATGGAGAATACGTAACCGTGCCCCGGTGCGAATTGCGAAGCGTCTGATCTTCTATCGGATTTTTCTGAACATCGAATTCAGGCAACAAAAAAGGGCCAGCAGACTTTCGTCTGCTGGCCCTATTCTTGGTAGGCCGTGCTGGGTTCGAACCAGCGACCAAGGGATTATGAGTCCCCTGCTCTAACCGCTGAGCTAACGGCCCTAAACTACCGGCGCTCGCTCAGCAGCAATCAATTGCCTTCGAGGAACGACTTGAGCTTGTCGGAACGGCTCGGGTGGCGCAGCTTGCGCAGTGCCTTGGCTTCGATCTGACGAATACGCTCACGCGTCACGTCAAATTGCTTGCCCACTTCCTCGAGCGTGTGGTCCGTGCTCATCTCGATACCGAAACGCATGCGCAGCACCTTGGCTTCACGCGGCGTCAGCGAATCCAGCACGTCCTTCACGACGTCGCGCATACTACCATGCAATGCGGCGTCAGCAGGCGCTACCGTGCCCGTATCTTCGATGAAATCGCCCAGATGCGAATCGTCGTCGTCACCGATCGGCGTTTCCATGGAGATCGGTTCCTTCGCGATCTTCATGATCTTGCGGATCTTGTCCTCCGGCATTTCCATCTTCTCGGCCAGCGTTGCCGGATCCGGCTCAACACCGGTTTCCTGCAGAATCTGACGCGAAATCCGGTTCATCTTGTTGATCGTTTCGATCATGTGCACCGGAATCCGGATGGTACGTGCCTGGTCAGCGATCGAACGCGTGATGGCCTGACGGATCCACCACGTCGCGTACGTCGAGAACTTGTAACCACGACGGTATTCGAACTTGTCCACCGCCTTCATCAGACCGATGTTGCCCTCCTGGATCAGATCCAGGAACTGCAGGCCACGGTTCGTGTACTTCTTCGCGATCGAGATCACCAGACGCAAGTTGGCTTCGGTCATCTCACGCTTGGCCTTGCGGGCACGGCGCTCGCCTTCCGACATCTTGCGATTGACGTCCTTCAACTCGGCCAGCGGCAACACCACACGCGCCTGCAGGTCGATCAGCTTCTGCTGAAGTTCCTGCACAGCCGGCACGTTACGCTCAACGACCGAGCTGTAGGCCTTGTTATCGGCCACGACCGTGTAGATCCAGTCGAGATTGGTTTCGTTGCCCGGGAAACGCGACACGAAATCAGCACGCGGCATGCCGCACTTGTCGACCACAATGTTCAGGATCGCACGCTCGATGTTGCGCACTTCGTCCACTTGCGAACGCAGCGTGTCGCACAGACGCTCGACCGTACGCGCCGTGAAGCGGATCGTCATCAGTTCGGCCTGAATCGACTCGCCAGCCTTCACGTAAGGCTTCGACTGATAGCCTTCCTTCTCGAACGCGCGGCGCATCTTGCCGAACCAATCGGCAATCGCGGCGAACTTGGCGAGGGAGTCGCGCTTGAGCTGCTCGACCTGCGCTGCCGAAGCACCGCCGCCGTTGCCGCTGCTGTCGTCTTCCTCTTCGCTTTCTTCCTCTTCCTCTTCTTCCTCTTCTTCGTCCGAATCGGCGTCGAAGTCTTCGTCGTCAGAGGCAGCCGCGGCGGCGTTGGCTTCCGCGTTCGGATCGATCAGGCCGTCGACCACTTCGTCGATACGCATTTCTTCGCGCTCGACCTTCTCGGCCATCGCCAGGATCTCGGCGATCGTCGTCGGGCATGCGGAGATGGCCTGCACCATGTGCTTTAGGCCTTCCTCGATGCGCTTGGCGATCTCGATTTCACCCTCACGCGTGAGCAACTCGACCGTACCCATTTCGCGCATGTACATACGCACCGGGTCGGTCGTGCGACCGAACTCGGAGTCGACCGTCGAAAGGGCGGCTTCCGCCTGCTCTTCAACTTCGTCGTCCGTCGCGGCGTTCGGCGCATTGTCGTTGAGCAGCAGCGTTTCCGCATCGGGCGCCTGCTCGTAGACGGCCACGCCCATGTCGTTAAACGTAGCGATCACGCCTTCCAGCGCGTCGCCCTCGACCACGTCGTCGGGGAGGTGGTCATTGATCTCTGCAAAGGTCAGGAAGCCTCGTTCCTTGCCCAGCTTGATCAGTGTCCGCAGC
Organism: Pandoraea pnomenusa; assembly: GCF_040391475.1. Lineage (GTDB taxonomy): Bacteria > Pseudomonadota > Gammaproteobacteria > Burkholderiales > Burkholderiaceae > Pandoraea > Pandoraea pnomenusa_C. Next base: position 179,098 of record NZ_JBEBXS010000009.1, on the reverse strand, counting down.
TTGCCGCGACGCTCCTCAAGTTCCTCGGCCGTACCGGGCTGGTGCGAGGAAAATGCGTCCTTGAGAAGTGCTTTCTCTTTTGCCCGGCGATCACGCGCCTTCTGCTTTTCCACTTTGGTCTGATCTTCGTTCACGGGTTGATCGTAAGTATGCCCTGCGACGCCTTGCGGCCCCGCGGCGAGGGTCTTCGCGGCCTTGCCACGCGTCTTTTGGACGGGCGGCTCAACTGCAACCGGCGTGACCTCCACTGCCTCGGGTTTGCGGGAAGCCCCGGTCTTGCGTGGGGCCTGCGTCGCAGGTGTACTGCGGCCCGCCTGGCTCGTGGCCTTGGCGGTAGTTGCGCTCTTCGCGCTTTTTTCAGCGGGTTGTCGGGCCTGCGGTTTCCCGCCTGCCGTCGCCTTGGTGGCCGTTACCGCCTTTGCTGCCTTCGTCGTCTTGACGGGCGGCTCGGACTTCACCGTCGGCCTGACTGCTTTCACAGCCCCCACCTTCGCGGCGGTCGCACTCTTGCGCTTGGTGACATCGGTCACCTTCGCAGCCGTCTTGCCGGTCGTCTTCGTTGCGCCGGCGGCTGCCTTTACTTGCGTAGTACGTTTCGCCGAACTTGCCTGGCTGGCCGTTTTCTTCGAGGCTTGCGCGACCTCGCCGGACTTCGGTGCAACGCCAGCCGATGCAGAACGAGACGCCCCCTTCCCACCAGATGCCGCCGCCGCGCTAGTCGCGCGCTTTGCCGTCGGTGAAGGGATAACCGTCTTTTTTCCGCTGGTCGTTGTCATCTTTGCCATAGCGATCTCGCTTGCCAGAAAACAGCCCACTGAAAACTTTCCATTATAGCACGCGGGCTTACCTCAACTTCGCGTGCCCCCTGAGCCGGCCGTAGCCAGCCACTGCTTCAAATCGTCCCGCTGACGCGACAGCGACTGGAACAGACGCATGTCGTCCGGCGTCAGCGACGGCTGCCGGAGCATTGCGTCGATTTCCTGACACAGGCCGTCGTAATGCATACGCTGAATCGCGCTGCGCAACTCGGTGAGTCGCAACGCAATCTGCTCCTCCCGACGCTCGACCTGCGCCTCGTCGGCCGGATCGAACAGCATCAGGTCGCGGGCGTTCTCCTCGAACGAGAGAATTTCGCGAAGGATGTCGTCGAAACTCGCCCAGTTCGGCGAAATTCGCAGCCGATCCGACATATAACGGAAATCGGCCTGCGCGCCCATCTCACGGCAGAGCGACAGCACTTCCGAGAAAATCTCGCCGTGCTGCCCCACCTCCCGCAATATCTTGGTCTCGTCTTCGGTTAATTCGTTTCCCAGCCCCGGGAACATCAGCAAGTTCTGCAATGCCCGCTGTTCGGTGCCGACCACTCGTCGCTTCTCGCGCTTGGCCGGGGCCTTGTCCCACGTATTCTGGCGACGCGCCGCGCCGATCTGCAGTTCGCAAAGTTCGGCAACTTCCTCGACCGAACTTCCCACACGCTCGGCCAGCGCATGGATGATCTGGCCGCGCAGCGCGTTCGCCGGCATTTGCTGCAACAACGGTTTGGCTTCGAAAAGCGCCCGCGCCCGACCTTCCGGCTGGTGCATTTCCTTGCCCGACGTCACCTCGCCGATCAGGAACTGCGACATCGGCATGGCATGCGCCACTTCGCCGGCGAAGGCTTCTGCACCGTACTCGCGCACAAAACTGTCCGGATCGTGCTCGCTTGGCAGGAACAGGAACTTGAAACTCCGGTTATCGTCGGCATGCGGCAAACAGGCTTCCAGGGCCCGGCGTGCGGCACGGCGCCCCGCGGCGTCACCGTCGAAGCTGAACACCACCGTCTCGGTCTGGCGCAACAGCTTTTGCACATGCATCGGCGTGCACGCCGTGCCCAAGGTGGCCACAGCCTGCGGAAAACCCAGTTGCGCAAGCGCAACCACATCCATATACCCTTCGACCACCAGCACATAGCCCGCGTCGCGAATACCGATTCGCGCCTCGAACAGGCCGTACAACTCGCTGCCCTTGCTGAACAGCGGTGTTTCGGGTGAGTTCAGATACTTCGGCTCGCCCTTGTCCAGCACCCGTCCGCCGAAAGCGATCACCTGCCCCTTCGTATTGCGGATCGGGAACATGATCCGGTCTCGAAAGCGGTCGTAACGCCGTTTCGCGCCGCCCGCCTCGCCCTTCTCGCTCTCGATGACGAGACCGGCGTCGAGCAACTGATCGTCGCGGTAGTTCTGGAACGCGGCTTCGAGGTTCTGCCAGGCATCCGGGGCATAACCCAGCCCGAAATGCGCGGCGATCTCTCCTGTCAAACCGCGTCGCTTCAAATATTCGATGGCGCTCGGCGCCCCTCGCAATTGCTTGCGATAGTAGTCGCAGGCGCGCGTCATGACGTCGACCAGGCCGAGGGTTTGCGCACGCTGCGCGGCAGGCGCCGGCGCGCCCGGCATCGGCGCCTCACGCGGCACATCCAGCCCGACGTTACGGGCCAACTCCTCGACGGCTTCGACGAATCCAAGCCCGGCATGCTCCATCAGGAAGCTGATCGCGCTGCCGTGCGCACCACACCCGAAGCAGTGATAGAACTGCTTGGTGGGGCTTACCGTAAATGAGGGCGACTTCTCGTTATGAAAGGGGCACAGCCCCATGAAGTTCGCCCCGCCTTTCTTCAACTGCACATAACGGCCCACCACCTCGACAATATCGACGCGGTTGAGCAAATCCTGCAGGAACGACTGGGGAATCACTGGATCGAGGTCATCACAATGCAGCGCGGCACCGTCACCCGAGCAACGGCGCCGGACCGCACCGCTGGATTACGCAGCCAACGCCGCCTTCACTTGCGCGGACACGGCCGTCATGTCGGCGCGCCCGGCCAGTTGGCCCTTGAGCACCCCCATGACCTTGCCCATGTCCTGCGGACCCGCGGCCCCCGTCTGCGCCACAGCGGCCTTGACGGCCTGTGCGACTTCATCTGCCGAGAGCTGCTGCGGCATGTAGACCTGGAGCACTTCGAGTTCGGCGGCCTCCTTGTCGGCCAGATCGGTGCGGCCGGCAGCCTGGAACTGGCTGATGGAATCCTTGCGTTGCTTGATCAGCTTGTCGACGATGGCCACGGTAGCCGTATCGTCGAGCGTGATGCGCTCGTCGACTTCCTTTTGTTTGATTGCCGCGAGCAGCAGCCGGATGGTCCCCAATTTTTCGGCGGCCTTGGCACGCATGGCCGTCTTCATGTCTTCGGTGATGCGTTCTTTCAGACTCATGAGCAGGGATTCCGGAATTCGAATACGTTTCAGTGTAGTGCATGCCGCCCCAAAAAAAAGGACGACCACCACCAGACACAGGCCGCACGCGGCCGCAGCCGGTGCATTGGCGCTGGGGCGAACGGAGGCAGAAAGCACAAAACCCGCTTGCGGGAACGATCACACACGCGATCACAAGCGGGCTCGACGGAGGCGCCGACACCATAAGCGCGTCGTCTCCACGAAGGAGAGAGCGTATCACGGCACAGGAGTGGCCGTCTACGACGTAGCGACCTACCCCGGGCCGCCGCCTGCGGCGCCCATCTCGGCACGCACACTTTCAGACATTGCCTGCGCGCAAGCCACGGCAGACGCCCATGCCCACTGGAAGTTGTACCCCCCGAGCCATCCCGTCACATCCACGACTTCGCCAACGAAATGCAGTCCCGGCTGCGCGCGAGCCTCCAGGGTTGCCGACGACAGCGCACGGGTATCCACCCCGCCGCGCGTGACTTCCGCCTTTCGCCAGCCCTCCGAGCCACACGGCTTGAGCGTCCAGCCGGAAAAAGCCTGCGCCAGCCCGCGCAGCGCCTTGTCGGGCAATTCCTGCACACGCGCCTGCGGCGACAAGCCGCTGTTGGCGACCCACGCATCGGCCAGCCGTGCGGGCACCCATTGCGCCAGCAGGTTGGCCAACTGCCGCTTCGACGTCGCCTTGGCCTCGAACAATGCCGCCTCGATGTCCGACGATGGCGCCAGATTGAGGGTAATGGGCTGCCCCGGCACCCAGAAACTGGAAATCTGCAGAATTGCCGGCCCGGATAGCCCTCGGTGGGTAAACAGCAGATCTTCGACGAAACTGCCGGCTTCTTTACCCTTACCGGTGCTTACCTCAACTTCCAGCGACAACCCTGACAAGCCAGCGAACGGCGCCCAGGTCGACGCATCGAACATCAGCGGCACCAGCGCCGGTCGCGGCTCGATGATGTCCAGCCCGAACTGGCGCGCGATGCGATAGCCCCAGTCCGTCGCCCCGATTTTTGGAATCGACAGGCCGCCCGTGGCGATTACCAGGCGCTTTGCGGCGATATGCCCGGCATCTGTGGTCAAGTGGTAGCGATGTGCCCCACCTGCCTCGGTATGCGCGACCGTGTGCACGGCGCACGGCATCCGCCAGTGAACGTGTCCGGCGGCGCACTCCTTGCGGAGCATTTCGATAACGTCTTCGGCACTCTCGTCGCAGAACAGCTGACCGCGATGCTTCTCGTGCCACGCGATGCGGTGCCGCTTGAGCAGGTCCAGAAAGTCGCGCGGCGTGTAACGGGCCAGTGCCGAACGGCAGAAACGCGGATTCTCCGACAAATAATTGGCCGGTCCGGCGTTGATATTGGTGAAATTGCAGCGACCGCCGCCCGAGATGCGGATCTTCTCGGCGAGACGCGTCGCATGATCGATGAGCACCACGCGCAGTCCGAGTTGCCCGGCCACGGCCGCGCACATCAGACCGGCCGCACCGGCACCCACAATCGCTACATCGAACTTTTCCATGGCGCGCATTGTAACCGGCGGGGGATAGGGCCGACTGGTATACTTCCGGGTTATCCCTTTACTGACGCTGCACGCATCTCCTCCCGCCATGCTGGTTCTAGGCATTGAAAGCTCCTGCGACGAAACCGGACTCGCCCTCTATGACACGGAGGCCGGGCTGCTCTCGCACGCCCTGCATTCGCAGATCGCGATGCATCGCGAGTACGGCGGCGTCGTGCCCGAACTGGCCTCGCGCGATCACATCCGTCGCGCGCTGCCGCTGGCCGAGGAAGTGCTGGCACAGGCCGGCAAGCCACTCAGCGCCGTGGACGCGATCGCCTACACGCAAGGCCCCGGTCTGGCAGGCGCACTGCTGGTGGGCGCCAGCGTGGCCAATGCATTGGCGTTCGCCCTCGACCGCCCGGTCGTTGGCGTGCATCACCTCGAGGGCCACCTGCTCTCACCGCTGCTGGCGCCTGACGCGCCCGGCTTCCCGTTCGTTGCCCTGCTGGTCTCCGGCGGTCACACGCAATTGATGGAAGTGCGCGCGTTCGGACAGTACGCCATGCTCGGTGAAACGCTCGACGACGCCGCAGGCGAAGCATTCGACAAGACTGCCAAACTGCTGGGGCTCGGCTATCCGGGCGGCCCGGCCGTCTCTCGGCTGGCCGAGTTCGGCACGCCTGGTCGCTACGACCTGCCACGTCCGATGAAGCATTCGGGCAATCTCGATTTCAGCTTCAGTGGCCTGAAAACCGCCGTGCTCACGCAAGTGCGCAATCTCGGTGGGAACGTGTGCGAGCAGGAAAAGGCCGATCTCGCACGAGGCTTCGTCGATGCCATCGTCGACGTGCTCGTCGCCAAGTCGATGGCCGCGCTCAAGCAGACCGGCATGAAGACGCTGGTGGTTGCGGGCGGCGTGGGAGCGAACAAGCAGCTTCGCGAAGGCCTGAACGAAGCGGCGCGCCGACGCGGCTATCGCGTGCATTACCCCGATCTGGCGTTCTGCACGGATAACGGCGCGATGATCGCCTTCGCAGGCGCCATGCGCCTCAAGCACTGGCCCGATGAAGCCGACAGCGAATATGCGTACACGGTACGCCCGCGCTGGGATCTTGCCGATATCGTACGCAGCGTCTGACACACTTGCGCACGCGCCCATGAAAAAACCGCTCCAAGGAGCGGTTTTTTGTACCTTACGTTCTCGAGGCCGGGTACTACCCCGGCGTCGACAATCGCGATCAGGCGGCGAGACGCTTGTCGCGCTCAATCACGGCGTAGGCGCTGTGATTGTGGATCGATTCGAAGTTCTCGGCTTGCAGGACATACGCCACGATGCGCGGCTCGTCGTTCAGACGCGTCGCCACATCGCGCACCAGGTCTTCGACGAACTTCGGATTCTCGTAGGCACGCTCGGTGACATACTTCTCGTCCGGACGCTTGAGCAGGCCCCAAAGCTCGCAAGAGGCTTCTTCTTCCGCCATCTTCACCAATGCTTCGACGGCGATGTCGCCGGCAATTTCGGCATCGATGGTGATGTGCGAGCGCTGATTGTGGGCACCGTACTGCGAAATCTTCTTCGAGCACGGGCACAGGCTCGTCACGGGCACGAGCACCTTGAGCCACACGCGCGTCTCGCCATTGCGCACGTCGCCGGTCAGCGTGACCTCGTAATCCATCAGGCTTTGCACGCCCGAGACCGGCGCCGTCTTGTTGATGAAATACGGGAACGTGACTTCGATGCGACCCGCTTCGGCTTCGAGCTTTTCGAGCATATCGCCCAGCATGGCGCGAAAACCCGCGACATCCAAAGGCGCGCGATGCGCCTCGAGCAGCGCCACGAAACGCGACATATGCGTGCCCTTCTGGTCGGCAGGCAGGTGCACGTCGAGATTGAACAGGCCAACCGTGGCCTGTACCTCGCCGTCAGCCAGGCGCACCGACAACGGGTGACGCACACCGCGCACACCAACGCGCTGGATCGGAATCTGCCGGGTGTCGACCGTGCTTTGCACGTCCGGCATGACGAAAGCGGGGTTCATCTGGTTCATCAAATTCTTCCTTCTTTTGCCGGCGAGCCGACTTGGGGGGAGGCAATGGGCAAACCGATCCGACGCACGGCTCGCGAGCCTCTGCCGAGAGTCGTCGGGAACGTGCCTGAGAACGCCGGCACGAGATGGGGAATGCGGTTTTCAAAACGAAACGATCCGGCGGGTTGGCCGGATCGTTCGAGAGTCAGGACTACCGGGGGTTCAGGCGACGAGCTTCGTCGTCACCTTGTCCGACGCCGAACCTTCAATCGGCTGCAGGTCGAAGCGTGCGCAGATCGACTTGGCGATACCCGCCGCGTCGAGCCCTTGCGCCGCCAGCAGCAGCGCCGGATCCCCGTGATCGATAAAGCGATCGGGCAGGCCCAATTGTAGTACGGGTCGAGCAGCCCCGCCGGCCAGCAAGGATTCCGCGACGGCCGAACCCGCACCGCCCATGATGCTGCCCTCTTCCACCGTCACGAGGTAATCGTGCGTTTGCGCCAGTCGCGCGATCAGTTCATCGTCGATCGGCTTGACGAAGCGCATGTCGGCCACGGTGGCATCGAGTTGCGCTGCGGCGGCCAGCGCCGGAGCAACCATGCTACCGAACGCCAGGATCGCCACGCGGCGGCCCGCTTGCGCGTGGCCCTCGCGACGCACGATGCCCTTGCCGATCGGCAGTGCCGTCATCGTTTGTTCGATCGCCGCACCCGTGCCGGCACCGCGCGGATAGCGCACCGCCGACGGGCCGTCGATCTGCACACCCGTGTACAGCATCTGGCGGCACTCGTTCTCATCCGACGGCGCCATCACGACCATGTTCGGGATGCAGCGCAGGTAAGCGATGTCGTAAGCGCCTGCGTGCGTCGCACCATCGGCACCGACCAGACCCGAGCGATCCAGCGCGAACACCACCGGCAGGTTCTGCAGCGCCACATCGTGAATCAGTTGGTCGTAGCCGCGTTGCAGGAACGTCGAATAGATCGCGACGACCGGCTTGAGGCCCTCGGTCGCCATACCGCCCGCGAACGTCACCGCGTGCTGTTCGGCGATGCCGACGTCGTAATAGCGATCCGGGAAACGCTTCTCGAACTCGACCATGCCCGAGCCTTCGCGCATGGCCGGCGTGATACCGACGACGCGCTTGTCGGCCGCCGCCATATCGCACAACCAGTCGCCGAACACCTGCGTGTAGGTCTTCTTGCTGCTCGTGCTCGGCTTGATGCCTTCGGCCGGATTGAACTTGCCCGGGCCGTGATACAGCACCGGATCCGCTTCCGCCAGCTTGTAGCCGTACCCCTTGCGCGTAACGACGTGCAGGAATTGCGGGCCCTTCAGATTCTTGATGTTCTCGAGCGTCGGGATCAGCGAATCGAGGTCGTGACCATCGATCGGGCCGATGTAGTTGAAGCCGAATTCCTCGAACATCGTCGCAGGGACGACCATGCCCTTGGCATGCTCTTCGAACTTGCGTGCGAGCTCCAGCACCGGCGGCGCCACGCTCAGCACCTTCTCCACGCCCTTCTTCGCAGCGGCGTAGAAACGGCCCGACATGAGGCGGGCGAGGTAACGGTTGAGCGCGCCGACCGGCGGCGAGATCGACATGTCGTTGTCGTTCAGGATGACAAGCAGCGGCACGTCTTCGTGCACACCGGCGTTGTTCATCGCCTCGAAGGCCATGCCCGCCGTCATCGCACCATCGCCGATCACGGCAATACCGAAGCGGTCCTCACCCTTCGTGCGCGCACCGAGCGCCATGCCGAGCGCAGCCGAAATCGAGGTGCTCGAATGGGCCGTGCCGAACGTGTCGTAGGGCGATTCGTCGCGCTTCGGGAAGCCCGAAATGCCGCCCAACTGACGCAGCGAACCCATCGCGTCGCGACGGCCGGTCAGGATCTTGTGCGGGTAGCTTTGATGCCCCACGTCCCAGACAATGCGGTCTTCCGGCGTATTGAAGACATAGTGCAACGCAATCGTCAGCTCGACCGTCCCGAGATTGGACGACAGGTGGCCGCCCGTGCGCGACACGCTCTCGAGCACGAAAGCGCGCAGCTCTTCGGCCAACGGCGCAAGTTGACGACGCTCCAGACGCCGCAGTGCGGCCGGGTCATCGATGGTATTTAACAGTTCGTACATCGTCGTTCCATGTATAGGCGTTTTTATCGGTCGGCGCCCCCGCGCCGCTCCCGATCTCCTGCCGGTGCGCTCTGTGGGGAGACCGCGCCGACCCTCCTTGCCCCTTGCTTGTTCTACTGCAAACTGCCTCCGGATCCCGTGATCCTGCCTCCGGCGGCCGTCTCAAACTTACTTTTCCGGCGATTCGCGATGAACGCCAATGCCAATCGGTGTCAATCGGTGCCAATCGACGCCAATCAGTTGATGCGATCGACCACGTAATCGGCCAGTGCACGCAAACGATCGGCGCTGCCGAGCGCGGCGCTCGCCGCATGCGCATCCGCGCGCAGCTTCTCCGCGTAAGCGCGGGCGCCGTCGAGGCCCATCAGCGACACGTAGGTCGGCTTGTCGTTGGCGGCATCCTTGCCGGCCGTCTTGCCGAGCGTGGCCGAATCGGCCGTCGTGTCGAGAATGTCGTCCACCACCTGGAAGGCCAGGCCAACGGCTGCGGCGTAAGCGTCGAGCGCAACGGTTTCGTCGTCCGACAATGCCCGACCGCAGATGGCGCCCATGCGCAGCGAGGCTCGCAACAGCGCGCCCGTCTTCAGGCGGTGCATGTTTTCCAATTGGGCCTGGGTGAGCTTGATGCCGACGCTCTCCAGATCGATCGCCTGTCCGCCCGCCATGCCCAGCGCGCCGGAGGCCAGCGCCAGTTCGCGCACCAGCGCGAGCGACTGCGCGGCGCTCAGGTCGCCCGTCGACTCGCCGAGCAGCACGAACGCCTGCGTTTGCAGCGCGTCGCCCGCCAGCAGGCCGGTCGCCTCATCGTACTGCACATGCACCGTGGGCTTGCCACGGCGCAGGTCATCGTCGTCCATGCACGGCAAGTCGTCGTGCACCAGCGAATAGGCGTGGATCATTTCCACGGCACAGGCGGCGCGGGCCAATGCCGCTTCGCTCGCCTGGGTCACTTCGCCGGCTGCGAAGCACAGCAGCGGACGCACCCGCTTGCCGCCGCCGAGCACGGCATAGCGCATCGATTCGTTCAGGCGGGACGAGCCGCCATCGGCCGCCTGGGGCAGCGCGGCGTCGAGCGCCGTTTCCACACGTGCCTGTACTGCCTGCATCCAGGCCTTGATATTCTGATCCGCCATCGTCTTCGTCCTGCACGTGCCCGACGGGCCGTGCGTGTTATTGAGTCGCCCCGGGCAGTCTGGGGACGCTTTGGGTCGTGGGTAATTCCGTCTTGCCGGTTTCCGCCGGAAACCGATCAGAACTCGTCGCGCGAAGGCGAAGCGTCGAGCGGTTTGAGCGTCTCGCCCTCGAGCACCTTGACCTGCTGCTCCACCTTCTCGAGCAAGCCCTGGCAATACTTCACCAGCACGGCACCGCGCCGGTACGCGCCGAGCGATTCCTCCAGCCCCAGCTCCCCACCCTCCATGCGGCCCACCAGCTTCTCCAGCTCGGCGAGCGCAGCCTCATAGGTCTCGGGCAGGTCCTGCGGCACCTCGGGCGCCGCGTCTTGCGACTTTGCAGTCTTGGCCATAAACGCAAAATTCGGGTCGAATGTTCCATTTTACGGCAAAAGCGGACTAGCTCGCAGAGCGTAAATTGCCCGAAATCCGGCGTCGATGACAATAATCGGACATTATTTAACGCAAATCATGGACTTAGCAGCCCCCTGGGACGCATACCGGGTATAATCGTCGGTTCCCCTAAATCGAATTTTCGATGGTTGGGTTGTTCACTGCTTTCAAGCTAGACGGGAGTGGGAATGTCCAATCTAAGCAGCGCTTTGCAACTCAAACCGGCCTCGAGCCAATTGCCGGTCTACACGTATTTCGACGAGGCGCTCCTCGCCCGCGAGCGTGAAGTCCTTTTCAAACACGGCCCCCGCTACGTGGGTCATGAACTGATGGTGCCGGAGACGGGCGACTATTTCGCCCTTCCGGCCGAGCAGGAAGGCCGCATGCTCGTGCGCAATGGCGCAGGTGAGCATGGCGGCGTCGAACTGCTTTCCAACGTCTGCCGTCATCGCCAGGCGGTCATGCTCAATGGTCGCGGGAACACGCCGAATATCGTGTGCCCCCTTCACCGCTGGACCTACGACACCCAGGGTGAACTGCTCGGCGCACCGCACTTCCCGGAGAAGCCCTGCCTGAACCTCGGCAAATTCCCGCTGCAACGCTGGAACGGCCTGTTGTTCGAGGCCGAAGGCCGCAACGTGCAGGCCGATCTCTCTCGACTGGGCGTGAAGCATCACCTCGACTTCTCGAACTTCATGTTCGATCACGTCGAAGTGCACGAATGTAACTACAACTGGAAGACGTTCATCGAGGTCTACCTCGAGGACTACCACGTCGTGCCGTTCCATCCCGGGCTGGGCAGCTTCGTCTCGTGCGAGGACCTGAGCTGGGAGTTCGGCGACTGGTACAGCGTCCAGACGGTCGGCGTGCACGAAGGTCTCGCCAAGCCGGGCAGCCCGATCTATCGCCAGTGGCACGACGTGCTGCTGCGCTATCGCGAAGGCGTGCCGCCGGACTTCGGCGCGATCTGGATGGTGTACTACCCGCACCTGATGATCGAGTGGTATCCGCACGTGCTGGTTGTATCGTGGCTCATCCCGCGCGGTCCGCAGAAAACGACAAACATCGTCGAATTCTATTACCCCGAGGAAATCGCGCTGTTCGAACGCGAATTCATCGAGGCCGAGCGTGCGGCGTATATGGAAACGGCCCGGGAGGACGACGAAATCGCCGAGCGCATGGATGCCGGGCGTCGCGCCCTGTTCGAGCGCGGCGTGTCGGAGGTCGGTCCGTATCAGAGCCCGATGGAAGACGGCATGCAGCACTTCCATGAGTTTCTCCGTCGCCAGATGGGAGACTTCTGAGCCTCGTCGCCGCACCTCAGTCTCACCGGACGGGAACGCGACGACCACCGGCCTCCCCCTCCCCGTCACGCCCTGTGGCGTGCACGAGACTGAATTAAATATTTGCCGAAAATTCGCTGAACGGCGGGCCATGTGCCCGCCGTTTTCGTTAGAATCGTCGCCATGCTTCTGATGTGACCGCTCGGTAGACATTCTGGCCGCGCGCGTCGGCAATACGTATTACGCAGCACAGGCCGCACGATCGGCTCCCGCCTGCTTCGCTCGCCCCGTTATCGCCTTTTTGCCTTTTTTGCTTTTTTCGCCGTCATCGGCCCCCTTCGCCATGCAATCGCTCTGGATGTTGGTTTCCGCCTTCATGTTCACGCTGATGGGGCTGTGCATCAAACTGGCGGCAAACGAATACAACACCGGCGAAATCGTGCTGTACCGCAGCCTGATCGGCGTCATCGTGTTGCTCGTCATTGCGGGCGTCCGGGGTCAGACGATCCGCACGCGCCACCTCGGCTCGCACGTCAAGCGCAGCACCGCCGGGGTTATCTCCCTCGGCCTGTGGTTCTACTCGCTGACGCAATTGCCGCTTTCCACGGCCATGACGCTCAACTACATGTCGCCGATCTGGATCTCGCTGATCGTCATGGCGACAGCGGCCATGCGCGGCAGCCTGCGCACGGACTTCCGGCTGGTGGCGGCCATCTTCGCGGGCTTCGTCGGCGTGGCACTGCTGCTGCAACCGACGATCGACAGCCAGGCCTGGGGCGGAGGCGTCGCGGGCGTGATTTCCGGCGTGTTCTCGGCCGTTGCCTACATGCAGGTCAAGGAACTGGGCGCGGCCGGCGAACCGGACTGGCGTATCGTCTTCTACTTCTCGCTCGGTGGCGTTCTGCTGGGATTGGGCTGGGTCGCCATCGACGGCATGCACGCCCTGACGTGGCGCGGCGCAGGCCTGATGCTGGGCATCGGCATCGCTGCCCTGATCGCGCAAACCGCCCTCACACGGGCGTTCAGCCTGGGTAACACCCTCGTGACTGCGAATCTGCAATATTCCGGCGTAATCTTCGCTACACTGATCAGCATGCTTGTCTGGGGCGATTGGCCAGCATTGGCCGGCTGGATCGGTATGCTGCTGATTGTCGCGAGCGGCATGACGGCGCTGCGCCGGCCGTCGCCGAGCGCGTGAATCGCTGAGCCCGGCAGGCCCGCCGGGCTGACGCTGGCGCCCGTGCGAGGCTCACATGGCGCCCCGCCCGACAAGCAGGCAACTCGGTCAGTACCCGCTGAACGATTTCCCCCACGCCCGTCTGCGGAGACGTCATGATTCACACGCACTTCACCACGCTCATCAGTCCGCAAAACCTCGACGCGCTGATGCAAACCGCCGCCGGTGGCGGCGCCCCGGTGGTCATCTTCGATTGCCGCTTCGACCTCGCCAATCCGGCCGCCGGCGAGGCTGCCTACGTCGAAGGTCACATCTTCGGCGCGTTCTACGCGCACCTCGAACGCGACCTGTCCGGTGAGACCACGGGCAAGAACGGCCGTCACCCGCTGCCCGATCGCGACGCACTCGTACGCCAGCTCGTGGCCTGCGGCCTGTCGAAGGGCCAGCAGGTGGTCACCTACGACGCCCAGGGCGGCATGTACGCGGCACGTCTGTGGTGGCTGCTGCGCTGGCTCGGCCATGAGTCCGTCGCCGTGCTCGACGGCGGCCTGCAGGCTTGGGAAGCCGCCGGGTTCAAGCTCGACGCCGCCCCGCCCGAAGCCCCGCCGCCAGGCGACTTCACGCCGGGCGAACCGCTGGCCACGACGGCAGACGCGGCAGCGATCGAACGCAATCTGACGTCGCACGAGCGACTGGTCATCGACGCCCGCGCGCCCGATCGCTATCGCGGCGAGAACGAGACCCTCGACCCGATCGGCGGCCATATTCCCGGCGCGGCCAATCGTTTCTTCAAGGACAATCTCGGGCCGGACGGCCGCTTCAAACCAGCGGCCGCGTTGCGCGAGGAATTCATGCAGGTCATGGGCAAGGATCGTCAGCCGGAGCGGGTCATCTCGCAATGCGGCTCAGGTGTGACGGCCTGCCACAATCTGCTCGCGATGGAAGTCGCCGGATTGCACGGCGCGAGCCTCTATCCGGGCTCATGGAGCGAATGGTGTGCGGACAAGCGCCGCCCCGTCGCGACCGGGGCACAGCCGTAAGCCGTAAGCCGTAAGCCGTAAGCCGTAAGCCGTAAGCCGCAATCGGCGCCTGCCGCCGAAATGAAAACGGGCGTCCCGAGGGACGCCCGTCTTTTTGGCCTGCGCTTTGCGCTTGCGCCTCAGCGCGACGACACCGACATCGCGAGCGCATTGCTGCGTCCGTCGTGATCGTGGCCGTGGTCGTGCTCATGATCGTGCCCATTGAGCCAGACCACCAGCGCCAGTCCGACGGCGATCAGCAGGATCTGCGGCAGCGCATCGCGCGGCGATGTCCGGCGTTGCATTTGCGGCATCAGATCCGACACGGCAATGTAGATGAAACTGCTCGCCGCCAGCGCAAGCAGATACGGAATCAGGCTCTGCAGACGGTCCAGCATGAAATACCCGAGCACACCACCGAGCAACGCCGTGAGGCTCGACGCCAGCGTCAGCACCAGCGCCTTGCGGCGCTTGAAACCGGCGTTGAGCAGCACCATGAAGTCGCCGAGCTTGTGCGCCACTTCGTGCACGGTGATCGATACCGTCGCGGCCACCCCGAGACGAGGGTCGGTGAGAAACGCTGCGGCGATCACCACGCCGTCGGCGAAGTTGTGAATGGCGCTACCGACCAGAATCATCCAGCCGCCTTTGCCCGCCTCATGGGCATCGTGCCCATGCTCGTGGTGGTGGCCATCGCCTTCGTGGTGATGGCTGTGACGCAGCAACGCGAGCTTTTCCAGCAGGAAGAAGCCCAGCAGTCCGCCCAGCAGCCAGCGCGTAATGACATGCGCATCGACATGCGCTTCAAGGCTCTCGGGCAATAGATGCAGCAAGGCGGTGCCGAGCAGCACGCCCGCCGAGAAGCTGACCATCTTGTCGATCAACCTCGACAGCAGGCCAAGCGACAGCGACGCCGCGCCGACGAGACTCAGCGCGCCGGAAGCGAGTGTGGCAATGGCAATGAATAGAAAGGTGGCGTCGATGGTCGTTCTCCCGCAGGCAAGCCGGCGATTTAACCAGCTTTTGGCGTTGCAGGCAAACCGACGGGCTCGCCTGCCCCAACGTTCCCACCGGCCGCCTCGCCAGCCACTGCGCCGCCTCAGGCCACGCCGTGCTTGCGGAACCAGTCGAGCGCCTCTTTCCAGCCTTCCTTCGCGTCGGCCTCGACGTAGCTCGCCCGATAGTCGGCGAAGAACGCGTGCCCCGAGTTCGGGAAGACCTTGAGTTCCGAGGCCTTCGACGCAGCGTCTCCCTTCGCGAGCGCTTCGCGAGCCTGCTCCACGGTCGCCACCGGAATGCCCGAGTCCTTGCCGCCATACAAGCCGAGCAGCGGCCCGTGCAGCTTGCCGGCAATATCGATCGGATTGGCCGGGAAGTTGGCGTTCTTGTCCCCGACGATGCGCCCGTACCAGGCGACCGCTGCCTTCACGTTCGGGTTATGCGCGTCGTACAGCCAGGCCACGCGACCGCCCCAGCAGAACCCCGTGATCGCCAGACGCTTCTCGTCGCCACCGTTGGCGACCGCCCATTTGACCGTCGCGTCGATATCGCTCAGCACCTGGTCGTCCGGCGTCTTCGCAACGATCTGCGACTGGATCTCGGCAATCGTGCCCAGCGACTGCGGGTCGCCCGCGCGCGCGAACAATTCGGGCGCGAGCGCCAGATAGCCCAACTTGGCGAAGCGGCGGCAGATGTCGGCAATGTGTTGATGCACGCCGAAAATTTCCGACACCACGATGACGGTCGGCAAGTGCGTCTTGCCCGCGGGCTTGGCGTAGTACACCGGCATCTTGATGCCCGGCACGTCGAGCATCATTTCGCCCGCGTCGAGTCCCTGCGCATCGGTGGTGATCGTTTCCGCGGCCACCGGCAGCACTGCCAGGGCAAACGCCGAACCAACGGCGGTCTTCAGAAAATCGCGCCGGTTGCGCGGCGCCACTTCGGGCACGAGACTATCCAGATCCGCTTGCGACATGTCGCACTCCAGGGAGAGATAAAGGACAAAAGAGGTAAAAGAGACAAGCAGTGCAAAGGCAAGAACCGGCTGCCGCCGCCAACGACCGGATGGCCCGACAGCCGAACGTTTCGGATATTACCCGGAACTAGTGCAACTTCACACGCGGCACGGTGGAGCGGCGCAAACGGTTCGCCACGGTGTCGAGCATCATGCGCCAGATGCCGTGCAGTGCCGCCACGTGCATGCGATAGAGCGAGGTGTACATCACCCGTGCGAACAGCCCTTCGATGAACATGCTGCCGCCGATCAGCCCCCCCATGAGGTTGCCCACTGCGCTGAACTTGCCCAGCGACACGAGCGAGCCGAAGTCGCGATAGGTGAACGTCGGCAGGCTCTGCCCCTTCAGGCGCGCCTCGATCGCCTTGACGAGAAAGCTTGCCTGCTGATGGGCTGCCTGGGCGCGCGGCGGCACGAAGCCGTGGTCGGGCCATTCGCAGCTCGCGCAATCGCCGAACGCGAAGATGTCGGGATCGGTCTTGCTTTGCAGCGTCGGCAGCACTTCGATCTGATTCAGACGATTGACCTCGAGCCCGAGCGTGCCGAGCACCGCCGGCGCCTTGATCCCGGCCGACCAGACGGTGATGTCGGCAGGCAGCACCTTGCCGCTGACGGTCGCGACTTCGTTCTTGCGGACTTCTGCGACGGAATCGCCGCAGAGAATATCGACGTCGAGCTTGCCGAGCAATCCGGCCACGGCGCCCGACACGCGCTCGGGCAACGCCTTCAGGATGCGAGGACTCGATTCGATGATGGTGATTTTCACGTCTTTGCGCGGATCGAGCTTGAGGCCGTAGGAACGCAGCACTTCGGCGGTATTGCGCAACTCGGCCGACAGTTCGACACCGGTCGCGCCCGCGCCGACGATCACCAG
Organism: Pandoraea pnomenusa; assembly: GCF_040391475.1. GTDB lineage: Bacteria > Pseudomonadota > Gammaproteobacteria > Burkholderiales > Burkholderiaceae > Pandoraea > Pandoraea pnomenusa_C. The sequence continues at coordinate 162,246 of NZ_JBEBXS010000009.1, read as the reverse complement.
ATTGACCTTCGGACGCGCGGGCACCGGCGCAGACAGCAGCGCACCGCCCTGCCCTTCGCTCGCGCCGACGGGCGTTGCCGGGGCCTGATCCGCCTCGCTTTGCGCACGCACGCAGGCGGCCATCAGGCGACGACGGAATCGCTCGGCCTGCTCGACCGTGTCGAGCGCAATGGTGTTTTCCTGCGCACCCGGCACGCCGAAGAAGTTTGTGGTGCTGCCGATCGCGAGCACGAGCGTGTCGTACGGCAGCGTGCGCTCGGGCAGCAGGTCCCCCTCGCCTTCATCCGGTGCTGCCGGCACGGCCGCCAGACGAATCGTCTTCGCCTGCCGATCGAGACCGATCATCTCGCCCGCCGCGAACTCGAAATGATGCCAGTTGGCTTGCGCGACGTAGGAGAGCTGGTGTGTCGCGGTGTCCATCACACCGGCCGCGACCTCGTGCAGCAGGGGTTTCCAGATGTGCGACGAGGAACGGTCGACCAACGTAATCTGAACGTCCTTGCCACGCCCGTACTTGTTGCCCAACCGGGTAACCAGTTCGAGACCGCCGGCGCCACCGCCGACCACAACGATACGATGCACACTCACGATAACTCCCCGTGCTTGGAAAACCGTCCGGCCGGTCGGCATTAACCCGACCGGCGATAGCGATTACCTTACCGCAGAGTACGGCCCTAAGGTATGCCTGCCCCCCTATTCCCGCTATTGCGTGACGCAGATTGCCATGCGACAGCCGGCATGCCGCCGATCCCGACGGACATACCATACCGGGTGCGCAAACCCCTTAATGGGCCTGCTCCCAATTCGCGCCCACGCCGACCTCAGCCACGAGCGGTACGCGCAGCTTGGCCACGCCGCACATCAGCTCCGGCAGACGCTTGCTCACCTCCGCCAGTTCATGGTCCGGGACTTCGAGCACCAGTTCGTCATGTACCTGCATGATCTGACGCGTCTGCAGCCCGCTGTCGTCGAGCCAGCGCTGCACCGCAATCATCGAAAGCTTGATGAGATCGGCGGCCGTGCCCTGCATCGGCGCATTGATGGCGGCACGCTCGGCGGCCTGACGGCGCGGGCCGTTACCGCCGTTGATGTCCGGCAACCACAAACGACGTCCGAACACGGTTTCCACGTAGCCGCGCGCCTTGGCGCTCTTGCGCGTCTCGTCCATGTAGCGCGCCACACCCGGGTAGCGCATGAAGTAGCGGTCGATGTACTGCTTGGCCGCGTCGCGCTCGATGCCGAGATTGGCGGCCAGACCGAACGCGCTCATGCCATAGATCAGGCCGAAGTTGATGACCTTGGCATAGCGGCGCTGTTCCGACGAGACTTCCAGCGGCGTGACCGAGAAGATTTCCGCCGCCGTCGCGCGGTGAATGTCCTCGCCGTTGGCGAACGCGCGCAGCAGGCTTTCGTCGCCCGAGATATGCGCCATGATGCGCAGCTCGATCTGTGAATAGTCAGCCGACACGAGCTGACTGCCCGGCGGCGCCACGAACGCTTCGCGAATGCGACGGCCCTCGGCGGTGCGCACCGGAATGTTCTGCAGGTTCGGATCGTTCGACGCGAGACGCCCCGTGATCGCCACGGCCTGCGCATAGTTCGTGTGCACGCGCCCGGTCGACGGATTGACCATCTTCGGCAGCTTGTCCGTGTAGGTCGACTTGAGCTTCGCAAGGCCGCGATATTCGAGCAGCACCTTGGGTAGCGGATAGTCCTCGGCCAGCTTCTGGAGCACCTCCTCGTCGGTCGACGGTGCGCCACTCGCCGTCTTCTTCACCACCGGCAACTGCAACTGCGTGAAGAAGATGTCGCCGATCTGCTTGGGCGAATTCAGATTGAATTGCTGCCCTGCCAGCGTGAACGCTTCGGCTTCGAGCGCGATCAGCTTGCGTCCGATTTCATCGCTTTGCGCGGCGAGCCGCGCGGTGTCGACGAGCACGCCGTTGCGTTCCATGCGCTGGAGCACGCGGGCTGTCGGCATCTCGATATTGCCGTAGACGAATTCGAGCGTGGCTTCGCGGGCCACGTCCGGATAGAGCGCCCGGTGCAGACGCAGTGTGATGTCGGCGTCTTCGGCAGCGTACTCGGTCGCGCGCTCGACGCTCACCTCGTCAAACCCGATCTGCTTGGCGCCCTTGCCGCAAACGTCTTCGTACTTGACGGTCGTCACGCCCAGATGGCGCGACGCGAGACTGTCCATGTCATGGCTGCGGTGCGATTCGAGCACGTACGATTCGAGCAGCGTGTCGTGCACAATGCCGCCGAGCGTGATGCCGTAGTTCTCGAGCACGTGCGCGTCGTACTTCAGATTCTGTCCGACCTTCTTGTGATCGGCGCTCTCCAGCCAGTGCTTCAGGCGTGCAAGCACTTCGTCGCGCGGCAGTTGTTCGACTTCGCCCGGCGCGCGATGCGCCACCGGAATGTAAGCGGCGCGCCCGGGCTCGCACGAGAACGACAGACCGACAAGTTGCGCCTGCATCGCGTCGAGCGAGGTCGTCTCCGTGTCGAACGCCGTCAGCTCCGCTGCTTCGATGATCTTCATCCACGCATCGAACTGTTCCCACGTGAGCACCGCGTCGTACTGACGCTCGATGGTGTCGGCGACCGGCGCGGCCACAGCCTCGCCGGCCTGTGCGGCCTGCGTCGCCACGGCCGTTTCGGCTTCGCGCAGCAACGTCTTGAAGCCGTGGCGCGAGAAGAAGTCGCGCAGCGTCTCGGCGTCCTCGGGCTGCGTCTGCAGGCTCGCTTCAATGGAGGTGACCTGCGGCGCGAGATCGCAATCGAGTGCCACCGTCACGAGCTTGCGCCCCATCGGCAGCCACTCCAGCGCGCGGCGCAGGTTCTCGCCGACGGCCCCCTTCACCTCGCCGGCATTCGCGACGAGATTGTCGAGGTCGCCGTACTGCGTAAGCCATTTGACGGCGGTCTTCGGGCCGCATTTGTCCACGCCCGGCACGTTGTCGACGGTGTCCCCCACCAACGTGAGGTAATCGACGATCCGCTCGGGCGGCACGCCGAACTTGGCGGTGACGGCTGCGGCGTCGAGCGTTTCGTTGGTCATCGTGTTCACGAGCGTCACGCTGTCGTTCACGAGTTGCGCGAGATCCTTGTCGCCCGTGGAGACGACCACACGCATGCCGCGCGCGGCGGCCTGCTTCGCGAGCGTGCCGATGACGTCGTCGGCTTCCACGCCTTCGATCATCAGCAACGGCCAGCCCATCGCACGAACCGCTTCGTGAATCGGCTCGATTTGCGCACGCAGATCGTCCGGCATCGGCGGGCGATGTGCCTTGTATTCGGGGTACCAATCGTCGCGGAAAGTCTTGCCCTTGGCGTCGAAAACGCAGGCGCTATACTCTGCATGTACGTCTTTACGCATGCGGCGCAGCATATTGACGATGCCGTGAAGCGCCCCGGTGGGCTCACCGTTGGGGCCGCGCAAATCCGGCAGGGCGTGATAGGCTCGATAAAGATAACTCGAACCATCGACCAATAAGAGCGTCTTACCTTCCAGACTTTGCTGTTCCGACATATGACCAAGAGAAGAAAAGAGATACCGAGTCTGCGCATGCTGGCAGACCATGAGCGCGCCACCGCCAAAAAGGCGCGCGCGTCGTGGCAGATGTTCACGATTATGGCAGAGTTCATCGAGGCGACCGAGTACCTCTCGGAGATCCGTCCGGCGGTGAGCATCTACGGCAGCGCACGCATCAAACCGAAGTCGCCGTTCTACAAACTGACGATGACCATCGCGCGCAAATTCTCCGATAGCGGGTTTGCGGTGATCTCCGGCGGCGGCCCCGGCATCATGGAAGCGGCCAACAAGGGCGCGCACGGCGGCGCCTCACCGACCGTCGGACTGAACATCGAACTGCCGCACGAACAGAAGGGCAACCAGTGGCAGGACATCTCGCTGCGTTTTCGCCATTTCTTCACGCGCAAAGTCACGTTCGTGAAGAACTCGGACGCGTTCGTCATCATGCCCGGTGGCTTCGGCACGCTCGATGAACTGTCCGAAGTGCTCACGCTCATCCAGACGCAAAAGTCGCGCCACGTCCCCGTGATTCTCGTGGGCACGGAATTCTGGAAGGGACTGCTCGACTGGGTGCGCTCGACAATGCTGCCGATGGGCCTCATCGGCGAGAAGGATCTGGATCTGGTCCAGGTCATCGACGACCCGGACGAAATCCTGAAGGCCGTGTTTGCCTTCTACGACGGGCACATCGAACCCGAGACGGAAACCAGCGAGAAGATGTTCTACCTGTGACCGACGGCATCGCCTCGTCACCGTCCACCGCAAAGAAAAACGGCGCCGCGAATCAATCGCAGGCGCCGTTTTTTCGTACGGACTAACGCTGACGGACGCAACGGACGCTACGGGCCTTACGGACGCACCGCCCGCCCCTCGCTCAGCAAGCCGTTTCGCGCGGCGTGGTCTCCACCTCGAGGCCGAAAAGCGGACGCAGGCGCGTGCCGAACACGTTGCCGAAGAACGCCGCCACCAGCCACAACCAGCCGTGCAGGCTGCCCGAGATGATGCCGCTGAAGTAGGCGCCGATATTGCAGCCGTAGGCGAGGCGCGCACCATAGCCCAGCAGCAACCCGCCCACGACGGCCGCGATGAGCGAGCGCACCGGAATCTTCCACACCGGCGCGAACTTGCCGGCCAGCGACGCCGCGGCGAGCGCGCCGAGAATGATGCCGATGTCCATGACCGTGGTGACATCCTGCGCCACCGGCGCGTTCAGCACGTTCGCCTGCTTGACCCAGTACGGCCACGACGCCACGTCGATGCCCATCGCCATGAAAGCCTTGGCGCCCCAGAGCGCGAACGCGGACGTCACCCCCCACGGACGCCCAGCCAGCGCGAGCGTTGCATAGTTGAGCAGCACGAGCGCCAGCGCGCCCCACAGCAGCGGCCACGGGCCGCGCAGAAGTGCGGGCGTGCCCTTGGCGCTGCGCGTCATCGGCACACCGACGATGCGTCCATGGCGACGCTTCTCTGCCCACAGCGTGAAGGCACCGATGGCGGCGAACAACGCGAGGTTCGCGATCAGCGCGGGCCACAAGCCCCACGTCTTCACGAGCGAGACCGGTTTGATGTGCGGCAGCGCCTCCCACCACGGCAGGTGTGCCGTGGCAACCACCGAGCCGACGATAAAGGCGGCGAGCGTCACGATCATGCGCGTGCTGCCACCGCCGACGGTGTACAGCGTGCCCGAGGCGCATCCACCACCGAGCTGCATGCCGATCCCGAAAATGAAGGCACCGAAGGCCACCGAGACGCCCACCGGCGAGACAAGGCCGACGACCTTGTTGCCGAACAGCGTGCCGTCGGCCAGTGCGGGGAAGAACAGCGCGACGCCCACGGCCAGCATGATCATCTGCGCGCGCAACCCCGCGCCTCGACGATCGGCGATGAAGACGCGCCACGCCGACGTGAAGCCGAACGCCGCGTGATAAAGCGCCACGCCGAGCAGCGCGCCGACACCGGCCAATGCGGCCTGCTTCGGGCCGACCGTGGCTTGCAGATAAGCGATGCCGGCGGCGATCAGCACGAGCGCAATGGCCAGCGGACGCGCGTTATAGGAAGACGACGGGGACGGCGGTACCGTTTTGACGGCGGCCTGGGCGGCGGAAGACGACATGACTTGCGAACTCCAGAATGCAGATGGGCGGCACGCAGCCACCCATTGGAACAACACCGCAGCATGCCAGATTCGCAACACGGCGGGAACGACCAATTCGTGATTCTCTTATAACCACAAGAAATATAGGAAATTCCGTGCAGCCTCGACCCTCTTCATTCCCAGTGAGGCAAAGTTCCGTCATGTTCCCTCGCGACGCACCGCGAAACGTTCGTGCGCGCCACACCACGGGCTCGCAGGCAAGTAACCACGGTGCATTCGACGCGATTTCACCATGCGAAGTGAGGCACGTTTGATAGAATGGGCATATTGGAACCCGCCGTGCCGACCCGGCTTGCCCCACACCTCGCCAGCAGGTTCCCGCCCTCGGAGAATAATGATGAAAACGCGCTTTTCCCGTGCCCTGCCCCTGCTGATCGGTGCCGGCCTGCTGCTCGCCGGTCAGGCGTTTGCCCAAGATGGCAAGGAAACCGCTGCGCAAGCCGCCAAACGCGAAGCCGATGCCCGCGCCGCCGCGACCAGCAACTCGTCCGTCGATGTGAATCAGGAGCGCAAACCGGCGTTCTTCGTGAACGATCAGGGCACCACCGTGACCGAGTACCGCGATCGCGGCAAGCCCACGGAGGTCGACGTCCACTCGCGTTTCGGCACGAACTATCAGTTGACCACGCCGCCGGACAATGCCCCGCGCACACGCGACAACACGTCGCAAAACGACCGTTTGCCGTCCGTCGGCCTGAAGTTCTGACGTCTCTGGTAATCTGAGCACCCGCGCACGCCGCGCACAGCCGCACGGCGCGCCAGCTTTTCCTGTCTGTCCCGAACCAGCGGCCCGCTGCCCACGCGCGGGCCGTTTGTCTGAGCCGACGCCACCCAACGCACCCGACACACGTTTCGCACGCATGGCCGTTTTCACTTCCGTCTCGCCCGAGCAGCTCCAGCAATGGCTGCAACGCTACGATTTGGGGAATGTTCTCGACTTCCGGGGCATCAGCTCCGGCATCGAAAACACCAATTACTTCCTGACGACCGAGCGCGGCGAGTTCGTGCTGACGCTGTTCGAGAAGCTGACGGCCACCCAGTTGCCGTTCTATCTGCAACTGATGGGCCATCTGGCTCACCACGGCGTGCCGGTGCCCGACCCGATGCCCGATCGTTCCGGTGAGATTCTTGGCGAATTGAACGGCAAGCCCGCGACCATCGTCACCAAGCTGGCCGGACGCTCCGAACTCGCCCCCACCCCGGCGCATTGCGCGCACGTGGGCGCCATGCTCGCGCGCATGCACCTGGCCGGACGCGACTTCACGCTCGAGCAGGCCAACCTGCGCAGTCTGGCGTGGTGGCGCGAAGCGGCGCCGGCCGTGGTCCCGTTCCTGAGCGACGCCGAGCGCACGCTGCTGGAAAGCGAGATGGCCCACCAGGAAGCGTTTTTCGCGTCGGACGACTACCGCGCCATGCAGGCCGGCCCGTGCCACTGCGACCTGTTCCGCGACAATGTGCTGTTCGACACGGCCGAAGACGGTTCGCCGCGCCTGGGCGGTTTCTTCGATTTTTACTTCGCCGGCTGCGACAAATGGCTGTTCGATCTCGCCGTGACGGTCAACGACTGGTGTTGCGATCTGTCGAGCGGCGAGCTCGACGAGGCGCGCGTGCATGCCATGCTGCGCGCCTACGAGACCGTGCGCCCGCTCACGGACATCGAGGCGTCGCACTGGCGCGACATGCTGCGTGCGGGCGCGCTGCGCTTCTGGCTCTCACGCCTGTATGATTTTCACTTGCCACGGGCGGCCGAGATGCTCAAGCCGCACGATCCGGGGCATTTCGAACGAATCCTGCGCGAACGCATCGAAGCCGTTTCCATTCCCTGGCTGTAACCCGACGCCCCATCGGAGTCATTCGAACCCTATGCAATTGCTTGAAGTCCCGCCGAAGAGTGGTTATGTGTGGCTACGCCAGGGTATCTGGCTGTTCCGCAAGAATCCGCTCGCCATTCTGACGCTGCTCTTCGCCTACCTGTTCGGCGTGATGCTGCTCTCGATCCTGCCGGTCGTGGGCGCGTTCCTGCCGTTGTTGTTCATCCCCGGCCTGTCCGTGGGTTTCATGGCCGCGTGCCGGGACATCATCAAGAACAAGCAGGTGCTGCCACCCGTGCTGCTCGACGGCTTTCGCGGTCATGGCAAGGAAGTCTCGCGCCGTCTGCTGATTCTCGGTGGCTACTACATCGTGGCCATGGCTGTGGTCTTCCTGGTCTCGGCGCTGTTCGACGGCGGCGACTTGCTCAACAAGATGCTGTTCGGCGGCCGCATCAGCGAAGAATCGCTCATGAACGGCTCGATGGGTCAGGCCATGCTGGCCGCGGCTGTCGCGTATGTGCCGGTCGCGATGATGTTCTGGTTCGCGCCGGTACTCGTGGCGTGGCACGACGTCCCGCCCATCAAGGCCCTGTTCTTCAGCTGGACGGCATGCGTGCGCAACCTGCGTGCCTTCGTCATCTACGGTCTGTGCACGGCGGTCGTTGCGACCGTGCTGCCGCTGATCCTGGCACTGGTGATGGCCGCCCTGGGCATTCATCAATTCGCGATGTTCATTCTCATGCCGTACTCGATCCTGTTCACGGCCGTGCTGTACTGCTCGTTCTATGCGAGCTATCGCGGCTGCTTCGGCGTGCAGGAAATCGGCGCCATCGACCCGAACGTCGCGCCGCCCGAGGCCTGAGCCCCGGCGCCAGGCAAACGCCATCGCACGACAAAAAGGGCACCCGAGGGTGCCCTTTTCATTTGCCCGGATCCGCCGTGCGCCGGACCGGCGGAAGTCACGCAGCCCCGCCGCCCCGCCACCCCAACTTACTCGATCGGTTGCAGCTTGGCGACCGCAAGGGCCAGCCACTTCTCGCCATGACGGCCGAACTTCACATGCGCGCGGGCTTCGTCGCCGGTGCCTTCCAGACCGATGATCTTGCCTTCGCCGAACTTCGTGTGGAAGACGCCCTGCCCCAGCTTGAAGCCGGTCTCCGACGCGCGCGAACGGTCGGCCAGTGCCTTCTCCGAACGGGTGGCCGCCCACTCGTCCTGCTTCGGTGCATTCGGACGCGCGAACCAGTCGCGCCCCCACGCCGGTTCGGCCTGCGGCAAGCGCCCGCCCGGCTGCGCGCGCGGCGTCAGGAACTTCAGCACTTCCTCGGGGATTTCGTCGAAGAAGCGCGAGCGGATGTTGTAGCGCGTCTGGCCATGGAGCATGCGGCTCTGCGTGAACGACAGATACAGCCGCTCCTTGGCGCGCGTGATCGCCACATACATCAGGCGACGCTCCTCTTCGAGGCCGTCGAGTTCGAGCGCGCTGTTCTCATGCGGGAACAGCCCCTCTTCCAGACCGGTGACGAACACCGCCGTAAATTCCAGGCCCTTGGCTGCGTGAACCGTCATCAATTGCACGGCGTCCTGCCCGGCTTCGGCCTGGTTGTCGCCCGCCTCGAGCGACGCATGCGACAGGAACCCGGCGAGCGGCGTCATTTCGACCGGCGTGTCGGCGTCGACCACGCCGTCGGGCGACGCCAGCACGTCAGGCGCGCCCGGCAACGCCGGACGCATGGCGATCAGCCGCGCCGGGGCGTCCAGTCCGTAGCCCTCCTCGGCGATGAACGCCGTGGCGGCATGCACCAGTTCCTGCAAGTTCTCGATGCGATCCTGCCCTTCCTTCTCCGTCTGATAGTGCGCGATCAACCCGCTCGCGTCGATCACGTGCGTGACGACCTCGGGTAGCGTCAGACGCTCCGTCGCGTGGCGCATCTGCTCGACGAGCCGCACGAACGACGTCAGGTTGGTGCCTGCCTTGCCGGTCATATACGGCACCGCGGCGTACATCGAGCAGTTATAGAGCCGCGCGGCGTCGGCCAGTTGCTCCAACGAGCGTGCGCCGATCCCGCGCGTCGGGAAGTTCACCACACGGGCAAACGCCGTATCGTCGTTCGGGTTCTCGATCAGGCGCAGATACGCCAGCGCATGCTTGACTTCCTGACGCTCGAAGAAGCGCAGGCCACCGTACACGCGATAGGCGATCCCGGCACCGACCAGCGCGTGTTCCATCACGCGAGACTGGGCGTTGCTGCGATAGAGAATCGCAATGTCCTGCCGCGAAAGCCCTTGCGCCACGAGCGCCTTGATTTCATCGACGAGCCAGCTTGCCTCCTGAAGATCCGTCGGTGCCTCGTAGACACGAATCGGCTCGCCATGTCCCGCATCGGTCCGCAGATTCTTGCCAAGACGCCGCGCGTTGTTCGAGATCAGTGCGTTGGCCGCGTCGAGAATGTTGCCGTGCGAGCGGTAGTTCTGCTCCAGCTTGATCAGATGCCGCACACGGAATTCGCGCTCGAAGTCGGCCATATTGCCGACATTGGCGCCACGAAACGCGTAGATGCTCTGATCGTCGTCGCCCACGGCGAACACGGCGGCGTGGGTGCCCGCGAGCATCTTCAGCCAGGCGTACTGGAGCTTGTTCGTATCCTGGAACTCGTCGACGAGAATGTGACGGAAGCGCGTCTGGTAATGCACCCGCAGCGGCTCGTTGTGCTTGAGCAGCTCGAAGCAGCGCAGCAGCAGTTCGGCGAAATCGACCACCCCCTCGCGCTGGCATTGCTCCTGATAGGCGGCGTACAGCTCGACGAATTTCTGGTTGAAGGCGTCGTTCGCCTCGACCTCGTGCGGGCGCAGGCCCTGTTCCTTGGCGTTGTTGATGAAATATTGCAGGTTTTTCGGCGGATACTTCTCATCGTCGACGTTGGCCGCCTTCAACATCCGCTTGATGGCGGAGAGCTGGTCGGCCTGATCGAGGATCTGGAAGCTCTGCGGCAGCCCGGCATCGCGAAAATGCGCGCGCAGCATGCGGTTGCACAGCCCGTGGAACGTGCCGATCCACATGGCGCGCGTGCTGATCGGCAGCATCGCACCCAGACGCGCCTGCATTTCCTTGGCGGCCTTGTTGGTAAAGGTCACTGCCAGAATGCCCGCCGGACCGACGTGGCCTTGCTGTATCAACCAGGCGATACGCGTGGTGAGCACGCGCGTCTTGCCGGAACCCGCCCCCGCGAGAATGAGGGCCGGCTCGTCCGGAAGGGTGACGGCGGCCAGTTGTTCGGGGTTCAGATTGGCGAGCAGTTCGGGCATGTCGGGAAGGAATTTCGAGTGAAGCCCGATTATAAATCCTGCTGCGGCGCGGAAATGGCACCGAATCTTTTATAATTCAGGGTTTCACGCATTACACGGTCCATCCAATCCATGAGCGACAGCGACAATACGCTTGCCAAGAGCTTCGAGCCGCAGGACGTCGAAGCCCACTGGGGCCCCGAATGGGAGCGCCGCGGCTATGCCCGGCCGACTTTCGACGACGCCCGTGAAGATTTCAGCATCCAGTTGCCGCCGCCGAACGTCACCGGCACGCTGCATATGGGTCACGCGTTCAACCAGACGATCATGGATGGCCTCACCCGCTATCACCGCATGAAGGGCGCCAACACCCTCTGGGTACCGGGCACCGACCATGCGGGCATCGCCACGCAGATCGTCGTCGAGCGCCAGCTTGACGCCCAGAAGGTCTCCCGCCATGACCTCGGCCGCGAGAAGTTCGTCGAGCGCGTCTGGGAATGGAAGGAACAGTCGGGCAGCACGATTACGCGCCAGGTGCGCCGCCTGGGTGCTTCCATCGACTGGAGCCGCGAGTACTTCACGATGGACGAGAAGATGTCCCGTGCGGTGCGCGACGTGTTCGTCACGCTCTACGAGCAGGGCCTCATCTACCGCGGCAAGCGTCTCGTGAACTGGGAATCGACCCTGCTGACCGCCGTGTCCGACCTGGAAGTGGTCAGCGAGGAAGAAGAAGGCTCGCTGTGGCACATCCGCTACCCGCTCGCCGACGGCTCGGGCTCGCTGACGGTCGCCACCACGCGTCCGGAGACGATGCTCGGCGATACGGCGCTGATGGTGCATCCGGAAGACGAGCGCTACAAGCACCTGATCGGCAAGACGGCCAAGCTGCCGCTGTCCGATCGTGAAATCCCGATCATTGCCGACGATTACGTCGATCTCGAATTCGGCACGGGCGTGGTCAAGGTCACGCCGGCGCACGACTTCAACGACTACGCCGTGGGTCAGCGTCACAACCTGCCGCAGATCAACATTCTCACGCTCGACGCGAAGATCAACGACAACGCCCCGGAAAAATACCGCGGCATGGATCGTTTCGACGCGCGCAAGCAGATCGTGGCCGACCTCGACGCGCTCGGCCTGCTCGAATCGGTCAAGCCGCACAAGCTGATGGTGCCGCGCAGCGACCGCACGGGCACGGTCATCGAGCCGATGCTCACCGACCAGTGGTTCGTCGCCATGAGCAAGCCGGCCCCGGAAGGCACGTTCCATCCGGGCAAGTCGATCACCGAAACGGCGCTCGACGTCGTGCGCAGCGGCGAGATCAAGTTCGTTCCCGAGAACTGGACGACCACGTACAACCAGTGGCTGGAAAACATCCAGGACTGGTGTATCTCGCGCCAGCTCTGGTGGGGTCACCAGATTCCGGCGTGGTACGACGAATCCGGCAAGGTGTTCGTCGCCCGCACCGAAGAGGAAGCACTCGAGAAGGCGCGCGCCGCCGGCTCGACCGGCCCGCTCAAGCGCGACGAAGACGTGCTCGACACGTGGTTCTCGTCGGCGCTGGTGCCGTTCTCGTCGCTCGGCTGGCCGCAGGAAACGCCCGAACTCAAGCATTTCCTGCCGTCGTCGGTGCTGGTCACCGGCTTCGACATCATCTTCTTCTGGGTGGCGCGCATGGTCATGATGACCACGCACTTCACCGGCAAGGTGCCGTTCAAGACCGTGTACGTGCACGGCCTGGTGCGCGACGCCGAAGGCCAGAAGATGTCGAAGTCGAAGGGCAACACGCTCGATCCGATCGATATCGTCGACGGCGTGTCGCTCGACGCCCTGCTCGCCAAGCGCACCACGGGTCTCATGAACCCGAAGCAGGCGGCAAGCATCGAGAAGAAGACGCGCAAGGAATTCCCGGACGGCATCGCCCCGTTCGGCACCGACGCGCTGCGCTTCACGTTCGCTTCGATGGCGACGCTCGGGCGCAACATCAACTTCGATCTGGCGCGCTGCGAAGGCTATCGCAACTTCTGCAACAAGCTGTGGAACGCCACGCGTTTCGTGCTGATGAACTGCGAAGGCCGGGACTGCGGGCTGGCGCCGTGCGTGGGCGACTGCGGTCCGGACGGCCAGCTCGACTTCTCGCGCGCCGACCGCTGGATCGTGTCGTTGCTCCAGCGTGTGGAAGCCGATGTCGCGAAGGGCTTCGCCGATTACCGTTTCGACAATATCTCCAGCGCGATCTACAAGTTCGTGTGGGACGAGTATTGCGACTGGTACGTCGAACTGGCCAAGTGGCAGATCCAGAACGGCACGCCGGCGCAACAGCGCGCCACGCGTCGTACGCTGCTGCGCGTGCTGGAGACGGTGCTGCGTCTGGCCCACCCGATCATTCCGTTCATCACCGAAGCCCTGTGGCAGAAGGTTGCCCCGCTGGCAGGCCGCTATCCGGCCGACAAGGCGGCGGGCGAAGCCAGTATCATGGTGCAGTCGTACCCGGTGGCGGACCTGAGCAAGATCGACGAAGGTGACGAAGCCTGGATGCAGCAGTTGAAGGCTGCGGTCGACGCCTGCCGTAACCTGCGCGGAGAAATGAACCTGTCCCCGGCACAGCGCGTGCCGCTGCTGGTGGCGGGCGACGTGGACTTCCTGACGTCGATTGCGCCGTATCTGCAAACGCTCGCGAAGCTCTCCGAAGTGCAGGTGCTCGCCGACGAAGCCTCGCTCGACGCGCAGGCCGCCGGTGCACCGCTTGCGGTGGTGGGCGCCAACAAGCTGGCGCTGAAGGTGGAAATCGACGCGGCGGCAGAGCGTGAGCGCCTTGGCAAGGAAGTGAAGCGCCTGGAAGGCGAGATCGCGAAGTGCCACGGCAAGCTCTCGAACGAGAGTTTCGTGGCACGCGCCCCCGCCAATGTCGTGGAACTCGAGAAGCAACGATTGGTCGACTTTGAAGCGGTACTCGGCAAATTGCAGGCGCAGCTCGCCCGCTTGCCTGCCTGAGACGCGTTAAATCCATCAGGGAGATACCAATGAAAACCGTTGTGACAAAAGCCGTGTTCCCCGTCGCGGGCCTCGGCACCCGCTTCCTCCCCGCGACCAAGGCGAGCCCGAAGGAAATGCTGCCGGTCGTGGACAAGCCGCTGATTCAGTACGCGGTGGAAGAAGCGGCGGCGGCCGGCATTACGGAGATGATCTTCGTGACGGGGCGCAACAAGCGCGCCATCGAAGATCACTTCGACACGGCCTTCGAGCTCGAGGCTGAACTCGAAGCGAAGAACAAGCAGGCGCTGCTCGACGTGGTGCATTCGATCAAGCCCCCGCACATCGATTGCTTCTATGTGCGCCAGCCGAAGGCACTCGGCCTGGGTCACGCGGTGCTGTGTGCGGAGAAGCTCGTGGGCGACGAGCCGTTCGCGGTCATCCTCGCCGACGACTTGCTCGACGGTCAGCCGCCGGTGCTCAAGCAGATGGTCGATCTGTACAACCAGTATCACAACTCGATCATCGGCGTGGAAGAGATCCCCATCGAGCAAAGCCGCTCTTACGGGATCGTTGCCGGCAACGAATGGGGCGAGAAGGATATCGTCAAGCTGACGAACATCGTGGAGAAGCCGGCACCGGAGAATGCGCCGTCGAATCTGGGTGTGGTCGGCCGTTACGTGCTGCGCCCGCGCATTTTCGATTGCATCCGCGAGATCGACCCGGGTTCGGGCGGCGAGATCCAGCTCACCGACGCCATCCAGAAGCTCATGCAGGATGAAGTCGTGCTGGCCTACCGCTATCAGGGCAAGCGCTTCGACTGCGGCAGCAAGCTCGGATATCTGAAGGCGACGGTCGAGTTCGCACTGCGTCACCCCGAACTGAAGGATGCGTTCCGGGAATACCTGCGCGAGTCGCACGGCGATCTCATCTGAGTCGGAAGCAGGATCAACGACTCAGGCGCTACGCCAACGAAAAAGCCGACGGCATGTCCGTCGGCTTTTTTGTGCCTGCCACCTTGCGTGAAACAAGGGCGCGGCCGCGATCACAACGCCGCGAAATCAGCGGCGGCGCATCAGGAAGTGGAACGTCTTGCCGTCTTCGCGCGACTCGAGGAGTTCGTTGCCGGTCTGCTTGGCGAACGCGGTGAAGTCACGGGCCGAGCCCGGATCGGTCGCGATGATGTGCAGCACTTCGCCGCTCTGCATTTCGGCGAGCGCCTTCTTGGCGCGCAGGATCGGCAGCGGGCAGTTCAGGCCGCTCGCGTCGACTTCTTTCTGGAATTCCATGCTTGTGTCCCTCGTTTCAGTCTCGTTCGAATCTTGTGCAGGGCTCGCCCCGCAAGCTGCGATTCTACCGTAGTCAACGTGTGCAGCCGTCAGGTGGCAATCGATAACCGGGCCGAATCCACGTATTCGATCGGCAAATTGCGCCGACGCAACCACTCCGCGACAGCATGCCCGGTGCCGGCACGCCACGGACGCACCCGCTCGGGCGGCACCAGCCGGAACTCGGCAAGCTCTTCCGAAAGGTTGATGTCGCCGTCGCAAACCGCGTGATACGCGATGATCAGCTCGTTCTTGCGCATGAATTCATAGACGCCGAGCAGGGAAATCGCATCCGTCTCCAGATTCGTCTCTTCCTTGATTTCGCGCCGGATACCGTCTTCGGGCGTCTCGTCGCGCTCGAGAAAGCCGGTGATGAGTGCGAACATGCCTTCGGTCCACGCGGCATTGCGTGCCAGCAGAATCTGGCCGCGATACTCCACGAGACCGGCCACGACCGGCAGCGGGTTGTCCCAGTGGACGAAACCACAAGCCGCGTCGGGACAGGCACGGCGAATACGCCCCGCGACGTCGCGGGAGTCGAGCGGTGAAGCGCAGCGGGGACAGAAAATGAGTTCGTTCATGATCGTTCTTCAGCGAATCCGAATATCTTAAATGAACTCGCGACGCGCTGCATATTCGGCAAATTCCGAGACACACGCGAATCAGACCGCTCGAGACCGGGGCGTATAATCGACCGACGTCTTTCCACTTTCGCTCACGGTCACGTGTCAGATACCCCACCGAACCCTCCGTCAGCCTCAGACGTCCCACCGCCCCCGCCGTCTTCGTCGTCACCCTCTTCGCCGCCCCCTGCTCCCGAATCCCCGTCGCTGTCCACACGTCTGGCCCGGCGCGGCGCAAAGCGCTCCCGGCGGCTTTGGCACAACTACGGCGTCTTCTGGCTTGGGGCAGTGCTCGTGGGGCTGGTGTCGGTCGCCTACGCCAAGCTCGTCGACTTCGGTTTCGAACTGTTCCAGCGAATGCTGACCCAGGGCTTCTGGCTACCGTTGATCGTCACGCCGCTGGGCGCGGCCCTCGCGATCTGGCTGACGCAGAAATTCTTTCGAGGCTCGGAAGGCAGCGGCATTCCGCAAGTGATCGCGACATTGCAAGATGCACGTCTGTCGAAGTCGCTCCTGTCATTGCGGATCATGTTCGGCAAGATCGCGATTTCGTTTCTCGGCATCCTGTGCGGCTTCACCATCGGGCGGGAAGGGCCGACCGTGCAAATCGGCGCGTCGCTGATGTACGCCATGCGACGCGGCTATCGCCGCAGCAGCGTGCACATCGAACGGCAATTGACGCTGGCCGGTGCGGCCGCCGGCCTCGCTGCGGCGTTCAATACGCCGCTGGCCGGGGTGGTGTTCGCCATCGAGGAACTGAGCCGGAGTTTCGTTGCCCGCAACAGCGGCACGCTCATCACGGCCATCATCTTTTCCGGTGTCGTGGCGCTCGGCCTTCAGGGCAACTACCTGTACTTCGGGCACATCAAGGCGCTCAGCGAATTCAGTTGGGCGCTGATCCCCGTGCTGATCGTGGCCAGCTTGCTGACCGGGGTCGCGGGCGGCGCATTCGGCTGGTTGATGCTCAACGTGCCGCGCTGGATGCCCGCGTCGCTGGTCGGCATGCGACGCGCCCACCCCGTGCGTTTCGCGTTCCTGTGCGGCCTGGCCATCGCGGTGATTGGCATCGTCTCGGGCGGCACGACCTTCGGCAGCGGTTATGCGGAGGCGCGCGGGTTGCTCGAATCGCATGCAGCGCTCTCGCCGTTCTACGCACTGCTGAAGTTTGCGGCGCTATGCGTGTCTTATCTGTCGGGCATTCCCGGCGGCATTTTCGCGCCGTCGCTCGCCATCGGTGCGGGACTGGGTAACGTGATGGCGCACCTCACTTCGGTGATACCGCTCCCGGCGATGGCCGCCCTGTGCATGGTCGGCTATCTCGCGGCGGTCACGCAGTCACCGATCACGTCGTTCGTGATCGTGATGGAGATGATCGATGGCCACCAGATGGTGATCCCGCTCATGGCAGTCGCGTTGCTGTCCACACAGGTCGCGAAAACGATCGCGCCCTCGTTCTATCACACGCTCGCGCACCGCTTCCTCACGCCGACGGTTCCTGCCCCGCGTCAGGCATGAACAATGGTGCCTCGATGATTCGAGGCACCACGCCTGGCTCGACGCTCAGGCTTTCGCGCTCAACTCCCGGATATCGGCGGCCAGGCGCTCGACGGTCTCGGGGCGCGTATCCCACGCGCACATGAAGCGGCAACCGCCTGCTCCGATGAAGGTGTAGAAGCGCCAGCCGCGCGAGCGCAGCGCCTCGATGACATGCAGCGGCAATTCCGCGAAGACCGCGTTGGCCTGCGTCTCGAACATCAGTGACACACCCGGCACGTCGCGGATACGCTGCG
This sequence comes from Pandoraea pnomenusa, assembly GCF_040391475.1. Lineage (GTDB taxonomy): Bacteria > Pseudomonadota > Gammaproteobacteria > Burkholderiales > Burkholderiaceae > Pandoraea > Pandoraea pnomenusa_C. The sequence continues at coordinate 144,746 of NZ_JBEBXS010000009.1, read as the reverse complement.
CGAGCAATTGCGCCATCGCATTGGCGTGGCGTGCGTTGCGCAGCCACGTGTCGTTTTCCAGCATGCCCAGCCACGGCGCCGAGATGAAGCGCATCTTCGACGCGAGTTGCCCGGCCTGCTTCACGCGATAGGCGAAGTCTTCGGCCAGCGCGCGATTGAAGAAGACGACGGCCTCGCCGACGGGCAGACCATTCTTCGTACCACCGAAACACAGCACGTCCACGCCTGCGCGCCACGTCACGTCGCCCGGATGACAGCCGAGCGTCGCCACGGCATTGGCGAAGCGCGCGCCGTCCATATGCACGCGCAAGTTGCGCCGCTTGGCGACGGTGGAAATCGCCTTGATCTCGTCCACGGTGTAGACGGTGCCCACTTCCGTGGCCTGCGTGAGCGTGACCACCTTGGGTTTCGGGAAGTGGATGTCCGAGCGGCGGTTGATGACCGACTCGACGGCGTCCGGCGTGAGCTTGCCGTTGTTCTCGCGTCCGCTCGCGGTCAGCAGTTTTGCGCCGTTGGAGAAGAATTCGGGGCCACCGCATTCGTCCGTCTCGACATGCGCCAGTTCGTGGCAAATGACGGAGTGATACGACTGCGACAGCGACGCCAGCGCCAGCGAGTTCGCCGCCGTTCCGTTGAATACGAAGAAGACCTCGCAGTCCGTGTCGAACAGCGCGCGGATGCCGTCGCACACGCGCTGCGTCCACGTGTCGTCGCCGTAAGCCACTTCGTGACCGCTGGCGTTCGCCTCGATCAGATAGTGCAACGCTTCGGGACAGATCCCCGCGTAGTTATCCGAGGCAAAGTGCTGCGGCGTTTGCACGGCACTGTCGCCCGAAGCGGCGCGAGCGTTCGAATCAGACGAAATGGACGGAACTTGCGACATGACAACCTCTTCGGTACGGCGGGAGTGCAATGCCCTCCCACCTCGATTCCGCCGGCGTTGCTTGTGGCACGCCGGGCGGCACGGACTTATTCAGGACGCGGGTCCGACCAGAGCGTGCCGCCCGTGGCCCAGTTCTCGCGCTTGATGTCGGTAATGATGATGTCCACGGACTCCGGCGAACAGCCGATCGTGCTCACCGCCGCCTGCGTCACGGCTTTGACGAATTCGCGCTTTTGCTCGACCGTGCGCCCCTCGAACATCTCGACGTGAAACGTTGGCATTGCAGTCTCTCTCCTCTTGTCGTTATGGAATGTGCCGCATGTGTCGATCCGCGGCGAAGCGTGGGTGCTCAATCGCGAAACGAGGCGTCTATTCTATCGAGTTTGCGCAGCAACGCCGGCCATTCCAGCACACCTTCGATGGCGCCGCCGTCTTCGAGCTGAACCGCCGTCTTGTCCTGCACGGCCACGCTGGGCAAATGCGGCGCCGTGCCGCCTGCCAGCGCTTGCAGTTGTATCTCGCAAGCCTTGACGAGCGTCGCCATCAGGACGAACGCCTCGGCCACCGTGCGCCCGGTCGTGAGCGTGCCATGGTTGCGCAGCAGCATGGCAGGATGCGCGCCGAGCGAGGCAACGAGCCGCTCGCCCTCGGACGGCGAAAACGCCAACCCCTCGTAATCGTGATAGCCGATACGCTCGTGAAAGCGCAGTGCATGCTGCGAGATCGGCAGCAGTCCGTGCGGTTGAATCGACACCGCAATGCCCGCCGTGTTGTGCAGATGCATGACGCACACGGCATCGGGTCGCACGGCGTGCACCGCCCCATGCAACGCGAATCCCGTCACATTGACGGGATGTTCGCTCTCGCCCACGATCTCGCCGGCCATCGTGATCTTGACCAGATTCGATGCCGTCACTTCGTCGAACGTCAGGCCAAACGGGTTGATGAGGAAGTGCCCCGGCTCGCCCGGCACCATGGCCGAGATGTGGGTGTAGATCAGGTCGTCCCAGCCGTGCAGGGCGACGAGGCGGTAACAGGCAGCGAGATCGACGCGCATTTCGCGCTCGGCGTCGCTCATGTCGGTGGCGGCTTTGCGTCCCGCCTGCAAGGTGAAGGACATACGGGGTGTTCCCAGGGAGTGGCGGCAGTGCCGTGGTCGACGATCAGGGGGCGAGTTCGCGCGAGCGCCGCCAGTCACACACGAAACCGATGGCGCCGAGCACCAGGACTCCGGTCGCGCACAGCAGCGCTGCGGTGAAACTGCCCGTGACCGCCACAAGTGGCGCGGCCACCAGCGGCCCCACGATCTGTCCGATGCCGTAGGATGCCGTCACCAGCCCGATCAGGCCATTGGCATTGTCCCCACGCAGGCGGCGACACTCGCGCACGGCATACACCGTGATCGCCGTGAACGGTAGCCCCACGAGCACGCTGCCCAACGCAAAACCCACCACGTTCGGCATGACGATGCCGATGCCCACGCCTGCGCCCTGCATCACGTAGCAGGCGGCGAGCAGCAGACGATTGTCCCAGACGAGCGGCGCACGCGCCCCGATGATCGCGCCCGGAATCACCATCAGGCCCAGCAACGGGAAAAAGAGGTCGGGCCACGGCGAACCGGGCAGTGCCTGACGCGCGATCACCGGCAGGAAGGTCGCCGTGATGATGTAGCCGAACCCGGCGAAGCCGTAGAGGATCGTGATGGGAATCACACTCTCCCCGCTGCCGTGATTGACGGCTTGCGCCCCCGACGGCGCAGACGACGCGTCCGCCGCCTTCGTCGCGGCAGGCGCATCGGACACGAACGTGCGCCAGATGATGGCGAGCAGTACCAATGCGAGCGCACCGCACAGCAACCATCCGCCGCGCGCGGGCCACGCGAGGCGATCGTTCAGGCTGGCCAGCAGCCCGGTCACGACGATACCCGCGCCCGGTCCGGCAAAAATCACGCCGCCCAGACTCGGCATGCGCAGTTCGGTCAGCTTGCGAAATCCCCACCCTGCCGAGAACACCATCGCCCATGCGCTCATTACGCCCGCGAGCGTGCGCACCACCGCCCAGACGGCGAACGACTCCATCAGCCCCATGACCAGCGTCAGCACGACCGTGGCGACGAGTGCGGAACGGATCATGAGCGTGGGCGTGAAGCGCAACCACATGCACGACAGTGCGCCGATGAAGTACCCGGCGTAGTTCAGCGACGCGAGCCAGCTGCCGTGCTGAATGTCGGTCAGGTGTTCATGCAGCATCAACGGCAGCATCGGCGTGAAGGCGAAGCGGCCGATGCCCATCGCAATCGCCAGGGCGAGCATGCAGGACAGCGCGATGCGCCACGCCGCCCGTTCGGGTGACGGCTGGCGCGACAGGACAGTGCGTTCGGAATCGGCGAGTGTGGCGGACATGGCGAGACGGTGTCGGGGGGGAGTTCGTGCGTGAGCGCACGTGATCTGCGAATACTTTACATGCAAACCAACGCGCACGGCGCAGGCCCCTTGCGCGACAAGGGGAATGCGAAGACAAGATGCGGACAAGTACCGTGCAAGACGACACGCGGTGCGCCCCAATGCAAAACGCGCACCAAAGTGCGCGTTTTGTTTCGCCATCCAGACGAATTGTCAGGATGGCACCGGACAGGTTGCCGACGGGCGACGGGGCGAGACGTAACGAGACGTGCCGCGCCGCCACCGTCAGCCAGTCACCTCACAGCTTGCCGGCCACCCAGCCCTGCACGCCGGCGAGAGCCTGCGGCAGTTGCGACGGATCGGTACCGCCGGCCTGTGCCATGTCGGGGCGGCCACCGCCCTTGCCACCGACTTGCTGCGCAACGAAGTTGACCAGCTCACCGGCCTTGACCTTGCTGGTGAAGTCCGACGTCACACCCGCGATCAGGCTGACCTTGCCGCCGTCGACAGCTGCCAGCACGATCGCCGCGCTGCCCAGCTTGTCCTTGAGCTTGTCCATCGTCTCGCGCAGCGTCTTGACGTCGGCGCCTTCGAGTTGCGCGGCCAGTACCTTCAGGCCGCTCACGTCGACAGCCTTCTCGACCAGTTCGTCGCCCTGGCTCGACGCCAGTTTCGACTTGAGCGCCGCCAGTTCCTTCTCCAGCGACTTCACCTGGTCCTGCACCTGCACGATGCGCGGCGTCAGTTCGGCCGGCTGGGTCTTGAGCGCCGCAGCGGCCTCGTTGACCTGATCGTCGAGTTTCTGCACGAAGCGCACCGAGTTGTCGCCGGTAATCGCTTCCACGCGACGGATACCGGCGGCCACGCCGCCTTCCATCACGATCTTGAACAGGCCGATGTCGCCCGTGCGGGAGACGTGGGTGCCGCCGCACAGTTCGCGCGACGAACCGATGTCGAGCACGCGCACTTCGTCGCCGTACTTTTCACCGAACAGCGCCATCGCCCCGCCCTTGACGGCGTCGTCGAACGACATCAGCGCGGCTTGCGTCGGTGCGTTGGCCAGCACTTCGGCGTTCACGATATCTTCCACGCGACGGATTTCGTCGGCGGTCATCGCCGCGTTGTGCGCAAAGTCGAAACGGGTCTTGTCGGCGTCGACCAGCGAGCCCTTCTGTTGCACGTGCGAGCCGAGCACTTCGCGCAGCGCCTTGTGCATCAGGTGGGTCGCCGAGTGGTTGCGCACGGTGCGTGCACGACGCACGGCGTCGACTTGCGCCGTCACGGCCTCGCCCACTTTCAGCTCGCCGGAATCCAGCGTGCCGTAATGACCGAACACGTCGGCCTGGATCTTCTGCGTGTCCGACACGCCGAAACGGGCACCGCTCGTGGTGAGCAGACCCTGATCGCCCACCTGACCGCCCGACTCTGCGTAGAACGGCGTGGTGTCGAGCACCACGATGCCCTGCTGACCGGCCGACAGCTTGCCGACGCTCGTGCCGTCGACATACAGCGCAGTGACCTTCGCACCTTCGAGCACGAGCTTGTCGTAGCCCTGGAAGCGCGTCTTGTCGCCGTTGTATTCGAGGGCCGTGGCCATCTTGAACTTGCCGGCGGCACGCGCTTGCTCGCGCTGACGCGCCATCGCGGCGTCGAAACCGGCTTCGTCGACCGTGATGCTGCGCTCGCGGCACACGTCCGCGGTCAGATCGAGCGGGAAGCCATACGTATCGTGCAGCTTGAACGCGAGTTCGCCGTCGAGCGTGGTCACGCCGCGCTTGGCGAGGTCGGCCAGCGCGCCTTCGAGAATTTCCATGCCGTTCTCGATGGTCTCGCCGAAACGCTCCTCTTCCTGCTTGAGCACGTCGGTCACGCGCTGCTGCGCCTGCGCCAGTTCCGGATAGGCAACGCCCATTTCGGCGACCAGATCCGGCACGAGCTTGTAGAAGAACGGCTTCTTGCAGCCGAGCTTGTAACCATGACGGATCGCGCGGCGGATGATACGGCGCAGCACGTAGCCGCGGCCTTCGTTGCCCGGGATCACGCCGTCGACGATCAGGAACGAGCACGCACGGATGTGATCGGCGATCACCTTGAGCGAGTTCGCGGAGAGATCGGTCACGCCGGTCTCACGGCCAGCGGCCTTGATGAGGTGCTGGAACAGGTCGATTTCGTAGTTGCTGTGCACGTGCTGCAGCACGGCCGCGATACGCTCCAGACCCATGCCGGTATCCACGCACGGCTTGGGCAGCGGCGTCATGTTGCCCTGCTCGTCGCGGTTGAACTGCATGAACACGAGGTTCCAGATCTCGATGTAGCGGTCGCCGTCTTCTTCCGGCGATCCCGGCGGGCCACCCCACACGTCAGCGCCGTGGTCGAAGAAGATTTCCGAGCACGGGCCGCACGGGCCGGTATCGGCCATCTGCCAGAAGTTGTCCGAGGCGTAGCGCGCGCCCTTGTTGTCGCCGATGCGAATGATGCGCTCGGTCGGCACGCCCACTTCCTTCGCCCAGATGTCGTAGGCCTCGTCGTCTTCCTTGTAGACGGTGACCCAGAGCTTTTCCTTGGGCAGTTTGTAGACTTCGGTCAGCAGCTCCCACGCGTACTGGATCGCTTCGCGCTTGAAGTAATCGCCGAACGAGAAGTTGCCCAGCATTTCGAAGAATGTGTGGTGACGGGCCGTGTAGCCGACGTTCTCCAGATCGTTGTGCTTGCCGCCGGCGCGCACGCTGCGCTGCGCCGTGGTGGCGCGCTTGTACGGACGCGTCTCGAGACCGAGGAAGACGTCCTTGAACTGCACCATGCCGGAGTTCGTGAACAGCAGCGTGGGGTCATTGGACGGCACGAGGCTCGACGAGCGCACGATGGTGTGCCCCTTCGACTCGAAGAAGTTGAGGAATTTTTCCCGAATGTCAGCGACTTTCATAGCGTGCGTGAGAGCGTGGGGACCGGGCCAGACAAGGCGTCTGGCGGGATATTTTGCAAACTTTTGATTATACGGGAAATCGGCCCGCCCACCGCGTCGTGCCGCCAACCGCAGTGCGAAACGGCGCTGGTCGACAGCCGCCACGACACCGTACACTCTCTCCCACGAGTTCCGCATTGCAAAACAACGTTCCGCACGCGAACGACAAAGAGACGAAGGAGATAACGAACGATGGGTGCGCTGAGTCATATCCGGGTACTGGACCTTTCGCGTGTGCTGGCCGGGCCGTGGGCCACGCAGAATCTGGCGGACCTGGGCGCGGACGTCATCAAGGTCGAGCGCCCCGGCGTGGGCGACGACACTCGCAGCTGGGGCCCGCCGTACCAGCGCGATGCCGAGGGTCGCGACACTGCCGAAGCCGCCTACTACCTCGCGGCGAACCGCAACAAGCGCTCGCTCACGCTCGACATCTCGCGTCCGGAAGGACAGGCCATCGTCAAGGCGCTCGCCGCGCAAAGCGATGTCGTCGTGGAGAACTACAAGGTCGGGCAACTGGCGAAGTACGGTCTGGACTACGCGTCGCTCAAGGCGATCAAGCCTGACCTCGTCTACTGCTCCGTGACCGGCTTCGGCCAGAACGGCCCGCATGCGTCGCGCGCCGGGTATGACTTCATCGTCCAGGGGATCGGCGGCTTCATGAGTGTCACGGGCGAGCGGGATGCGCTGCCCGGCGGCGGCCCGCAGAAGGCCGGCGTCGCCATCGCGGATCTGATGACGGGCATGTACGCGAGTCTCGCCATCATGGCCGCCCTCACCCATCGCGACCGCACGGGCGTGGGCCAGTACATCGACATGGCACTGCTCGATACGCAGGTCGCCATGCTCGCGAACCTCAACACGAACTATCTCGCCAGCGACAAGGCACCGGTGCGTTGGGGCAACGCGCATCCGAACATCGTGCCGTACCAGACGTTCCAGACCGGTGACGACGGCTGGATCATCGTCGCCGTGGGCAACGACGGCCAGTTCCGCAAGTTCGTCGAAGCGGGCGGCGAACCGGCGCTCGCCGACGACGAACGCTTCTCGACCAATCCTTCACGCGTGCGGCATCGCGAGCAGCTCGTGCCGTTGCTCGCGGAGATGGTGCGCAAGTTCGGGAAAGACGCGTGGATCGACAAGCTCGAAGCGGCGGGGGTGCCGTGCGGGCCGATCAATACGCTGCCGGAAGTCTTCGCGCATCCGCAGGTGAAGGCGCGCGGCATGGAAGTCGCGTTGCCGCATCCGTCGGGGGGCACGGCACGTCTGGTCGCCAGCCCGATGAAGATGAGCGAGACGCCGCCCGAGGCGCGTACCGCACCGCCCACGCTGGGCCAGCACAGCGACGACATCCTCACCGAGCGCCTCGGTTTCGACGCGCAGAAGATAGCGCAACTGCGCGCCGACGGCATCGTCTGATGGCGTGCACCCCGCAGGCGATCCTCCGATCGCCGGCGGGGCGTTAGTTAGTTAGCCCACACACGACAGGCTCATTCGTAACGCTGGCCCTCCGCCAGCAATTCGGGCGTGCCGATGACGGCATTCAGGCCGTCGAAGTCGAGCATGCGATCGCGCCACGCCGCCGTGGTGCCCTGCGCGTGCAGATTTGCGTAATAGCCCTGCAACGTATGCGCCACCGCCCGTGCCGTGCCGCCCGGGAAGATGACGATGCGAAAGCCGATGTCTGCCAGGGCCTGCGCGCTCTGCACCGGCGTCTTGCCCCCCTCGACCATGTTCGCGAGCAGCGGCACCCGCCCCGCAAAGCGCTCGCACGCTGCCGTCATCTGCTCCGTCGTGCGAAGTGCTTCGATGAATAGTGCGTCAGCACCGGCAGCCAGATACTGCTCCGCACGATCGAGCGCGGCGTCCAGCCCTTCCACCGCAATGGCGTCGGTGCGCGCGAGGATCAGCGTATTCGGATCATGGCGCGCGTCGACCGCCGCCCGGATCTTCCCCGCCATCTCCGACACCGGAATCACGCCCTTGCCGTCGAGATGCCCGCAACGTTTCGGAAATGTCTGATCCTCCAACTGGATCATGGCGGCACCCGCACGCTCGAAACCTCGTACCGTGCGCTTGACGTTCAGCGCATTGCCAAAGCCGGTGTCGGCGTCCACGATCACCGGCACCGAAACGCGCTCGGCGATACGCGCCACGGTGTCTTCCACTTCCGGATACGTTGTGAGGCCGATGTCGGAGCGGCCGAGCCGCGTGTAGGCAATCGAGGCCCCCGACAGATACAGCGCGTCGAACCCGGCTTGTTCGGCGATAAGGGCCGAGAGGGCATCGTAGACGCCCGGGGCCAGCAGTACGCTGTCGTTCAGACGCGTCTTGAGAGACGACGATGTCGTCATGGCGCAATCTCCTGTTGTCCTGTTGATCGGTAAATCTTGCGAATGTCGCGCATGGCGCGAGGCGGCTCAAGGCGCGCCGGTGAGCGTATCGATGGCCGTGTGCGCGGCGATATAGCCGCCGGCCACCGCCGACAGCAACCCGTTGCCCGACAAATACCCCCACACCGCATTGCCCGACACCCCGCGCGCCGCGCCACCGGCGGCAAGCAGGTTCGGCAATGGCGAGCCATCGGCGCGCAGCACACGGCATTGCGCGTCGATGTCGAGCCCGCCTTGCGTGTGAAACAGCGCACCCGTGACTTTCACGGCGTAATACGGCGCGGCGAGCGGGCGTGAGAACTTGCGGCCGTCTGCGGCTGTCACGCCCGGGGCTAGGCCGCCGAGGGTCTCGCGCAACACACCGACATCGCACCCGATGACCGCAGCAAGTGCGTCGATATCGGCGCAGGTCTTGAGCGCACCCGCCGCTTCGGCTTCCTGAAAATCGGGAAACGTGCGAGCCAATGCCAGCGTCCGCGCATCGAACACATTCCAGGCGATGCCATCGGGCTGGGCCAGCACGTGCACCGCCGCTTCGGAATAGCCGTGCGTCTCGTCGTGAAAGCGCCTGCCCTCACGATTGATCTGCACACCGCCATCCATGATGACGGCCCACGAGATCAGCACCCCGTGCGGGCTTGCCCACGATCCGTGGCCCTGATAGCCCCCCAGATCCGCCTGTGCCGCCCCCAGCGCACGCCCCCACAACAATGCGCTGCCATCGTTGCCCTCGTGCCCGCCGTACACGGCGTCGGCCATCTCCGGCAGCAGTTCCGTGCGCAGCGCGGCGTTGCCCCCGAAGCCGTTGCACGCAAGCAGCAGCAGGTCGCAGCCGAGGTATTCCATCTTGCCGTCCGGGCGCTCCCCGCCGACCGCCTGCACCCGGCCGGCGTCGTCGACCCAGAGCTCGCGCACCAGCGTGCGCGTCAGAATCGGGGCGTCGGTTGCCTGCACGGCACGCTCCAGCGCGGCCATCAACGCCGCACCGGTACGCTCGGGCAGGCTGTGCATACGACGCACCGTGTGCCCCGGGTACAGGAAGCCGTCAAGAATGTCGAACGTCATGCCGTGGCGCGCGAGCGCATCCATCGCCGGCCCCGACGCTTCGGTATAGGCACGCACCAGATGGGCGGCCGCCGTGCCGTCGGTCTTCGCCGCGATGTCGGCCGCAAAACGGTCGGGACTGTCGTCGATGCCCGCCGCGCGCTGCGCTTCGCTGCCGCACGCGGGAATAAAGCCTGACGACAACGCCGTCGAGCCACTCGGCAGTGCGTCTCGCTCCAGTACCACGCAGTCGACATCAGCGTCCTGCAGGATCAGCGCGGCTGTCAGGCCACAGGCCCCGGCGCCGACGATCACGACGCTGACCTGCGGCAGATCGTCGACGGGCGGCAGACCGTGCCGAATCGTCGGAACGCTCGACGACGTCGTGGCGCTCATGCCGCGATGAGACCCGCGAAGGCCTCGCAAGTCATGACGTCGCCAACCGTGCGCAGATCGGCGAGCGCAGCATCGTGCATCGCAGGCGTGGGGGCCGCGCAACCGTCGGAGAGCACGAGCACGCGGTAGTCGCGCATGTGCGCGTCGCGGGCCGTGCTCGCTACACCGCCGTTCGTCACGATGCCGCACACGACCACCGTGTCGATGCCCACGTTCTTGAGCACCCAGTCGAGCTGCGTGTTGAAGAACGCCGAATAGGCGACCTTCCATACGGCGACATCCACGTACCCGGCCAGTGTGGCCACCGTGGCGTGCCCGGGCGATCCCACGGCGAAATCACCGCGTCGCAGGAACGGGCGCAGTTGCTTCAGATGCGGCGAAATCATCGGCTCACCCGACGCATCGGGCCAAAGCGTGAACTGGCTGGCCGCCACGAAGCCTCCGGCGGCCTTGAGCGATGCCGCCACCGGCGCCAGGCGCTCCGGCAATGCCTGCGCCTGCGCTGTCGCCGCGCCACCGCGGTCATAGGCGCCGCCGGGCGTGATGAAATCGTCCTGCAGATCGACGATGACGAGGGCCGTGCGCCGGGCGTCGAGCTTGGGCGTCACAGGGGTTGCTTGTGTCATGGCGTTCTCCGTTCGTTGGCGTGGCGCGTCACGCGTCGCGCGTAATCAGCAGGTTGCCCAGCGCGTCGACACGCCCCGAGAAGCCCGGCTCCAGCCAGATCGTCGTGTCCGACTGTTCGAGGATCGCAGGCCCGGCCACGGTCGCGTCGACCGGCAGGTCGAGGCGCGCGTAACGCACGGCGTCCCACCACTGGCCCGCGTGATAGACCCGCTGCGTGCCCAAGGCGTCGGGCATCGCACCGGCTTGCGGCGCCAGCACGGCCAGATCGAATTTCGGACGCACGCCGATGCGCGCGTAGCGCAGGTTCATGATGCGCACCGCGATACCGTCGAGCGCCCGGCCGAAGGCCTCGCGATACGCCGTTTCGAACGCTTGCGCGATGCCTTCGCGCGTGAGACGCTCGCGCGCCACGGGCACACGCACCGTATGGCTCTGGCCGACATACAACATGTCGAGCTCGATGATCTCGCGCACGCCTTCGAAGCGCACGCCCGCCGAATCCAGACGTTCCTGACACGCCGTGGCAAGGGCTTCGACCCGGGCGACGAGATCGTCCGTATCGAGTGCGGCCAGCGGCTGATTGAGCGTCTGCACGCTGTCGTGACGCATATCCGCGATCACGCAACCCAGCGCCGACGTCACCCCCGGGTAGCGCGGCACGATGCCGGTGGTCGTGCCGACTTCGCGCATCATCGCGCAGACGTGCAGCGCGCCACCGCCGCCAAACGGCATGTAGGCGAACTGGCGCGGATCGTGACCGCGTTCGATCGACACCACGCGAATGGCGCCGGCCATCTTGGCGTTGGCCACCGTCAGAATGGCTTCGGCCGCCGCATGCACGTCGAGTCCGAGCGGCTTGGCAACGTGTTCGTCGATGGCCGCCGCTGCGAGGCTCGCATCGAGCTTCGCCAGCAGGCCGCCGCCCAGCGGCCGGTCGGCGGCAATGCGTCCGAGCAGCACGTTGGCGTCGGTGACCGTGGGGCGCGTGTTGCCGTGTCCGTAGCACGCCGGGCCGGGGATACTGCCCGCCGACTCGGGGCCGACCTGCAGCAGGCCACCGGCATCCACCGACGCAATCGAGCCGCCACCCGCGCCGATCGTCTCGATCTGGATCATCGGCGAACGCACGACCATGCCGAACTCGATGGACGTCTGCGCCGACAGCGACGCCTCGCCGCCGGCCACCAGCGACACGTCGAACGACGTGCCGCCCATGTCGCCGGTGACCACATTGGCGAAACCGGCGGCGCGCGCAATTGCGGCACACGCGATCACGCCAGCCGCCGGGCCGGAGAGCGCGGTGCGCACGGGCACGTCGCAGGCCGTCTGGCGCGACATGATGCCGCCGTTGCTCTGCACGACGAGCAGTTCGCCACCGAAGCCGCGCGCTTTCAGGTCGCTTTCGAGTCGCGTGAGATAGCTGCCCACGACCGGCTGTAGCGAGGCGTTGAGCGTCGCCGTCGAGCAGCGTTCGAACTCGCGAATCTCGGGCAGCACCTCGGTGGCCGCCGTCACATTGCCGTTGGGCCACAGCGCGCGCACGGCCGCCACGGCACGTTGTTCGTTGACCGGATTCGCATACGCGTTGACGAAGAACACGCACACGGCGTCGCAGCCCGCTTCGAGCAGTTCGCGCACCGCCGCTTCGACCTGCGCGATGTCCACGTCGGTATGCACGGTGCCATCGGCTAGCACGCGCTCATCGACTTCGAGACGCAGGTTACGCGGCACGATCGGCGTGAAGTTGCCACGCAGGCCCCATGTCGCAGGCCGGTCGCGACGGCGCATCTCCAGCACGTCGCGAAAGCCCGTGGTCGTGATGATGCCGGTGCGGGCCACCTTGCGCTCGAGCAAGGCGTTCGTGCCCACGGTCGTGCCGTGGACGATGGTCGCGATGGCGGCGGCCCCGCGCCCTTGCGTGTCGACACGCTCGATGCCGTTCATGAAGCCGCGCGCTTCCTCGCCGCGCGTCGACGGCACCTTGACGATGCGCGCCACGCCCGCCGCTTCGTCGAGGACGAACAAATCGGTGAAGGTGCCGCCGACGTCCACGCCGACAATCGTTGATGCTTCGCTCATGCCTGTTGCTCCTTCTTGGACGCGATCGTGGCGTCCGTCGTCACATATCCCATCGCGCGGTCGTGCGCACGTGCAGCGGCGTCGCGCCCGGCAGGGGCACCGTAGCCACCGCCGCCCGGCGTCTCGAGCCGTACTCGTTCACCGCGCGCCAGCTTGATGCCGAGCATCTTCGACGCCATTGGCGGCGTGTGCCACTGCCCGTCGTTCTGGTATCGGAACACGTTGGGCACCGACGCTTCTCCCCCCGCAATGCCCTGCGGGGCCGAGCGGCCACGCTCGCCGAAGACGAACGCCTCGGCGCTGTCTTCGAGCAATTCGATTTCGTAGATGGCGCCAAGGCCGCCACGATGCTGGCCGTCGCCGGCCGAGTCGGGACGCAGCGCCCACTGCGTGAAGCGCACGGGATACGCGGCTTCGAGAATTTCCACCGGCGGGATGGTGGCCGTCGAGATCGGTGCGTTGCCGTGCGAGAGACCATCGCCGTCGACATGGCCGCCGTGACCGCCGCCGAAGAAGCTGAACATCACCCAGCGCTGGCCAAGACGCGCCGGATCCGTGCGATAGCCCGCAATCGACAGCGCGTTGATGGTGCCGTAGGCCTGGCCCATCGCCCGCTCGGGCGCCGCCTGCGCCATCGCGCAGAAGATCACGTCGATCATGCGCAGGATGGTCTCGGTGTAGCCGCCCACCGGACGCGGGCGTTGCGCCGAAATCAACAGGCCTTCCGGCAGTTCGAACTGCACGGCGTCGAGCACGCCCGCATTGGCAGGCACGTCCGGGAACAGATGCTTGAGCGCGACGTAGCACGCGGCAATCGCCGTGGCGCGCGAGATGTTCACCGGCCCCATGCAGGCCGGCGACGTGCCGGTGAAGTCCAGCGTGAGCGACTCGCCCGCCACGCGCATGCGCAGCGCGATGGTCAGCGGTTCGTCGCGCACGCCGTCGTTATCCAGCATGTCCCGGTAGACGTACTCGCCGTCCGGCAGCGCTGCGACGTGCGCGCGCATGAGCTTCACGGCGCGTTCGCGCAACTGACCCAGCGCATCCTGCACGGTGCCGTCGCCGTATTCGTCGAGCAGATCGCCCAGGCGCCGTGCGCCCAGTTCGAGCGCCGCCAGCTGGCCGTTCAGATCGCCCCACAGGCTGTCGGGCAGACGCGAGTTGGCCTTGAGGATGGCGAGGACATCGGCGTCCAGTTCGCCGCGTCGCACGATGCGCACCGGCGGAATCTGCACAGCCTCCTGCCAGCACTCCGTGGCGGCCGGGTTGTAGTTGCCGGGCACGGCGCCGCCCACGTCGTGCCAATGCGCGGCCGACGCGAGGAAGCAGTACAGCTTGCCGTTGCGGAACACCGGGCGCACGAGCTTGAAATCGTTGGCGTGCGTGCCGCCTTCATACGGGTCGTTGAAAAGCCACACGTCGCCGTCGACCATGCCGCCGCGCTCGGCCGCGGCACGTGCGGCAGCCTGCACGGCGAAAGCCATCGCACCGACGAAGACCGGCAGGCCCGACTTGCCCTGCACGAGCGTGGCGCCGGTTGCGGCGTCGTAGATGCCGTGGCAGGCGTCGTGGGCCTCGGCGATGATCGGGTTGAAGGCGCTGCGGTAGAGCGTCGCGTCCATTTCGTCGGCGATCTGCTCCAGCCGGCCCTTGAGGACCGCCAGGGTGACGGGATCTAGCATGAAGAAACTCCGTGTGATGTCGGTTGTGAGGTCGCGCTGCGCTGCTTGAGCAGATTGAGCAGCCCGCCTGCGTCGACCATGTCGAGGAGGAACCCCGGCACGGTGTCGCAGGTGAGCCGACTGCCGTCAGCGCACTCGACGTAGCCGTCGCGCGGCGCGATCCGCAGGGCTTCGCCCTCCCGGATGCGCGACGCGTCGGCGCAGGTCAGCAGCAACAGCCCCACATTGAAGGCGTTGCGGAAATACAGGCCGTTGAACGACGGCGCGATCACGGCACGCACGCCCAGATGCACGAGAGCGGCGGCCGCCTGCTCGCGCGACGAGCCGATGCCGAAGTTCGGTCCCGCCACGAGCACGTCGCCGGGGCGGACACTGGCAGCGAATTCCGGGCGCACGCGATGCAGGCAGTGACGCGCAATCTCGTCGATGCCGAACTTCATGTAGGCACCGGGCGCCAGCGCGTCGGTATCGATATCGGCGCCGACCACCCACGCGCGATGACTCGCGTCGCGGGTTGCCTCAGGCGGGCCGGATGGGGGCGTTGGCGTAGTCATGAGTCAAAGGAGGCAAGGAAGACGTTCGGGAAGACGCGTGTCACTGACGCACGCGGGCGCTCGCTTCAGCGAGTACCTCGCGCGGGTCGGCGATGCGTCCGGTCAGCGCGGCGGCGGCGACCGCATAGGGCGAGCCGAGATAGACCTGCGCCGTCTCGGCGCCCATGCGTCCCCGGAAGTTGCGCGCCGTGCTCGAGAGCACCGTCGCGCCTTCGGGAATCGAGCCGCCATAGCCCGCGCACGCGCCGCAGGTGTTCGCGAGCACCTGTGCACCGGCGTCGACCAGCACGTCCATCACGCCTTCGCGCGCGGCCTGGGCCTGATCGCGTGCCGACGCCGGGGCCACCACGAAGCGCATGCCCTCCGCCACGCGACGGCCCTTGAGCACACGCGCGGCGGCGCGCAGGTCTTCGAGCTTGGCGCCCGTGCAGGCACCGAGGTAAGCCACGTCGACCGCAACGTCGGAGAACTCGCCGACGGCACGCGTGTTGGCGGGGCTGTGCGGCGCGGCCACTTGCGGGGCCAGCGTACTCGCGTCGAACGCATGCACTTCGGCGCTCGCATCGGCGTCGCCCTGCCACCGTGACACGTCGATCGGATCGGTCACGCCGACCGAGCGCAGATAGTCGACGGTCGTCTCGTCGGGCGCGATCAGCCCGACCTGCGAGCCGAGTTCGGCGCTCATGTTCGAGAGCGTCATGCGCTCCTGCATCGACAGGGCACGCACGGCGTCGCCGCAGAACTCGATCGCCTGATACCGGCCGCCGTTCATGCCGAAGCGTCCGATCATGTGCAGCATCATGTCCTTGGCGGTGACTCCGTCGGCGAGATGCCCGTCCCAGCGCATGCGGATCGTCTCGGGGACCTTGACCCAGATCTCGCCCGACACGGCCACTCCCAGCATCTCGGTGCTGCCGATGCCGAACATGTAGGCACCGAACGCCCCCCCGGTCGGCGAATGCGAATCGCCGCCCACGCAGAACATGCCCGGGCGCAGATGGCCGTGCTCGGGCACCACCACGTGGCAGATGCCCACGGAGTCGTACACATTCGGCAGCGCCTGCGCGCTGGCCCAGTCGCGGGCGATGCGCACAATGCGGCGAGACTCGTCGTCCGATTCCGGCACGTAGTGATCGATCACCAGCACGACCTTCGACTTGTCCCACAGCTCGGCGCCGAGCGATTCGAGCATGGGCTGCAGACGGCGCGGGCCGCTGGAATCGTGAAACATCGCGAGGTCGACGCGGCAGGTGACGATCTCGCCCACCGCTACGGTGTCGCGGCCGCAGGCTGCCGCCAGCAGCTTTTGTGTGAGAGTTTGAGGCACGGTCATTCCCTTACATTCCGAGATAGGCGCGGCGCAGGTCGCTGCTGGCGAGCAACTCGGCGCACGTGCCGCTGTGACGAATCTCGCCGTTCTCGAGCACGTAGCCGCGCTGTCCCGTCTCCAGCGACTGGCCGACGTTCTGCTCCACGAGCAGGATCGACAGGCCGTCGCGTTGCAGGCGCGCGATCAGCGCAAACAATTCCTCGACCATGAGTGGCGAGAGGCCGAGCGACGGCTCGTCGAGAATCAGCAAGCGCGGCTCGGCCATCAGGCCACGGCCGATGGCGAGCATCTGCTGCTCGCCGCCGGACATCGTGCCCGCCGGCTGATTTACGCGTTCGCGAAGGCGCGGGAAAAGATCAAGCATCTTCTCCAGACTGCGCTCTCGCGCCTCGCGACCTCGCGCGAAGGCGCCCAGCGACAGGTTTTCCCGCACGCTCAGGTTCGGGAAAATGCGCCGGCCTTCAGGCACCTGGATAAGCCCCGCCTTGACCACGTCGCGGTAGTGACGTCCCGTCAGATCGTGCCCGTCGAACCTGACATGCCCGCCCCACACGGGGTTGATGCCGGAGAGCGTGTTGTTCAGCGTCGACTTGCCCGCGCCGTTGCTGCCGAGCATCACGACGATCTCGCCCTCGCCGACCGTCAGGTCGACACCGCGCAGCACTTCCACGCGTCCGTAGCCGGTACGCAGGCCTTCGACTTCGAGCAGATGGCTCATTGCACACCTCCCGATTGCGCCGCGAGGCGAGCTGCGGTTCCGTGGCCCAGATAGGCCTCGATCACCGCCGCGTCCGAAGTCACTTCGCGCGGCGTTCCCGACGCGATCAGCTTGCCTTGCGCCAGCACCCATACGTGTTCCGCGAGACTCATGACCGCACGCATCACGTGCTCGATCATGAGGACCGTGACACCGCTGTCGGCGATGTCGCGCACGACCGGAATCATCTCGTCGATCTCGCTCGGGTTCAGACCCGCGAGCACCTCGTCGAGCAGCAGCAGGCGGGGCCGGGTCGCCAGCGCGCGTGCCAGCTCGAGCCGCTTGCGTCCGCACACCGTGAGGTCCACCGCGGGTTTGTCGAGTTGCGCCTGCAGGTTCGTGCGATACGCGATCTCCTCGGCGTCGCGCAGGGCGGCGCGACGCTCGCGCTGATGCAGGTGCGCGCCCACGGCAATGTTCTCGCGCACGGTCTGCGCGCCGAACGGCTGCACGATCTGGAAGGTGCGCGTGAGCCCTTGCCGCGCCGTCTCGTACGGCGCCTGGCCGGTAATGTCGCGCCCCTGGAACTCAACGCGTCCGGCGCCTGGCGTCAGGAAGCCCGAGAGCAGGCCGAACAACGTGGTCTTGCCTGCGCCGTTCGGGCCGACGAGTGCCGTAAGCGACCCCTGCTTGACGGACAGACTGACGTCCTGCACCGCCTTGAGGCCGCCGAACGTGATGGACAGGCCTTCGGCCTTCAGCAAAATGTCAGACACGGGCGTTCTCCTCGCGCGACGCGTTGGACTTCGCATCCTGCGCAGTGCTCGCAACGGGCACCTTGCGATCCATGCCAAACAGTCGGCGGACCGAGGCGCCCGCACCGGTGATACCGCGCGGCAGGAACATCACGATCAGGATGAGGATCGCGCCGTAGATCACCATCGACAGACCGGGCAGCTCACCGAACAGGTTGCGCGTGAATTCGCCGAGCGCATACAGCGCAGCCGCGCCGAGTACCGGCCCCCAGAGCGTGCCGAGGCCGCCCACGATGGCGCCGACGAGCGCCTCGACCGAAATGGTCGAGCCGAATGCGATCCCGGCGTCGATGTACTGGAACATCTGGACGTAGCACATGCCGGCGGCTGCCATGAACCCACCCGACAGCGCAATCGCGCCGAGCTTCACGCGCAGCGGATTCACACCCACGGCGCGCGCCGCGTTCTCGTTGTCGCGCACGGCCTGAAGCCAGGCGCCGAAACGCGAATGTCGCAGCCACGCGGTGACCAGCAGCGCAGCCATCACGAACACGAACAGCACGGCGGCGTAACCGCGCGGCGACGCGAATTGCAGATTGCCCACCCCCTGATGCAGGGGCACCATCAGCCCCACGCCTGCCCCGGTGAACGGCAGCGAGACGGCCAGAATGCGGAACACCTCGGCGAACGCCAGCGTGACGAGCGCGAAATACGAGCCCTTGAGGCCATAGCGGAACGTCACCGCGCCGAGCGCCACGGCCACGAGCGTGCCGGCCGCAATGGCGAACGGCATGGCCAGCCACGGGTTCCAGCCCCATTGCAGTTGGGCAATGGCCTGTGCATACGCCCCCACCCCGAAGAACAGCGCGTGGCCGAACGACAGCTGGCCGCCGAACCCGCCGAGCATGTTCCATGACTGCGACAGCAGTACGGTGTAGAGCGTCATCATCAGAAACGAGAGCCATACGCCCGACTGCAAGGTGAGCAGCAACGCCACCATGGCCACCCCGAACAACCCAATCCATCGAAGATCTTTCATCGTTTTGCTCCTGCCAACCTCACGCGCGCGCGCCGAACAGCCCCTGCGGACGCAGCAGCACGACGATGATGAAAATGGCGAAAATACCCATCTGCCCGAGCGAATCGCCGAGCCAGAGACCGCCGAGTGACTCGACCACGCCGATGAGCAACCCGCCCACCAGCGCGCCGACGAAACTGCCCATGCCCCCGAGCACCACGATCGTGAAGGCGACCAGCACGAAGCCGCCACCCACTTGCGGGTTGACGTAGTACGAGGGCATCAGGAAGCAGGCTGCCGCGCCAACGCATGCCATGCCGATACCGAACGACAACGCATACACGCGCTCGACGTCGATGCCCATGAGCTTGGCGCCATGCTTCTCCTTGGCGACGGCACGGATCGCGCGGCCGAGATCCGTCGCACGCATGATCCAGAACAGCACTGCCGCTGCGGCCAGCGCCCCGCCGAACGCGATCAACTTGGGTACGGCCAGCATGACCGGGCCGATGTCGACCGTCGCCAGCGTGTAGGGGGTATCGATCGTGTGGGTGTCCGACTTGAACCACACGAGCGCCAGGTTCTCCAGCACGATCGCCAGGCCCAGCGTGACGAGCAGGATGTTTTCGTCCTTGCCGTGGCTCGCGCGTTCGATCACGACACGCTGGAGCCCGTAACCCAGCGCGAACATGCCGAGCGTGACGAATGGCAGCGCCATGTACGGATCGATGCCGAGCTTTTCCTTGAGCAGCCAGACGGCGTACAGCGCCACCATCAACGCCGCGCCGTGGGCGAAGTTGATGATGTGCAGTACGCCGTAGACCAGTGTCAGGCCAAGCGCGATCAGCGCGTAGACCGCGCCGGTCGTCAGGCCGTTGAGCACGGCCGACAGGAGGATGACCGGGTCGAGCATCGCGTCAGGCCTTGAGTGGGAAGACCGGCGCGACCTGGCGGTACGTGTCGGGCAGAATCACCTTGATGTCGCCACCGGAGACCTGCGTAAGCAGCGGCTGCGCGCCCGTGTTCTGGCCATTCTCGAACTTCGTCGGGCCGTACGGCATGAGGTGGTCCTTGAACGTGCTCGAGGCCAGCGCCGCCGTGATCGCCGCGCGGTCGACGGACTTGGCGCGCTCGATGGCGTCGGCCAGCAGCATCATGGCCGTGTACGTCATGAACACTTCGTAGCTGAAGTAAGCGCCCTTCGCTTCCACCCGCTTCTTGAGCGCCGCCACGCGTGCGTCTTTCGGGTTGAACCAGTGATTGCAATCGATGATGCCGTCGGCGATATCCGGAAACTCCTTCAGGAACTTGTAGCTCGACGCCGCGCCGCCCAGCACCGAGTAGATCGCTTTCGGACGCACTTTCTGCTGCTTCATGGCGCGCAGCAGCAACGCGTATTCGTTGTAGTAGTTCGCCGGAATCACGATGTCCGGATTGACCGAGCGCATGCGCAGCACGATGTTGTTGAAGTCGCGCGTCGGATTGGCGTGCTTGATGACTTCCTTCACTTCGAAGCCGCGCGCAGGCAGTTCTTTTTGCAGCAGCGCTGCCGTGCCGGTGCCGAAGAGCGACTCCTCGTGCACGATCATGACCGTCTTCGCGGGCTTTCCTGCCGCGTTGTTCAGGGCGGCCAGGTCGTCGACGGCGCGCAGCGAGCACATGCGGTAGCCGGGACCGAAACGGAACGTGTTGGTCAGGCCGCGCTCGACGATCTGATCGGCGACCCCGACGTCGACGACGTGCGGCAGGCCGTACTTGGCTGCGGTTTGCGTCGTGGCAAGACAGATCGCCGAGGCGTAGGCGCCAACGATTGCCGACACGCCCGCTTCGTTCATCTTCTCGACTTCTGCCGAGCCGGCTTCGGGGCGCGACTGTGCGTCGCCGAGCACGGCTTCAATGGGTGCGCCGCCGAGCGACTTGATGCCACCCGCCGCGTTAATGTCGTCGATGGCCAGCAACGCACCGAGGCGGCACTGCTGGCCCGAGTAGGCCAGCGCACCGGTGACGGGGTGCAGCACGCCGATCTTCACGGGCTTGCCGGCGGCATATGCGAGCCACGGGGCGCTGGAGGTGGCGGCCAGGGCGGCCATGGCGGTGGACTGGCGCAGGAACGTGCGACGCGAACTCATGGATGGGTCTCCGGACTTGATCAGTGGAATTGGGCAGACAGTTCTTCGCTGACCCAGACCTTGGCGTCGATATCGCCGACGCGCGAGAGTTGAAGCTGGTACTGGTAGCGATCGGGGCGATACAGGCCTTGCAGCAGTTGCACTGGGCGGTCGGCCACGTCGCGCACGAGGCGCGTCACCGCGAGCAACGCGGAGCCGACGGCAATATCGAGATGGCGCGCCACGATGGCATCTGCCAGACGCGCGGAAATGGTTTGGGTCGCACCGCCAAGCTCCACGCCCGCTTCTTCGAGAAGCATGAGCAGCGGTTTGCGCTCGAGTTCTTCGCGGCGGATCTCGGCAATCCCCTGCGGCACGTGCGTGGTGATGTACGAGAGCGGCCCGGCCTGCGTGCTACGTACCCGCACGCTCTTGTAGACCGGGGCACCGGGCGCGAGGGCGAGGGCTTCGGCAACGGCATCGCTCGCCCCCACGACCGACGATTCGAGCACGGCGACATTCGTTCGCAGGCCCATGTTGACGATGTTCTCGAGCAGGCCCGTGAGGTGGGCCTTCTCGCGCGAGATGCCAGGGCCCTTGCCGCCGCCGGTGCGTTGTCCGGCGTGTAGCGGCCATGTGCCGAGACCCGGCCTGCGGATCACGAGGCCGTCGGCCACGAGCATCTCCATGGCCTTGCGAATCGTGATGCGCGCAACGCTGAACTGATCGGCCAGCAAGTGCTCGCCGGGCACGCCGTCCTGGTCGAAGCGGCCCTCTTGTAGCTGCTCGCGCAGCACGAGATAGATCTGATGGTATTTCGGGAGCGGCAGTGGGGTATCCATGAGCCGATTCTGTAAGTGTCATAATGTCCGGTCAATAGAACAAACAGACAGACAAAATGTTCTATCGGGAAAACACCTAAGCCCGGCCAATGCAGACACAGCAAGGATTTCCACGGTGCAGCGCAGCAATTTCGGAGGCTGCGCTGCACGGATTTCAGGACCGCCTCGCGGACGTGCGCCGAAGGTCTCGATGCACGACGAAGACGACCCGCACAGCGCCGATCAGAAGCGATGGCGCAGACCGACGTAGTAGCTCATCTGGTTGTCGAAGCCGTTGAGCTTCACACCGTTGCCACCGGTCCAGTTGGTGGTGGTCGTACCGAACAGGCCCGACCACCCGCCGTCGACCCGCTCGTAAGCCGCCGCGAAATACACGTCGGTGCGCTTCGACAGGAAATAGTCGGC
This sequence comes from Pandoraea pnomenusa, assembly GCF_040391475.1. GTDB lineage: Bacteria > Pseudomonadota > Gammaproteobacteria > Burkholderiales > Burkholderiaceae > Pandoraea > Pandoraea pnomenusa_C. Next base: position 122,572 of record NZ_JBEBXS010000009.1, on the reverse strand, counting down.
CACGCCGTACAACGTCTGACGCTTGCCGCTGAAGTTCACGGCGGTCGTGTTGTTGTACATGTAGGCCACAATGAACTGCCATGACGGATTGAGCAGGTAGCTCGCGCCGAGCGTGAAGAACTGGTCGCGGCGTGCGGCGGAGAAGACCGAGCCGATCGCCGCGACGGTGGTCGGTGTCGCGGCGGTACTCATGTTGGTGATCGACGCGTAATCGACACCGCCGTTGGTGACGTCGAATCCGGGATCGCGCTGGCTTTGCAGATAGTCGCCGTGGAATTTCCATTGGCCATAGCTGACTTTTGCGCCGAGCGACCAGGTCTTGGCGATGCGGCTTTGCGAATCGTGCGTCTGTTGCAACTGACCGGTGAAGACGTTGCCGTCCTGCTCCCACGACACGCCACCCGACGCCGACGAGCGCGCTGAACCCTGCCCCGCCACGCCACCGAAGGCGTATTGGAGATTCATGCCGAACGGGCCGAACTTCTTCGTCCATGTCAACGCGTTGTTGTATCGCTGGCCGGTCAGGAACACCAGCCACGAGTTCGTGGGCGGCGCGCCGATGAAGATCGGATCGACCATCGAGATGGCCACCACTGCGCCGGTGTACTGACGACCGAGCGCGAACTCGCCCCAGCCGCCTTGCAGGGCGACGAAGGCTTGTCTCCCGAAGAGCTGGCCCTGTTGGTCGAACGTTCCCGCCTGCGAGTTGAAACCATTCTCGAGCACGAAGCGCGCTTTCATGCCGCTGCCGAGGTCTTCGATGCCTTGCAGTCCGAAGCGGCTTGCGGACAGGAAGCCCTCGCCTGCCTGGTTCATGGAGTAGATGCGGCCGCCGTCGGGACTGGCGTGGTTTTGGGTGACGATGGCCGCTTCGAGTACGCCGTAGAGCGTGACGCTCGATTGCGCAGCGGCAGATGACGCGGCAGTGGCCAGCACAAGTGCGGCAGCGGCGAGAGGCAGCGACTTCAACGTTTTGTGTGTGATGGGTTTCATGGGTCTTATGGTGTTGGCGTGGTGGCCGTGGGGTCTTGGGGCGTCGTGCTGGAATTGAGGCAAACAGGGGCCCCACGGCGCCGGACGCCGGAGCGTCGCAGCCAGCCGAAGGGGCATGGCACGACGCTCGAACGTCAGGGCGCACGAAGCCGCGACGCACGCATTGCGGCGCGTCGGCGGACACGGGGCGGCAGTGGAAAGCACGCGCACACGCAAAGGCGACGTCAGTCGCAGCGAATCGCGCGCGGTGAGTGAAGGACTATTCGCGAAGGACGCGATACGACATGCGTTTCGAAACGCACGTCAACGTCAGGGGAAAGGAAAGACGAGTCATCATGGCGATGACTCTAGGAGGGCCAATTTGTAGCGTCAATGGAACAAATGGCGAAGATGGTTGTTCCATCGGGAAATTCCCGAGGTTGGGCCGGGGTGGCATCGTCGACGATGTCGGGGGCGTCATCTCGTTGGCTTCCGGCATCGCGCCAGTCGGACGATCCGGCGGCGCGCGTGGCTTTCTGCAAATCGTTTTTGCTATACTCTGGCCCTCTTGAGTGGATAACATCCGCCCCCTCCCTGTAGTTCAATGGATAGAACGAGTGCCTCCTAAGCGCTAGATACAGGTTCGATTCCTGTCGGGGGGACCAGCAGCACCTTACGAAATACCCTGCTGGAAGCCAAGGCCCGCGCAACGTCACGTTCCGCGGGCTTTTTGTTGCCTCTCATCCGCCATCCCCGCCCAAACCCACGAAATTCGCCAACCTTCCCATCTGGCAAAGTGGCGCGCGCGCAACTCACTACATTCGTTAACAAAGTGCTCCCGTGCGCGTGCTAAAAAGGCGGTGTCCCGCAATGCAACGGACCCGGACCTTCATTAGCACTGCGCTCCGTCTCATGTTGGCCTGCCACGGTCCAGCGCATGCGGTGACCTGGCCTGCTCGCATCGCGCGCGTTTCTCCCCCCTTTTTCAATGGAACGCTTCTATGTCCAAAAAACTGGCAGCAGAATTCTTCGGTACTTTCTGGCTTGTCTTCGGCGGTTGCGGTAGCGCTGTGCTGGCCGCCGCGTTCCCGCATCTCGGCATCGGTTTCGCCGGCGTCGCGCTGGCTTTCGGCCTGACCGTGCTGACGATGGCCTACGCCGTTGGCGGCATCTCCGGCGGGCACTTCAATCCCGCCGTCACGCTGGGCGTGGCCGTCGCCGGACGCTTTGCCTGGCGCGACGTCCTCCCGTACTGGGTCGCGCAAGTCATCGGCGGTATCGCGGCTGCGGCCGTGCTCTACACCATCGCCAGCGGCGCGCCGGGCTTCGAAGCAGGCGGTTTCGCCTCCAACGGCTACGGTGACCTGTCGCCGGGGCACTACGGACTGGCCTCGGCGGCACTGATCGAAATCACGCTTACTGCCGGATTCCTGATCGTGATCCTCGGCTCGACCCACAAGCTCGCGCCGACAGGCTTCGCCCCGCTGGCCATCGGCCTCGCGCTCACGTTGATCCACCTCATCTCGATCCCCGTGACCAACACGTCGGTGAATCCCGCCCGCTCGACCGCCGCCGCGCTCTTCGCGCATACCGACGCGCTCGGCCAACTCTGGCTCTTCTGGGTGGCACCGCTCATCGGCGGCGCCATTGGCGCAATCCTCTGGAAACTTCTGCTCGCGCCAGAACCGAAGTAAGCGCCGCAGGCAACAAAAAGCCCCGTGAGGCCCTTTGGCTCACGGGGCTTTTTTTCATCCATCGTTATCCGAACAAAAATCCGGTTTGGAAAATCTCGAAAGAAATCATGGTTTTCACCTAATACAAACCTAATCCCGACGAAAGCAATGCCCTAATCCCTTCGTAATCCCCATGATTTCTGATAGGTCATACGTGAATTACGGCCGTGCTAGCATGCGGCGCGGAATGTTCTTACGGAGCATTTCAGCATAGGAGTCCTACCGTAATTTGATTCTTACTCCTGTTTTTTTGGACTCCTGGCATATGGCGGCGCGAATGACCCGGCCGAAACCCGCGTCCAGCGGGAAGGGCAACGCCGCCAGATTTCCAGAACAACATTCTAAAGAACTAGGAAAATGGCACACCATCTCGTAAAAGTCACCGGCCTGCTTCTCGCAGCCGGCATCATGGCGGGTTGCTCGACCATGAACATGGGGAGCAGCAGCGCCAAAACGGCCGCCACCGGATCCGCAGGCGGCGCAAACGCCGAAAACGCCAATCAATCCCTGGAAAAATGCGACCGCCCGCTGGGCACGCTCGCCGTGATCGAGGACACCACCGCTCCCTGGTACGGCATCCTGACCGGCCAGTACAAGCTCGGCTCGACCGTGCCGGTGCTCAAGCTGCTCGTGCAGCAGTCGAACTGCTTCGTCGTGGTCGAGCGTGGTCGTGGCATGGACACGGTCATGGGCGAGCGCGCACTGCAGCAATCGGGCGAACTGCGTAACAAGTCGAACTTCGGCAAGGGCAAGATGGTTTCCGCCGATTACGCGCTGAGCCCGTCGATCACGTTCACCAACAATAACGCCGGCGGTGCCGGTGCCAGCATCGCCGGCCTCCTGCCGGGCGGCATCGGTTCGGCCATCGGCGCGCTCGCCGGCAGCATGAACTCGAAGGAAGCCAGCACGCTGCTCACCGTCATCGACAACCGCTCCAGTGTGCAGATCGCCGCCGCAGAAGGCAGCGCCAGCGCCATGGACTTCGGCGCCCTGGGCCGTATCGTCGGTAGCTCGGCCGGTGGCTCGCTCGGCGGATATTCGAATACCGCCGAAGGCAAGGTCATCGTGGCCGCCTTCACCGACTCGTACAACAACGTGGTGCGTGCCGTGAAGAACTACAAGCAGCAAACCGTGGCCGGCGGTCTCGGCACGGGTGGCCAGCTCACCGTCCAGGACGACGACGCGCCGGCACCGAAGAAGGTCGTTCGCAAGAAGAAGTAATTCCGCGGTTACCGCCGTCCTCGGGGCCCACCATCGGTGCGGGCGCCAGGGACGGCGCTCTCTCCTCCCACCCCGGCAGGACAGCGCCCCTCCTCGAACCGGCATCGCCCCGCGCTGCCCGGGCGCCAACACGCAAATATTTTGCCGTCCGGCAAACGAATCCGCCCCGTCGGCAAAGGCGCGCGGCCGATTTGACAAGCACGCTCATCTATCATTTTTGACGTGCCTCCTCCCCCGCAATTCGCAGGTGTTGCCGCCCGGAAATCGCCACCCGATCCGACGGTCCACCCCACTTTTTCCTTCTCGACGCCAGGATTCGCATGACGAAGCCTCCGCATCGCGCCGCCCCGCCGTCTGCGCACGGCGTTACCGGTGATCCGGCCACAAACGCCGTCGCCCATGCGTGGGCACAGGTCGGTGCCGCCCTGAGTCCACATCCCGATTGCCCCCTACCCAGTTGGACCGGAGGCGGCGATACGCTTCACCAACATCTGCTGGTGATCGGCACGGACAACGACGCGGACTGGCTCAATCAGCTTTGCCATCTCGACGCAGCGGCTGCGCGCTTCGGCAAGGTCGGCTTTGTCGGCCCGGCGAGCGTTCGCCGGCTCGTCGAGTGGTCGATGGGGGAAACGGTGGTCGTGCTCTCGCGCATGCCACGCGACGTCTCGGACTGGGACTTGCGCTGCCCGATCACCGCACTCGCGCGCGCCCTCGGACCTCAGGCTGCGGCGACCCATGCCGGACGGCCTTACCTGCGGGTGGCGAGTACTGCTGCAAGGCACTGGCGCGACCGGCTGGCTGCCGCCGCGCAACACGGATTCTGCGTCGGTTTTGGGGGGCTGCGCACGATCGAGTGCGATGCGAACGGGGCGTCCCATGCGTCCCGCTTTGCGGCACTGGCACCGCTGCTGCGCGTTCCAGGCGTTTCATGGGTACCGCTGGGGGCGCCGGCGTCAGATGCGACGCTCGACGCCATCGTGCCGGAGACCGTCGATTGGATCGATTGGCGAGCGGATTGCGAGGACCTCGCCGACGAGGCATCGCTCATCGACAATCTGGATCTGGTGATATCGCTGGACGCCGCACACGTGCACCTGGCTGCCGGGCTGGGCGTGCCCGTCTGGCAACTGAACGCGTCGCCGGCGGCGACCCGTCACGAGCCTCACCGCTCGACACACTTCAGCCCGGAAAACCTCGCGGAGATGCGTGCCTTCCGGTTGCCGTCACCGGGCAACGACTGGCCCGGCGCGGTCGACGCGGCAGCCAGCGCACTGCTGGCACTGGCTACCGAGTTTCAGGGATGGACGCGCTGATCACGCGGCCCAGCGGTCGCCCACCTGCGCCGTCTTGACCCATGCCATGAAGTCGGCAGCTTCGGGGGTGTCTGCCGGTGCCGACCAACTCGCGTAGTCGGCTTCGGTGAACGGGCGATACGGACCATGCTTCACTTCGAAAATGACCGCCCCCGGATCCAGCGACAGCACCGTGTGGTGCGTGCCAACCGGCGTCTCGGCAACGCTCGTATCCTCGCCCAACACCTTGCGATCCGTCACCACGCCTGCGGCATCAAACGTCAACACGATATGACGTCCGCGCAGCGACGTCAGCAACTCCCACGTGTGGTGGTGCAGATGCGGGCGAATATAGGTCGCAGGCTCCATTGCGATCGCCAGACGCTGAATCGAGTCCTCCAGCGATTCATGCAGATTCTGGTTCATGCGTGCGCGGGGCGATTGCTCGGCTTGCCGGGTCAGGGCGTCGAGCGCGGCGAAGGTCAACGTTTTCATATAGGAATCGTGGGGAAGTCAGGGAATCACATTCGCGGCGATACCGCGACGGCGACTGGTTTGGCAAATCGACTGCTCACGCCGGGTCTCGTGCCCGATCGCACGATGACCCAGCGTCAATCTCCTTGCTCGAAATAGGCCGAGTCGGAAAGCCTGTGCGAAACTGCAAGCCGGTGCCACATGCAGCAATCGCACCGAATTGCGAACATGGGGGCAAGCGTCATTTTGAAGTACCGAACCTAGCCTAACCAGACTTCAAATCGCTCACAGAAGGTTTCGCACTCAACGCTCAAATTACGTCGTTGTGAAATGCACGCGACGCAAACCATGCGGCGTAGAGCCCCTTATGAAAAGGCTTAAGCAGCCTATAAGGTGTCCGCAGATAGATCGCCACTATCAGGCGATAAAAGCCGCTTCCGAAATATTTCTGCATTCCTACGGCCGGACTCTCCGACTGAAATTTGAACTTGGCGTCGCCAGAGCGCATGCGATAAGTGATCGGTAGCAGCAGTCCGAAAAACATGCGCGCGCGCATGATCGCGAAGGATTTCGCATCGTTGCCGAATGACGAGGCGCGCATAACATCGAACACTGCCTCTGCCCAAACCTTGTAAAAACGATAGCCACCCGTATTCTCCGTGGCATCCGGAAACACTTCCTTCTCGTCACTGATCAGGCAGCGCGACGACCGATACAGCGCCTCGAGAAAGACCCAGTAATACGCCATGAACCCGCCCAAGTGCACGCGTGCCGCCTCGATATTTGGTTTTATCAATTCAGCACGAATGACCTGGGACGTCATGAAAGTCGTCCCAGTACCTGTTCGACGCAGCAGCTCAACGTTCCCCACTTCCGTCGCACCGCGCTGAGACCAATTCCGTTCAACACGCCCGCGCGTACGCAAAAACAGAAAATCGAACGGGTTCTCGTCAATCATTCGCAGGATGTAGGCCAGCGAATCTTCACGTACCGTGTCGTCGTCACCGGGTAGCCAGATGTATCGGCCCGCAGCCTCGCCAAACAACTTGAGGAAGTTAGCGTCCGGACCGATGTTTTCTGGGTTACGCCAATAACGAATTCTCCCTTCGAATTTTGCAGCAATGGCAGGCGTCTCGTCCGGCGAGGCGTTGTCGGAGACCAGCACTTCAATGTCATCGGCGTGCCCGGAGGCGTCTATCTGCTCAACGAGCGATTTAAGCAGCGTATCGAGGAAGCCCGCGCGGTTGTATGTCGGAATACAGATGCTCAGTTTTTTCATGTCAAATTGCGCGGTATCCGCTTAGAAAACTTTGGTTGCTCCAGAGATAGTCCCATTCGCCGAAGCGACCACAGGACGCCACCTGGAGGGCATCCAAATGGTCGCGAACGATCTGCCGGTTATCTTCCATGCCGATATCGAAGATAACGTTGCCCCACGGCAGGCGCTTGTGGTGCAGGAACAGAATGTCCTCCTGCTTGGCAATCCCCATCGTCTGAATCGCCTGGCAAACGTTGTCCTTCAGTTCCTGGGCAGAGTAACGCGGGTCTCGTCCGCGCTGATAAACCTCAAATTGCAGCGAGCTGCATCCGGCGGGCGCATTCGCAGGAGATTTGACCGATGGCGAATATGCCCGACTAGCGTAGATATCTTCGTCGTAGATATAAAACCAGAGGTCGAGATCCAGCGGCACCTTGAAGCCAACCGAAATCAGATCGATGGAAGTCGCCTCCAGCTTGGCCGCCGCAGTGGAGACCTCGAGCGGCACATCGGACATCATGCGAACGAGTTCCGGCAACGGAAGCGTGCTGACGAGTCGGTCGTAACTTACGGTGACACCGCCAAGGAATTCAATCTCTTTCGCGATCGGATCCACCTTGACGGCACGCGCATTCAACTCGATCTCCGCTTCGTCTATCAGCGGCGCGATGAAGGCCTTGTAGCCCCCTTCCTTTGGATAGCGCATCTCCTTCGTGTAATACGTGTTCGGCGTCTCCGCCGTAAACGCGCCGAACAGAATTTCGTCGAGCTCGGCGCGTCGCATGCGGTTACCGATCCAGTTCACCGAGAGTTGGTCCGGCGGTGTATCCCAATATTTGTACGTGTAGGCAATCGGATAAGCCCGAGCGATACCTTCGCCGTATTGAGAGAGCAACCACTGCTCATAGTTCGCCGGATCGATGGCTTCAGGCCGGTCCAGAAAGGACTTGATCAGGTCAACCTTGCGCTGAGCGGGCAACGGGAACAAATTGTTTTGCACAGGGTGCTTGAGCCACACCCCATTGTCGAAACACTGCGAGTCCGCCGGATGCGTGAAGTAAGGGGTGCGATCGAAAATCCGGCGCACCTCGGGCTCCGTTGCGAAGCTCAGGTGGACAGCATTGTCAAAGCGGAAACCGTCGATGACAAAATTATCGAGCAGTCCGCCTGCGCTGGCCCCCGCCTCGAACACTGTGGCGGCTAACCCAAGCTCTTTGGCGCGCAACGCAGCGCCCAAACCGGCAATGCCACCACCAAGAATAGCGATAGGAACGTGTTTCATGCGACAAGTGCTTTCATCTCGTCAGTCGAGAGGTAGTCGGTCAATGCATCCTGCCACGACCGCATCGGTGCCAAGCCTAATTCGGTGGCTCGCCAATTGATTGCCATTTCATTATCGGATACCGGTGCAACACGGCGAAAGTTGCCCGCAGCGACAGGGCGCACTTCGGTATCGATACCGGTCAACGTCAGAATCTCACGAACGTACTCGAAACGGCTGGCATTGCCTTCGTTGACCACATTGAAAACGCCACGCGCTTTCAGGTCGATCAGCTCGAAGAGTCTGACCGCCAGATCATCGACAAATGTCGGACAGCCACGCTGCTGCGTATTGGATGAAATAAAGCCGTCTGTGGCAGCCCGCGCCTCGAGAATCCGGCGCGCAACGAAATTCTTTGCTGCCTGCGCACTACCGCCGAACAACCACCCGGTGCGCACGATCAGGTTGGCCCAGTCCGCAGCCAGAACCCGTTGCTCCGCACAACGCTTGCTGCGGTGATGCTGCGTGTCTGGTTGGGCATCATCATATTCGGCGTAGGGAACGTCCTTGGCTTTACCGTAGACGCCCGTACTGGAAATGAATGTCATTGGCACGCCACAGCGCCGGGCCGCAGCAGCAGCAATCTCCGTCAACAGCACGTTGTCGCGATAGCAACCGGCGGGATCGGCCTCGCAGCCTTCGACATTCGTATTGGCAGCTGCGTGCACAAAGTGATCGACGCCATCGAACATGGCATCGAGACTCAGCGCAGCCGATGCCTCCAGACTCAGTCGCACATGATCGCGATTCAGCGCCTTGCACACATCCCCGCGAGTGGCGGCAAGCCTCAACAACGCGCCGCCCAACAGCCCGTTTGCGCCGGAGATCAGGAGGTTCATGTCAGCCCCTCCCGAGCGGGAACGATTCCAGTGGCACGTTCACCGCTTCGCTCGGGTCATGCTCAATGCTTGCCACGTTCAACAACAAGTTAAGCGATTCGCCAACACCGGTAAACGCCATCCAGAGCCCAGGCGGAACCGTCAGACGGGCATAGTTCGTTTCACCCAATCGGATGCAATCGGTCGTCGCTTCGCCATCGGAGCGCAGATGAAAGTCGATTTCCCCTACGGGCACAACGAGATTCAACGTCATGCGCTCATGCCGCTTCCATCCTTTGGTAACGCCGGGATAGACCGTCGAGAAATATGCCTCGCCGAAGCCGAAAAAGGTGTCGTCTGTTGCCTTCAGGCCGTGATAGACATCACCCTTGGGGTTCAGGATTCGCTTGAGCGGCGTCACAATCGCGCCGCACTGCAATTGGATCACCTGGTCCATGCCAGCCCTCGTTTCGTGGCCGCAGCCTGATATTGGTCGATCTGATCCAGCGTCAACGAATAGGCATCCTCGGCCTGCCCCGAGTAAAAATTCGAATACCAGCGCCCCACCATGCCGACACACTCTGCATAAGTCAGGCTCGCTTCCCACTTCAGGTAAAACGCGGCCTTGTCGCAGTTCAGGCGCAGCAGTCCCGCCTCATGGAAGGGGACATGACCGGTGATACGGTAAGGTTCACCGGTTGAATCCTGAACCCAGTGCTTGCGCAAGTCGCCAAGCAACGACACCACGGTCTTGTTCTGTTCGGTGCGCGGGCCAAAGTTGAACGATTCGCCGCACAGTGTCTGGTCACGGGCCAGCTCGGCGCCAAGCGTCAGATAGCCACTCAGGGGCTCAAGCACGTGCTGCCAGGGACGGGTCGCATCCGGGCTGCGGATCTCCACCGTTTCCCCCTTGGACCAAGCCCGCACGCAGTCGACGATGATCCGGTCCTTGGCCCAATCACCGCCACCGATGACGTTGCCCGCACGTCCGGTCGCAATGCGCACGGGCGTTTTGGCCGGGTCACGGAAAAACGCCCAGTAGTACGAATGCGCGATTACCTCCGCTGCCCCCTTGGAGCCGCTGTAAATGTCGCGACCGCCAAGATGATCCGTCTCCTTGTAACCCCACGGCCACTCGACGTTCTCGTAGCATTTGTCAGAGGTGATGAGCACCGCCGTGCAGGGATGCGTCACATGCCGAAGTACTTCGAGAACGTTGGCCGTACCCATCACGTTCGTGGAAATCGTGTCGAGCGGGTTCTCATATGACGTCGAGACGATCGCCTGCGCCGCCAGGTGAAAAATGAAGTCGGGCTTCGATGTCTCGATAACATGCTTCAGCGCCGCAAAATCACGGACATCGCCAACGTGATGCTCAATTCGGCTCTCGAGGCCCAGAACCTCGAACATGGCCGGGTCCGTCGGAATGCGATCAGAGAAGCCGATCACTTTTGCGCCCAGCTTCAACAGCCAAGCGGTCAGCCATGAACCTTTGAAGCCGGTATGGCCGGTAACCAGCACACGTTTGTCACGATACGTTGAGGCAAAGGTGGTCGTGTTTGTCTGAGTCATCGGTCTGTTTCGGGAGATCTAACGCGGAAAAAAATGATCGTGGCCAGGCTGAGGGTTATCAGCCACTCAATGACCACCCACGTGGCAGCCATGCCTGTCGCACCATATTTGAGCGACAGGTAGTAGCCAGCAACCAGGTTAATGGGAACCGCAGAAAAAACCACAATATTGAGCGTTCGCTCCCTACGGTCCACTACCAGATAGTGCATTGCCAGAACATTGCTGACCGCAATTGCGGGTATCACGAGCGACATGATCCGCAGCACGTATGCGATGTCCGGCAACTTGTCATGGAAAAGCAGGGTCGATATCAACGGGGCCAGGAAGTAGACCACCGGCAGTACCGCCACGGATACCGCAAAAAAGGCAAATAGTACGAGCCTTCGCATCCGGTCCAACTGTTGCGGCGATGTCGCCTTCAGCCCGTTCAACCACGGGAAAATCGCCGATGTCGCTTGACCGATAAACGTTAATCCGGCACGTACCAACCGTTCGCAGGAACCATAGACGGCCACCGCGTAAGCTGTCGACACCCCGCCCAGCAGCACAACGTTGAAGGACGTATACAGACTCGCCGCGCCTTGCACAAGAAAGATCCGCAAGCCGTCCTTGAGTGCCACCAGGCCAGGGCGCACGGTAAAGATATCGCGATACCGCACACGCTCATCGGTGATCATCCGGCGCTCCAGCACTTGCCACACCAGAAATCGCACGACCACCAGAACTGCGGCCAACATGCTGAAATCTTCGCCGTGGCGCACAAACACCAGCACGAATCCAAACGTGAGCGCCCCCCCCATCACCTCGAGCAGCGCGACGATGCGCAATCGCGAAAGCGCCTGGAAATAATAGGTGGGGGTGATCCCGGTCATGGCACCGAGCAACCAGGCGCACGCCGCCCATTCCGGGTATGGCCCGAAGACCGAGGACAGCGTCAACGCCCAAACAACGAAGATCAACGACACGCCGGCCAGCATCCACTTCGCTGACTGCGTTTGCACGATGACAACCCTGTTCTCGGCGGGATCCTTCGTGCCTGCGATTCGTCGCGTCGCTGAAATATTGAAGCCGTATTCCACGAAAACGCTGAGCCATGCGGCACTAGCCAACGTATACAGATAGACGCTGTACTGAACCTCCGTAAGCACCCGTGTGAGCACGGAGAGCATGGCCAGCGGCAGGCAGAGCCGCAGGACCTGGATCACGTAAAGATAAGCGATATTTCTAGCGATCAAATTCATGCAGAGCGCCAGAACTTCAATCCCACATTTTCCACGGCGCCGCGCCGGTTGCCCACAGCGATTCCAGCAAATGCTTGTCCCGAAGGGTATCCATCGGTTGCCAGAATCCTGTGTGCTCGTATGCCATGAGTTGCCCGGTTTCGGCCAGCTTGATGAGCGGCTCCTGCTCCCAGGTCGTTGAATCACCTTCGATGTATTGCATCACCGACGGCGACAACACGAAGAATCCGCCATTGATCATGGCGCCATCGCCCTTCGGCTTTTCCTTGAAACTCATCACCTGATTCTGGCGAATGTCCAGCGCGCCGAAGCGACCCGGCGGATAGGTGGCGGTCAGCGTTGCGGCCTTACCATGCGCCTTGTGGAACGCGATCGTAGCGGTAATATCAATGTCGCCCACACCATCGCCATAAGTGAAACAGAATGCTTCTTCATCTTTGACGTAGTCAGCGACGCGAAGCAGCCGACCGCCCGTCATGGAATCGTCGCCCGTATCCACCAAGGTAATATTCCAGGGCTCGGCTCGCTTTTGATGAACTTCCATGCGGTTGTTGCGCATGTCGAACGTTACGTCGGACATGTGCAAGAAGTAATTGGCAAAATACTCCTTGATGACATAGCCCTTGTAACCGCAGCAAACGACGAAGTCCTGAATGCCGTGATGAGAGTACATCTTCAGGATGTGCCACAAAATCGGCTTGCCGCCCACTTCGACCATTGGCTTAGGACGAGTCGCGGTTTCTTCACTCAGTCGCGTGCCAAGTCCACCCGCAAGAATTACCGCCTTCATTTAAATCTCCTGTTTCTCGAATACTTTGCAGTGCATGTGAACCCAGGCCGGCGCAGATTTGCACCTCGAAACCACCGCGACTGAGTTCACCTGACGCATACGCTCACGCCGAACCCATTGCAGCCGGGGCACCGCCCCATCGCGACATTGTTGTCCGATTCGTCAGAAATCGCCGCAGACAGTTCATTGCCACAGCAAATGAACACGCTCTCGTTCCAGTGCTATTTTTCTCATCGGGATATCGCCGCGAATCCTCTTTATTCAGCCGCTCACAAAAGTTGCAGCGGGCATCGTACTCTCCGCCCTGCCTCAGAAACTTCCGTGTGAGCGTAGCCGAACGAAATCTCTCAACTGTCAGGACACGCCGATCGTCGCCATCGCACCAGCCTCCGCAGGCGAGAGGCGTTCTTTTGGAATGTTCACCGATGTGGCGTAATGGCGCCGGGACAGGGTGGCCAACGCTCATCGTTGGCCACGGTATTCGGTGACGGCGCAATCCTTTCGCCTCCAACGGCCCCGACGCACTGTAACCGTCCGCCGCAAACGAGACTCTTCAGTTGGGGTCATACATTGCGCGAATTTCCGGGTGACTGTTTCAAACTGCGCCGATTCGACTTCGATTCGCAAGCCTCTGTGTACCGTCATTTTGTCGCGCCAATTCGCACACTGGCGTAGATCTTGCGCAATCTTTTAACCAAGCCAGCAAAAAGCAAATTCCGTTACGTCTGTTACGTCCGTTTCGCTTCATATCCCATAGCTCGACGGCTTGAAGATATACCGAAACGTTCACATCAGTTCTGATTTATACGAAACCGAACAATTCTAACAGTCCGTTACGTATACAACTACCTGCAGCCGCCCCAGCAGCTCTTGCACCGGAGCGACTCACAGATCGAACCGCCTCTCATGCGCAAACGCATCACAACTTGCAAGCACGCAGTCCGGAATTGCCGCATCATGACAGCCCAAGAGATGGGGCACTCATGATGGACAACTCAATTGACGCCCGCAGGCCAAATGGCAAACGTCTGTGGACGCACCGACTGATCGGAAACGTCCAATCGCCTGACCTTCGCAGCGCACGCGACGCCCTCCCAGCCGGGGCCACCGCCTTCACACGAACCGACAATTATATCGGTTTTTGCCTCAGCAACGAGCAGCCGACAAAATTGCTCGGAATTCGGACAAAGTCCGAAAATATAGGCTGGGGCCGACTGACCGGCGCTATCCGGGTACCGCGCAACCCGGAGAATTTCGGCGCAAAAATTATGGTGAAATGAAATAAAAAAACCCGCCTCACGGCGGGTTTTTCACTTCGCACTGCATTGCGCCGGAGGGGCGCAACGGCATGCTTAGTACATCTTCTTCTTCAGCGTTTGGCTGCGCAGACGCTTACGCAGACGGGCCACGGCAGCCGCCTTCTTGCGCTTGCGCTCAGCCGTCGGCTTTTCGTAAGCGGCGCGCGCCTTGACTTCCTTGATCAGGCCCGTGCCGTCGATAGCGCGACGGAAACGACGCAGTGCAACTTCAACGGGTTCACCGTCTTTGATAACGATCTTGGTCATGCAATATCTCGTATAGTGATTCGGCTCACGAGAGCCGGAAATTTAACTTACCGCGCAAAGACACCCTTCCCCGCCCTGCCGGAGATTCCTCCTGCCAGGCACGACGAACGGACTTGCAACGGACTGCACTACACCACATCCGGCGGGACCGCGACTCACCTCCTCTGCGATCTCCCGATTGGCTTTCGACACCCGGCCCACACCTCGTGAACCCCGTATCGCGCCTTCCAGACTGGCTGAACGGTTGATTAATGGCGAAGCGGCACCCTCATCGTTCGTCAGTGAGAGCCACTTCCCGCAATGCCCGTTTTTTGGACAAGGTCGTGATTATACACACAAAGTGCGCAGAATGTACACGTTTTGAGGGCCAACGAAGCACAACGGGCCCTACCGGAAGCCGGTGGGGCCCGTTGTGGCCTGGGGACGGTGCCTCGGCCCATCCTCCAGGCCCGGTTCGGCATCAGGCGGATCCGGTCCGATTCGGCCGGAAGGCCCGCCTGGCCAGCCAAGTTCGCTTAGAACTTGTGACGCACGCCTGCAACCACAGCGATCTGCGACTGCGCGCCGGTGCCCGTCGGGCCGCCAACGTTGTCGATCGCTGCCACGACGGCATCGCCCGTTGCGCGCTGATAAACGCCCGTCAGATACGTTTCGGTGCGCTTGCTGAACGAGTACACGCCACCGGCGTTGATCTGGAACCAACGCGGCTTCGTGCCCTTGGTGATGCCCGACAGCGCCGTGGCGCCGCCCACGCTGCCATCGCTGTAGATGAACGCCAGACCGCCCAGCATGTTCGGCGTGAACTGGTACTTGCCGTTCAGTTCGAACGTGTTCACACGGATCGACGACTGGTTCGTGTAGCTCACCTTGGCGTAGCTGTACACGAAGCCGACGGTCGCAGCCTGGATCTGGTACGAGATACCGGCGGCAGCGATATCGTGCTTGTCGACCGGGCTCGTGTAGAAGATGTCCGTGGCGCTGGAGTAGTCGTTGGACACCGCACCGTTGGCGTTACCCGTACCCGGGCTCGACAGGTGCATGTAGCCGACGGCGGCCATGAGCGGGCCATTGGCGTACGAAGCGCCCAGGCTCCATGCGTTGTTGTGCGAGAAGCCCGTGCCGCTGCCCGTATTCGGCTCGTTGCTGAAGCCGTACAGGGCGCCGAACGAGAAGCCGCCGTAGTTCGCGCTCGTGTACTTGACCGAGTTGTTGATACGGAACGAGTTGTACAGGTTGTCGATATCGCCGACGTGCGCGCCGTACTGCGTGGCCCATTGCTTGGCCGACGTGATCGGGCTCACGAAGTCGACCACGGAGTCATATTGACGACCGATCGTGAAGGTACCGGCTTGTGCGCTTTGCAGGCCGACGTATGCCTGGCGGCCGAACATGCGGCTGTTCTGGAGCGCGTTGCCGTTCGTCAGGCTGAAGCCGTTCTCGAGCACGAACAGAGCCTTGAGGCCGCCGCCGAGATCTTCCGTACCCTTCAGGCCCCAACGGTTGCCCTGACCAATGCCGCTCACGGCCTGGAAGTTGTGCGCGCCCTTGGCGTTCAGACCGGTCGCGACATTGTTGACGTAGCCGATACCGGCGTCGATCACACCGTAGAGCGTGACGTTGCTGCTGCTCTGGGCCATTGCCGGTGCGGCAACGGCGAAGCTGGCAGCGGCCAGCACCGTGAGTTGGAAGCGCTTCATGATTTCCTCTTTGTTAGTGGTCTTATCGTTATTGCCCGCCTCATGCGGGCGCCCCGTCGACATCGGTCGCGCAGCGCATTCGAGACGCCGCATGCTGCAACCGCATATGCAATGGAGTGCTGACCAAATGACTAGCGGTGCTTTCCTGTGAAGGAAAAGCACCGCTAGTTGTCGGAAAGCCGGGGGCATTTTGACACGTCCACGACACGTTATGCACACGCGTGGTGCGTTTGCAACACACGAAATACGCGGCATATGCGATGTCCGCTTCAGAGACTTCGCGGGTCGTGATAACCGCCATCACGCGACCGACATGCCCGTGATTCACTTCGTGTCATACGGCGCAAGCGCTGAGGCACCGCCCCGTTTATGTCGTTCAACGAACCCATGAAAAACGGCGCATCGCCTGCGTGGCGTGCGCCGTTCTTGCGTTCCGAATGCCTCGGAACAAGGGCTGAGGGCACCACCGGCCGCCAGTTCGACGACCCGAGCGCGCGATCAGGACAACAATATCGCCGTCAGGCGGCGCCGCGCGACGTCGGCGCCTTCAGCGGTTTGGGCGCGGCAGTGCCCACGGGCGCCGCAGGCCTGGACGACGCGCGCTTGCGCGCACCTGCAACGCTGCTTACCTTTTGCGGTCCCGCCGGTTTGCCCGCGGCTTTCGCAACATTGGCCGGAGCGACCCCATTGGCCGCCCCCGCTGATGCCGCCCCATTTCCCTTCGCGGGCGCCTTCGCTACCTTCGGCTTCGCTGCCTTCGGCGGCTTGACGGGTTTGGTCGCCTTCGTGGCCTTTGTCGCCTTCGTCGCCTTCGTCGCCTTGGCAGGCTTCGTGGGCTTCACGGCCTTCGCGGCCTTGGCAGGTTTGGCGGGCTTGCTCGTTTTCGGCGCCAACTTCGCGGCGGCCGCCAGTTCGAGATCGATGGTGTGCTTGAGACCCGCAATCACGGGCGCTGCCAGATCGTCAGCAAAATGATCGAACCAGCGCTTGGCCTGCAGGAGCTTCTTGCCGCCGAGTCGCCGCTTGTGATCTTCGTCGCTGGCGAGCACCTTGGCAGAGAGCCGGGCACGGCCCTTCGAGAGGCGTTCGAGAACGGTGATGATGGTGAACCCGCGATGCGACGTCTTTTGCTCGGCAGACATACTGGCCCCCTTGAGTACCCGCTTTTTCAACGGGTCCGGATTGGATCGGAACCACGCGTTCGATCACGTGGATTGGCTGATCGTACCACGCCATTATCGGAGCGCCAGCAGGCATGCGGGTTTGCGGGGAATCAGCGGGCGACGGGCGCCTCGCCGGGCGGCTCCGGTGCCCGCGTAAAAAACTGCACGCTGGCCGGGATCGCGAAGCGAATGTCTTCCTTCTCGAAGGCACGCATGAGCGCGAGGTTGATGTCCTGCTGCAGGTCCATGTAGAGATTGAAATCGGGACTGAGCACGAAGTAGACGACTTCGAAATCCAGCGAACTCGCGCCGAATTGCTTGAAATGGGCGCGATCGAAGCGCGTCTTGCCGGCACCTTCCACGGCGGCCCTGACCATGGCCGGCACCTTCGCGAGCTTGTCCGGCACCGTGTAGTACGACACGCTGAATGCGAAGACGATCCGCCGCTCGAACATGCGCTTGTAGTTGTGCAGCGTATTCTTGAGCAGTTCGGTGTTGCCGCAGATGATCTCCTCACCGCTCAGGCTGCGAATTCGCGTGGTCTTCAGGCCGATGCGCTCAATGGTGCCCGCCACGTCGCCGAACACGATGAAGTCGCCAACTTCGAAAGGCTTGTCCAGACCGATCGCCAGCGAAGCGAACAGATCGCTCAACACGTTCTGCACCGCCAGCGCCACTGCCACGCCCCCAATCCCCAGACTCGCCACGAATGCGGTGATGTTGACGCCGAAGTTCGCGAGCATGGCAAGCAGCAGCACGGCCCACGCAAGCACACGCAGCGTCCACGCGGTCATCGTGACGATGACGGGATTGTCAGGCACCGCCTCGCGATGCTGCAGGCGCCGCCTCGACCAGACACCGGCGGCACGATTGACCCACAACGCCAGCTGCAAGCAGAAGAGCACCGTCCAGCCACGGACAATCGCGACATCCCACCCGTCGCCGAGATCCAGCATCTTCAGCCCGATGAGCAGCGCCGCACACAGCAGCACGAAATGACGCGTCGCCCCGAGCACCTCGGCAAACAGGCCCGCCGCCTGCGATTTCACTCGCGTCGACAACGCACCGAAGCGCCCCACGGCGAAACGCAACACGCCGGTCAGTGCCGCATAGGTCAACAACACGGCGGCCGCTGCAAACGCCCAGTCGGCGGGTGAAACGGTCTCAAAAACTTTCAACGATGTGAGCGTGCCTATCTGCAAGCCTGTCCTCCTCGCGTTCGGTCAGAACGCCGGTTTCAGCAAGCCATGCACCGGATGGTCTTGCCGACTTCGGTGGGCCGCGCATATCGCCACGCGCGGGGCGAAACCTTGGGAAAGACCAGAATACACGAGGCGCGCCCTCGCTGCAGCGAGGCGGCCGAAGCGCGCCGTTGTATGACGAGGGGCAGCAGAATTGGCCAACGATGAAGAGAGTGAACACTCCGGCCACACTCCGGCCAAACCGATGCCGGCGAGCGCCGGCATCCTTTCGCGTCATGTCGACGCTTACGACAGGGCCGTACCGGAGCGCGGCGTCACCGCCGACGACGCCGTGCTACGCGCATGCTTCGTGCCCGCCAGCAGAATGCCCAATGCAGCCAGCGCCGCCGGAATCGCGAGAATCGTGAACAGCCCGGCATTGCTCCAACCGGCCGCCAGCAGGAACGCGCCGCCGAACGATCCGGCCACGGCCCCCACTCGCCCGATACCCAAAGCCCACGCCACACCCGTCGCGCGATTGGAGGTCGGGTAGTACGCCGAGGCAATCACGTTCGCACACACCTGCGATCCGCTCACACAGAACCCGGTGACGAAGATACCGATCGCCAGCCACACCGCCCCGTCGGCCACCGCCAACGACGCCACCGAAATCGCCCCCAGCAGGTACGCCACCGCAACCACCTTGTAGGGATGGAACCGGTCGATCAGCACGCCCAGCACGATAGCGCCGAGCACACCGCCGCCCTGCAACAGCCCGGCGAACATCGACGCCTGCTTGAGCGTCAGCCCGCTGCGCTCGGCCAGAATCGGCAACCAGTTGATGAGCAGATACAACAGCAACAGGCTCATGAAGAACGCAAGCCACAGCAGCAGCGTGCCGCGACGATAGTCACGATGAAACAGTTGCGCCACGGGCGACGACGGCAACCGGTCATCGGCCGCCGTGAAATGCTGCCCGATCGCGACCCGCGCCGGTGCCACACGCGCCAGAATCGACGCGATCTGCGCTTGCGTGCCGCTTCGGATCGCGAGGAATCGCACCGATTCCGGCAACGTGAACCAGAGCACGGGCACCAGCGCAAGCGGCAGCAATCCGCCAATGGCGAGTACGCCCCGCCAGCCGAAACCCGATACCAGGTAGGCCGTCACCACGCCGCCCAACGCCGAACCGAGCGAGAAACCGCAGAACATCAGCGTGAGCAGCGTGCCACGGCGCCGTTCGGGACTGAACTCCGAGGTCAGCGTGATGGCGTTGGGCATGGCGCCGCCCAGCCCCAACCCGGTCAGAAAACGCATGGCGATGAGCCACCCCACGTTGGGCGCGAGCGCCGCGCCAACGCTTGCCGCACCGAACCACGCCACGGACAGGATCAACACACGGCGGCGTCCGATGCGATCGGCCATCGGTCCGCTGCAGAACGCCCCCACCATCAGGCCCAACAGGCCCGCACTGAACAACGGCCCGAGCGAGACCATCGACAACTGCCATTCGCCGCGAATGTGCGGCGCGATAAAGCCGATGATGGCAATGTCGAAGCCGTCGAGCGCCACGATCAGAAAGCACAACGCGCTGATCATGATCTGGAAGCGCGACACGGGGGCCGCGTTGATGAAGTCCCGCACGTCGACTGACGTCTGCCGGGTGTCGTGCTTGTCCATGAATGTCTCCTGTCCGGTGAGGGCGTGGTCGCCCCTTTTTATGTATGGTTCGAAGGGTGTTGCCGGTTATGCGGCGTGCCCGCGCAACGTCGTGGCCGTGTTGGCCTCGACTTGTGCGATGAACGCCGGGTCCCGCTCGCGCAGGTCTTCGTGGGTCACGCGGCCGGTGCGCAGCATGTAGTCGTAGGCAAAGCTCACCGGGTCGAGATGCATGCGGGTGTCGACCGATTCGTACCAGTCGAGGCTGCGACGTGCAGCATCCTGGAAACGATCCGACGCGCTGCGGCGACTGCGCTCGAATGCCGCAAAAGCTGCCGGCACGTCGTTGCGATGCGTGCTCAGCGCCTCGAACAGCGCAATGGCGTCCTGCATCGCCATGCGCGTGCCCGATCCCAGCGAAAAGTGCACGCTGCGCAGCGCGTCACCGAGCAGCACGACATTGCCGTGCGACCAGCGCGCGTTGCTCACCACGCGCGCCTGGAACCAGTTCGAGCGGTTGGTCAGCAGCGAATGTCCGCCGAGATCGTCGGCGAAGATCCGCTCGCAGAACGCCCGGCTCTCCTCCTCGGAGGCCGTATCGAGACCGCAGCGCGCCCATGTGTCCGGATCGACTTCCACGAGGAACGTCGAACGATCGGGGCTGTACTGATAGGCATGCGCCATGAATACGCCCTGCGGCGTCTCCCGGAAGATCAGCGATACCGGGTGGAACAGTTGCGACGTGCCGTACCACGCGAACTTGTTGCGACGCTCGTCGAAGGTCGGGCCGAAATGCTCGGCCATGCGCGTGCGCACCTCGCTGTTCACGCCATCGGCGGCGATCACGACATCGGCGTCCGGCAACTGGGACGGGGCGGTCACGTGGCTGTTGTAGCGCACATCGACGCCCACTTCGGCGCAGGCTTCCTGCAGCACGCGCAGCATGTCGATGCGCGACGTGCGCGAGAAATGGTTATTGCTCAGGCGCACCGGCACGCCCTGATGCACGATCTCCATGTGATCGCAACGCGTGTGGTGCGCGGTGAACTTGCGGAAGAACGCTTCGTCGGCGTCCTTCAGGAACGCGAGTGCGATATCGGAGAAGACAACGCCCCAACCGTAAGTGGCGTCGGCGGCGTTACGTTCGTGGACGACGATCTCGTCTTCCGGATGACGCTGCTTCATCAGCAGCGAAAAGTACAGGCCTGCGGGCCCGCCACCAATAACGGCAATTCTCATGATGGGCTCCTGAAAGATGAATGGGGGATGAGCGGACGGCGGGCCATCAGGCCAGGCGCGCCATCGGCTGCGCAGCCCCGCCGGCGAGCAGCGCCCCGGCGTCGGGCACCACAGGCGCCAGCCCGAGGTGATCGAGCATCTGCCGCACGGTGCTCACGGCGGTCGACGTGACTGGCAGTCCCAGCCGATCCTGCGCGAGTTGCACCGCGGGCAACGACGGCATCTGCACGCAGGCGGACAGCACCACCGCGTCGGCATTGGCCGTGCTCAGGCGCTTCACGTCGTCGAGCAACTGCATGGGGTCGCGTCGACCGACTTCGAGGTTGTCGGGAATCTCGAACGACAACGCGTCGAGCACCTCGATGCCCTCGTGCTCGATGTACTCGACCACGGCTTTCGTCAGCGGCTTCATGTATGGCGCCATCAGCGCGATCTTGCGGGCCCCGAGCGTCTTCAGGCCGGCGACCAGCGCGCCCGCCGAGGTCATCACGGCAGCTTCGCAATGGTTCTCGCGCGCCACCCGGCGCAGGTCTTCCTCCACCTGACGGTGATAGCCCGGCCCCATCGCCATGATGGCCACGAGGCAGGCCGTGCTCATCACGTCCACACGGGCGTCGGCCAGCTCGGCCGCACAGCGCAGGCCCTCGCGATTCATTGCTTCGAGTTCCTCCTTCACCACCCGATGCATGCGCATGCGGCTCGAATGGAACGTGAAGCGCTCCGGCAGGATCTGCTCACGCGCGCGCAGCATCGCGGGGATCTCGGTTTCCATCGTGGTGTTCGAACTCGGCACGATCTGGCCAATGCGAATGGGCTTCGATGCGGTGTAGCTCATGTTGTCGTTTCTCCTGCAAGGGTTGGGAGCGGCGCTTGCGCGAAGGCAGCGCGGTAGCGTTCGAGGGCGTTGCGCAGCGCGTCGGGCATCTCGATCGACTCGCGCACGCCACGCTGAATGCAGATCGGCGTGAGCCGCGCGACGAACGCAATGTCGCCGTCGGCCTTGCGCGCCGTCATCAGCAACGTAAAAGTGCGGGTCCGGACGTCGGCGACTTCCACCGTCACATCGAACGTGTCGTCGGGCCAGAGCGAGCGACGGAAATCGAACTCGAGTGCGCGCGTCGGGGTACCGAAGGCGTGCCGGTGCTTCACCGCCTGCGGCGTGCCGCCGAAGAGCGATCCGTAGAACAGTTCGGCAATGGAGATGACGTAGTCGGAAAACGTCGCGGTGTAGACGACCCCGGCCGGATCGCACTCGCCCCATCGCACCTGGCGACGCACCACGAACGGCTGTTCGCTCACCACATATTCGGTACTGATCACGCGCCCTCCTTCGCCGGCTGCGACGCGGTGCTGACGCTCGTCGCCGGCACGGACCCTGCGTCCTCTGCAGTCATGCGTGCGGCAATCGTGGCGCGCAGCGACGCCTTGTCGACCTTGCCCACACGTGTAACCGGAAACTCGTCGACGATCTCGATGCGCTCCGGACACTTGAACTTCGCCAGCCCGTGGCCGACGAGAAACTCGGCCAGCTCACCCACCGTCGGCGCGGCGTGACCGGCGCGCAATATGAGGTAGACGCATCCTTTCTCGCCGTAGAACGGGTCGGGCATGGCAACGAGCTTGGCGTCGGCCACCGCCGGGTGATGGCTCACGAACGCCTCGACTTCTTCGCAGCCGATCTTCTCGCCGCCGCGATTGATGTTGTCGCGCAGGCGTCCCTCGAAGGCGAAGCAACGCACGCCGTCGATCACCTTTACCGTCACCATGTCGCCCGTGCGCACGAACCCGTCGGGGGTCATCGTCTGCGCCGTCGCCTCCGGGGCCCGGTAGTACCCGCGCAGGCTCGACGGGCCACGAAAGCACAACTCGCCCGGCGTGCCGTCCTCGACCGGCGTGTCGGTGCCGGGAAACAGCACACGGATTTCGTCGTCGGGGCAGCCCGACAGCCCCTGCGTGTGATGTCGCAGCGCCGTCGGTAGCCCGGCGCCGGCGCCCATCAGCAAGCCTTCGGTCGTGCCGTAGAGGTTGAAGCACGGCACGCCGAGGTGGGCTTCGAGCGAATCCGCGCGGCTCATCGTGCCGAACAGTTCGAGCGAGGACAGGTCGTGGCGGGCGACATCCTTGTAAGCGATCATCTGCGGTGCCACGGGGCCGATCGACAATCCGTGCGTGACCCGGTGCGTCTCGATGAGCGCGAGCATCCGGGCGATATCGACGCGCGGCATCAGCACGGTCGTCATGCCCGTGGCGACAGTCGACGCGAGCACGTAAAGCTGGCCCGCGTTGTGCAGCAGCGGCAGCGACCAGATCATGCGGCTGTGCTCGGTCATGCCGATGTGATCCATCCACGCGAGCGAGTGACCGAGATATTCCGCATGGAAACGCGGAATGATCTTCGGCACGCCCGTCGTGCCGCCCGAGAGCTGGAAGCTCAGCACGTCTTCGCTGCCGATGCGAATGTCCGCCAGCACAGCGTGCGCGCGCGCCAGCGGCATGCCGTCGACGAGACGCTCGATGGCGTGCCCGCCCGAGCCGTCGCGCCCGCGTGCCACCAGCAAGTGTTCGATCGACGGGTACCTGTCCATCATCTGGCGTGCGAAGCCGACCAGATCGAACGCCGAGAAGTCCGCCTGAACGAAGTACGCGCGGGCATCCGATTGCTCGGCCAGCTGGCCGATCTCGACTTCCCGGTACTGCGGCACGGCGCACACCGGCACGACACCGGCCTTGTAAGCACCCATGAGGGCGACGACGGTGTCGACGGTCGTGCCCATCTGGAAGATCGCCCGATCGCCGGGGCACAGCCCCAGTTCGATCAGTGCCGCGCCGAGGCGCTCACTGCGCGCGTCGAGATCGGCGAACGTCAACGACGCTTCGTCGCTGATATAGGCGTGACGATCCGGTACGCGCCGGGCCGTAGCCCGCAGGGCGTCGCCCAGCGTGGTGTCGCGCCAGGCGTTCGACGCGAAATAGCGCTGCGCCAGCGCTGGCGGACAGTACGTCACGCCATCGATACGGTGATGAATGCCGCTCATGTTCTCTCCTGCCCGTCTTCTTGATTGACGCTGACTTATGCGCGCGGGGCGAGCCGCACGACGTCGCGTTCATAGCTTTCGATGCGGCCGTCGAGGCCGCCCGTGAACAGGCCGTACCAGACGGCCGGCTTCAGGCCCAGCGCACGACGCTCGAAGGCGATCGGCACATCGCTGGAAATCACCGTGTAGTCGCCGGTGTCTTCCACGCGGCACGCGGGCAGTTGGCGTGCTGCCTGCGTGAGCGAAGCGAATTCGGGCACATTCAGCACAAAAATCTGCAATGGATGATGGCTCACGATCGGCGCTCCTGCTGGACACGTTGGGACAAACGCTCGGCCTTGCGCTGCCAGACAGCGTCGATGCTCACGAACGGCACACCGCTCGCAAGCGCTTCGTCTTCGATGTCCATTGCCGCGTCGAGCGTGGCGGCTGCGTCGCGGGCATCGATCGCTTCCAGCGCACGCAGCTTTCGCGTGATCTCGATGAAGTAACCATTCGGATCGCGGAAATAAATCGACTCGATGACTTCGTGCGCCGTTTCGGCCGAGACGGTCACACCCCGCGCTTCCAGCCGGGTCTTCCACGCTTGCAGTTCCTCCTGCGTGTCGACCAGCCAGGCGGTGTGCGTCGCGTCGAACACGTGATCGTCCGGCAGTGGCGCACGCCCCGGGCGCGCGGCGAGCGACGCAGGTTCGCTGCTGCCAAGGTAGTAGAAGAAAGCGATGGTGCTGCCGTTGCCGCTGTCGAAGAAAAAGTGCAGGAAGTCCGGGTGCGTGGCCGGTCCCCAGCCGCGCGCGGAAATCGTGTGGATCAGCGGCAGGCCGAGCACGTCGCGATAGAACTCGACGGTTTCGCGCAGGCGCCAGGTGGGCCGGGCCGTGTGATCCACGCCATGCAGACGCAAGGCGAGGTTCGCAGGTACGGCCGCGGGGATGTCGTTCAACTTCATGTCGGGTCTCCCGGAAGCAAAGGATTCGGAGAATTCAGGAATTCGGATCGATGGTTTGCCGCGTCATTGCGGAAACGTCTCTCGCAGCCAGTCCTGCAGCAGACGTCCGGCGATATAGCGCCCGGCTTCCTCCCCATCGGCCAGCGCGCGGCCGTGGTGGTCGCCGCGCACGCGGCGGTGCGCCTTGTGCGTCGTACCGAGACTCGCGTAGATGTCGGCGATAACGCTGGGGAAACACGCCTGGTCGCCGGTGTATTCGATGAGCAGCGTGGGCTGCACGATGGCCGACGCCGTTTTCGAGAGCAACGCGTTCGACGACAGGCCCGACCACGTGGAGAGCCACGCTTCCGGCGAGCACACGCGTCCAAAGCCCACCGAGCCGTAGTTCGACGTGAAGGGGTCACTCCCCCACAGCGAACCGAAGCGACGATCGGACGGATCGAGCATGAGATCGAAGCAGCGCAGGTCGGCATCGGTACGCCAGACAGTCATCAGCGGCGTGTGAGCCGCCATGCGGCGCAAGCGCGCATCGGCACCGTCACCGTCGCGCTTCAGACGTTCGCGGGCGCCCTGCCGTGCCGCGATCAGATCGCGTGCGGTGGCGTCGAGGCGCGCGACGCGTGCGGTTTGCGCAGCGCGATAGCGCTCGATGAATTCAGGCGCATAGCGCGTGGACGCGTCGGCGCCTGCTTGACGCGGCACATAGCCGTTGGCGGCATCGAACGGATCGAGCGTCGGATCGACCGACAGCGCGTCGTGTTCGTTGACAACCGACGGATCGATGCAGGTCTGCAACAGCGCGCCCTGCCCCGGATGCGGCGCCACGAACACCACGCCGTCGACGGCGGGCATGTCGAGCGAGGCCAGCTTCGTCGGACGTCCGCCCGGGGTGCGCTCGATGCGCTCGGCCGGTGCAATGTTGGATTGCTGCACATAGAGCGCATAAAGCCCGCTCCCGCCCGAGTTACCGAGCAGCACGATGCGCTTGAAACCGGCGTCGCGCAGGAAACGCATCGCGGCGGCCACGTCGTAGAGCGCGAACTCATGCTCGAGACGCATGTCGTTGCCGACCGAGCGCGGGGCCTGCGTCCATGCGGCGTAGCCCGCGCCGACGATGTCCGGAATCAGGTAATGGCAGGCCATGAATTCGCGGGGATGCATGATGCAAACCACCGTATCGGGCGCACCGGCGACGTAAAGCGCCCCGCTGGTGGCCGCGCCGTCGGCGGTTCGCAGCACCACGTTGCGCGTGGTCGCGCCCAACGGCAGGTCGCGGGGGTTCCAGTCCGTATTCAGGAACCCCGCCGTCGCGCCCTGGCCGTCACCGCGCCGCTGTTGCTGTTGACTCATCTGTCCACCTCCTTTTTTTACATACTAGTTCAATTTTTTACGGATAGGTAAACATTTCGACGAAAATTTGACAGAGTAGTAAAAACCCGTAAACGGACGGTTCACAGGCCTTTTACCGGCACAGGAATTTGGTTATCGTTGGGTTTTTCTGACGCAAGTGTCAAAAGACACGACAGCACGGGACAGGCAAGGCAATCGTCATGAGCAAAGCACAGACAAAGCGCGACGCGCTGCGGGAGAACATTCTGGAAGTCGCGACACGGCTATTCATCGAGCGCGGGTTCGACGGCACGAGTTTCAACGACATCGCCGACGTGGTGGGCGTGAGCCGTCCGGCGCTGTACTACTACTTCAAGAGCAAGGAAGCGATTCTCGAAGTGCTGACCACGGTGGTCACGCGGGCGGCGGGGGAATTGGCATCGGAAGCGGTCCCGGACGACCTGCGCTCGCCGTCGGCGATGCTGCGGCATCTGGTGCTGCGGCATGCGCATCTGATCCTCACGCATCCGCTGCAATTCCGTGTGGTGGAGCGCAACGAGGACAACTTGCCGGTCGAACAGCGCAAGCTCGCCGAGCAGTCGCGGCGCGCGGTGCTCGAACAGTTCCGGCAGGCCATCGAGTTGGGGATCGAGGGCGGCCAGTTCCGGGTGATGGACCCGAAGGTCGCCGCGTTTTCGATCATCGGCATGTGCAACTGGACTGCGTGGTGGTTCACGCCGTCCGGGCCGCGCAAGCCCGAGGAAATCGCCGCGCAGATCGCCGATATGGCGCTACGCTCGGTGGAGCAGGACGCCTCGCGTCAGCTCAGCGAGCAAAGCGCCGCCGGCGTGCTGAAGCTGTTGCGCGACGACATCGACCTGCTGGAGCGACACATCAAGTCGTAGACGACACGTCGTCGATGCGCGCGACCGTATCGACGAACTGGTGCGCGGGCATGGGCTTGCCCAGCAGGAAGCCTTGCAGCGCGTCGCAGCCCAGATTGGTGAGAAACGCCTGTTGCTCCGGCGTCTCCACCCCTTCGGCCACGATCCGGAGATTGAGTGTCTGGCCCAGCGCCACGATGGCCGACACGATGGCGGCGTCTTCGGAATCGCGCGCCAGATCGCGGATGAAACCGCGGTCGATCTTCAGCTCCGTGGCAGGCAGGCGCTTCAGATAAAGCAAGCTCGAATAGCCGGTGCCGAAGTCGTCGATCGAGATCCGCACGCCCAGGTCGTGAAGCTGCATCAGGATCGCGAGACTCGCCTCGACATCGCGCATGGCGGTCGACTCGGTGATCTCCAGCGTCAGGTGGCGCGGCGCCAGCGCATGCCGCTGCAACGCTGCACTGACTGCCGAGACCATGCCGGCATGCCCGAACTGGAGCGATGAGAGATTTACCGCAATGCTCCAGTCCGCATGCCCCGCATCATGCCATTCGCGCAGTTGGCGGCAGGCTTCGTCGAGCACCCATTCGCCGATGGGCAGAATGAGCCCCGTCTTCTCGGCGAGCGGCACGAACTGGTCCGGCGAAATGAGGCCGCGCGTCGGATGCATCCAGCGCAGCAGGGCTTCGGCGCCGATAAGCGGCCCCGAGGGCGCGTCGAACTTCGGCTGATAGTGGAGCACAAGCTCATGCCGCGCCAACGCCGAGCGCAGATCCTGCACGAGTTGCAATTGCTCGTGGACGTTGGCATTCATCGAGCTTTCGAAGAAGCAGTAGCCGTTACGGCCCATGGCCTTGGCGTGATACATGGCGGCGTCGGCGTTCGAGAGCAGGTCGCGTTGCTGCTCGCCGTCGTCCGGATACATGGCGATGCCGATACTCGTCGAGACGCGCAGCTCATGGCCTTCCACCTCGAACGGCACCTCGACGGCCCGGTTCAGCGCTTCGGCAATGGCGGCCGCGTCCGCCGGTTCGGTCACGTTCGCGAGCAGCACGAATTCGTCGCCGCCGACGCGGGCCACCGTGTCCTGCGCACGCATGCGCGATTTGATGCGCTGTGCGACTTCGACCAGCAGCAGGTCGCCGACGCGATGCCCGAAAGCGTCGTTGACGGCCTTGAAGCCGTCGAGGTCGACGAACATCAGCGCAAAGTTCTCCCGTTTGCGGTTCGCCGCCTGTATCGCTTGCTCCAGACGGTCTTCCATCAGCACGCGGTTGGGCAGCTTCGTCAGACTGTCGTGCAGCGCCAGATAGGTGAGTTCCTGATTGGCCTCCGCCAGCGACGATGCCAGCACCGCCGTGCGCGACTCCAGTCGCAGGTCGAGTACCGAAACGATCAACGCGATGGCGAGCACCGCCAGCGTGACCACGATGATCACGACCGCGAGCCAATCCGCGTCGATGCCCGTGTGCGCCGCCCCGCAAATGCTGCCTAACGGGAACCGGGCAGCCGCCATGCCCGTGTAGTGCATACCGACGATCGCGACGCCCATGACCATGGCACCGGCGATCCGGAAAAGCCGCGTCCGGGTGGACTGACGTCGCAGATGAAACGCGATCCAGAGCGCCGCCCCCGACGCCACGACCGCGATCACGATCGACAGCGAGAACAGCAGCGGATCGTAGTCGATGCCCGGCGACATCAGCATGGCGGCCATGCCCGTGTAGTGCATGCCGGCAATGGCCGGCCCCATGAGCAACGCACCGACGATCAACCTCGGCCACGGCAGCGTTTGCTGACAGACCAGCCACAACGCGAATGCCGAAGAGGCAATCGCGATCAGCAGCGATACGAACGTGATGAAAGGGTCGTAGCCCAGCGGCACCGGGAGACTGAACGCGAGCATGCCGACAAAGTGCATCGACCAGATGCCCAGGCCCATGGCACAGGCACCACCCGCCAGCCACCAATGCGCGGCCCGCCCTTGTGCGGTCGTGATGCGGCCCGCCATATCCAGCGCGGTATACGACGCCAGCATGGCCACGAACAACGAGCAGAGGACGAGCAATGGGTTGTAAGTACTGGTCAGCATGGGAATGTGATGATTGATGTCGCTTCATGCCAACTTGTTGCAGATGCAACCATCGACGACAGCGTCTTCCGCCGGAGATATCTACGGTGATTTCGTGAAAAATAATAGCGAGGCGCTTACGAAATATCCACTGATGCCGACGTCCCGCGCAAATAAATATCCCTCGCCGGGGCGTCGTTCGTTTGGGGAAACAACATCAATGCAGCGTGTGCCGACGCGTCGACGCGCGTGAGGCATTCCGGTTGTCGAGCTGCTCATCGACCCACTCGTGCATCTTGAGCATGGCCTCGGCAGCGGTATAGGTGCTCGCATTGAAGGGAGCCTGAATCTCGATGCCGAGCAACGTGCCGAAATACACGCACCGCGTGACCCGCTGTATCCCGCCGCAGTCTTCGTGCTCGATAATGATGTAGCCCCCGCGATACTGCTGAGTCATCGACGGCATGACCGTTCTCCTTTTCTTTTGAACGACCATATCCCGAACGCAGTTCGCGATTGCAAACAATTGCGACGGGCGACCTCCGCAGTGGAGCGTCTCGCAGCCACGCTGCGCCGCCCGTCTTCGTCCCGCGCGGCATTGCGCTCGCGCCAGACAAAAAAAGGAGCCAGACAACAAGTGCCTGGCTCTTGAGAATGTGCCGTCGAAACCGGGGGGCCAAACGGCACCCGATCAGTCTATTTCCGCCCGGCGCAGCAACTGCAAAGAATTGATACAGCGCATGCGACGCGTGCCAACGCATTCGCACAAGTCGGTACGGTCACAAATGTTGACAATTCCGCGGCTGCACGGCCTCAAAATCTCCTAAAACGGCACATCGTCGGACTATTTCGAGAGCATCAACGCAACATGGGGAACGACCTTCTTTACTGGATCGCGGCGGGCGGCATTGCCGGCTGGATCACGGGCCGGCTGGTTCGCGGCGGCGGCTTCGGTCTCCCGGCAAACGTGGCGGTCGGCATGCTCGGCGGGCTCGTCGGCGGATGGATGGCGACGTTCGTCATACTCGAGATCGGCGGCCGCTTCATCACGACGGTCGTCACCGCCTTCGCCTGCGCGGTCATGCTGCTTCTGCTGGTCTACCCGCTCAAGCGGGACTGAGTCGCGGCGGGCGCGCCATTGCGCGCCCCGTTTGTGCATACACGGCCCGGACTTACTGCCCGCGCTCCAGCCTGCCCTCCTCCGTCCCGATCGACTGCCCCTTCGTGTCGCGCACGTAATTCGCGACACGAATGCGCTGCGGCTTCGAGAACGCTGCGAGGCGATTCGCTTCGCTCGCCCCTGCCATCGCGTCATCGACGCGCGCCACACGCACGAAGTACTCGCCCGCATCGGGGCGGGCGAAGCGAATCGAAGGTGTCTCACTGGAAACATCGAGCACCGGGGCGGCGAATCCCGCGTCACGCGCCATCTGGACGTGATACGTCACCGCCGGACGTCCTGCCACCGGCGCATCGCCGTCCCACCGGAGCTGAAGCGTGTCGTCGCCGTCGTCCACGACATCCGGCACGGGACCGGGCGGTCGCACCTCGAACGCCACCGCCGCACTCCACGGCCCCACGGTGCCGTTGGCCAGCACCGACCGGAGCCGCCACTGCCACGGGCCGACCGCCACGTCCTGGCGCAACGTAGTGGCCCGCGTGTGGACGTCTGCCGCGCCCGCGTCGAACTGCCCCTCGCGCGCGAGTTGCCATTCGTATTGATCGGCGTCTTCGACCTGTGCCCATTCGAACGACGTGCTTTCACCGTACTGTCGGGCCCCGACGGACGGCGTCAACATGTACGGGGCTTCCGGGTGGAGTCTGACGGTCATCGGCATCACACCTTCCGCGCCGGCAAAGCCGTCCGCGTCGACCGCCGTCACCGCCACCGTGAGGTGCCCCTCCGGCAGCCCGGTGAGCCCGGCGGATGTCGCGTCGGCATACTGGATCGACACCCACTCGGTTACCTCGGCGTCGCGCGCGACCACCACCCGGTACCGGACGGCGCGTTTGACCGGCGCCCAGGTCACCGTCGCGCGACTCCCCACCACCTCGCCCGCAAGCGGCACCAGTGCGGGTGCGCCCGGCAATGCAACCGGCCGGGAGACGGCCCCGGTCTGGCTGACTTTCACGCCCTGCCCGGCGATGATGGAGCGGTGCTGATCGCCACGGTCGCCGCGCACCTGGACTTCGCCTTGCAGCACTTCGCTGAGCGACGTCTGCGTGCCTGCGCTGACCCGGAATCGGGTGCCGCGCACCCCGGTGACCATCGTCGGTGTGGAAATCTCGAATCGACCGACGCCCGTACCGCGCGGCGCGACGTGCGTTTGCGCATCGCCCCGACGCAGCTTGATGACGGTATCGGTCAGTGACGACTTGGTGAACACCCGCGCACGTCTGACGTCGGCTTCGGTATCCGGCGGAAGCGTCACCCGCGTGCCGTCGCTGAGCGCCAGCGTGGCCGAGCTTTGCGCATACGTCTCGATGTGCGCACCCTCCGGCACGGCGTCGCCGGCCTTTACCGGTGCCCCGTTGCTGCGCACGTCGCCCTGTACTGCAACGACCTGCACGCGAGCTGGCATGACCGGAATGCGGGCAAACGGAATGCGAATCGTCGTGCCGGGTTGCAGGTGCTTCGGATCCGGCACGCGATTCTGACGCTGCAATACGCGCCAGCCGTCGATGCCGTCCATGTATCGATCAGCCAGCCCGATCAACGTGTCGCCGTGCTGGACACGATAGAGGAAGTCATTCGCCTGCGCGCCCGACGGTTGCGCATATGCGGCGCCACACGGCAGCAAGCTCCCCAGCGCAGCCGCCGCCAGCCCGAGCGCCACATGCGCCACCTGCGCCCCGGGCACCACACGCACCACCCCGGCAGCACGCCCCCCCGTTTTATCTTTCTTCCTGCGCATATTCACTCTTTCCCATCGCATCCGGCTCGTCCGGCGCCACGCACTCGAGACGAAACCCTTTCCCGTAGACCGACACGAGTTTCACGCCATTCTCCGGTCGAAGCGCCAGTTTCACCCGTAGTCTCGAGAGATGTGTGTCCAGCGTTCTCGAGTCCTTCCCGATCGTACGTCCCCACACGGCCTTTTCCATCGTTTCGCGCTTGATCGTCTTGCCGATGTTGCGAAAGAGGAATAGCACGAGATCGAATTCTCGCGGTGAAACGCTCACCACTGCGCCGTCGAGACTGATGCGCTTGGCGCGCGTTTGCACTTTGTACGGCCCCAGCTCGATCGAATCTTCGTCATGCGACGCCTCAGGCAGTGCACGCCGCAAGATCGCGTGAATGCGTGCGGTCATTTCCCCCTGACGCACGGGCTTCGTCATGTAGTCGTCTGCACCCGCCTCGATGGCCAGCACCATGTCGTCCTCGAGTGTGCGATTCGTGACGAACAGAATCGGCGGCAGGTCGCCCATCTCGCGCCGCACCCATCGGGCAAGCTCCAGCCCCGACATGTCCGGCAGCTCCCAGTCGAGAATCAGCATGTCGAAGTGCGTGTGCTGCAAAGCGCTCATGAATGCGGCAGCGTCCGTGAAGTGCTCCCATGAAAAATCGAGCGCCTCGAGCACGTGGCGGATCATCTCTACCTGACTATCGTCATCTTCGACAAAGGCAATTC
Source organism: Pandoraea pnomenusa (assembly GCF_040391475.1). Taxonomy (GTDB): domain Bacteria; phylum Pseudomonadota; class Gammaproteobacteria; order Burkholderiales; family Burkholderiaceae; genus Pandoraea; species Pandoraea pnomenusa_C. The sequence goes on along the minus strand of NZ_JBEBXS010000009.1, from coordinate 89,470 downwards.
TCATCTCATCTCCTTACCACCCTCGGCCGACCGACACCGTGACGGACACAAACGCCGCCACCGTCAATCGGCAAACGCCTCCGATGACCCCGCGTTGGGCAACACCAGCGTGAATGTTGCCCCCGCGCCCAGATCGCTTTGAAGCGTCACGTGACCGCCGTGGCGTTCGACGACGGTCCTGACAAACACCAGCCCCAGTCCCGCGCCCGGCGGGGCAGACTTCGCATCGTGCGGCACACGGGAAAACGGCTTGAACAGTTCCGACTGCCGCGCCCGGGCAATGCCCGGCCCCTGATCGCTCACCTCGATCGCGTAGTCGCGCCCGACCGGGTACAGCCGGACCGACACCACCGTATCCGGCGGGCTGAACTTGATCGCATTGCTGACGAGATTCGAGACGGCACGCACCAACAGGAACGGTTCGACGTCGGCGATCAGCGAGTCGACCTCGATCTTCGTTTCCAGCCGCACCTGACGCGTCTTCGCCAGGGCCCAGAGTTCGTCGGTGGCATCGAGCACGACGCCGACGATGTCCGTCTCGACCAACGTCCAGTTCGGCGCCTCGGCACGCGCCAGATGAATGAAGTCGTCGGCCAGATCGAGCGTCCGGTTGGCGTAGGCGCCGATGCGCTCGAGCAACTGCGACTCCGGCAACCCCTTTCCCGGCACGCGCTGCATGTCGATCAACCCCAGGATCGACGCCTGCGGCGAACGCATGTCGTGAGAAATGAATCGCAGCGACTCCTCCCTCTGGCGCTCCGCCTGGCGCAGCTCGGTGATATCGATGAACGTGACGATATGACCGGCAACGCTGCCGAAATCCGAGCGCAGCGGCGCACCACGCAGCAGCATCTCGTGCCCGCTCTTCGTCGACATGTCGACGGTCCGGGCAAAGGCACCGCACTGCGCCGCGTCAGCGCGGCTGCCGTGACGGCTTTCGAAGATCGCATCCCAACACGGTGCGCCGACCTCCGGCGAGACGAAGACCTCGTCGATCACGTCGCGCAGCGCCGGATGCGGCATCGAGGGAACGCCCAGCCCCTTGAGTGTCAGGGGGGCCAGTTGGTGCATGCGACGGTTCGCGAGCAAGACACGACCGTCCGTATCGCAGATCACGGTCGCCTCGGTCAGGGCTTCGAGCCCGTCGGCCAGAAAATGGCGCACATCGCGCAACGCGGTCGTGAGTCGAAACACCGCCAGCATCCGCGCGTCGAGGTGATGCCCCGTGCGCTCCATGCCCGGCGACATGGCCAGGAGCCCCGGCTCGCCCTCCAGTTGGTCGAGCCGGTCGCTCAGAAATCGCAACGCCGCTTCCTGGCGCCGCCAGCTCCACAACGGATAGATCAGCACGGACACGAGTGCCGCGTTGAACGGGGCAAACCAGATCTGCGCCATGACCAACGCCACACTGCACGCCAGGCTCCCCGCGCTAAGGGCAATGGTCGCCATCAGCGCGTGCCGGGGCGCAAGCAGCAGTGACGACAGTCCCGAGCCCAGCACGACCAGCATGGTCAGCAACCAGTACCCTGCCGAGGGCATCGTGACGATGCCGCGGCCCGTCTTCAACGCCTGCACCGTATTCGCAATCAGTTCAATGCCGCTGATGCCCTCGCCGTTTCGCGCGACCGGCGTGGGAAACACGTCCCCCAGACCGCTGGCGATTGCCCCGATCAGGACGATCTTGCCGCGGAACCTGTCGCGCGGCGTCTCGCCGCGCAGCACATCGACGGCGGACACCTGGGCAAACGTCCCCGGCGGCCCTGCGAAGGGAATGCGAAATCGATCCTGCCGGACCCAACCGCCGCTCAAGGCGGCCTCTCCCGGGTCGATACGACGCGGCAGTGCGGCACCGGTGTCGCCGGAGGCGTCGAGCAATGCGGCGGCAAAATGCGTCAACGATTGCTGGCCGACGGTCTCGCGAAGATACACCTGCCGCACCACACCGTCGGGGTCCGGAAAGATGTTGATATGCCCTTCCCGGCCGCCCAGCTGGCCCAGCGGATGGCGAATTCTCGGGCCGTCCGGCGTTGTCTCGACCACCGCAGGCAGTACGACGTTCGGGGCTCGGGCGATACTTTTCGCGAGCGCAGCGTCGTCTTCGGGGGATCGTGTGTCGGCTTCGGAGAGAATGACATCGAGACCAATGGCGCGCGGCGCATCGTCGGCGATCCGGTCGATGAGATCGGCCAGCACACGCCGCCGCCAGGGCCAGCGACCGATGGCGGCAAGGCTGGCGTCGTCGATGCCGACCACGACGATCTCCGGCGACGCGTGCTCACGAACCGTCGCGGCATTCACCGCAGCGTCGTAAATCGCGCTGTCCGCCTGGCGGCCCCACCCGAATACCCCGATGGCGACGCTCAGCGCCAACGCTGCGCCCATCAACGCCAGCCACTCGAGAATGGTGTTTCGCTGATATTGCACGAGCGGGCGCCGCACCGCAGTCTGAAATTTTTTTAACCTTTTCCGCATTCCCCAACCCGCGATACGGCTGAGGCCGGCTGTGGCTCACTCTGAAGCAGCGGCATTGGCGTCGTGCTCCGAGATCGTCTCGAATCGATATCCGTAGGCATATACGGATACCAGACGCACACCATTCATTGGATTCAATGCGAGCTTCAGGCGCAATCGAGACATGCACGTATCGACCGCTCTGGAACCGGTTTCCGCCGGCTTCCCCCAAATGGCTTTTTCAATGACATCGCGCGACACCAGCTGTCCCGCATTTCGAAAGAGAAACAATGCCAGATCGAATTCCCGGGGCGACACTTCGATCGGCGTCTCACCGAGACAGACGATGCGCTCGACCGGATCGATCACGTATTTGCCGGCCGAAATGGGACGCTCTCCCTGACGCTTCGCCGCGGCCGTTCGGCGCAGCAATGCCGACACGCGCGCCAGAAACTCGGCGCGTCGCAGTGGCTTGATCATGTAGTCGTCGGCCCCGGCATTGAGTCCCGCGACGATGTCCGCTTCGAGTGAGCGGCCGGTGACGAACAGAATCGGCGGATGTCGCCCCGAATTCTGGCGAACCCAGGTCACGATATCGAACCCGCTCATGTCGGGTAAATGCCAATCGAGCACGACCAGATCGAAAACACGCTCCCTGAGCGCCCTGAGAAACTGAGTGCCATTCGAGAAGCTTTCGCAACGATGGCCGGCCGAAGTCAATATCTCTTGAATGAGCGCCGACTGCCCTTTGTCGTCTTCAATCGACGCAATATTCATTTGCAATCTCCGGTGCCCATCCGTGTCGATGTTCACCGAGGTTTCGTCATAAGGCTATGCTTGAACCAAGATATCAAAATCCGGTTCGGTCGATTCTACGGGAAAACCGACATCCGGCCCCGATTGTCACAATTGTTTGCAGTTGGTGCCAGACATAGCACGCAATGCGATGTCGTGCGCTGCATGACGCAGCGCAGAGATTGATTTTCGTCAATCAAGGGGGAGTCGGCGGTGCCCCCGCCAAGGCTTTCCGGGAAATGGCGACGCGTCAGAACGCGTACCGCAGATTCGCCCGCACCCCATTGTCGGCCTGCCCCGAACCGAACTGACCGGCGTAGGAAACGCTCACCGTTGCATTACGCCCGGCGGCCAACGTCAGTCCGGTCTCGATCACCGCCACGTCGCGCGCGATCGCCACGCCTGCCACGTCGAACGTGCCGGCACCCGCAAACGCCAGTCTCGCGCCGGGCGTGGCCGCTCCATAGGCGTGACGCCAGCCGAGCGTGCCGGACACGCTCACCGAGACCCGCCCCAAATCCACCTGCGTCGCGCCATGCACACCGAGCGTCGAAAAGGCCAGCCCGGTATTGGCGCTCTGCGCTGAGAGCGCCGCCGCGCCGCCCTGTTCGGTGAAGCCGTTGGTGTGCAGGTTGACGTAGGCGAGATTGACGAATGGCTCCAGCCGGATCGCACCGGCCTGCGCGCCGTAGCCGATTTCGGCAAAGGCCTGCGTCGTCGTCGCGCGATAGCCCGCTTTCAGACTGTCGTCATAGCCGGAAAAAGCGACCCCGCGACGGGTGGAAACGTCATGCCACGTGAAAGCGGCGCCGGAGCGCACCGAGAGATCGCCCCACGCTGTCCCCGCATACAGCCCGAGATGGTAGTTGTCGCTCGCTCCCGATGAATGCCGATCCGACACATTGAAATTCGTCCGGCTGTAGCCCGCGAGCGCTCCAACGCGCACCGTGTCGGCAACGTCGCCGTCTGCGCCCAGCAAGAATCCGCCAGTCGACTGGCGCAACCGCGCGGCATTGCCGTCGCTGGCCGTCTGCCCCCACGATCCGAAAGCGCGAGCCCATGACGCGAGCTGCCCCGGACGACACCCGGGATCGACATCGCCAGCACGAAGAACGGCCGATGCCGGGCTTGCCGACGAGGCAGCACAGGCGGCTGACGGCATACGCGCCAAGGCGGCATCACGCACGAAATGGCTGTCCTCGATCAGGGCGGTGCGAGTGGACGCGTGAATTTCGCCGGAGAGTTGATCGAAAGCGCTCCGGGCCGTGTCGGCGTTCAGCGCCACGACGGCGTTCCAGACCGGATTGCCCTTGCCCAGCAACTCGATGGCGTTGGCCGACGCGGTCTGATTCCGTGTACGCGCAACGTCGGCAAAGCGCGTTTCGTTGCGATCGAGCGTCAGGGTCACATCCTGCGGGCCATAGCCGAGCGTCGGCGTGAGAAACGCCAGATCGGCGGAGACGCCACTGAACGTCCCCGCAATGCCCCCGGCCGCGGACAGGATCGTATAAGTGGTCGTAGCGCCATACGCACCGGGGCCGGCCAGCACGGCGACCGTCGCGCCGTTGAGCGTGGCGGTGCCGGTCGCGCTCAAACGAGACGATTGCCCGGTCGCGTCGACCGAGACCCGATAGATCGAGCCGCTGCCCAACGTGACATTGCCATTGACGTTCATCACGCCGGTCAGTCCCGGTGCAATCGTCGCGGCGCCGCCCGTCGTCAATCCGCCAAGCGTGCCAGTGCCGGCGTAGGTGCCCCCGAGAATCGTGACGAGACCGCCGATCGTGCCGGTGTTCGTCGTCGTGCCCGACGTCTGCGTCAGGCTACCGGTGATGGTGCCGTCGTTGTTGACCGTGCCGGACGTGACGAAGCTGCCATTCCAAAGGGCCCCGGCGCCGTTGGTGATCGTGCCGGTATTCGAATGAACGTTGGCGTTCTGCGTGCCTGTGTTGATGTAGGTCCCTGTGTTGTCGAGATCGTCGGTCACGGTGCCGTGGTTCGTGAACGTGCCGCTGTTGACGATACCGGCATTGGCCGTGAGCGAACCGCCTGCGTCCACAACCGCGCTGCCGCTGTTGGTCAACAGCCCCGCCAGTGTGTAATCTCCGCTACCGGCAATCGAAAGCGTGGCGCCGGCCGCGTTGGCGAAAGCGCTGTCGCTCGCGACCGTGCCACCGACGTTGAAGACGGCACCTGCGCGATTGGCGATGCCGCCGTCGAGCGCACCGCCGTTGGCATTCACGATGCCAGCGTTGCTCAGACCGCCCGACACGCTACCGCCGGTCTGCGTGAACGTCGCGCCGGACGCATTGGTCACGCTGCCCGCCACCGTCCCCGCATTCACGAAAGCCGCGCGGTTTAGCACGTTCGACGTAACACCGCCGGTCGTCGCAATGACGAGCGTGCCGCCGTCGATCGTCGTCGGCCCGGTGTAGGTGTTTGGCGAAGCGAGTGTGATCGTCCCGGCCCCATTCTTGGTCAGCGATGTGCCGTCCCAGCCAGTGGCGGCATTGGCCGGCTGGTTCGCTAGCGTCGCGCCAAGCCAGAAGGTATCCGTGGGATTGGTGAGCGTGAACGTGCCGCTGGCCAGCGTGTTGTGCGCTGTCCAGGTCAGGCCGTAGCTTGCGAGATACCGCAGGTTGTCGTTCGACTTGTAGGTGTTGACCGTCAGATAGTTGACCGGACCGCTGAAGCCCCCCACGTTCAACGTGCCGAAATCGCCATTGATCCCGTTGGTGGTCGCGATCAGTACCTTGCCGAGCTGTGTTGGATCGCTGATTCCCGAGAGATTGAACGTGACGTCGCTGCCGATGTTCATGCCCGCCGCCTGAAGTGGCGTCGTGCCCGATGCCGCGTCGATGTCGAGCACCGTATGACTTGCGAGGTTGACGTCGCCCGCAACGTTCAGCATGGCGGGTCCCTGGACCGACAGCGTGCTGCCCGCCCCGCTGACCGGCAGATTGCCGCTGAGATTGCTCGTCGCGCTCGCACCGGCGTTGCCGAATTGCAGTTTGCCCCCTGTGACCGACGCCGAACCGCCCAACCGGCCCTGCGCGATCAGCGTGCCGCCAGAGACCGTGGTCGCCCCGTCGAACCCGACGTTGTCGCCCGTGAGAATGGTCGTGCCCGCAATCTGATTGATCCGATGCGTGCCGAAGCCCTTGCTGACGAACGCGGCGCCAAACTGATAAGCACTGTCCGTGTGATTGAAGTTCACCAGCGACAGGCCGGCGCCCATCTGGATCTCGGGCGCGCTGAACAGGCCTGCACCGACGGCATCGGCAGCCTTGGTGCTCGCCGCGCCGATGTTCAGCACGCCGACCCCCATCGAGTACCACCCGAGCCCGACGGCCCCGCTGCCGCCTGAAACGTAGACGGCCCCGCCGTCGCCGACGGTCACTGAGCCCACCCCGGAAATGCCGACACTGAGGGTGCCGGTGCGCAACACCGAATTGTTTCCCGTCACCTTGACGACGCCCGCGGTACTTGCAGCACCGACGTTCGTGGAGGCGCTGGTCACCGTGCCGCCGTCCTGAATCGTCAACGTGCCGGCGCCGCCGTTGCCCACCGAGAGCATTGAATTGTTCGTCCACGTCGATCCCGGCCCGGACACTGTGACGGCGCCCTGGCTTCCCGCCGAAAATCCGACGACGCCGGTTGTGTCGATCACCGTACCGCCGCCCTGGATACTTAACGCCCCCGAATTGGCATCGCCAACCGTGATGGCGCCCAGGGACAGCCAGGAGGCCCCCACCCCGGACACCTGCACCGACGGCCCGCCCGACGAGGTACCGTCGCCATCGACGACCGCGCTGGCGACCCGCAGTTGGCTCCGAATGATCAGGGTGCCGCCGCTCGCCTGCAGCGTGCCGTCGAACCCGGGACTGTTCCCGGTGAGGAACGTCGTGCCCGCGATTTGATTGATCTTGTGCGTTCCGGAACCATTGCTGGTCAACACCGTGCCGAATACGTACGCGCTGTCGGTGTGGTTGAAATTCAGCGTGCCCGTTCCTGCGCCGAAACTGAGGGTCGAGGCGTTCAGCATGCCAGCGCCGACCGCATCGGACGCATTGGCCGTCGCCGCACCGATGTTGAGGATGCCGGTACTCCCTGCGTTCTGCCCCAGCGACAGGGCGCCCAACACCGTCAACGTACTCCCGTTCAGAAGCGTGAGATTACCGACGCCGAGATTGCCGACGGTCATGTAGCCGCTGGTCACCACCGTTGCGCCCGGACCATCCGCGACAAACGTGCCATTGCCAGTGCCCATATTGCCGACGATGACGTTGGTATAGCGAAATGGGCCGAACGGTGTGGCACTCAGCGTGCCGACGCCGGTATCGCCGACGATGTAGTCGGTGCCCACGGTGATCGTGTCGCCGGTCTCCACTGCCGCAGCCTGCACACCGGTCGCGCCGCACAGACTCAGCATCGTCACCAGCACATGGCGCCTGCCCCGTCCTGCAATGCCCCAACGCCACGGCGAAAGCGCCCCTGTCGTGGGGCACTCGCGGGCGGGTGACAGGCATTTCCCGCCGGACTTCCCCCGTGAGGCGGTGACTTCAGAGGCGACTTGCCAAAGGTTCAGGGCACGGTTGTAGATGGTCTTGTAGGTGCGGTTCATAAGGCTTCGCGCTTCGGTTCGTACCCCGAAAGCTAATGGGACGACGACGTGCGCGGTATCCCTGAAACTTGGGTTTATTGACGAATGTCGGGGGTTACGAGCACGAGGCCACCGAAATGCGCCGTCCGACTGTCGTGTGACGTGTGGGGGCGTGTAGCCAATACCCAAGATCAAGGGATATCCGGAGGGAATCGGGCCCTTCTATAATCGCGTGAGAATCGACTGCGGGCCCCCGCTCGGGGGAGCGTCGATGCATCTCATCATCTGGGTTCGAGGAGGCCGGAGAGAATATGTCTGTCAACGTTGGCGCACTCGCGCTCACGCTCCCCTTGCCTGCCCCCGTGCTGCTCGTGGAAGACGACCCGCTCGTGCAGCGGCGCCTGCAGGGGTTGCTGATCGAACTGGGCTACGAGGCCGACGCGCTCGTTACGGCCGGCTCGCTGCGCGAGGCGCGCGCCTGTATGGCAGACCCGGTTGCGCTGGCACTGGTCGACCTGCGCTTGCCCGATGGCAGCGGTATCGACCTCATCGTCGAGCTGCGCGCGCGCGATCCGGCGTTGAGCATCATGGTCGTGTCGGCCTTGAGTACGCGCGACGAGATACTGGCGTCCCTGCGTGCCGGGGCCAATGGCTACGTGCTCAAGGAGCGCGACGATCTGGAGGTCACCCTTGCCCTGCGTAGCGTGCTTCGGGGCGGGGCGCCCATCGATCCGTTCGTGGCGCGGCAGATCATCGAGGAGTTGCCCCCGCTGACGTCCGGGGAGCAGCCGGACGATGCCGGGTTGAGTCCTCGGGAGAGCGAAATTCTTCGGCTGGTGGCCGAGGGTCTCAGCAATCGCGGCATTGCCGAGCAACTGTTCCTGTCGCGATACACGGTGGAGACTTACATCAAGCACATCTACCGGAAGCTCTCCGTATCTTCGCGCACGAAAGCGGCCCATGAAGCGCGCCGACGGGGTCTGCTCGATTGAGGGGCATCGCACTATTCCTGCTGTGGCTTTGCGCGGCGTCGGTCTGGGCGCAGCCTTCTGCCGTCCCGGCGCCATGCGTGGCAAGGATCCTCACGGTTCAGGCGGCTGAAGCGACAGCGGACGGCGGCCGCCCCGGGGAAGCGGCGTGGGAGGCGGTCACACTGCCCGACTCGTGGGAGCGTCGGCATCCGGACTTTGCCGGTGGGAGCCTCTGGTACCGGATCGACTGGCAGTGGGACTGCCCAACGTCGGCATCGACGCCGGTCGCGCTGCTGTCGCAGTCGATCGTGATGGCCGGCGAGATCTTCGTGAACGACCACTTGCTCTGGCGTGACGAGCGCTTGAGCGAGCCGTTGTCGCGAAGCTGGAACATGCCGAGAATCTGGCAGTTACCCGGTGCCTCGCTGCACGAGGGAACGAATACGCTTTGGGTGCGTGTGGTCGGGGGCGGCGCAAGGCAGTCGGTCGGCCTCGGGCAGATTTCGCTGGGTGACCCGGCGACGCTGCAGCAGCAGTTCAACGATCTCCGGTGGCACTATCGCACGCTGTTCGAGATAAATCTTATCGTCTCGGGCGTGATCGGCGTGCTGTTCTTCGGCATCTGGATTATTCGGCGGGATCAGCGCTTTTACGGTTGGTATGCGCTCTCGTCGCTGTTCTGGGTCCTTTTCATCGCCAACATTCTGGTCACGCGCCCCTGGCCATTTCAGGATGGTCTGGCGCTGGCGCGCGCGAACGCAGCAGCGGGATGGCTTAGCGCCGCCTGTTTCTGCGTGTTCACGTGGCGCTTCGGTGACCAGCGGTTGCCACGCACCGAGCGCGCCTTGCGGGTCGGCACCGTGGCGATGCTTGCGGCGCTCGCGTTCTCGCCCGATGCGTGGGTGACCTACACGCAAGGGTGTGCCTTTTTTGGCGCGACCGCCCTGATCTTCGCGAACTGTGTGCAGTTCTCCGTCCATGCCTGGCGCACGCGAAAGCTCGAACATCTTTGTCTTGCCGCGTCTTTGCTGATTTTGCCGATCGCAAACCTGCACGACGTGTTGTTGCTCGCCAAACTGATCCATACGCGCCCCGTATTCCCGTACGTCAACACGGTGATGACGCTGTCGCTGGCGGCCATCATGGGATTGCGTCACGCGCGCAATCTGAGGCGCATCGAACGCTTCCATACCGAGCTTTCCGAAGGGATCGCGCAGGCACGAGGAGAGCTGGCGACAACGCTGGAAAGGGATCATGAGCGCGCGCTTGCCAATACACGACTGCAGGAAAGGTTGCACGTCGCGCACGATCTGCACGACAGCCTCGGGAGTTCGCTGGTGCACATGATGGCGTCGGTCGAGCAAGGCAGCGGGCTCATGCCGCGAACGCAGGTGCTGTCGATGTTGAAGTTCATTCGCGACGACCTGCGTCAGACCATCGACACGAATTCGTCAGTGGGTGTGACGGTGCCGACGTCGCCGCAAAAATGGATCGCGCCGTTGCGTCACCGGTTCACTACGGTATTCGACGAGCTGGGGATCGACTCCCACTGGCAATTCCCGCAGGCATGGCACACGCCCCCTGCCGCATTGCAGTATCTCGCGCTCACGCGACTGGTCGAGGAAGCGCTGACGAACGTCATCAAGCATAGTCGCGCCAGACACGTTCAGGTCCGGCTGACGCAGCCCGAGTCCGATGCACTGGTGCTGCAGATCGAGGACGATGGCGTCGGCTTCGACATGGACGCCGTGCGTCAGGCCAACACCAGTATCGGAATGCACTCCATGTCGGTGCGTATCGGACGGGCCGGCGGAACGCTGGAAGTCGCGTCGGCACCCGGGCAGACGATATTGACGGCTCGGGTGAGCGTAGCGACGAATGAGGGGCATCCTCCTCGGTAGCCACGTCCATCAGTTGCCGGACCCTGCAGCCGGGAACGGCGCGCAAACGAAAAACGCCCCGGACGGGGCGTTTTCGCAACTGCTTGATACTGCAGGTATTTCGTGGTCGGAGCGATAGGATTCGAACCTACGACCCTCTGATCCCAAATCAGACCGGAAAATCCCTGAAGCAACAACACCGTCAAAGGTTTCGATCATGCAGCGTCTAATAAAATGCTCAACGATTAGGCACGGCCACATGCTGGTTTGCTGGCAGTCGCAAGCGGAATATTAGACAAGCGCTCAGGCCTTCGGAGCAGGCGCACAGAATAGGGATTCCGATCCCGGCAGCACAAGGAACGACCGCGCTTCGTCTGTGCTCCGCGAAGCCAGCCAATCGTCGTACTCATCGGGCAGAACGATCACGACCGTCCGCTTCTCGCTTCCCGGTTTGTGGAAGCGCTTCATCAGCGGATGATGGTCCGCGTTCAACGTCAGCATCGTGAACGACAAGCGCGTACCGCCCTCGCCCTCCCACTCCCTCCAGAGCCCCGCGATCGCGAACGGCTCACCGTCGGCCATGCCGATGGCCCAGCGCACCGCCTTCCCTGTCTCGTAGTCTGGTTCGTAGAAAACCTGCGTCGGGATCAGGCAGAGCTGCTGCTTCTTCCATGCGCCGCTGAAGCTGCGCTTCTCCCCTACCGTCTCCGCTCGCGCGTTCATCGTGTCGAACAGCTTCACGCCTGGTGGGATCTTCTCGCGCGGCACCATCCCGAAGGATGCAAGGTCAGAGCGCCGCCCGTCGCCGTCCCGGCGAATGATCGGGGCGAAGTAGTCCTTGTAGACCTCTTCCCGCCACTCGCCGAGCGGTGCCGGCGTGCCGTAATACTCGCTGAATAGCTGCTTGTCCGGAACGCGGTAGTTTGTGCACATGGCTATCCCCGTCGTTAGAAAAACAGGCGTTGACCCCGCTTACGGCTTCCTTTTGACGTCAAAGACTGTCGCGGCGTCGGAGGATTCTGCCGACGAAACACGCCGACCAGCACCGAGCCAGTCTATTGCGCTAGCCCGCGAAGCGAACCACCTCAGAACGGGGTCCGAGTCAGCAACCGTGGCTAGCATTACGCCGCGCGCTTGCGCCTCAATTTCTTTCATGATTCGAGCGATTTCCGTCTCCACGGGGCCATTGTCATCCATAGGCCAAAAGTACGATTCCGCTTCGTCGCGCTTGGCCTTCTGTCGCTGAATTGCGTCCCCATCGTGCGGGCCGTAATCTACGCTATAAAATTGTGCGTAATGCCGGGCCTTGAGCAGTATCCGGATACGCAATCGCACCATGTCCTCGAAAGGCTTAGCGGCGCCCTCTCCGAACCTTGCCATATAGCGATATCTCATCGCCTCTATCTCGGCAAACAATTCTGAATAACTCTCACTTCGCTTGAAGACAGGTGCCACAGTTTGGCGTGATTGGAATTGGAAATCGCTTTCCCCGTCATCCCTCTCAAGGGCTCCGACTTCACCACCCCACGTCATTGGGCTGCGTATTGCGGCAATCGCGTCGCGCGCCTTGTAAAACATCACCAGCGCATCTTCAGCAAGCTCAAGTTGTCGGCGGCCGATGAAGTCACGGCGCCACGTGTATAGACCGCGAAACGCAACGTAGGCAGCCGCCAGCGCAGCAACCTTAGCAAAGAAATCCACTACGTCGACCATTTGGCACACCTCCGGGAATATGCGCCGACAAACGTACCGGAGATTCAGAGTTAAAAATACTGTGTTTTTATACAGTATTTCGTGCTAGTTTACCTCCCTCACCAGCACCACGAGGGAGGCAACCATGCGAGATCGACGCATCATCAAATTCATCGTCGTCCCTTTCTGGGAGGGGGGCGACAACGCCTTGCTGCCCGTGGAGGTTCGTGCCGCCAGCACCAGCTTCGGCGCCGTGCGTGTCGCTCATCAAATGCGTGAGCGCCATGCTGGCGTCGCAGCCTATGAAGTGATGGTAGATCCCGAGACAGGGGCCATGGAATCGCCGAAGGTGCTGTTTCAGCATGGCCGAATCCTGCCGCCGGAAGAAGCGGCCGCGGGCTGGTAAGGGGATAGGTGTCATGCCGCTCAATCCCCGCCCGTCGGAGCTGACCATCGATCAGCTACGCAGCCTATGGCTCTCCAACAGAGATCCCGGCGTGCGCCAGGCGCTGGAGGAATTGGTATTCCGGCGGGAGCAAGTCCGACGCAAAGAGGCAGTGATTCGGAGGGTGGAGACGCTTTACGTGATCATCAATCAGGCATGGCGTGAGGAAGTCGGCGGCACGCTCATCGCTCTTGAATGGCTAAAGTCAGCGCTTGGGGAAAACCGCGAAGCGAGGGGAGAACTGCCACAGATTCCTGGGGCACCTCCGCGTTGAGATGCGCCATCAAAGATAACAAGTGTGAGCTTTTTTTCTATTTTTGATAGGCTTTGTTATCTTTTTTGCGTCAGCGCATCATAGCTGCGCTCGCAGGCGAGTCCTGCGATGTGGGCAGCGTCAGCGAATTCCGCAAGTCGCCCCGCAGCGTCGTCAATCCTGCCGAACAGCCCTGTGAGCAAATCAAGGGCGTCCGCTCCGCCGTTGGTTGGCGTGCTTCCGCCGGCAACGGCGGAATTGCGTACGGCAGAGGTGAAGGCTGCGAGTTGAACCCGCAGGCGCTCAGAAGAAGCATCAGAGGCACGAGCAGCAGCAGCCGCAGTGTCGGCAGTTTTTTTCGCATCGATGGAAATCCCAGCCAGCGTCTGAGTCGTCTGGCGATAGAGGTTATTGGCGGCCGTCAGGTCGTTGATCTGCTTCGCCTGGGCGGCGACTATCGCCGATTGATCGGCATCGTGATGCCCCTTCCAGTAGCCGCCAGCAGCACAAGTGAGCCCCACGACGATGGCGACAAGGAACGAAACACCCCACGGTTTCAGGTCAAACATGATCACAGTCCCCTCTCGCACAGCGCACGTTCGGCAGCCCGGCGCTTCACCAGCCCCGGAAGCACCCGGCCGCCGGCTGTCACCCATTGCGGACGCCCGCTATCCGATTCGTTCAGCGCGCGACACGCGCCTCGAAAATCCCCCGCGTTGAATCGCTTCGCCGTGGTGCTGCCGCAATACGCCCCGACCCCGACGTTGTAGGCAAAGCTCACGGCCGCCACTAACTGGTACGTGTGTCCCTGAAGTGCTGGTGTGCATCGAAGCACCGGCTCCGCATGTGCAACCAACTGGCGCTCGAGCGACTCGCGACACTCTGCGTCGGTGTATCGCTTCCCCACTTCGACGTTTTGCGTATCACCCGAGCACTTCGTAGCAATCCCGATGGGATCGCGATAACCCACCAAACTTGTCCCTTCAAACTGTGGGACGATGGAAACAAGAAGGGCTGCCGCAGCAGCCCCCACAACCCCAACCAACTTTTGCCCGTTATTCACACGTGCCCTCCAATTCATGCAGCCGCGCGACGCTTTCTCGCTGTTCTCGTTGATCCCTGCGGAACATGTAAATGGCGTTCACGACAAACGTCGCGACTGCCGTCATGATCCCGACGATCACTCCGATGTCAGTCAATGTCAGCGACGAGGCAACTGCCACAATGCTCCCGGCGTAGCTAGAGACTTCCGTTGGACTTGCCTTCAAGACATGCTCCTAAGATTTATTGGTTAAGGAAGCTCGTTTGCCCGGCCCCGTCGCCTTCTGGCATGAAAAGCGAGCGCATTCCTGCTGCCCGCTGTGGCAGCAGCAATTCGTGGCATGGAGTTTTTTAAACGAGGGTCGCCCGAAGGCAACCATGTTGATGGGAATAGGCCCCTACGGCTCTCATGGTGAGTCCGCACGGTTCCCGTATAATTCGGCAGTCCAAATCGGACTGCCGATGATCAAATAAACACGAAAAGCAGCCCCCGAATGCAAACCAGTTACCGTCCCGAGGTTGATGGACTTAGAGCCGTCGCAGTCCTGCTGATACTTCTATTCCACTTCGATTTTTCGTACGTGCCGGGCGGCTACGTGGGGGTCGATGTATTTTTCGTGATTTCCGGGTATCTCATTACCCGCAATATCATCCGCGACATTCAGGCGGGAACCTTTACGTTCTCTCGCTTCTATACACGGCGCGCGCGCCGATTGTTCCCCGCTCTCTTCGTGACACTCGTCGGATGCGTCGCCGCGGCTTATGCACTTCTGTCGCCGCCTGACCTCGAGCAGTTTGGCGAGTCCCTTCTCTACACCGTGTTTTCCGCCTCCAACTTCTACTTTTGGTGGAACTCGGGATACTTCGACCTGGACTCACTGACGAAGCCACTGCTTCACACTTGGTCACTCGGCGTGGAAGAGCAGTTCTACCTGGTTTGGCCGGCGCTGATTCTGGGCCTCTGTCGTGTCAAACGCAGTGGGTTACTGCCGATCGGCCTGATCGTCACTGGTCTGTGCTCGTTGGCATTGAGCGAGGGGATGCTTACCAACCATCCGAGCGCAGCATTCTTCCTGCTGCCGTTCCGGGTATTTCAGTTCTGCATTGGCGCGCTGTGTGCATTACCTACTAATAGGCCGCCCAAATTCCGCCCCGCCGCAGAGTTGCTTTCGCTCGCTGGACTGGCCGCAATTGTGTGGTCGGCATTGACGTTCACGGCAACGACACCGTTCCCCGGCATCGCAGCACTGGCCCCTACAGTCGGGTGCGCGCTCGTCATCTACAGCGCTCAGGCGACAGCCGTTGGCAGCCTTCTACGGAACGGACTCGCGACCGGCTTGGGGAAAATCTCCTACTCGGTATATCTGGTCCACTGGCCAATCGTCGTTTTCTACAAATACTGGAAGTTCACGCCGCTCGACCTTAACGAGCGCGTCTGGCTGCTTATCGCATCTGTTGCTGTCGGGGCAACAATGTGGAGGTGGATCGAGACGCCGTTTCGGTCACGCCAGATCATCGAGTCTGACGAGCGCGCCCGCGTCGTGGTCGGCGCGCTTGCGCTCGTTCTAACGTTCACCGCGGCTAACGTCTGGGGAAGTCGCGGTATGCCTTGGCGCTTCCCCGATCAATACTTCCTCAGAAGCGACCAAATCGCTCGGGAACGGACCAGATACTGGACCGCGATCGACAACGATGTGAACCGGGAAATCCTGCAGGGCATCCCAGGCAAAGGGAATATTGTCGTCATCGGGAATTCTCACGCGGTTGATCTCGTGTACGCCTTGCGTTTGAATGGTTCGAGGGACAATTTCACCTTCTTGCAAAGCGGATACCGCTGCTTCAATTTCGGCTCTCCGGTAACGCCGGACGACAAAGACTATTGCCGAGATACTAAGGAATCGAATTTCAGCAACCCTGCGCTCAAGACGGCAGATGCTATCTATTTGGACGATCACTGGCCCAAACTTGACATCGCCGATCTACGAAAGACGCTGCTGCGCATCCGCTCACTGACTGACGCCGAAATCTATGTGTTCGGCCCCAAGATGGTTTTTTCAAAAGACCCGAACGAGATCGTCCGAAAACACATGCGCATTTCGTCCCTGAACCTGTTCAGTCAGCAGTTTGCGCTGAAGGATGAACGACGCGAGATCAACGATGCCGCGAAGCGCCTTGTAGAGTCCGACGAGATGAGAGCAAAGCGCATCCACTATATCGACGTGCTTACCGCGCAATGCGGCGCCGATACGGTGGCATGCGACATCATTTCAGAGAAGACGTCTGAATTTCTGTACTTCGATATCGGTCACCTTACGGTAGCCGGCGCTCAAGAACTTGGGGCCAATTTAAAAGACGAATACCCGCTCCTGTTCAAATGAGTGAAGGCAAATCGAGAATGCCAAATTCACACCCATCGTTCTCACTCTTGCATAGGTACAGGCCATATCGATTGCGAGAACGAATCCAATCGGTTCTGCAGGAATTCTGCATACCGAGGATCCGAGATGTCGATTGCGACAACATGCGGATGCCCATCTTCTGGAGGGGCACTCGAGTACAGCGCAATCGGGGTCAGCAGGTCGTCGCTGTCATACTCGATGAATACCTTCATGTCTTCCCTCGATCAGAAATCGTATCCCGTAACGTTCATGGAAATTGACGGTGTACCAGTGCCACCACCCTTCCAGTAAAGAGTTTGTGGGGTCAGGATAGGCAGAGAACCGTTGTTCGCTAGCGTGTTGCCGGTGTTCGGAACGAAAGAACCAGATACATAGAGTACCCCCTGCTCGACCGATGAGCCACTGAAGGTGACGCTTGAAGAACTATTTGCTGTTGTGTTCCCAAGGAATCCAGTGACATGCGCCCGCTTCGCGTTGAGCGGCACTGCGGCAGCAACCGAGAATGAGGTGTAGGCCGCCTGATACGCAGTGGCACTCATTACCGCAATTCCTGCGGTGTCAACGTGCCGATCCTTGACCGAAACTGGGCTGAACTGGCCAGACGCATTCGTCGGAACAACTGCGATGAGAGCGGAAGCAGTAAATCCAGCAGGCATATTCGCACCGCCATACACTTCGCTCACTGCGGCGGAAGTAGCGTTTCTGGCGACCGTCGAACGAGCGCCTGTGGATGGATTGAAGATCGCATAGATACCGACGAAGCCGCTAACGGGCGCAGCCCCCGTATCCACCCCCCCTGCACCGGTGGTGGACAGATTGATCGTCTGGTTGAAGCTGCCCAGGCAATAGCGTAGGCCGCCCAATGCCGCTTCAACAATGAGCTCGTCAGCCGTGACAGTCGCCGACGCTGAGGCGGCCGACACATTCATGACCAAATTTCGGCTCGCCCCAACCACGCCAGAACTCATGCGCGTAATAGCGGCGAGAACCTGATTGTTAACGCCCTTGGTCGGCGTCTGGCCGCCAGCCACCGCAATTGCCCTCAACTCCTCCTGAATCATGTTGAGCCACGAGCCGCGCACATTAGTCGCTGGCGTCCCGGATGCCGGATTCCCCTCAGTGAAAAAACCCTCCGTCCCTGCCGCCTCCGGTGCTGGAAGTGCAGTCGCAGCTGTTGCGTCGTCGATTCTGTACATGTTGCCTCTTAAGCGTAAGCGAAGATTGGAATGGTGTGTGCCGGCTTAACAGCCGTGAACTCGCAGTCGAGAACCTTGTTTCCCCATGAGGCGAGCGGATCGCCGGCAGACATCGCGCCGGCGAGAGCGCGCACAACGGTATTAATGGGCGCTGTCACTTTCCATGCAAAGTTCCAGTCGTATCCGCAGCATGGATCTCCTGCTTTCAACATGCCTGCGCGGGCCTGCGTGTACTGTTCGATGGAAATCGAGTATCCCAACTGCTGAGCGAACGAGATGAAATACGAAACCGATGCACCGCCGCTGTTTGCAAATCGCGCTACTACCTGACTTCTGCGCTGCGGAACGGTTGGAGCCGGCCCCGCGCACGGGTCAGGCAATCCGAGCGTCGCCTCCCACTCGGGAAGCAGCTCGTAGGTCGTCGCCGGAAACGAATCGACCAGGAGATAGTTGGCGCGGGTAGTTTGTCGCTCATAGCTTGGGGCAAGGCCCGCAAGCACTTTTGACTGGACGGAATCAGACTCCCGCGGCCAAACGCGCCCTCTCGGCATGAGCGCCTGCATCGCCGCGAGAAAATTCGCGGCGGTGATAATTGGTGCCCTCATGCAGTCCTCAGCTAAAGATCACATCGTTCAGAACCGCCAGCGAGCCAAACGAGCCTGTGATGTTTCCCGCGTAGGTCGTTGTTGTGCCGCCGATCACTCCTTGAACTAGGGTGATCAGGAATCCGCTGGTTCCGGAAATCGCGGCGATTGAGGATTCAATGTCCGATCGATTGATCGTGCCACCCAATGGGTTTCCGTTCCGATATAGAACATCTGCAATGGCGGCCTTAAGTGCGTTACGAGTTGCCGTCGTAGCGGGAGCGAGCCCCGAAATGGTGAACGTCAACGCGTTCGGGATCGCTGAGCAAGACCATACAAGCGCAGTTACCGGCTGCTTAGAAGCGATCGAGTCAGCAACTACCAACAGGTCACCAGTAGCGACGGTTGCACGGGGAGCACCTTTTGGCCCTTTGTCGTACTGAGACACCCCGTTATTTCCTGCAGGGAAACCATTGACCGACGCGCGTGCGACGTCGAACATGGTGTAGACCACCACCGTCCCTCCGCCAGCTCCGTTGGGCGCGCACCAAGCACGCGTAACCCCAGGAACCGCTCGAGCCCAACCCACATAATCGTCTTCGTCGCCGCCCTGGGGAGTGCTCTGGTACGCATCGAGCATTCTGCTGCGCAGCGGATCGTCAAGCTCAATATCGGCGCCAGTAGCGACCGTCCCAGCGACCGTGCCATTTGACTGGACTCCATCCACTGCGACGCCCAGACTAACGACAGTGCCAGGATCGGCGTTACCGGCCGCCCCGGCCACGGATGCGACGATTGTCACGGTGATGATTCCGTCGGCTCCTGCCGCTGCGGTAGCCGTAGTCGTGTACTCCGCACCATCACCGCGCACAACAAGGGTCCCAGCGTCGACGCTACGCCCCGGCGTGCCAACGAACATGGCCGAGAGACTGGCGGCCGACGCGGCCTTGCGGTAGACCTTTTTGAGCGCCGCCCAGCCCTCCAGATATTCGTCTTCCGCAGTGAAGGGCACGGCATTCTTTGCAATCCAATCCAAGTACCCCATCTGCATGTTTGCCATGCCGGCCTGAATTTTGCCGATGACCCGGAGCACCGCGAACCGCAATAGTGCGTCTGCTCCCTGAAGCGAAGCCGAAATGTCGGCCGCCACCTCAGCCATCAGCGTGGAAAGCGATTTTCTCTGAAATGGCATGTCAGTTAAGCTGTTTCCATGCCCACGCGTAAGTGAGCGGGATCTGAGGCCCGGAGGGTTGATATAGAACGATTTGGGCACCGAGGAACGAATCACGGACCCATTGCGTTTGCACGTCGATGCTGGCAACGACCTGGTCGTCTACCATCCACTGCAAAGCCTCAACGATGAAATCCCTTGCGCTCGCCAGCACCTCTGGCGTTTGCTTGGAACGCTCCAGCAACCAGAGACGCGAACCAATGCGGTACGCCTCACCAACATCGCCCCACCAACCACGCGGGTCGCCGGTACCGTCCGCGATCAGATCATCTGCATTGGCGAGCCTGTCAGTAAAGAGACTCACAAGGACAGCGCTGGCCAAGTCATTGCCAGTGACCAGCGCCGGCGCCACGAACTGCCAGTCTCCCCGACTGTTGTCGACGTCCCAAATGACCGAGATGTCTGACATTGATTACTCCTTTTGTGACGGCGCATCGGTGTTCAGCGTCGAGCCGCCGGTCTGCACGTTCTTGATCGGGTGTGTGTGGTCGTTCGCAACCTCTCGCATTCCCGACATCGTCCGCGTGTTCGTATTGCAGTTATCGAGAATCTCCCCGGTGCACTTGAACATTGGCGTGTCAGCCATAACCTCGGGCGTATTGACAATCTTCATCGGAAGGCCACCACCGTTGACGACGATCCCGGACTTTGTCAGGTAGACGCTCTGACCGCGATTGTCGTGAATCGCGACCTCACCACTGGAGAGCCCCGTAAGTCGAAATTTCCCGTTCGACGTTGCGATCACGATCCCGTCGTTTCGGTCGCCATTCTTGAAACCGATCACGACTTGCGTTCCATCAGGTGGAAACGAGGTGAATCCGTATTCCGCGAAACGCGGCATATCTGGGATGGACTCGGCGCCATTCAATCGCGCCTGGATCGTCTGCACCGGAGCCGTATCGTCGACCAGGGTCACGGCGCCACGCCCCAATGTCAGGAGGATCCGGCGCGCCAGCCTGCTAAATTGCTCTGCGCTCATGTTCAATGGCAACCTAGATTTCATCCATCGGCAGCGTATCGAGCGCCACCGGTTCAGGCAGGAAGCCCTGCCGAGGGCCGAAAGACAACTCTGCGTGCGTGCCGTTCGCATCTACGATGAAGCTAACGCCGGCGAGCAGGAGCTCCGTGTTGTTCGGAATGCCCTTCGTTGGCGCCGAGATCGGGTAGTTGACATTCGGCGTCCACAGCAAGCCCGCCGAGTCCCGCCAACTGTCAATCAGCACGCGCACTCGCCGCGAGCGCCCATAGGCTCGAGATGCCATCCAGTTCGTCCGCTTTTCAATAAAGCGGCGATCAGTAGCGCTCTGTTCCGATACGAAGTACGTTGGCCGCAAGCGCCCCGTGAAGCCTGCGGGGCCGCCCGCGACTACCGTGTACACAGGGAGGTTCGTTACATCCTCGTCTTCAGCCCCCGCGCTATAAGCGCTGAGCACCGCGTTGTAGGTGCTGAAAATGCCAATCGTGCTCTTTGTACAGACGATTGCCTCAATGTTTTTACCTACGGCCATGCCGGAACCGCCTTTCAACGTTCCGGCAGTGGATATCGTCAGCTCGCCCAAGGCGCTCTCATAGACCAATACGCCGTTGTACCTCGCGTATCGCTCAATCACCTCCCACGCCGTCTCAGTGATGCTGATCAACTGTCGAGGAAGTTGCGGAACCTCATCCAGAAGCGCCTGTGTCGCGCTATCAGCCACCACCACGTTGATGGAATAGGCTTTGGCAATGCTCGTGGCCAGCGCGACCAGGTTCGTGTTCGCATTGATCTTGTCGATGCGGCATGAGCAATCAACCAAATCCGCGAGCCTTCCGCGCCCGTGAATGGTTATTTGATCTGCTTTTGGGGTCAGCACCTGCTCTACGGTTTCGACGTAACCCGACATCACCATGTCGGAACCGATGAATATCTGGACCGGCGCCCCTTCTTGGGCGATCAATTTCTCTGTCTCGGGATCCGCCGTACAGGTCAATTCGAACGATGATGTCGCGACCTCGATCGAACGAGTGATTCGCACCGACTTCCACCCCGTCAGCAATAGCTGGTCCTGTGTCAGCAACACCCGTACTTCATCAACGCCGGGCGACTGCGACGTGCCTGCACTGGTTTCGCTCGCGGCCGCCATTAGAAGTTACTCGGTGAGTACGCGTACTGGTCCCCAAGCGCACCTTGCTGGCGGTCCGTAGAAACCATCGTTTCCACCGTCGAAGGGGCCGACACGTTTACGCTATAGCCAACTGGGGCATTCTTGTGCACAATCTCAATCTTCATCTTTCCGGCCTCCCCAGTGGGTTGCCCCAATTGCGAGTCGAGGTCGCGCGCGATATCCGCTCGAACCTGAGCCTCGCGAGGATCCTTGGGGCGCTCATAGAGCGAAGAGATTCGAGCAGCCGCCTCTGCGGACGTTTTTGCACTCAGCAGAGCTCGTCCGGCAACCGCCTCATTGTTTTGAAGTTCCCATAGAGAGAACCCCATTTGCTCCTCTGGTCGCGCCTGCGAAAGGGGGCGCCCGAACTTCTTCTCATACAATTGCTGGCGGTCAGGGTGCCATTGATACAAGCCAACCGCCCGGCCGTTGTCACCCACACTTCTGTCGTCCAGTGAGCTCTCACGGCTTGCGTTCGCCACCATGCCAATGGCTTGCTCGCGCGATAGGCCGCGATTCATGTACCACTCGACCATAGAACGCGCCTTCTCCAACTGGCTCCCGTTCCCCACAGACGAGTTCGTCTGGAATTCGGACATGGTGATCGCACCTCGCCCACGGATGAAGTTGCCAAGCTTCTCCATCCCATCCCAAATGCGTGTTTCGGTCTGCTGGGCTTGCTTCGGCCTGTCGCGACCAGACATTACGTCGAGGCCAAACTGGAGGCCGCTCAGCATGCCATTCAATGCCGGCGCCAAGCCCCCTTGAATGGTCGTCTTCAGCTTGTCGTAGGTGATCCCGAGCTTCGCCGAAGCGTCGGCGTACTCCCGCGCCCGCTCAATGTCCTCGTCCGTCGGGATGTACGACTTCGCGGCAGCCAAATCGGCGGCCACCTGACGCGGTCCACGATTGAGGAAATCGATCAGCGAGGAAGCTCCAGCAGCGCCCAAGAAGTTCGTAGCGCCACCATATTTGCCCTGACTACGAAGCGTTTCGGCATACGTGGCGAGCTTCGTCAGAACCGACTCTATCGATTCCACGCGGCCCGGATCGGTAGAAATGCCCGCGGCCTGGTAGCGTTTCAGCGCTTCGGGGTTCCGGTTATTGAGCGCGTCGCTATACGTTTGGCGGACTTGCTCAACGCCGGCGTTCACCTGCTCGGCCTGAAGTCCCGCCAATCGCCCGGCGACCTGCACGCCGTAGGCCGTGCTTGTCGAAAGCCCCGATCGGACGCCCAAGTTGTTCATCGAGCGCACCGAAGATGCCCATTCCGACTCAAGTTGCGCGAGCTTGAGCACGAGCGCACCGACAGCCCCGGTTACCAGGCCCGTGCCGCCAACGAAGCGCGTAACCGCCGACATCGCACCTCGACCAGACGACAGGCCCGTACCAATCGAATCGCCCAGCTTGTCGAGCTTCCCGCTTTTCGCCTGCTTGCCCAGCTTGTCCAGGCTTTGCCGAACCTTGCCGATAGGACCTGAAGCCTCGTCCTTCGCGGTAATCGCGATAGCGATCTTGTTTGGCATGACAATTAGCTTGTTAAGGCGCGGAATGACGCGGGACAAAAAGCCGGATGAACCGGACCGATCTGCGCGACGAGCTCATCGGCGCGCGTCGCATCCCGGTACAGCCGATTGGCCAGAGCGAGTGCGGGCAATCCACCGGGCAACTGGTAAGTCCTAATGGCTGCGAGGGCGCCGCCCCGTTGATTCAGGTCCGCGATGACAGCCGCGCGCAGCGAGCGCAATGCTTCATATGCCCCATCCTCGCCCTGATCGCCCGCCACACCAATCTCCGAATCGATCAATGCTATGACTCGATCTCGCATGCTCACTGCGTCGTCACTGGACGACGGCAAGTAGGTGGCTGACGCTCGAGCCACAGACGCAATTGCCGAGCGGCGAAACAGGTCACCGCAAGCGGATTGCATCGTGGCCATGGACGCACCAACGGTGGAATCGGTTGTCTGTTCGCTGGGCGTAAACTGCGCCAACGTCGACAGCAAGCGCACGCTATCCGTAGGATCTGTTGTCGCAGAAAGCACCGACGCCGTAACAGCCTGCGCGGCATTCGTGAACGTTGCAATGCTCGTTGCATCGAGGCCAGCGGCAGCAACACCTAGCGCCGCGGACGCAGTAGTCACCGCCTCCCGGTTGCTCGTGGCGCTCGCAACAAGACCGGCTTGGTTCACTGACGCCGGCGCATTGCTCGCGCCTGCATATCGACTGAACGAAGGTGTCGTCGAGCTACCGAGGAATCGCCCGAAGTCCCCGGGAAGATTCGTCAATAGCTTGAACAAATTCCTCGCATCAGATACAGCACTCATCGCCGTGTTGTACCAACCCAATGCGGTACTGACGGCCTGCCCCACTACTGCAGCCCCTTCTGCCAGGATACTGAGAGCCCGGGATGCAAAAGCCGAAGCCGCGCTCAGATCTAGAAGGCTGGCCGCCTTAGTCACCTCGGAGGTGGTTTCCGTAGTGCTCGTCGGATAGACGCGAGGACCGCCTTCGATGAAGACGAACTGGAATTCAAAATACCGGCCGCGTTCCCACCGCTCAACGCTATGAAAATCGACCAAGCTGACCGTGCGACGGCCAAGTGACGGATGAACCAGATCGCCGTCTCCCGCCATCTCACATGCCGCGATTAGCAGATCGCGTTGCGCAATGACATCGTCTCCCACGACGAATCCGAACATGCGGAACTGCCGGATACCGCGTCCGAGATCCTCAACCCAAGGGACATCGCGCTGCGGATATACGTGAACTTGCTTGCGTCGTCCGAACGCGTTGTCACTTCCAAGCGATATGAACGGTACGTCACGAAATGAAGCGCGCCTCAACTGCTTGAAGTACGAGGTGGACGTGCCGCCCAGTCGCGCAGCGAGCGAACTCGCAAGGTTGGCAATACCGGAGGCCGCGCCGATTACGCTGCCAGCGCCGCCGACAATATCCATATCAACCTCCTGAAAGCTTCCTGATGCGCTTTGCGTGTTCTAGCCAGCGCAACGACTCGGAAATGGTCATTTGATCCGTCGCGTCTGGCCCCCACCCCATGAAGTGGGTCAGCTCAGAGAGACGCTCATCCCATGTCTCTGAGAAAACGACGGATCTGGCGATCAGTCGTCCGAGTCCGGTGACCGCCGAACCTGAAAACCGTTGAAATATCCGGCTGCAGCCAAGAAATCGCGGGCACACATGGCGCGTACCGCGATCTTCGGGACGCCTGCGACCATCGAGATCATGGCGACCAAGGCGGCAAAGGGACCGCCGGCGGCGGCAGCCTTTCGATGCTGCTGGTTGGTAGGCTCGCACAAGGCGAGCGAAGCGACGTTCACCGGACTTTCTTCCGCCGTGATCTTGATCGGCCTGATCAGTTGGAGCACATGCTCGTCTTCGCTGCGGACATCGGTCAGGAACGCGCCTTCGCCGAACGAACCGATGAAGTTCTCAGCCTCATCGATCTGGCTTCGGAACATTCGGTCGATCACATCGACAGGAACGCCGCTCAGTAGCCCGATCAGCGATATCGTCGTTCCGTACACCCCCGCAGCCTTCTCCGCAGCCTCGTATTCGCCCGCCGTTGCTTCACGCAGCTTGAGTTCGGTCACCGTGACTGCGTCATCGCCTTGCCCGTATGTCAGCGGCTTGCGAAGCTTGATTGTCTTCGTTTCGCTCATGCTCACTGCTCCGTGACAGCGCCCTGAAGGCCTTCGAACTTCGCGTCAAACTTCGCTTCGGTGGTGTCCACCTCTTGCGCTTCGACGGTCCACATGTTTCGACCGATGACGGTCTTGCCGTTGGCGAGCTCAAGCACCAACGTCACAGACCGCATTGCATTGATTTTCGCAAGGTCGAGTCCACCAGAGTCGCGGATCGACATGCTGATCGACGGCGCCTTCGGTTTCTCACTGAAGCCGTGCACAGTGTCCTGTCCCGCGAGGGACTCGCGCGTCACCTTTCCGAGGTCGTACTTGAGCTGCCCCTCCAGCTGGTAGTTCGTACCGTCGATGGTGGTGTAAGCGGTACCTGCGATGAAGCCGTTGCTGTTGGCCATCGTTTGGCTCTCCACAAAAAAAGCAGCCGCGCACTCAGGCGCGGCGAGATTCGGTTACGACTGGGACGTCGACAGACGGAACTGGGCCAGCAACGCGAAGATGCGCAACTGGTTGATGAGCGTTCCAGGCCACAACACGTCCACGCGGTTCGGGTTAGATGCGTTTTGCTCGACGATCAACGCCTCGGCGAAGATCTCGCTGCCTTGCACGTACCCCTCCCATTCCATCGCCTGATACTCAGCGATTTGGTCCGCCTTAATGATGTTCGGAGTGACGATGGCGGAGCCAGGGGCAAGGCGCGTTCCGTTCGCCGCCAACTTCACCCGCGCGTACTTCGAAGTCACCATCGTGCGCAGCCGGCGCAGGATGTAAGCTAGCAGGAACATCGTCTCGATTTCCAGATAGCTGTTGTCCGGCTGGCCGAAGGCGTTCGTTTGGTACGTCGTGATCAGGTTTTCGATCGCCACAGTTCCGTCGCTCGCGACGGTGAACGTCGAGATGCCGTCATACAGAAGCGTGTTCCGCTGGCTCAGGTTGAATCGGGACTGAAGCGGAGGCGCAAGCACACCGTTCAACGCGACCGTCTGCATCGGGATTCCCGGGTCGGCGCGCACGCTAACCGCCGTAACCGCCGCCAGCGCCGCAGCCCATTGCCAGGGCGGAGTGGGCGAATCGTAGAAACCCATCACGGATTCATGCTGGTTGTTCCGAGCGGTGCCGAACGTCGTCAAGCCGGCCCAGGTGCTTCGATACGCGCAGAATACGTGCCCATAAACCTGCTGCTCCCAACTCCACCGGCCGGTCGAGTCGTTCAGGAACGCCTTGAGCGCGTCCAGCGACGTGGTATCCGTGAATGCACATGCGATGAAGTCGAACGGCATATCCATCAGATTGCCGAGAGCCGTCGTCAACGACGGGTTCGTCACACCACCAGACATCGCAGTGATAGTCGCTGCCAGGCCAGTCGGAAGAACCTCGCCGTTCGTCGCACCCTGGTAGTTGAAGCGGATATCGATGTCGTTTCCGACGAGCCCCTTGTTCACAGCGGTAAGCGTTACGGTGCCATTGGCCGAAGTTGCAACCACGGGCATCGACGTGATCAGGTTGATAGCCCCGGCAACAGCGGATGCCACCTGCGCGACAGTCATGCCCGCAGTTACGATCGTGGTCACCAATTGACCAGCGATGTAAGTCGAGATCGCGCCATTCGCGGTCGGTGCGGCAGTGAATTCGATCGAACCCGTCGCCGCGAGCGCGCCGGCGGCGTCCGCCACCGGGAGATACCACACCTCACCGAACGAATCGTTGGCGCGATAGGCCGCCGTCATCAGCGCCAGCACCGAATTGGCGCCGGCTTGTGTATTCGCGTCACCGGTACCAGCCGAAAT
The DNA here is from genome assembly GCF_040391475.1 of Pandoraea pnomenusa. Classification (GTDB taxonomy): domain Bacteria; phylum Pseudomonadota; class Gammaproteobacteria; order Burkholderiales; family Burkholderiaceae; genus Pandoraea; species Pandoraea pnomenusa_C. Next base: position 62,337 of record NZ_JBEBXS010000009.1, on the reverse strand, counting down.
CAACGGCACGTTCGGCGTGGCCGTTCCGGCCGAGGTGATTGGGCCAATCAGTAGCGCGCGCTGATTCGCAGTCGCGCTGTTGGCGTGCGAGTTGTCGATTTCCGCATAGAACATCGGAACCCGGAGGTTCTGCGGAACCTGCTTGAACGGTACCATCATTTCGTATCACCCCCCGTCTTCTTGGCGCCAACCGAGGCGATTTCTTCCACACAAACGACGTCGCCATCATTGAGCGCGCGGGTCCAGAAGATGTCGTCGTCAGGCACCGCGATGCCAGCGTCGTCCAGCAGTTGCTTGGTAACCGGATGCCGCACTTTGAGGCCCGGCGCAGGTTTGACGATCATCGCCACTCCTATGATTGAAATTGAACCGAGACCTCGCCCTCGGCGCGGCCGTCAGGACCCTGTGTGCGAGGCGCAGGCGTCACCGCTCCCGGGAACGGAGGATCTGGATAAGTGCCGTTTGGATCAGCAACGTTGATGAGATCTGCAGTGAGATCGATGCCCTCAAGCGTGTTGTTCACGTCAGGGACGAAGGTCTCGAAGAACTCCACGCCGAGAACGATATGCAAGCCACCGATATGTGCCTCGCCGTCCGCACTCACGTGCGTATCCGTTTCCATGGACGGAAAGTCCTGCGCCAAGAGGCGAAGCACCGTACTCTTGAAAATCGCCTCTTCGATCTGGGCGCCATAGCTCTCGAGCGACAAAAGCACCTTTGGACCTGATGTCTCACTCACCTCGACCAAGATCTCGAAGTAGCTGACGGTCGTGAATGACGTTTGGCCGTTGCGCCCGTTGGACTCCTTCTTGTCCTTACCCTGGCGTACCTTGATGGCGGGTAAGTTCTTTGCTGCCACCGTCCAGTCGCCGGGCGACTGCAATCGCACGCCCGGTATCAACGCCAGCACCGAAATCAATGCGGCACGAAACTCGGCCCGAGCGGTTGGTTCAGACATCGGTTTGTCCTGGTACGTTTAGCATCAACCGCACGGCACCATGCCCGTCAGGCAACGCCTCGCGAACCTCCCACTGTTCACCGGACTTGATGATCATCAGCAGGTCGCCCTGTTGCGGATCGTCATGCCCGTTGAACTGCGAGAGTTGAATGCCGACGGTCGGCTGAGTGGTGAGCACGGGCGAACCGGTGTCCGGATCGAGGCTGAGAAAGGCCTTGTCGTAGATCCCGCGAACAGGGAACGACGTGCCGTCGGCCGCCGTATAGGTGATGTCGGTGCCAAATTTCTCTGCAAGCGGACCGAGGATCTTGGCGTCAACGACGTCGTCCCAGTCCATTGGCTACTCCGACTTCGTCACCGAGACCTGGCCGCTGGAAATTTGCGGAACCTCAGTCTCGAATTCGTCGGCCTTCTCCGGCTGCAGGAACCCGAGGGCACGCAAGCGCGCCACCTCGGATTCCGGCAACTTCACCTTCTCGCCCGCCTTCTTGATGACGGGCTCTTCGCCAGCCTTCTGCTGGTCGTGAATGGAACGACCGCGCGCGACGATAGCCTCGATGAGTTTTTCGGTAGCCATAATCACCTCACGCGACGGTTGCAGCGACTGCCGCATTGACGCGACTCGGGATGATCAGCGGGGCCGATTGCATCATCAGGAAACGCTGTGCCGGGTCTTCCTTCAGCCACGTCTTCGGAGCAAACGGCATGGAGGCGTAGTTGAACTGCGGGTCCTCGATCATGCCGAACGCGCGCGTACCGTCCAGATCCGGGCCGGACATGATCAGCGCCCCATCCGGCAACATCGGCTGCTCGACATTGCTATCGTCGACGTACCAGTCGTTGTAGAGCCAGAGATCGAACTGACCCCACTTGCCTTTGTGAACACCCCCTCGCTCGTTGCGTGCGCCGAGGTCGATCGCATTGCCGAACGAAGCGAGAGCCGGATAGAACTGCGCCCCCTTGAGGACCGGATCCAACTTGAAGCCGTTCCATGCCTTCGGTGTGAAGATGATGTCGGTCACATTCGCACCCGACGCCTTCAGGATCGCCTGCTGCCAGGTCTCGATGTTCGTCGTGGGCGACGCCGTACCTGCCGTGATGTTTGCGGCCGTCCACTGAGCGCCGCCCGTCAGGGCAATGGTGAGCGATCCGTCTCGGCCGAAATCGATCGACGTCGTCGGAAAGCCATCGCCCGAGACAGTCAGCGTACCGGTCAGCAGCACTTGTGCCGCCATCCACTCGAGGCGCCGGGTCAGCATGTCGATCTGGTCGTTCAGTTCGAACTCCAGATTCATCTGCTCACGCAACTCGGGCGTGAGATCGCCGCCGATGCGCTCGCCGATCATGCGGCGAACCGGCTTGCGCAGATCCGGAGCGCGCTTGTCCTTGATATACGGCGGCTTGAACGTGTTCGTCTGGAAACGACGGCTTTCGACCAGCTTGCCTTCGACCAGAGGCGAACAGAACGGCGACATGCGACGCTTGCCAACATCCACGTCGATCGACACGAACTCACTGTCGGACGTGACCATGTTGCGGAAGAACTTGTCGAGCAGGAAGCTCTGGGCCGTCTTCAGGTTTTGTACGACCTGAATCAGGGTATTGGTGTCGTAGACGAGATTTCCGGGCATTGCTCTCTCCGAGTTTGTGGCCCAAATGAAAAAACCCCGTCCGTGGTCGGGGCTTTCGCATCAGTTCAGTTGTCGTTAGCTCGGGTCAGCCGCCGAGACCGAAGATTTGAGGTGGACGCCGAGCGGCCGCAGAGCATCCTGAGCGGCCGTCAACGTAATTCCGGCGCCGAGCGTCACCGCGTTGCTATTGAACTCGCCTTCGAGGAAAACGCCCGCGAGCACGTCCGCAGCGCTGCCGTCGGCGTTGTCAGCCAGAATCGCGGTCGGCGTCTGGCTACCGTCCGAGGATGCCGACAGCGCGATCGTGTACTTGCCGCTGGCCGTGATCTTGCCGAGCACCGTGCCGCGCACAAACGGACCGCCCGTGAGCGTCACATTGCGTGTCACGATCTGCTTCGGGCCGGCGATCAGTTGATCGGGCACGAAAGTCTGTGCCGTGATACTGGGGACCTGCGTGTTTTCCCCAACCTGGGTAACAGTCAAAGTCATCGTTTATCTCCGTGATTGGGGAGGGTTTACTGTTCGCCGCGGCGCTGCTTGCCCGCCGCGAGGATCTTTTCTGCCAGCGTAGGTTCTGCAGCTGCCGGAGCACTCGCACCCGGATTTGCCGGACGTGCGTAAGCCATGCGTTCATCGAGCGAAAGCCCACGCATCTTGGCGCCGGGCTCGCCTCGGTCTTGAGCTCCCATGCGAAGTGCATTGATGGCTTGCGACGCAGTCATCGAGGTGTCGAAGGCAAACGCACACGCCTGCTTGGCTGCGCCAAGTTTGAGGCCTTCAGCGACGATCGCAGCGCATCGCACGCGCTCGCGTTGACGGGCGCCCTTCGCACGGCCAGCGCGCCTGCCGTCTTCCTTGTCGTCCTTCTCGTCCTCTTCTGCATCAGCATCGTCGTCATCGCCTTCCGCACGACGCGCGTCTTCGCGCCGCTCATCCTCTTCGGCCTTGCTAGCAGCCTCGTCTTCCTTATCCTTCTCTTCCATCCGCTTGGCATAGTCCTCGTCGGACTCGCCATCATGCTGTTTGCGGTCCTCGTCCTCCTCCGCACGAGCGGCGGCAGCTGACGGGATGCCGAGGAAATGGGCGAACGGCATTGCCGACGCCAGCTTCGAGAGCTTCGGGTTCTTCATGTGCTTCATCCTGTAATGATGGTTCTAGGCCTTGGTGATCTCGGCCATCAAGGCCCGAAACGCGGCATCAGGCGCCGCCACTTCGTCCGCGAGTCCGAGAGCGACACCCTTGTCGCCCATGAACGTTGCGGCCTGCGTATCTCGAACCGTGGCGGCTGAGATATTCCGATTGCGGGCGACCGTTTCGCAAAACAGTTCACCCATGGTGTCGATGTCAGTCTGGAAGCGCTTAAGCGCTTCCGGCGACAGCGGGAGTTCAGAGTGACCATCGGCTTTGAAGTCGCCGTACGTGATGAACGTCACTTTCACGCCGGCGGCCGACAATGCCTGTGAGAGATCAACGTGTGCGCAGATGACGCCGATGCTTCCCACACCGCCAGTCCGCGGAACAATCAGCCGGTCCGCAGCGCTCGCGATCGCGTATGCCGCGCTATACGCCGACTCGTTGAGGATTGACCAAATCGGCTTCGTGCCTCGCGCTGCGTAGATCGTGTCCACCAGATCAAAGCAACCCGCGACCTCACCGCCAGGTGAGTCGATATCTAGGACGATCGCCTCAACCTTCGGGTCGCAGAGCGCTGCGAACAGGTTCTGGCGAATGCCGTCGTATCCGGACATGCCCGAATATGGGCGTAGAGAGCCGAGCTTCTGCACCAGCGTGCCCTGCACTTCGATGACCGCAACGCCTCCGACGTTGTCATACCCGGCGCGCGCAGTGCGCCCCGGCTCCGCAAAGCCGTACTCGTCGTCGTCCATGGCCACCGGCACGATTGCCGTTCCGTCAAGACCGACCATCTGGCTTACGCCCAACCGATCTGCCAGCGCGGCCACGACAATCTCAGCCTTTCGAGGGTGAATCGCGACTGGCGTGTTGAACAGCCGCTGCGCCAGTCGCGGGAGAAGGTTGTTCATTGGGCTTTCGGCTCCTGAGTGACCTCCTCCGCGCCGACGCCCTTGAGCGTTGACGGCAGAGGAATACCCCGTTTCTTGTAGTACGCGACCTCGATCGCACGCTGATCGACGTTGTCGCGCCAATCGTTGCCCGACAACTGCGCAGACTCGTCTTCGAGTGTGGAAAGGCCCGACTCGATGCCCAGCGCCGCGCCCTGTCGTTCCTTGAGCGGATCAACGTACCCGCGCCCAGGGCCGATCCACCACGCACGCGTGTAAGCGGCGCGGCCGGAGACGAAGTCCGGTGCGCCGGCAGGCAGAGGCAGTTCGTCCACCTCCATTGATTCCTCGGTAAAGGCGCACAAAATCGGTTGCCCGAAGCCACGCCCGAAATCGCTGCGGCGCCGATCGAACGTCTTCCACGCCTCGAGCGCTGCCGCACGGTAAGAGCTGTAGTTCACGTCAGCCCAGTTCTGGGAGATCTGCTGGGCAGACATTCCCGTCCCGGCAGCGACGTTGCGCAGCATTGCGTTCTCGAATTCAGCAAAATTGCCTGCAGGCCGCGAAGCCGAAACCGTATTGATGCTTTCGCCCGGGAACAGAATAGGCAGACGAGCGCCGCCTAGACGAAGCTCATTCTTATCGTGAAACTCGGCGCGGGCGTCCTGATACCCGTTGAGCGCTTCTTCCTCTCCGTCCCCCAGCGCATCACCGACTAACTGCTTGTCGAACGGACTTGTGACGTATGCGCCGAAGATGGCATTGATGATCGCGGCGTCGAGTTCGGTACCGTCGTACTTGATCAGCATCTTGAGACGCTGGAGTACCGGCGTGAGGATGCCGGCACCGCCGCGGTGCTGGCTCGCGCGGTCGAAATCGTAGTCATGGACCACGATGGGGCGGCCCCACTCCGTTTCGGCGGCGATCCGCTCCCAAGACACCTGCTTGTTTCCGCTAAACCAGTCGCCCTGATGCGCCTTTCGAATGTGATACCAAGTCGCTGCGCCGAACTCGTCAATCTCGACACCACCGCGCATGGTGTTTTGGTCGAAGTTTTGCTGCGGATTCGAAAGTCGGTCGGGGTCGATAAGCTGCAAAACAGTTGCGTAGCGAGCGCCGCGCGGTAAGCGCTCCGGCATCCACTGAAGAATGCCCAGCGCGTCACCATCGACAACCTTGTGCCGGAACGCGAGCCGCATCATCTGCGGGATCGTGAGCTTCCGCTGAGCGTCGCAGAAATGAAGCGGGTCCTCGGACCACGTCCGCCAGCCTGCCTCCAATGCGCGCCCGTACTCGTCCGCCCAGACGTGGTCAAACGTCTTCAGGCCAGTCTGAGCCTGCAGCGCACGCCAGTCCGGTTTGCAAATCGGGCGAAAGTCCGCGCCGATGACGTTGTCGATGGTCCGCGTAACAGCGGCCGACGCCCACCCGTCATTGCGCACCAGGTCACGCACACGCGAGACGATGCGATCCCGGTAGGGGTTGAGCTCACCGTCGGGCGACCAAAGGAACGGCTGCCAGTCACGCATGTGCTGGCCGGACATGTCCGCCGCGTCATACGCCGACCTGCCCCCGTAACCACTGCTCCCATTCAGGGCGAGCGCACGCCCCTTGGGCGATGGCAACGGTTTGCCGTCTGCGCCAAGGATCTGTACGTTCGATTCCATTTATCGCCTGGTGAATGTGAGTCTGTGGGCACGTCGCGGAGATGCAACGATGCCGAGTTGCGCTTGCATGAGCTGAATCGCCGCCGCGAGGTCTGCGAGATTCGCTCGTGTGTATGTCACCGCGCGTGTGCCATCGCCCTGCGTATACGAGTAGGACTCACCCTGAGATCCAGTCGAAAGAGCTAGGTATGCCGCCTGAGCAGTAGCCAGCGCCGCCTGCAGCGCGGCTGTATCCATGCCCGCAAGCAGACTCTGTGATGGGTCGAATCGGCGCAAGGCGCACTCCAGTGGCGTCAACCGGCAAGGCGCCGTAGACGTGATTTTTTCGCAGGCGCGTCCTGCTTGATTACCGGACCATCCGGCCGCGCCGGACGAACGGCGTCGATATCCACGATGACGGGCTCGGGTGCGGGCGGTTCGACAAGCTGGGTCGGATCCGCTGCAACCATTTCCACGCGGCGATTCAGCTTCAGCCCCATGTGCATCAGGCCGCAAAGCGCCGCGTATCCGTACACCCGGATATCCAGCGCCTCGTTGGCGCGCCCCTTGGGAAGCTCCCATACTCGGAACTTCTGGCCGTTGGCGATCTTGGTGACGGAACGCTCGGCGATAAGCTGCGCGAAATAGTTGATGTCCCGGTCGGACGGGAAGTGCATGTAACCGGCAGGGTAAATGACGGCACCGCCGTCCCCCGTCTCCGGTTCGCGTCGAAGCCGGTCGCGGATGACATCCTTTGCCGAGTTCACCCCAACGATCACGGGCCGAAATGAAGCCTTGGTTCGCGAAGATGGGCGCTTTGTCGGCCACACCGGCGAGCGAGCGCCGCCTCTTGCGGATTCCCCCTTGACCGCCCAGATGCGACGGCCAAGTCTCGCCTTTGCGAACTCGTAAACCTTTTGCGTGTGGTGACCACCAGAGTCGATGCAGGCGGCCATTACCTCAAAACCTCGCCCGTCAGCGCGCCTCCAGATGCGTTTCAGATATGCATCAACGCGCGCCCATAGTTCTGCGCTTTCTGGGTCGCCCTCAAATACGGCGTGATCAATTGACCAACTTTCCTCATTCCGCCCCCAGCCAATTGTTTCCAATTCGACGCGATCATCCTGGACATCACCACCAACGGTGACGACCCCCACACCGTCCTGTACCTCTGCCGACCAAACCTCCGTACGGGCCGCGAGGCGTGCTTCGCTCAAGGCGCGGTCTCCCCGGTCCTCGTAAGGCTCACCGAGCACGAGATTGATGAACGTCTGACGGGCGAGCGGATCGTCCTTCACCCGCAGCCATTCAGCCACGAGGTTTGACCAGCACGCGTTCGGAAACAGGCTGTAGCCTGCCCAGATATGAAATCCTGCGTGCCCCTTGAATGGCTTAGTCGCACGCCACTCTCCGCCGGCCACCATGTCGGCCTTATCGACCTCATGGATGATGCAACCGTTGTGGCGGCACACGTAATAGACGGTGTCGGGCAGGCCATTGCCTTGCTCGTCCTTGTCCCACTTCATGCCGTGAGGAGTGTCAGGACCGCCCCACTCAAGCACCTGATGCTCACCGCAATGCGGACACTTGACGAAGAAATAGCGCTGGTCGCTCTCGCCGAAGCTCTTCTCAATGCGGCTGTATCCCTTCACTGTCGGGGTCGATCCCAGCACGATCTTCCGATTCCAGAACGTCTCTGAGCGCTTGGTACCGAGTGCGATCTGATCGCCTTCGTTCCCCGCGCCGTCCACTGGATAGGCGTCGACCTCATCGAACATCACCACACGTGACGTGATCCGCCGAAAGCCCGCCGGGCTGTTGGCGCCCACGAGCGTCAGGCTCGATCCGTTGCGGAACGTCTTCGCCAGAATCGTCTGGTCGCTGTTCTTCGCCTTCTGGTCGCCAGCGATGGATGCAAGGACCGGAGTGTCGCGCAGCATCGGCGCGATTTCAGTCTTGGAATAGCTCTCCGCGTCCTCTACGCGGGGCTGCACGACCAGTATCGGCGAAGGGTCCTGATGGATGAAATAGCCCACCGCATGGTCCATCAGCTTGGTGTAGCCGACGCGCGCCGACTTCATCACGCTGATCTTCTCGACCGCCGGATCGGTCACCGCATCGAGCATTCCCCGCTGGTAGCCGAAAGCACGAAAGCGCCCCGTTTGGGCACTCGTCTCGCGCGACAACACTGCATAGCGTTCCGCCCACTGACTCAGTGTTAGCTTCGGAGGTGGCAGTAGATTCTCGCGACGTGCAGCGACCAGACCTGCATAAAGCGCGTCATGGCCGAGGGCGTATCTACGCGTGTCATGTTGGGTTGCCAGCTCCGTCACGGGTCAGCTCTTCGAGTGCTTCGGTGATGATCTCCTGCAACATGTCCTGCAGTTCTGCGGGCGTCTTGCATCGATGGAGGCGCGGAGCCTGCTCCGCAGGAATCGACAACAGGCGGGTTCTGACTTTGGCGTATTCGGAGCCGACGGCCTTCGCGACCTCGGCGACGTCCACAACTTGGCCGGAATCCCGGTCGTATTCGAGTTGGGCTTTGAGCCCCAGATAGTTCTCTTTGAAGCAGCGAGCCGCGTCGAAGTCGAGCAGCTCGACGTTGCCGCTTAGGATTCGTTCCGCGCCGGCATCGGCGCTTTCGCCAGAGCCGAGCGGTGCGTCAGTCGCTGCCTCGGTAACAGATTTGCGCTTGTTACCCTGCGCGCGCTGGGTAACAGATTGGGTAACAGCCGGAATCCCATCGCGGCGATACTTTTTCAGCAGCGCATTCGAGGCGTCGACATCAACCTCATCGCCCGAAAACACAAGCCAGCCGCGCTCCTTCCACTTCGTGACAGTCTTGCGACTGACGCTGTGGAGTTCAGCGAATGCGCTTTGTTTCATGGCGGAGGTTGTTACCCTGTTACCCAAATTTCAAACTTTTATGCCTAGACGAATATCGCGCGTGCGCAGTGCCCGCGTGGCCGGAAGGGCGGGAGGGACCCGCTCCGCTCGGGCCGGGAGCCCTCCACCTCAGTCGAGACGGGCAGTGGCAATGGCCGCCGCCATCGATCTTTCAAACTCGGCCTCGAACGTCTCATCGACGACTTCGAAAGCTCGCTCGCCGAACTCGAGCCGGCGCCTCACCGGCTTGGCATCGCCAAATCGAATGAGAAGTTTAAGATGGTCTGTCTTGTTCGCGCCGCGCATTGCAACGCCACGCTTGCGGAGATCGGCCCCACGCTTCGACGATGCCGGCCGTTGCCACACGCCGCCGATCGATTGCCCTGCTTTGGTCTTGACGGTCCCAATGAATACATCGGGGCGACCTGAAAGACGTCGCAATGTGGTACGGCTCAAGTTGCCGTACTGGTTGAGAAGCGCGCTGTCCTTGGGGTTTAACCACGTCCGGCCGGAGCCGACGAGCTTATGATTGCCGCCGAACTCATATGGCGCGAGGTACGAAGCAGCAATGTCCTTGATGTAGACGAGCGCTTCGAGGTTGGTTTTTCTCGCTCGCTTCACCGCAACGGCGTTGACAGTGAACGGCGTTGGCCGATCGAACACTTCGGGCAACGCCTTGCGTTCTGCTGCATTGACGTTCCCCGCGACCGCGTTGAGCGCCTGTGCAGTCGCGAACGGCAACTGCTTCGTTTCCAATTTGGACAGAGACTTCGAGATTTTGGCTAGGTCTTTCGACACGCTCACCGAGAATCCGACCATGAAGCCTCCCGCTGTGCAGATGTTCTCCACGTCTGCCCAACTGAGAAAAGCAAAAAGCCCGCTCAGTGGCGGGCTTTCATTTTCGCTGGACGAGCGAGGCTTGCGAAGAATAATAGGCTAACTAAACGCGATCGGCAAGCCCCTACCGAGAAATTTTTTCGGTCATGCGCGAAAGCCACACCGTGGTCATCGCGCGAAAGACGTCTCGGACCACGGCCGACGGACGTTCTTCCTCATTGACCCCGCTTCGGTCTTCACTCAATGCATCCATGCCAGCCTGCACCATCCCAGTTTCCATGCACGGTTCCGCCCTCCATCCGGATATGATTCCGAACTTCAGGTACTCGGCGGCTTGGCGAGCCGAGGCGCTGTCGGGGAAGCCGGTGGCAAAAGCAACCTGCACACCATCGCGGGTCACAGAACATTCCCAGACCTCATCAGCACCGGCATAGCTACCTCGCACAACTTCGCTCAGATTCATGCGCTCACCCGAATTTCCAATAGTTGACGCGACACTAGCATAGGCAGAAGCGCTACCTTCGCTGCCTGGTAGGTTTCATGCTGTTCGCCTGCACGACCACTTCGCCACACCTGTGCGCCGCACTCCTTATTGCGCATGCTCACCGAGATCGCTGCACGTTGCTCGATCGGCAGTTCGTCAACGCACAGTTGCACCTGCTCAGCGACACGATCGTCCGCCCACTGGTATCCATCGTTCTCGTCATCGCCGCCCCGCGGCGTGGCATAGGCACGACACGTCGTGTCAGTGGGGCGATAGAAGTGCGCCAGCGTTTCGGCGTGAGACTGGCGAATCTGCCAGCGATACCAATCCCGCAGTAATTCCTCTATCTGCTCCGACTGATCTCTGGTCATTTCGTATCCCCGCCCTTGTAGAAATTGCAACGCCGCATGTTGTTTGCCCCAGGTTGCGATCGCCCCTGCACGCAATACTCCAGCCCCCAAACCTTCGCCCTGAATCTGCATTCCTCACACCCCTTCTCCGCGCCAATCTCGCTCACCTCGACGCCCTTCCGTGTCTCGGCCGCCCTCACCTTCATCAGGCCACCTCCGGCGCAATCGCCGCGAAGAGCCGATGAGCCATCTCACAACGCGTTTGCTCCAGTAACTGCTCTTCCGTGCCATACCGCCGCTGGAACTCGGCGGGCCCCGCATGAAACGCGACCCCGTAGCCGCCGATGCGATGATGAAGCGGGCACAGCGGGATGGTGTTCGTATGCCCCGACCGCTGGGCACCACCAGCCAGGAAGCGGACATGGTGCACTTCCGCTGGGCTTTCGCCGAAGCCAAGATTGCGGCACACGATGCAGGAGAGCCCGGCAACAATCCCCATGTGCTCACGCTCGGCCTTCTTTGCTCGTGGACGGCTGGACTTTTTGAAAGCAGACCGTTTGAGCGGCGCGCCGCGCTGCATCTGCGACTTTCTCGCCAAGCTCATCGCAATTCCTCACAGAGTTGTTGGTGGGATCGAGCGTATTGGTCATACGTATGCATAGGCTTCCAAGTCGGACGGTACGGGCCCGTCGCCTTTGTCGGTACGCACGTGTAGTCAGGGCTGCGCGCCGCTCGTTTGGTCATCGCGAGGCGAAATCGACGCTTCTCGTTGATCGTGTCCATATCGAGCAGCCCCTCTCCGACCATTAACAGACAAGCCTCTCGCGTTTCACGGTTGGTGTGACCAGCCAATGCAGTAAGCGTCTCGACGCAGTACCAGATCCCCCGATCCATCGATTCCAGAATGTCGCGCTTCATTTGATCTCCACGATGCTTAGCCCCTTCAGCGCCATCAGGTGACGCTTGATTCGGTACTCGGGCGTTATGACGCCCTTCACGTCTTCGATGACTGTCACATTCGCGCGCTCGTACACGAAGTCAGCGACATAGCGCAGGGGGGGCACCTTCCTGCCGTCGATTACGACACCGGCCGCAAGCACGTACACCACCTGCCGCTCAAGGTCGTTGATCTCGCCCGCTGACTGCATCGCCTGCAGCTGCGTCCAGCGTCTCGCTTCCGCGCGGCTGTCGAACTTGATCCCATCAACTTCACACTTACGATTGCTGTACTTGCTCCGCTTCGGCTCGACCATCGTCGCAAGCGTCTTTTCCAATGGCACCGGTGCGGTCATAGCAAGCGCTGCCGACGTGGCGCCGATCTGCTCGCGAATGCGCGCGGTGCCCACACGGCCATCACTCGCGGCGTGTTCAGGAAACGTCAGCCCCTTGCGACTCACTTGCTCTTCCTCCGTAGGTGTTCGATGTACGCCCGCAACTCCTTCTCCTGCCGCTCAGCAACCTCGTCACCGCAGCGCCGCCGGACGGCCGCGACGAACGCTCGTGCCACATTGCCGTGACCTGACAGCGCCGCCCTCGCCGCTTCCTCGAAGCGCCGCCTGCACTCGGTCTGCGTCAAAACGTCGCCCTGCTCTTCGGTTGATCACCCTCCTCCCGTCGACCGAACGACACGCCGGCATCTAACGAGGTGAAACGCTGAAATTCACCTTGAAAGCCAAGCGCGACGTGCCCCAGCGGGCCATTACGCTGCTTTCCGATGATTATTTCGCAGATGCCGCGATCGGGCGAATCGGGGTAATAAACCTCGTCTCGATACAGGAATAGGATCGTGTCTGCGTCCTGCTCGATCTCACCCGAGTCGCGCAAGTCCGACATCACCGGCCGCTTGTTGGGACGCGTCTCAAGGCCGCGATTGAGCTGTGCAAGCGCGATGATCGGCACACTCAATTCCTTCGCAAGGGCCTTCAGGCCTCGCGAGTAGCTGCCGATTTCCTGTGTGCGGTTGTCCCCTTGCCCACCCGACATCAGTCCGAGGTAATCGACCACGATCAGCCCCAACCCGTGGCGGCGTTTGATTCCGCGCGCCTTGCTGCGGATGTCGAGGAGCGAAAGCGCCGGCTGGTCGTCGAAATACAGCGACAGGTTCTCGATTCGAGAAATACCAGCAGGAAGCTGCCCCCACTCGAGGTCGGTCAAGCGTTTCGGCTCGATCAAGTGGCCGTAATTGACACCGGCGTGCCGCGCCATCATTCGGGCATGCAGCTGCTCGGAAGGCATCTCCATAGACAGGAACAACGTGGGCTTGCTCTCCGCGACGTTTGACGCCACGTTCAGCGAGAATGCCGTCTTACCCATGGACGGGCGTGCCGCAACGATAATCAGGTCGCCGTCCTTGAGGCCGCCCGAGATCTTGTCGTCGAGCGCGTCGTAACCGGTTCGAGCCGGAGCTATCTCGCCATCAAGGCGACGCTCCATTCCCACGAGGAAGTGGGACAAGCCCTCCGAAGCCAACACCGGTGCGGATGCGGCGCGACCTTCAGCGAGGCGCTCGATTTCCGCTTGCGCACGGTCAACGAGCTCGACAGCGGCGGCACCATTCGGATTCAGCGCCATTGCCTGCAGCCTCGATCCGGTAGCACTCAGCGCGCGGCGGGTGCTCCGGTCGATGACGATGCCGGCATAGCGCGCAATGTTGGCGCTGCTCGGCGTATTGGCGGCCAAGTCGTTCAGATACTTGAGCCCCCCCGCATACTCGCCCTTGCCGACCGATTGCAGCCGTTCATTTACCGTGACAATGTCCGCGGGCTCGTTGGCGGCGAGCATTTCAGCGATGACTTTGAAAATCAGCGCGTGGTCGCCACGGAAGAAGTGCGACGGCTTGAGGTCGGTAATGCTATCGATCGCCTGGTTGTCGATCAGAAGCGCACCTAGCACCGACTGCTCGGATTCGGTCGCTTCGACGATGTGTCGCAGATCGTTGTCGCTCATCGTTTGTCTGCCTTGTTATGCTGGCCACCGGTCACGTTGCTGAACCCCTTGAAGCTGATCAGCCAGTCGAAACCCGCGTTGGGGGGCACATCAACGTTCGCTGCAACCCACGGGAAATAGCGCTTCCACATGTCTGGGTCATTGCGCTTCACCACACCGAAAGCCACGAACGCGCGGATCGCTCCTGCCCGCTCTTCGACGAAGATCCCTTCATCAACCTTGCCGACTTGCTCCCCGAGCGCCTCGTTGTAGGCCCGGATCACGGCCACTTCGGCATCGCTGTATGCGTTCTGGATCTCGTCCATCCAACCACCTGCGTTCAGCCAGGAAGCCGGATGCGGGATGAACTGCGGATTCGCCCACTGCCCCGAGGTCTTGGCCCGCCCCAGACCTGCCATCAGGTCGTTGTAGAGCTGCTCGTCGGGGTTCAGCTTGGCGAAGGCCTTCTCCGCAGCCTTCTTCGATTTCTTCTTCGGATACCCAGCCCAAAAAATCTCAAAGCGTTCGCGAAGCGAGCGCGAAAGAGTGTCTTTTGAGGTTGTCTTTTGGTTATGTGTTTTGGGGATGTCTTTTGTAGGGGGTGATTCCCCCCCTGTTCCGGGGGATATCCCCCCCTCATTCCGGGGTGATTCCCCCCCTGAAGCGGGGTGAATCCCCCCCTCAAACCCCGGTTTGTTTACCAACTTTCGTGCGTCCGGCAAGATCCACGTGCTGTGGCGCTTGTTCACGCTGTATGAATGGGCGTACCGGCCATCCGTGCGGGTGATGATGTTCATCTCGACCAGTTGCCTGATCGTGCGACGAACGTCAGAAGCATCGATTCCGGTCTCGTCTTCGAATTGAGTGCGTGCAATGTCGTCCGCAAGCTTGTTGAAACCGTAGGTCTGCCCCATTACCACGTCCAGAACGCAACGCTGGTAGGCCGTCAGACGGGCCCACGTAATCGCGCGCCGCAACTCGTTGGCAATACGCATATAGCCATCCTCAAGTTGAGGGGCGCGGATTTCCGGGAACTGGATTACCTGGGCGCCTAACTCGGCTTCCTGGTACTCCGGTTGAGCTGCCGTCATGCGACTGCGGCCTCCTTGCCGTATTTGCGCTGCAGGAAGACCTGCCCCTTGCCCGTTACTAGGGTCTTGAACGTGAGATGTGCCGCCCCGTCCGAATCTCGCCAAACGCCCTCGATCACACGGAAATAGCCGCGGTCGATATAGGTCTGGTACGGGCGGTTACCTTCCATCAGCAGATGGTCGGCGCGAAGCATGCGGAAAAATACGTTCTGGCCGTACCCCAGCACCCGGGCCAGATCGCCGACGGCAATGGCGTCAGCGGTGTTGCGCACGGCGTGGGCAAATTCGACAGCCGGCCGCTGCTGCTCGAGCAGCTCAGCCTGATTGGCGGCCAGGCGAAGCGCTTCGGCGAACGAACGTGGTACCTGCGGAGCAGACATCTGGGCCTCGAGCTCCTGCCAACGGTCGACGAGACGCGCGGTGAACGCCGGACAGAGTTGAGCGACAACCACATAGCTGTCGCGCTCATTCACTCGATATTCGGTACTCGGGCGGCCACCAGTGGACTTTTCCGCCACTGACGTAAAAGCGATTAAGCCCTTTTCCGCGAGCCGCTCGATCGAGAGCTTTACCGTGTCATGTCGAGACTCAACCAGATCCGCGATTTCGCGGCTCGACATCGTCAACTCTGCGTCGCGGCGGATGAGATCGTTCACTGGAGGTTCCTCAGTGTTCGCACGGCATCTCGCCGTTGGATAAGCGCCTAGCACCGCAGCAGATGCACATGTTTGCCAGCGGAGTCCTTGCGGGCATCGGCGCGAGTTGCTCCGAACTCTTGCCAAGCGCTCCGGAAAGCGTTTCAGATACGTCCGCAACGTAAGGTGCGGGGATGCGGAGGTTTCGCATGACTTCTCTCATGACCACCTCACACCGAACGAGACGGAACCTTCACGCGGCGTTCAAACCCACATTCACCGCCGCCCTCTCGCGCACAGCGGCACCCAACACCGGTCTCCGCCATCGACGCCAGTCCCTCCAAATAGCGCGGTGTCACCATGACAAAGCCAGTGATGCCGATTACCTGATCGATCTTGTCGATGGGAATCCCATTCTGCCCAGAGAGAAAACGCGAAACCTGCGATGCGTCCCAGTTCAGAACCTCCATCGCAGCTTTGCGCTCATCACTTGCAAGGAGAAGACGCAAGGCCTTCTCGATATTCGGCCGTTCAGCCATGTTCAACCTCCCTCAACCTAAGTTGCGTGCTGTTGCACGCCGGATTTCCTACGATGCAAGGCATGTTCAACACGCCCTGCGAGATAAAGATGAGCACTCACCGTCATGCGAGAATGGTGTTTCCACACAACCAGCTCCCCCAATCTAGGAGTGCTCATGAACGAACAAGAATTCGCAGCAGCAATCGCGAAAGCCGAGGTCGAAGCAGACTTCTTGCGCGCTCGGTCCGACGTGCTCGCTATTACATTGAAGGCTGTCGTGCAATCGCTGCCCAATCACGACGAGGTGATGAGTCAGATCGAGAGCAGACTCAACGCTTCCAGTGCCAAAGCACTTTTCTCATCACAGCCTTCAGACGCGTACCTTCGCGGATTCGATGCCGCGGCCGAACGAGTCTTCGCATGGCGCGTAACTCCTCGAGCCTCTGCTTAACGATCTCAGCCCAATCTCCATGGGGGGCGGTGCTCTCACTCATTCATCGTCTCCAGAAGCGCCGCCCGCACACTCTTCAATCTTTGCGCCCTCGCTGTCTCTTGCAGCGTCGGCGCTCGATCGGTGGCGGGATTTGTCGCCCAGAAGCTCTGGCTGCACTTTTTGAGCGTAGAGCTCCGCAATCCTGCTTGCGATCACATAAGACACCCGCTCACCGCGCTTTCCGGATAGCAACGCCGAAACAAGCGACTGCGAACAGGGAATCTGTCCCGCAAGTTGTGCTTGCGTGAGCCCTGTTCCCAATAGGTCCGAGACTGCTTTTTGAATGTCCATGCGCCCAAGTATCACATTTGTGTTTATGCAAGTCAACACAAATGAAATGGGCGACTCCATTACGATTGTGATATGTACTCTCTAGCCGAACGCCTCCGATGGGCACGAACGAAAGCCGGCCTCTCCCAAGAACAACTTGGGACAAAGGCGGGCGTCACTCAATCGACTATCGGGAACCTCGAGTCGGGGACGCGGAACACTGCGAGGCGTTTGCCGCAAATCGCAGAAGTCCTTGGGGTGAATGCCTTATGGCTTGCTGAAGGCAAGGGGCCGGAGACGCCGAGCGGGAAAAGCGCAGGTAACTTGGAAGCTGCATTACATGGTGCAAGCGACGCGGCGCGCCAGCTTATCGAAGCGATTCTTCGTGCCGACCAAGCTGGCGAACCTGCACATACTTTCAATCTGATGCTTCGGATGCTCCCCGGGGACGATGAACCGATCGGTCGTCTGAACCCGTAACGTCGTCCGAAACTGCCTCACGAGTTCCTCCGACAGGTTCAAGCGCCCAGTCGTCGGCGATCATTGCGCGCGCGACTACCATGTGGCACCTGTCCTCGCTCATTGAGAACGCCGGGCCGTCCAAGAGATAGACGAGCCATTCCGTCGCCGAGTAGGCGCGGCGGATGAACACGAGCCTCCCCTCCAATAGCTCGTTCCACGCCTTGTTAATCCGCGCCAAGTCCCCTGGCTTGCAGCGCAGTTGGGGCGACCCACTATTCGTCACAGCTAGGCCCTCTTAGAGTTTTCGTTAAGACTACTGTATATTTAAACAGTAGTTTATCCTCGCCCCCGTGAAAATTTCAACCTAATTTCGCCATTTCTCTTATCGGGCCATCGAACACTGATCGGCCGATAAGTACGGCTCGACGACTTGCACCGTTCACTAGCATTTCCGAGGGAGAAGTGCGCCGACGCGCACAAAAATCACAAATGTGTTGACACAAATAAATCACGTATGTGATTATTGACATCAACGCAGCACACATCGCTGCCCGCCCGCAGGTTGGGCGCTCCTTAAAAACTCAGTTACCGATAGAACACGCCGATGGCGTTCGCAGCATGTGCGGGCGCGGCTAGGCGCAGGGCGGAACCCTCAACCCCTGATCAAAGACCAGAGGCTATCCAAGCGCCGCCTGGCTGCTTCGTGCAGCTATAGAACGCCGCTTGAATTGAAGAGATGCAGCGCCGCCGGGAGCCGACTTCGTCGGGTGTAGTCCGGGACGCTGCGTCCATTTGCTGTATCTGAGGCGGCTTTCTTCCGAGAGCCGCGCCATATACATGAGGAGAGAAACCGTGCCGAACTGGGTAACGAACAAGGTCACCGCACCGAGCCACGTCATTGAGTCGATGCTGAACGTCGATAGCGGCGTCGATTTTTCGAACATTGAGCCGTTCCCCGGTGAATTCCCTTGGGATCACGTCAACATCGCTGCCGAGCAGCTATCTGAAATCGTCGTTGGAAGGCCGCTGTCCGACAACCCGATGATCGCTCGCTTAGAGGCTGCGAATCGGGCGCGGACTCGCCTGGAGGATCTCGGTGATGAGGCGTTTGAGCAGTTCCTTCAAATGCTACGCAATCACCGTAAGTGCCGATTCTTCCATCAAATGGACTTCGCTCGAGAGCGCTGGGGCACGAAATGGAACGCCTGCGATTCTTCGGCTGACGTTGTTGCCGGCACAGCATCGTTTGAGACCGCGTGGTCATGTCCGATGCCTGTGTTTCTCGGGCTCTCGAAGAAATTCCCGGCCGACCGCATCGACGTGAAATACGCCGACGAAGACATCGGCAGCAACTGCGGCATGTTCGCTCTGTTGGGCGGCGAAGTCATCGAAAGCAACGTGGCGCCAATGTGGCGCGACCAGACCGACGCTCAGAAAGCGTTCTGGCGAGGCTTCGCATGCGAACTGACTGGCCGCGATCCGAAAGACTACGAAGAAGACTGACCGAATACCTCCCCGGCGAGGGAACGCCCCCTATGACGTAGGCGTGACGGCCGCCAGAGTGCGGCACCTCGAAAAGAAATTCGATGCTTACGCGGTGGTGGGGAAAATAAGTAGGTTAGGTACACGAGGGTTGTACTCTCTGACGATACGAATTGGCGATGCCGTCAACAACTCAGGAAGGCACCCTTCCCGCAATTTTCCCGTGACGGCGGCAGACCAATACCCGATAGCTATCCGGTGCGAACTATCGACATACTGATTCGCGTCAATCATTTTGATCGTGTCGTAGTCGCCCAGACATTGAGGCTGACTAGCGTCGACAATCTCTGCACAGTAGATGACTGGTGAGTGGACGTGCTCGCTCAGTTCTCTTCCGCCTTCAAGGGCAGCCGCGACACTCGTGAAAAGAAAGCAGCAGTTCAGACGGCTTGGCAAATGCGGAGCCACTCGGGACCGCACTTGCTCAAAAATCAATTCACGAACTACAGCCCAACCGTTTGCGCCTTGAGACGGCGTGTGGCTGAGGATGTTCTTACCGAAGTTTCCCGGGGGAATAATTGTTCCGGGTCCAAGAAGCATCGGCGAAACATACAGAAGTTCACATGGCAGAGCGGTGCCGTCGTCTGGCATAGAGATTTCCTCAACGTAGAAATGGTCGGATAGAACCTCCCAATTTTACGTTGCGCGGGAATCTTGGTGACTATTTGCCAGCTTTTGCGGGCACCTTCAAGTGAGCAGATCCGACGGCGGCGCGGCGTCGTCATAAAGCCCGTATCCCACTTCCCCGATCTGATCAGGATCTCGGGTCTGCTCTCTTGAGGGTGAATGACGGAATGGGTCAATGAGATAGAGAAGTCCCGGGGCTTGCGCCCCGGGGTTCCCTTAGCTTCCGAACATCATGGCCAACCACAAGACCAAGGTCTGGAGTTGTTTCATGGATATCTTCAGCTCTATCGTCAGCTTAAACATGGCATTCGCCCTGTCTGTGCTGGCGGGCCCGCCAACTGTTAAAGGTTGGCGATTTGTATCGCGCCTTGCCGGGCGCTAGCTCCCTACCTAGGACTTGGGAGCACGACATTACCGCAAGCACCGCTTGCGAGCGTCGTTCGGCATCCCTGATTCAAGATAGCCCTGAGTTATCCGGCATCCACCGGGCCCAACGCGTCCGTTCTCAGCGAAACCTTGAGCGGGTGTCCCTCCCGCAAGCATAGGCTGGATGGCCCAAGCGATATTGAGGATATCAGAGATTCGGCTCCCAACGCAGTAGAGCGAGCCTGAACGCTCACAGGCCCATGACGGACATGGTTAAAGCCGTAGCCCCGGTGTTCTGCCGGGGCTTCCTCTCCTTCCCTATCGAGGTTTCCCCATGAGGCTCGTCGCGCTCGCGGCTTTGCTCGCCCTTCTGTCTGCCTGCACTGATTCCGATACGGCGCGGCGGGCACTCAAAGGTGCCGGTTATACCGACGTTCACATCGACGGCTACAGCTTCTATGGCTGTGGCGATAACGACGATTTCTCCACCGCCTTCACTGCTAAGGGTCCGACCGGCGTGCCGGTGTCCGGCGCCGTCTGCTCCGGCTTTTTGACCAAAGCCGCAACCATCCGCCTTGACTGAGGAGGAACACATGTTCGCAGCACAGATTCGCCAATACCAGGCGGGCTGGAACGATGCCAAGTGCGGTCGCTTCAGGCAGTCCGATGACCTCGCGTACCGACTCGGGTACAGCGACGCTACCCGCTGGTGCGCCCATGCTTGATCGCTTCCTCATCTCGACCGTCAACGGCGCCGACCAGTGGATTCGCAGGCACAAGGTAGCAGCCTGGACGATTTGGGGCGTGACGTTCGTCTCCTGCCTCTATGTGAGGTGGGCGCACAACGTATGAGCAACACCCCCAATCGGGTAGCAGCAAAACGACTTTGGGAAAGACTTCGCCCGCTCATCAACAAGCTGAACTCGCGCTCTACTCGGCCCGCCCTCCCCGGTTCTGCACGGCATCACGAAGAAGTTGAGACGAAGCACGAGATTCTCGAAGTGCTCGCCGCGCAGCCCCATGTCGTGATCGCTGCACTCGCCTTCTACATCAAGACCGACACCCAACGCCGCGACGACGTCGAGGAAGACGCTACGCGCTGGCGACACATTGAAGCCCACTACCCATACGGCGGACACCCTTCCAAGGGATTCCGAGAACATATCCGTACCGCCGTCGACCGCGAACGAGGAATGAAATGACCGCTGCTCCGTCCTTCAAACAGAAGATCCTCGACAAGGAAATCCGCCGAGCGGACGCGATGAAGATCCGCTACGAGGATATCCACGTCGAGCCCGGATTTAACCTGCGTGCCTCGCTCGACCTTCTGGAAGGTGACGCGCTCGAAGCCGCGAAAGAGGATGACGAAAGCCTCTTCCGCCACATCATGGCGGGCGGCCAATACCCGGCGCTCGAAGTGCGGCCCCGCGCAGAGGGAGGCGTCTGGCTTGTCGACGGGCATCGACGGCACGCCGCTATCGGCCGCGCTGACGCTGCGGGCGCCCCGCTTCGCGACAAGGTTGGCGAGTTGATGGTGCGAATCGAAGCTTTCGATGGCAACGATGCGGATCGAACCGTCCGGATCTTGTCGAGCAACAAGAATCGCCAGTTGCATCCGCTCGAAAAGGCATTCGGCTACCAACGCCTTGCCCGCTTCTCTTGGGACAATTCGCGCATCGCTGAAGCCGATAGCGTCTCCCCTCAGTGGGTCGGAAAAATGCTCGTGCTGGCCGGCGCGAACTCTGACGTGCACCGATTGGTGTTCTCGGGAATGGTGGCGGCGTCGGTCGCAGCTGATGCCGTAAAGCTACACGGCGAGCAAGCCGGCGCGTTCCTCTCGGGTGAAATCGTAAAGGCGGCCGCGAGTGGCAAGAAGAGGGTCACCGCCGGCTCAATCCATGGCAAGTCCTATCCCCGCAAGGCTGTCAGCGCGTACGTCGAGCGTGTCGGCGCGTTCGTTTCGGCATTTCCCGAAGCGCAGCTCACCGCAATCGCAACGACTGAAACTGACTTTCAAGTGTCGGTCAGTGCGATAGCCCTCCGCGAATTGCTCGCGGCACACACCGACATCAGCGCCAAGGGCGCAGCACCGAAGGAGGCTTGATCGTGCGAATTCCTGTGCCGGCGTTCATTGTTGACGCCATCATTTCCCGTGCCCAGCGCACGCCCTACTTCGACCTCAAGGGCTATATGCAGCGCTGGTGGGTCAAGAAGCCGCGGGGCCACGACGCCAGCGCCACCGAAGACGGCCGACGCGACACCAACTGGGGTGCCCGTGTCCATCGGACCGTGCGGAGCGACGCCGGCCGAGATCTCCACGATCACCCTTGGTGGAACATTTCTATCGTGCTGCGTGGCGGCTACTGGGAAATCATGCCCACGGAGCAGGAGCAGCCCGCGCGGCTCGACTCTCAGCCCGAAACCGCCCTACTTCGCGGCTATCGCCGAGTCTGGCGCGGCCCTGGCTCGATCGTGTTCCGCCGAGCCATCGACCGGCACCGCCTGGAGATTCCCGTGGGCGGCGAAGCGTGGTCGCTCTTCATCATGGGGCCGTGGCGGCGAAACTGGGGCTTTCATACGCCCCGTCGCTGGGTTCCTTGGCGCGAGTACATCGAGAAACCGGATCGCGAGCAATCGCAATCATAGATCCCCCGTAGTTTGGGCCGCTCTCACAGGGCCCGTCTTTTCTTCCGGCTATCGGCAGCCATTCAATCGCCGAATTCCACTCAGGAGAGATCCATGACTCAGGTTGCAATCCCGCCGCTCAACGATGGCGAAATCTATCTCTGCGGCATCGTCGATGCGAACGGCGACGTCGAGCATACCGCGATCGTCGCAATCAACAACGAGCGCGGCGAATGGCAGGAACAGATGGAGTGGGCGAAGTCCCTCGGCGCCGACCTGATGACGCGCACCGAGCAGGCCATCGCCTTCGCGAAGCACAAGGACCGCTTCGAGGAGGCTGGTTACTGGAGCAACGAGGATGCCGGCGACGGCTTCGCCTGGTTTCAGTACTTCTACGATGGTTACCAGGACTTCACCAGCCAGCACCGCCGGTTGCGCGCGGTGGCCGTCCGCAGATTCAAAAATTGAGTCATTCAACCATTTGAACGGAGCACGCAATGACGATCACGCTTGAGGCCATCGAGGCCAAACATACCGAGCTCGGCCAACTGATCGAGCGATTCAAGGAACAGGCAAAGGGAACCGAGATTCGCATCCACGAAACGATGATCCCGCTTGCGGCCGGTGAGCGCTTTGCCGGGGCTGTGCTGAGCGAAGACGGGACGCTGAGCCACTACCTGATCAAGCTCGCTGGCGAGGTTGAGGACGTCGATTTCTCGGGCGCGCGCGAATGGGCGGCCAGCAGGGGCGGCGAACTGCCGACGCGTCAGGAACAGGCGCTGCTCTTCGCCAACCTCAAGGGCGAGTTCGCTGCCGAATATTACTGGTCCAGTGAGGAGCGTGATGGCGGCTTCGCCTGGTGTCAGGACTTCATCAATGGTCGCCAGCTCTACTACTACCAGGACACCCGGTTGCGCGCGGTGGCCGTCCGCAGATTTATTCCTTCAGTCATTTAACCATTTGAGCCGTGGCCCAGCATACACAGCTTCCTATTTATCGAGCCGCGTACGCGCTGCTTGATATCGCGGACGATCTGGTCAGGAACATGCCGCGTGATCCAAAACGGCTTTTCGGCGCCCAGATCGCAAAGGAATGCGTCGATATCACGATCCTGGTATTCCGCGCCAATGTGGCCGACGACAAAGCGCCCCATTTGACCGAGTTGCTCGAGCGCGTCCAAGTCGCCGAATTGCTCCTTCGGCTTTGCATGGACAAGAGGTACATCAGCCGCAAGGGATACGCCGCGGCGATCGAGCACACCACCAGTATCGGGAAACAGGCCAACGGCTGGAAAAGCAACTCCGCAAAGCGCCTGCATCGTCAAGGCTAAGGCTTCGACGACTGAGTGCTCTTTCAATCTGGTCGCGCCGCTGCCCCACAAGGGCACCGACAGGCGCACAACGGATACCGACGGCGGCTGCCGTGGCTGGTCCGGCGCAGTTTCCCGGCTGATCGGTTCGCCTTCGGCCGGGCGACGTGGATAGCGCGACTTCTACGGCTTCGCCTGGTATCAGAACTTCAACAATGGTAACCAGAACTACAACAACCAGAACAACCGGTTGCGCGCGGTGGCCGTCCGCAGATTGGGATGCGGTAGAAAACGATCGCTTCACGTTTGCCGAGCTCGTCGATGCATATTTCGACTGCCGGCGAACAAAGCGCAATTCGAGCAACGCCCTCGCCTTCGAGCTCGATCTAGAGAGGAATCTAAGGGATCTGTACGACGAACTGATGGACGGCTCGTATCGGCCCGGACGGTCAATTTGTTTCGTGATTACGAGGCCCAAACCGCGCGAAGTATGGGCGGCTGCTTTCCGGGATCGAATCGTCCATCACCTGCTCTACAACCGCATTTCGCCGCCCTTTTACGCCTCGTTTGTTGCGGATTCCTGTGCCTGCATTCCGGGCCGGGGCACCTTGTATGCGGCGAAGCGCTTGGAAAGCCAAGTCCGAAGTTGCACGCAGAACTGGTCGAAACCCGCTTTCTATCTGAAATGCGACCTCGCCAACTTTTTCGTGAGCATCGACAAGCGCGTGCTGCACAAGCAGTTGATGGCGCGGATCCCGTCGAAGTGGTGGCGGGTTCTCACGAAGCTGGTGCTTTGGCACGACCCGCGCGAGAACGTCGACATGCGATGCGAGCCCGAATTGCTCGCCAAAGTGCCAAGGCACAAGCGCCTGACCGAACAACCGGCGCACCTCGGGTTGCCGATCGGTAACCTGTCGAGCCAGTTCTTCGCGAACGTCTATCTCGACGCGCTCGACCAGTTTGTGAAGCACCAGATCCGCGCGCCGCGGTATGTGCGCTACGTCGACGATTTCGTGCTGCTGCACGAATCGCCGCAGTGGCTCAACGAGGCTCACGACCGGATCAACGAGTTTCTGCCCGAGCGGCTCCACGCCCGCCTGAACCCGACGAAGACGATTCTGCAGCCGGTCGACCGCGGCATCGACTTTGTTGGCCACTTCCTAAAGCCGTGGAATCGGACCATCCGGCCTCGTACGCGGCGCCAGGCGGCGGCCCGACTGATGGATATCCCCGCCGCCGACGTCTTTCAGGCCACGAACAGCTACTTCGGGCTGCTGCGGCAGTCACCAGCGAGCCATAAACACCGGGCGGAAATCGCCAACATCGCCCGCAAGCGCGGCCACTCGGTAAGCGCCGCCCTCACGAAAGCATATCGGAGTAAATCATGACCTACATGGCCCCACGCCCCGAAGGGCTGAATACCGAGCCTGCGCCGAAGTCGGTGGTGGAGACGCTGAAACCGCGAACTTGGCATAAGGGACCTCCGCCGCACGTGGGCTGGTGGAATGCGAGTTTGTATCAGTCTCTCGACGTATGGCGCTGGTGGGACGGAGAACAGTGGAGCTCGGAAGCCTATGACGATGAAGACGAGCAAATGGCGGAGTTCTGGGCGCGGTTACCAAGCGGCAGCCAGGATTTAATCGAATGGACCGACTACTGGCCCGAGAACGCACGCGTGCCTCGCGTAGATCCGAATGAGGTGAAAGCATGAACTGCGATTGCATCAGCGTCACCGAGAAGCGCATCGCGGAGAAGTTCTCCGCAGAGCTTGGAGCCGACATCAAGGCCACATGCATGGGCACCGGGTTTCTCGTGCGAGACAACGAGCTCGCCGTCTGCATCAACACCCGCTTCAAGCTCACGGGCAATGCCAAGGGCTACCAGCGCGGCAAGGAAATCAACATGATCGCCAGCTACTGCCCGTTCTGCGGCAAGTCGACCAAGCCGTCCGAGGAGAACCAGCATGTCTGACCTCAAGACCGTGGCGTTTGATGCGAGCCAGTGGCAATTGGTGCCGAAGGTGCCGACGAACGATATGTTTGCCGCTGCCATGATGTACAACGAAATCCAAGAAATCGAGGACGACCCCGACACAGTCGAAAATCTGCGCATCGATTGGAATTTGATGCTTGGAGCTGCCCCCACGCCAGCCGCACAGAGCGCAGGGCAAGAGCCCGTGTATCAGACGCAACGCATCATGGGCGGATGGGATGACGTCACCCAAGCGGAGTTCGCACGGACGCATGAATCGCGCCGACGCATCGTCTACGCCGCGCCCGTGAATGGCAGCGAGAGCGCGAGCCTTGAGGGCCTACGCACTGCCCTGCTCGATGGGCGCGCGGTGGCACGCGACGCCGAAGGGTGGTACTGCCACCCAGCTCTGCCGGTGCTCGATGAGAACATCGACACGGCTGACTTTCTCGCGCCGTTTGGAATCGAAGCAACGTGGGTCAGCATGCAGGACAGTGACGCTGGAGACATCGAACGCTACAGCGGCAACCCCGACGCCGGTTGCGCGTTCTGGACGCCCGCTGTGCCCGTCGGCGACGGCTGGACGATCCTGTCCATCCATGACCACGAAGACGGGCCGTTTGCGCTGTTCGCGCGTCGCGCCGAGCCCGAACCAAAGCGCGCCGCAGATGCGCCGCAGGTGGGCGGGGATATGGTCGACGCCCTCGAATCGGTGTTGCGCGATGAGGGGTTCGACGCTGACGCCATCGGCGAGGCTGACAAAGAGGCGATCTGCCGCGCTGTGCTGGAGCACGCCGCCCTCTCGCCTCCCGCGAAGGTGAGCGGGGACGGCCTGATCGAGCAGCACGCCCGCGATAGCGCCGAGTTGCGTCGGCTGTGTGCCGCGCGTGATGAGGCTCGCCGTACCGCCAAGTATTGGAAGGCGAACCACCTCGCGGGCAACGCCGAGATTGAACGGCTCACGAAATTGCTGGAAGCGAAGGTGGGCGGGGATGAGAGGGAGCGCTTCGAGGCGTGGTTCCTGTCGGAAGGTTGGAGTCGGCTTCACCTGAAGGTGAACATCGGGCGTGTCGCTTGGGAAGCATGGAGCGCCGCGCTGTCGGCGGATGGCGGGGAGGCGGACGACCTCTACTACGTGCAGGACACGCGTTCGTTCGTTGGCAACTGCCCGATGTGGTGGGGTAAGGACTTCCGGGGCTACGTGACGCGAATGGACGAGGCCGGCAAGTACACGCGCGACGAGGCCGAGCGCATCTGCAAGCGAGATACCGACAAGATGTGGCCGTGCAGCATGATCGACCCGCTACGTCGGCCGACCATCGACTTCCAGCATTTGCCACCGGAGGACGAGCGTATCGCCGCCATTGCCGCCAAGGCGAAGGGGGAGGCGCTATGAGCTGCGGATACGAAGGGCCGCACTTCGGTGCGCACTACCCCGACGCCACCTGCATTGACGGCTACCTGTGGGACTTGGATAGCTGCGATGAGCCGGGCGGCGGCCTGTATGTCGGCGGCGACGATGCCTGTCCCTGCTGCAACACCCGTGAATACGTCGAAACCCTCGTTGACATGGGGAATGGCGTCTTTCTCACCGGCAACGCTCGGCAACGTCGCGGCCAATTGCGCAAGTTCATCCGCGAGGTGCAAGCATGGGCCAAGTAACCAGCGTGAAGATCATCCCGAACATGACGGCACCGTGCGGCGAACCGGCAATAGACGTTGCTGGCTGCCTCGGCATGGGCTGGCACGTCTGCTACTCGTGCCCGGTAGCCTCGCAGGCAGCGGAGGAGCGGAAATCGTGATCCGCATCGAATCAATCGATCTTTTCGGCGAGCGCGTCGTGTCCGAGTTTCGGAAGACGCCAGCGCCAAAGGGTTACGCCGCGACGCCGGGCTCTGGGCCACAGGGCGAAACGTGCAAGTCCTGCGAGCACTCAATCGGTAACGGCCGGTGCGGTGGCCGAACGTACTGGAAGTGCGAGCTGCTACGAGCGCATTGGACCAGTGGCCCAGGCTCAGACATTGTGCTGCGCTCGCCCGCGTGCAAGCACTGGCAGGCAGCACGCGTCGACGGCGCTAAGGGGGCGTGATGCTACTTCATTCGTTTGTCACTCGCATCCCGGAACGCGATTTCGATATTTCGAAGCGCTTGCTCAATTTTCGTCACGGCCATTGCTCTACTAGTGTAAACGGCGTCCGGGCTGCCTGTGCTTATGTAGGTCTCAAGCAGTCGCCTGATGGTAGGAAAAAGGCCCACTGCTTCAGCAATGTATCCACCCCTGCCGCCCGGGAGACTGGCAAGCTTGATCAACATGTCATGAGGAATAGTCAGCTCAAGTTGTTCAGATACCCGCTTCGCGACCGTATAGCCTTCTCCGGAACGTCTCATGCGGTCCGGTTCGCGTGCGAATACGGATACCACTTCCTGCAACTCGTCGGCCTTCACCCGCAATTCGTCGTTCACCAATCCCCATGCGATCACTGCCTCGGACTCCTTGGTCTCGCGACGCCAGCGTGCGTCTCTCAACGCAATTGCCCCCGCTACTGCGACGGCGCCAACAGTCCCGATAGCCGTTGCGACATCCACCCAGTCTTTGCCACCAGACGACAAACTGGTCTTCCAAGGCCATATGTACGCAACGACCACGCCAAGCACCGCGCCGAAAGCAACGAGCAATATCGCACGACCGTCATTAAGGACACTTCGATCTACCTGCTGCATTCAGCACCCCATAAGATTTTCCTGGGAATCCTAGCATGAGACAGAACGAGATCATTCTGGGCGACTGCCGAGACAGCATGCGCATGCTGATCGCCGAGGGCGTGAAGGTGCAGTGCATCGTCACCAGCCCGCCCTACTGGGGCCTGCGCGACTATGGCGTCGCTGGCCAGCTTGGCCTAGAACCGACGCTGCCCGAATTCCTCGCGAACATGGTCGAGGTATTCGCGCTGTGCCGCGAGCTGCTGACCGACGACGGCACGCTGTGGCTGAACATGGGCGACAGCTATGCCGGCAGTCGGTCGGGGCCAGACACCGGTAGCACGCTGCAAGGAAGCCGCCACAACCAGAACGCGGCGAAGGCGGCGAAGCTGAAAATGACCGCTTCGCGCCGGCGAGACGACACCCCCATCCCGCGCAACGACTTCCGCGTCGAAGGATTGAAGCCTAAGGATCTGGTCGGCCAGCCGTGGCGCCTAGCATTCGCGCTACAGGATGCCGGCTGGTGGCTTCGCCAAGACATCATCTGGCACAAGCCGAACCCGATGCCCGAGAGCATCCGCGATCGCTGCACGAAAGCGCACGAATACCTGTTCCTGATGACGAAGAACGAGCGCTATTTCTACGACTTCAGCGCTATGCAGGAACCGGTAAGCGGTGGAGCTCATGCGCGCGGCGCGGGCGTGAACCCGAAGACGGCGCCGAGCGGATGGGACACGTCGCCGGGCGGCCATCGGAACCTGACCGGCCGATACCCGGGCACAGGAGTCGGCTTCGGGCGTGGGTACGACAAGATGGCCAAGCCGCGCGTGAAGCAGAACGCGTCGTTCTCGGCGGCAGTGAAGGATCTCGTCGACACTCGCAATCGCCGCAGCGTCTGGACCATCCCGACGCAGTCATTCGACGGCGCGCACTTCGCAACCTTCCCCGAGGCGCTCGTCGAACCATGCGTGCTCGCGGGCAGTCGGCCCGGCGATATCGTCTTCGATCCGTTCATGGGCAGCGGTACCGTCGCGCAAGTGGCCAGCCGTCTCGGCCGGCATTACCTCGGCTGCGAACTAAACCCTGAGTACTTCGCCCTGCAGCGCGATCGCACGCGACAGCCGGGCCTGCAACTGGAAACAGCATGACCACCCACCCGGCCACAACAAAGAGGGCCCATCGAGTGGATGAGCCCAGAATCCGCAACGCCGCGGGGGCGTGTATGTGCATTGCGGTCAGACGAGTTTAGTCAACGAAATGATCCGGACAAATAATCTGTCACAACCAAACGCCCGTTTGAACGTAGCGGCGTCGGCCACGGCCGAAGCACTGAAAGAGATTCTGCGGGTCACCGAGAGGGATTGGGGAATTTTGACGTAAGCGCCGCCGGCGCACGTATGGATAGCGGGGACGCCCTTGTTAGCGCGTCCCCGCTTGCGTTTGGAAACTGCCTGCGGAGCGCCGCCGGCGAACGGGGAGTAAAAAATGAACAGCCGATTGATCAGTGACGCGGATCTGGTCGAGATCACGGGCAAGAAACGCTGCTCAACGCAGGTTGCTTGGTTCAAGCAGCAATTCGGCATCGATGTCGTGACGCGCGCCAATGGTCACATCATCATGACGTGGGCGACGTTCGAAGCGCTCAGCGCGAAGAAGGCCGGTGTGCTTCCGTCGTCAGCGCCGCCGGTGCGGCCTGCACTCCACTCCGTGAGGCGGGCAGCATGAACGCGCGTCGCCGAAAAGCTCCAGACGGGTTGCCAAACCGTGTGTACGCGAAGCACGGTAGCTACTACTGGTTCAAGCCTGGCACTAATCGTTGGGTCAAGTTGTGCCGCGTCAGCGACGGCGAACCGGCAATGCTTGAGCGCCTGGCCAACGAGAAGCGGAAAGCCGAGTCAGCAACCGGGTCGGGCAACATTCCCGGCCTCGTCGACGACTATGTCGACCTGCACAAGAAGAAGCACAAAGAGAAGGCGTGGCCGCACTATGCGGAATACGTTAAGTCTTCGTTCCGCGATGTCGACGTTGATCAGGTGGACCCCGCTTACGTGGCTGAATTCTTAACTGGCAATTGGGACGGGAAGCTGCATATGCAGCGCGTGATGCGCGCGTTTCTTTCCGGCTTCTTCGCCTGGTGCATTCTCAAGCGCCACATGACGAGCAACCCATGCCGAGAGGTGAAGCTCAAGAAACCGAAAGCGCGGGATGTCTACATTACCGACGGACATTTCATCGCGATCAGAGATGCTCTCGCGAGAGAGGCGAACGGAAGGGAAGTGCGAAGCGGAGAGATGATGCAGTGCTTTGTGGATCTCTGCTATCTGACGATGCAGCGTTCGACCGATGTGCGGAATCTTCAGTGGGCCGATGTCGACCGCGACGCGAAGGTGATTCACTTCCAGCCATCGAAAACGGCAGACTCAACAGGCGCAGCCGTCGATTGGCCGATCACGCCGGAGATTGACGCTGTGCTGGAGAGGGCTCGTACCTTCGGGAAGGTCAAGGGCAAGCACGTCATCCACTCCCTCAGCGGGAAGCCATACGGCGCTACGGCGGTTCGGAGTGCCTGGGATCGCGCCTGCGTGAGGGCTGGACTTGGGGAGGCGGTCTATACCGTCAAGGACATCCGTGCGAAGGCACTGACGGATGCCGAGAGAGCCGGATACACGATGGAACAGCTGAGGGTGGCGGCAGCTCACTCCGACGTCAAGACGACCGAAATCTATCTCAAGTCCCGGCTGACGCCGACGAGCGTAATCCGCATGAATCTGCCAAAAGCTGGACAGATCGACAGCACTGTACAAGCACCGGATATTAGACGCAGTTAGACAGGATATTAGACAAACGAAAAACGCCCCTATGGGGCGCTCCGTAACTGCTTGTACTGCAAGGATTTTTTGGTCGGAGCGATAGGATTCGAACCTACGACCCTCTGATCCCAAATCAGATGCGCTACCAGGCTGCGCTACGCTCCGACGAAAGAGGTGAGATTCTAGTGGGTTCGGGCCGCCGCGTCAAATGGGCGCACATGGTCCGGGCAAATTTCCCTGCGTCACTGGCACAATAAGGGCTCGCGATTGTCTCGACGACGGTCACGCCGCCGCCACGAAACCCCGTCATAGTGAGAGGTTCACCATGTCCGAACCCGTGTCGATGAACCTGATTCTCTGGCGTCACGCCGACGCCGAAAACCTGCCAGCGGCCCTCGCCCTGAGCGCACAAGCCGATCTCGCCCGCGAACTCACCAACCGAGGTCACAAACAGGCCGAAAAGGCCGCCCAGTGGCTTCGCCCCCGCCTGCCGGACGACGCCATCATCCTCTCCAGCCCCGCCGTGCGCGCCGTCCAGACCGCCCAGGCCCTGACGCCCACGCCGCGCATCGTGCGCGACCTCGCCCCCGGCGCCAACGCCATGACCCTGCTCGGTGCCATCGACTGGCCAAGCACCGCCCAAACCGTCGTGGTGGTCGGCCACCAACCCTCGCTCGGCCAGCTCGCCGCGCTGCTCCTGAGCGGCCAGGAAGCCTACTGGACCATCAAGAAGTCAGGCATCTGGTGGCTCGCCTCGCGCCGCCGTGAAGACGAGAGCCAGGTCGTGGTGCGCGCCGTCATCAATCCTGACCTGCTCTGAACCACGCGTCGTCCGCCGGTGCGAGCCACGGCTCAATGCTCGCTCCCCGTCGCAAACCCGAAACATATTCGCGATTCCCACGACGAAGGCGCGGCAAAAAAACGGCTTGAAACGCCGAAGGAACGGGACCTGACTCATGACACTGCGCTTTTTGTCATAGAATTGTCGCCTACCGTTCACGGAATCGACATTGATGCTTTTTAAAGTACGTCGCAACGCGACCGTCAAAAAAAGGGCCTTTATGCGCGACCTGCCGAACCCCACCATGCCGCTCTCTTCGCTGACCCCCACGTCGCGGAGGCGTCTTCCTCGCCCTGAAACGTCTGTCAAACAGAATCTGGTCGTGGCGTGGGCACGCGACGAAAGCGAGCTTCGGGAAGCCCAGCGCCTGAGATATCAGGTCTTCGCGGAAGAAATGGGTGCATCGGTCAAAGGTCCGGCAGGCCTGGATGTCGACGAATACGACCAATATTGCGACCACCTGATCGTGCGCGATCAGGATTCGCTCAAGGTTGTCGGCACCTACCGCGTGTTGCCCCCGGCACAAGCCAAACGCCTCGGACGTTTGTACTCCGAAGGGGAGTTCGACCTCTCCCGCCTCGATCATCTGCGCCCGAAGATGCTCGAAACCGGCCGCTCGTGCGTCCATCCGGACTACCGCAATGGCGCCGTCATCATGGCACTCTGGAGCGGCCTCGCCGAGTACATGCTGCGTAACGGTCTGGAGACGATGCTCGGCTGCGCCAGCGTGCCGATGGCCGACGGCGGTCACTATGCCGCCAGCCTCTATCGCAAGCTCCAAGGCTCGGCGATGGCCCCTACCGAGTACCACGCCGTGCCGCGTATCGCCCTGCCCGTCGACGAACTGCAATCGACACTCGACGTGGAGCCGCCCGCACTGGTCAAGGGTTACCTGCGCCTGGGCGCCCGCATCTGCGGCGCACCGGCCTGGGATCCCGATTTCAATACCGCCGACTTCCTGACGTTGTTCCGTCTGGCCGACATGAACCCGCGCTACGCGCGACACTTCCTCGGACCGGACCTCATCAGCAAACTCCAACAAGCCTGACAGGCGACCTCCCCCCCCAAAGTATTTCGTCCCGACGAGGACAAAAAAGCCCGGCAGATGCCGGGCTTTTGCTTGGGCTTTGACCGCGCGGCGATCAGGCGTAGACCACCTTGTAACGCATGCCGATCTTCTCCCACTCCTGTGCCTCACGTTGCAGGCTGTAGTCGGTGAGCGGGTTGGCCTCGATCCATACGCGCGGCACCGACACCTGAAAGCCGTCGTCCAGGCGCTCGACCTCAATGCTGTCCGGCAGCGCATCGGTACGGCGGCGGCAGAACAGCACCGCCAGGCGCAGGCAGAACAACAGTTGCCAGTCGACCTGCTGCGCCTGCGACGCCAGCTTGCCCAGCTTGCCGACGTGGCCGAGGAGCAATTCCGCAAGCTTCGCCTGATCGGGGCGTGAGAAGCCCGGCATATCCGCGTTGCTGCCGATGTATGCCGAATGCTTGTGATAGGCGCTGTGCGAGATCGACAGGCCCATCTCATGCAACGACGCCGCCCAGTTCAGTAGTGCCTCGTCTTCCTCGCGCGTGTCGCTGCCCTCGTCGCCCTCGTCGCCTTCGGGCAGGTCGATCGGCAACTGACCGTACAGCGAGATCGCCAGACGCCCCACCCGCTCGGCCTGCGCCCTGTCCACGCCGTAGCGGCGCACGAACTGCTCGACGGTCACCGCGCGCATGTCCTGATGCTGCGTGCGACCCAGCAAGTCGTACATCACGCCCAGACGCAGCGCGGCGTCGGTCGTCTCCATATGGTCGACTTCGAGTTCGTTGAAGACGGACAGCATGATCGACAGACCGCCCGGCAGCACCGGAATACGGTCCTGCTTCAGGCCCGCCAGCTTGAGACGGTTGGCGTTCTCGGCCTTGATGAGCGCCCGCTTGAGCCGCTCCAGGCCGCCGCGCGTGAGCCCGTGAACGCCGCCGTCGTTGAACCCGTTGGCTTCGAGCAGCTCCGCAAGCGCGCGTGCCGTCCCCGACGAACCGATGGCCTGCGACCACCCGGCCTCCCGGTAAGCCGCCGAAATGATCTGGATTTCACGACGCGCCGCAAGCTCGGCCTGCTTCATTGCATACTCGTCGACGTTGCCGCTGGGAAAGAACTGCCGGCTGTGACTCACGCAGCCGATATACAGACTCTCCATGATGAGCGGCTCGTAGTCCTGCCCGATGATGAATTCCGTCGAGCCACCACCGATGTCCACGACCAGCCGGTTACCGGGGCAGGTGGGCACCGAGTGCGCCGCGCCTGCGTAGATCAGACGCGCCTCCTCCCGTCCGGCAATGACTTCGATGGGAAACCCGAGGGCGCGCTGCGCCTCGCCCAGAAAGTCCTGTGCGTTCTTGGCCACCCGCAAGGTATTGGTCGCCACCGCCCTTACCTGATCGGGGTGAAACCCACGCAGCCGTTCGCCAAAGCGCTTGAGCACCTCCCACCCGCGCTGCTGCGAGGGATGGTCGAGGTACTTTTCGGCATTCAGGCCGGCCGCCAGTCTGACCGGCTCGCGCAAGGCATCGACCTGATAGATCTGCGTGCCGGCGGAAGTCTCCTCGACACGTCCGATGATCAGGCGAAAGCTGTT
This sequence comes from Pandoraea pnomenusa, assembly GCF_040391475.1. Lineage (GTDB taxonomy): Bacteria > Pseudomonadota > Gammaproteobacteria > Burkholderiales > Burkholderiaceae > Pandoraea > Pandoraea pnomenusa_C. Next base: position 27,707 of record NZ_JBEBXS010000009.1, on the reverse strand, counting down.
CGAACCGAGATCGACGGCCGCAAGCAAGGGCGATGGGGTACTCATGTGGGGGTGCGCCTGAGCGAAGAGTGTCGAATAACACGATGCTTCACTGTAAAAGCATGACGTGCTCTCGACAAATAAATGACGAATACGTTACAAATCGAATATGACACGTCGTTGACAAATGTGAATGTCATATAACTGTAACAATACGGATGAAGAATTCACGCCAATCCCATGTCTTTCGCACGTTCAATATGAATTACCCGCTGCTCAATCGCGAGCTGGGCATCCTTGCGTTCAACGAACGCGTACTTGCCCAGGCGGCCGATCCGGCAACGCCACTGCTCGAGCGCCTGCGCTTCGTCTGTATCGTGAGTAGCAATCTGGATGAATTCTTCGAGATCCGCGTCGCCGGACTGAAGGAGCAGATGCGCGAGAATCCGGGCATGCTCACGCCCGACGGCATGACGTTCCAGCAAGTTTACACGCAAGTCTGTGCCCGGGCACAGGCGCTCGTGGAAAAGCAGTACGCCATGTTCGACAGCCTGCTGCCGCGTCTCGAAGCCGAGGGCATCGCCTTCCACCCGTCGGGCCAATGGAACGACGCCCAGGTCGAGTGGGCCCGCGACTACTTCCTGCGCGAACTCGTGCCGGTGCTCACGCCCATCGGGCTCGATCCGGCGCACCCGTTCCCGCGCGTGCTCAACAAGAGCCTGAACTTCGCCGTCGAACTCGACGGCAAGGACGCCTTCGGCCGTGACGCCGAGCTCGCCATCGTGCAGGCGCCCCGCGCCCTGCCCCGGCTGGTGCCGATGCCAGCCGAGCTGGCCCCCTTGCCCAACAGCTTCGTGCTGCTCAGCTCGCTCATGCTGCGCTTTGCCAGCGAACTGTTCCCGGGCCTCACGGCCAAGGGCTGCCATCAGTTCCGCGTGACCCGCAACAGCGACCTGTTCGTCGACGAAGACGAAATCACGAACCTGCGCACCGCGCTGCAAGGCGAACTGCCGGCACGCCACCTCGGCGACGCCGTACGCCTCGAAGTCGACGCCGGCGCGCCCTCGCGCCTCGTGCGCCGCCTGCAGACCGAATGCGGACTGACCGACTCCGACTGCTACCGCGTGAAAGGCCCCGTCAACCTGGTGCGCCTCATGTCGCTGCCGGAGATGGTCGACCGCCCGGACCTCAAGTTCGTGCCGTTCGTGCCCGCCCTGCCCAAGCGCATGAGCGCCTCGCCCGCCATGTTCGACCTGATCGACCAGGGCGATCTGCTGCTGCATCACCCCTACGACAGCTTCCAGCCGGTGCTGGAACTGCTGCTGCAAGCCGCCCGCGACCCCGATGTCGTGGCCATCAAGCAGACCATCTACCGCACCGGCAACGAGTCGGCGCTGATGGACGCCCTCATGGAAGCCGCACGCAACGGCAAGGAAGTCACCGTGGTGGTGGAGCTGCTGGCGCGCTTCGACGAAGAGACCAACATCAACTGGGCCGCCCGGCTCGAAGCCGTGGGGGCGCACGTGGTCTACGGTGTCGTCGGCCACAAGTGTCACGCCAAGATGCTGCTCGTGGTGCGCCGCACGCGTCACGGCAAGAAGACGTTCCTCAAACGCTACGTCCACCTCGGCACCGGCAACTACCACCCGCGCACGGCACGTCTGTACACGGACTTCGGGCTGATGACGGCCGACGAGGCGCTCTGCGCCGACGTCCACGTCGTCTTCCAGCAACTGACGGGCATCGGCCGCCAGACGCAGTTGAATGGCCTTTGGCAATCGCCCTTCACCATGCACACGCATCTGCTCGAAGCGATTCGTCGGGAAACAGAGGCCGCCGCGGCGGGCAAGAAGGCTCGCATCATCGCGAAGATGAACGCCTTGCTGGAGCCGACCATCATCGCCGAGTTGTACAAGGCGTCGCGTGCGGGCGTGAAGATCGACCTGATCGTGCGCGGCGTATGCTCGCTGCGCGCGGGCGTGCCGGGACTCTCGGAGAACATTACCGTACGCTCGATCGTCGGCCGTTTCCTCGAACATCATCGCATCTACTACTTCTATGCGAACGGTGATGAGCAGGTCATGCTCTCGAGCGCCGACTGGATGGAGCGCAACTTCTTCCGGCGTGTGGAAGTCGCCTTCCCGGTGCGCGAGAAGCGCCTGAAGGCTCGCGTGATTCGCGAGGGCCTGATGGTGCATCTGCGCGACAATACGGCCTCGTGGGTCATGCGTCCGGATGGCAATTACGTGCGACGCAAGCCGGGCAAGACACCGTTCAACAGCCAGATGATGCTGATGCAGGAAATCGCTCAGCATCCGCAGACCGGCAACTGAGCGACAGGCGTCGCGTCGAGCGTCATTCAACGGATGGAAAGGCAATTCAGGGGGCAAGCGCCCCCTTTTTTGCATTCAGCGGCCGGCCGTCGGGCACAAAAAAAAGGCGTCCGACCCGCAAGTCGAACGCCCTTTCATCAAAGGCAAACCGCACTCATCGCCGGCAGTCACGCGGCGGAGGCATCCACCGGTGCGCGATGCACCACACGCGTGGGCGGGAAGTGAATGGCAAACGTGCTGCCATGCCCCTCCTCGCTCGTCACCTTCAGATCGGCCTGATGGCGCGTGAGCACGTGCTTGACGATCGCCAGTCCGAGGCCGGTACCGCCGGTGTCGCGAGAACGGCTGCGATCGATGCGATAGAAGCGCTCCGTGAGTCGCGGAATGTGCTCGGCCGGAATTCCTAGCCCTGAGTCGATCACCGCGAAGCGAGCGCCGCCGTCGGGCGTTGCGCCCCATTCGATCCGGATCTTGCCGCCCTGCGGCGTATAACGCACCGCATTGCTCACGAGGTTGCTGAAGGCACTGTGCAACTCGCCTTCCGCACCGCGCAGATCCAGTCCTTCGACGCCCGAGACCTCGATCACGTGCCTGCCTTGCGAGAGCCCTTCCGCGTCGCTGCGTAACGAACGCATCTGCACGCCCATGTCGATGCGATCGTCCGACGGGGGTTTGCCGCTACCTTCGAGCTTCGCGAGCGTGAGCAGATCGTTCACGATGTTCTGCATGCGCGAGGCCTGCTGACGCATGATCTCGACGTAGCGCTGAATCTCCTCGGCAGAGAGCGGCAACTCGCCGACCGTCTCCAGGAAGCCCGAAAGCACGGTGAGCGGCGTCTTGAGTTCGTGGGATACGTTGGCCACGAAGTCGCGCCGCATCGCGTCGGTGCGCTCCAGATCGGTGACGTCGAGCGAGATGATGAGCTTGCGATTGTCGCCGTACGGGAACACCTGCATCGAGAGCACGTTGTTACGCTTCTGGCCCATGTGCTGCATGATCAGGGCCTCGTCGTAGCGCTCGGACGACAGGTAGTGAACGAACGCCGGCGTGCGCAGAAGATGGGTGATCTGCTGACGAAGATCCCGCTTCGCGTCGATACCGAAATGCGCCTCGGCAATCGCGTTGCACCACTCGATCTGATTCTGTTCGTCGAGCATGATCACGCCGTTGGGCGATGCCTGGATCGCCTGGATGAAGCGTGCGTGCTGTTGTTCCACCTGCTTGACCTGGTTATGCCAGCGCTTGGCCAGCTTGTGCAGACGGTAATAGATTTCGCCCCAGAGTCCGATGGCGCTCGGGACTTCGCCATAGACCGGCGCGTCGAGCAAGCGCCAGAGGCGCTGGGCGTGGTAGACGTTGAACAGGAGCTGCACCACCAGCAGAACAATGGCGGTGACATACCCCGCACTCGCGCCGAAAATCCAGCCCACGGCCACCGAGATGGCCGCTTGCAGGATCAGGAACGCCAGCGCACGGGCCCAGATGATATTCATAGACGATGCACAGGAATTTTGCCGCCCGCCGCCCACCGGGCGAGCACGGCCTTGGCCCGGCAGGCGTTGGCCGCCGGGCGCTGGGTGCGGCGCCTTGCGCCGTCAGACCGACTTCGTCAGACGGTAGCCGCTGCCGCGTACGGTCTCGATCATAGCATCGTGACCTGCCGGCTTGAGCGCGGCGCGAAGCCGCTTGATGTGGACGTCCACGGTGCGCTCTTCCACGAAAACGTGATCGCCCCACACCTGATCGAGCAACTGCGAGCGGCTGTGCACGCGCTCCGGATGCGTCATGAAGAAGTGCAGCAGACGGAACTCCGTCGGCCCCAGATCCAGCTTGATGCTGTCGCCGCTGTTCTGGTGGCTCGTGACACGGTGCGTGGCCGGGTCGAGTTTCAGGCCGTTCACGCTCACCACGTCTTCGGTCAGCTGCGGCGCACGACGGCGCAGCACGGCCTTGATACGCGCCATCAGCTCCTTGGGCGAGAAAGGCTTGGTGACGTAGTCGTCCGCACCGATCTCGAGGCCCATCACCTTGTCCTGCTCTTCGCTGCGCGCGGTGAGCATGATGATCGGCACGTGCTTGGTGCGCTCGTTCGCGCGCAGCTCACGCGCGAACGTCACGCCCGACTTGCCGGGGAGCATCCAGTCGAGCAGCACGAGGTCCGGCAGGACGTCACTGATCAACGTCAGCGCCTGCTCGGCGTTATACGCCCGGATCGGATAATGACCCGCGTGTTGAAGATTGACGGAGATCAGCTCGGAAATCGCCGGCTCGTCTTCCACGATCAGAATGCTGCTGGGCATCGGTTCCCTCTCAAACCTTCAGTAATGTCTGGCCTTTCATTCGCCTTGCACTTTGCGCTGCAGATCTTCGCGCGAAATGTGCCGGACGTCGGTGCCCTTGACGATGTAAATGATGAACTCGGCAATGTTCTTCGCATGGTCGCCGATACGCTCGACCGCCTTCGCGATGAACAGGAAATCCAGCCCGGCCGAAATGGTACGCGGGTCTTCCATCATGTACGTGACCAATTTTCGCACGAAGCCGCGGAATTCATTGTCGATCGCCTTGTCGTCACGCACGATTTCCGCCGCAGCCACCGCATCCAGGCGGGCGAAGGCGTCGAGCGTGCGGCGCAGCAGTTGTGCAGCCATCTCGCCCGAGAGCTTGATTTCGGCGAAATTGACACTCTGTGCGGCACCGTCTTCGAGCAGGTGACGGGTGCGCTTGGCGATCTTCTCGGCCTCGTCGCCGGCGCGCTCGAGGTTCGTGATCGTCTTGGAGATCGAGATCAGCAGGCGCAGGTCGCGCGCGGTCGGCTGGCGGCGAGCGATGATCTTGCTGCACTCTTCGTCGATCTCGACTTCCATCGTGTTCAGGCGATGCTCGTTGGCAATCACTTCGTCCACCAGCGCACGGTCGAAGTTGTTGAGCGCCTGCATGGCCGTGACGATCTGCGATTCGACCAGGCCGCCCATTTCGAGGACGCGCGAGCTAACCTGATTCAGGTCGGAGTCGAACTGGCTGGAAAGGTGTTTGTCGTTCATGTCGCTGATTTCCTCGTGGGCATCAACCGAAACGGCCGGTGATGTAGTCTTCGGTCTCTTTACGGTCCGGCTTGATGAAGATCTTCTCGGTCTCGCCGAACTCGATCAGCTCGCCCAGATACATGTAAGCCGTGAAGTCCGAGCAACGTGCCGCCTGCTGCATGTTGTGCGTCACGATCACGACCGTGTAGTCGTCCTTCAATTCCGCGATCAGCTCTTCGATGCGCCCCGTCGAGATCGGGTCGAGTGCCGAGCACGGCTCGTCGAGCAGCAGCACTTCCGGACGAATCGCAATGCCGCGAGCAATGCACAGACGCTGTTGCTGACCGCCCGACAGGCCGTAGCCCGACTGCTGGAGCTTGTCCTTGACTTCGCTCCACAGCGCGGCCTTGGTCAGTGCCCACTCCACGCGGTCGTCCATTTCCGAGCGCGAGAGCTTTTCGAACAGGCGCACACCGAACGCGATGTTGTCGTAGATCGACATCGGGAACGGCGTGGGCTTCTGGAACACCATGCCGACCTTCGCGCGCAGCAGCGCGATGTCCTGCTTGCTGGTGAGCAGGTTCTCGCCGTCCATGTTGATTTCGCCCTCGGCGCGTTGCTCCGGATACAGGGCGTACATCTTGTTGAACGTGCGCAGCAGCGTCGACTTGCCGCAGCCCGACGGGCCGATGAAGGCCGTCACCTTGCGGTCGGGAATGCGCAGGTTGATGTTCTTGAGCGCGTGATACTTGTCGTAGAAGAAGTTCAGGTTCTTGACTTCGATCTTCGAGGGCAACTTGATTTCTTGGGTCGGGTTCGTCATGTTCGTCTCAACCGTCATGTGTGCGTGGTGTCGTCGGGTGGTGTCGTTTCGCGTGTCTGTTTGCCAATCACTTCTTGGCAAACAGCATGCGCGCCAGAATGTTCAGGAACAGCACCCCGAGGGTGATGATGAACACACCCGCCCAGGCAAGGGCCTGCCACTCCGCAAACGGGCTCATCGCAAATTTGAAGATCGTGACCGGCAGGTTGGCCATCGGCTGGTTCAGGTTCAGCGACCAGAACTGGTTCGACAGCGCAGTGAAGAGCAGCGGCGCCGTTTCGCCGGCGATACGTGCGACAGCCAGCAGCACGCCCGTCACGATGCCCGCAATCGACGCCTTCAACGTGATCTTGACGATGATGCGCCACTTCGGCGTGCCCAGCGCGAAGGCCGCTTCACGCAGGTTGTTCGGCACCAGCCGGAGCATGTTCTCGGTCGTGCGGATCACGATCGGAATCTGCAGCAGCGCGAGCGCCACGATACCGGCCCAGGCCGAGAAGTGCCCCATGCGGGCCACCACCAGCGCATACACGAACAGACCGATCACGATCGACGGCGCCGAGAGCAGAATGTCGTTGATGAAGCGCGTGAGGCTGGCAAGCCACGACTTCTGACCGTACTCGGCCAGGTACACACCTGCCAGAATCCCCAGCGGCGTACCGAGGAAGGTAGCGACGCCCACCATCACGACGCTGCCCACGATGGCGTTCGCCAGACCGCCCCCTGCCGTGCCCGGCGGCGGCGTCATCTCGGTGAACAGCGACAGCGACAGGCCGCCGATGCCCAGCGAGAGCGTGGTGTAGAGAATCCACAGCAACCAGGTCAGGCCAAATGCCATCGCCGCGAGCGACATGGCGATCGCGAACACGTTCTTGCGGCGGCGGTAGGCTTGCAGCCGCACGCGGGTAAAGGCGTCGGTGGGCTTCACGGCAGGCGTTTCCAGTTCGAACGCTTGTTGGGTCATTATTTACCTTCGCTTTTCTCGAGGCGCAGCAGCATGAGCTTGGACAGCGCCAGCACCACAAAGGTGATGAAGAAGAGGATCAGGCCGAGTTCCATGAGCGCTGCGGTGTGCAGTCCCGGGCCGGCTTCGGCGAATTCGTTGGCCAGTGCCGAGGTAATGCTGTTACCCGGCGAGAACAGCGATACGTTGTCGAGCAGGTTCGTGTTGCCGATCACGAACGTGACCGCCATCGTCTCGCCGAGCGCGCGGCCCAGGCCAAGCATGACGCCGCCGATGACACCCGTCTTCGTGAAGGGCAGCACGACGCGCCACATCACTTCCCAGGTCGTGCAGCCAATGCCGTAAGCCGACTCCTTGAGCAGCACCGGCGTGACTTCGAACACGTCGCGCATGACCGAGGCGATGTACGGAATGATCATGATCGCGAGGATCACGCCGGCCGACAGAATGCCGATGCCCAGCGGCGGGCCCTGGAACAGCGCGCCAATGATCGGCACGTTGCCAAGCAGCATTTGCAGGGGCTTCTGGAAGTACTGGCTGAAGATCGGGGCGAAGACCAGCAAGCCCCACATCCCGTAGACGATACTCGGGATGGCGGCAAGCAGCTCGATGGCCGTGCCGAGCGGGCGTCGCAGCCATACGGGCGAGAGTTCCGTCAAAAACAGGGCAATGCCGAAGCTGACCGGCACGGCGATGATGAGCGCGATCACGGAGGTGACGATCGTGCCGTAGATCGGCACGAGCGCGCCGAATTGATCTGCGGGAGGATCCCAGTCCTTCGTCCACAGGAAGGCAAAGCCAAATTTCTCGATCGACGGCAGCGCGCTGACGATCAGCGACACGATAATGCCACCGAGCAGGAGCAGCGTAATGAGTGCGGCGGCGCGGGTGAGCAGCGCGAAGAGAAAGTCGCCAACGGAAGACGGAGCGCGTTGGGCGCCCGATGTTGCGAGGGGGCTGGTGGCTTCTGCCATGATGTCGTCTCAGCGTGAGCGCGCCGCCAGCCGTTGCCAGATCAGAGCTCGGGCTTCGGAACAGGCGGCGCGGATATTGCCGTTTTTTCGGTCACGGGCAACGCGATGGCGCATTGCCCGATACCTTCAAGGCGCTTAGATGCCGGCCTTGCTGGCCGACTCGGCAACCTTCGCCTTCCAGTCAGCGCGGATCTGCTTCACAACACTTTCCGGCAGCGGGATGTAGTCCAGTTCCTTGGCCGTAGCCACGCCGTTCTTGAACGACCAGTCGAAGAACTTGAGCACCTCGGCGCCTTGGGCTTCCTTGCCGGCATCGGCCTTCTGATGCACGAGCACGAACGTGGCAGCCACGATCGGCCACGAATCAGCACCCTTCTCGTTCGTCAGGATCTGGTAATACGTCTTCGTCCATTCGGCCTTGCCTGCAGCAGCGGCGAACGTCTTGGCATCCGGCTCGACCGTCTTGCCGTCGGCATTCACGAGGGCCGTGTGCGTCAGCTTGTTCTGCTTGGCGTAGGCCGACTCAACGTAGCCGATCGCGCCCGGCAGACGCTGCACGAAAGCGGCGACACCGTCGTTACCCTTGCCGCCCGTACCCGTCGGCCAGTTGACCGTGCTGCCTTCGCCAACCTTGCTCTTCCATTCCGGATTGACCTTCGACAGGTAGTTCGTGAACACGAAGCTCGTGCCCGAACCGTCGGCGCGGCGAACCACGGCGATGTCGGTGTCCGGCAGCTTGACCTTCGGGTTCAGCTTGGCGATGGCCGGATCGTTCCACTTCTTGATCTTGCCCAGGTAGATGTCGCCCAGCACTTCACCCGACAGGACCAGCTCGCCCGGCTTCACGCCCGGCACATTGACGACCGGCACAATGCCGCCGACAACCGTCGGGAACTGGAACAGGCCTTGCTTGGCGAGGTCTTCATCGGTCAGCGGGGCGTCCGAACCGGCGAAATCCACGGTCTTGGCCTGGATCTGCTTGATGCCGCCCGAGGAACCGATACCCTGGTAGTTGACCTTGTTCTGGGTCGACTGCTGGTAGGCGGCGGCCCACTTCGAATAAATCGGCGCGGCAAACGTGCTGCCGGCACCCGTAATCTCGCCCGCAATCGCGCCCGCGGCGAACAGAACGCCAGCCAGGCCGGCAATCGCAGTCTTCATCAGCTTCATGGATCTCTCCGAGTTGGTGTGGTACAGCGTGTGGATGGCTCGAAGAATAGATTCTGAATGTGACAGTAATGTGTCATTTTCGAAACCTCACCATCGGACTGTCACGAAGTCGCCATCGAAACGTCACATTGCATGCGTTTCAGCGGCCCTCGGACGGTTTTGGCAAAACCCTTGTGCGGCGCGGGTTTCGGACGATTCCTAGCCGCATTTTCGCCGCCATACCGCGTGTTTCCGGGGGATGTCAGGGTTGTGACAGTGACGGATCGATGTCGGAAAGACGCCGACAGTCGTCACGAAAGTTGTCACAAATGCGGTTGCCTCAACGCAGCAATTACCATCGCTGGAACGTGAATGTCAGCGCATTGCGATGCGGTGGCGGCGCAGACTCCGGATTGGGCGGAGGGAAATGAAAAGGGCCGTCACGACGGGTGACGGCCCTGCTTTACTGCGATGAACCGGCGACCGGTTCATTTTGAATCGCCTCAGGCGGCTGCCTTGACGACGTTGGCCAACTGTTGCGCAAATGACGTGGCTTGCGACTCATCACGGGCTTCGACCATCACCCGCAGCACGGGCTCGGTGCCCGACGCGCGAATCAGCACGCGGCCCGTATCGCCCAGCGTGGCCTCGACGGCCTCGCGCTCGGCGGCCAGCTTCGTGTCGCTTTGCCAGTCGTAACCAGCCGCGGTGCGAACGTTGATCATGTGTTGCGGGAACAGACGCACGCCGTCGAGCAGCTTGGCGAGCGGCTTGTTGTCCGCCCGGCGAATGGCCGCCAGCACCTGCAGCGCGGAGATGATGCCGTCGCCGGTGGTGTGCTTGTCCAGACACAGGATATGGCCCGAGCCTTCGGCACCGATCTGCCAGCCATGCTTGTAGAGCTGCTCCAGCACGTAGCGATCGCCGACCTTGGCACGCACGAAAGGCACGCCCATCGCCTTTAGTGCGACTTCCACAGCCATGTTGGTCATCAGGGTGCCCACGGCCCCCGCCACGCCACCATTGTCCAGACGGTCCTTGACGAGCAGATACAGCAGTTCGTCGCCGTTATAGAGACGACCGGCGGAGTCCACGATCTGCAGGCGGTCGGCGTCGCCGTCGAGCGCTATGCCGATATCCGCATGGTTCGCCCTGACAGCGCGCATGAGCGCGTCCGGCGACGTGGCGCCACAGTCTTCGTTGATGTTGAAGCCATTCGGCTGATTCCCGATGGCGATGACTTCCGCACCCAGTTCGTGGAAGACGTGCGGGGCGATGTGGTAGGCCGCGCCATTGGCGCAGTCGACCACGATCTTCATGCCGCGCAGGTCGAAGTCGTTCGGGAACGTGCTCTTGCAGAACTCGATGTAGCGCCCGGCGGCATCCTCCAGGCGGCGCGCCTTGCCGAGTTGCTCGGAACGCACGCAGGTCATCGGGTTGTCGAGCTCAGCCTCGATGGCCAGTTCGGTCTGGTCCGGCAGCTTGTTACCGTCTGCCGAGAAGAACTTGATGCCGTTGTCGTGGTACGGATTGTGCGACGCGCTGATGACGACGCCCGCCGCCAGGCGCAGCGCCCGGGTGAGGTATGCCACGGCAGGCGTGGGCATCGGGCCGGCCATCATGGTGTCAACGCCAGCGGCCGCAAAGCCGGCCTCCAGTGCGGCTTCGAGCATGTAGCCCGAAACGCGCGTGTCCTTGCCGATCAGCACTGTCGGGCGCCCCAATGTCTGATTCCCGGCCAGCACGCGACCGGCAGCGTAGCCGAGGCGCAGCACAAACTCCGGTGTGATGGGGCTCTCGCCTACCGTGCCGCGAACTCCATCGGTCCCAAAATAGCGTCGTTTCATCATTGCTTCGTTCCCAGGTGCTGCGCTGTGCCCGTTGACGTGCCAGGCATGCGCATCTTTCGTTTTTGGTATTGCTGTCGTTCGCCGGTGCAGCGTGGCCGCCGCCATTTTCCATGATCTGCGTCCCCGCTCGGTCCCCGTCGGAGATCACCGGCAGTGAGGCTCAAGCGCTGCCATTGCACGGGTTTGCGTCGCTGTTCCGTGCCGCTTACTCGGCGTCGCGCACGGCCTGCCAGACCTTGAGCGCATCGACCGTCTCGGCAACGTCGTGCACTCGCACGATCGCAGCGCCCTGCTGCGCCGCACACAACGCGGCGGCCACGCTGGCCACGCGACGCTCCGTGGGCGTCTGGCGGCCGGTGATCTCACCGAGCATGCGCTTGCGCGACATGCCCACCAGCAACGGCAGGCCGTCGCGCGAGAGCACCCGCAGGTGCTTGAGCAAGGCGAGATTATGGGCGAGATTCTTGCCAAAGCCGAACCCCGGATCCAGATATAGACGCGTCGGCGCAACACCTGACGACAGCAGCTTATCGACACGACCATCCAGGAAGGCGGCGACTTCCGTCACCACATCGGTGTAAATCGGGGCATCCTGCATCGTTTTCGGGTCGTGCAGCATGTGCATGATGCAAAGCGCCGCTTCGCTGTCGCGCACGGCCTCGATGGCGCCGGGCTGCTGAAAACCCCAGATGTCGTTGATCATGTCGGCGCCCGCGGCCAGCACGGCCCGCATCACACCCGGCTTGTAGGTGTCGATGGACAGTGGCACCCCGCAATCGCGCAACGCTTCGACGATCGGCACCACCCGTTCGAGTTCGGCGTCTTCGGCCAGCGCTTCGGCCCCCGGACGGGTCGACTCGCCGCCGATATCCAGAATATCGACACCCTCCGCAATCAATTGCTCGGCGTGGCGCAACGCGGCATCGCGCGCGACAAACTTGCCGCCGTCGGAAAACGAATCGGGCGTGACGTTCAGAATGCCCATGACGTGGACTCGCCCGGCATCCAACCGGAAACGCGGGCCAAATGCCAGATTGGCAGGCTTGGCCTGTGCCTCTGCGCTCTCGGCGCCCAGCACGATGTCGTCGGCGGCCGACGGTACGGAAGGAGGAAATTGGGACTGCTCAGTGGACATTCGGACGCTCGTAGCTCAGTAAGACCGGTATGGCGGCCCGCGCCGTCAAGGCGGACAGAAGTACGTCCCGGGGTGCCCGGCACGCCAGTTTATGGCCGTAATGTTACCGGATTCGCCTCTTGTATCGACTACGGAAACACTCGGTAACACCGAATTTCACGGTCGCCTGCGCTCGCCTCATCACAGGCGGTATCGCCACAACGCAAAAAGGCCGGCAAGATGCCGGCCTTTTTGCGATTAACGGGACGAAAGCTCCCGTCGGTGGCAACCGATCAGACGGTTGCCGGGGTATTGCTGGGCTTGAGCGGCGGGTTGCCACCCGAAGCGCCGCCATTCGTCGGACCGTTCTTCGGCGGACGCGGCGGACGGCCATCCATGATGTCGTTGATCTGCTCGCCGTCGATCGTTTCCCATTCCATCAGGGCCTGGGTCATCGACTCGACCTTCTCGCGGTTGTCTTCCAGCAGCTTCTTCGCCAGTGCGTACTGTTCGTCCAGAATGCGGCGAACTTCCCCATCGACCTTCTGCTGCGTGGCTTCCGACACCGACTTGGCCGACATCCGGCCAAACACCGAATCCTGCTCCGTGTCCACGTAGACCATCGGGCCCAGGGCGTCCGACATACCGTAGCGGGTCACCATGTCGCGAGCCAGCTTGGTGGCACGTTCGAAGTCGTTCGAGGCACCCGTCGACATCTTGTTGATGAAGACCTCTTCCGCTGCACGACCGCCGAACAGAATGGCGATCTGCGTGAGCATCGTGTCGCGGTACTCCGAATACTTGTCGTGCTCCGGCAGTTGCATCGTCAGACCCAGCGCCCAGCCACGCGGAATGATCGTGACCTTGTGCACCGGATCGGCACCCGGCAACAGCATGGCGACGACCGCGTGACCCGACTCGTGATAAGCGGTGGCGCGGCGCTCTTCGTCGCGCATGACCGCCGACTTGCGCTCCGGACCCATGAAGATCTTGTCCTTCGCGTCTTCGAAGTCGAGCATTTCCACGATGCGCTTGTTACGGCGCGCCGCAAACAGTGCCGCTTCGTTCACGAGGTTGGCCAGATCGGCGCCCGACATGCCCGGCGTACCGCGCGCGATGACCGACGCATCAACGTCGTTCGCAATCGGCACCTTGCGCAGGTGGACCTTCAGAATCTGTTCGCGGCCACGGATGTCCGGCAGACCGACGTAGACCTGACGGTCGAAGCGGCCCGGACGCAGCAGCGCCTTGTCCAGCACGTCCGAACGGTTGGTCGCGGCAATCACGATCACGCCCGAGTTGGCCTCGAAGCCGTCCATTTCGACCAGCATCTGGTTCAGCGTCTGCTCGCGTTCGTCGTTACCGCCGCCCATGCCCGCGCCACGATGACGGCCGACTGCGTCGATTTCGTCGATGAACACGATACACGGCGACTGCTTCTTCGCGTTTTCGAACATGTCGCGCACGCGGGCAGCACCCACGCCAACGAACATTTCCACGAAGTCCGAACCCGAGATGCTGAAGAACGGCACCTTGGCTTCGCCAGCGATAGCGCGGGCCAGCAACGTCTTACCGGTTCCCGGCGGGCCGACCAGCAGCACGCCGCGCGGAATACGTCCGCCCAGCTTCTGGAATTTCTGAGGATCTTTCAGGAAGTCGACGAGTTCGCCCACTTCGTACTTCGCTTCGTCGCAGCCGGCGACGTCGGCAAAGGTAACCGGATTGGCATTCTCGTCAATGAGGCGCGCACGGGATTTGCCGAAGGAGAAGGCACCGCCCTTACCCCCGCCCTGCATCTGTCGCATCATGTAGAACCAGAAGCCGATGATCAGCAGCGTGGGTCCGAGGTAGTACAGCGCGGACATGAGCACGTTCGGTTCGTCGTCGGCCTTACCCGAGACCTGAACACCGTACTTCATGAGGTCGCCCACCATCCAGATGTCGCCCGGCGACACGATGGTGTACTTCTGGCCGTCGCTAGGGGTGACCTGAAGGCTGCGCCCTTGCACCACCACGTTCTTGATCTTGCCGTTCTTGGCATCGTCCATGAACTGGGAGTACGTCACGCCCTCCTGGACGTGCGGCTTGTCGAACTGTTTGAAAACAGTAAACAAGACCAGCGCGATGACCAACCACACCGCCGCTTTGGAAAACATATTATTGTTCAAAGCGTTGCTCCTTCATGAAATCGCTTCGCGCCAGGAATTCATTCTAATCCACTCGCAGGCGCACCGCCATAGTGATTCTTTACCGCCACCATAGCGCCAATGCGCCGGTTTGACGGGCATCAAGCCGGTTTTTTCAAACCCCGTCCGAGAATAAACGTTTCGGAAGATTTGTCTCGAGACGCCTTCGGCTTGCGCGGCGCCACCGTTTTGAACTGTTGCTTGAATTTCTCGACGATCTGGCTATACCCGCTACCGTGAAAACATTTGACCAGCAATGCTCCCTCCGGTTTCAGGTGCCTTTGCGCAAAATCGAGCGCCAGGTCGCATAAATGCTCGATTCGCGCGGCATCGGCCGATGCCACGCCGGACAAGTTGGGGGCCATATCCGAAACTACAAGGTCGACTTTGCGTCCGGCAACGATTTCTTCGAGCTGCGCGAGCACACTGTCTTCGCGGAAATCCCCCTGGAGGAAGTGAACGTCGGCGATCGGATCCATCGGCAGGATATCCAGCGCGATGATCGTGCCGTCGATGCCACCCTCGACGCGCGAGCCCTTGGCGAGCTTGTTGCGCGCGTACTGGCTCCAGCTACCGGGCGTGGAACCCAGGTCGACAATGACCTGACCGGGCTTGATCAGCCGGTCCTGCTCGTCGATTTCCTTGAGTTTGTAGGCAGCACGGGCGCGATAGCCCTCGCGCTGCGCCATTTTGACGTAGGGATCGTTGATGTGATCGTGCAGCCATGCGTGGCTGAAACGGTTTTTTGCCATGATTCTTCGAAAACGCTGCAATTTGCAGGATAATACGCCCTTGCGCGCCCAAAATACGCGAGCCGGTCTGCCTGCGCAGACGCCCCGGTCGCCGTTGGCGGGCGCATCCTAACTTGTTTGTCTCGTCTGTCTTCTATGCCCGCTTTGACCCTGACCCCGGCGCAACGCGCCGACTTGCGCTCCGCCGCCCATGCGCTGAATCCCGTCGTTCTGATCGGCGCCGACGGCTTGACGCCGGCGGTGCTCAAGGAAATCGACGGCGCCCTGAAGGCCCACGAACTGATCAAGGTGCGTGTGTTCGGCGACGAACGCGATACGCGCGTGGCCATCTACGAATCCATCTGCGACCAGTTGAGTGCAGCGCCCGTGCAACACATCGGCAAGCTGCTCGTCCTGTACCGCCCGGCGGCCGACGAGGTGGAAGCCCCGGTTCGCGCCAAATCCGGCGGCACCGGCGCCACCGTCAAGGGCCGTGCCCCGCGCACCGTCACCGTCGTCAAGAACAGCACCAATGCGGGACGTCGTCCGATGGTCAAGAAAGTGACCGTTCGCGGCAACGAGCGCATGACGGCCGGTGGCATCGTCAAAAAGGCCAAGAAGCGCCAAACCAGCGTCAAGCGCCAGCGTAACGACTGATTCGCCTGCGAGTCGGGCGGATCACACAATCCGCCAGCACTCAAGAGAACGCGCCCAGACATTGTCGGGCGCGTTTTTTTATGGGGCGCGAAAGGCGCCGATCAACAACGCCTCACACACCCCTGCGGCATTTAGCCGCGCACCGGCTGACGCCAGATCAGCACAATGCCAAGCAAGCTCTGCAGCAGGTAGATACCGCTCGAAATGCCGTGCAGCATGCCGAACTTGGCAGCCAGGACCGATTGACCGATCTCGACACCCGAGGCCTCGGCCTGGGCTCGCAGATCCGCCATGTACGGCTGCAGGCCGAACGACGAAATCAGCACACACACCATCATGGCCACCGCGAGCCAGCGCAGCGCGCGATAGGCCCGAGCCGCCTGGGCGCTACCGGTACGGGCAACGAGTGCCGTCGCAAGCCATACCAGCAATACACCGCACACCAGGCTCAGCCAGGCTTGCGTGTGGAACAGGCGGCCGGCGACCGTGCCGGCTACGGTGCGTGATTCGAGCACCGCAAACAGCGTGGGGGCGACGATATAGCCAATCGCCCACTGACTACCGCACCAGACGGTCGCGATCAGACGGAACAGACGTTCCAGCTTCGGCGCGCCGCCGGCAGACGTCACTTCAGACGTAGCGGACATCGATGATCTCGTACTCACGCACGCCGCTCGGGGCCTGCACTTCGGCCACATCGCCTGCGTACTTGCCAATCAACGCACGGGCGATCGGCGAACTCACCGAAATCTTGCCGTGCTCCAGGTCGGCTTCATCGTCGCCGACAATCTGATACAGCACCGTACCGCCGTTCTCGAGGTCTTCGAGTTCGACCGTCGCGGCAAACACCACGCGGCCTTCGGCGTCGAGTGCGGACGGATCGATGATCTGCGCAGCCGAGAGTTTCGACTCCAGATCGGCGATACGACCTTCGATGAAGCCTTGCTTTTCTTTTGCGGCGTCGTATTCCGCGTTTTCCGACAGGTCACCCTGCGCACGGGCTTCAGCAATCGCAGTGATCACGTTCGGACGTTCGACGGTCTTCAGGCGGTGCAGCTCGTCCTTGAGCAGCGCGGCGCCCCGCTTGGTCAGAGGAATGGTACTCATGCGCGTTGTTCCGAAAGACAAAAAAATTGCCGCAGCAAAGCCGCATTCGCACTTGTTGCGAACGCCGCTCAACCGCGGCTGTGACACCTATGTGATGCTAGTGTAGCAGACTTGCCAACGCTGCCAACCCGAGGGTCGGCCACGCGGCGTCGCACTGCCAATACATCGTTTGGCGCATCCGACCGGGATCGGTTCCCGACGAATGCCCCTTATTGGCGACATTGCCCGGTACGGCAGACCGCCACCGGGCAATGTTGCCTCAGACTACGGACGCCTGGTCGATCAGGCCGGCAGCGTTGCGTGCAGCCCCTGGAGATCGTAGACCTCGAGGTTTTGCAGGTACTTCAGGCCTTCCACGGCCGCGCGAGCGCCGGAGATCGTCGTGTAATACGTAACCTTGTGCGCCTGCGCCGACATACGGATCGAGCGCGAATCGGCAATCGCCGTGCGGGTTTCGTCCACCGTGGTGAACACCAGCGCGATCTCGCCGTTCTTGATCATGTCGACGATGTGCGGACGGCCGTCCTTCACCTTGTTGACCACACGCACCGGAATACCGGCGGCTTCGATGGCGGCCGCCGTGCCGCGCGTTGCCACGATCGGGTAGCCGAGCGCGTGCAGCATGCGGGCGACTTCGACCGCGCGCGGCTTGTCGGCGTCCTTGACCGTGAGCAGCACCGTGCCCGAGGCCGGCAGGCGCGAGCCTGCTGCCAGTTGCGACTTGAAGAGCGCCTCGCCAAACGTACGGCCCACGCCCATCACCTCGCCCGTCGAGCGCATTTCCGGTCCGAGCACCGGGTCGACGCCCGGGAACTTCACGAACGGGAACACGGCTTCCTTGACGCTGAAGTACGGCGGCACCACTTCGCTCGTCACCTTTTGCGACTTGAGCGACTGACCGACCATTGCGCGAGCGGCGATCTTGGCCAACTGGCGGCCCGTTGCCTTCGAAACGTACGGCACCGTACGCGAGGCGCGCGGGTTCACTTCGAGCACGTAGATCGTGTCGACACCGTTGCCCTGCTGAATCGCGAACTGCACGTTCATCAGGCCGACCACGTTGAGCGCCTTGGCCATCGCAGCCGTCTGACGCTTGAGTTCGGCGACCGTCTGTGCGGACAGCGAGTACGGGGGCAGCGAGCAAGCCGAGTCACCCGAGTGAACGCCCGCCTGTTCGATGTGTTCCATCACGCCACCGATGTAGACGTCCGTGCCGTCCGAGATGCAATCGACGTCGCACTCGATCGCGTCGTCGAGGAAGCGGTCGAGCAGCACCGGGCTGTCGTGGCTCACCTTGACGGCCTCACGCATGTAGCGCTCGAGGTCACGCGGCTCGTGCACGATTTCCATCGCGCGGCCACCCAGCACGTACGACGGGCGCACCACCAGCGGATAGCCGATTTCCGAAGCCAGCTTCAGGGCTTCGTCTTCGGCGCGCGCCGTGCGGTTCGGCGGCTGACGCAGGCCCAGGTCATGCAACAGCTTCTGGAAGCGCTCGCGGTCTTCGGCGGCGTCGATCATGTCCGGGCTGGTGCCGACGATCGGCACGCCGTTCGCCTCGAGATCGAGCGCGAGCTTCAGCGGGGTCTGACCGCCGTACTGGACGATCACACCGACCGGCTTTTCGAGGTCGACGATTTCCAGCACGTCTTCCAGCGTCACCGGCTCGAAGTACAGACGATCCGACGTGTCATAGTCCGTCGACACCGTTTCCGGGTTGCAGTTGACCATGATGGTTTCGTAACCGTCTTCTCGCAGGGCGAGCGCGGCGTGTACGCAGCAGTAGTCGAACTCGATACCCTGGCCGATACGGTTCGGGCCGCCGCCGAGCACCATGACCTTCTTCTTGTTGGTCGGTTGGGCTTCGCACTCTTCCTCGTAGGTCGAGTACATGTAGGCGGTGTTGGTCGAGAATTCGGCAGCGCAGGTGTCGACGCGCTTATAGACCGGGCGCACCTTCTGGGCGATACGCGCACGACGCACGGCGGTCTGGTCGGTACCGAGCAGCTTGGCCAGACGGCGATCCGAGAAGCCGCTTTGCTTCAGGAAGCGCAGTTCTTCGGTCGTCAGGCTTTCGAGCGTGCGGCCGGCGAGCGCCTTTTCCTTCTTGACGATGGCTTCGAGCTGGGCGAGGAACCACGGGTCGATCGCCGTCTCGGCGTAGACCTCTTCGAGGCTCATGCCCAGACGGAACGCGTCGCCCACGTACCAGATACGGTCCGGGCCCGGTTCGCCGATCTCGGCCACGATTTCGTCGCGATCGGTCGACTTTTCGTCCAGACCGTCCACACCGACTTCCAGACCACGCATGGCCTTCTGGAACGATTCCTGGAACGTGCGACCCATCGCCATCACTTCACCGACCGATTTCATCTGCGTGGTCAGGCGGGGATCGGCTTCGCGGAACTTCTCGAACGCGAAACGCGGCACCTTGGTCACGACATAGTCGATGGTCGGCTCGAACGATGCCGGCGTGGCGCCGCCGGTAATTTCGTTGCGCAGTTCGTCGAGCGTGTAGCCCACGGCCAGCTTGGCAGCGACCTTGGCGATCGGGAAGCCGGTAGCCTTCGAGGCGAGTGCCGACGAGCGCGACACGCGCGGGTTCATTTCGATGACGACCATACGGCCGTCCTTCGGGTTGATCGAGAACTGGACGTTCGAGCCGCCCGTCTCCACGCCGATTTCGCGCAGCACGGCCAGCGACGCGTTACGCAGCAGCTGGTATTCCTTGTCCGTGAGCGTCTGGGCCGGGGCAACGGTGATCGAGTCACCGGTGTGCACGCCCATCGGGTCGAGGTTTTCGATCGAGCAGACGATGATGCAGTTGTCGGCGCGGTCGCGCACGACTTCCATCTCGAATTCCTTCCAGCCGAGCAGCGACTCTTCGATGAGCAGTTCGCGCGTGGGCGAGAGGTCGAGACCGCGCTTGCAGATCTCTTCGAATTCTTCGCGGTTGTAGGCGATACCGCCGCCCGAGCCGCCGAGCGTGAACGACGGGCGGATCACCATCGGGTAACCGCTGCCGCCGATTTCGGCCATGATCTGGGCCTGCACGGTGAGCGCTTCTTCCATCGAGTGCGCGATGCCCGACTTGGCCGAACCGAGACCGATCTTGGTCATCGCGTCCTTGAACTTCTGGCGGTCTTCGGCCTTGTCGATGGCTTCCGGCGAGGCGCCGATCAGCTCCACCTTGTACTTGTCGAGCACGCCGTGACGATGCAGGTCGAGCGCGCAGTTCAGCGCGGTCTGGCCGCCCATCGTCGGCAGGATCGCGTCCGGACGCTCCTTGGCGATGATGCGCTCGACGACTTCCCACGTGATCGGCTCGATGTAGGTCACATCGGCCGTATCCGGGTCGGTCATGATCGTCGCAGGGTTGCTGTTGATCAGGATGACCTTGTAGCCTTCCTCACGCAGGGCCTTGCAGGCCTGTGCGCCGGAATAATCGAATTCGCATGCCTGACCGATGATGATCGGGCCGGCGCCGATGATGAGGATGCTCTTGATGTCTGTGCGCTTTGGCATAACGTTCTCAACAAAAATTTAACTCAGCGTCGCGGTCGCGAGCTTCACACCGAAGCTGACGAACAGCGCGCCCACGCCGCCGGTTGCCCCGGCGCTCAACCGGCGACGTTGCCGGAAGTGCTCGGCCAGGCGGTAACCGGCCAGGATCAGCGTGCTCAGGTACAGGAAACTGCAGGTCTGCACGATCACGCCCAGCACCGCAAACGACACGGCGGGGTGGGCGTAGCCCGGATCGACGAACTGGATGAAAAACGACACGCAGAACAGGATCGCCTTCGGGTTCAGCAGGCTGATGAACAGCGCACGCTTGAACGGGTGATCGGCGTCGACATGCTTCGTCGCGGCAACCACGGCCGCCCCGGCATTGGCCCGGATGGCCCGCGCATTGGCAAGCGCGCCGCGAAGCATGTTCAGGCCCATCCAGCAAAGATAGGCTGCGCCGAGGTACTTCACCACGAAGAAGAGTGCCGGCTGGGCGTGCAACAGCGAGGCCACGCCTGCGGCCGACAGCGTCATCAGGATCGTGTCGCCCAGAAACACGCCGCACGCGCCCGCGTAGCCCTGCCGTACGCCGCGTTGCGCCGCCACCGACAGCACATAAAGCGAGTTCGGCCCCGGCAGCAGGATGATCACCACCACTCCGGCCAGATAGGTCCAGAGATTGACGATGCCGATCGAGTTTCCGAGCATGGTGCGTGTTTCCTTATCCGTTTCTCGTCGCGCCTGTGCTTACGCCGGCTGCTTGGCGTCGGCCATCGACTGCACGAAGCGGTCGAACAGATAGCCGATGTCGTGCGGGCCGGGCGAGGCTTCCGGGTGACCCTGGAAGCAGAATGCCGGGCGGTCCGTCAGCTCGAAGCCTTGCAGCGTGCCGTCGAACAGCGACACGTGCGACACGCGTGCGTTGGCGGGCAGGCTGTTCGCGTCCACCGCGAAACCGTGGTTTTGCGACGTGATGACGACGCGGCCGGTCGCGAGATCCTTCACCGGGTGGTTGGCACCGTGGTGACCGGTCTTCATCTTGAGCGTCTTGGCGCCGACGGCCAGGCCCATGATCTGGTGGCCGAGGCAGATGCCGAAGGTCGGGATGCGTCGCTCGAGGAACGTCTTCGTGGCCGCAATGGCGTAGTCGCACGGCTCGGGATCGCCGGGGCCGTTCGAGAGGAAGACGCCATCCGGGTTCAGCGCGAACACGTCGTCGGCCGAGCTTTGGGCGGGCAGTACCGTGACCTTGCAGCCACGCTCGGCGAGCATGCGCAGAATGTTGCGCTTCACGCCGTAGTCGAGCGCGACCACGTGGAATTTCGGATCCTTCTGCTCACCATAGCCTTCGCCGAGCGTCCACTCCGTCTGCGTCCACGCGTATTGCTCCGTGGTCGAGACTACCTTGGCGAGGTCCATGCCGGCCAGGCCCGGGAAGGATTGGGCGAGTGCGATGGCCTTGGCTTCGTCGGCTTCTTCGCCGGCGAGGATGCAGCCGTTCTGGGCGCCCTTGTCACGCAGGATTCGGGTCAGACGGCGCGTGTCGATGCCGGCGATGGCAACGACGCCTTCGTCCTTCAGGTATTGCGACAGCGTCTTGTCGGCGCGGAAATTCGAGTCGAGGATCGGCAGATCCTTGATGATCAGGCCGGCGGCATGGACTTTCGTGGCTTCGACGTCTTCACCGTTGACGCCCGTGTTGCCGATGTGCGGATACGTCAGCGTGACGATCTGGCGCGCATAGCTCGGGTCGGTGAGGATTTCCTGGTAGCCGGTAATGGCCGTATTGAAGACCACTTCACCGATGGTGTGACCGGCAGCGCCGATGGCGTACCCACGAAAGACCGTGCCGTCAGCGAGCGCGAGAATGGCGGGTGGGAATGACGGCAGCACGGGAAACTCCTGAAGGGTTCACCCCGGCTGCCAGCCCCATCGTCCGCTCGCGATGACATCAGCGCGGGCACCGGAATTGCGCGGAATATGCGCACAGCGGATGCTCGGGCTGCGGACGAGATGTCAGGCGGGTAGGCGCTAGGGTGAGGGTTAAATGACTAAAACCTTCAAAGTATAGCGCAAATCCCAATCTTCTCAAAGCTGAACGTGTGGCGCACCAGTACGCTCTGCGTTCTCCCTGGGGGTTGCGCTGCCGGAGGACGAATACGCAGAGGGGATAGGGAAATGAATGCCCGCCCGCTGGGCCGCCAGCACGATATGGCGCTCCATCGCGGCCCCTGCGGCGGCGCCGTCGCGGCGTCGCAGCGCGTCGAGGATCTCCAGATGTTCATGATAGGTGGAAAGCACCAGTTCGCGCTGATAGAACGGCAGGCGCTGGCTTTCCATCACGATTTCGGTGCTGCCGCGAAGAATGTCGGCGATCGCGCCGTTCCCGGCCAGCCCGACGATCCGGAGGTGAAACGCGAAGTCCAGTTGGGCGGCCGTATCCACGTCGCCCTCGATCAGCGCGGACTTCATCGTCTCGACGTTATCCGTGAGCCAGTCGATCTCGTCGGCGCTGGCGGCGTGGGCGGCGAGCCGGGTCGAGAAGCCTTCCAGCGCGTAGCGCAACTGGTACGTGTCGGCCAGCGAGATCTGGTCGGCGAATCGCCAGGCGACGCCCACCCGCGCGGAAGCGTCGTTCACGTACACCCCTTTTCCGGGACGGATGGCGACCATGCCGAGCGCTTCGAGCGTGGAGAGGGCTTCGCGCAGCGAGGCGCGGCTGATGGCCAGTTCCTCGGCGAGTTGGCGTTGCGAAGGAAGCATCGCGCCGGCGGGATAGACCTGGCGTTCGATACGCTCTCGGATGGTGGCGACGGCGGCGTCGGTAACGGCATGCGCCGAATGCTTCATGAGGCCTCACTGGGAATGCGGGGATTCGTATGGCGCATTGTACGACGCCAAATCTCCCCTCACCCGCCGGCGCCCCCGACGCGTCGGCGAAGCAACACCTTGCGTCGGACGTCGGCATGACAGCCGCAACCGCCAGCCCATTGAAACGTCCGCCCCCCCGCCGGGCGCTACCGGGAGATTTGCCGCGGCGGGCGACCCTGTGCCGTCACCTCGTGGGCATGATGGTCCGGATGATCGCCGAGCAGGCGGCGCACCACGCCATTCGTCCAGCCGAAGCCGTCCTGCAGCGGGTACTCCCCGCCGCCGCCGCCACAGGCACACATCGCGTCGCTCGTATGCAGCGAATACTTTTCGACGAGCTTGCTCTCGCGCGCGTAGAGCGCGCTGACCGTCGAGAGCCAGCGACGGGCGATATCGTTCGCCAGCCCGTTCTCACCGTACTTGCGAAGCCCGTGGATACCGATCCATTGCAGCGGTGCCCAGCCATTCGGCGGGTCCCATTGCTGGAGGCTCGACGTCTCCGTCGTGCGCAGCCCGCCCGCAGCCACCAGCCGGTCGAGCATCGTCTTTGCGCTCCGATGCGCCTGATCGGGCGTCGCCAGCCCCACGAAGAGCGGCGTGGCAAGCGCTGCCGACAAACAAGGGCGCTGCTCGCCACGTTGCCAGTCGTAATCGAGAAACGCGCCCTGCGCGTCGCTCCACAGATAGCGTGTCATCGCATCGCGCCGGGCCTGTGCGCGCTGGACGAAAGCCTGGGCGGCCTGCGTATCGCCGGCGGCATCGCACAGCCGCGCGATGTGGCGCTCCGTGGCGAAAAGGAAACTGTTCAGGTCGACGGGCAGGATGGCGGTCGTGCGAATCGACGAGAGATCGTTGACGTCATCGAGCCAGCGCGAGCTGAAGTCCCAGCCCGAGGCTGCGCCGGCACGAAGATCGCGATACACCTCCCCCGCCGGACGACGCGGGGCATGCAGCGCGGTGCCCAGATCCTCCAGATAGCCCTCCTCGCGGGGCGTATCGCGCTCGTCCCAATAGCGATTCAGGAGCGCACCGTCGGGCAGGCGCACGACGTGACGGTGCGCGTCGCCCGGCGCGAGCGTCGCTTCGCCGTCCATCCAGTATTCATATTCGCGACGCAGGTGAGGCAGATACCGCAGGGCGTGCGCCACGCCATGCGACTCGAAGAGCTCGACCATCAGGCCGTACATCGGCGGCTGCGAACGGCTGAGATAGTACGTGCGGTTACCGTTCGGAATATGGCCGTAGGTGTCGATGAGAAACGAGAAATTGTCGGCCATGCTCACGAGCAGGTCCTGACGCCCGCTCCGGGCGAGCCCGAGCATCGTGAAATAGGAGTCCCAGTAATAGAGTTCGTGAAAGCGACCGCCGGGCACGACATACGGACGCGGCAGCGGCAACAGCGAACTGCACGCCGGATGCGCCTCCGGTAACCGCGTGAGCACCTCCCAAAGCCCGTCGATATGGTCGACGAGTCCCTGCCCCGGGTCCGACACATAGTGGCTGGGCGGCGTGCGCTCCAGGGTGAAGTGCGACGCCACGAAACGAGACAGGTCGAAGCCCGGCTGGGGCGCCGCTTCGCGATAGCGGCGCATCACGGCTTCCGGCGCCAGCGTCGGCACGCAGTCGACGAACGTCTTGCTGTCCGTAAACACGCGTTGCGTCTGAACGGCGACAAACAGCTCCTGATAGCGGTCGGCAGGGGTCAGCACGTCGGCCGGTGCCGAGTGTTCGACGTCCGGCGTCATGCCGCCTTTGGCCAACGTGCGTTGTGCGGTATCGGTCATCGTCATTGCTCCGAGTAATTCCAGAGCAGACCGCCGTCGATGAAGAGCGTAGTGCCCGTCACATAGCTGGCGTCGGGCGAAGCGAGGAACAGGACAGCGTTGGCGACTTCGCTCGGATCGGCGAGGCGTCCGAGCGGAATACTTGCGACCAGCGCGTCCAGTTGCGCCTTGTTGGCGAGCAGTTGCCGGTTGATCGGGGTGGCGACGGCGCCGGGCGCCACGTTATTCACCGTAATGCCGAGCGGGGCGAGTTCGATGGCCAGATTGCGCATCATCATCTTCATGCCGCCCTTGCTGGCGCAGTAGCTCGTGAAGTGCGGAAACGGCAGTTCCTCGTGTACCGAGCTGACATTGACGATGCGCCCGCCGCGTTTCGTCGCCTGCAAGTGACGCACAAATGCCTGTGTCAGGAAGAACGCGCCCTTCAGGTTCACGTTCATCACCAGATCGTAGTCCGCCTCGGTCACCTCGAGGAACGGTGCGCGACGCTCCACCCCGGCGTTGTTGACCAGCACGTCGATGCGTCCCATTTGGGCCACGGCGCGGGCGATCACGTCCTGATCGTCGTCCACCTTGCCCACGTCGCCTGCGATCACACAGCCGTCGCTGCCCGCGTTGCGCACGAAGTCGAGCGTCTGCTCGGCCATGGCATTGTCCAGCCGGTCTTCCACCACGATGCGGGCGCCCTCCTGGGCAAGCCGGATCGCGATCGCGCGTCCGATGCCCTGCCCGCTGCCCGTCACCATAACCACCGTGTCCTTCATCCGCATGGCGCCTCCCTTCTTCGCAGGTTTGGGGGTCTGCGCACGCTGCCGGGGGTCGCATTCCACGCCCGAACAGCCCACCAGATAACCGTGCGACTGCTGGCGCGAAAGCGAAGTTCACCCCGATCGGGGCCGGATTCGTCCCCAAAACCGAAGATTTCGAGGGGATCACTACCCTGCGCGACGCCCACCCCGGCCGTATCCCCCGCCCTAGGGAATCCCCTCACAAGACGCACCTTGACCTCACTATATTGAATTTCTAATATTCGCCATAACACCACTGGTCAGACCGGTATGACTTGTTTGAATACACTGATGGGTGGATGTTGCCGTACAGAGATTCAGCCCCCGAGAGCAGTCCGTCAGACGTAGAAATCACGCGCAGTTGTGCGAAGCCAATTGCGCAGGCAGAGGAGACAAGCCATGCCCAAGGTGTTTCGTTCGTTGTTTGGCCGAGTTGTCATTGCGTTGATCGTAGGTGTGGCACTTGGCATCTGGTTTCCGCAGTTCGGAGAGTCGTTGCGTCCGTTGGGAGACGGTTTCCTGAAGTTGATCAAGATGGTGATCGGACCGATCGTCTTCTGCGTCGTGGTCAGTGGCATGGCGAGCGCGGGGGATCTGCGCAAAGTCGGCCGCGTGGGCGTCAAGGCCGTCGTGTACTTCGAGATCATCACCACCTTCGCGCTCGTCATCGGCGCCGTGCTGGCGTGGGTGACGCGTCCGGGCGAAGGCATGAACATCGACATTCGCAGCCTCGATCCCAGCGCCATGGCGGCGTACACCGAGAACGCCAAGAGCCTCAAGGACACTGCGGGCTTTCTCCTGAAGATCATTCCCAACACCATCACCGACGCTTTTGCCAAGGGCGACATCCTGCAGATCCTTGTCTTCTCCGTCATGTTCGGGTGCGCGCTGGCGGCCCTAGGTGAGCGCGGGCGTCCGGTGGCCCGGTTCATCGAAGACCTCAGCCATGTCTTCTTCCGCGTGATGGCGTTCATCATCCGCCTTGCACCGCTGGGCGTGCTGGGTGCCGTGGCTTTCACCACTGGCAAATACGGTGCCGCGTCGCTCAAGCAACTGGGCATGCTCGTGCTCGTGTTCTACGCGAGCTGCTTCGTCTTCGTCACCGTGGTGCTGGGCGGCGTCTTGCGACTGGCCGGGTTCAACATCTTCAAGTTCATCAAGTACTTCCGTGAAGAGTTGTCCATCGTGCTGGGCACTGCGTCGTCCGATGCCGTGTTGCCGACCATCATGCGCAAGCTCGAATGGATGGGCATCAAGAAGTCCACCGTGGGCCTTGTCGTGCCGACCGGCTACTCCTTCAACCTCGATGGCTTCTCCATCTACCTGACGCTGGCGGTCATCTTCATTGCGCAGGCCACCAACACACCGTTGTCGATGCACGACCTGATACTCGTCGTGCTCGTCTCGCTGCTGACCTCCAAGGGTGCGCACGGTATTCCGGGTTCGGCCATCGTGATCCTGGCGGCGACGCTGGCGGCCATTCCGGCCATCCCCGTCATCGGACTGGTCCTGATCCTGCCGGTCGACTGGTTCGTGGGCATTGCCCGCGCCATCACCAACCTGCTGGGCAACTGCGTGGCGACGCTCGTCGTCGCGGCATGGGAAAAAGACGTCGACTTTGCCAGAGCGCACAAAGTGCTCGATGGCGCCCTGCCCTACGAGCCGATCGCAGCGTCCATCGAAGACACCGAAGCCGCCCCCGCCAACGCGGCCCTGACACGCTAAACCGAAAGCGGGTGCCGCCAAAGGCACCCGCCCCCCTCTTTGCCGACGACAGACGTCGGCATCTTCATCCGGAGTCAACCGCAACATGGCCCTCGCCCCGCAAGACCCGAACGCACCGGAATTCGTGCGCCGTTACGTC
>NZ_JBEBXS010000008.1:0-221261 GCF_040391475.1 Pandoraea pnomenusa | reverse complement strand
GTGATGGAGGAAGCATGATTGCCCAGGAATTGGAAGTCAGCCTGCACATGGCGTTTATGGAAGCGCGCCAGGCAAGACACGAATTCATTACGGTCGAGCACCTGTTGCTCGCTCTCTTGGATAACCCGACCGCTGCCGAAGTGTTGCGCGCCTGCGCGGCAAATCTCGACGATTTGCGGCAGAACCTGCGCAACTTCATCGCCGACAATACGCCGACGGTGCCGGGTAGCGACGAGGTCGACACACAGCCCACGCTCGGTTTCCAGCGTGTGATTCAGCGCGCCATCATGCACGTTCAGTCCACTTCCAACGGCAAGAAGGAAGTCACGGGCGCGAACGTGCTGGTCGCCATCTTCGGTGAAAAGGACTCCCACGCCGTCTACTACCTGCAGCAGCAGGGCGTGACGCGCCTGGACGTCGTCAATTTCATCTCTCACGGCATTACCAAGACCGGTGCGTCCGGCGAGTCGGCCAAGGCCGGCGAGGGTAGCGCCGAGGGTGAAGAGGGGGCGAACGCCAAGGAAAGCCCGCTCGCCCAGTACACCCAGAACCTCAACCAGATGGCCCGCGACGGCAAGATCGATCCGCTCATCGGGCGCGAGTCGGAAGTCGAGCGCGTGGTGCAGGTGTTGTGCCGTCGCCGCAAGAACAATCCGCTCCTCGTGGGCGAAGCCGGCGTGGGCAAGACGGCCATCGCCGAGGGCCTCGCCTGGCGCGTCACGCGCGGCGAAGTGCCGGAGATTCTGCAGGACGCCACCGTCTACTCGCTGGACATGGGCGCGCTGCTTGCCGGAACGAAGTATCGCGGTGACTTCGAGCAACGCCTCAAGGCAGTGCTCAAGGAACTCAAGGAGCGCAACAACGCGATCCTGTTCATCGACGAAATTCACACGCTGATCGGCGCGGGCGCCGCGTCGGGCGGCACGCTCGATGCGTCGAACCTGCTCAAGCCGGCGTTGTCGTCCGGGCAGCTCAAGTGCATCGGCGCCACGACGTTTACCGAATACCGCGGCATCTTCGAGAAGGATGCGGCCCTGTCGCGTCGTTTCCAGAAGATCGACGTGAACGAGCCGACCGTCGAGCAGACGGTCCAGATCCTGCGCGGCCTGAAGTCCCGTTTCGAAGAGCACC
This sequence comes from Pandoraea pnomenusa, assembly GCF_040391475.1. GTDB lineage: Bacteria > Pseudomonadota > Gammaproteobacteria > Burkholderiales > Burkholderiaceae > Pandoraea > Pandoraea pnomenusa_C. Next base: position 220,130 of record NZ_JBEBXS010000008.1, on the reverse strand, counting down.
ACGGCGTGAAGTACTCGTCGAGCGCCCTGTCGGCGGCGGCGGAACTGTCGGCGAAGTTCATCACCGACCGTCACCTGCCGGACAAGGCCATCGACGTGATCGACGAAGCCGGTGCCGCGCAGCGGATTCTGCCGAAGTCGAAGCAGAAGAAGACGATCGGCAAGGGCGAGATCGAGGAAATCGTCTCGAAGATTGCCCGTATTCCGGCGCAGAGTGTATCGGCGGACGACCGCGGCAAGCTCCAGACGCTCGATCGCGATCTCAAGAGCGTGGTGTTCGGGCAGGACCCGGCCATCGACGCGCTTTCCGCGGCAATCAAGATGTCGCGAGCCGGGCTGGGCAAGACGGACAAGCCGATCGGCGCGTTCCTGTTCTCGGGCCCGACGGGCGTCGGCAAGACCGAAGTCGCCAAGCAACTCGCGTTCACGTTGGGCATCGAGCTTATTCGCTTCGACATGTCGGAGTACATGGAGCGTCATGCGGTGAGCCGTCTGATCGGCGCGCCCCCGGGGTACGTGGGCTTCGACCAGGGTGGTCTGCTGACCGAAGCGGTGACGAAGAAGCCGCACTGCGTGCTGCTTCTCGACGAAATCGAAAAGGCGCATCCGGACATCTTCAACGTGCTGCTCCAGGTGATGGACCACGGTACGCTGACGGACAACAATGGCCGCAAGGCGGATTTCCGCAACGTCATCATCATCATGACGACGAACGCGGGCGCCGAGACCATCAACCGCGCGAGCATCGGCTTCACGAACGAGCGTCAGGCCGGCGATGAAATGGCCGACATCAAGCGCATGTTCACGCCGGAGTTCCGCAACCGTCTCGACGCGATCATCAGCTTCAAGCCGCTCGACGAGCAGATCATCCTGCGCGTCGTCGACAAGTTCCTCATCCAGCTCGAAGATCAGCTGCACGAGAAGAAGGTCGAGGTTGTCTTCACCGACAAGCTGCGCGCGTTCCTGGCGAAGAAGGGCTTCGACCCGCTCATGGGCGCGCGTCCGATGCAGCGTCTGATCCAGGACACGATCCGCCGTGCGTTGGCCGACGAACTGCTGTTCGGGCGTCTGACGAGCGGTGGTCGCGTGACCGTCAATCTGGACGAGAACGATCAGGTACAGTTGTCCTTCCCGGAGGATGGCAACACCCGTCCGGAGCCGGAAGCTGCCGAAGTCGAGTAATCGTCAGCGCATCGCCCAATGAAAAAGCGCCGCTTCATGCGGCGCTTTTTTTATGCTGATGCTTGTGAGGCGTCAGTGTTTGCCGGTGCTGCCGAAGCCACCCGCGCCCCGATCGCTCTCCGGGAATTCGTCGACGATGTTGAATTCGGCCTGAACGACCGGCACGATCACCAGCTGCGCCAGACGCTCGAACGGGTTCAACACGAACGGTTCACTGCCGCGATTCCACGTCGACACCATCAGTTGACCCTGATAGTCCGAATCGATCAGCCCGACCAGGTTGCCGAGCACGATGCCATGCTTGTGGCCCAGACCCGAGCGCGGCAGGATCAGTGCGGCGTAGCCCGGATCGTCGAGGTGAATCGCCAGTCCCGTCGGCACGAGCACGGTCTGGCCCGGTGCGATGGTCAGCGGCGTGTCGAGACAGGCGCGCAGATCCAGCCCGGCGCTGCCCGGCGTGGCGTAGGCGGGCAACTGCGAGCGCAGGCGTTCGTCGAGAATTTTGACGTCGAGTTTCATGGCGTATGGCGTTGAGGGTATGGGGTCAGGCTGGGCAAGCGCGCATCGGGGGCGCGAACCGGCGTTGTCATTTTGTCATTCGCCCGCGCGCAGCGCGAACGCCTGTGCGAGCAATTCATGCGAGCGCAGACGCGCACGATAGCTGCCGGCCACCGTCAGCACGACAATCTCGTCGGCCTCGAACTGCGCCTGCAATTCCATCACGCGTTCGGTCACGCGCTCCGGGGTGCCGATGATACTACGGGGCTTCTCGCGCGCAATCACGGACAGCTCTCGATCGCGGTACTGCGGCTTGGCCTGCGCGCCCTGTTCGAGGCTGGGAATCGGCTCGTTCATGCCGTAGGCCATCTGCACACGACGCAGATCCACGCCCGCCTCCAGCGCTTGCGCTTCGGCGTCGGTATCGGCGCAGATGACGAAGAGTGCGACCGAGCAATACGGCTTGTCGAGCTGTCCCGGCGTGAAGCGTTCGCGATACGCCTGCGTCACACGATGACCGTAATGCGCATTGATGAAGTGGGCGAAGCAGTAGCGCAAGCCGAGTTGCGCGGCGAGCAGCCCGCCGAACTCGCTGGAACCGAGCACCCACAGTTCGGGGCGCGTCTCGATGGCCGGTTGCAGCAGCACACCCCGGTAGGGATGATCGTCGGCGAGCGTGCCGCCGAACAGGCCGGCCAGTTCGGCGACCTGTTGCGGGAAATGTTCGCCCGCGTCGTAAGGCCCTTTTGCCACGGCGCGTGCCGTGCGCATGTCGCCGCCAGGGGCGCGTCCGACGCCGAGGTCGATGCGGTTCGGGAACAGCGCTTCGAGCATCAGGAACTGTTCCGCCAGCTTGAACGGGCTGTAGTAGGGCAGCATCACCCCGCCCGAGCCGACCCGCAGACGTTTCGTCACGCTGGCCAACCGCGCGATCATGACTTCCGGGGCCGGATTGGCCACGCCACGCAACCCGTGATGCTCGGCGCACCAGTAGCGCGTGTAGCCGAGATCGTCGGCCGCTTGTGCGAGTTCGACGGTGGCGGCAATGGCGTCTGCCACGCTATGGCCGTGGATGACGGGCGTCTGATCGAGGATCGACAGCTTGATACGGGCAGCAGTAGGTTGCGACATGCGTTCGGTGCTCCTGGCCGACGGTGGATGGCCGTCGACGTGTCGTTAAGCCAATCGGTCGTGTCAATCAGTGGCCGCTGCCGGCGGACGAATCCACCGGCGCCGTGCCGGGGACTGCATGCGGCAGACGCGCAATCATCACGATCGCGACAATGCCCCCGAGTGCGCCGCACAGGAAGATCGAGGCGTAACCAAAAAAGTTGGCGACGAGGCCGGCCATCGGTCCGATCAGGCCGAGCGCCAGATCGAAGAATGCCGAGTAAGCCGCCAGCGCCGCCCCGCGGTTCTGCGGCGGCACCTGGCGCAGCGCCTCGACCCCGAGGGCCGGAAAGACGAGTGAGAAGCCGACACCCGTCAGCCCTGCGCCCGCGAGCGCCATATTCGGGCTCACGGCGCCCCACAGCAGGAACTGGCCGATGGCGCTGAAGACCAGCGAGCACATCGCGACGCGGCGTCCACCGAAGCGATCGACGGCATGCGCCAACAGGATCCGCATGCCAATGAAGCAGGCGCTATAGAGCGTGAGCGCGTAGGCTGCCCCTGACCAGCCGTGGCTGGCGTAGTAGAGCGTGATGAAGGCGGCGATCACGGCGTAGCCGATACTGCCCAGCGTCATGGCGAGGCCCGGACGCCATACCAGCCCGACCACGCGGAAGAACGGCAGACGATTGCCGCCCACCGGTGCGGCAGCCGGCAGGCGAAGGGCGATGGCAAAGGCAATCGCGGGCAGGACAATGTTCACGAGCGAGACCACCGTGAAGCCTGCCGATTGGAGCAGGTAGGCACCGAACGGCGCGCCGGTGGCGAGTGCCGTGTACATCGACACGCCCTGCCACGAGATGGCCTTGCTGGCGTGGGCGGCGCCGAGCAGGCCGATGCCCCACGACATGCCGCCGGTGAGGAGCAGGCTTTCGCCGAAGCCGAGGACGACGCGTCCGGCGATGAGAATGCCCAGCGCGAGCGCGGGATTGGGCACCATCGACGCGACCAGGTACAGCACGCCCGCCGCCGCACAGCCACAAAGGCCGGTGAGCACTGCCCGGCGCGGGCCGCGCGTGTCGACGACGCGACCGGCATAGGAGCGCAGCAGCAGCGTGACGACGGACTGGATGCCGATGGTCACACCGACCACGAACGAGCCGTAGCCGAGCGTCTCGTGCACGTAGACCGGCAGCACGGGCAGCGGCATGCCGATCGTCATGAAGCCGAAGAACATGATCGCGGCGAGCATGCTCAGTGTCCCGTAGACACTGACGGCGGGCCGCATGGAGGAAGGAGGTTGCGTCATTTTATTCTGGGTATTGCGATGGCCCGAAGGCCGGGCGATGAAAGCGGCAGGCGGCGAAGCGTGCCGGTGTCCTGCCAGTCTGCCAGCGCCGCCGGACAACGACGATGACAGACGATGAAGCGAATGAACGATGGGGCGATGCGCGCCGTCAAGGCGTCGGCCCGCGCGTGAGCGGATGCGTCAGCCCGGCGCGCCTGAGGCCGGCTTGGTGCGTTTGGGCAACCGGGCGGCGATCTCGACGATCAGGCTGCGCGCCAGCGATTGCTTGTCGGCACGCGGCAGACGCTTCTGACCAGCCTCGTCGAACAGGATGACTTCGTTGTCGTCCTGCCCGAACGTGGCGGGACCGAGATTGCCCACGAGCAGCGGCACTTGTTTGCGGCGGCGCTTTTCCGCGCTGTGCTTTTCCAGGTCGCCCGACTCGGCGGCAAAGCCCACGCAATAGGGCGCTGCCGGAAGTTGAGCCACGGCCGCGAGAATGTCGGGGTTCTGGACGAATTCGAGTGTGGGCACGTCGGCGTCGCCCGTCTTCTTGATCTTGTCGTGCGCCACGTCGCGCACGCGCCAGTCGGCCACCGCCGCCACGGCGATGAAGATGTCGTTGTGCGCGGCGTCGGCCATCACGGCGTCGAACATCTGCCGGGCCGTCTGCACGTTGCTGCGTGTCACGCCATAGGGCGTGGCGAGGGACGTCGGTCCGGCAACCAGATGCACGTCGGCCCCGGCCTGCGCCGCAGCGCGCGCGAGCGCAAAACCCATCTTGCCGCTCGACAGGTTCGTCAGCCCGCGCACCGGATCGATCGGCTCGAAGGTCGGGCCGGCGGTAATCAGTACACGGCGTCCGGCGAGGCGTTTGGGCTGGAAGAATCCGGCAAGGGCTTCGTACAGGTCTTCGGGTTCGAGCATCCGGCCGTCGCCGATTTCGCCGCAAGCCTGGTCGCCGCTGCCCGGGCCGAGGATGGCAATGCCATCGCCGCGCAGCGTTGCCGCATTGCGCTGGGTCGCCGGGTTGGCCCACATCTGGCGGTTCATGGCCGGGGCGACCAGCAGCGGGCAGTCGCGCGCGACGCACAGCGTGGAGAGCAGGTCGTCGGCCAGACCGTGCGCCAGTTTGGCGAGGAAGTCGGTGGAGGCGGGGGCGATCAGAATGGCGTCGGCCTCACGCGAGAGGTCGATATGCGCCATGTTGTTGTCGATGCGGTTGTCCCACTGGCTGGTGTAGACGGGGCGTCCGGAGAGCGCCTGCATCGTGAGCGGCGTGATGAATTGCGTGGCGGCGTCGGTCATCACGACCTGCACCGTCGCGCCGGCCTTGACGAGCAACCGGGTGAGTTCCGCAGACTTGTAGCAGGCGATCCCGCCCGTCAGCCCGAGAACGATGGTCTTGCCCGCCAGTTCACCGCGTTCCATAGAAATGCCTCCTCCAAAGTGCCGCGCGGCGCCTCCAGGGCGCCGCGACGGATGTCGCCCGTGCACACATGCCCAATTGGCTGCGCGCCCGGACTGTGCCGCGTCGATCGCGGCGGATCCAGCAAAGGGTGCTACTTGCCGCGCCGCACGCGTCGCAGCTCGTCGATCACCAGCAGCACCGCGCCCACGCAAATGGCCGAGTCGGCCACGTTGAACGCCGGCCAGTGCCAGCCGCCGACGTGGAAGTCCAGAAAGTCGATCACGTGACCGTAGATCACACGATCGATCACGTTCCCCAGTGCGCCGCCGAGAATCAGCGACAGCGACAGGCAGAACATCTTCTGGCCGTTGTGACGCTTGAGCAGCCAGATGATGACCGTGGCCGCCACGATCCCGAGCAGCGTGAAGAACCAGCGCTGCCAGCCACCGGCGGCCGCCAGAAAGCTGAACGCCGCGCCCTTGTTGTACACCAGCACCAGATTGAAGAACGACGTAACCGGGCGGAATTCGCCGTATTGGAAGGTCTTCAGAATCGTGAGCTTGGTCACCTGATCGAGCAGGATCGCAATGACGGCGATCCCCAGCCACGGCAGCAGACCGTAGGTGGCGCCCCCGCGGGCGCCGCCGTTGCCGTTCCTGCGCTGTGCGCCCGTGCGAGCGCCTGCTTTGCCTGCCATTATGCCGCGCTCCGGTGTTCGCCGCTGCCGAAGAGATTCGACACGCAACGTCCGCAAAGGGTCGGGTGAGCGGCGTCTGCGCCCACGTCGTCACGATAGTGCCAGCAACGCTCGCACTTCTGGTGCGACGACGGCGTGACCACCACGCCTTCGTCGGCTTCCGTCGCGACCTGCGTGACGGCGGCGGCCGACGTGATCAGCACGAAGCGCAGATCGTCGCCGAGGCTAGCGAGCACGTCGAACTTGCGGCCCGACACGCGAACCTCGACTTCGGCCTGCAGCGACGAACCGATCTGTTCGGCAGCGCGCGCCTCTTCCAGTGCCTTGGTCACGTCGCCGCGTACGGCGCGCAGCAGGTACCACTTCTCCAGCAGGCGCGTGCTTTCGGCCACTTCAGGATACGTGTAGTACGTTTCCGTGAAGATCGTGTCGTTGCCCGGCTGGAACACTTGCCAGGCTTCTTCGGCCGTGAACGACAGGAACGGAGACATGAGCTTCAGCAGCCCGTGCGTGATGTGATACAGCGCGTTCTGGGCGGCACGGCGGGCAGGAGCATCCGGTGCGCTCGTGTACAGACGGTCCTTCAGAATGTCGAGGTAGAAGCCGCCGAGATCTTCCGAGCAGAACGTCTGGAGCTTGGCCACCACCGGGTGGAACTCGTAGCGGTCGTAGTGACCGAGCACTTCGGTCTGCAGCGACTGGGCGAGCGCCACGGCGTAGCGGTCGATCTCGAGCCACTGTTCCGGCGGCAGCGCGTGCTTCGCGTGGTCGTAGTCGGCCAGGTTCGCGAGCAGGAAGCGCAGCGTGTTGCGGATACGACGATAGCTCTCGACCACACGCTTGAGAATTTCGTCGGAGATCGACAGTTCGCCCGAATAGTCGGTCGACGCCACCCACAGGCGGATGATTTCCGCACCAAGCTTGCCCGCAACTTCCTGCGGCACGATGGTGTTGCCGATCGACTTCGACATCTTGCGGCCCTGACCGTCGACGGTGAACCCGTGCGTGAGCAGCGCCTTGTAGGGCGGGCGGCCGTCCATCATCGACGCGGTCAGCAGCGACGAGTGGAACCAGCCGCGGTGCTGGTCCGAGCCTTCCAGGTACAGATCCGCCGGGAAACCGAGTTCATGCGCGTGCGAGCCGCGCAGCACGTGCCAGTGCGTGGTGCCCGAGTCGAACCACACGTCGAGCGTGTCGCGGTTCTTCACGTAGTCCTTGGCTTCGTCGCCGAGCAATTCGACCGGGTCGAGCGTCTGCCAGGCTTCGATGCCTTCGGTTTCCACACGCTTGGCCACGGCTTCGAGCAGCTCGGGCGTGCGCGGGTGCAGCGCGCCGGTTTCCTTGTGGACGAAGAACGCCATCGGCACGCCCCATTGGCGTTGACGCGAGAGCGTCCAGTCCGGGCGGTGCGCGATCATGTTGTGCAGGCGTTGCTTGCCCCACGACGGGAAGAACTCCGTCGCTTCGATGCCGGCGAGCGCGATCTCGCGCAGTGTCTTGCCGTCGCCGGGTGCGCCGTCGACCGGCTTCACGTCCATGCCCGCAAACCATTGGTTGGTGGCGCGGTAGATGATCGGGGACTTGTGACGCCAGCAGTGCATGTAGCTGTGCGTGTACTTGAACGAGTGGAACAGCGTGCCCGCTTCGCGCAGCGCTTCGACGATCTGCGGGTTGGCATCCCAGATCGACTGGCCGCCGAACAGCGGCAGGCTGTCCTGATAGCGCCCGTCGCCGAGCACCGGCATGCGGATTTCCGAGTCGGGCATGTCGTGCGCCTTGCACGACAAGAAGTCTTCCACGCCGTAGGCCGGCGCCGAGTGCACGATACCGGTACCGGTGTCGGTCGTCACATAGTCGCCGAGGTAGATCGGCGAGGTGCGTTCGTAGCCGGCATCGGCGGTGGCCAGCGGGTGGCGGAAGCGGAGCAGCGAGAGGGCTTCGCCCTTCGTGCGCGCGAGAATCTCGCCGTGCAGGCCGTACGTCTTCAGGCATTCCTCGACACGCTCGGTCGCGAGGATCAGCAGGCCGCGATCGGTCGAGACGAGCGCGTACTCGACTTCGGGATGCACGTTCAGGGCCTGGTTCGACGGAATCGTCCACGGGGTGGTCGTCCAGATCACGATGAAGCCGTCGTTGCGCGGCAGCGTCGAGAGGCCGAAGGCTTTGGCAACCTTCTCCGGTTCGGCGAAGGGGAAGCCCACGTCGATGGCCAGATCGGTCTTGTCCTTGTACTCGACTTCCGCCTCGGCCAGCGCCGAGCCGCAGTCGAAGCACCAGTTCACCGGCTTCAGGCCACGGTAGACGTAACCGTTCTCCATGATCTTCGCGAGTGCACGAAGCTCGTTCGCTTCGTTCGAGAAGTTCATGGTCTTGTACGGATTGTCCCAATCGCCGAGCACGCCCAGGCGCTCGAAGTCGGCCTTCTGGCGCTCGATCTGCACGGCCGCATAGGCGCGCGCCTTCTCCTGCACTTCGCGCACCGGAAGGTGCTTGCCGAACTGCTTTTCGATCTGGATTTCGATGGGCATGCCGTGGCAGTCCCAGCCCGGCACGTAGGCGGCGTCGAAGCCCGCGAGGCTGCGCGCCTTGACGATCATGTCCTTGAGGATCTTGTTGACCGCGTGACCGATGTGGATGTCACCGTTGGCATACGGCGGGCCGTCGTGCAGGATGAACTTCGGACGACCCTTGCTGGCGCGACGGATCTTGTCGTAGATCTTCTTTTCCTGCCATTGCTTGACCCACAGGGGCTCGCGCTTGGGCAGGTCGCCACGCATCGGGAACGGCGTGTCCAGCAGGTTGACGGGATACTTGCTCGGGGCTTTCTTATCGCTCATGGTGCTTCGCTACGAATTTTGGAATTTCGGGTGTGGGGCGCTCGCGCCGGCGGCGTTGCGTTCGGGCCTGTCGAGGCCGGCAGATGCAACGCCCGGGCAGGTGCCGGTGGCGGCAGCGGGCCGCGCGCGTGGCGCAGGGCGCCGGCGCACGCGGGCGAAGATCATCTAATTCGGTCGGTGGCCGAGGTGGCGAAGTCGCGTCGTGCACTCGGGCCATTGGCGTCGTGTGCGTGGGCGAAATACGCGCGCGCCTCGCGCGTGTCCTGCGCGATGGCGGCTTCGAGTTCGGCCAGTCCGTCGAATTTCGCTTCGTCACGCAGCTTCTGCAGGAATTCCACGCGCACGAGCTTGCCGTAGCAATCGCCGACGAAGTCGAGCAGATGCACTTCGAGCAGCACGCGACCGGAATCGTCCACGGTCGGGCGCAGGCCCAGGCTCGCCACGGCAGGCAACGGCCGATCGGCCAGGCCGTGCACCTGCACGACGAAGATGCCCGACAGCGCCGGATGCTTGTGTGCGATGCGCAGGTTCAGTGTCGGGAAGCCCAGCTTGCGGCCGAGCTTCATGCCGTGCACGACGTGACCGGTGATCGCGTAAGGACGGCCGAGCAGCGCATGGGCGCGCTCGAAATTGCCCTCGGCGAGCGCGGCGCGCACTTCCGAGCTGGAGATGCGCACGCCGTCGTGCGCGATGGTCGGCATCTGCTCGACAACGAAGTCGAAGCGGCGGCCGGCGTCGCGCAGGTATTCGATGTCGCCCGCGCGCTTGGCGCCGAAGCGGAAGTCGTCGCCGACGAGCAGCCAGCGGGTGTGCAGGCCGTCGACGATGATGTTGCGCACGAAGTCTTCAGGCGATTGGCCGGCGAAGTGGGCGTTGAAGTGTTCCACCACCAACCGGTCGACGCCCTGGGCACGCAGTGCCTCGAACTTGTCGCGCAGATTGGAGATGCGCGCGGGCGCCCGGTCGGGCATGAAGTATTCGCGGGGATGCGGCTCGAACGTCATCACGCACACCGGCAGGCCGCGCGCGGCCGCTGCGGCGCGCACGCGCGCGAGCAGTGCCTGGTGGCCCAGGTGCACGCCGTCGAAATTGCCGATCGTCAGCACGCAGGGCGCTTTGCTTTGCGCGTTGGGTAGACCCCGGAAGACTCGCACGATAAGGAAGCGTCAGTACAGGACGTTGAGTGAGCGTTGGTGGATGAACCGCGCGGCGCCGTTGCGAGGGCCCGGCGCCCTGCGGCGGCCTGACCGGGGCTGCCCCGGGGCCATCTCGCGCAAGGCGGCCAAACCGACATTGCGGCGCCGCAGAACGTTGAATTATAAACGCTTCGGGGCCATCGCGGCGCGGATCGCGCTGTCTGGTGCGCCGCGCCAATGATAAAATCCGGCGATGAAGAACATTGTCATCCTGATTTCCGGACGAGGCAGCAACATGCAGGCCATCGTCCGGGCCTGTACCGCAGAAGGCTGGCCGGCCCGCGTGGCCGCCATCGTCGCAAATCGGGCCGAGGCCGAGGGCCTGGCCTTTGCACAAGAAAACGGCATTGCCACTGCCGTGGTGCCGAGCCTCGGCAAGACCCGCGAGGCATTCGACGCCGAGCTGGCCGCCGAGATCGACCGTCATCAGCCGGATCTGGTCGTGCTGGCCGGGTTCATGCGCATTCTCACGCCGGAATTCACGCAACGCTATGCCGGCCGTCTCATCAACATCCATCCGTCGCTGCTCCCGGCCTTCCCGGGGCTGCAAACGCACGCCCGCGCCCTTGAGGCCGGCTGCAAGATCGTGGGTGCGACGGTGCATTTCGTGACGGCCGAGCTCGATCACGGACCGTACGTGCTGCAGGCCGCCGTGCCGGTGCGCCCGGGCGATACCCCGGACGCGCTGGCCGAGCGCATTCTGCCGCTGGAACACATCATTTATCCGCGCGCCGTGCGCTGGTTCGTGGAAGACCGTCTGGTCGTGGCCGATGGCCGCGTGACGGTAACCCCCGGTGCCGACGGCACGCCCGACTCGCAATGGCTCTTTGGTGAGGACGCATGAGCACACGCCCGACCCAGCGCCGCAATGGCGCCAATCAAACCGGTGGTCGCACCGGCGGTAAATCGTTCGATTCCCGTTCGTCGTATGGCGGCAAGGGCGGCAGAAGCGCCCGCGACGGCGATCGCCGTCAGGATCGTCAGGACGGCCCGCCGGTCGACAGCGCCCGCATGCGCGGCGAACACCTGTCGCCCGCGCTCTTCGAACGCACCCAGGAACTGCTCGGCACCGTGCTGAAGTTCACCGGCCCGGCCGATACGCTCGTGAGCACGTACTTCCGCGCCCATGACCGCCTGGGGCACCGCGAGCGCGGTGTACTGGCCGAGACGGTGTTCGCCATCCTGCGACGCAAGCTCGAGTTCGGCCAGCACGCCGAGAGCGGCTCAGGCCCGCTTGAGCGTCGTCTTGCCCTGCTGGGGCTCGCGTTCACGCGCGGCATCGCTTCGGTCAAGCTGGTGGCGTCGCCCGAGGAAGTCGATTGGCTGGAGCACGTCGGACAGATCGATCCGGCAACGCTCAAGCCGAGAGTGCGCACTAACTTGCCGGAGTGGCTGTACGACCGTCTGGCCAAGCGTTTCGATGCCACGGAGCTTGAAGCCCTGGCCGCGGCGCTCAATCAGCCGGCGCCGCTCGACTGCCGCGTCAACGTCATCAAGGGCAATCGCGACGAGGTGCTCGCGAAGCTGCGCGAAGACGGCTTCTCGGCCGAGCCGACGCCGTTCGCGCCCAACGGCATTCGCCTGGCGGGCAAGCCGGCGCTGCAAAAGCACCCGCTGTTCATGTCGGGCGCCATCGAAGTGCAGGACGAAGGCAGTCAGTTGCTGTGCCAGCTCGTTGCCCCGCGCCGTGGCGAGATGATCGTCGATTTCTGCGCCGGCGCCGGAGGCAAGACCCTCGCCATCGGTGCGCAGATGCGCTCGACGGGGCGTCTCTACGCGTTCGACGTCTCGGAGAAGCGTCTGGCCAAGCTCAAGCCGCGTCTGGCGCGCAGCGGGCTGTCGAACGTCTATCCGGTGATGATCGACAGCGAGAATGACAGCAAGATCAAGCGTCTGGCGGGCAAGATCGACCGTGTGCTGGTCGACGCGCCTTGCAGCGGCCTCGGCACGTTGCGCCGCAATCCGGATCTGAAGTGGCGTCAGTCGCCGCAGTCGGTCGAGGAACTCACGCAGATGCAGACGTCGATTCTCGCGAGCGCGGCGCGTCTGGTGAAACCGGGCGGCCGACTCGTGTACGCGACGTGCAGCCTCCTGACCGAAGAGAACGAGGCGATTGCGGAGGCGTTCGCGAAGGCGCATCCCGAGTTCGTGCTGCTGCCGGCCAACGAGTTGCTCGCCGCACAGAAAATCGGCGTCGACACGGGCAAGTATCTCGAACTGATGCCGAACCGACACGCGACCGACGGCTTCTTTGCCGCCGTGTTCGAGCGTCGTCCGGCGTAAGGCTCGGGAAAGTGTAGAGTCACGGCAGACGCTGACATCAGCTGACAACAAGAGATAGAAACGATGGCGATGCAGGAAAGTCCGGCTTTCGCGAGATTGGTGCGCGACGTCGTTCGCGACTTCGGCGACTCACAGATCATCTGGCAGATCGTGGCGCTGGTGGGCGCGCTCGCCGTGGCGTTCGTGCTGCGACGCTGGATGATCGGGCGTCTCGACCGTCACTTCGAGCGTGTCGCGCCGGCCCGACGGGCCGGGTCGTCGAGTCTGCGACGCGCGTTCTTCCCGATGTTCGGCTGGATTTGTGTCGCGCTCACGCGGGTGGTGCTCCAGGAGTACACCCGCGTCTCGCTGCTGATGCTCGCGGAGGTGCCGCTCTTCGGCACGGCGCTCATCTATCTGGCGTTCTACTTCGCGCGACGGTTGTTTGCCTCGTCGCCGCATGCGTCCGGGCTGCTGAAAGTCTTCGAGCGCGTGTTCACGACACTCGCCTGGGTGTCGATGATTGCCTACGTGCTGGGCGTACACGACGACATCCTCCGGTGGATGGCCAGCGTGCGCTTTGCGGTCGGCACGAGCCATCTGACGCTGCTCTCGATCCTCTCCGGGCTGCTCTGGGTGGGCGTGACGCTGATGCTCGCGATGTGGGTCGGCTCGCTGATCGAAGACCGGATCATGCGCACGACCACGCTCGACGGCAACCTCAAGGTGGTGCTGTCGCGGCTGGTCAAGGGCCTGCTCACGCTGATCGCGGTGCTGGTGACGTTGTCGTTCGTCGGCATCGACATCACCGTGCTCGGGGTGTTCGGCGGTGCGCTCGGCGTGGGGCTGGGCTTCGGTTTGCAGAAGATCGCGTCGAATCTCGTGTCGGGCTTCATCATCCTGCTTGACCGTTCAGTGCGCATTGGCGACTTGATCACCGTCGCGCCGTATCACGGCACGGTGTCGCAGATCAACACGCGTTATACGGTGGTGCGTGGGCTGGACGGCGTGGAAGCGCTGGTGCCGAACGAACAACTGGTCACCAATGTGGTGCAAAACCACTCGTTCACGGAGACGCGTGGACGCGCCAAGGTCAATGTTCAGGTCGCGTATAGCGCAGATGTCGAACTGGCGATGTCGCTGATGCTCAAGGCCGCCGAGGGCATCCCCCGTGTGCTGGCCGACCCGCCGCCGTCGGCACTGCTGCTGAACTTCGGGGCCGATGGGATGGATCTCGAAATGGGATTCTGGGTGCAAGACCCGGCGCAGGGCAGTGGCGGCATCCGCTCGGCGATCAATTTGCGAATTTGGCGCACTTTCCGCGAGCACGGTATTGAAATTCCGTATGCCCAGCGCGAAATACGGATCCTGAACGACTGGGCGGACGGCGTACCTTCCGGCCATGTCAATCTTCCGGATGCACCGCAGGAATCGTCCGGAATGGCGCAGCCACAGGGCGATGGCGGTGTGAAGCCGGCACCGTAGACGCTTTCTCCCAGAACGCTGGGTTGACCTGCGACAAAATGTCGTGGCGGGCAGGCTACACACGGGCGACAGTCCGTCAGGTAAAATGCCCCCAAACGATAATAACCAGACGTTCACTGGCACGTTTTCCGCCCATATCGCCACGGCATTCAGCAACTTGCCGAACTCCAGCGACTCAAAGCGTCAAGCGAGCGAAAGAACGAGACCTGACGCGACGGCCATCGTGCCGCTTCGGCCCGACAAGACAAGACACGGCGATCCCGCCGTGATGGCTACCGTATTGATTAGTTTGGAGTGATATTTTGCTGGACAGTCTCCTTGGTTTTCTCTCTTCCGGCCTGCTCGATTGGAGCGGCTGGCAGATCACGTTGTTCACGTTGGCCGTCACGCATGTGACGATCGCCGGCGTGACCATCTATTTGCACCGTTGCCAGGCGCACCGCGCCCTCGACGTGCATCCGATCGTCTCCCATTTCTTCCGTTTCTGGCTGTGGATGACCACGGGCATGGTGACTAGCGAGTGGGCTGCCATCCACCGCAAGCACCACGCCAAGTGCGAAACGCCGGAAGATCCGCATAGCCCGCAAACGCGCGGTCTGTGGAAAGTGCTCGCCGAAGGCGCCGAACTCTATCGCGCCGAAGCGAAGAACGAGGAAACGCTGCGCAAGTTCAGCCACGGCACGCCGAATGACTGGATCGAGAACCACGTCTACAAGCGTTATCCGATTCTTGGCGTGAGCTTCATGATGATCATCGACATCGCGCTGTTCGGTGCGATCGGCCTGACCGTGTGGGCCGTGCAGATGGTGTGGATTCCGTTCTGGGCAGCCGGTGTCGTCAACGGCCTGGGTCACTACTGGGGCTACCGCAACTTCAACTGCGCCGACGCGTCGACGAACCTGCTCCCGTGGGGCATCGTCATCGGTGGCGAAGAACTGCACAACAACCACCACACGTATGCCACGTCGGCCAAGCTGTCGAACAAGTGGTACGAATTCGACATCGGCTGGATGTACATCCGCATGATGCAGGCGGTCGGGCTGGCCAAGGTGAAGAAGATCGCACCGACGCCGAAGCTCGGCAAGACCAAGGTCGCGTGCGACGACGATACGTTGCAGGCCGTGCTCTCGAACCGCTACGAAGTGATGGCGCGTTACGCCAAGACTTTCCAGCGTGCTTACGGCGAAGAGCTGGCGCGCTTCAAGGACAAGCGTCAGCATGGCGAATACCAGTTGTTCCGCGGCGCACGCAAGTGGCTGCACCACGACGAAGCCTCGCTGCAAGAGCCGCAAAAGCAGCAACTGGGCGAGATTTTCGCGCACAGCAATGCCGTGAAGACGTACTACGAACTGCGCCGCGAACTGGCCGGTATCTGGGATCGTTCGAACGCGTCGCGCGAGCAGTTGTTGAGCCAGTTGCAGAACTGGTGTCATCGCGCCGAGCAGAGCGGCATCCATGCGTTGCAGGAATTCGCTTCGCGCCTGCGCCGTTACGCGTGAACGGTCTGCGCCAGAAATGCGTTTTTGACGCATAATCGAAACCCCGCCACGGCGGGGTTTTGTCATTCCCGGTCCCCCCTCGGGCCAAGTGAAAATGAACGCCTCACTGAAATCCGTAGAATTCGAGCGCCCCGCACCGAGCGGCGCCACTTGCGTTGCCCATGCCTGGGCGCGCGTCCCGGATGTGCCGTCGCAGGAGGAACGCGCGGCACTCAAAGCCCGAATCAAGCGGTTGCTCATCGAGCAGAACGCTGTGCTGGTGGCCCATTACTACGTCGACGCCGACTTGCAGGACCTCGCCGAGGAGACCGGCGGCTGCGTGGCCGACTCGCTGGAAATGGCGCGCTTCGGGCGCAATCATTCGGCCAGGACGCTCGTCGTCGCCGGTGTGCGATTCATGGGCGAGACGTCCAAGATCCTCAGTCCCGAAAAGCGCATTCTGATGCCCGATCTCGACGCGACGTGCTCGCTCGATCTGGGCTGCCCGGCCGATGAGTTCGCCGCATTTTGCGACGCGCATCCCGACCGCACGGTCGTCGTCTACGCGAACACGAGCGCTGCCGTGAAGGCGCGTGCCGACTGGATGGTGACGTCTTCCATCGGGTTGGAAATCGTGGCGCATCTGCACGCGCAAGGCAAAAAAATTCTTTGGGCGCCGGACCGCCATCTGGGTAGCTACGTCCAGAAGCAAACGGGCGCCGACATGTTGCTGTGGCAAGGCGCTTGCCTCGTCCATGACGAGTTCAAGGGTACCGAGCTCGAGTTGCTGCGTCGCGAGTTTCCGAACGCCAGGGTGCTGGTGCATCCGGAATCGCCGGCGTCGGTGGTCGAGCAGGCCGACGTGGTCGGCTCGACCTCGCAGATGATCACGGCCGCACAGACAATGGATGCCACCGAATTCATCGTGGCGACCGACAACGGCATTCTGCACAAGATGCGCGCGGCCGCGCCGGGTAAGCGCTTCATCGAAGCGCCGACGGCGGGGAACAGCGCCACGTGCAAGAGCTGCGCGCACTGCCCGTGGATGGCCATGAACGGTCTGCGCAACCTGGCTGAAGTGCTGGAATCCGGTCGCAACGAAATTCACGTCGATCCGGAGATCGGCCGCCGGGCGCATACCTGTATCGACCGGATGTTGACGTTCGCCGAGGCGCGCAAGCAGAACGTGCGCGCCAGTGGTGATTTCGCGCGCGATGGCGCGCTGTTTGCTGGTGTGGGACCCGCATGATGACGCAATCCAAAACGCTGAGCACTGACGCGGCGCTGTCTGCCGAATTCGCCACCTTCGGTGAGCCGCTCGAAACGGCGCTCGCGCGCAACGTTCGCGACGCGCTCGCGGAAGACATCGGCGCCGGAGATCTGACGGGGCTGCTCGTGCCGTCCGACGAGATGGCGCATGCCCGCATCATCGTGCGTGAGTCGGCCGTGCTGTGCGGTGTGCGCTGGTTCGAACGCTGCATGCAAGGGGTGGATCCTTCGGTGCGAGTGCAGTGGCACTACCGCGAAGGTGAACGCATGACGCCGGACTCGGTCGTGTGCGACATCCACGGCCCGGCGCGCGCGCTGCTCACGGGCGAACGCACGTCGATGAACTTCCTGCAGATGCTGTCGGGGGTTGCCACATCGGTGCGCCGCTATGCCGACATCGTCGAGGGTACGAAAGCACGGGTGCTGGATACGCGCAAAACGTTGCCCGGGTTGCGTCTCGCGCAGAAGTTTGCCGTGCTTGTGGGCGGCGGTACGAATCAGCGTCTGGCGCTCTACGACGGCATCCTCATCAAGGAAAACCATATCACTGCGGCGGGGGGGATTCGTGAGGTGCTCGCGAACGCGGATCGTCTGGCCGACGGCGCACCGGTGCAGATCGAGGTCGAGTCGCTTGAAGAACTCGAGTCGGCGCTGGCGTGTGGTGCGACCTCAATTCTGCTTGATAACTTCACGCTCGAAATGATGCGCGAAGCGGCGCGAGTGTCGGAGGGGCGTGCAGTGCTGGAAGCCTCGGGCGGGATCAACCTCGAGACGGTGCGTGCGATTGCAGAGACAGGCGTCGACCGGATCTCCGTCGGTAGTCTGACGAAGGACGTTCGCGCGACCGACTACTCGATGCGCATTATCGAGACGGTGGGATAAGCGGAGGCGCGGAGGCGCGGAGGCTTTCACCGCCCCGAAAATCCGAAGGCCACAGGGTGAAACCTGTGGCCTTTTTCTATTTGTGCTCAGTTCGAGCGTCGGGGTAGGGCCGGCGAGAGCACCGTCGGCAACGCTTTCGGTAGCGTGTCCGGGAAGTCGCGGGAGAAGTGCAGGCCGCGACTTTCGTGCCGAGACAGTGCACTGTCGACGATCAGCGAGGCCACGTCGACCAGATTGCGAAGCTCCAGCAGATCGCGACTGACGCGGAAATTTGCATAGTATTCAGCAATTTCCTCGCGCAGCAGCGCGATCCGATGTTGTGCGCGCTCCAGTCGTTTGGTCGTGCGTACGATGCCTACGTAGTTCCACATCATGCGACGCAATTCGTCCCAGTTATGGGCGACGACGACTTCCTCGTCGGCGTCCGAGACGCGGCTTTCGTCCCAGGCGGGCACGTCGGCGGCGACCGGGTGGGTGGCTTCACCGCGTTGAATGTCCTCCGCCGTTGCTTTCCCGAGTACCAGGCACTCCAGCAGGGAATTGCTGGCGAGGCGATTCGCGCCGTGCAGGCCTGTGTAGGTCGCTTCGCCGACGGCGTAGAGACCGGGTAGATCCGTGCGGCCATGCATATCGGTCACGATGCCGCCACACGTGTAGTGCGCGGCGGGTACGACCGGAATCGGTTGCTTCGTGATGTCGATGCCCAGTTCGGCGCAGCGCGCAAGAATCGTGGGGAAGTGTTCCTGCAGGAATTCGGGGCTTTGATGGCTGATATCGAGATACACGCAGTCCAGCCCGTGCTTCTTCATCTCGAAGTCGATTGCCCGGGCCACGATGTCGCGCGGCGCGAGTTCGGCGCGAGGATCGTGTTGGAGCATGAAGCGCGTACCGTCAGGCAAAACCAGACGGCCACCCTCGCCACGCACGGCTTCCGTGATCAGGAACGATTTCGCGTAGGGATGGTAGAGGCACGTCGGGTGGAACTGGATGAATTCCATGTTCGCGATACGGCAACCCGCACGCCAGGCCATCGCGATGCCGTCGCCAGTCGCGGTGTCGGGGTTCGTGGTGTAGAGATAGACTTTGCCGGCGCCGCCGGTGGCCAGCACCGTGTGGCGAGCCGTCATGGCATGCACCTCGCCGGTGCCGAGGTCTTGCACGTACAGCCCCTGACAGTGGCGCCCGGCGGTCGGCGCCGAGTGTGCGCGGTCGGACGTAATCAGGTCGACCGCGAAGTGATTCTCGAAAAGCGTGATGTTCGGGTGCTGGCGAACACGCTCGGTGAGCGTGGCGATCACGGCATGTCCCGTGGCATCGGCGGCGTGAATGATGCGTCGATGACTGTGGCCGCCTTCGCGCGTGAGGTGGAAGCCGAGCTCGGCAGCGTCGTCACGCGTGAAGGGAACGCCCTGTGCGATGAGCCATTCGATGGCCTCGCGACTGTGCTCGACGATACACCGCGTGGCGGCTTCGTCGCACAGTCCGGCCCCGGCGATCAGCGTGTCGGCGACGTGTTCGTCGACACTGTCGGTCGAATCGAGCACGGCCGCAATGCCGCCTTGTGCCCAGTCGCTCGCGCCCTCGGGCATGGGACGTTTGGCGACCAGCGCCACACGGCAAGTGTCGGCCAGGTGCAGGGCGACGGACTGGCCGGCAAGTCCACTGCCGACGATGACGACATCGAAATTCATGATACGCGCGGTGTCTGGGACGAGCGCCGCCAGGGTGACGCAGTCCTCGTGATGAGTGATGCGCCAGTATAGCGAGTCAATACGCGCCTGACATCAGTCCCTATGCGCACATCGTAGAAAAGATGCGCCAGATGACTACGCATAGCGTAGCGTTTCCGATTTCGAGACGCGTAAACGAAAAACCCCGCCAAGGGCGGGGTATCGAACGCAGCAGAGAACTGCTGCGAGAAAACCTGTTGATCTTATTTGATCTTGGTTTCCTTGTAGGGCACGTGCTTACGAGCCACCGGATCGAACTTGCTGATTTCCATCTTTTCCGGATGGGTACGCTTGTTCTTGGTGGTCGTGTAGAAATGACCCGTGCCTGCGGTCGATTCCAGCTTGATCTTGTCGCGAGCGCCTTTTGCCATGATGAGCTCCTAAACTTAGATGGCGTTACGCGAACGCAGGTCCGCGAGAACGGCATCGATGCCGACCTTATCGATCAGGCGCAAGCCGGCGTTCGAAAGACGCAGACGCACAAAGCGGTTTTCGCTCTCAACCCAGAACCGGCGATTTTGCAAGTTCGGGAGGAAACGACGCTTGGTTTTGTTGTTGGCGTGGGAAACGTTGTTGCCGACCATCGGCGCTTTCCCGGTCACTTGACATACGCGTGCCATGAAGCACTCCTAACCCAGAATTCTGTGTAAAAAAAGGTGAGTCGAAAAGACAGACCGCGATAATACCACAAAAATCCCAGACAAATCAATCGCTTTAGTCGATTTAGGATGCGAGTCCCTGGCGGGAAACGTCTGTCGGAGATTTGGGGAAGGGACGGATTATAGCGCAAGCGTTCCATGAACGCGATGCCAAGTGCCAAATTTCTGTGCAAATGTTGTACGGCGTCACAATTCACCGTGTTCCGCGAGCGAACGCACGGTCGGTCCGGCCACGATGAAATGGTCGAGCAGGCGGATTTCCAACAGCGCCAGTGCGTCGCCCAACTGCCGCGTGAGCGCCAGATCGGCGGCACTCGGTGTCGGCACCCCGGACGGGTGGTTGTGCGCGACGATCACGGCCGCCGCGTGGACTTCCAGCGCGGCACGCACGATTTCGCGTGGGTAGGCACAGGTTTGCGTGAGCGTACCCTCGAACATCACCCGGGTACTGACCAGCCGGTGCGAGGCGTCCAGAAACAGGCAGGCGAAGCGCTCGCGCGAGGTGTCCTGCAAGGTAAGGCGCAAGTAATCCCGCACCCGGGACGGCGAGTCGAGCAGGTTGCCCGCCTGCATTCTCTCGCCAAGCATGCGGCGCGCCACTTCAAGCGCGGCCTGGAATTGGAGCGATTTGACCTGGCCGAGGCCGGGGATCTGCCGCAGTGTCTCGAGAGGCGTCGCGAGCAGCCGCGTGAGCGACCCGCTGCGAGCAAGCAATTCGCGTCCGAGATCAACGGCATCGCGCCCGCGCGAGCCGGTCCGCAGGAGGATCGCGAGCAATTCGGCGTCCGACAGCGCACGGGGGCCGCGCGCCAGCATTTTTTCACGGGGACGCTCGGCGAGCGGCCATTGGGCGATGGGCATGACGACTCCACAGGCAGCATTTCGGGCGCGCATGATCGCCGTTGCCGCCATAATTCATTCAGGCAACGCCGCCGTCGACGGAAAAATTCGGGGCGGCTTCGATGGGGAGCCGGACGCGCAACGCGTCGTCATTTACAATATTAGCTTGACCTAGCCGTGAGACCCCCATGAGTTCTGTTGCAACCCCCGTGGTTCAAGACGATTCCTATCTGACGCTCCACTACCGGATCGCCGCGCCGGACGGCGCGGACATCGTCAACACTTTCGAAGGTACCCCGGCGACGCTGCAACTCGGCGGCGGGCAAATGGCCCCGACGCTGGAGCAAGCGCTGCTGGGCATGGCCGTGGGGGAGCGTCGCAGCATCGAGCTGGCACCCGAGCAGGCCTTCGGCCCGCGCAATCCGGAGCTGCTGCAACGTGTCTCGATGAAGACGCTGCAGGAAAACAGCAACTTCGGCGAAGAATATAGCGTCGGCGACCTGGTCGAATTCAACGCGCCGAGCGGTGGCCGCTATGCGGGTATCCTGCGTGAGCTGGGCGACGGCTGGGCATTGTTCGACTTCAACCATCCGCTGGCCGGCCAGCCGATCGTGTTCGAAGTCCAGATTATCGGCATTCTGTAGGAATCGAAATGAGCGCCACCCAATTCGTAGCACCGATGCTCTCGGATGCGGAAATCCTGCTGGCTCAGCCGCGCGGCTTTTGCGCGGGCGTCGATCGCGCGATCGAGATCGTCGAGCGCGCGCTTGCCATGTATGGTGCGCCGATCTATGTGCGCCACGAAATCGTGCACAACGCCTATGTCGTCGAAAACCTGCGCAAGAAGGGCGCAATTTTCGTCGAGGAACTGACGGACGTGCCGTCGGGCAACACGTTGATTTTCAGCGCCCACGGTGTGTCGCAGGCGGTCCGCGCAGAAGCGGAGACCCGCGGCCTGCGCATTTTCGACGCCACGTGTCCGCTCGTGACGAAAGTCCACGTCGAAGTCGCGAAAATGCGCAGCCAGGGACTCGAGATCATCATGATCGGCCACAAGGGGCATCCTGAGGTCGAAGGCACGATGGGCCAGTCGGGCGAGGGCATGTTCCTCGTCGAGACGATCGAAGATGTGCTCGCGCTGCAAGTCGCCGACGAAACCAAGCTGGCCTACGTGACCCAGACGACGCTGTCCGTGGACGACGCCGCCGAGGTCATCAACGCCCTCAAGCAGCGGTTCCCGTCGATTACCGAGCCGAAGAAGCAGGACATCTGCTACGCCACGCAAAATCGTCAGGACGCCGTGAAATTCATGGCGCCGCAGTGCGACGTGGTCGTGGTCGTTGGCAGCCCGAACAGTTCCAACTCGAACCGTTTGCGCGAAGTGGCCGAGAAGATGGGCGTGCCGGCCTATATGGTGGATTCGCCCGACCAGCTCCAGGCGGTGTGGTTCGATGGCAAGCGCCGCATCGGCGTGACGGCAGGGGCATCGGCGCCGGAGGTATTGGCGCAGTCGATCGTCTCGCGTCTGCGCGAGCTGGGGGTCAATCAGGTCAAGGTCCTCGACGGCGTGGAAGAGAACATTGCGTTCCCGCTGCCCAAGGGCCTCGCGCCGGTCGCCGCGAGCTGAGCCAACGCCGGGGGAGGCAACGGCCTCACCGAACGAACCAAACGAACCAAACGGCCGGCGGGGTGCTCCCGACTGGCCGGCAAAACCGGGTGTCACGCAACGTGACCCCGGTTTTTTTTCGCCCGCGGCCAAGGCATCGCGCGGTGAACGCATTACCCGACCGACATTCGTCGAACGGTCCGTTTCGCCGCTGGAATCCCTCTGCGGCAAATTCGCAAAACGCCACACTTGTTCGCGAAAAGTCCGCATAACGTGTTTGTTGGCTTTTCACGTATCGACAGTTAAAACAACAGGATGCCATTAATAATTCAACGAATATGGAATTACGACAAATGCCGGGCATCGGGTTTTACGAAATCTAATTATTTATATATTCCCTTAATTAGAATATTCGCTCCAATTGAAATGGGCATGCTAATTGCTTATTAGATTGTCGGGTCGATCAGGCCCATAAATGGTGCATCGGTTGCACCACGAAGCCACCCGGGGCGGTGCGACCGGGTGCGTAAAACCATTCACAAATCCGGGGTTGCACTTTTGAAAAAACAGGGTTGTACAAGTCGGTATAAAACCTTAGTCCCCGATTATGGAAAACCCTGTGGCGGCGGGCGTCGCAGCCGCAAAGAATGGAGTTACAATGCGCGCGTTTCGCATACGAAACGTCGAATTGGCGTCATTGGCGTTATTAAAGCGCCGACAATCTGGAGATAATCACATGCAACTCAAGTTCGCGAAGGTACTGCCCGTAGTCGCCGCAGTGACGCTGTTGGCGGCATGCGGTCAGAAGGAAGAAAAGCAGGCCGATTCGGGTGCCGCTTCTGCACCTGCCGCGACGACTGCCGCCAGCGGGGGCGGCGACTCGGTTATCGTGATCAAGATTGGTCACGTTGCACCATTGACGGGCCAAATTGCTCACTTGGGCAAAGATAACGAAAACGGTGCACGCCTTGCGGTTGAAGAGGCCAACAAGGCCGGCCTGACGATCGACGGCAAGCCGGTCAAGCTGGAACTGGTGGCCGAAGACGACGCCGCCGATCCGAAGACCGCCACCCAGGTCGCTCAGAAACTGGTCGACGAGAAGGTCGTCGCCGTGGTGGGCCACTTGAACTCGGGCACGACGATTCCGGCATCGAAGATCTATAGCGATGCGGGCATTGTGCAGATCTCCCCGTCGGCAACCAACCCGGCCTATACCCTGCAAGGCTTCAAGACGACCTACCGCGTGGTCGCAACCGATGCCCAACAGGGCCCGGCGCTGGCCAACTACGCGAGCAAGTCGCTCAACGCCAAGTCGGTGGCCATCGTCGATGACGCGACGGCCTACGGCAAGGGGCTGGCCGACGAATTCGAGAAGACGGCCAAGGCCAACGGCATGAAGGTCCTCTCGCACGACGCGACCAACGACAAGGCCACGGACTTCCGTGCCATTCTGACGAAGATCAAGGGTGAGCGTCCGGACATCATCATGTACGGCGGTATGGATGCCACCGGCGGCCCGTTCGCCAAGCAGTCGAAGGAACTGGGTATCGGTGCCAAGGTGCTGGCCGGCGACGGCGTGTGTACCGACAAGGTGGCCGAACTGGCCGGCGACGCCATCGACAACATCGTCTGCTCGGAAGCGGGCATGGCGCTGTCGAAGATGGAAGGCGGTGCGGATTTCTCGAAGCGTTATGAAACCCGTTTCAACCAGCCGATCCAGATCTACGCCCCGTTCACGTATGACGCCGTCAACGTGATCATCGACGCAATGAAGCGTGCCAACTCGACCGATCCGGCGAAGATCCTGGCGGCCATGCCGGCCACGGACTACAAGGGTGTCATTGGCCACATCGCCTTCGACAGCAAGGGCGACATGAAGGAGCCGGTGATCACGCTCTACAACTACAAGGACAAGAAGAAGAGCGTGCTTGACGTGGTGAAGATGTAACTCCAGGGCGCTTGCGCCATGAAACGGCACCGCTGCCTACCCATTCGGTGCCGTTTCTTTATCTGCGGAACGATGCCGTGCCTGCATGACGGGCACGGCCCCCCTCCTGACACAGGATTACGCCTCATTACCCGCAGTTCTCTCGACCCTCTCGCGCACCCTATCGGGTAAGCGTGTCGGGAGCCCGTTTTCGGGACAAGGAGTTAGCTTCATGGATATCTTTATCCAACAAATCTTGAACGGCCTCGTGCTGGGTTGCGTGTACGCAATCATTGCGCTGGGCTACACGATGGTCTACGGCATTCTGGGCATCATCAACTTTGCCCACGCCGACGTGATGATGATCGGCGCGATGGTCGCGCTGTCCACCATCAACCTGTTGTTGAAAGTGGCGCCGAACATGAACCCGGCGCTGATGCTGGCCATTGCCACACTCGTGTGTATGCCCGTTTGTGCCCTGGCGAACTTCGTGATCGAACGCGTGGCCTATCGGCCCTTACGCAACGCGCCGCGTCTCGCGCCGCTGATCACGGCCATCGGTGTGTCGCTGCTCCTGCAAACGATCGCCATGCTGATCTGGTCGCGCAATCCGCTCTCGTTCCCGCAACTGCTGCCTACCGACGCCCTGAACGTGATCCCGCCACGCGGTGATCATCCGGGCGCGGTGACCAATGGCACCGGGATCGTGATCGTCGTGGTCGCGTTCCTCGTCATGTTCGGCCTCACGCAGCTTGTGAACCGCACCCGGCTCGGCCGCGCCATGCGCGCGACGGCGGAAAACCGCAACGTTGCGGGCCTCATGGGCGTGAACCCGAACTTCGTGATCTCGGCCACGTTTGCCCTGGGCGGTGCGCTTGCCGCGCTCGCGGGGGTGATGATGGCGTCGAACTACGGCAATGCGCACTTCTACATGGGCTTCATTCCCGGCATGAAAGCGTTCACGGCAGCGGTGCTCGGCGGTATCGGCAACCTGCAGGGCGCCATGGTCGGCGGTGTGTTGCTCGGCCTCATCGAAGCGCTGGGCGCGGGCTACATCGGCGATCTGACCGGTGGGGTCTTCGGCAGTAACTACCAGGACGTCTTCGCGTTTGTGGTCCTGATCGTGGTGCTGGTGTTCCGTCCGAGCGGCCTGCTTGGCGAACGCGTGGCCGATCGCGCTTGAACGGGAGAGGCTCGACATCATGAATCAACCCGTACAAACGTCCACCAACGGCGGCACGACGCAGATTTCTGCCGCCGCCGCCACGCGCAAGGCCTATCGCGGCCTCGCGTTCTTCCTCATCGCCGCCATTCTCGCGCCGGTACTCGTCGGCTATGCCGGCGGCAACTACTGGGTGCGCGTGCTGGATTTCGCGCTGCTCTACATCATGCTCGCGCTGGGCCTGAACATCGTTGTGGGCTTCGCCGGCCTGCTCGATCTGGGTTACATCGCGTTCTATGCGGTCGGCGCGTACGTCACGGCGTTCCTCAGCTCGCCGCACCTCACGACGCAGTTCGAATGGATCGCGCATCTGTTCCCCAACGGGCTGCACGTGCCCGTGTGGTTCACGATTCCGATCGGCGCGGCGGTCGCGGCAATCTTCGGCATCTTGCTCGGTGCGCCGACGTTGCGCCTTCGCGGTGACTATCTGGCCATCGTGACGCTGGGGTTCGGCGAAATCATCCGTATCTTCATGAACAACCTCGACCGTCCGGTGAACATCACCAACGGCCCGAAGGGGATCACCGGCATCCAGCCCGCGTCGCTGTTCGGCTTCGATTTCTCGAAGGCGCACACGTTCTTCGGGCTCCAGGTCAGCTCGGTGTACATGTACTACTACCTGTTCGTGTTCCTGGCGTTGCTCATCGCGTTCATCTGTGTGCGCTTGCAGCACTCGCGCATCGGACGCGCCTGGGTCGCCATTCGTGAAGACGAAATCGCCGCCAAGGCGATGGGCATCAACACGCGCAACATCAAGCTGCTCGCGTTTGCGATGGGCGCGTCGTTCGGCGGTGTGGCCGGCGGCATGTTCTCGGCGTTCCAGGGCTTCGTCTCGCCCGAGTCGTTCACCTTCTGGGAGTCGATCGTCGTGCTCTCGATGGTGGTGCTCGGCGGCATGGGCCACATCCCGGGCGTGATCCTGGGCGGCGTGCTGCTCTCGGCATTCCCCGAGATTCTGCGCTCCACCATGGGCCCGTTGCAGATGAAGCTGTTCGGCAGCGTTATCGTCGATCCCGAAGTGATCCGGCAGTTGCTATACGGTCTGGCCATGATCCTGATCATGCTGTACCGTCCGGCCGGCCTGTGGCCGTCGCCGCGTCCGGAAGAGCGGACACTGTAAGCCGAGGGAGATGACCTGACTATGAGCGAACAAATTCTTCTGTCCGTCAAGGGCGTGAACAAGCGCTTCGGCGGTCTGCAGGCCCTCACCGATGTGGGCCTGGAGATCAAACCGGGGCAGATTTACGGGCTGATCGGCCCGAACGGTGCGGGCAAGACCACGTTTTTCAACGTGATTACCGGCCTCTACACACCCGATTCGGGCGAGTTCCGACTCGACGGTACGTCGTACAAGCCGACCGCCGTACACGAAGTGGCGCGCGCGGGCATTGCCCGCACGTTCCAGAACATTCGCCTGTTCGGCGGCATGACCGTGATCGAGAACGTGATGGTCGGCCGTCACGTGCGAACGAAGATGGGCGTGATCGGTGCCATCGTCCGGTATCCGGGCGCGCGGGCCGAGGAGCGTGCCATTCGCGACCGCGCGATGGAACTGCTCGAGTACGTGGGCGTGGCGAAGTACGCCAACTACACGGCAGCGAACCTCTCGTACGGCCACCAGCGCCGTCTGGAGATCGCGCGTGCGCTGGCGACCGATCCGAAACTGCTCGCGCTCGACGAACCGGCCGCTGGCATGAACGCGACCGAGAAGGTCGAGTTGCGCGGTCTGCTCGACAAGATCCGCAGCGACGGCCGGACGATCCTGCTCATCGAGCACGACGTGAAGCTGGTGATGGGCTTGTGCAACCGCATGACGGTGCTCGATTACGGCAAGGTGATTGCCGAAGGTTTGCCCCAGGATGTGCAAAAGAATCCTGCGGTGATTGAAGCGTATCTGGGTTCGGGAGGCCATTGATGAGCGCAATGTTGACGATCAAGGGCCTGAAAGTCGCTTACGGCGGGATCAAGGCGGTCAAGGGCATCGACCTGAGCATCCAGCCGGGAGAACTGGTCACGCTGATCGGCGCGAACGGCGCTGGCAAGACGACCACGATGAAGGCGATCACGGGGCTGCTCCCCTGGGCCGATGGCGACATCGAGTACCTGGGCAAGTCGATTCGCGGTGTGAAGGCGTTCGACCTGCTCAAGCAAGGGTTGGCGATGGTGCCCGAGGGCCGTGGCATCTTCACGCGCATGACCATTCTCGAGAACATGCAGATGGGGGCTTATCTGCGCAACGACAACGCGGGCATCAAGCAGGACGTCGACAAGATGTTCGGCATCTTCCCGCGTCTGAAGGAGCGCAAGGATCAGCTCGCGGGCACGCTCTCGGGTGGTGAGCAGCAAATGCTCGCGATGGCGCGCGCCCTGATGAGCCAGCCGAAGCTCTTGCTGCTCGATGAGCCGTCGATGGGCCTC
This sequence comes from Pandoraea pnomenusa, assembly GCF_040391475.1. Lineage (GTDB taxonomy): Bacteria > Pseudomonadota > Gammaproteobacteria > Burkholderiales > Burkholderiaceae > Pandoraea > Pandoraea pnomenusa_C. Next base: position 192,134 of record NZ_JBEBXS010000008.1, on the reverse strand, counting down.
TCGCCGATCATGGTCGAGAAGATCTTCGAAGTGGTGCGTACGGTGTCGAGTGAAGGCGTGACGGTGCTGCTCGTGGAGCAGAACGCGCGTCTGGCGCTGCAGGCCGCGCACCGGGGTTATGTCATGGACAGCGGGCTCGTCACCATGACCGGCGACGCGAAGGACATGCTCGACGATCCGAAGGTGCGTGCCGCTTATCTTGGGGAATGATCCGGGGAATGCGTGAGTGAATGCATGACGACGATCCATCGGCACCCGCCGATGTGATCGGCTCGCCAGGCAGCAAGGGCGCCGAAGGCAACTTCGGCGCCCTTTGCTTTTGACGAACGCGCTTGCGATGCCGCGCGTTACATCGACAGCGAGACCTTCGACGGCGACGCGAGCGGCAGACGCTTGCCGAGACTCACGACATCGTCGGCAGCGTAGCCGTGCGCCGTATAGAACGCCAACGCTTCGCGCGATTGCGTGAGCACTTGCAGATTGAGCTTGAGGCAGCCGCGTTCGGTCAGCGCATGTTCCGCGTGGTGGAGCAGGGCGCTCGCCACGCCGCGACGGCGCAGCGCGCGTGCAACCGCCAGCGAATAGACCCAGCCGCGATGGCCGTCGTAGCCCGCCATCACCGTGCCCGCGATCTTGCGGTCGCGCACGGCGACGAAGAACAGCCCGTCGCGCATCGCCACCTTGTTGGCGATCGAACGGCGCGGCTCGCGGTGCGGCTTGTCCGAGGCGTTGTATTCCGGAAAGGCGTCGCGCCAGAGGGCGAGTACGGCGTCGGTATCCGCGTCGTCGAACGTGCGAATGTGAATATCGACAGGGGTGGCGATCATGAGGCGTCCTGTTTGCCGGTGTAGATGTCGGGCCTGTGGATCTGCATCATCTTGTTCACGGGCTCGAGCGGCTCGAAGCCGTAGCGCGCGTAAAGTCCCGCCGCGTCGGTGGTGGCGAGCAAGAAGCGCCGCAGGCTCTGCAGGGCGGGGTGTGCCAGCACGTTCTCACAGAGGCGCTTGCCGATGCCGAGGCCGCGCATCGACGGATCGACGAACACGTCGGCCAGATAGGCGAACGTGGCGCGATCGGTAATCACGCGTGCAAAGCCGACCTGGTGCGACGGACCGCCTTCGACCTGCGTCGCGTAGGCGCCGAAGCACAGCGAGTTCGAGATGGCGCGCATGAGCGTGTCTTTCGGAATGTCCTTGGCCCAATGCGTTTGGGTCGAGAGCGCGTGGTGAATGAAAGCAATATCGAGCCGGGCCGGATCGGACGAGATCTCGACGATGGCGTCGGCGGGCGGTGTGGGGTGCCCGTGGCTCAGGTCGTTCATGGAACGTGTCTCCAGTGCAATTTCGGGTATGCGGGTGGTCAGGCTCGACGCGTCGCGCCGCCGGGCAAGCGATGACGCTGGCCGGGCAGGCGACGTGGCAATCGTTGGCGTGTCGTCAGGCGTGCCTGGCGAGCAGCGTATCGAGCATCGAAAGCATCTGATCGATCTCTTCGCGGCTCACGTTCAGCGCTGGCATGAAGCGCAGCAGGCCCGGGCGCGGTGCGTTGAGCAGCAGGCCGTCCGGCGCCATCTCGCGCGCGGCTTCGACCAGTTGCGGACCGATGTCGCGACCGAGCATCAGGGCACGCAGCAGACCGGCGCCACGTTCGCCCTGACCGCCGTAGCGCGACGACAGGTGCTGCAATCCGGCGCTCAGATAGTCGGCCTGCGCGCGCACGAATTCGAGGAAGCCCGGGGCGCTGACCGTGCGCATCACTGCGAGACCCACCGCGCACATCAGCGGATTGCCGTTGTAGGTACCGCCCTGATCGCCCGGCTGGAAGACGGCGAACGCGTCGCCGCACAGCATGGCAGCGAGCGGCACGCCGCCGCCGATGCCTTTGCCGAGCGTCATGATGTCGGGCACCACACCCGCTTGCTGATGCGAGAAGAGCGTGCCGGTGCGACCGCAGCCTGTCTGCACTTCGTCCACGATCAGCAACAGTCCGTGCGCCTTCGTGAGGGCGCGCAGTGCCTTCATGAAATCGTCGGTGGCGGGCACTACGCCGGCTTCGCCCTGAATCGGTTCGAGCATCACGGCCACCGTGTCGGGACCGATGAGGGCCTCGACCGACGCAATGTCGTTCAACTCGGCCTTCGGGAAGCCCGGCACCTGCGGCGCGAAGATCGTGTCCCAGCCCGGCTTGCCGCTGGCGGACATGGTGGCGAGCGTGCGGCCGTGGAAGGCGTTCTTGAACGTGATGATCTCGTAGCGCGCCTTCCCGGCGGCGTTCGGATGCAACTGTCCCCACTTGCGCGCGAGCTTGATGGCGCTCTCGTTGGCTTCTGCGCCGCTGTTGGCGAAGAAGACCTTGCCGAGGCCGGACAGACGCGCGAGCAGATCGGCCAGTTCGATCATCGGCACGTTGTAGTAAGCGGGGCTCGGGTTGAGCAACAGTGCGCCCTGGGTGGCGAGCGCGTCGCGCATCACCGGATGACAATGGCCGAGGCTGTTCACGGCCCAGCCCTGGATAAAGTCGAGATATCGCTTGCCTTCGTGGTCGTAGAGCCAGCCCCCCTTGCCGTGCGTGAACACGAGTTCGGGGCGCGAGGTGATCGGGAGCAGCGCCTCGGTGGCGAACTCGGTGAACTTGGCGTTGCGCGCCGACTTCGGCGGGTTGGACTGAGCGACGGCGGACGACTTGGCAAGCGACATGACGGTCTCCTGGGAGCGAAGGTGAAAGAGACGAAGGAATAAAAAAAGCCACGGGGGTTGCCCGTGGCTTCGCTGTGCTTGAGAACTTGCGTGTTATCGCAGTCGATAGCGTGCCGCGCGGCATCCCGGTTGGGGCAGCGAACGGCGACGTCGGATCGAGGCGATGGCAATCAGGTTCATGTCGGCAAGCATAAGGCGCTCACGCGGCGCTTGTCAAAGGGTATGCGCGCACTGTGGCGTGCGTGCATCTTTGCGGCGGTGCGCGTCGGGAGCGCCGGACATCGTGCCGCTCACTGTCCGCCGCCCGGGTTGTCGGCCTCGGTGGTGAAGGCATCGGCGAAGAACGCTTCTTCGGGCAACTGATGATGGGCGACGAAGTCGCGGCGGGCGGACTCCACCATCACCGGGGCGCCGCAGGCGTAGACCTCGTAGCCCGACAGGTCCGGCAGATCGTCCGCCACGGCGCGATGCACGAAACCCGTGCGGCCTTGCCACTGGTCTTCCGGGGCGGCGTCGGAGAGCACCGGCACGAACGTGAAGCCGGGGATCTCGCGAGCCCACTGTTCGGCCAGATCGCGCATGTAGATGTCCTTCAACTGACGCGCGCCCCAGTAGAGCGTCATCGGCCGGTCGAGTCCCTTGTGCACGGCGTGCTCGACGATGGCCTTGATCGGCGCAAAGCCGGTGCCCGACGCGAGCAGCACGATCGGCTTGTCGGAGTCTTCGCGCAGGAAGAAGGTGCCGAGCGGCCCCTCGAAGCGCAGGATCTCACGCTCCTTCATGCCGTTGAAGACGTGGTCGGTAAAGACCCCACCGGGCATATGGCGCAGATGCAGTTCCATGAAGCCTTCTTCATGGGGCGCGGTCGCCATCGAATAGCTCCGGCGTCTGCCGTCCTTCAGGATGAATTCGATGTACTGGCCGGCGAGGTATTGGAAGCGTTCGTTGGCCGGCAATTGCAGACGCATCACGATGACGTCGTCTGCGCGCCGGTCGAGCGCGTTCACGCGGCAGGGCAGGCGCTTGACCGGAATGTCGCCGATGCCCTTGACCTCGCGCGATTCCACGACGAGGTCGCCCTTGGCGTGTGCGCAGCACAGCAGCGCAAAGCCACGCGTTTCTTCGTCCTTGGTGAGGGCCGACGCGGAGTGCGCGCCGTGTTCGACGGTGCCTTCGACGAGCTTGGCCTTGCACGACCCGCAACCGCCGTTCTTGCAGCCGTAAGGCAGGCCGATGCCCTGGCGCAGCGCTGCGGAAAGCACGGCCTCGCCGTCTTCGACCTGGAACTCGCGCCCGCTCGGCACGAGGGTAACGTTGTAAGCCATACTACAATCCGAAAAATGAAAATTCCGTCGAAACTCTTCGGTCGTCCGCGCCTGTTGGTGGTGGGCTGCGGCGACGTCGGCATGCGTGCCCTGCCGGCCCTGGTCAAGCGCTTTCGCGTCTTTGCCGTGACGTCCAGCGACGCCCGTCATCCGGCCCTTCGTGCGGCGGGTGCCGTCCCGGTCGTTGCCAATCTGGACGACGCTCGCAGCCTGCATCGCATCGGTCGACTGGCCCCGCGCGTGCTGCATCTGGCGCCGCCCGCCGGAGTGGCCGGTACCGGCGCACAGGACCTGCGCACACGCCGATTGCGCGCCGCGCTGGCCCGACCGCCGAAACCCGTTATTGTACCCGAGGGGGGGCATCGGGCCCTGCCTCGCCCGGCGCGCCGGGTGCTCGTCTACGCCAGCACCAGCGGGGTCTATGGCGATTGCGGCGGGGCGCTGGTGGATGAGACCCGCACACCGCTGCCGCGTTCACCGCGCGGACAGCGGCGTGTCGATGCCGAGCGCACGATCCGCAGGCTCGGTCGACCGTCGTCGCACGCGCACAACGTGCGCCGGACACTGGCGGCGGGCCCCGCACGGCGCATCGGCCCGACGGCCGGCGGCACGCAGGCAGGGTGGCGTCGCGCCACGCATTGGCGGGCGCCGTGGCGCGCGACGCTGGTGCGCATACCGGGGATCTACGCCGCCGACCGTCTGCCGGTCGCGCGTCTGCAACGCGGCACGCCGGCGTTGCAGCACGCCGACGACGTCTTCACGAATCATATCCACGCCGACGATCTCGCTGCGATCCTGATACGCGCCATGTGGCGTGGCCGCGCGCAGCGCGTGGTGCATGCGAGCGACGACACCGAGTGGCGCATGGGTGAGTACTTCGATCGGGTGGCCGACGCGCTTGGCATGCCGCGCCCGCCGCGCGTATCGCGCGAGGAGGCGATGCGTGTGCTGGAGCCGACGTTGCTGTCGTTCATGTCCGAATCGCGGCGACTTGCGAACACTCGGCTCAAGCGCGAGCTGGGTTATCGATTGCAGTATCCGGACGTGGCGGCGCTACTCGCCACGTTGCCGCGCGCGACGCCGTCGAGCGAGGCCGCCTGACCCGCACGCGGCGCAAGCGACATCGCATGCGTCATGCCTGTGATGGCGCTCAGCGCGGCTGAACTGCCCGCAGCGCCAGGCACTTCCCATGGCGTTGACAATGCTCATCGTCACGGATTGGGTTCCAGCGCACCGCCCAGTGCCTTGACAAGCGAGAGCGTGGCGTCGATCTGATCGAGCCGGGTGGCCGCCGCGCTGCGTCGGGCGGCGCGCGCGAGGCGCTGCGCATCGAGCCAGGTCTGCAGATCGATGTCTCCGGCGCGATACCGTGCGCCGGAGAGGTCGGCGGCTTGCTGGGCCAGCGTGGCGGCGCTGGCGAGCGACGTGTATTGCGACGTCGTACGCTCGCGCGCCGAGAGCGCATCTTCCACTTCTTTCAGTGCCGTGAGCAGCGTGTCGCGAAACGTCGCGACCGATTGCTCGTAATCGTTGCGCGCGAGCGCCGTGGTGAAGCGCGCCGTCTGCACCTGCAGGAACGGCATGGCGATGGTGGCTGCCAGCGTGCCCACGGGGTTGGCGAACAGACGCGAGAGCGAGTCGCTGTTCGTCGAGGCCGAGCCGTTGAGCGTGAGCGACGGATAGAACGACAGACGCGTCGCGTCGACATCCGCCAACCGGGCGCGCACGCGCGTCTCGGCGGCAGCCAGATCGGGGCGCCGTGCGAGCAGCGACGCGGGCAGCCCGGGCGCAATGCCGGGCAGATGCGCGGGCGCGAGCGATTCGCGCTCGGCAAAGCGCGTCTGGGCGGGCTGGCCGAGGGCGCCGGCCAGTGAGTGCCGCGCGATGTCGCGCAGGCGCTCCCAATCCGCGAGGGCGCCGGCCACGGCGTCGCGGTCCTGCCGCGCCTGCACCGCGTCGAGTGCCGACACGGCACCGGCGCGACGGCGCGCCTCGACCAGCATCATCGCGCGCTGCGCGGCATCCAGATCTTCCTTCGCGCTGCGCACGTTCTCGTTCAGGAACGCCACTCGCCAGTAGATCGACGCCACCTGACTCGATAGCGAGAGTGCCGCGGCACGCCGGTCCCACTGGCTTGCCGCCGCCTGCCATGTGGCGGCGTCGCGCTGCGCTGCGAGCTTGTGCCAGAGATCGACCTCGTAGCTGATGCCGAAGCTGGCGCCGGATACCGTCTGGATGCTGTCGCTGATGGCGAGGGCGGCCACACCGCCGTCGAGCGCGCGCGACTTCGACGCGCTGATCGAGCCGGAGAGTTGCGGCCAGCGATTGGCGCCGGTGAGACCCGCCTGCAGTGCGTCTTTGTCGGCTTGCAACGACTTGAGGGCGAGCCCGGTATTTGCCGCAAGCGCCTGCGCGATCAGTGCGTCGAGTTGCGGTTCGCGAAAGGCATGCCACCACGGATCGATGTCGGTGCCTTGTGCCGCAGCCGGGCTCGCGACCCCCGGCGACGGGCCGTCGATGGGCGTGCGGAATTCGGCGGGAACGGGCAGCTCGGGACGCACATATTCCGTGCGCGTCAGCGCGCAACCGGCGAGCAATGCGATGCCGGTCAACGCGCAAATCCGGGGAGGTAATGTCCGCGCTGTCCCGGTCTCACCGTGGCGCATGTCGCACGATCCGGCCACGGGCGACACCCGGCGAGGGCGCGCTCGCGAAAGTAAGCAGGAAAGCAGCGAAGCAAGAGGGTGAAGAGAGCGAAGAGAGCGAAGGGAGCGAAGGGAGCAGGCCATTGAATCTGTCAAAAAGACCCCCGCGCGCGACACCGAATCGCGCGCGGGGTATGAAAGCCATCCCGCACCTGAGGGGGCACAGCGGGACGGTTGGGGGGCAGGTTCATTCGCGCGCCAGGGCGTCGACCGGGTCGAGCCGTGCGGCGCTGCGTGCGGGCCACCAGCCGCTGATCACGCCGATGGCGCAGGCACACGCGACCGCGGCAGCGAAGGTGTTGACGGAGAACACCACGGACACCTGCGGCACGGCGTGCACCACGAGCCAGCCGATCGCATAGGACAGTGCCACGCCCACGGCGCCGCCCATCAGGCAGACGAGCACCGCTTCGATCAGAAACTGTCTGAGAATGTCCTGACGGCGTGCGCCGATGGCGCGCCGGATGCCGATCTCCCGGGTACGCTCCGTCACCGAGACCAGCATGATGTTCATCACGCCGATGCCACCGACCACGAGCGAGATCAGCGCCACGAACGAGAGCAGCAGCGTGAGCATCTGACTCGTGCGCGAGATCGACTTCACGATGGTGTCCATGTTGAACGTGAAGAAGTCTTTCTGGCCGTGCGCGCGCGTGAGCACGCGAATGATCCCGGCCTCGGCGGCCGACGGCGGATGACCGTCGAGAATGCGCACCGTGATCGACTCCAGATGCTGCTGACCGGCCAGACGGCTCGCCACGGTCGTCCACGGCACGTACACGTTGTTCTGGCGGCTCACGAACATCGATGAGCGATCGCGCACCACGCCGATGATCCGCAACGGCAGCGAGCCTGCGAGCACGATCTGGCCGATGGGATCGCCGCCGTTGGGCAGCAGCTTCCTGAGCGTGTTCTCGCCGAGCAGCGCGACCTGCGCCTGACGTTCGACCTCGGTGGCGTCGAAGCTGCGCCCGAGGGCGAGCTTCAGGCCGTTGGCACGCAGGAAGTCGGCGCCTTCGCCGTGAACCTGCGCGTCGGTATCGAGACGCCCGAAGCGCATGCGCGTGGTGCGCGGGCCGACTTGCGGCGTCACGCTGTCGGTGTACGGCTGGGCGCGCAGCAATGCGGCGTCGCGCGGTAGCAGCGTGCGAATCTCGGCGGCCTTGTCGTCGTTGAAGTCCTTGCCACGCAACACCGTGATCGTGTTCGGCGCGATGTTGCCGATGTCGTTGAGCACGCGTTGCTTGGTGCCTTCGCCGATGGCCGAGAGCGAGACGACCGACGTGATGCCGATGACGATGCCGAGCATCGTCAGGCCCGTGCGCAGCCGGTGCGAGGCCAGCGCGTGCCACGCCATGGAAAGACTCTCGGAAAACGTCGGCCAACCGCTCAGCCAGCGGGCCGGCCCGCTACGGCGAGGCGTGACGGCAGGCGTCACGCCGACTGACGAAGACGCCGCGTCACGTTGCGGCGTGCCCGGCGCATACGTGGCCGTGGCAGGTTTTCCCCCGGCGACGAATGACGCCGATTCGGACGATCCGACGGAATTGACCGTTTCGGCGAATTTGCCCTCATGCGACCCCGTCGGCACATGCGGCGTCTCGTTCATCCGGTCGCGCACGATGCGTCCGTCCGCGATCTCGATGACGCGCTGCGCCCATGCCGCGACGCCCGGATCGTGCGTCACGAGAATGATCGTATGCCCACGCGCGTGCAGCTCGCGCAGGATGTGCATGACCTCGAGACCGCTGTGGCTATCGAGTGCGCCGGTCGGTTCGTCGGCGAGGATGATGTCGCCGCCGTTCATCAGCGCCCGCGCGATACTCACGCGTTGCTGTTGCCCGCCGGACATCTGCGACGGCCGATGCGACAGGTGCCGGCCGAGTCCGAGGCGATCCAGCAGCGCGGCCGATTGCGCCGAGCGGCGCGCCCTCGGTGTGCCGGCATACACGGCGGGCACTTCCACGTTGCCCTGTGCCGTGAGGTGACCCATCAGGTGGTAGCGCTGGAAGATGAAGCCGAAGTGCTCGCGACGCAGTTCCGCGAGTGCGTCGTCGGAGAGCGAGGCTACGTCGCGACCCTCGATTTGGTAGTGCCCGGCGCTCGCGCGATCCAGGCAGCCGAGCACGTTCATCAGCGTCGATTTGCCCGAACCGGACGGCCCCATGATCGCGACCATCTCGCCGCGGGCGATCTCGAGCTCGACGTCGCGCAGCACGGTGACCGCGCCCACGCCTTCGCCGAAGGTGCGCGAAACGCCCGTGAGGCGCAGCAGAGCCGCCGGCGGATGCGTCACAGCAGCGTCCCCGAGTCGGCGCTGCCCGGTGGCGGCGCGTCGGTCGGATCGGCGGTGATCACGCGCTCGCCCTCGAACAGCCCGTCGAGCGCCTGCGCCGTGAGCCGGTTGTCGAGCCCGACCTTGACCCAGCGCACTTGTGCGTTGCCCTTGCCGTCGAGCACACGCACGCGATAGCGGCCGTCGGCGCGCTTTTCGCCGAGGGCGACGGAGGGGAACGTCAGCGCGTTCGCAATATGCGCGCGCACGATCGACACCTGTGCCGTCATGTCGGGACGCAATACGCCGTGCGGATTGGGCACGTCGAACAACGCGTTGAAGAAGATGGCGTTGTTGATCTTTTCGGGCGAGGGTTGAATGACGCGCAGCTTGCCTTCGTAACGCGTTTCCGGCGCGCCGAGAATCGTGAAGTACACGCGCTGCCCTTCACGAATGCGTACGACGTCGGCCTCCGAGACCTGCGCGCGGATCGTCATCTGCGACAGATCGGCGACCTTCAGGATGGTCGGGATCTGATAGATCGCGGTGACCGTCTGGCCTTCCTGCGTGGTGATCGCGGTGACCGTACCGGTGAGCGGGGCGGTAATGCGCGTGTACGAAAGGTTCGTGCGTGCCTTGTCGACCTTCACCTTCTGCTGACCGATCTGCGAGTCGAGCGACGCGACTTCGGCCGTCAACGCTTCGAACTCGGTGCGCGCCTTCTCCAGATCGCGGGGCGACGTTGCCTCGTCGCGCGACAACTGTCGCTGACGCGCGAACTCGCGTTCGGCCTGCCCGAGCCGGATCGCCTTGGCGCGACGGTCTTGCGAAAGCGTGATCAACCCCGCCGTGGCTTCGCGCAGATCGTTTTCGCTCGATGTCGGATCGATTTCCGCAAGCAACTGCCCCTTCGTGACCGGGTCGCCCAGCACGACCTTGAGCGAGCGCAATTGCCCGTTGGCCTGCGAGCCGACCTCCACCTGCTTGATCGGCTGCAGCACGCCGGTGGCGAGCACGGCATCTTCGAGATTGCCGCGCGTGACCTTCGCACTCAGATAGGCGGGCGGTTTGGCGCGCGGCCACTGCCACACGAGCAGGCCGACGAGCAGCGCCAGTGCTGCAGCGCCAAGTTTGCGACGGCGAGTCAGACGAAACGCGGAGACAGCGGGAAACGTGGAGAAAAGCGTCATCGATCAGGAAAAGGCCAATCGCTGCCACGAGATGCGGAAGCTATTGGCGATCCTAATCAAAGGGGGCTGCGCAAACTGTTTTCAGTTGTTGGGACTTTGTGAACAGAGTTGACCGGGCGGGCGCCTCCCGGAAATGCAGGGACGCCTCACGGCAGCGGGCGAGCGCCCGCAGGCAGTTCGGGGTGATCGGGCGTGGGATACGTCAGGCGTGGCATGGGTGCCCCCGGTCGGCGCACGACGATCTGATCGACAACGGCCTCCACATCGGCCGTCTCGGCCAGCGCCTTGACGAATCTCGCCACCGGGAAGCCGGGCACCACGCAGCCCTGCACGACAATGATGCGACGCTGGAAGGTGAGCCAGAGCGACGTCTGCGCCGCCCAGGGAATCTCGGCCGCTATCGTGCTCAGTCGCCGCTGCGCGGATTCGGCGATCTCGGCGTCGTAGCGATAGCTGTTCGACAGGCGGCAGCGTCCTTCCAGCCAGCAGTGATTGCCTTTTTCGATGCGGTGATGGGCGTCGGCGAGCCAGTCCGATTCGCGCATGAACGGGCCAAGCGGCACCGGACAGTCGGGAATGGCCCGGGAAATGTGGAGAAACGGATCGCGGCCGAAGTTCTGCAGATCGACGCGCGTCGTCGCACCGGCCGCTGGCGCCGAAGCTGCGGGCGGCCCGCCGGACAAGGGCGGCGGCGCCGCCCGAACGCTACCGGTCAGCGCAAGGCCCATTGCCGCGAGCGTGGCCGCGCGGCTGCACAATGTGAAGATTGCTTGGCACATGCTGCCTCCCATGCCCCGGGCGGGCGATGCGGACAACGGGTTGGCTTCGGCGAAGGTTCGGCAAAGTGGCTATAATTGCGCGCTATATCGGATAACGTCGCTGATATTTGCGATTTTTCGATTTTCGACCGGTTGAGGTGGTCTTGCAAGCACTCTGCGCACCTTACCAATCCTTTCTGAAATAAGGATTGGACACGATTCTATTGGATGCTTCGGCCAACGCCGCATCGGACAGGCGAGCAAACTGCGGTGCATCTCGACACCGAGGGAGCACAAATCATGTCCATGGGTATAGGCGCGCCGAGTGCGGCGCTGCATCGGGCCTGGCGTTTGCCGGGCCAGGGATCGGCCTCGACGGTCGGCACGCATCGTGCGTCGTCGTCGCCGGATCGATTTTCCAACGCGTTGCGAGCGCTTTCCAGTACGCCGCAAACGCCCGCCGTGACGCAGGACAGCGCCGTGACGCTGTCGCAGGGCGCAGGCGCTTCGCGCCGAACTTAAATTACCGAGAGAAATTCATGAGTCTGCATGTTCTTCTGGTCGATGACGATCCCGTCGTTCGCGACCTGCTGCGCGAATTGCTGCATGCCAACGGCATGCAGGTCTCGGTGCTTCACAACGGTGCGTCGCTGATGCGCCGGCTGGAACTCGAGCGCCCGTCGGTCATTCTGCTCGACATCATGATGCCGGAGCGTGACGGCCTGCGGGCGTTGCAGGATCTGCGCGCGGCGGGTGAAGACATTCCGGTCATCATGCTGTCCGCCCGTGGTGGCCCGCTCGACCGGGCGCTCGGGCTGGAGCTGGGCGCCGACGACTATCTGGCCAAGCCATTCGATCCGCGCGAGCTGCTCGCCCGTATTCATGCCGTGCTGCGTCGTCGTGGCCCGGTGGCGGCGAGCGCGCCCGATGCGCGTGCGCCGTATCGCTTCGGCCCGTTCGAGCTCGATTACTCGCTGCGCACGTTGCAGCGCGAGGGGGAACGGTTGCCCCTGCGCGATACCGAATTTGCGATGCTCAAGGCGTTTACGCAGCATCCGATGCAGGTGCTGCCGCGCGTGAAGCTGCACGCCATGCTGTACGGCGACGGCATCACCTTCCGCGACCGTAGCCTGGACGTGCCGGTGTGGCGCCTGCGCCGCCTCATCGAAACCGATCCGTCGGAGCCGCGTTACATCCAGACGATTCGCGGCAAGGGCTATGTGTTCGTGCCGGGCGGTGAGTTGTCGGAGGATGCGACCTCCGACGTTCGCGAGCGCTCTGGCGGTGGCAGCATCGACGGCGACGACGACGTTGCCGCGCTGGCCTCACCCGCAACCGCGGCGACGACCAAGCGCTCTGCGCGCGGATGGCGGGAGTCGGCTGCGTGAACTTGCGTTGGTTGCTGCGCGACTCGTTGTTCGCGCGCATGGCATGGCTGGGCATTGCCGTCTTGCTGGTCATGCATCTGGTGTGGAGTGCGCTGGTGTTCTATCAGCGCCCGCGCCAGCAGGTCGACGGCTTCGCGCGTGGCCTGCTTATCGCCATTCAGAGCGTCGATCAGCATGCGGTGACGCCGGACAGTCTGGTGCCGCCGCACGGGCTCCGCCGCGTGCCCGTCGCCGAGGCGCCGGCGTTCACTGACGAAGTGAACGACGAGCGTGCGACGCGACTGCGTACCCAACTGCTCTCGCGCCTTCCGCCCGGCACGCAACTGCACATGGTGAACGAGCGCAAGCGCGGCAATCTGTGGGTGTTGCTGCCGAATCATACCGAGTGGATCGTGATCGGGCTCGACCTGCCGCCGATGCCGCCGTTCGTGCGCGAGACATTCGGCATTCTGCTCGGTGCGGTGCTGCTCGCCGTGCTCGTGGCCTGGCAAATGCAGCGCCCCATTGCGCGCGTGGCGCACGCGGCTCGCGTGATCGCGCGCGGACGCCGTCCGGCATTGCTCCCGGAGCAGGGGCCGCACGAATTGCGCGATCTGGCGCATGCGTTCAACGACATGGCCAAGCGCCTGGCGGAAGCCGAAGACAATCAGGCCATCATGCTCGCGGGCATTGCCCATGATCTGAAGTCGCCGCTCACACGTTTGCGTCTGCGTGCCGACCTGATCGACAGCGACGCCTCGCGCGACGGATTCGTGCGCGACATCAAGTCCATCGATCACATCGTCCAGCAGTTTCTCGCCTATGCGCGCGACGAGGCCGATACGAGCCCGCTCGTGGTCGTCGACGATTTCCTGCGGGTGCAATTTCCGGCGGAGGACGAGGCCGACACCTCGCCATCGTCGGACGCAAAGGCCACGCCTGCCGGCGACGACGCTGCCTTGTTCGTCAGCCACCTTCGCGCAGGTCCCGAGTTCATGCTGCCGCGCACGCTGCTCGATCGCGTGATGTCGAACCTCGTGGACAACGCGCTGGAACACGGTGAGCCGCCCGTGCGGCTTGCAACATGGCGCGAAGGCGCGGTGGGTGTGATCGAGGTGAGTGATTGCGGTGCAGGCATCGCCGAGGATCAGGTGGCGCTGGCGATGCGTCCGTTCGTGCGGCTCGACGCTTCGCGCGGTGGCGAAGGCCATTGCGGCCTTGGCTTGGCGCTTGTCGCCCGGCTTGTCGAAGGCCTCGGTGGCAACGTGCGGCTCGACAAATCGCCGGGCGGCGGTCTGCGGGTCACCTTGCACTTGCCGCTCACGCCCGCGCTGGGAGCGGCGGGCGTAGCGAGTATCTCGATGGCTCAGGCCTGATCGCCGGACGCGAAGTCGGCGACCCGAGCCATCGACATGGCGAGACCGGCTTAGTAGATCTCCGGCACGATGATGGCGTCCGGCACCGGGTGACGCATGTAATCGTCGCTGCGCGCACGCTCGGGCAGCACGACCGGCGAGCGCTCCACGTCGTGATACGGCACCTGTGCGAGCAGGTGGTGAATGCAGTTCAGGCGTGCGCGCTTCTTGTCGTCCGCCTGCACCACCCACCACGGCGCTTCGGGAATGTGGGTGCGCTCGAGCATCACTTCCTTGGCGACCGTGTACTTCTCCCAGCGCGTGCGGCTCTCGAGATCCATCGGGCTGAGCTTCCACTGCTTGAGCGGATCCTGAATCCGCGCCATGAAGCGTGCTTCCTGTTCCTCGTCCGAGATCGAGAACCAGTATTTGACGATCTGGATGCCGCTGCGCACGAGCATCTTCTCGAACTCCGGCACCGAGCGGAAGAACTCCTCGTACTCGGCGTCGGTACAAAAACCCATCACATGCTCCACGCCCGCGCGGTTGTACCAGCTGCGGTCGAACAGCACGATCTCGCCGGCGGCGGGCAGATGCTGCACGTAGCGCTGGAAATACCACTGCGTGCGCTCGCGATCGTTGGGGGCGGGCAGTGCCGCCACACGACAGACGCGAGGGTTCAGACGCTGCGTGATGCGCTTGATCGCGCCGCCCTTGCCGGCCGCGTCGCGCCCTTCGAAGATCACGACGAGCCGGTGACGGCTGCGGATCACCCAGTCCTGCAACTTCACGAGTTCGCCCTGAAGGCGGAACAGCTCACGGAAGTAGTGCAGACGGTCGCCGCGTGCGGCGTCGGTCAGATCGTTCAGGCCGGGCAGGCGAAGGTCGTCGATCTCCATCTCGATCTCTTCGTCGTAGCTGTCGATCAGGTCATCTTGAAGACGACGCGTGAGCATGGCGTTGTGGTCGGCGTCGGAATCGGAATCGAATTTGGTCATGGCGACGATCTCTTGCGAGCCAGAAAGCTTCAAGGGCACCCGTGCAGCGAGGGTGGCGGCGGGCAGATACGTTGCGCAATGTCGCGAGAAATCGTCGCGGGGACTGCGCGCCCGTAAGTGAATTCGAGTATGCGACGATTTTATGACACGCGCATGGCTATCGCGCTTGCCAATTCGAGTCGTTTCCCGGCGACGCCCCGTCCGGCGGGCGGAAGCGCTCGGTGCACGGCCCGCGAAGGGCGCGCACGACTGTCACATAAATGAAATATGACATTGTCATGATGGCAAGTCCCACCGCCATTTGACGGTGCGGCGCCCGTTCTCCCCCACGTTCGCACACACACCGCGCGCATGTTCGCTGACCTGGTTCACAACGCTTACGGCTGCGATCAGGCCGGCCTGATCTATGGCTATCGCTTCGTCGACGGCGCGCCGCCCGAGCCGATCGATTCCGGTGACGCGCTGGCATGGTTGGCGCAAGGCGCGCGTGCAGACGGCTTTCTGTGGCTGCATTTCAACTTCGCCCACGCCGCGTGCGAGAAGTGGTTGCAGCAGCATCTGGCGTTACCCGAAGAGTTCTACGAGAGCCTGAGCGAAGGCTCTCGCTCCACCCGCATCGAACACTCCGACGATTGGCTGCTCGCGGTGATAAACGATGTGATCTTCGCCTTCGACATTGCGCAGTCCGAGATTTCCACGCTGCGTGTCGCTGCCAACGCCCGCCTGCTCGTGACCGGACGCGTGAAGCCGCTTCGCTCGATCGACAAGCTGCGCGCATCGGTCAAGCGCGGTGACGCATTCCGCTCGCCGCTGGCGTTGCTCGTGCATCTGCTGCGCGATCAGGCGGATGTGCTCGAACGCATCGTGCGCGAGACCAGCCGCCGGGTGGACACCGTCGAGGATCGCCTGCTGCAGCAACGCATCGAGAGCAATCGCGCCGATCTCGGTTCGTTGCGGCGCGTGCTCGTGCGCCTGCAGCGGCTGTTGGCACCGGAGCCGGCGGCACTGTTCCGGCTACTCAGCCGTCCGCCCATCTGGGGGCATGCCGACGACGTGCAGGAGTTCCGACAGGCGACCGAGGAATTCGCCGTGGTGCTCAACGATCTCTCCGCGTTGCTCGAACGCATCAAGCTGCTGCAGGAGGAGATCGCAGCGATGGTCAGCGAGCGTACGGACCGCACCATCTACACGCTCACGGTCGTCACCGTGCTGGCGTTGCCGATCAACATCGTGGCGGGGTTCTTCGGCATGAACGTGGGCGGCATTCCGCTTGCGGATCATCCGCACGGCTTCTGGGTGCTGGTCGCGCTTGTGGCCACCGGTACGGCAGCGGCGGGATGGTGGGCGTTCCGGCGCCGGCCGGAATAGGCCGGAATAGGCTCGAATAGGCCGGCATTGGCGGAAATCGGCGGTGAAAGCGGATGCCGGCCGGCACAAGCGACTTAAAGAACATTTCAAACGAGAGCTTGAAAATGTGCTGAAGGCCCGTGCGCGACGGCGCCGGGCCGCGCCACCGTTCGTGCATCGGCCGATTGCTGCCGGGGAAACCGTATCGGGCCTCAGGTTTGAAAGTCCGTTGATCTGGAAAACGTAAGAAATCGTCTTTCTTTTATAATTCGAAAAATCGGACGCTGATGCTTCGGGGATGGTCGAGCATCGGGAATGTCTTTAAAGCGATAGGCATCGTGACCTTGAACCTGGGGTCCAAGGGTTTATGCCTGCGATTAAAAACGTCCGGAAAATGACGATAAATCCGCTTTCAGGCGAGGAGACCGACGATGAAGTGTCCCCCTGTATCGCCGATGGAAACCGAGAGGCTGGCCGCGCTGGCGGAATACGGTCTGGGAAGTGACCGTGCACTGCCGAGTCTCGATGCCGTCGTGCAAATCGCTGCGCGCATGTTCCATGTTCCGGTCGCAGCCGTGAACATGGTGGGCGACGATCAAGTGTTTTTCGCCGCCGCGACAGGCTTCACCACGCAAGGCGTTGACATGAGTCGCGACGCCTCCTTTTGCGCCCACGCCATTCTCGATGGCGACGTGATGGTCGTGCCCGACGCACAGGCCGATGAACGCTTCCACGACAACCCGCTCGTCACGGGCGCGACGAACGTGCGCTTCTACGCGGGCGTGCCGCTGTTGTCGGTGGGCGGACATGCGCTCGGCGCCATCTGCATCATCGACACGCAACCCAATCACCACTTTTCCGATATGGATTGCGAGCGCCTGCGCGAACTCGCGAAGATGGCGACGGACCGGCTCGAGTTGCGACGCGTCGAGCTCTTCATCGAGCGCGATCGCCATACATTCGCCGAGCCGGAGCGATGCTCGCCCACGGCGATGATCCGCTTCGGTGCGACCGGGGAAATCCTCGACTGGAATCAGGCGGCGGCGTCGCTCTACGGCTACGACCTGACCGAGGGTCGGGGGCGCGCTGTGCTGTCCCTTGTCTCGGAGCGAAGTCGCGCGCCGCTCTACAGTCATTTCGAGCAGGCCATTCTCGCCGGCACGGTGGACGGCATGACCATGCCGAGCGATCTGCTCGGGCTGCGTAAGGACGGCACCGTCTTTCCGATGAGCGTCGCGCTGTTCTGCTGGCGCGAAAACGGTGTGCCGACATTCAATGCACACGTCCATGATCTGGGCGTGGTGCGCGATGAGACGGAAGCCGAAACGCGGCTGGCCAACACCGACGCCCTCACGGGCGTGGCGAATCGCGCACGCTTCTATCGTGAAGCGGAAGGGGCGTCGGTCTGTCTGAACGGTGCGGCGGTCGTGATTCTGGATCTCGACGGTTTCAAGGACGTCAACGACACCCTCGGCCACGCGGTGGGCGACGGTATTCTGTGCGAGGTTTCGCGCCGGCTCGCAGCCGCGGCGCGACAGGTCGACACGATCGCGCGCGTGGGCGCCGACGAATTCGCGCTGCTGCTGCCCGGCGTGAGCACGGCCGCCGACGCGCGCCGACTGGCCGACGTCGCCCTTGCCGCCATTGCGGAGCCGATGCTCATCGACGGCTTTGCCGTGCGTGTGACGGCGTGCTGCGGCATTGCCGTCACGCCGCTGCATGCCCAGGAAGCGCTCAGCCTTATCAGCAATGCGAATCTGGCGCTGTCTCGCGCCAAGCGTCACGGCCCGAGCCAGGCGTTCGTGTTCGTCGATGCCCTGCGTACCGAAGCGGTGGAGCGCCGCGTCTACAACATCGAACTGCATCGCGCGGTGAGCGATGGTGAATTCGTGCTGTTCTACCAGCCGCAGATGGATCTGAACGACGGCTCGCTCACCGGCGCCGAGGCGCTGATTCGCTGGCGGCATCCGCAGCGCGGGTTGCTTTCGCCTGCAGCGTTTCTGCCCGCGCTCGAACGCGGGCCGCTCGCAGCGACCGTGGGGGCATGGGTGATCGACGAGGCCTGTGCGCAGGCGGCGTTCTGGCGTCGCAACGGTGCGCCGCATTTCCGCATGGGCGTGAATCTGTTCGGCTTGCAATTCCGCGTAGGCGACATCGTGGACGATGTGATGGCCGCCATCGCGCGGCACGGGTTGCCGCCGCATGCGCTCGAACTCGAAGTGACCGAGGGTATCGTGCTTGACGACGATGTCGTGCTCGATGCCTTGCGACGCCTGCGCGAGCAGGGCGTGGGGATTGCGTTCGACGACTTCGGCACTGGCTATGCGTCGATCAGCCAGCTCAGGCGCTATCCGCTCAGTCGCATCAAGCTCGACCGTTCGTTCGTACAGGGCATGATGGACTCGGCGCGCGACGCTTCGGTCGTGCGCGCACTCGTCGAGATGACGCGCAGCTTCGATTTGCGCACGATCGCCGAGGGAGTGGAAACGGTGCAACAACGTGACCAACTGCACCGCCTTGGCTGCGACGAGGGGCAGGGGTATCTGTTTGGCGTGCCGATGCCCGCGCAGGACTTTGGCGACACGTTCAATGTCGGGCTCGGCCGCGAGCGGCGGCACCGCGCCTGAGCGCCCGCCGCCATCGAGCGATACGATACCGCCGGGGCGGGCCGCCGGGCCCGCCAGCCCGGCGGCAGTCGCCGTCAGCCGGATGCCTTCGGCATCTGGATCATTTTCCAGCCGTTGCCGGCCGGATCGCGAAATCCCGCGTCGATGTTGCCGTAACGGTCGACCGGCTCCTGCGTGAACTCCACGCCCCTGGCCTTGAGTCGCGCATAGCTGTCGCGACAGTCGTCCACGTACAGCACGAGCGGTGGCATGGCCCCCTTGGCGACCATCGCATCGAGCGTGCGGGCGGTGGCCTCGTCGTGCGTCGGCGGGCCGGGTCGGAACAGGCCGAGCTGGAACGATGGCTGATCCGGATGCTGCACAGTGAGCCATCGATACGGGCCATTGCCCACATCCGTATGGACGCGAAAGCCGAGTTTGTCGACGTAAAACGCGAGGGCTGCATCCTGATCGTCGACGTAAAGTCCCACCACACCGATACCTGAGTTCATAAGGGCTCCTTGGTTGATGAACGGACTTTACCGGTACCCGCGCGACGGCGCTTCTCCAAAACTGCGATGTTGAGATCCGGGCGTTGGGCGGCTTTGAGGATGCACGCGGGCACCCGGTCCAGCGGTTCGGTGCCTTCGCGCGCGGCCGCACGGAAGGTGCTGGGCGTGTGACCGGTGATGTCGCGAAAGATCCGGCCGAAGGTGCCCACACTTTCCCAGCCGGTCGCCAGCGCGATATCGGTAATGCTGAGGTCCGTGTCGCGCAGCAGGGTATTGGCCTGTTCGATGCGCCGCGTGAGCAGGTAGCGGTGCGGCGGCAGGCCGAAGGCCCGCTTGAACGAGCGCGCGAAATGCGCCGCCGACGTGCCGCTCACGGCGGCGAGCCGCGTGACCGGCCAGGCTTCGTGCGATGCCGCGTCCATCCGATCCTTCGCACGCAGCAGGCGGCGCAGCAAGGCGGGGTCTTGCAGGGGCTCGGCGATGGCGGACGATGCGCCTTCGCCGGAGCGTTCGCGAGGCGCAGTGGGAGACTTGGGAGCCGTGGGAGCCTTGGGAGCCTTGGGAGCCATTAAGGATCGCAGTCGCTGTGGGGTCAATGAAGCGCCTAGTGTAGGCTCAATGCGCGATCCACGGCCGCAAGCACTGCCTCCGGCGTGATCTCCCTCGTGCATTCGAACGCGCGTGGCGTGCCCTTGTGACGCGGGCACCAGTGGAAGTCGTCGTGATCGTAGCGCAACGCCGGGTCGTGCCAGCAGCCGGTGCAAACGTCTTCGGCGATCACGCGGAAAGGCGTATCGAACTCGTTGTGCGGCAGCGTGAAGCCCGAGACGAGCACTGTGGGGGTGTCCATGGTCCACGCCAGCCACGACAACCCGCTCGACAGGCCGACGAAGGCTTTCGCATGCATCAGCCAGCGCGCCCGTTCGGTCAGCGGCTGATCGCCGGTGCCGTCGATGGCTCCTTCCGGAACCGTCTGCCAGAAGTCGCCCTTGCCATGCCTTGCCTTCAGGTCGATGCACACCACTTCCACGCCGCGTGCCCGGAGGCCCGTGACCACCGTCTCCCAGCCTTGCGGCCGGTTCCAGTACTTGCACTGCGCCGTGCTTTGCACTGCGATACAGACATACGGTGCGTCCATCGGGCGCGACGTGTCCGGCAACGCCGTGTTCGCGCGGGCCTCGGCGTCGTCCACGCCCAGGATGTGAGCCGCCGTGCGATGCAGGCCGGTCGCGCGGAAGTCGCGCGGCTGTTGTCGCAGGTCCTTGTCGTCGAAGAACAGGCCGACGTTGTATGTCGCGTAGTACTTGCGTCGTTCGACCTTGTCCTGCGCGACGAAATCCACGTCGGGATAAGCGTCGCGGAACAACGCGGCGACCGCCGGCGTGACCACGCACGCGAGACGGCAGCCGTGCACGTCGGCGAAACGCAGGGCGTAAGGCAGCCAGCCGAGCACGTCGCCGAGGGCGGCGAGGGGAAATTGCACCAGCACGTCCTGATCGCGGGCGTCGTAGCGGTGCTCGAACACGACCACGTCGTTCAGCCAGATCGTGATGGCATAAGGCACGTAGAACTTGGCCGGGCTGCGCACCACGCCGGAGGACAGGGAGACATCGGCCAGGGTCGCGTCGTCGCGCAGGTCGCTGATGCGCACGCGCCACGGCAGCGGCTGACCGAAGTCGGGAATCACCACGCGGGCGCCGTCGTTGAAATCGAAGCGCAGTCCGGCCGGGCCGACTTGCGTGGGCAGCAATGCGGGCGCGAGGAAAATCTGGTGCGGCGACGGCACGAAGGGCGTGACGACAGGGGCCGCTTCGGGGGGCACTGGCGCCGGGCAACCTTCGGAGGCCTTGCCGGATTCGGATGAGGAGGGGACGAAGTCGTTCATGCCCGACACCTTACGCGAGACGTCGCACGGCCAATCGTGGGGAAAGTGAGCGGAAACGGGCCCATTTCGCGAAATAGGCCGAATTTGGCGTGAGAAGACCTTTCCCTGCCTTTCCGGCAAAGACAGGCGATCACCGGCTTACGTCCCGTTCGTCATCGTCTGGTACTGGGCGCGCAGGGCCTGCGTGAACAGGCGATGCGTCTCGCGCGGGTCTTCGCGGCGCGTGAACATCGCCACGGGCGGCAGCGTCCACGTGAGCGACCACGGCACGATCGCCACCCCCGCAATGCGCACGAGTTCCTCGGCGATATCGGCGGGCAGCAGCGAGACGGCGCGCTCGCTGCTGGCGAGCAGCTCGCCCGTCAGGCGTGACGAAAAGCTTTCCACGATCGGCACCGGTGGCACCACGCCCGCGTGCAGGAACAGGTCGGACAGTTGATCGCGCATCGGCGTGTGAGGCGCACCCATGACCCAGTCGAGTTCCGCCAACTGTGCCCACACCGGGGCGCTGCGCCCGAGCCGGGCGGCCAGACGCCGGCTGGCGACCACCCGCGGCATCTGGTGATGCAGCACTTCGAACTGCACCTGCGTGAGATCGACGCTGGCCGCCGCGCGCCCGATCACCACGTCGAGCGTGTGATCGCGCAACTGCGCCATGAGCGCCTCGCTGGTGCCTTCGTGCAGGGTGACGGTCAGCCGTTGGGGAATCTGGGCAAGCGTTTGCTGAATCGCGGCGGCGAGCGTCTTGCCCGAGATATAGGGGATCACGCCGACCTGCAGGCGGGCGGCATGACCGGCCATTACCGCTTCGATGTCGCGCGTGAGGTGATCCAGATCATGGACCATCGCCTGTGCACGGGCGAGCACGACGTCGCCCAGCGGGGTCGGCGTCATGCCGCGCGGGGTGCGGTCGAAGAGCGGGCCGCCGAGCATGCTTTCCAGTTCGGCCAGGGCGCTGGTCACCGCCGGCTGGCTCGTCGCCATATGCTCGGCCACCCGCGTGAGCGAGCCGTGCTGCTGGATCTGCAGCAACAGCACGAGATGTCGCATCTTGAGTCGAGTGGTCAGCCGCCGGACCACTTCCCCCGTATCGAAAGGCACCGCCCCCATCTGTCCTGAATCCCCCGAAACCGCCGAAAGCCCCGATCTACCGGGCGCATAACGAAAACATGATGCCCCCATAGTAATTCAGAATCGCCCCCCGCTGGCGGCTGCCTAGAATGGCTTCACCTCCGATGCGCCAGGGCGAGAACCGTCTTCAGAACGGCACCGCAGCCCACCGGAGCCGAGACAATCAACGAGGACGACATTGCCATGAGCAACAGCAACGATCACCAGGCCGCCCTGGAATATCACCAGTTCCCGACCCCGGGCAAGATTTCCGTGACGGCCAGCAAGCCGCTCGTCACCCAGCGCGATCTGGCGCTCGCCTACACCCCGGGCGTGGCGGTTCCCTGCAAGGAGATCGAGGCAGACCCGTCCGCGTCGTTCAAGTACACCGGGCGCGGCAATCTGGTCGGCGTGATCACCAACGGCTCGGCCGTGCTTGGTCTGGGCAACATCGGTGCGCTCGCGTCCAAGCCGGTCATGGAAGGCAAGGCTGTCCTCTTCAAGAAATTCGCCGGGATCGATGTGTTCGACATCGAAATCACGGAAAGCGACCCCGACAAGCTTGTCGAGATCATCGCGAGCCTCGAAGCCACCTTCGGCGGCATCAACCTCGAAGACATCAAGGCGCCCGAGTGCTTCACGGTCGAGCGCAAGCTGCGCGAGCGCATGAAGATCCCGGTCTTCCACGACGACCAGCACGGCACCGCCATCACCGTTTGCGCCGCCTTCATCAACGGCCTGAAGGTCGTGGGCAAGGACATCCGCGAAGTGAAGGTCGTGACCTCGGGCGCCGGTGCTGCTGCGCTCGCCTGCGTCGACCTCATGCTCGACCTCGGCCTGCCGATCGAGAACGTCTGGGCAACGGACATCGACGGTGTCGTCTACGAAGGCCGCACGGTCGGCATGGACCCGGACAAGGCCCGTTTCGCACAGAAGACCGACAAGCGCACGCTCGGCGAAGTGATCGAAGGCGCGGACGTGTTCCTCGGCCTGTCCGCCGGTGGCGTGCTCAAGCCGGAAATGCTCCAGACCATGGCCGCCCGTCCGCTGATTCTGGCGCTGGCCAACCCGACGCCGGAAATCTTCCCGGAAGTGGCGCGCGCCGCGCGTGAAGACGTGGTGCTCGCCACGGGCCGTTCGGACTTCCCGAACCAGGTCAACAACGTGCTGTGCTTCCCGTACATCTTCCGCGGTGCGCTCGACGTGGGCGCCACGACCATCACGCGCAACATGGAAATCGCTGCCGTGCACGCGATTGCCGGCCTCGCGCAGGAAGAGCCGAACGACTCGGTGGCAAGTGCCTACGGGGCGTACGACCTGTCGTTCGGGCCGGAATACCTGATTCCGAAGCCGTTCGACTCGCGCCTGATCGTGCGTATTGCACCGGCCGTGGCGCGTGCTGCCATCGCCGACGGCGTGGCCACCCGCCCGATTGAAGACTTCGACGCCTACGCCGACCAGTTGCAGCAGTTCGTCTACCACTCGGGCGCGTTCATGAAGCCGATCTTCTCGGCGGCGAAGCAACTCGTGCGCGACGGCGGCAAGGCGCGCATCGTGTTTGCGGAAGGCGAAGAGGAACGCGTGCTGCGCGCGGTTCAGGTGATCGTCGACGAGAAGCTCGCGCGTCCGATTCTCGTGGGGCGTCCGGAAGTGCTGCTCGCGCGCATCGAGAAATTCGGTCTGCGTCTGCGGTTGGGCGAAGACGTCGAAGTCACGAATCCGTACTACGACGAGCGCTTCCATCAGTACTGGACGAACTACTGGGAACTGCGCTGCCGCGACGGCATCACGAAGGAAATGGCGCGCGTCGAAATGCGCCGCCGTCTCACGCTGATCGGCGCGATGATGGTGCGTCTGGGCGATGCCGACGGCATGATCTGCGGCACGGTGGGCGCATATCACGACCATCTGCGCTTCGTCGACGAAGTCATTGGCAAGCGTGCGGGGGCGAACACCTATGCGGCGATGAACATCCTGCTGCTCGACAAGCGCACGGTCGCGCTGGTCGACACGCACGTCAACGACGATCCGACGGCCGAGCAGATCGCGGAATTCACGCTGGCCGCGGCCAAGCAGATGTCGTGGCTGAACCTCAACCCGAAGGTCGCACTGCTCTCGCGCTCGAACTTCGGCTCGGGCAGCGCGGCATCGGGCACCAAGATGCGCCGCGTGCTGGAGATGGTGTCGGCACAGGCACCGGAGCTTGAGATCGACGGCGAAATGCACGGCGATTGCGCACTCGACGAAGCGCTGCGCAGCCGTATCCTGCCGCATTCGCGCCTGAAGGGTGCCGCGAACCTGCTGGTGTGCCCGAACGTCGACTCCGGCAATATCGCCTACAACCTGCTCAAGACGGGCGCCGGCAGCAACGTGGCCGTGGGACCGTTCCTGCTGGGGGTGGGCGCGCCGGTCAACGTGCTGACGTCGAGCTCGACCGTGCGACGCATCATCAACATGACGGCCCTGACCGTCATCCAGGCCAATCGTGACTGAAGTCCACCGGGCGCGCCGGGTCGGGTAAGTCGCCCGAAACCGCGCGCCGGTCGCGACGCCGCAAGCCATACCGAAGCCCCGACGGGAACGGCAGACGCCTCGATACGATGCGCTGCCAGCCCCGCCGGGGCTTCGTCGTTTCCGGCGTTGCCTCGCCCGCCTGCGGGTGCAGCGGCTTGCCGAGCCAAGTCGTGCAGAGCCATTCGAGCGTGCTGCACATCGCGAAGTAAATCAGCGCGACGAACGCGAACACCTCTGCGGGATAAACCATCAGGCGACTATTGACCTGCGTGGCGACAAACGATAACTCGGCCACGCCGACGATGTAGGCCAGCGAGGTGTCCTTCACCAGCGACACCCACTGGTTGATGAACGAGGGCGTCATGATGCGCAGCGCCTGCGGGAGCACGACGTGACGCAGCGTCTGCGCGCGCGTGAGGCCGAGCGACATCCCCGCCTGCCATTGCGCGATGCCTACGCCGCGAATGCCTGCGTACACCGTGTGCGAGAGATAGGCGCCGCCGATCAGGGCGAGGGCACACGCGACCGTGGCGAGTCCGGGGATATCCACGCCGAAGAGAATCGGCAGCAGAAAATACGTCCAGAAGATCAGCATCAGCACGGGGATCGCGCGAAAGAAGCCGATGACGAATGTGAGTCCCCAGCGCAACGGGCCGTTGAGCATGGCCAGGGCGATGCCCCCGGCGAGCCCCAGTACGCCCGAGGCGACGGCGCTCACCGTCGCGAGCACGAGCGTGAGCGCGGCACCCGAGAGTGGGCCGTCGGGAAAGTCTCCCCAGAGCAGATAGGGCAGGTTGTCGAGTACGGCGGCGAAGTTCATGAGGACGTCCGGTGCTATTCGGCTATTCGGTGATTGGGTGATCGGGCGGTCGGCGGTACATCACCGGACCGACGCCATGAGCGGGGGCGGCGAGATCAGCGAGTGGGTGCCGCCGCGTGGCGGTGCGTCGTGGTGACGCTCACCGCTTCGATCAGCGCAATCGCGCCGACATAGCAGAGCGTGGCGATGCCGAACGCCTGAAACGTCTTGAATGTCTCCGTCTCGACTTGCCGGGAGGCGTAAGACAACTCGGCAAGCCCGATCGCCATCGTGAGAGACGAGTTCTTCACGACGTTCATGTACTGTCCGAACAGGGGGGGGAGCGAAATCCGCACGGCCTGGGGCAGTACCACATGACGGAACACGGCGAAGCGGCTCAACCCCAACGCGGCGGCGGCTTGCGTCTGCCCGACGGGCACGCCGCGCAGCCCTGCGCGAATCTCTTCGCCGATGAAAGCCGTCGTGTAGATCGTGAGGCCGAGAAAGCCGGCAAGTGTCTCGAGCGTCGGCCAACGGATCTCGAACAGCACGAGATGCCAGGCATGCGCCTGCGAGAGCCACTGCACCGCACTGGCCGGCAGCAGCGCGGCCACACCGAAATACCAGAAGAACAACTGCACCAGCAGCGGCGTGTTGCGCATCAGCGAGACATACGCGGCGGCGGTGCGCGAGAGTAGCGGCGTGCGGGTGTCGCGTGCGAGCGCGAGACCGAAGCCCAGGCAAGTCGCGGCGGCGCTGACGGTCAGTGCCAATGCAAGCGTGACGCCGAAGCCGTGCAGCAGCCAGCCGAGATACTTCGGCGCAAGCCAGTCGATCATGAAGCGGGGTCCGATGCGATGCGTGTGAGACGTGCCATGGCCAACGCCGGAAAGCACGGGGACGTTGCCCCATGCATTCCCGCGCGGCGACGTGCAGGCGTCAGGCCTTGTCGCCGATCTTGAACAGACGCGGCAGCGGCTGGGCCGTGTTCGGACCGAACCAGCGGTCGTAAATGTTCGCGGCGGTGCCGTCTTTCTCCAGCCCGCGCAGCGTGTCGTTTACGAATGCGGTCAGACGCGCTTCTCCCCGGGGCACACCCACGCCCATGTAGTCGTTCGAAATCGTGAAGGCGGGGATCTCGTAATTCTGTTTGTCCGGCACGTTGGCGAGCAGACCGACGAGTTTCGGGCCGTCCTGCGTAATGGCCTGAACCGTGCCGGTGCGTAGCGCGGCGAAAGCGAAGGGCGTGTCGTCGAATGCGACGATCGTTGCCTTCGGGAATTTCTCGCGCAGCGTGATTTCGTTCGTCGTGCCCTTGTCGGCACCGACGCGCAACGCATTCAATTGTTCCGGCGACGACAGCGTGCCTTTCTTCGCGAGGAACTGCTGACCCGAGGAGAAATAGGGAATGCTGAAATCGATTTGCTTGGCGCGTTCGTCCGTGATCGTGAAATTCGCCAGCACCAGGTCCACCTTCTTCGACGTGAGGAACGGAATGCGGTTGGCGGGGTTGGTCGGCTGCAGCTCCAGCTTCACGCCGAGCTTGTCGGCGATGGCCTTCGCGTAGTCCACGTCGAGGCCGACGATCTTGTGCGTCTTTGCGTCGACGTAACCGAATGGCGGATTGCTGTCGAAGGTGGCCACACGCAATACGCCGGCCTTCTTAATGTCGTCGAGCTTGTCGGCGTGAGCGGCGAGCGGCGCGAGTGCCGTGAGCGAGAGCAGGGCGGCGACGAGGGTGGTGATAGTGTGGTTTGCGCGCGGTGGGCGAATATTCTTTTGCATGGCCTGTTGGGCTCCGTTGTGCGTAGATCGTCGCTCGGGTCGGGGGTAGCAGCGAGCGGTTCTCAACGATAACGGCGCACAGGCACGCGCCCAACCAATCGATTTTCCTTAGCAAAACGCCGGCGCAGATAAGCGCCGGCGTTTGCGTCATGCGAAAGTCATCGGAGGATCGAGAGTGACGGATCAGCCGTGGTAGCGGTCGTGGTCCGCAGGGTCGTTGCGATCGTGGCCGCCACCGTGGCCGTGGCCATGGTCGCGGTTGTCATGGTGATCCGGTCCCGGGCCGCCGTGGCCCCAGCCGCCGCGGTCCAGTTCCCAGCCGTGCGGACCCTGGTGCCATGCCGGTGCGCGGTAGGCGTAGCCCGGACGTGCGGTTTCCCAGTGACCGGCACGCCATTCGTGGCGATGGCCGTCCCAGTCCCAGAAGCCCGGTGCCCACACATAGCCGGCGCGCGGCGGCGGGACGGGTTCATAGCGTGGTGCCGGCGGTGCGCCGATGCTGATCGAGACGCCCACTTGTGCGTGGGCCGGCGCGACGGCGATACCGCCGAGCGTGGCGGCGACGAGTGCGATGGTCAGCGTAAGTTTTTTCATGTTCGCCCCCTTTGAAAGCGATGTTTTGGTACGCCTTCATCGTACGAGGAGAACGTGAGGGAAACGAGCAAATAGTCGTAAAAAAGTGTTGGAATTGTTTCGTTCCATTCGCCGAAAAGCCGCATGGACACGCAACCGGCAACGCTAAACACCCTGTCGGTTTTCGGCGGACATTTCCCGCAAGCGCCTCAACTGCCCGAATGCTGATGCCGGTATTCCTGCGTGCGGCCGCCGTAGCCGTAAGCCGCGCCGCGCGCATCGATGACGTGAATGTAAGAGCACTGATGCACGTTCCCGAGTAGCCCGGAGAGTGTCTCGAAGACCTGCGCGATGAACTTCGCCTTCTCGGCTTTCGTGTTCGTCTCGTCGGTCACGCTGATATCCAGATGAAACGCGTTTTTGCCTTGTTCCGAGAGGGGCGCGCCGCCGATGAACCAGCGGGCGTGCGGAATGTAATCGACCGTTACGGCAATGACCTCTGGTGCCTTGTGCAGCGTATCGACCGTGAGTTGCGAGACGGCGCGCACGGCGTTGCGCGTGAGGGTGTCGTCGGGCGTGCCGGAGAGCTGGAGAACGATGTGCGGCATGGTGCGGCTCCTGAAGAGAGAAGAAAGTGAAGACAACGGCTTCAGTCTAGGGTGTCGTTTGACATCGGAAAAGCGGGAATATACGATTGCATCCATCGGTTATATCAATGGATGGCATCATGGCCCCCGGATTCGATTTCGACCAGTTGCGCACCTTCGTCGCGGTGGCAGATGCGGGCAGTCTGTCTGCTGCGGCACCTCGCGTGTTCCTGTCGCAGTCGTCGGTGAGCGAGCAGATGCGCAAGCTCGAAGCACGCATCGGCGTGACGCTGTTCACACGCGGCAAGCAGGGCGTCGCAACCACCCCGGCGGGCGAGCGGTTGCTCACCCACGCGCGTCAACTGCTCGCGCAGTCGGAGCAGGCATGGCACGACGTGCGTGGATATTCGCTGGCGGGGGAGTTGCGCCTGGCGATCACCGACTACTTCCGGCCGACGGACGTGGCGCGCATGTTGCGGCATCTCGGCGTGGCATACCCATCGCTGCGCATTCACGTCACGATTCTGAAGAGTGGGGTCATCGAGTCGGGATACGAGACCGGTGACTTCGACATCGGACTGTCGATGCGCGTGCTTGGCAAATCGCTCGGCCGCGATTCGGTCGCCGACACGCGGCCGCTTGCGCGCGAACCGCTCGATTGGGTCGCGTCGCCCGATGTGGTGCTGGAGGCGGGCGCGCCGCTGCCCTTGCTGGTGCTGCCCGACACCTGTGCGTTACATCGCTTCACCACGCAATGGCTCGACACGCATCGTGTGCCTTACACGATTGCGCACGTGGCGTCGGGCGTAGCGGGATTGCAACTGGCATTGAGCGCGGGGCTCGGGGTGGCGTGTCTGAATGCGTCGGCAGCGGGGCCGTCGCTTGCACGTCTCGAGACGCTGATACCTGGGCGGCGCTTGCCGTCGCTGCCCGAGGCGGAATTCCATCTGCTGCCTGCGCGCCGGGGCGAGCCCGAATGGGTCACCCGGGCGCGCGACGCGCTCGCCGATCAGTTCACAGCGCGTTAAGCGGAATCTTCAGATACCGCGTGCCGTTCGCTTCCGGGGCGGGCATGTCGCCTGCGCGGATATTCACCTGCACGGCAGGCAGAATCAACGTGGGCATGTCGAGCGTGCGGTCGCGCGCCTCGCGCATGGCGACGAACGCGTCTTCGTCGATGCCGTCATGCACGTGGATATTGGCACGGCGCTGTTCGGCGACCGTCGTCTGCCAGGTCGGGCCGCGCCCGGCCGGCGGATAGTCGTGACACATGAACAACCGTGTCGCTTCAGGCAACGACAGCAGGCGGCGGATCGAACGGAACAACGTGTGCGCGTTGCCGCCCGGGAAATCGCAGCGCGCCGTGCCGACGTCCGGCATGAAGAGCGTGTCGCCCACGAATACGGCGTCACCCACGCGGTAGGCCATGTCGGCCGGGGTATGACCCGGCACGAACATCGCTTCGGCCTGCAAGGTGCCGATGGCAAACGTCTCGCCGTCTTCGAACAGATGATCGAATTGCGAGCCGTCCGGCGGCACGTCGGCGCCCAGATGAAACAGCTTCTTGAACACGTGCTGGACGTCACGAATATGCGCGCCAATGGCAATGCGCCCCCCTACGCGCGCCTTGAGCCAGCGCGCCGACGACAGATGGTCGGCATGGGCATGCGTCTCGAGAATCCAGTCGACGCTCAACTGGTGGTCGGCCACGAACGCGAGTACCCGCTCGGCCGAGCCCGTATGCGTGCGTCCCGCCTTCGGGTCGTAGTCGAGCACCGGATCGATGATCGCCGCGCGACCGCCCGGGGCATCGAAAACGACATACGTCACCGTGGACGTGGCGGTGTCGAAGAAGGCTTCGATGTGTGCTGGCGAGGCTGACATGACCGGCTCCTGCAAAAATTTATCAATTCATATATTATAAATCAGTAAAGTGTACGTCGTATCAGTTACCACTGACAAAACGACGTGCATCCGGTGCGGCATCGGGTCGCGCCACCATTCTCTGATTTGTTTCGATCCTGCCATGCCACGAGTGAGTACGCTATCCCCCGAATCGATGGCGATTCCGGTTACTGCTGCCACTGCTGCCACCGCCGCCACCGTTACGACAGTCGACGCGGTGCCGGACGTCGAGCGTCTGCGCGCGGCGGCGCAGGCGGCCAGCGCACTGCTGCGCGCACTGTCCAACGAGGACCGCCTGCTGATTCTGTGCCAACTGACGCAGGGCGAACTGTCCGTAGGCGAGCTCGAGGCGCAACTCGACATCCGCCAGCCGACGCTCTCGCAGCAACTGGCCGTATTGCGCACCGAGGCGCTGGTGACAACGCGCCGCGACGGCAAACGTATCTACTACTCGGTTGCCGAGGGCGCGGTGCTTGCCGTGCTTGCGTGCCTCTACGAGCAGTTCTGCCCGAAGCCCTGATCGATCTCACGCCTGCTTGCCATGACATTCGACACCCTGAACTTCACTCCTTGGACCGCGCTGGCCGGCGGCCTCCTGATCGGCGCGGCCGCCGTCTGGCTGATGTTGTCCGACGGCCGCATCGCGGGTATTTCCGGCATCGTCGGCGGGCTGCTGCGCCCGCGCGCCGGGGACGTGGGCTGGCGTGTGGCGTTCGTGCTCGGCATGCTGCTCGCGCCGTGGGCGTATCGCGCGGTGGCCGTGGTGCCCGAGGCGCAGATCGACGCCAGCACGGCAATGCTCGTCACGGCAGGTTTGCTGGTCGGTTTCGGCACACGCCTGGGCTCCGGGTGCACCAGCGGGCACGGGGTTTGCGGATTGTCGCGATTGTCGTGGCGCTCGCTCGTCGCCACGCTCTGCTTTATGGCCACCGGCTTTCTGACGGTGTTTGTCGTGCGCCACCTGCTGAACATGGGAGGTGCGGTATGAAAAAGCTGATGTTCGCGTTCGCCGGCGGCCTCTTGTTCGGTGTGGGCCTGATTCTCGCGGGCATGGCGAACCCGTCGAAGGTGCTGGGTTTTCTCGACGTGGCAGGCAAATGGGACCCGTCACTCGCATTCGTGATGGCGGGGGCGATTGCCGTGGGATTGATCGGCTTTCGCTTCGCGCGCATGAACGCGTTCGCGTGGTCGGGCGAGCCGCGCGTCTGGCCCGCCCTGCGTCACATCGACAAGCGCCTCGTGATCGGGGCACTGTTGTTCGGCGTCGGCTGGGGGATTGCCGGGATCTGTCCCGGCCCGGCACTGGTGTTGCTCGGCGCCGGTTCCGGCAAGGGGCTGCTCTTCGTCGTCGCGATGATCGTCGGCATGGCGATTCACGCGATCGCCACGCGCGCGCAGACAAAGTAACCGCCGGCGACGTTAGCGTTCGACTCTGCGCCACGTACAGGGGAACGCGATGGTGTCAGTGCTTGCGCGCCAGTTCGGTGCCCGCGTCGGCGGGCAGTTGGCGCGTGACCGGAATCGACAGGACAGAGAACAGGCCGATCACGAGAAACGCGGGCAGAAAGTCGCCGGCCGTCAGTTGTTCGTGGCCTGCGAGACGGCTGCTTGCCTGCAGCACCATCCCTGAAATCGTCACACCCAGCCCGAGCGACAACTGCTGAACGACGCTGGCGAGACTCGTGGCGCGGCTCGCGTCCGCGCTGCCGATATCGGCGTAGACGATCGAGTTCAGGCAGGTGAACTGCAACGACGGGAAGAAGCCGCCGAATGCCACCACGGCGAGCATCACGAGTACCGGCGTGTTGTGCGTGAAGAGTCCGTACGACGACAGCGCCAGACCGGCCAGCGCCGCATTGACGATCAACACGCGACGGAAGCCGAATCTCGCCAGCACCCGCTGCGCAATCGCCTTCATGAAGATCGCACCGAATGCCGACGCGCAGGTGATCATCCCCGATTCGAACGGATCCATATGCAGGCCTTCCTGCAGCGCGAGCGGCAGCAGGAATGGCACGGCGCCCAGCCCGATGCGAAAAAGCGAGCCGCCGACCACGCTCGCGTGGAACGTGGGAATACGCAGCAGCCGGAAGTCGAGCAGCGGCGCTTCCACGCGATTGGCGTGACGCCAGTACGCGAACAGGAACAGCCCGCCGAGCGCACACATGGCGACGACGACGCTGTTGTCGACCTGATGCTCGCCGATCAGCGCGAGCCCGAGCATGAGCAGGCCGCTGCCGAGTGCCGAGAGTACGAAGCCGACGGTGTCGAGGCGTCCGGCGTCGCCACCGCGCTCGTTGTCGATGTACTTGCCCGCGAGATAGATGCCGAGCAGGCTGACGGGAATGTTGATGAAGAAGATCCAGCGCCAGTGCAGGTAGGCGGTGATCGCGCCGCCGAGCGGCGGTCCGATGACCGGGCCGAGCAGCGCAGGCATCGTCAGGTAGCCGATCGCCTTGACGAGGTCGTGCTTGGGAACTGTCCGGAATATGACGAGACGTCCGACCGGCACCATCATGGCGCCGCCAACGCCTTGCAGAAAGCGGGCGAACACGAATGTCGGCAACGAAAACGATACCGCGCACAGAATCGATCCGGCCATGAAGATGCCGATCGCCGTGCGGAAAACGTTTCGTGCACCGAACCTGTCGGATACCCAGCCGCAGATCGGAATGAAGATGCCCAGGCCGACCACGTAGGCCGTGAGGGCCATCTTCAGGGAAATCGGGTCCTGATGCAGGTCGCGTGCCATGGCGGGCAGCGAGGTGGTGATCACCGTAGCGTCGATGTTCTCCATGAACAGAGCGCAGGCGATGATGAGCGGAATGATGACGGCGCGCGACACGATGGGGGGACTGCTGGCGCAAAGCGTCGATTCTCCCACGAATTAAACGGGCGCTTCAATCGCGAAAGCGACGCTCACCGCTTGTCGGACGCCAAGTCGCTCGCGTCTAGCCGGTACAGCACATGACGGCGCAGCCGATGCCCGGGGGGAATCAACGGATGAAGGAAATCCTCGTCGGGACAGTGGCGCATGCCGATGCGTTGCATGACAGCCCGCGAGCGCACGTTCGCCGGCACGGTGAATGAGACGAGATCTGCCAGGCCGAGCGTCTCGAACGCGAACTGCGCCGCCGCCTGCGCGGCTTCCGTGGCATACCCTTTCGACCACCATGCCGTCGCGAGCCGCCAGCCGATCTCGACCGCGGGCACGAACGGGGCATCGAACCCGACGCGCATCAGGCCGACGAAGCCGGCGAACGGCGTCTCGCCGGGAATCTCCAGTGCCCACGGGCCGAAGCCGTTTGTCTGAAAATGTCGGGCGAGTCGCTGGGCGACGGCGTCGCTCTGCGACCGATCGAGCGTCGTCGGGAAGTGCCGCATGACTTCGCGATCCGCATTGAGCGCCGCGAATAGCGGCAAATCCTCGGTTCGCCACGGGCGCAGGACCGTGCGTTCGGTGCGCAGCACGGGGCCATCGGCATCGAAAGGTGACAGCGGGGCTGAGGCGATGGGCGAATTCGTCATGCGTGTTCAATTCCCTTTGAGTCGTGCCGAATGCGGGCGGCGAATTGCCGATTGCCTGAAATCAGGAATGACTTAATTCCGATGATTCAAACGCAGATATTGTGCGGATCGGGTGCGCCACGCCCCGCCAGCGTCTCCCGAGTCCTGCCCATGGTTACCGGGCGGGGCTGCCGCGTGCGGCGATCGTCCTATCTTACGGAAACTCTCCGGGATCGGGAAATGACATCGGCGCATGAATATGACGTATACGTCAATTAAAGCGTGATGATTTTGGCGAGACACGATTGACTCATGCGCGGCCTTCTTGCGAACTTCGGCGAGAACCATTGATTAGCGATACCCAGACGGTATTCGATGAATTGAACGTCAGGTGTCACATCGCGCCATGGCATTTGTGCCTCGGACGATATGTCGAAAATCGCTTTCAACGGCGCTTATCCGCAAAATGCGGGATCCGATGCGAATTGTCCGAATGAGCCAGGTGCTTCGGATAACAGAATGATCGGAATGCACTCAAATATCTTGGATCGTATATTTTGATGCGTGGAACTATTAGGACTATCGGTGTATAGGGTATTTCGCGCGACTTACCGAGAATGCTTACCAAGCCTTGCGTAGCTTGCCGGGAACCCTTTGTGCTGTCTGGAGTCCTGAAGACCGGATTCCGTATTTGCCGGATATTACGAGGTAATTGGCGCGACGTTTGTCTGGATATCAAGCCGTCTCGCGTGATGAAAATCCCCGATTTATGCCCAGATTCTGTGCATTTTCCGAAGTGTCTATCCGGCAATTCAATGCGTTTTGCGTCTCGTGAGACTCATTCTTCGGAAATGCGGTTTTCAATTTATTAAAACTCGTGCTATTTTAAGTGGCGATCCATTTTAACAACGTAAGGACACGCCAGATGGCAAGCTATAAGGAACTCGTCGCACAGCGCGAAAAGATCGAAAAGCAGATCGAAGAGGCTCGGGCCCGGGAAGTGGCTCAGGTCATCGCGGAACTCAAACAGAAGATCCAGGAATACGACTTGAGCGCGAAGGATCTGGGTCTGGCCACGACGGACGGCCGCCGCCGCGCCGCTCGTGCGCAAATCGCGCCGAAGTACATGAATCCGGCCACCGGCGAGACGTGGTCGGGCCGTGGCCGCGCGCCGAAGTGGGTCGGGAAGAACAAAGAGAAATTCCTGATCAAGTAACGCCCACGCACCGGCGCAAGTCGGATCGGCATTGCCAGTCACATGCCGGGGAGGTCGGGGAGGCGATAGTCGTTGTGCGGCGCCGACGTGCGCTGCGGCGTGTCATCTCACCGTGTCCCTGATAGCAGTAAAGCAGCAGCCCAGTAGTCGCATTGCCCCCCAACCCGGATCGCCTGGCTGTGGCTTGATGTGATGCAGTGCCCGTGACGATTCCAACGTCACAGAAATGAAAAACCCGCCGTTCGGAAGCCGAAGGCGGGTTTTTTCATTTCATCATGACACCCCACAGCTCCCGGTGGCTGTGTGTCAGTCGGTGAAGTCGGTTGCGTCGGAGGCGCCCCGCCATGTGTCCAGCACCTTGCGGACCGCCTGCATCTTCTGCTCGGCCAGGGTGTTGGCGATCTTGCCGGCGAACAGGTGGATGGGCGGCTCGGCGACGCAAGCGGCCTGCAGGATCAGCGTGGCGACTTTTTCGGGGTCGCCGGCTTGCTGGCCGTGCAGTCCGTTCAAGTGCAAATCCAGCGAAGCCTGGGCTTCCGTGTAGTCGCCAATTGAACGCTGCGCCACACCCAGCGTGCCTTGCGCCAAGAAGTCCGTGCGCACTGGCCCCGGATAAACCACGGTGGCCTTGATGCCCAATTCGGCCACTTCGGCCGCCAGCGCTTCGGTCAGCCCGGCGACGGCGAACTTGCTGGCGGCATAGCTGCCCCAGCCCGCGTAGCCGCCGTGAAAACCCACAATGGAAGCCAAATTGAAGATGTGGCCACTGCGTTGCGCACGCAGGTGCGGCAGTGCATGCCGAAGTACGTGCAACGGTGCGAACACGTTGACTTCGAAGTTGCGGCGCAGCTCGGTATCGGTAAGCGCCTCGACCGTGCCCTGCTGCGCGTAGCCGGCGTTGTTTACCACGCGGTCGATGCGGCCGAAAGTGGCGATCGTTTTCTCGATGGCGGACTGCACGCTTGCCTCGCTGCCGAGATTGACCTCCAACGCCACGAGACGTGCGTTGTCTTGTCCGAAGGCTTCATGCAGGCTGCCGAGCGTGCGCGACGTGACCGCCACGGCATCGCCATTGGCCAGCGCCTGACGTGCCAGGGAAAAGCCGATACCGCGAGCGGCGCCGGTGATGAACCAGACTTTGGCGTGTGCGAATGCTTGCATGCGTTGATACTCCGTGGATTGTGATACTGGATGGCGATGCGCATGCCGCCGTCGGCGACAGGGGCATGACCCCGGCCGCATGAAAGACGACCGTTACGGGTGATGTGAACGAGGTGAAATCGTAGGAAAACCGCCCGGATCGGACGAGATGCAGAGCTATTGCATCATTGCCTATTTCTATTTGTGACGATCGGATATTGGCTAGTTGATGCAAAAATATGGCTTGTTCATAAATCGAATCCAAGATTCCTCATGAAAAGCCCGCGTCCGGAAATGACCCGGCAAGCCGAGATGGCGGCACTGATCAGGCGGCTTGCCCCACAGGAGGGGTACACGCGTTCGTTGCTGGAGGGCGTGCGCCTGATGCGCGCGGACCGGCCGCTGGGGCGCACGCCCGTGCTGTACGAGCCTGGCATCGTGATCGTCTGCCAGGGGCACAAGCGCGGCTATCTGGCGGATCAGGTCTATCGCTACGATGCCTTGCATTATCTGGTGCTGTCGGTGCCGCTGCCGTTCTCGACCGAGACCGATGCCAGCCCTGAGGCACCGCTGCTGGCCGTATCCGTGCGGCTGGACATGACCGCCGTAGCCGATCTGGTCATCGAGGTGGAGCAGCAGGCGAACACGCCGGTCAGCGCGCCGGTGGGCATGGTGTCCACGCCGCTGGATGCGACGCTGATCGACACCACCGTACGCTTGCTCCAGGCGTTGACCTCGCCACTGGAAGCCAAGGTGCTGGGACCTGCCATCGTGCGGGAGCTGAGTTTTCGCGTGCTGATGGGCCCCCAGGGCGGGGCCATCCGGGCGGCGCTGGCCCACCAGGGCAACTTTGGCCGGATCTCCCGGGTTCTGCGCCGCATCCATAGCGACTATGACCGGAGTCTGGACGTCCGATTGCTGGCCGACGAGGCGGGTCTGAGCATTCCGGCTTTTCACGCGCATTTCAAGGCCGTGACCGCCACCTCGCCGATCCAGTACATCAAGTCGGTGCGGCTGCATCAGGCTCGGCTGCTGATGATCCGGGACAATCTGACCGCGGCGGCGGCCGGCGGGCGGGTCGGCTATGAGAGCGCGTCGCAGTTCAACCGCGAGTTCAAGCGCTTCTTCGGGCGCAGCCCCGGCGAGGAGGCACGCGTCATGCGCTCAGCTTTCGCGCTGATGGCGCCCACGCAATTGGATGCGGTTGCCCTGGCGCATTGACGTGTCGTCCCACCTCGTCCGCAGTCGCCGAACCGTCGGCGTTTGGCCTGGCCTGTTGGTCGGCGTCTTATGGGGTCAATGCGCCGGGCGGCAACTGCGGTCCCGACGTTACGCCACGTTCGGATCGTCCGGCGGGAACATCAGCGTGACCTGCAAGCCGCCGGTCGCGCGATTGGTGAATGAGACACGTCCGCCCAATTGCTGGGTCAGCTTGTCGACGATGGCGAGGCCCAATCCACAGTGCGCGTTGCCGCCCCGGGCGGGATCGAGTCGCACGAACGGGCGCACGATGCGATTGATGTCTTCCACGGGAATGCCCGGGCCGCTGTCCTCGATCACGAGGCGCCAGCCGCCAGCGTCC
Source organism: Pandoraea pnomenusa (assembly GCF_040391475.1). Taxonomy (GTDB): domain Bacteria; phylum Pseudomonadota; class Gammaproteobacteria; order Burkholderiales; family Burkholderiaceae; genus Pandoraea; species Pandoraea pnomenusa_C. The sequence goes on along the minus strand of NZ_JBEBXS010000008.1, from coordinate 154,397 downwards.
TGCGAGGTGCGGATCGCGAGCGGTGCGCGCCCATACGTCACGGCGTTATCGAGCAGGTTGTTCACGATGCGCTCGAGATACGTCTGCTTGAGCTTGAAGCCCGGTCCGGCCTGAAGATCCAGTTCGATCGCATAGCCCTGATCGAGGAATGGCGCGATCAGCGACGGAATACGCGCCTCCACCGGCGACGCCGCACTTTCCATCTCGATGCCCCGGGCGAACAGCAGGAACTGATCGACGATCCGGGTCATCGATTCGGCATCGCGCGTGATGCCTTCGCTCATCTGCACGTCGTCGAGCATTTCCGCACGCAAGCGCAGCCGCGCCAGCGGCGTCTTCAGATCATGGGCGATGCCGGCGAGCATGGTGTTGCGCTCGCGGTCGGTCTGCACGATGTCGTGACTCATCCGGTTGAAACGCTCCGTCAACTGACGCAACTCCAGCGGCCCGCGCTCCTTGACCTGTGTGCGCACCCGATGCGTGGCGAGTTGCTCGGCGGCCGCGGCCATGTCGCGCACCGGACGCTGCAATTGCCACGCCGCGAACAGCGCGAAGATGACCGTGATGCCGAGCACGGCGGCCAGGCCCGGGAGGATGGTCGCGGTACCCGGCGGGTTACGTACCGACAGAACCGGCGTGGCGATCCAGTAATCGCGGTTCGGCAAACGCGCCCAGATGCGCGGCGGCGGCGTGCGCTCCACGCGCAACTGCGTGCCGGCAGGCAGACGGCGGGCAAGCTCGGTGGTCAGTCGCGCGTTCTTGCTGGCGGGCTCGAACACGTCGCCGTGCGCGAACGACACCGGCACGACCTGAACGAGATCGGGCAGCGTGAGCGTGGAGTTGCCGTCGTGTACCTCGGCGGCAGCCTTGATGATGAACGCCATCTGCTCGGCGGCGTTCTGCACGCGTGTCTCGTCGTGATCGCTGCGCAGGATCGTGAGATACGAGAAATGGCTGATGACCAGCGCCGCGATGATGAGCACCGCGAGCCGGCCGAACAGCGTGTCGAAACGCAAGCCTTTCATGCAACGCTCCGCATGAAGGGGGCAAGGCAAGAGAACGGCAGCATGCCGGAGTCCTTGTCAGACCGGGTGTGGGGTCTCGGGGCGTCTTCGCACAAGGCGACGCGCAGGCGTCGCAACGGGCACCGGTCCATCAACCGGTGGCCATGTCGGCGCGCTGGCCGTCGGGAACGAAGATGTAGCCGCGCCCGCGCACGGTCTGGATAAAGCGCGGGCTTTGCGCGTCTTCGTCGAGCAGGCGGCGCAGGCGCCAGATCTGCACGTCGATGCCGCGGTCGTTGACGTCGCTGTCCGCGCCGTAGAGCAATTCGATGATTCGCTCGCGCGAGAGCACCTGCATGGCGTGATTCACCAGCAGGCGCAGCAGGCCGTATTCGCCGTCGGAGAGCGTGAGCAGTTGCGCGTCGCGGGTGAGCGTGCGGCTACGGAAGTCGAGCATGAACGGGCCGAACGCGTAGTTCTCGCGCTGCTCCGGCACGGCCGCGTCCGGCGTCTTGCGACGGCGCAGCACGGCGTTGATACGCGCGAGCAGTTCGCGCGGGCTGAACGGCTTGCCGAGATAGTCGTCGGCGCCGATTTCGAGTCCGACGATGCGGTCGATCTCGTCGCTGCGCGCGGTGAGCAGAATCACCGGCACATCGTCGTTGCGCGCGCGCAGGTCGCGCAGGGCCGTGAGGCCGTCGACCTTGGGCATCATCAGGTCGAGCACGATCAGCGCGGGACGCTCGCGTTCGAGGCGCGCAGCCAGCCCTTCGCCGTCGTGCATGACTGCGACAGAGAAGCCGTGACGGCTCAGATACTCTCGAAGCAGGTCACGCAGATCGGGATCGTCGTCGACAACAAGAATCTTCATATTCGTTCGGACAGGTAGTGTCGTCATGATAGTGGCCTCCCCGCGCGGCTTAATACGCGTTTTGTTTCCGGACATTACAGTCTTGGTCACCTGTAATGATGCGTAATAATAGAGCGAGCTGCGATTGCGCACGAATTTCGCACTCATCACGTAAGCTTCGCTCTCACTATTTCCGCATACCCAGCCGCGTCTCTTGCGCCCGTTTCACGCCGCGAGAGCCTTGCGGCGAGGCAATGCAGAGTCCCGCGCAACCTGTTGGCCAGCGGTGCGGCACATGGCACCCGGTGGCATGCCGGTGAGAACCATCGCGAGCGCTCCCGGTCTTTTAACAGCATTGCCAATGTTGATTGGCGAGCCGAAAAGCTGTTGAAACGCACCACCGAGCGGCGTCGAGCGCCGTTGTGCCGGGCTTTCGCGTCGGTCTGCTATGCTGATCAGCCAAATCTCGCTTTAAACGGATTGAGACGGCTCGAGGCAATACTCCCGGGGGTTTCCGGGCGATTTGCCGCACTGCAGCAAACAGACCAAGAAGACTGTCGTCCGCATAGGACGAATCCGCCAACTATTCCGCTGTTACGAGGAAGTCATGACCGAGCACGGTCCCCACGGTTCGGAATCACCGAACGGTACTGATCGGCCCGCGTCCCCTGCCGGGACGCCACGCAACGATGCGCCGCCCACGCCACCGGCTCCGCCTGCTTCATCGTCGGGCCGACGTCGCTGGCTCGTGCCCGGGGCCATCGGCCTGATCGTCGTGCTCATCGCCGGCGGCGTGTACTACCGGCTGCATTCGCAGGGCGCTCAAGGGCCCGCGCAGACTGGCGGGCGCCGCGGCGGCCCGCCGGGCGGCATGGCCGGCGCAGGCATGCCCGCGACCCCGGTCACGGCGGTTGTAGCGAAGACCGGCGATTTGCCGGTCATCCTGAACGGCCTCGGAACGGTCACGCCGACGTACAACGTCACGGTGCATTCGCGCGTGGACGGCCAGCTCATGAAGGTGCACTTCAAGGAAGGCGACATGGTCAAGGCGGGGCAGTTGCTCGCCGAGATCGATCCGCGACCGTTCCAGGTGCAGGTCACCCAGATGGAGGGGCAGCTCGCCCGCGATCAGGCGCTGCTCAGGAATGCACAGCTCGATCTTGCGCGCTACGAAACCCTGCTGAGTCAGGATTCGATCGCCAAGCAGACGGTCGACACCCAGCGCGCGCTCGTGAAGCAGTACGAAGGGACGGTCAAGTCCGATCAGGGACAGCTCGACAACGCCCGTCTGCAACTGACCTATGCCAGCGTGACCGCTCCCGTCGCCGGGCTGGCGGGCCTGCGCCAGGTCGATCCGGGCAACATCGTTCACGCCTCGGACACCAACGGCATCGTCATCATCAACCAGGTCACGCCGATCACCGTCGTCTACACGATTCCCGAAGACAATCTGCCGAAGGTGGTCAAACGCATGCGCAGCGGCGAGACATTGCCGGTCGACGCGTTCGACCGCGCCAGCAAGATTCAGCTGGCGCGCGGCAAGCTCGCATCGATCGACAACCAGATCGACACGACGACGGGTACCGTCAGACTCAAGGCCGAGTTCACCAACAGCGACGGCGTGCTGTTCCCGAACCAGTTCGTGAACGTGCGGATGCTCGTCGATACGCTCAAGGGCGCCACGCTCATTCCGAGCGCGGCGGTCCAGCGCGGCACGCAGGGCAGCTTCGTCTACACCGTGCAGCCTGACCAGACCGTGAAGCTCAAGACGGTGAAGCTCGGGCCGACCGACGGCACCAACGTGGCAGTCGAGTCAGGCGTCGAGCCGGGCGAAAAGCTCGTGATCGACGGCATGGACAAGCTGCGCGACGGCGCCAAGGTCGAAGTGATTACGGCCGAGAGCCGTGCGGCAGCCGTCGCGCCGCGTGCGCCGGGCGAGAAGCGTAACGGCAATGGCAGCGGCGGACACCGCCGTCAGGCGCAGTAGCGCAGTGCCGCGAGCCTCCCACCCGACCCTCGGCCCCACGCGCCTTCGAGACGCCCTTCGACGTAGCCAATGAATCCGTCACGCCCGTTTATTCTCCGACCGGTCGCCACATCGTTGCTGATGCTGGCGATCCTGCTTGCCGGTTTCGTCGCCTACCGGCTGTTGCCGCTTTCGGCACTGCCGGAAGTCGACTATCCGACCATTCAGGTGGTCACGCTCTATCCGGGGGCAAGCCCGGACGTGATGACCTCGTCGGTGACAGCGCCGCTGGAGCGGCAGTTCGGCCAGATGCCGGGCCTGAACCAGATGTCGTCGACAAGCTCGGGCGGGGCGTCGGTCATTACCTTGCAGTTCTCGCTGGATCTCGGCCTCGACGTGGCAGAGCAGGAGGTGCAGGCCGCCATCAACAGCGCCAGCAACCTGCTGCCGAGCGATCTGCCGATGCCGCCGATCTACAGCAAGGTGAATCCGGCCGACACGCCGATTCTGACGCTGGCGATCATGTCGAAGACCATGCCGCTGCCCAAGCTGGAGGATCTGGTCGACACGCGCGTGGCGCAGAAGATCTCGCAGCTGCCGGGCATCGGTCTGGTGAGCATTTCGGGCGGCCAGCGCCCGGCGGTGCGCATTCAGGTCAACCCGCGCGCCATTACGTCCTACGGGCTGAATATCGAAGACGTGCGCACGTCGATTGCGGCGGCAAACGTCAACGGGGCGAAAGGCAGTTTCGACGGGCCGCTGCGCGCGTCGACGATCGACGCCAACGATCAGCTCGTCTCGGCCGACGAATACCGCGACCTCGTCATCGCGTACAAGAACGGCGGCCCGATCCGCCTGTCCGACATTGCCGACGTGATCGACGGCGCCGAGAACACCAAGCTCGCCGCCTGGGCCGACACCACGCCGGCCATCGTGGTGAACGTGCAGCGCCAGCCGGGCGCGAACGTGATCGAGACCGTCAACAAGGTCAAGGCGCTGCTGCCGCAGTTGCAGGCTGCGTTGCCGGGCAGCATCGACGTGAAGCTGCTCACCGACCGGACGACCACGATCCGCGCATCCGTCTCGGACGTGCAGTTCGAACTGATTCTCGCCGTCGCCCTCGTGGTGATGGTGATCTTCCTGTTCCTGCGCAACGTCTCGGCGACCATCATTCCGAGTGTGGCCGTGCCGCTCTCGCTGGTCGGCACGTTCGGCGTGATGTATCTGGCGGGCTTCTCGATCAACAACCTCACACTCATGGCGCTCACCATCGCGACCGGCTTCGTGGTCGACGACGCCATCGTGATGATCGAGAACATCGCGCGTTACATGGAGCAGGGCGAGAAGCCGTTGCAGGCGGCGCTCAAGGGCGCGGAGCAGATCGGCTTCACGATCATTTCGCTCACGTTCTCGCTGATCGCCGTGCTGATTCCGCTGCTCTTCATGGGCGACGTCGTCGGGCGTCTGTTCCGGGAGTTCGCGATCACGCTTGCGGTGTCCATCCTGATTTCGGCGGTCGTGTCGCTCACACTCACGCCGATGATGTGCGCGAAGTTGCTGCGTCACGTGCCGGAGGACAAGCAGGGCAAGTTCTACCGCAAGACCGGCGAGATGTTCGACCGCATCATCGCGAAGTACGGCGAATGGCTCACCTGGGTGCTCGATCGCCAGCGCGCTACGCTGTTCGTCGCGCTCGGCACGCTCGTGCTGACGGTGTTGCTGTATCTGTGGGTGCCCAAGGGCTTCTTCCCGGTGCAGGATACCGGCGTGATTCAGGGCATTTCCGAAGCGCCGCAATCGATTTCGTTCGCTGCGATGGGCGAGCGTCAGCAGGCGCTGGTGGCCGAGGTACTCAAGGACCCGGCGGTCGCGTCGGTCTCTTCGTTCATTGGTGTGGACGGGGTGAATTCCACGCTCAACAGCGGCCGCCTGCTCATTAACCTGAAGGACAAGCGTGAGCGCGGGCTCAATGCCTCCGAAGTCATCCGCCGAATCCAGCCCGCCGTCGCGAAGGTGCCGGGGATCGCGCTATATATGCAGCCGGTGCAGGATCTGACGATCGAGGACCGGATCAGCCGCACGCAGTATCAGTTCACGTTGCAGGATCCGAGCCTGGATACGCTCGGTGTCTGGGTGCCGAAGCTGGTCGAAAAGCTCCGCCAGGTGCCTGAGCTGGCCGATGTGACGAGCGATCTGCAAGTCAACGGCCTGCAGGCGTTCATCGAGATCAACCGCGATACGGCGAGCCGACTGGGCGTCACGCCTGCGGCCGTCGACCAGACGCTGTACAGCGCCTTCGGCCAGCGCCTGATTTCGACGATCTACACGCAGGCGTCGCAGTATCGCGTGGTGCTCGAAGTCGCCGACGATTTCCAGCGCGGGCCGGAAGCGCTCAAGGGGATCTACGTGGCGTCGAGCACGGGCGTGCAGGTGCCGCTCACCTCGTTTGCCACGATCACCGAGAAGCCTACGCCGCTGGCCATCAACCATCAGGCGCAGTTCCCGGCGGCCACAATCTCGTTCAACCTGGCGAAGGGCGCATCGCTCGGTCAGGCGGTCAAGGCGATCACGGCGGCCGAGCAGGACATCGGCTTGCCGATCAGCACGCAGACGACGTTCCAGGGCGCCGCGCAGGCGTTCCAGGCGTCGCTCTCCAATACGCTGTGGCTGATTCTTGCGGCCGTGGTGACGATGTACATCGTGCTGGGCGTGCTTTACGAGAGTTACATCCACCCGATCACGATTCTGTCGACGCTGCCGTCGGCGGGGGTGGGCGCCTTGCTCGCACTCATGGTCACGGGCAACGACATCAGCATCATCGCGATCATCGGCATCATCCTGCTGATCGGTATCGTGAAGAAGAACGCCATCATGATGATCGACTTCGCGCTGGAGGCAGAGCGCGAGCACGGCATGGCGCCGCGCGAGGCGATCTATCAGGCGTGTCTGCTGCGCTTCCGCCCGATTCTCATGACGACGATGGCCGCCGTGCTGGGCGCGCTGCCGCTCATGCTCGGCTCGGGCGTGGGCTCGGAACTGCGTCAGCCGCTGGGTATCACGATGGTGGGCGGGTTGATGGTCAGCCAGGTGCTCACGCTGTTCACCACGCCGGTGATCTATCTTTGGTTCGACCGCCTGGCATATCGTGCACGGGCCTGGCGTGAGCGCCGCTTCGGACCGTCGGAGCCGCCGCATGATGCGGGACACGACGGTCATGACGATCACGACAACCCGGGCGGCGGCGGTAGCGGCGCACCGGTTACCACGGACGGTCCGGCACGATGAACCTGTCGGCTGTCTTCATCAAGCGCTCGGTCGCGACGGTCCTGCTCACCATCGGGGTGACGCTCGCGGGCATCGTCGCTTTCGGGCTGTTGCCCGTGTCGCCGCTGCCGCAGGTCGATTTTCCGACGATCTCCGTCTCGGCGTCGTTGCCCGGGGCGAGCCCCGAGACGATGGCGGCGAGCGTGGCCACGCCGCTCGAGCGCACGCTCGGACGCATCGCGGGTGTCACGGAAATGACGTCGAACAGTTCGCTGGGCTCGACGCGTATCACGTTGCAGTTCGATCTCTCGCGCGACATCAACGGCGCCGCGCGCGACGTGCAGGCGGCGATCAACGCGGCGCGCAGCCTGCTGCCCACAGGGTTGCCGAGCAACCCGACGTATCGCAAGGTGAACCCGGCGAGTGCGCCGGTGATGATCATCGCGCTCACGTCCGAGAGCATGACGCGCGGCCAGATGTACGACGCCGCCTCGACCATCCTCGCGCAGAAGATCTCGCAACTCGAGGGGGTGGGCGACGTGACCGTGGGCGGCAGTTCGCTGCCGGCAGTGCGCGTCGAACTCAATCCGACCGCGCTGAACCAGTACCGGATTCCGCTGGAGACGGTGCGTACGGCGATTCAGGCGGTCAACGCGAACCGGCCGAAGGGCGCGCTCGAAGACGGCGATCGTCGCTGGCAGATTCTCGCGAACGACCAGGCGAAGACGGCCAAGGAATATCTGCCGGTCATCGTCAGCTATCAGGACGGGCGCCCGGTACGGATCGCCGACATCGCCGATGTCGTCGACTCCACGCAGGATATTCGCAACGCCGGCTCGGCCAACGGCAAGCCGTCGGTGCTGCTGATCGTGACCACGCAGCCGGGCGCGAACATCATTCAGACGGTCGACGGCATCAACAAGATTCTGCCGAATCTGCGTGCCTCGATTCCGGCGGCCATCAATCTCGACGTAGTGATGGACCGCACGCCGACGATTCGCGCCTCGCTCAAGGAAGTCGAGCGCACGCTGCTGATCTCGATCGCGCTGGTGATCATGGTGGTGTTCATCTTCCTGCGGAACTGGCGCGCGACGTTGATTCCGAGCGTGGCGGTGCCGGTCTCGCTGATCGGCACCTTCGGGATCATGTACCTGTGCGGCTTCAGTCTCGATAACCTCTCGCTCATGGCGCTGACCATCGCCACGGGCTTCGTGGTCGACGACGCCATCGTGGTGCTGGAGAACATCTCGCGGCATATCGAGGAAGGATTGAGTCCGTTCGCGGCGGCGCTCAAGGGCACGCGCGAGGTCGGCTTCACCGTGCTGTCGATGAGTATTTCGCTGGTCGCCGTCTTCATTCCGCTGCTGCTCATGGGTGGCATTGTCGGCCGGCTGTTCCGCGAATTCGCGGTGACGCTGTCGGCGGCCATCATGGTGTCGCTGGTCGTGTCGCTCACGACCACGCCGATGATGTGCGCGCGGTTACTCAAGGGCAAAGCCGCGCCGGGGGTGCCCGCGGGCACGGCGCCACTTGCACCGGAACCCGCACGTCGCCCATCGATCTGGACGCGCATGGGCGACTGGACCGAGCGCATGTTCGACGCCATGCTGCGCGAGTACGAACGCTCGCTCGCGTGGGCGCTGCGGCACGGGCCACTCATGCTGATCATTCTGTTCGCCACGATCTGCCTGAATGTCTGGCTCTACACCGTGATACCGAAGGGCTTTTTCCCGCAGCAGGACACGGGCCGCATGATCGGCTTCATTCAGGCCGACCAGGCGATCTCGTTCCAGGCGATGGAAAAGAAGCTCGCCGACTTCATCAAGATCGTGCAGGCAGACCCGGACGTGGCCAGCGTGACCGGCTTCACCGGTGGCTCGAACCGCAACGGCGGGTCGATGTTCGTCACGCTCAAGCCGCTGGGGCAGCGCAAGGTGAGCGCCGACCAGGTGATTGCGCGTTTGCGCGCCAAGCTCGCGAGAGAGCCGGGCGCAATGCTCTATCTGCAGTCGGTGCAGGATATTCGCGTGGGCGGGCGTTCGAGCAATGCGCAGTACCAGTACACGTTGCAGGCGGACGACCTGCAGCAACTGCGCGAATGGGAGCCGAAGGTGCGCAACGCGATCTCGCGCTTGCCGAACCTCGTCGACGTGAACACCGACCAGCAGGACAAGGGATTGCAGACGACGCTGGTGGTCGACCGCGATCAGGCGTCGCGGCTGGGCATCACGATGAGCCAGATCGACAACGTGCTCAACGACGCGTTCGGACAGCGCCAGGTCTCCACCATCTACAACCCGCTCAATCAGTACAAGGTCGTGATGGAAGTCGCGCCGCGCTGGTGGCAAAGCCCGGAGTCGCTCAAGGACATCTACGTGGTGACCTCGGACGGCGCGCAGGTGCCGCTCTCGGCATTCTCGAGCTACAAGCCGACGAACACGGCGTTGGGCGTGTCGCACCAGGGGCAGTTCGCGGCCAGTACGATTTCGTTCAACCTGCCGCAGGGCGTATCGCTCTCGGAGGCGCAGGCGTCGATCCAGGACGCAGTGAGCCGGCTCGGCATGCCCACGTCGGTGCAGGGCAGCTTCCAGGGGACGGCGCAGGCCTTCCAGTCGGCGCTGTCGTCGCAGCCGATTCTGATCCTGACGGCGCTGCTCACGGTGTATATCGTGCTGGGCGTGCTCTATGAGAGCTACATCCATCCGTTGACGATTCTCTCGACGCTGCCCTCTGCGGGGGTGGGTGCCTTGCTCGCGCTGCTGCTCTTCAATACGGAGTTCAGCATCATCGCGCTCATCGGGGTGATCCTGCTGATCGGTATCGTGAAGAAGAACGCCATCATGATGATCGACTTTGCGCTAGACGCCGAGCGGCGCCAGAACATGGCACCGCGCGACGCCATCTTCCATGCCTGCATACTGCGCTTCCGTCCGATCATGATGACGACGATGGCGGCCATGCTCGGTGCGATTCCGCTCGCGCTGGGCACCGGTGATGGCGCCGAGCTGCGTCAGCCGTTGGGGATCTCCATCGTGGGGGGGCTGCTTGTGAGTCAGGTGCTCACGCTCTACACCACGCCGGTGGTGTATCTGTATCTCGACCGCGTGCGGCTGCGCTGGGCGCGTTGGCGTTCGCGTCGCCGAGGCGGTCACGGCGATATCGGGGAGGTGGGTCATGGTTGATGTCACGCCCGGTGCGCGTCGTCTTCGCCACGCGATAGCGCGAATGGCTCGTCTTCAATCGCGAGAACGCGCCAGCATGCTTTCCAAAACTTCTGTTCCGGCCGCTGGGCCGATGTGTGCCATGTTCCGTACTCAGATTCCTCAAGTCGCTGCCGTTCGGTCTTACGCGGGCGCCGCTGCAGGGCAAACGCAGGGCGCGGGAACGTCGCGGGGCATGCGTCGCACGGCGACGTTCCTTGCGGCAAGTGCCGTGCTCTGGCTCGCCGGCTGTGCGGTGGGCCCCGATTACGTGCGTCCGCAGATCGATACGCCTGCCGCGTTCAAGGAAACCGGTGACTGGAAGCTCGCGGAACCCAGCGACGCCGCTGCCAAGGGCGACTGGTGGGCGATCTACCAGGATCCGGTGCTGGCCGATCTGATGTCGCAGGTCGACGTCAATAACCAGAACGTCAAAGTGGCCGAGGCGAATTACCGTCAGGCGCTCGCCGTGGCCTCGCAGGCGCGCTCGGCCTTCTTCCCGACGATCGGGGCCGACGCGAGCCTCACGCGCGCCAGCTCGCGTGTGAGCAATACGGCGGTGAGCGGCTCGGGCGTCGGCGGCATCTCGAACAGCTACAGTCTGTCGGGCACGGCAAGCTGGGAGCCGGACATCTGGGGCAGCGTGCGTCGTTCGGTCGAGTCGGGCGACGCGAGTGCGCAGGCGAGCGCGGCCGATCTGGCCAATGCGCGCCTGTCGGCGCAGGCGTTGCTGGCACAGAACTACTTCGATCTGCGCGTGACGGACGCGCAGAAAGCGTTGCTCGATCGCACGGTCACGGCGTTTGAACAGACGCTCAAGCTCACGCAGAATCAGTACGCAGTCGGCGTGGCGCAGCGCTCGGACGTGATTCAGGCGCAAACGCAGCTGCAATCGGCGCAAGCGTCGGCCATCGATATCGAAGTCACGCGCGCGCAACTCGAACATGCGATTGCGTTGCTCGTCGGCAAGGCCCCGGCGGCGTTTTCGCTGACGCCGTCTCCGTTGCATGCGGCGCTTCCGCCGGTGCCGGTGAGTCTGCCGTCGGCACTGCTCGAGCGGCGCCCTGACATCGCGTCCGCCGAGCGTGCGGTGGCCGCGGCGAACGCAAAGATCGGGGTGGCCAAGGCCGCGTTCTTCCCGGCACTCACGCTCGCGGCCACGGGCGGTTTCCAGAGCAACAGTTTTGCCAACTGGCTGACATTGCCGAGCCGCTTCTGGTCGGTGGGGCCTGCACTGGCGGCCACGCTCTTCGACGGTGGTCTGCGTCGTGCGCAAACCGATGCCGCCATTGCTGCCTACGACGCGCAGGTCGCGACTTATCGCCAGACGGTGCTCACGGCGTTTCAGTCGGTCGAGGACAATCTCGCCGCCTTGAACTATCTGGGACGCGAGGCCGCCGTACAGAATCAAGCGGTGCAGTCGTCGCGAGAAGCGGCGCAGCTCATCCTGAATCAATACAAGGCAGGCACCGTCAGTTTCCAGAATGTGTTGACAGCGCAGGCGACCGCTTACACCACCGAGCGTACTTCGCTGACGATTCTCGGCCGTCAATTCACGGCCAACGTGTTGCTCGTGACGGCACTTGGCGGTGGCTGGCATGGGTTGACACCGGACGGCGCGGACAGCACCGGCGGCGCCGCGTCCGACGCGGCGAAGGCTTCCGGCGCGGCAGCGCAGGAGTAACGCGTGGGCTGCGCTGCGCGGTCCCGCCTCCATTCCTGAGCCCATCCCCGAGCATTGGCCGGTTGATGCGACAGCCGACCGGTGCCCTCGCTTCGGTGCCGCCTTCCGACTACGCATCTATAGAGGGTCGCGCCGGGCCAATCACCAATTTCGGCATCGGTGTTTAAGGTAATTCCGAACTTCGGGTTCAGATTGCCGGAACGGGGCGATGCGAAACGTCCGAACCCCGGTGACCCGAGTAGCACAGACGAGGGCGCCGTACGTCTGTGCAATTTCACCTCCGGGCGCTTGCCGCCAAGCCATCCGACAGCAGTCACCGCTCTATCGGGCAGCATGCGGGCCTCGCGCGCATTGACCACGGCGCGTGGCAAGCTGCGCGGCGCCGACACGTTATGTGACATTTCCTATCAGGGGAGTGGCGTTCCTTTTTGCCAGAATGGTTCTGCTTCGTTGCGATGGCAGGCGCGAAGCACCGCGCGCTGCGAACTTGGCGATTGACCGGATTGCACGTGCGTCGACAACGGGGCTGCCAGATACCGCATACAGACAGGGGACAGGCATGACGATCAATGTCGTGGTCGCAGACGATCATCCAATTGTGCGTTTTGGAATTCGACGTCTGCTCGAAGAGCGGGAAATGATTCATCTGGTCGGCGAGGCGGCCAACTCGTCGGAACTCGTGGGATTGCTGGCCAAGGCGCCTTGCGACATTCTGGTGACCGATTTCTCGATGCCAGGGGGGCACTTCAAGGACGGACTCTTTCTCATCGGCTACGTGCGCCGGTACTTTCCGAACATCAAGATCATCGTCGTGACGATGCTGGAAAACCTGGCGATCCTGAGAGGGATGCTCAAGCTCGGTGTGCATTCGATTCTCTCGAAGCTCGACGAGCAGAGCTCGATTGCCGATATCGTCTGTGTGGTGGCCGACGGCAGTCGCTACATTCCCGCGAGTCTGGCAACGCGGCTGCACGATTCGGTCGTCGACGACACGGAGATCGACGCAACCAAGCTTTCCGGACGCGAAGTGGAAGTGGTGCGACTGTTCGTTTCGGGACTCACCATCAGCGAGATCGCTTTCAAGTTGAGTCGCAGTGTGAAGACTGTCAGCTCTCAGAAGACGAACGCCATGCGCAAGCTCGGGCTCGACCGCGACGTTGACCTCTATCACTACGCAACGCGCTCGGGGATTGCCTGACGCGAGTTGATCGCGTCGCTGCCCGCTGACGGCCGCCGCCCGCCGCCCGCCGCCCATTGCGGGCGGCGCCGATCATCGGAAGCTGTCGCAAACCACCGCTACGCGGGAAGCCGGATGCCGCGCATGTCACGCAAGATCAGCTCCCCGGCCCGCAGCATCTGTTTGAGTTGATGCACCACTTGCTTGATTTCCTGCACATGCGCGTCGGAGGCGTCCGGTAGCTGCTCCTGTGCCACAACGAGCGCGTCGAGACGACGGGTGTAATCGCGCATCGCCTCGGTTGCGGCCTGCGTGTCGGTTGGCACGGAAGCCGCCGGTGCCGCGACCGCCTGCGACAGCAGATCGCTGATCGCGGACACGACCTGCTTCAGCTCACCGCTCTTGTCCGCCGCAATCTGACGCGGCAGCACGTCCGACATCCCCGTGATGTACGACGCCATCACATGGTTCTGCACAAGCAGATCGTTCAGCTCCCCGACCGACACCTGCTTCGACTTCGGCTCAAGCATCATGCGCTTGAACGCCGCGCCGAAATTCCCGAACGCGATGTGCATGTCCTTGCGTGCCATGCGATAGGCGAGATCGTCGCGCTTGCCTCCACGCCCCGCACACGCCTCCAGATAGCCGCGCGTGGACTGCACCGCCTGCCGGATGAGCGGCCCCATCAGTCGGTATTCCCAGTACGGGAACAGATACGAGCACACGAGGGCTACGGTCGAGCCGATCAACGTATCGATGGCGCGCTCGCCGATCACCGACAACGATCCCGGCAGCAGGAAGTGGAACAGCAGCAGCACATACGACGACATGAACACGACCGACAGGCCGTAATTGAACAGCGACAGACTGTTGCCCATCACCATGCAGAAGAACATCAGGGCGAGCAGTATCCATGCCTTGTGTACGAAGGAGAGGATGACGAGCACGCTGACACAGCCGACGAGTGTCCCTGTCAGACGTTGTGCGTTTTTCTGCTTCGTCAGGCTGAAGCCGGGCTTCAGAATCACGATGATCGTGAGCAACACCCAATAGCTGTGCGCCTGTCCGGCCAGCAGCGACCAGTTCTCGCAGATGATCAGGCCGGCCGTGATCGCAATCGTGACCCGCAGCGCGTGACGAAAACTCGGCGAAGAGAAAGTCAGATTCTTCCAGATCAATTTCGGAGAAAAGCTCTGTCGCGATGTGAATCGCACGAGCGCCTGATCGATCTGCACCTCCGTTGCCGAGCCGGACGTGGCGAGGTTGGTATTGCGATGCATGCGCTCCACGATACGCGTGGCACTCCATACCCGACGAAAGGTGCTCGTGAGGGCCTGATACGCTTCCGGCGCACGCTGCGGCAGCGCCTGCTTGCGCATGATCTCGATTTCGTATTCGATGGCCCGGAACTCGGCTCGCCAACTGCGCTGGGCCCGCGAAGGCTCGTTCGTGGCAATGGCGTAACCGATGGCATCGACCTCGTTCGCGATCTTGCGCACCATGTCGCGGAAGAAGACGAGCACGTCGTTGTTCGCGAACTCGCGTCGCAGCATGGGGTAGTCGGTGTGGACCGACACCACCGTCTCATGCAGATCGACGATGTTGATGAACAGGTTGAACAGCATCGTGCGACGCGGCTCCAGTGTGCCGGTGCGCAGGCGCGGGAGGTTGCGCAGAATGATTTCCCGCGCGGCCTGCTGCTTCTCGACCACGTTGACCTGCGCGGCGATCAGGCGCCGGTAGCAGTCGTCGATATCGGTCGATGTGTCATAGAAGGCCGCTTTCGCGGCCAGATACTCGGAGGTGACGAAGAAGCTCTCGGCGAGCGTCTGCTGCTCGATGCGAAACCACCAGATGCGGCACACGACCAGACTGAAATAGGTGTACCAGAGCCCGCCGGCGAGCACGGCCCCGGCGTCGAGCACGGCCTGATGGCGCGTGAGATCGGCCTCGACATTGAGCACCATCATCATCAGACAAGCGAAGCTCACGAGCGACGCGCGCAGCCCGTAGACGACGAGCATCGACAGGCCGAACGTCAGGATGAGCGTGGTGAGCCATAACTGCCATGGCTGCGCGGCGGTGGCCATGCCGGTGATGAGGACGGTGAGCGCACCGAGCAGCGTGCAACTGAGCAGCTCCGTGTGCTTGTGCCGCAGCGGCCCGTTGATGTCGACCACGCTCGCGCACAGCGCGCCGGAGGCGACCTCGATGCCGAGCAGGTGCTGATCCATGCCCCAGAACAACACGAGGGCGGGCAACACGACACCCACTGCCTGCCGGGTGCCGCTGAAAAAGTAATGGCTATAGAGGAACTTCTTGATATCGGTCTGGTAGTCCATGCGTCGGGTGCGAGGGTTCCGCAGCAAAGCCAGCCGCGCGTCGGGGTACGGCGCGGCGCACAGAGAGTCTAGCCGAAGGCCCGTGCGCCGCGAAGGGGGGATACCGCCGGTTACACGCCGCATGCGGCTGTGCATCGGGAGGGAGATGCCGCCTGGCGCTCCCGTTCGGCCGGGCGACGGACGAGACCGACGCGACTGCCGTCACGCATGAAGAGGTGGAATTCCGGATCTGTCCGATGGGCCTCGCCCCGGGGCTTTTGCTATGCTTGCGAACAGACTCGCTAAGCCGCCACGCCCGCATGCTCCACCTATTCTTTTCCAACCGGTTCACCACGCTCGAAGCCGCACTGCTGCGCGATCTCGCCCAGGCCCCTGGCGGCGACGGCGCGAGCGGCAATCCGTTCGACACGGAAACCATCGTCGTGCCAAGCGTGGCGGTGCGCCGTCGCCTTGAGCTGGACTATGCGGACGTCTTCGGTGTGTGCGCGAATGTCCGTCTGACTTACCTGGCCCAATGGCTGTGGGACATGGCGGGCAAGCTGCTGACGGTGCCGGAGAGCTCGCCATTCGCCCCGGACCGTCTCGTCTGGCCGCTGTATCAATGCCTGGCCCAACCGTGGGTGCAAGCGTCGCCACGGCTGGCGGGCTATCTGGCGGGGGCTGACGACGTCATGCGCTTCGAGCTTGCGGAGCGTCTGGCGCATATTTACGACCAATACCTGACGTACCGCCCCAATTGGCTCGAGCGGTGGCAATCCGGCGACGCGATCGATCCCGGCGTCGCAACGGGGTGGGGCGACGTTCAGCGGGCCGATGAGGTCTGGCAGCGAATGTTGTGGCAAAAGGTGCTGGCACATCTGGAGATTCGGGAGCGCCATCCGACGCTGCGCGCCATCGACCGAATCGAGCAATTGACTGCCGATACCGTACCCGCCGGGTGGCCGGCGCGCGTGTCGGTCTTTGCGTTGTCTTCCATGCCGCCGCTGTCGATGGCGTTGCTCAAGGCGATGTCGCGACTGATCGACGTACACCTATACGTGCTCAATCCGTGTGAGGGTTACTGGTTCGATATTGTGGCGCCGTCGCGCCTGTCGTATCTCGCACGTCGGGACGGTACGGCGCACCGGGAGGTGGGACATCCCCTGCTCGCGGAGTGGGGGCGCCAGACGCAGTCGCACATCGACGCGTTGTACGCCGATCTTGCGCCGCAGGCGGTCGAGGACCGCGCACTGTTTCAGCCGAATCCCGCGCCGACGCTGCTCGCCGCGCTGCAGAACGGCATCCTCACACTGGACGACGGCCGCCATGGTGCACCGGAGGGAACGCGTGCCGACGGTTCGGTGCAGGTTCACGTCTGTCACAGCCTGGCGCGGCAGATTGAAGTGCTGCACGATCGGTTGCTGGCGTGTTTCGACGAGATTCCCGATCTGCGTCCCGATGACGTGCTGATCACCGTGCCCGATCTGGGCCGGGCGGCACCGCTCATCGACGCGGTATTCGGTACCGCGACACCCCGGATTCCGTATCTGGTGACGGGCCTCCCGCCCACGCGAACCAACCCGGTAGCTCGCGCCTTTGCGTCGATTCTGGCGTTGCCGCAACTGCGGGTGGCCGCGTCCGATTTGGTCGAACTGGCGCGCACGGAGGCGGTGGCCCAACGCTACGACCTTGGCGGCAACGTGCTCGACGCCATCCAGAACTGGCTGCACGCGGCTGGCGCCCGGCGCGGCTGGCGGGGAGACGCGTTGCTGCGCCTCGATGCATCGGGGAAAGCGAACACTGCGAACGCCGCGGACGGCGCTGTCGCCCCCGCGCTCGAGCGCCACACGCTGGGCGACGCCATGATGCGTCTGTTCCTGGGGTATGCGTTGCCGGACGATGCGCTGCCCGTCGACGACTGGCTCCCTGTCGGGGGGATCGAAGGCGGCCGGGCGGAGTTGCTGGGACAACTGGCGCGCCTGATCGACGATCTCGATCTCACGGCGCTCACGCTACAGACAGAACGCACCGGCCTGGCCTGGCGCGATCAGTTGCTGGCGATGCTCGAGCAGTTTTTTTCGGACGAACCACGATTTGCCGACGATGTTGCCGAAGTCCGCATGGCCATCGAGCAGATCGGTTCGGCGATCGCCGATGGTGCACCGGACGTGCAGGTACCCGTCGAGGTCGTGGCCCGGGTGCTGGCCGACGCACTCGACGATCCGACCCGTGGCGGCGTGCCGTCGGGGCGTGTGACCTTTGCGGCGATCCCGAGCTTGCGTCTGCTGCCGTATCGGGTGGTGTGCATGATCGGCATGGACGACGGCGTGTTGCCGGGGCGGGTGCGCGCCGACGAGTTCGACCTGATGCGTGCGTTGCCGCAGCGCGGCGACCGCCAGCGTCGCGACGACGAGCGCAATCTCTTCCTCGACCTGATGTTGAGCGCGCAGGATCGCTTCCTCATTACCTACACGGGGCGAAGCGTGCGGGACAATGCACCGCTCCCGCCGTCGACGGCCGTGGACGAACTTCTCGACTTCACCGGTCAGTTGCTTGCCCCGGTGTCGCAGGGTTTTGGTCTGGAGGAACAACGCGAAGCCCGTGGGCGTGTCGTCGTGCTGCATCCCTTGCAACCGTTCTCTCCCGCGTACTTCGACGGACACGATGCTTCGCTCTATAGCTATGACGTCTCGAATGGCGAGGCAGCACAGCAACTGGCGGATCAATTGGCGTCGCCGGCCGCCGCGGCGCCCGACGCGCCGTTCGTGGGGGAGTCGTTGCCGGCAGTGGCCCAGACGCATCTGACGCTCGACGACCTGCTGCGCTTCTGGCGTCATCCCGGGCGTGCGTGGGCGCGCGACCGGTTGGGGCTTTCACTCGGCGAAATGCTTACGGAAGTCGAGGACGAGGAGCCCTTCGTGCTCGACTGGGCCGGGCGCGATGCGTTGGCTTCACGGTTGCTGCCGCGTCTGCTGCGTCAGGCCGATGGCGACGCGCGCACGCAGGCCGAAGCCATCGATCGAATCGCCAGAGTCAGTCACGAGTTGCCGGGCGGCGCGACCGGCGCCGTTTGGCGTCGGCGTGAACTCGGCGGACTGCGCGCGCTCGCGACGCAGGTCCGTGAAGCCCAGGCCGAAGGGACGCAGGAGCTGCTGATTACGCTGCCCTTGCAGCCCGCGCTTCCGCCGTCGTGGAAGGCGGCAACGAACGTCGAATGGCATGGAGACGCGACGCTGTCGGCCGATTGCCTGTTACAGGGGCGTCTCGCGCCGGTGTCGCGCTACGGGCTGGTGATGTACCGCTACGGCAGCATGCGCCCGAGCGATTTGCTCGCGGCGTGGGTCGCACATCTCGCGCTCTGTGCGCATCTCCAGCAACCGTCCAATGCCGGGATGGATGTGGCCGCGCGCACGCTGTGGTACGGGGAGAGCGAGACCTTTGCGCTGCGTCCGGTGGACGACGCCGCAACGTTGCTCGGGCAATGGGTCGCGTTGTACCGGCTTGGACAGACTCGGCCGCTGCCGTTCTTTGCGCGCAGTGCGTGGAAGCTGGCGAGCACCGGCAAGCTGTCCGAGGCGGAAAGTGCGTGGCAGGGATCCGCGTTCTCGCGCGGCGACGCCGATGATCCCTACAGCCGGCTCATCTGGCGCGGTGTGGAGAATCCGCTAGCCCCGCCCTTCGACTTGCTCGCGAATGCCGTGTTCGGTCCGGTAGTGCAGCACCTTGAAGTCGTGGAGGGCGCATGACGCAGCTCATCGACCTGGACGTCTTCCGTTGTGATCTCGACGGCGTTTGTCTGATCGAGGCGTCGGCCGGCACCGGCAAGACGTGGAATATCTGTGCGCTGTACGTGCGTTTGCTGCTCGAGAAGCGGTTGACTGTCGAGCAGATTCTCGTCGTCACGTTCACGAATGCCGCGACTGCCGAATTGCGCGAGCGGATACGTGGGCGCCTTGCAGGACTGGTCGCAGCCATGACGCCGCTTTTCGGCGACGAGGATACCGGGGCGGAAGATGCGGCGGACGACGATTTCCCGGACTTCGACCCCGACGCCAGCGACGATCCGCTGTTTACCGTGATGATCGCCGGGCTGATCGAGCGTGGGGACATGGCGCCGAAAGCCATCCGTGAGTGCCTTCAGACGGCATTGCGCGGATTCGATCAGGCATCGATTCACACCATCCACGGCTTTTGCCAGCGTGCGCTGGCCGAGGTGCCGTTCGCGGCCGGCCTGCCCTTCGCGTATGAGCTGGTGCCGGACGACAACGGCGTGCGTCACGATCTGGCGGTCGAGTTCTGGCGTCGTGTGGTCGAGCCGCTCGCCTCGCAGGACGATGGTTTCGCCGCGTGGCTCGTCGACCGCAAGCGTTCTCCGGGCACGCTGACCGATCAACTGGCGCGCCGTCTCAAGAAACCGATGTCGATGCTGCGCTGGCCATCGGCTGTCGATGCCGCAACGCAGACGGCGCCGGATTCGGCCTTGCTCGCCACCTACGTGCAAGCTTGCGAGTGCTGGGAGGCCGAGGCGTCCGTCATTGCCGAGTTGATGCGCAAGGCGCTGCCGTCGTACAAAAAGAACATCTATCACGAGGCATCGCTGGCCCAGGCGGTCTCGGCATGGCAGCGCTATCTGGGCGCATCCGATGCCGGCGCCTTGCTCGCGCAGAAGGCCGAGTTGCTCACGGCGACGCGGCTTGCCAGGGACATCAAGAAAGGCGAGACGCCGCCGGATCACCGCTTTTTCGACATGGCCGACGTGCTGGTTCGCGCGCGTGCCGATGCCGACGAGCGTTACGCCATGCAATGGTTGCGAGTCTTGCGCGAGTGGCTGATGCAGGCACCCGAGCAGTTGGCAATGCGCAAACGCGAATTGCGGGTGGTGTCGTTTGACGATCTGCTCGGCAACATTGCACGCGCGTTGAGCCAGCACCCGGATCTGGCCGATGCGCTGCGCGAGCGCTATCCGTGTGCGTTGATCGACGAATTTCAGGATACGGACCCGCTGCAGTTCGCCATCTTCAGCGCGGTGTACGGGCAACGACCGACAGCGTCCGCGGAAGACGGCCGGGGGCCGATGTTCATGGTCGGCGATCCCAAGCAGGCCATCTACAGCTTTCGTGCGGCCGATCTCCACACCTATCTCGCGGCGCGCGAGAACGCCGATGCTGCCTACACGCTGGCTGTGAATCAGCGTTCGACGCCTGCCATTATCGAGGCAGGTAATCGGCTGTTCGGTGCCAACGAGCGTGCATTCGTGCTCGACGGGCTGGCGTACCCGCCGGTGCGTCCGGGCGCGAGGCGCAGGCCCCCGCTCTCGGATGTGCGGGAAGTGGCCGACTTCACCGTGTGGTGGCTGCCCGACGACGACGAACCGCTATCCAAGGACGAAGCGCAGCAAGCCTGCGCCCGGGCGACGGCGGCAGAAGTGGCGCGCCTGCTGGCCGGGGCAGCGCGAGGTGACGTGCTCGTGGGGGACCACCCCCTTGCGCCGGGCGATATTGCGGTCATTGTCCAGACGCACCGTCAGGGAGCGTTGATGAAGGCGATGCTGGCCGAACATGCCGTGGGCAGTGTCGAACTGACGCAAGACTCGGTGTTCGCCAGCGAAGAGGCGGAAACGTTATTGCGCGTGCTGCGTGCGGTGGAATCGCCGGGCGATGTGCGTGCACTGCGCGCGGCGCTGGCCACCGAACTGTTCGGGCTCGACGCGACAGCGTTGTACCGCATGCAGACAAGTGAAGCGTCCGACGCCGAGGCCATCGCCTGGATCGAGCGGCTGCAACGTTACCGACAGTTGTGGACGGATCGCGGTTTCTCGGCGATGTGGCGCACGCTCATGCGCGAACTCGGACTGTCGGCGCGTCTCGTGGCACAGTCCGGCGGGGAGCGGCGTCTGACGAATTTCATGCACCTTGCCGAATTGGCGCAGGCACGCTGGGCAGAGCAGCCGGGCATGCCGGCACTCTTGCGCTGGCTGGCGTCGCAGCGCAACGCGAGCGGTGGCGAGGAAGCGCAACTGCGCCTCGAGTCCGATCAGAATCTCGTGCAGATCGTCACCGTTCACAAGTCCAAGGGGCTGGAATACGGCGTGGTGTTCTGTCCGTTCCTGTGGGACGGCGCGGTCCGGGATGGCGGCGCACTGGAGGGGCTTGAGTACCACGACGGACCCACGGCCGTGATCGACTTCACCGACGAAGCGGGCAAGGGCTCGGCGGCGGCCGGCGCATTGCGTCAGGAGCAATCGGCCGAGCAGGCGCGACTGCTGTATGTGGCACTGACACGCGCGGTCTACCGCTGCTATCTGGCTGCCGGGATCTACGCCTCCAGACGCAGCGTCAAGGAGGCGTGCGGCGGCATGCTCAACTGGTTGGCGGCCGGGCAGGGCATTCCGTTCAATGACTGGATTTCGTCGACGCTCGATACCGACGAGCGCACGGCAGCGATTCGCACGGCCTGGAAGGCGCTCGTCGGCGGACCGCTCGATGTCGTGCCATTGCCCGTCGGCGATGCCCTCGACGTGGGGACCCGCGTAGTGCACGACGCCGCGCCGGCACTCGTCACACGCGCCAGCACGCGTGCGTTGCGTGAAGTCTGGCGCATTGGGAGTTTTTCGGGTTTGCTGGCGGGCATGCACACAGGGCCGCAACTGGGCGGCGGGCAACTGAGTGCGCCGGAACGCACGCGCCCGGATTACGATGCGCAAGCCAATGCCGGGCCGACCTTTGCCTTGCCGCCTGAGGGCGACGACGTCTGGCCGCCGTCTGACGACATTCTTCGCTTCCCGCGCGGCCCGGCCGCCGGGGAAAGCCTGCACCGCGTTTTTGAACTGGCGGATTTTCAGACGCGCTCGCAATGGCCGCACGCCGTTTCACGGGCGTTGCGCGAGCGTCCGCCAGGGCGCGGAGCAGAGAGCAACGACACTTGGCGCGCCATGATGATGAACATGCTCGCCGACACGCTGGCCACGCCGCTGCGTCCGGGGCTGCGCCTTGCCGATGTCGCGATGGCGGAACGGCTCACCGAAATGGAGTTCACGTATCCCGCCGACACCGTTTCGCTCGATGCCTTGCGCGCTCTGCTGCGCCAGTTCGGTTATCCGGATCTGCCGCTCGATGCCACGGTGCTGCGCGGCTATCTCAAGGGCTTCATCGATCTTGTGTTCCGGCACGGTGCGCAGTGGTGGATTCTCGACTGGAAGTCGAACTATCTCGGAACCGCGCCGGAAAATTATGGGGCGGACGGTCTGCGTGAAGCCATGGCCGACCACGGCTATCACCTGCAATACCTGTTGTACACACTGGCGTTGCACCGCTATCTGCAACGCCGATTGCCTGATTACGACTACGACCGGGACATGGGCGGCAGCCTCTATCTGTTTGTGCGGGGCGTGCGCCCCGACTGGACCAGCGCGCATCTGACCGGTGACGATATCCCGGGCGTCTTCTTCGACAAGCCTTCGCTGGAGATGGTGAGCGCGCTCGATCATTTGTTCGCGGCAGGGGAGAACGCGGCATTGGCCGAGGCACTGGCACTGGATGTGCGTACCGCTGGCGGTGAGAGCACGCATGTCGCAGACGCAGCCGATATTGCCGACACCCACGGGGAGGGCGCATGAGCGACGTGCGCCATCTGAGCGAGACGTCCGGCGCACAACTCGCCGACAGCGGGGTGGTACGCTTGGCGCAGGGGTTCGCGCGTCGCATGTCGCTCCTCGCCAAGGGCAACGGCGCAGACGATGTCATTTGCCGCTATGTGTGGCGTGCGTCGCTCGCCGTAAGTCTCGCGACAGCCGAGGGGCACGTGTGTGTGCCGCTGGATAACCTGCTGGACGCGCAAGCCAGCGGTGAACTGTTCCCGGGCGACGCGCCCGCGTTGTCGGTCTGGCGTGACGCCCTGTTCGACAGCGGCCTGTGTGCGCCGGCAAGTCTGGCGATGGCGCTGGCGAACGATACGCAGGCGAATGCGTTCCCGTTGCTGCTGGACGATCGCGACCGCCTCTATCTGGCGCGCTACTACAGCTATGAGGCGCGTCTGGCGACAGCGCTTGGCCGCAAGCTGACGCTACCGCAACAGCCCGCCATCACGGCGGAGGATCGAACCCGCCTGTGGCGCTATTTCGGTGAAGGTGTCCTGACCGGCTCGGATGGGCAACGCGAGCCGAACTGGCAGATGGCTGCGGCAGCACTCGCCCTTCAACGTGCCCTGGTGGTACTCAGCGGTGGCCCGGGCACCGGCAAGACGACCACCGTGGTGGGCTTGCTCGCCTGTTTGCTCGAGCGCGACGCGAACCTGCGCGTAGCGCTCGCTGCGCCGACCGGAAAGGCGGCGCAGCGCATGCAGGAGGCGCTCGCGGCCCGTCAGGATTTGCCGGAGGCCGTACGGCGGGCACTGCCGGAGGCGGCGCTCACGTTGCATCGTCTGCTTGGCGTGCTACCCGAATCCGCCGATCAGGTCGGACGGCGTTTCCGTCATCACGCGGGCAATCCGCTGCCCTACGATCTGATCGTGATCGACGAGGCGTCGATGATCGACCTGTCGATGGCAACGCAATTGCTGGAAGCCGTTCCCGAAGGCGCACGGCTGATTCTCCTCGGCGACAAGGATCAGTTGGCCGCAGTCGAAGCCGGGGCCGTCTTCGGTGAGTTGAGCGCACAGCGTGAGTTCTCGCCCGAGATGCGCGCGAATCTGTTGTTCGCGCTCGGCTGGCCGGAGACTGACCCGCCCCGCTCCGGGCCGTTGATGATCGAGCGCACGCGTGAGGATAATGCGCGCGGCGCAACGTCTCGTGCTCGGGTTGCCCGCGGATTGGAAGACGCGGTCGTGTGGCTCGAACGCACCTATCGGTTTGGCGAGCACTCCGCCATCGGCCGGCTGGCGACCGCCATCAAAGCGGGGAAGGTCATCGAGGCACGCAAGGAATTCACTGTGCCCGATGGCGAGCGAGCGCCGGACATGGCTGGCGCCGATCGCGTGACGCTGGCGGAAGATGCCGGGATGCAGTTATCGCCCTCGAATCTGAATGCACTGGCAGACGGCTATGCGGCCTACCTCGAAGCCTTGACTCAGGCGATTACGACCATCGGGCAATTGGGGGATCCGGCAGCGGCAACTACGGCCGACATTGCCATGGTGGCGCAGCCGGTTTTCGCGGCGTTCGGCCAATTCCGCGTGTTGTGTGCGACGCGCGGCGGTCGGCGCGGTGTCGAGTTCCTCGGTGTGCAACTGACCGCATTGCTCGCACGGCGCGCAGGCGTGGCGCTGGGTGCCGGGAGCGGTGCGTGGTTTGCGGGGCGTCCGGTATTGGTGACGCAAAACGAGTACGCGTTGAACCTGTTCAACGGCGACATCGGGATCGCGTTGCCGCTGGGTCCGTCCGGTACATTGCGTGTGGCGTTTGCGACGCCCGACGGGGGATATCGGCTTTACTCGCCGGCCAGCCTTCCCGCGCATGAAACGGCGTTCGCCATGACCATCCACAAGTCGCAAGGCTCGGAATTCGATCGCGTGGCCATTGTGCTGCCGGAGCAGGCGAGCCGGGTGCTGTCACGGGAGTTGATCTATACCGGGGTGACGCGCGCACGGCGTCAGGTTGCGCTTTATGCGCCGTGGCAGGTTATCGCGTCGGCCATCGCGCGGCCGACGCAGCGCGATGGCGGATTGACCGACCGTTTGCGAGAGGTGCTGGCTACGATGCCTGATCCGTTGCCGCGCTGACGGCTTCGGCGACCGTGTCCAGACGGGTTACGAGCAACTGGTCGATCTTGTAGTTGTCGATGTCGACCACTTCGAACTTGTAGCCCGCCGCCTGGGTCGCTTCGGACTTTTTGGGAATGCGCTTGAGCTGATAGATCATGAATCCGGCGATGGTTTCGAATTCGCCCTCGCCGGGCAGTTCGTCGATATTGAGCGCCTTCTTCACGTCTTCGACCGAGGTGACGCCGTCCACGAGCCACGAGTGCTCGTCACGTTGCACGATCTGATCCTCGTCGGCCGGGTGAACCACATCGCCCATGAGGGCACCCACAATGTCGTTGAGTGTGACGACGCCGACCACCATCCCGTATTCGTTAATGATGACGGCAAAGCCCTCCCGCGTTTCCTTGAAGCGGGCGAGGGCTTCGGACAGGTTCAGCGTGTCGGGAATGACCAGCAGCTTTTTTGCGTAGAGGCGATCCAGATTGCGGATCACGCTCGACAGGTCCTCGCTCGCAATGCGCTGGAGCAAGTCTTTCGAATCGACGTAGCCGAGCACATTGTCGATCTCGTCGCGACAGACCAGATACTTCGAATGCGGGCTTTCCGTGATTTTGTGGAGGATGCTTCGCTCGTCTTCGGCGATGGTGAAGTACACCACGTCGTCGCGGAACGTCATGACCGAGCCGACCGTGCGCGACTCGAGTTCGAACACGTTCTCGATCAGATGCAATTCCTGTTTGCGCAATACACCGGCCTGCGCGCCCGCGCCGACCATTGCCGCAATGTCCTCCGAGGTGATGTTTTCAATGGCGTGCGTCGGCAACTTGAAGATGCGCAGGAAGAGATTGGCGATGCCGTTGAAGACGAAGACGAGCGGGCGCAGGATCTTCAGGCAGAGCAGCATCGGATCGATGATGGCCGTGGCGACGCGCTCCGGATTGACCATCGCGAGACGCTTCGGAATCAGGTCGGCGAACTGGATGAATGCGATGGTAATGAACAGGAACGAGCCGATGCCGGACAGTCGCAGGGCGAGCGCCTGATTCATGAACGGCGAAAGCCATTCGAGCAGGTAGCCGGTGAGGAAGCTCTCGCCGAGCACACCGCCGAGAATCGCCACGGCGTTCACCCCGATCTGCACGACAGTGAAGAAGTTGCCGGGCTGCTCCTTGAGGGCGAGCACCTTGACGGCCTGCTCGTCGCCCTTTTCCATCAGCACCTGGAGCTTGGTCCGCTTGGCGGCCGTCAGCGAAATTTCGGCGGCGGAGAAGAAGGCGCTCGCTAGCACCAGCAACAAGATACTGAAAAGAAAACCGTAACCACTCATATTGATGTCCCTGTACGTGCGAAGGCGATACTGGCCGGGACGCAGACTGGACCGGGTCGCACGGGGGAGGGTCCGATGTCAGGGAGACATTTCAAAACAAGGCCCCGGGGGCCGTCATTTTGAGATGCCTTCGGGCTGGGCGCGGAGGAGGCGTCACCGGGGCCATCGGGCCGTCCGGAGGAGCGCATCGGCCGCGTCGGCCGTACCGCTGTCCGATAGCATGCCATAAGTTCGGCGCACGACGACAGCCGATCCCAAGGCGCCTCGCGCAGCGACGCGTTGGCGCTGTCTACTTCCGGACGGTGGCGCGCGCGAGCTGCGCGACTTCGCGTTCGGAACCGACAATCCCTGCAAGACCGTTCCGGCATCGTGAGCGTCGCTTCGGCGTCGTGTCGAAGTCGTGGCACTCGGCCACGCATCTCATCTTCGAGGACATCACGATGAATTACGGGATACAGCCTGCGAATTTCAGTCTTGGCATGGGCAGCATCGCCATGCCCACGCCCATCGCGTTGAACTTCGCCCAGGCGCCGACCGACCTTGGCCGCATGCCGTTACTGCGCGCTTTGAATGTGCACGCCGAGCGTCAACCCAGCGTCTCGGCCTCGCATGGCGGCAGTCAGACCCCGGACGCACGCAAGGCGAGCCATATGCGCGCCGACTTCACCGGTATCGGCTCGGGGAAAGACGCCGCCGAGTCGGGGACCGGGCCGCGCACGCCGGGTTGTGCCATCGACGGCGGCGGCATCGACGCAACGGATGCACGCGTCCACGGCCGGGCACCCCAGCGTGCCCAGCCGGTACTGTGTCCGTCCGCGGCGGAAACGCTCTACGTTTGTGCAGGCGTGCCGGACGCCCCCGTGCGCGGCGGGGTGCTGGCGATTCGCAATCACCCGGTGCTCATGCCGGGAGGGCGCAGCGAGCGCGCGCAAGTCTGCCGCGACATCGTGAACGGCTCGATGTTGGGCACGGAGGGACGCAATGGCACCGTTAGCGCGGATGTCGCGCCCAGTCGCGACGATGTGACGCGGACCCTTCTGGCCGCGGCGCAGCGCTGGACGGGGCACTCGACGTTGGTGGGCAAGAAGGTGTGGGCGAAGGCGTGTGACGAGTTCGACTCGCCCGCCAAGTTCATCGGAAACGTGAACGAACAGTTGCACGCGGGTCAGCGTGTGCTGCCGTCGCGCGAGAGCACGGGGTGGATGCTGCGCGTGGGTTTCGCCAGCAGTTTGCCGATGCATCAGGCAATGGTGCGTGCCGACTTGCCTGCCTCCGTCGGACTGGGCAGTGAAGACTGGATCAAGCTCTCGCTGGCCATCGAGCAACTTGGCGACGCGCACTGGGAGATGCGCCACGATGACGTGATGGCGGCAGCGGCGTTGCCTGCGACCGACACGAAGGCCTTTACCGCGCTCGCGACGTCGGTGTCGTCGCGGCCGGCGCATGTTGCGACGCAGCGTCTGCGCAACCAACTGACGCAGCGCGGTATGCCGACCGCACCGGCGGCGAGTACGGGCCTGCCAGCAGCGTAACGCACGGGGTGTGTGTCGACTGACATCGAGCACACATCGAGCAGAAAGGAAAAGCGCCCGGGATTTCCGGGCGCTTTTTCATGACGTCAGCATCGGGGAAGCGTCACGCAAAACGCGAGATCCCGCCGATGCCACCGACGCATGCATCAGGTACGGCGATAGATCTCGGCGCCGCTCTTGACGAACTCGACGGCCTTGACCTCCATACCTTGCTTGAGCGCGGCTTCGTCGGAGAGCCCTTGCTTGGCCGCGTAATCGCGCACGTCCTGCGTGATCTTCATCGAGCAGAAGTGCGGACCGCACATCGAGCAGAAGTGCGCAACCTTGGCCGAATCCTTCGGCAGCGTCTCGTCGTGGAATTCGCGTGCCTTGTCCGGATCGAGACCGAGGTTGAACTGGTCTTCCCAACGGAACTCGAAGCGCGCCTTCGACAGGGCGTTGTCGCGAATCTGCGAGCCCGGATGTCCCTTGGCGAGATCGGCGGCGTGCGCGGCAAGCTTGTACGTGATGATGCCTTCCTTCACGTCGTCCTTGTTCGGCAAGCCAAGGTGTTCCTTCGGCGTGACGTAGCACAGCATGGCCGTGCCGTACCAACCGATGGTCGCGGCGCCGATGCCCGACGTGATGTGGTCATAACCCGGGGCGATATCCGTGGTGAGCGGTCCGAGCGTGTAGAACGGCGCTTCGTCGCAGTACTCGAGCTGGAGATCCATGTTCTCCTTGATGAGCTGCATCGGCACGTGGCCCGGGCCTTCGATCATGACCTGCACGTCGTGCTTCCACGCGATTTGCGTCAGCTCGCCCAGCGTCTTCAGTTCGGAGAGTTGCGCTTCGTCGTTGGCGTCGTAGATCGAACCCGGACGCAGACCGTCGCCCAGCGAGAACGCGACGTCATACGCCTTCATGATTTCGCAGATCTCTTCGAAGTGCGTGTACAGGAAGCTTTCCTTGTGGTGGGCGAGGCACCACTTGGCCATGATCGAGCCACCGCGGCTGACGATACCCGTCATGCGGTTGGCCGTCATCGGCACGTAGGCCAGACGCACGCCGGCGTGGATCGTGAAGTAGTCGACGCCCTGTTCGGCCTGCTCGATGAGCGTGTCGCGGAACATTTCCCAAGTCAGGTCTTCGGCCTTGCCGTTCACCTTCTCGAGGGCCTGATAGATCGGCACCGTGCCGATGGGCACCGGGCTGTTGCGCAGAATCCACTCGCGCGTTTCGTGAATGTGCTTGCCGGTCGACAGATCCATCACGGTGTCGCCGCCCCAGCGGATCGCCCACGTCATCTTGTCGACTTCTTCGCCGATCGACGACGTCACGGCCGAGTTGCCGATGTTCGCGTTGATCTTCACGAGGAAGTTACGGCCGATGATCATCGGCTCCGATTCCGGGTGGTTGATGTTGTTCGGGATGATGGCGCGACCGCGGGCGATTTCGCTGCGCACGAATTCCGGCGTGATCTCGGCGGGAATGCTCGCGCCGAAATGCTGACCCGGGTGCTGGCGCGAAAGCAGCTTGGCCAGGCGCTCGCCCTGCGGGCCGGCGTTGCGCACGCTCTCGATGTATTCCTGGCGGCGCAGGTTTTCGCGAATCGCGACATACTCCATTTCGGGCGTGATGATGCCCTGACGCGCGTAGTGCATCTGCGACACGTTCTTGCCGGCCTTGGCGCGACGCGGGGTGCGGTGCAAGCCCGGGAAACGCAGGTCGGCGGTGGCGGCGTCGGCTGCGCGCTCGCGGCCGTAGGCCGAGGTCAGGCCGTCGAGCGACTCGGTGTCGGCGCGCTCGTCGATCCAGGCGGCGCGCAGGGCGCTCAGACCGGAGCGAATGTCGATCTTGGCGTTCGGGTCGGTATACGGGCCCGAACAGTCGTACACATAGATCGGCGGGTTCTTCTCGCCGCCAAAGCTTGTCGGGGTGTCGGCTTGCGAGATTTCACGCATCGGCACCTGAATGTCGGGGCGCGAGCCTTCCACGTAGATCTTGCGGGAATTCGGCAGCGGTGCGATCGCGGCTTCGTCCACGCGCGCGTTGGCTGAGAGGAACTTCGGATTGGCGTTCATGCAATGTCTCCTGGCGGGGCACGTGTTGACGCCGACAAATTCGGCGCAAAGCGGCTCAGGAGCATGAACGGGGGCGAGGAATTTCTACGCTCCCTGCGCTGGCATTATCCAGATCAGGTTCTAAGGGTATTTCTCACCCACAACTCACGTTGCAGGACCCCTGCGCTTAGCTTTGCGGCAACGATACACCGACATGCCGGGCGAACACAAGCTCGATGTGTCCCGAAAAACGTGAACGGATGATGGTGCAATGCGACATGCCGCGCGGCTGCGGTGCGTCGCCCGATGACGGCGGTGATCACCGTGCCGCGTGCGTCTTGTCGTCTTCGTCGAACACGCGCGAGAGACGTTGCGCAACATCGTCGGCGAGGGTTTCCGGCACGTTGGTGAAGCTCATGATGAGCGCGGGCGGTAACGCACGGGCAACGCTGAAAAACGACAGCGCGCCGGGCGCGAGCCCGTGCTCGAGGGCGGTCAGGCACATGGCGCGGTCATTGCGATGCGGCTCGAGCCAGCCAAGCAAATGCATGCCGCCCGCCTGTTGCGCGAGTTCCACGCGTGAGGCGAGATGTTGGCGCAGCGCTTGTGCGAGCGCTGCGCGACGCTCCCCGTAAAGCTGACGCATGCGCTTGATATGGCGGCTGAAGTGCCCTTGCGTGATGAAGTCGGCGACCGTGGCCTGCTCGACCCACCCCTGCGCGGGCGAGGTGAGCGACGCGTTGGCGACGAACGCGTCGCGCAGTGCCGAGGGCACCACCAGATAACCGAGCCGCAAGCCCGGGAACAGCACCTTGCTGAACGATCCGGCGTAAAGCACGCGCTCGCCGCCATCGAGGCTCTTCAGTGCGGGCAGCGGTGCGCCGGTGTAACGAAATTCGCTGTCGTAGTCGTCCTCGACGATCCATGCGTCGTGTGCCTGCGCCCATGCCAGCAACGCGAGTCGGCGCGCGAGCGGCAGCGTCACGGACAGCGGCGACTGATGCGACGGCGTGACGATCGCCAGGCGGGCATCGGGTGCCGAGCGCTCGCCTGCGGCGACGTCGAGCCCGTCCTGATCGACGGGCACCGGCACGAGCGACGCACCCGTCATGCGCAGGCCTTCCTGCGCGCGGAAGTAGCCCGGGTCTTCGCACCAGACGTCGTCGCCCGGTCGCAGCAGCACCCGCGCGATCAACGCGAGCGCCCCTTGATAACCCGCCGTGACAATGATCTGCCCGGGCTCGCAATGGATGCCGCGTGCGATGGAGAGATAACCGGCGATGGCCTCGCGCAGTGGGCGCCAACCGATGGCGTCCTGATAGTGCAGGCCTTCGGGGGCGAGATGCCGCGCATGACGCGCCGCCAGCCGCGCCCACAGTTTGCGCGGGAATTCATCGAGTGCGGGCATGCCGTTCTGCAGCGGCAGCGGCATGCCGAACGCGTTCAACGGGATGCGACTGGGGTTTTCCGAATCGTCGGGCTTGGTGATCGCCGGTTCCCTGTGCGGCGCGCTCGCATGAGCCCGCGTGGCCGCCGTCGACGACGACGGCGGCATGGTCTTGGCAGTGAGTTGCGGATTGACGCGGCTCCCGGCGGCGCCACGCCCGATCACGAAACCCTCGGCCACCAGACGCTCGTAGGCGGCCTCGACGGTGCCACGGGCCACGCCGAGTTCGCTGGCGAGCGCCCGGGTCGACGGTAAACGCGTCGACGGCGCGAGCTTGCCGGAGAGAATGCCGTCGCGGATACGTTCGTAAAGGGCTCGGTAGGTCGGCACGCCGGCCACCCGCGAGGCTTGCGTCAGATGCAATGCCGCCAGCGCGGGCGGGCTCGATTTATCGGACATGACGCAAGGCCCTTGGACGGAAAGCGGAAAAGGGAGAGGCGGGGCGGGGAGGGGCGAC
This sequence comes from Pandoraea pnomenusa, assembly GCF_040391475.1. Classification (GTDB taxonomy): domain Bacteria; phylum Pseudomonadota; class Gammaproteobacteria; order Burkholderiales; family Burkholderiaceae; genus Pandoraea; species Pandoraea pnomenusa_C. The sequence goes on along the minus strand of NZ_JBEBXS010000008.1, from coordinate 122,430 downwards.
GAAGGCGCGCGACCGTCAAACGGACTGAACCGGACTGGCCCTGTTGGCGCGCAGCTGGGCGCGTCGTCGGCTTGGCCTCCTTTGGCCTACCGATTTTATTCGGTTTTGGCTCTTTGGGATAAGACAAGAGGTGCGTATTGTCGGGGGTGTCAACTTTCAACGACAGGAGAGTCGAACCATGCTGCGTCTGAACTACATCAAAGCCGCCCCGCGTCCGTACGAATATCTGGGTAACCTGAGCCACTACTTCCACGATTGCGGTCTGCCGGATGGCCTGGTCGAACTCGTCTGGCTGCGTGCCTCGCAACTCAACGGCTGCGCGTTCTGCATCGACATGCACGTGACCGACGCCCTGAAGATGGGCATCGAGCCGCGCCGTCTGCATCTGCTCGACGCCTGGCGCGAGACCGAGCTGTATTCGCCGGCAGAGCGCGCGGCACTGGCCTGGACGGAAGCTGTCACGAACGTGCAGGACGGCCACGTGCCCGACGAAGTCTTCGCCGAACTGCGCGCGCATTACGACGACAAGCAGATCGCCGACCTGACGTTTGCCGTTGCCACGATCAATGCGTGGAATCGCATGGCGATCGCGTTCCGCGCGCCCCTGCCGAAGGTGCCGCAAGGCGTGCGTTGAGCGCGAGCAGGAGGGTGGAGCGGGGTACGGTAGCGCGTTCGCGGCTTGAGGGCAGCGCTACTGCGCCAGACGCACTTCGCGTTGAAACTCGCGCGGCATGAGTCTCAGGGCGTCACGGAAGAAGCGCCGGTCGGGCGGCGGCAGCATCGGCATCACGCGGCCCAATGACTGGGCCGCGTGCAAGGCCTGCGGCGAGTCGCCGTCCTGATGCAGCGCGAACCACAACATTTCGAACCACAGGTTGGCGAGCTGCAATGGCTCGAATCGCACGCGTCCTTCCTCGTGGTCGGCGAGCGTCGTCGCCAGCACATCGGTCCACCGCGTGAATCCCTTGGCGCGTGAGAACGGGGCACCGAACGGCTGAACCGCATCGAGAAACGCCTCGACCGCCAGCGGCGAACTGGCCCGCAGCGTCGCCAGATCCGGATCGCGCCGCACGGGTACCGCGCCACGCGCGATGCGCAACAGGAAGACGGTATTCCAGACGGAATTGCCACCTACGCCGAAGCGATCGCAGATCCACTCCGACAGACCGATCCAGCGCAGCGCCTGACGCTGCACGTCGGCGGCCGCCAGCCGTCGCCCGGGATCGATGAGTGCCCCCTGCCAGAACAACCACAGCGTGAGCCCGATGTTCGCGGCGACGTGTTGCGCCAGTTCGATGGAGTCGGCTTCGAAGGCCGCCTGCAGGGCATCGGAAAATGCCGCGAGTGCGTCGGCGGCGGACTGCGCACGCGCGGGCATCGGCCCGGGCCGGGCGGCGTGCGACTTGTAGAGCAACGCTTGCAGGTTGCGGCTCTCGAAGCGGATGCGCGGGTTGTAGACGAGGCACGGGGCGAGCGAGGCGTCGTCGCCGATACGCTGCAAATGGGCGAACGCGCCTGCTTCGTCGCGAAGTGCGTACGCTTGCCATGCCTGCACGATCCAGTGCATGGCGCGTAACGTCGGGGACCCCGGCGGGTTCGCGCCGAACGTTGCTGCGAGCGTGGCAAGGGTCTGCTTCGTGCGCGCCGCGTCCCCCATGCGGCGCCACACGATGGTCTCGGAGAGCAAGGCAATGCCGCGTTGCACGTCGTCAACGGCGCACACCTGCGCGGCATGAAACGACGGGATCGCCCCGGTGCGTTGACGGCGGACGTCACCCGGCGAGGGCGCCTGAGGTGGCGCAAAGAACACCCCGTCCTGCATATCGCGCTTGCCGAGCGTCAGGTGATGCCAGAACGCAATGTCCTGCATGACGTAATCGAGTGCGGGCGATTGGGTCTCGGGGGCCGTGTCGTGCGGCAGACCGAGAAACGCGGCAACGGCGCGGCGCGGGTGCTCCGGCACGGTGTCGCCAATGGCGACGACGATGCGTGGCATCTCGTGACGCGCTAGCCAGAAGGGCCCTTTGCCGCGGCCGCGCGTGGGTAGCAGACGGACATCCGCCAACCGGTCTTCACCCCAGCCCACGGCAATGTTCCAGCGTGCGAAGTCGGAAAACGCCCGGCTGATCAACATGCGCAAATCGCCCGCAGCGCCGGACTGACCGAAACGGATCTTCAGCGAGGCGAGCGACACCGGCGACGTTTCGAAGTGTGCCGCGTAGTAGACGCGCATCAACAGCCACAGGCTCTGATAGCGCACCGGTTCGCCATTGATTCGCTGCGGTGCGTCGAGGTGCACGGTAAGCCGCGGGGCGTCGGCGGCGGCAGCGTCGGGAACGGAAGGCGGGACGGGGGTCTCGGACATGGCGTCGAAAGGTTTCGAGTCGCACCGGGCGGTGCATGACATGCGCCCGTTGGCGGGATAGTCGTGAGGGGCGAACCGATGATACGGCGGTTACGTCGGTTACGGTAGCACTGCTTTGCGCTTGCCGAAACGCGCACTATGCTGCAAACGCTTTCGAAAACATCGAGAAGCCGGTGCCTGGCCAGCGCCACCGAGGACGTTCCTGTCATCCCCATGACATCCATTGAAATCAGGACAACGAAATGAAAACGATAATCTCTCGCTGGCGGCGCGGCGCCTTGCTGCTACGGGTGGCTTCGGCAGTCATCTCTCCGATGATCTTCTCCTCGCCCGTGCACGCCGCGCCGGCAAGTGCGGTTGCAAAGCCCGCACCGGTCCACATCACCGAACGTGCCGACTGGGGCAAGCGCTTCGAAGCGGAAGGCGTCAAAGGCACGATCATCGTGCTGGACGGCCGCACGCAGACGTATCAGGCGTTCGATTCGGCGCGTGCCGAGCGGCGCATGTCGCCCGCGTCCACGTACAAGATCTTCAACAGCCTCCTGGCGCTCGATTCCGGCGCGCTGGACAACGAGCGCGAGATGATTCCCTGGGACGGCAAGCCGCGACGGTTCAAGAACTGGAATGCGGCGATGGATCTGCGCACGGCGTTTCGCGTGTCGTGCCTGCCCTGCTACCAGATCGTGTCGCACAAAATCCCGCGCGAGTATGCGCAGGCGAAGCTCAATGAGGTCGGATATGGCAACCGCACCATCGGACGCGCCGCCGATGCCTATTGGATCGACGACAGCTTGCAGATTTCGGCGCGTGAGCAGGTCGACTTCCTGCAGCGGCTTGCGCGCGGCACGCTGCCGTTCTCGGCGCGCTCGCAGGATATCGTGCGCCAGATCTCGATCGTCGAGGCCACGCCGGACTATGTGCTGCATGGCAAGACAGGGTGGTTCGTCGACAAGAAGCCGGACATTGGCTGGTGGGTTGGCTGGATCGAGCGCGACGGCAACATCACCAGCGTGGCACTGAACATCGACGTGCTCGCCGATGCGGATGCGCCCAAACGTGCGCGCATCGTGAAGGCTGTACTGAAGGATCTGAAGCTGATCTGAAGCTGATCTGACGGCAAGGACGGCGTGCGCAGGCGCAGCCTTCGAGGCATCGCGCGGTGCGCACGCCATTCGACGTGGCTGCCGCGCGATCGGAGTTGCGGGTTACAGCGTGCGTCCGTGTTTGAGTGCGGCGGCGATTTCCGCGACGTGACGACCTTGCGTGCGGGCGATCGTCAGTTCGTTCTCGCTCGGTTGACGCGAGCCGTCGCCGGCGGCCAGCGTGGTCGCGCCGTAGGGCGTGCCCCCCGTGATTTCGGACATGTTGGTGAGCGCGGGCTCGGTGTACGGCACGCCAACGATGATCATGCCGTGGTGCAGTAGCGTTGTGTGAAAGCTCGTGATCGTGGTTTCCTGCCCGCCATGCTGCGTGGCGGTGCTGGCAAACACGCTGCCGACCTTGCCTGCCAGCGCGCCCTTGGCCCACAAGCCGCCGGTCTGGTCGAGGAAGTTGCGCATCTGCGCAGTCATGTTGCCGAAGCGCGTGGGCGTGCCGAAGATGATCGCGTCGTAATCGGCCAACTGGTCGACGCGCGCGACCGGCACGCTGGCGAACGCGGCACGCGCAGCTTTGGCGCCGCTCTTCTCGAGCACTTCGTCGGGAACGAGTTCGGCAACCTGCATGACGGTGACGTCGGCACCGGCAACGCCGCGTGCGCCTTCGGCGACGGCTTCGGCCATCTTGTAGATGTGTCCGTACATGCTATAGAACACCACGAGGATCTTGGCGCTGGCCATGTGAATCTCCTTAGAGGTCGAGAGAGAGGCAGGCGTCGCGGGCAAAAACACATGCGGCAATGCGAGGCCGCGCGAGGCGAGCCGTTCCATCATAGACGACACACATGACGAAATGCCGACCTCACCGGACGATTCCCGGTCAGTCCAGGCGTGACGAGACCCTATGTCGCAGCGTTCGGGAGAGGGCGCCGGCGCGCGAGGCGCTCAGTGCAGGCGCGAGCCGATGAGGCAGCCGAGGGCCAGCGAGGCCATCAGTACGGTGACACTCGCCGAAACTCCGCCCGCCAGCGCCAGGCCGGTGGCTGCGAAGCCGTGCGCGAGCAGGGCGGCGGGCACGAGCAGAATGGCGCTGACGACACTCCAGCGCATGACATACCGCCACATGAAGCGACTCACGACGAGCATGCGAGCATCGAGCTGATGCCGCTGCCAGAAAGACAGATCGGCGGCCGCCTGGAAAAGCCACAGCGGGCTGAAGTATTTGATGAGCAAGTCCATGACGGCACATGAGAAGCACAATGCCCGCTGGGCGCGGGCATGGCGTCGAGGTGCGAGCGTGGGAACCGACCCGCAATGGGGGGATCGACGCACTGCAATTGTAGCAGGCGCTCACTCACTTTGTGATGGAGAAGCCTGACGATTGGCGACGTTTTTCTCATTCAATGTCGTGCAAACCATGCTAACGCATCGTTATCGTTCGTCTTCTCCGATGATGTCAGGCTTTGCTCGACCGCTTCGCCGCTCTGGTCGATTCGCCGGAATGATGCTTGGGCGTGTGCGGCGTGGCAGCCGTGATCTGCTGGATCAACTCCCAGACGGACTGCGCCGCAGGGGAGAGGGTTCGGTTCTTGCGGCGCACGAGCATGATGGTGCGGTCGATCTGCGGCGCCAGCGGCAGGGCGACGAGGCGGCCGCCGTGTTCGGGGCCCGGCATGGTCGGCAGCGCCAGCGCGGGCATGATGCTGATGCCGATGCCGGCTTCGACCATGCGGAACACGGTGACCGCGTGGCCGACTTCCTGCGCCACCTGGCAATAGGCGCCATGCTCGGCGAGTGCGCGGTCGATCAGCGGCCGGCTGCCCGACGCATAGTCGAGCAGCACCAGCTTCTCGCCGTTGATCTCTTCCCATGTCACCTGCGTCTGCTTCGCGAAGCGATGTGAGCGGTCGCACACTACGAGAAACGGTTCGACCATGATGGGCTCGCCGATCAGATCGTCCGCGGCTTCCGAGGCGACGATGACGCCGAAGTCGACTTCGCCGTGACGCACGCTGTCGGTCGCGAGCGTCTGCACCTGATCGCGCAGCATGAACGTGATGTCCGGGTAGCGTGCCGCGCAGGCTGAAATGCACTCCGGCATCAGGTTGGCGGAAATGGTGGGCGCGCTCGCCACACGCACGCGGCCGCGCCGCTCTTCCGCCAGACCGTGGGTATCGCGCAAGGCGCTTTCCAGTTCGTCGAGTACCCGGGCAAGCGTGGCCGAGAGGCTGGCGCCCACTTCGGTGAGCGTCACTTCGCGCGTGGTGCGGTCGACCAGCTTGAGGCCGAGTTCTTGTTCCAACTCACGGATACAGCGACTCACGGCCGGCTGGGTCAGGCCAATGTCCTCGCCGGCCCGGCTGAAGCTGCCGTGCTCGGCCACTGCGAGGAACACCTTGAGCTGGCGCAGCGAAATATTCATGCGGTTTTGGTATGAATAAAAAAATTAAATGAATTTGTATTTTAACTGCCCTTGCGTTCTAATACGTGAAAACCCGTATCGCGAGCGCACACTTCCGGTCACATCTGATCGCCCGCCGATCGATTGACGACCCTGCAGGCGGCCATGTGCCGCCCTTTGCTGTGTCCTGGCGTACGGGCTTTGTCTTTTCTGACGTATTCGAGATCGACGATGGCCAGACCGCGTTTCATTCCCGACAATTTCACGTTGATGCTGGTGGCGACCGTGGCGCTCGCCAGTTTCCTGCCGGCGCACGGCGAGGGCGAAGTCGCCTTCAACCTGCTGACCAACGTGGCAATTGCCGCCCTGTTCTTCCTGCACGGCGCGAAGCTTTCGCGCGAGGCTGTGCTCGCCGGTGCGACCCACTGGCGTTTGCATCTGCTGGTGTTCGCCAGCACGTTCGCCATCTTTCCCCTTGTGGGTGTGGTGCTCAAGCCGGTGCTCTCGTGGATGGTGACCCCGGAGCTCTATCTGGGCATTCTGTTCCTGTGCACGCTGCCCGCGACGGTGCAGTCGGCGATCGCGTTTACGTCGATTGCGCGTGGCAATGTGCCGGCGGCGGTGTGCAGCGCGTCGGCGTCGAGCCTGTTCGGCATCTTCATTACGCCGGTGCTCGTCGGGCTGGTCGTGATTCATCACGATGGTAATACCGGCGCGTCGCCGTTCGATTCCATCGGCAACATCATGCTGCAATTGCTGGTGCCGTTCATCGCGGGTCAGCTCTCGCGCAAGGCGATCGGCAAATGGGTCGAGCGCAATCGCGGGTTGCTCAAGATCGTGGACCAGGGCTCGATCCTGCTGGTCGTCTATACGGCGTTCAGCGAAGCCGTGAATACCGGTCTGTGGCACCAGATCCCGCCGCTGGCGCTGCTTGGCCTGCTCGGCTGCTGCGCCGTCATTCTCGCCGTCATGCTCGCCTTCACGACGCTTTCCGCGCGCTGGCTCGGCTTTTCGCGCGAAGATGAGATCACCATCGTCTTCTGCGGCTCGAAGAAGAGTCTGGCGAGCGGGATTCCGATGGCCAAGGTGCTGTTCGCGACCGGCCCGCTCGGTGCCATCGTGTTGCCGCTCATGTTGTTTCACCAGATGCAACTGATGGTGTGTGCCGTGTTGGCGCAACGCTACGCCAATCGCCAGCGCAGCGCCCAGCCTGCCAAGGCCCTCAAGGCCGGTGTTGCCAAACCGGCGCCGCGCGACGGCAAGTCCGACGGCAGCGCCAAGGCCGGGGCAGGCCGCTAAGGGCGACGGGCGGCCGGGGCGCGTGCACCGCGTCAGCCGCCGAATTCCCCCTGAACACGGCCCGACAAGGGCCGTTGTCACACGTTGGTCGTTAGCAAGTGCTAGAATTGCGTTTGTTTCGCTTCTTGACGACCACCCCGGTCCGGCGGCGCCCGACGCTTCTGTCCCCTGACAGGCCCCTCTCGCGCCAGCCTTGAGCATGGCGCGCAGCGCCCCTTGAATCTTCGCGAGTGAGCTTTGATGCGGATCCTTCCGCATGGCGGCCCCCGTTTTTTTTAAAAGAGATGTCCCTTCATCATGGCTGACGTAAACGCTGTTCCGACCCCCGGCTTCGATAGCTTTGGGCTGCATGCGGACATCTTGCGGGCCATCACCGAGCAGGGCTATACCCAGCCGACGCCGATCCAGGCGCAGGCGATCCCGGTGGTGCTGTCAGGTCGCGACGTCATGGGTGCCGCACAAACGGGGACGGGCAAGACCGCCAGCTTCTCGCTGCCGATCATCCAGCGACTGATGCCCGACGCCAACACGAGTGCTTCGCCCGCCCGTCACCCGGTGCGCGCGCTGATTCTCACGCCGACGCGAGAACTCGCCGATCAGGTGGCCGACAACGTGCGCGCCTATGCGGGCCACACGCCGTTGCGCAACACCGTCGTGTTCGGTGGCGTCGACATGAATCCGCAGAAGGACGCGCTGCGTCGTGGTGTCGAAATCCTGATCGCCACGCCGGGCCGCCTGCTCGATCACGTCGAACAGAAGACGGTGAACCTCAGCCAGGTCAAGATGCTCGTGCTCGACGAAGCCGACCGCATGCTGGACATGGGCTTCCTGCCGGATCTGCAACGTATCCTGAACCTGCTGCCGAAGCAGCGCCAGACGCTGCTCTTCTCGGCCACGTTCTCCAACGACATCAAGAAGCTCGCTTCGAGCTATCTCACGAATCCGGTCACGATCGAAGTGGCGCGCCGCAATGCAACGGCCGACACGGTCGAGCAGATCGTCTACGAAGTGGACGAAGACGACAAGCGTGCGGCCGTGGTGCAGATTCTTGGCGAGCGCGACCTCAAGCAGGTCATCGTCTTCGTCAACAGCAAGATCGGCGCGAGCCGTCTGGCACGTCAGCTCGAACGCGACGGTATCGTGACCGCCGCCATCCACGGCGACAAGTCGCAGAACGAGCGCATGCAAGCGCTCGAAGCATTCAAGCAGGGTGGCATTCGCGCGCTGGTGGCGACCGACGTGGCCGCACGCGGTCTGGATATCTCCGATCTGCCGGGCGTGATCAATTACGATCTGCCGTACAACGCGGAAGATTACGTGCACCGTATTGGCCGCACGGGCCGTGCCGGAGCGTCGGGCGAGGCAATCTCGCTGTGCGCACCGGACGAGCGCAAACAACTCGTGGAAATCGAGAAGCTGATCAAGCGCGAGCTCAAGCGTGGCGAACTGACGCTGGAGCGTCGTAGCCGTTCGCGCGACGATCGTGGCGACCGTTATGAACGCAGCGAGCGCAGTGATCGCGGCGATCGCAGTGACCGTGGCGAGCGCCACGGCCGTCATGAGGGCCTGCGTTCGGGTCGCAGCGGCAGCAGCACCGCACCGCGCCGCGTCCGTCCGGAAGACGAGTTCTTCTACAAGCCTTACGAACCGTCGCCCTCGGCGTCGGAACCGCAGCGCGATACGAACGGTACGCGCGCATCGAAGGACGCCGGCACCCCGACGACATTTGGTGCACTGCCGGAAAAGGCGCCGAAGCGTCAGGTCGCCGCACTTCTCGCCGGCTTCCCGCGTAAGGCGAGCAACTAAGGGCGCGATTGTCGCGTGGCGGATATCCGATCTGCCGAAACGGAAAAAGCCAGCAAGCCAGCAAGCCAGCGTTTATGCGCTGGCTTTTTTCATTGTGCAGGACCGTCCGAGGTGACGTTGGTGAGGCGAGGGGCGGTCTTAGCGTCCGTGCCGATCTCTCCATGCCTGTGTGGCGGCCGCATAGAAGTCCTCCCGATGGCCATGCCCCGCGAGCGACGCCGGCAATCCGAGGTGCAAGGCCGCCTCCTTGAGCGCGGCGAGCACTGCGGCGGGGGTATCGAGCACGAGCGGCGCTGCGCCGTTCTGTTTGCTCAGTTTTTCGCCGTCATCGGCCATGACCAGCGGCACGTGCAGATACCGTGGCGTCGGCGCTTCCAGGCATGTCTGAAGGTAGATCTGGCGTGCAGTCGAATCGAGCAGGTCCGCGCCACGCACGACATCGGTGATCTGCTGCAACTGATCGTCGACGACCACGGCCAACTGGTAAGCCCATTGACCGTCGGCGCGTTTGAGGACGAAATCCCCGACCTCCGCCGCCAAGTCCTGCGTCTGCGGCCCCATCCAGCGATCGTCGAACCGAATGCATGCGGCCGCGCCATCGGGTACCCGCAGCCGCCAGGCGCGCGGCGGCTTGCCATGCAGGCCGTCACGGCAGGTGCCCGGATAGGCCAGCGTACTGTGGCGCTCATGAACCCGGGTGAGGGAGTCGGCGATTTCGCGGCGCGTACAGCCGCAGGGGTAGACGCGACCTTGCGCGGTCAGCGTGTCCAGCGCAGCCTGATAGTGGGCGTGCCGCTGACTCTGCCAGACGATCGGTTCGTCGGAATGCAGGCCCAGACGCGTGAGGGTATTCAGAATGTCCTCGGCGGCGCCCGGTACGCTACGCGGCTCGTCGAGATCCTCCATGCGAACGATCCAGATGCCGTCGTGCGCGCGGGCGTCGAGCCAGCTCGCCAGTGCTGTCACGAGCGAGCCGCGATGCAGCGGCCCGGTCGGCGAAGGGGCGAATCGCCCCCGGTAGTGCGACGCGCGTGACGACTGCGATGCGTGTGACGCGCAGGCCGTCGAATCGACGGGCAACGTCGTGTCACACGCCGGGGCGGGGGCCACGGGCGGGATCAGGCCGATGCCGCCTGCGGCACTGCGGCGGAGTCCGCGCCGGCCGACGAGCGGCTCCCCGCGCATGTCGGGCACTGCTCGCCTTCGATGTAGTCGGCGCTGGCCTGATCCTCGGCCGTCACGACGGCGCGGCAGGCGAAGCACTGTTTGGTGCTCGAAGGGGCGAGTTCGGGCGTGAGCGCGGTGCGGTAGTCGAACACGAAGCAGTCGCCCTGGTAGTGTGCGCCACCCACATCCTCGAAGTACTTGAGAATGCCGCCGTCGAGTTGGTACGTGTGCTCGAGGCCGATGTCGCGCATGTAGATCGCGGCCTTCTCGCACCGGATGCCGCCTGTGCAGAACGAGACGATGGTCTTGCCCTCGTAATCGGCACGATGTTCGGCGATGACGTCGGGAAATTCCGAGAATTTCGTCAGACGATAGTCGACGGCGTTGTCGAACGTGCCGACATCGACTTCGAAATCGTTGCGCGTGTCGAGCATTACGACCGGACGGCCTTCGTCGTCGTGACCGGCGTCGAGCCAGCGCTTGAGCGTGACGGGGTCGATGCCGGGCGCGCGGCCGTCTGCCGGCTTGATGACCGGCATTTTCATCGTGATGATTTCCTTCTTCTGACGCACCAGCATTCGGCGGAACGGTTGTTCGGCCGAGAAGCTTTCCTTGGTCGTCAGATCGGCAAAGCGGGCGTCGGCGCGCAGTCCGGCGAGGAAGGCGTCAACGGAGTCTCGCGAACCGGCGAGAAACAGGTTGATGCCTTCCGGCGCAAGCAGGATGGTGCCCTTCAGGTCGAGTGCCTGACAGCGTTCGAGCAGTGCCGGACGCAGGGTCGCGATGTCGTCGAGCGTGACGAACTTGTACGCAGCGATATTGACGATAGACATGGCAACGGGAATTCGCAAAAGCGTGAAGCAATAAACCGCCATTATCGCCGATTCGCCGCTTGTTCGTGGTTGATTCAAGGCAAATGGAATGCGGAAGGCGGGCGATGGCGCTATCGGTCATGATCCGGCCCGCGCCGGGCACCGGCTGGCGGTCACGGACAGGCGCGGGCGTGGCGCCCGGGTCCCGCTCGGCGAAACGGGTTTGTCTCGGGGCGCGGCGCCGAGGCTGTGGCGGCCGCCGTGACACCGTTGGCACGACGGCCCGGATCGGCCGCCAACCAAGATTTCGGAATTCCGGAAGGAAGTGATTGGTCGGGCGGCGCGTTACAATATCGCCCATGTCAGAACCTCGCTTCGTCCACCTCCGTCTCCATTCCGAATACTCGATCGCCGATGGCATCGTGCGGCTCGACGACGTCGTCAAGGCCGCCGCCAAGGATGGTCAGGGCGCGCTCGCGCTGACCGATCTCGCGAACATGTTCGGCGCCATCCGTTTCTACAAGGGAGCCCGCGGCAAGGGGGTCAAGCCGATCATCGGCTGCGACGCCTGGATCACGAACCCGGCCGATCGCGACAAGCCGTCGCGGCTGTTGCTGCTCGCCCGCGACCGGGAAGGCTACCTGAACCTGTGCCAATTGCTGTCCAGGGCGTGGCTCGGTAATCAATGGCGAGGCCGCGCGGAGCTTGAGGCGTCTTGGCTGCAGCCCGACGGTCTCGCTCGCGGCCTGCTGGCGCTCTCGGGCGCGCAAATGGGCGACGTCGGCGCAGCGCTGGCGGCGGGGAATCCCGAGCTGGCCCTGCAGTGCGCGAAGCACTGGGAGAGTGTCTTCCCCGGCGCGTTCTACATCGAACTGCAACGCACCGGCCAGCCGGGCATGGAAACGTACGTGCAGCAGGCGGTGCAACTGGCGGCGAAGGCTGGTTTGCCGGTCGTGGCCACGCACCCGATCCAGTTCATGACGTCGGACGATTTCACCGCGCACGAAGCGCGCGTGTGTATTTCGGAAGGCGAGATGCTCGGCAATGCGCGCCGCGTGCGCCGCTTCACGCAGGACCAGAGCTTCCGGACGCAGGACGACATGATCGCCGCGTTCGATGACGTGCCGTCCGCGATTGCCAACACCGTCGAAATCTCCAAGCGTTGCAACCTGACGCTCGAACTCGGCAAGCCGAAGCTGCCGCTGTTCCCGACGCCGGACGGCATGTCGCTCGACGACTATCTCGTGCAGTTGTCCAAGGAGGGGCTGGAGACGCGCCTCGCGCTGCTCTTCCCGGACGAGGCCGAGCGCGACACGCAACGCCCCGACTATTACAAGCGGCTCGACTTCGAGACCGGCACGATCATCAAGATGGGCTTTCCCGGCTACTTCCTGATCGTGGCGGACTTCATCCAGTGGGCGAAGAACAACGGCGTGCCCGTCGGGCCGGGCCGGGGTTCGGGGGCCGGGTCGCTGGTCGCGTATGCGCTGGGCATTACCGATCTCGACCCGCTCAAGTACAACCTGCTGTTCGAGCGCTTCCTGAATCCGGAACGTGTCTCGATGCCCGACTTCGACATCGACTTCTGTCAGGACGGTCGCGACCGCGTGATCCAGTACGTGAAGGAGAAGTACGGCGCCGATGCCGTCTCGCAGATCGCCACCTTCGGCTCGATGGCCGCCAAGGCGGCGGTGCGCGACGTGGGTCGTGTGCTCGATCTCGGCTACAACTTCGTCGATGGCATTTCCAAGCTGATTCCGTTCAAGCCGGGCAAGCACGTCACCATCGATGATGCCCTCAAGGAAGAGCCGCAACTCGCAGAGCGCTTCCAGACGGAGGACGAGGTCAAGCAGTTGATCGAGCTGGCGCAGCGTGTCGAGGGCCTGACCCGTAACGTCGGCATGCACGCGGGGGGCGTGTTGATCGCGCCCGGCAAGCTGACCGATTTCTGCCCGCTGTACACGCAGGGCAGCGGCGAAGACGCCAGCGGTGTGGTGAGCCAGTACGACAAGGACGACGTGGAAGCCGTCGGCCTCGTGAAGTTCGACTTTCTGGGCCTGACCACGCTCACCATCCTGAATTGGGCGGAGCGCTACATCAAGCGTTTGCATCCGGAGATGGCGGACTGGTCGCTCGATCAGGTCTCGCTGACCGACCCGGCGGCATTCAGCATTCTCAAGAAAGCCAACACCGTGGCGGTGTTCCAGCTGGAAAGCCGGGGCATGCAGGGCATGCTCAAGGACGCCCAGCCCGACCGCTTCGAGGACATCATCGCGCTGGTGGCGTTGTATCGTCCGGGCCCGATGGACCTGATCCCGAGCTTCTGCGCCCGTAAGCACGGCCGCGAGAAGGTGGAATACCCGGATCCGCGCGTCGAGCCGGTGCTCCAGGAGACCTACGGCATCATGGTCTATCAGGAGCAGGTGATGCAGATGGCGCAGATCATCGGCGGTTACTCGCTCGGTGGCGCCGACTTGCTGCGCCGCGCGATGGGCAAGAAGAAGGCCGAGGAAATGGCCGAGCACCGCGAGATCTTCGCCAAGGGTGCCGCCAACAATGGCCTGACCCGCGAAAAGTCGGACGAAATCTTCGACTTGATGGAGAAGTTCGCGGGCTACGGCTTCAACAAGTCACACGCCGCAGCGTATGCGTTGCTCGCGTATTACACGGCATGGCTCAAGGCGCATCATCCGGCCGAATTCATGGCAGCCAACATGAGCTTGGCCATGGACGACACGGACAAGGTCAAGATTCTCTACGAAGACTGCCTGACCAACGGCATGGGCGTGCTGCCGCCCGACGTGAACGTGTCGGCCTATCGCTTCGAGCCGGCGGACGCGAAGACCGTCCGCTATGGCCTGGGCGCGATCAAGGGCAGCGGCCAGTCGGCCATCGAGGAAATTCTGCGGGCCCGAGAAGGCAAGCCATTCACCGATCTGTTCGACTTCTGCGCGCGTATCGACCGTCGCGTGGTGAACCGTCGCACCATTGAAGCACTGATTCGCGCCGGCGCGTTCGACACGATTCACGATAATCGTGCGCAGTTGATGGCATCGGTGCCGATGGCGATGGAAGCCGCCGAGCAGGCGAGCGCCGCAGCCAACCAGGTCAGCCTCTTCGATCTCGGTGACGAGAGCTTGCAAGCGCCGCTCGAACTCGCGAACGAGCCCGCCTGGACAGACAAGCGCAAGTTGCAGGAAGAGAAGCAGGCGCTCGGCTTCTATCTGTCGGGGCACATGTTCGACTCCTACGCGGAGGAAGTGCGTCGCTTCGTCCGCACGCGCATTCGGGACCTTACCGATGGTCGCGACAAGCTGGTCGCCGGGGTGATTTCGAGCCTGCGCACGATGATGACCCAGCGCGGCAAGATGTTGATCGTGCAACTCGACGACGGTACCAGCACGCTGGAAGTCACGATCTTCAACGAGCAGTTCGAAGCGAACAAGCATCTGTTCAAGGAAGACGAACTGCTGATCGTGCAAGGCAATGCACGTCCCGACAGCTTCACGGGGGGGCTGCGTTTTACCACGGAAAGCGTGATGGATCTGGGCCGTGCCCGCGCGCGATTCGCGCGCGCACTGAAGCTGTCGTTCAATGGCAATGCCGACTGGACTCGCCTGCGCGCCACGCTGCAGCCGCACTGCACGATGTACCGTGTCGCCGCGACGGCGGGCGCCGGAGGCGGCGGGTTCAATGGCAACGGCGGCGGAGGCTTTAACGGTGGCGGCGGTGGCGGCGGCTTCGGCAGGCGCAACGGCGATGGCGACGGCGACAAGCAGAACGGCTTGCCGGTGCACATTGTGTATCGTCGCCCGGACGCCGAATGCGAGTCGCGCCTCGGCGACGACTGGAAGGTACAGCCGGGCGACGAGTTGCTCGGTGAGCTTCGTCAGTGGCTGACCACCGACTCGGTGCAAATCGTCTATTGATACGGGCAGGGCGGCGCGACGCCGTGCGACGTGCATGCGCATGACGTGCGCAGCGTTGGACGTCGTCGCCCGGCTCGCGGTCCGCTGCAAGTCATAACAAGGAAATCCGGATGTTCTCCATCATCGTTCCGACGTGGAACAACCTCGCGTTGCTGCAACTTTGCGTGCGCAGCATTCGCCAGAATTCGCGCCACCCGCACCAGATCATCGTCCATGTGAACGATGGGTCCGACGGCTCGCTCGACTGGGTGCGCGCCGAGGGGATCGAACATACGGCCTCGCCGGACAACATCGGTATCTGCTACGCCGTGAATCAGGCGGCGGCGCTCGCACGCGAGAAGTACATCGTGTATCTGAACGACGACATGTATTGCTGTCCGGGCTGGGACACGGCATTGCTCGAGCGTGCCGAAGCCATGCCGGATAACGCGTTCATGCTCTCGGGCACGATGATCGAGCCGGTCGACACGGGCAACCCCTGCGTGCTCGTGCAGAATTTCGGCCGTGAGGTCGACACGTTCGACGAAGCCGCGCTGCTCGCGGCGGTGCCCACCTATCAGAAGCCCGACTGGTTCGGCGCCACATGGCCGCCGACGCTGGTGCACCGCGACTGGTGGTTCCTGGTGGGCGGTTACAGCACGGAGCTCAGCCCGGGCATGAGTAGCGACAACGATTTCTCGATGAAAATGTGGGCCGCCGGTGCACGCCGATTCGTGGGCGTGGGGGCGAGCCTCGTGTATCACTTCCAGTGCAAGAGCACGGGCAAGGTCGTGAAGAACGATGGGCGTACGCAATTCCTGCGCAAGTGGGGCATGACGCAGTCGATTTTCGACCGCTACTATCTGCGCCGCGGCAAGCCGGTGCCGGTGGGCAACGACGGCCGTCTTGCCGAGCCGGTCGAGGATGGGAAGCTGCGTTGGGAGCTTTTCCGCTCGCGGGTGAAGCGCGCGCTGGCGAAGTAACCACGCGCCGCACGCTGCTGAAGGCGCTAGGCCTCGCCGCGACGCAGCAGGTCGTACTTCAGGAAGGCGCTGCGGGCGTTCATGCGGGCAATGGCGGCACCGGTGGCGCCATCCAGGAATCCACGGCGCAACACGTACGTGCGCACGAATGCCCATCCGCCGTTGATCCAGGGCTTGAGCGGCGACACACGCTTGCCGCGCAGCGCCATCTCTTTCGCACCCGCTCGGGCATACCGCTGCACCTTGTCGTCGACCTGACGCGCCTCGGTGTAGCTGTAGTGAAGCAGGTGATGCGTCAGCGTACCGATCTCGCCCTCGACGATCACGCGCTCATGCACGAGGTTGTCGGAGAAGCGCCCGGCGTCGCGGCGGAACAACCGCAGCACGTAGTCGGGATACCAGCCGCAGTGCTTGACCCACTGTCCGAGAAACTGCGACAGGCGCGGCATACGGTAGCCGGCATGCGCGCCATTCGCGCCATTCGCGACGGCGGTCGCGATCTCGGCCGCCGATTCTGGCGTCACGCGTTCGTCGGCGTCCAGCGAGAGCACCCACGGTTGTGTGGCATACGAGAGCGCGCGATTCTTCTGCGGGCCGAAGCCGGGCCAGTCCGGGGTGACGTGGACCTCGGCACCGGCGGCGCGTGCGATGTCCGCCGTGCCATCGGTGCTCGCGTTATCCACCACGACAATCTGCGACGCGAACGATTGCACCGAGGCAATGCACTCGGCAATGTTATGGCGCTCGTTGCGCGTGAGAATCGTCACAGTGAGCGGCAGACGCTGCGAAGCAGCGTCGGCGCGCGCAGAGGCGAGGGTTGTGGCTTCGGTCATGAGCACTCACGAATGGGCAGCATTGGGCACGGCGAGTCCGGCAGGCGTCGCGCGAGACGCGGGTTCACGACCCTCAGGCATTCAGCAATTCGACGAGTGCTTCGCCATAGCGCTCGATCTTCGCTTCCCCTAGGCCGGTGATGTCGGTAAGCCCCTCGCGATGTCGCGGGCGGCGCTGGGCAAGTTCTCGCAGCGTGCGGTCATGCAGAATAACGTAGGCGGGGACCTGCTGGGTCTTGGCCATGTCCTGACGCCAGGCGCGCAACGTTTCGAACAATTTCTGATCCGCAACGTCGAGCTCGATGGCCGGCGCGGACGCGTAGCCCGCAAAACGCCCCTTCTTACCCACGGCGGCCCGCTGGCGCCGCAGAGACAGCGTCGTCTCCCCCTTGAGCACCGGGCGCGCCGCCGCGTTGAGCGTGAGGGCGCCGTACTGGCTGCTGTCGGGTTCGATGATGCCGTGCGCGATCAGTTGGCGAAACACGGCCCGCCAGCCCTGGTCGTCGAGCTCGCCGCCTACGCCGAACGTGGGCAGCGCCTCGTGGCCGAACATGCGGATCTTGTCGGTGCTGCGCCCGCGCAGGAGATCGATCAGGTGGCCAGCGCCGAAGCGCTGACCGGTGCGCAGGATCGCCGAGAGCGCCTTCTGCGCGGCAATGGTGCCGTCAAAGACTTCCGGCGGATTCAGGCAGACGTCGCAGTTGCCGCAGGGCTCGCTTGTCTCTCCGAAATAAGACAGCAGCACGGTGCGTCGGCAGCGGGGCGCTTCGCAATACCCGAGCAGCGCGTCGAGCTTCTGGCGCTCGATCCGCTTCTGCAGATCCGGCGCATTCGACTCGTCGATCCGGCTGCGGTGCACCACCACGTCGTTCAGGCCGTAGGTCATCCAGGCTTCGGCGGGCTCGCCATCGCGACCGGCGCGTCCGGTCTCCTGATAATAGGCTTCGAGGCTCTTGGGCAGATCCAGGTGCGCGACGAAGCGCACGTCCGGCTTGTCGATGCCCATGCCGAAGGCAACGGTGGCGGCCATCACGAGACCTTCCTCGCGCAGGAATCGCTGTTGGTGCGTGCGCCTGACTTCGGCGTCCAGCCCGGCGTGATACGGCAGGGCAGGGATGCCCTGCGTTTCGAGCCACGCGGCGGTTTCTTCCACTTTCTTGCGCGACAGGCAGTAGACGATGCCCGCTTCGCCGCGATGGCGTCCGAGAAACGCCAGCAACTGCTTGCGCGGATTGTCGCGATCGACGATCTCGTAACGGATATTCGGCCGGTCGAAGCTCGAGATGAACAGACGCGCCTCGGTCAGGCCCAGACGCGCCTGGATTTCCTCACGGGTCGCGGCATCCGCCGTGGCCGTGAGCGCAATGCGGGGTACGCGCGGATAGCGCTCGTGCAGCGCCGAGAGCTGAATGTATTCGGGGCGGAAGTCGTGTCCCCACTGTGAGACACAGTGCGCTTCGTCGATGGCGAACAGCGCCAGCTGACCGCGCTCGTCGAGCCGGTCCAGCAGGTCGAGGAAGCGATCGGTCAGCAGCCGCTCGGGCGCGACGTACAGCAGATCCAGTTCGCCGCGTGCGGCACGGCGTTCGGTATCCAGTGCCTCGTCAAAGCTGAGACTGGAATTCAGATAGGCGGCGCGTACCCCCGCTTGCAGCAGCGCGTCCACCTGATCCTGCATGAGCGCGATGAGCGGGGAGACGACGATGCCGATGCCGGGGCGCAGCAGGGCAGGGATCTGGTAGCAGAGCGACTTGCCGCCGCCGGTGGGCATCAGGACGAGCGCATCGCCCCCGTCGGCGACATGGTCGACGATGGCGGCCTGATCGCCACGGAATGCGTTATAGCCGAATACGGTACGGAGGACTTCGAGTGCGCTTGCCATGGGCGGGAGTATACCGGTTCCCTTCCCCGTTCGGCGCGCCATCCCCCCGGATTCGCCCCGGATTGCGGGCATTGTGGTGATTTTTGAGGCGGCGTCCGAGGGCGGCTCGGACACGTCCCGGTGAGACCGCCCGGTACGATAGAATAGCGGTTTTTCCGCCGTCCCCGACTTACATGAGCGCACCGCACAAGCCCACCGGACCGATTCTTCGCCGTCTGCTGGGCTATCTCCAGCCGTACTGGCATATGGGCCTGCTGGCCGTTCTTGCCATGGCGCTCGTGGCCGGCACCGAAGCGGCCATTCCGGCGGTGCTCAAGCCGGTGCTCGACAAGGGCTTCTCGGGCGGCGATCCGTGGAAACTCTGGTACGTGCCGGCAGCCGTGATTGGTCTGGCCGTGATCCGGGGGCTGGCGCAATATGCCGCCAACTACATGCTCTCGTGGGTCTCCAACCGTGTGCTGCTCGATCTGCGCGTGCGCATGTTCGAGCGTCTGCTGCACGCCCCGGCGGCGTATTACCAGCGCGAGACGACCAGCACGCTCATCAACGCGATCGTCTACGAAGTCAATCAGGTGCTGGGCGTGCTGACCACGGTGCTCATCACGCTCGTGCGCGACTCGCTCACCGTCGTGGGACTGCTGGGCTATCTGTTCTATCTGAACTGGCGCCTCACGCTGGTCGTGGCCATCATTTTGCCGTTCATCGGCTGGCTGGTCGGCAAGATCAACCGTCGCCTGCGTCGCCTGAACCGCGAGCAGCAAACACTGACCAACGCGCTGTCATATGTCGTTGAAGAGGCGGTGGGCGGCTATAAGGTCGTGAAGATCCACAACGGCGAAGACTACGAAAAATCGCGTTTCGACAAGATGACCAGCAAGCTGCGCGGCTATGCCATGCGCGTGACGGTCTCGGGCGGCCTGGCCCAGCCGGTCACGCAGGCGCTCGCCTCGCTGGCGCTGGCCATCGTGATCACGGTGGCGATGATCGAGTCGTCGTCGGGCGAGATGACGGTGGGTGGCTTCACTGCATTTGTCACGGCGCTGCTGCTCGTGGTGTCGCCGCTCAAGCACCTGATGGACGTCAACCAGCCGCTGCAACGTGGCGTGACGGCCGCCGAGCTGATTTTTGAAGTGATGGACGTCGAAGTCGAACCGTCCGGCGGCGACCGCGCGCTCGAGCGCGCCAAGGGCCGCGTGACGTTCGATCAGGTGAGCTTCCATTACGGCGCGAGCGAGCGCCCGACGCTCGACAAGATTTCGCTGAACGTCGCCCCGGGGGAGATGGTGGCGCTGGTCGGCCCGTCCGGCAGCGGCAAGACGACGCTGGTCAATCTGGTACCGCGCTTCTTCGATCCGACCGGTGGCCGGATTCTGCTCGACGACATTCCGCTCGACGACCTGCGACTGGCCGACCTGCGTAGCCAGATTGCCTTCGTGAGCCAGGACGTGGTGCTCTTTAACGACACCATTGCGGCAAACGTGGCCTACGGGCAGGAAGTTGACGCCGAGCGCGTGCAGGCGGCACTTCGCGCGGCCAACCTGGCCGATGCCGTCGCGGCGATGCCCGAGGGCGTCGATACGCTCGTCGGCGACAACGGCATGCGACTGTCGGGCGGCCAGCGTCAGCGTCTGGCCATCGCACGCGCGATCTACAAGGATGCACCGATTCTGATTCTCGATGAAGCGACCTCGGCGCTCGATTCCGAGTCCGAGCGTCATGTGCAGGCGGCGCTCGAAGTGCTGATGGAAGGCCGCACCACATTGGTCATCGCGCACCGTCTGTCGACCATCGAGCGCGCGGATCGCATCGTGGTTCTCGAGCACGGCAAGATCGTCGAGCAAGGTTCGCATAGCGAACTCGTGGCGCATAATGGCCTCTACGCGCATTTGCACCGCATTCAGTACGCCCAGCAGCAGGAAGCCTGACGTCGTGCCTCCTGCGCCATGCCGGGCGTAGCGAGGGACGCCGCCAGCGTCATGTCATTGAGGAGATTGCGATGAGCCAGCCGCCGATCAGTCGTTTTCCAGTGCCGGATCTGGCAGCGTTGCCAGCCGATGTCCGTGCGCGTATCGACGAAGTACAGGAGAAGGCCGGGTTCGTCCCGAATGTCTTTCTCACGCTGGCGCACCGTCCCGATGAGTTTCGCGCGTTCTTCGCCTATCACGACGCGCTGATGCTCAGGGAGGGCAATCTGAGCAAGGGCGAGCGCGAGATGATCGTGGTCGCCACCAGTGCCGTGAATCAGTGTCTGTACTGTGTCGTGGCGCACGGTGCGCTGGTGCGCATCTACGAAAAGCAGCCGCTGCTGGCCGATCAGGTCGCCGTCAACTATCTGAAGGCGGATCTGACGGTGCGTCAAAAGGCGATTCTGGCCTATGCGATGAAGGTGTGCGAGCGTTCCCACGAGGTGAACGACAGCGATTACGCCACGCTGCGCGAGCACGGCCTGAACGACGAGGATATCTGGGACATCGCCGCGATCACGGCATTTTTCGGCATGTCCAACCGCATCGCGAATGCGATTTCGATGCGTCCGAACGACGAATTTTTCCTGATGGGACGCGTGCCGCGCAAGTAGTGCCGCGCCTGAAACTCCGTTACCTGCACACTCCATGATTTTTGTGACTGGCGGCGCCGGCTTCATCGGTGCGAACTTCGTGTTGGACTGGCTCGCGCAACATGACGAGCCTGTCCTGACCATCGACAAGCTGACCTACGCGGGCAATCTGGCCAACCTCGCCAGCCTGGAGCACGACCCGCGGCACGATTTCGCACAGGTCGATATCTGCGATCGCGCGGCGCTCGATCGTCTCTACGCCGAGTATGGTCCGCGCGCGGTGCTGCATTTCGCTGCAGAGAGCCACGTCGACCGGTCCATCCACGGTCCGGGCGATTTCGTGCAGACAAACATCGTCGGCACATTCACGATGCTCGAAGCGGCACGCGGCTACTGGGGCGCGCTCGAAGGCGAAGCGCGCGAAGCCTTTCGCTTTCTGCATGTCTCGACCGACGAAGTCTATGGCTCGTTGAGCCCGACCGATCCGGCGTTCAGCGAGACCACGCCTTACGCGCCCAACAGCCCGTATTCGGCCTCCAAGGCCGGCTCGGACCATCTGGTACGGGCGTACCACCACACGTACGGCTTGCCGGTTCTCACGACCAACTGCTCGAACAACTACGGTCCCTATCAATTCCCCGAGAAGCTGATTCCGCTGGTGATCGCCAACGCGATCGCGGGCAAACCGCTGCCGATCTACGGCGACGGCAGCAACGTGCGCGACTGGCTGTACGTGGGCGACCATTGCTCGGCGATTCGCGAAGTGCTCGCGAAGGGCGTGCTGGGCGAGGTCTACAACGTAGGGGGCTGGAACGAGCAGAACAACCTGTCGGTGGTGAAGCATCTGTGCGCGTTGCTCGACGAACTCGCGCCGCGCGCGGACGGCAAGTCCTACGCGGAGCAGATCACGTTCGTGACCGACCGTCCCGGCCATGACCGCCGTTACGCCATCGATGCACGCAAGCTCGAGCGTGAACTCGGTTGGCGTCCGGCAGAGACCTTCGAGACCGGCATGCGCAAGACCGTGCAGTGGTATCTGGCCAACGGCGAATGGGTACGCCAGGTGCAATCGGGCGAGTACCAGCGCTGGATCGAAACGCACTATCAGAAGAACGACTAAGGCAAGGCAGAGGCACGCATGAGCACGAAACGCAAAGGCATTATCCTCGCGGGTGGATCCGGTACCCGCCTGTATCCCGCCACACTGGCCGTCTCCAAGCAATTGCTGCCGGTGTATGACAAGCCGATGATCTACTACCCGCTGACCACGCTCATGCTGGCGGGAATTCGCGACGTGCTGATCATTTCCACGCCCCAGGACACCCCTCGTTTCGAGCAACTGCTCGGCGACGGCAGCCAATGGGGCCTGAATTTGCAATACGCCGTGCAGCCGTCGCCGGATGGTCTGGCACAGGCGTTCCTGATCGGCGCGGATTTCATCGGCAGCGATCCGTGCGCACTGGTGCTCGGCGACAACCTTTTCTATGGTCACGACTTCGCAAAGCTGTTGAGCGCGGCGAATGCCCAGACCGACGGCGCGACGGTTTTCGCCTATCCGGTCAACGATCCTGAACGGTACGGTGTGGTGACGTTCGACGACGCGGGGCGGGCCATCGAACTGATTGAAAAGCCGAAGACACCGAAGTCGCGGTATGCCGTCACCGGCCTGTACTTCTGCGATAACGACGTGATCGAGATCGCACGTTCGATCAAGCCATCGGCGCGCGGCGAGCTTGAAATCACCGACGTCAACAACGCGTACCTGAAGCAAGGCAAGCTGAACGTGCAGATGATGGGCCGCGGCTATGCGTGGCTCGATACCGGCACGCATGAGTCGATGCTCGAAGCGAGTACGTTCATCCAGACCATCGAGAGTCGTCAGGGCCTGAAGGTCGCCTGCCCGGAAGAGATCGCCTATCGCCGTGGCTGGATCAACGCAGCAGACATCGAAGCGCTGGCGCAACCGCTCGCAAAGACCGGCTACGGCCAGTATCTGCTCGCCATGCTGCGCGAACGCGTCTTCTGATCGATCCGACTGCCAGGACATTTGACATGCAATTGATTTCCACCGCCATCCCCGACGTCAAGGTCGTCGAACCCAAAGTGTTCGGCGACTCGCGGGGTTATTTCTTCGAGAGCTTCAACCAGCGCAACTTCGACAGCGGGCTCGGCCAGACGCTCACGTTCGTGCAGGATAACCAGTCGTGTTCGGCGCGCGGCGTGCTTCGCGGGCTGCACTATCAGGTGAAGCAGCCGCAGGGCAAGCTCGTGCGCGTATTGCAGGGCGAGATTTACGACGTGGCTGTCGATATCCGCGAAGGCTCACCGACATTCGGCCAGTGGGTGGCGGAAGTGTTGAGCAGCGAGAACAAGAAGCAGTTGTGGATTCCAGCGGGCTTCGCGCACGGCTTTGTCGTGACGTCGGCATCGGCCGAGGTGCTGTACAAGACGACTGACTACTGGGCGCCGCAGTTCGAGCGCTGCATCCGGTGGGACGATCCGATGCTGGCGATCCCCTGGCCGCTCGATGGCATCACCCCGGTGGTCTCCGACAAGGATCGTCAGGGCATGCTGTTCGCGGACTTCAAGCACGAAGACTGACGCCGCAAGGGGGCAGGCGCCAGGTCTTGCTCCCGCGGCACAATCCATCCGGCCGCCGCAGGACTTCCGTCAGTTGACGGCGGGCCCGGCGGCCGATGTCGTTTCAGGCGCTTCCGAGGCAGTGGGCGGCGAATCTGCGCGGGTGCCGATGTTCCCGCCTTCACCCGCTGCGGCTGCCGTCTCTCCCGTCACGCGCAGGATTCGCACGTATCGCAGCCCGAGCGGCGCGAAGCGTGCGGCGAGGGCGTCGGCGACTGTCTGTGACGACGGCTCCATCCCGCCATCGCTCTGCGTCGTCTGGTGTGCCGGACGCGCCAGATCCTGCAGCCCCTCGACGATCACGTCCGCTTCCAGCCCGTTGTTCAGATAGTGCAGCTTGACGTCGTGCAATGCGAGCGCATTCGCGCGGCACAGCACCTCGGCGGCGCCGACGACCACCGCGCGTGCCGGCCATTGCTGCAGCGCCGTGCCCTTGGCATCGCTCTCCGGATCGACGTGCACCAGAACGTCGAGGATCTGCGGCTCGCGCATGACGGCTGCACGGGCCTGCTCCGCGATGTAATGTCCCTCGGAAACGGACAGGCGCGCATCGACGAGGATGTGGACGTCGACGACGATCTCGTCGCCCATGCGGCGCGTGCGCAGCATGTCGAGCGACCGCACGCCGGGTGTGGCCAGCAGGCGTTCGCGAATGGTCACGGTCGTGGCGTCGTCCACGCCGCGATCGATGAGGTCCTGCAACGCATTCCAGCCGAACTTCCAGCCGGTGCGCCCGATCATCAGGCCGACGAGAGCGGCCGCCAGCGGATCGAGAATGCGATAGCCGGCGAGATTGCCGAGAATGCCGCAGGCGACCACGAGCGACGAGAGGGCATCGGAACGGGCGTGCCACGCATTGGCGACGAGCATGGCCGAGCGTACGCGCTGCGCGGCGCGCAGCATGTAGCGGAACAGCCCTTCCTTGCTGACCAGCACGAATACCGCGACGACGAGTGCGACGGTGTGGACTTCCGGAATCTCGTCCGGGTGCAGCAGGCGTTCGATGCCGCGCCACAACATGCCGGCGCCCACCGCCACAAGAATCACGCCAAGAAAGAGCGACGCCGCATTCTCATAGCGGCTGTGGCCGTAGGGGTGATCGGCGTCCGGCGCACGTGCACTGCCGCGTGCGGCGGCCAGCACCACGAAGTCGGAGACGATGTCCGAGAACGAGTGAACGCCATCGGCAATCAACGCCTGCGAACGGGCGAAGATGCCGATGACGATCTGTGCGGTCGTGAGTACGACATTGACCCAGATACTGACCCAGGTCGAATGGCGCGCAACTGCGTGTTTGTCGAGCGCCTCGCTCGATGCCGCCAGATTGTCGTAGTTGGTGTAGGGCATGACGTCGGAGCGCTGGGCGGTTGGGACGCTTTACATCAGAATGATGTCGTACTGCTCTTGATGGAACGTCGATTCCACCTGGAGGGAAATGGGCTTGCCGATGAAGTCGATGAGCATTGCGAGATGCTGCGACTCCTCCTCGAGGAACAGATCGACGACTTCCTGCGAAGCGATCAGACGGAACTCACGCGGATTGAACTGGCGCGATTCGCGCAGGATCTCGCGCAGAATGTCGTAGCACAGCGTGCGGGGCGTCTTGACCTGGCCCTTTCCCTGACACACGGCGCATGGCTCGCACAGCACGTGCGCGAGCGACTCGCGCGTGCGCTTGCGGGTCATCTCCACGAGCCCGAGCTGCGAGAAACCATTCACCGTAATGCGCGTGCGGTCGCGGGCCAGCGCCTTCTTCAGTTCGGCCAGCACCGAGTCACGATGTTCCGCGCTTTCCATGTCGATGAAGTCGATGATGATGATCCCGCCGAGGTTACGCAGGCGCAACTGGCGCGCAATCATCAGCGCGGCTTCGAGGTTCGTCTTGAAGATCGTGTCGTCGAAATTGCGCGCGCCGACGTAGCCGCCGGTGTTCACGTCGATCGTGGTCATCGCCTCCGTCTGATCGATCATCAGATACCCGCCGGACTTCAGATCGACGCGACGCGAGAGCGCCCGCTCGATTTCCGTCTCCACGTTGTAAAGATCGAACAGCGGGCGCTCGCCGGTGTAATGCGTGAGCTTGCCCAGCACTGCCGGCGTGTAGACGGTGGCGAATTCGGCCAGCTTCTGGAACGTCTCGCGCGAGTCGACGAGGATCTTGCCCGTTTCCTCGTGCACGAAATCGCGCAGCACGCGCTGGGCGAGGTTCAGATCCTGGTACAACAGCGCCGGCGCGGGCACACGCGTGCTCTGCTCGCCGATGGTCTGCCACGACTTGCGCAGATAGGCGATGTCGTTGGCCAGTTCGGCTTCGGCCGCGTCCTCCGCGATCGTGCGTACGATGAAACCGCCTTTCTCGTCCGCAGGCACCAGCGACTGGATCTTGCTGCGCAACGCTTCGCGCTCCGCCTCGCTCTCGATGCGCTGCGAGATTCCGATGTGCGGCTCCTGCGGCAGATACACGAGTGTGCGCCCGGCAATGCTGATCTGCGTGGACAGACGCGCACCCTTGGTGCCGATGGGGTCCTTGATGACCTGAACCATCAGTGTCTGCCCTTCGAAAACCGTTTTCTCGATGGGCGGTTGCGGATGCGGCGTGGACGTGTCGTTATTCGTGCGCGGATGCCAGATGTCCGCCACGTGCAGGAACGCGGCGCGCTCCAGCCCGATGTCGATGAACGCCGATTGCATGCCCGGGAGCACACGCACGACCTTGCCCAGATAGATGTTGCCGACCAGGCCGCGCGAGAGCGTGCGCTCGATGTGCAGTTCCTGCACCGCCCCGAGCTGCATGAGCGCCACACGGGTTTCCTGTGGCGTGATGTTGACCAGAATGTCTTCGTTCATAAAGTGTCGACCAGACTCGAATGGCTTGGCAAATGCAGTACGCGTCAGAAGTCGACGCCCGCCTGACGCAGCAGCGCGGCGGTTTCACACAGCGGCAGTCCCATGATGCCGGAATAGCTGCCGTCGATGCGCATCACGAATTCGGCGGCCTTGCCCTGAATGCCGTAGGCGCCCGCTTTGCCTTTCGGCTCGCCCGACGCGACATAGCGCTCGATCTCCTCGCGGCGCAACGGACGGAACCACACGTGCGAGATGTTCACCGCCTGATGGATCTGCCCGTCCGCACACACGGCGACCGCCGTCAGCACGCGGTGACGGGTGCCGGACAGACGCGCGAGCACGGCGCGGGCGTCGGCGTCGTCGAACGGCTTGCCGAGAATGGTGCCGTCGAGGCAGACGGTCGTGTCGGCGGTGAGGATCGGCGCGTTGGGCAGGCCTGCACGCGCGAGACGCGCCATGCCGGCCTCGGCCTTGGCCCGCGTCACGCGCTGCACGTAATCGTCGGGTGGCTCGCCTGGCAGTACGGCTTCGAGCGCTTCGGCGTCTTCGTTGGCTCCGGGCAACAGCAGTTCGTATCGAACGCCGAGCTGGTGCAGCAATTCCTGACGGCGGGGGCTTTGCGAAGCGAGATAAATGTACGGCATGGCGGCTTGGCTTGAATTCGTCCAGCCCGGTACAGGATGCCGTCTCGATTTCGAATCGGATGCATGCACCGGGCCGCTGGATAGGCTGGGCGAGGGGAACGCCCTATTATGCCGCCTTGCGCCCACGCCCGCCAGCCATTGACGGTGGCCGCGGGGGCAGCGCACGAAGGCGAATGAGAGCGATTTACGACACCCGGGAGGGCGCCACGCGGGGGGCTTCGTACGGCAAGGTGCGCCGACAAGCCCCCCCCGGGGGGGCGCCCGGCCTCGGGGAGATCGTGGCGATCAGGCTTCGTCGAGGAAGTTGACGCCGATCAGGTCGATGCGGTCGGTGCAGATGGCGTCCACGCCCCACGCCGCGAGCTCGCGCGCGCGGGCCGGATCGTTGACCGTATAGACGAGCATTTGCAGACCCGAGGCCTTGATCTCGGCGACTTGCGGGCCGTCGAGATGCTTGTGGCTGGCGTGCAGCGAGACGGTGCCGAGCTTGCGGGCGTCGTCGCGCCAGTGCGCCGGAACGGCGTCGTACAGCATGCCGCGCGGCAGTTCGGGCACGGCGGCGGCGGCCGCTTCGAGTGCTTCGTACGAAAACGACGAGAGCAGCGGCGGCTGGGCCTGTCCGGCCCACAAGGCGCGCACGGCCTCGGCCACGCGCTTGCCCGTCTCGACCTCGCGGCCCGGGCACGGCTTGATCTCGACATTTGCCGCAAGCCCCAACGCCAGGCAGCGTTCGGCCACCTGCGCGAGCGTCGGCATTGCCTGACCCGCGAAGCGGGCGTCGAACCAGCTACCGGCATCGAGCTGCGCGATCTCGGCGTAGGTCATCGCGGCGGCGGCGCCGTGGCCATTGCTGGTGCGATCGACGGTGTCGTCGTGCAGCAGGAAGACGACGTCATCCGCCGAGAGCTTTGCGTCGAACTCGACCATGCGCAGGCCGAGCGACGCCCCCATTTCAAACGCCGCAAGGGTGTTCTCCGGCGCCAGCTTGCCGCCGCCGCGATGCGCGACGATACGCGGGTAGGGCCACTGGCGCCAAAGGGGCGCCGACGAGGTCGGGGTATCGCTCATGCTTCGACTCGCTTGCCCGTCGCCGGGTCGAACAGGTGCAGTGCCTTGGCCGAGATGGCGAGTGGCACGATCGTACCTGCCGCCGGGCGCAACTCGTGCGGCAGACGCACCGTCACATTCTGATCGCCCCAACGGCCGTGGGCCAGATTGTCGGCGCCGAGCAGCTCGAGCTGATCGACCTTGAGGCTCGTTTGCGCGGCGAAGGCACCCATTCCCGTCTGTTGTTCTGCGGGGACGAGATGCTCGGGGCGCACACCCAGCACCAGTTCGCGATTGGCATGCGCCATGCTGGTGGGCGGCAGACGCAGCGACGGCCCGTCACCGTCGACCTGGAAGGTGCGGCCTTCCGAGTCGATGCGGCCCTTGAGCAGGTTCATCGCCGGCGAACCCATGAAGCTCGCCACGAAGAGCGATGCCGGACGCTCGTACACATCCGTCGGCGTGCCGATCTGCTCGGCGTAGCCCTTGTTCATGACGATCACGCGATCGGCCAGCGTCATGGCCTCGACCTGATCGTGCGTCACGTAGAGGCTGGTGGTCTTCAGGCGAGCATGCAGGCGCTGGATCTCGAGACGCATTTGCACACGCAGCTTGGCGTCGAGGTTCGAGAGCGGTTCGTCGAACAGGAACACGGCCGGTTCGCGCACGATGGCGCGGCCCATCGCCACGCGCTGACGCTGACCGCCGGAGAGTTCACGCGGCCGACGCGCGAGCAGCGGTTCGAGTTCGAGAATCCGGGCCGCGGCGAGTACGCGCTCGTCGATGGTCTTCTTGTCGATGCCGCGAATCTTCAGGCCGTACGACATGTTCTGGCGCACGTCCATATGCGGATAGAGCGCATAGTTCTGGAACACCATCGCGATGTTGCGATCTTTCGGTTCTAGCTGATTGACGACCTGCGAGCCGATCAGGATGCTGCCCTCGCTCACCGTTTCGAGGCCGGCGACCATACGCAGCAGCGTGGACTTGCCGCAGCCCGATGGGCCGACAATGACCACGAACTCGCCGTCTTCGATGTCGATGTCGACACCGTGCAGCACATAGTTCTTCTGGTCGTAGGTTTTCTTGACGCTATGGAGTTTGAGATTTGCCATGTTTACTTATCCGAATCGACCAGACCACGCACGAACCAACGCTGCATGAGCAACACCACGGCCAGCGGGGGCAGCATGGCGAGCAGCGTTGCGCTCATGACGAGTTGCCATTGGGTGGCGGTGTCGCCGCTGCCGATCATGCTTCTGATACCCACGACCGCCGTCGTCATCGACGGGGCGTTGGTCACGAGAATCGGCCACAGGTACTGATTCCAGCCATAGATGAACGTGATGACGAACAACGCCGCGATATTGGTCTTCGACAGCGGCAGCACCACGTCGATGAAAAAGCGGATCGGGCCCGCGCCGTCGATGCGCGCGGCCTCGACGAGCTCGTCGGGCAGCGTCATGAAGAACTGGCGGAACAGGAACGTGGCCGTGGCCGAGGCGATCAGCGGCACCGTCAGACCGACGTAGCTGTTGATGAGCCCGAGGCTCGAGATCACTTGCACCGTCGGGAAAATCCGCACTTCGACCGGCAGCATCAGCGTGACGAAGATGAGCCAGAAGAACAGATTGCGCAGCGGGAAACGGAAATAGACGATAGCGAAGGCCGACAGGATCGACACCGAGATCTTGCCGATGGTGATGACCAGCGCCATGAACAGGCTGTTGCCCAGCATCAGCCCGAACGGCATGGCCGAGTCGCCCGTGCCCTGTCCCCAGATGGTGGCGAGGTTCTCGAACAGGTGCGTGCTCGGGATGAGCGACAGCGGAATGTTGAAGATTTCGCGCTCGTTCATGGTGGCGGCGACGAACGCCACATAGAGCGGAAAGACCACCAGTAACACGCCGATGATCAGCGTGACGTGGCAGAAGATATCCAGGCCGCGACGGTTCTCGATCATGCGTATTGCACCTTGCGTTCGATGAAGCGGAACTGCACGACCGTGAGCACGATGACGATCGCCATCAGCACCACCGACTGGGCAGCGGAGCTGCCGAGGTCGAGCCCCTTGAAGCCTTCGGAGTAGATCTTGTAGATCAAGGTCATGGTCGACTGGCCCGGACCGCCGCCGGTGGCCGCGTCGATCACCGGGAAGGTGTCGAAGAACGAGTACACGAGGTTCACCACGAGCAGGAAGAACGTCGTCGGCGAGATCAGCGGCAGCACCAGCCCGAAGAAGCGTCGCACGGGACCGGCGCCGTCAATCGCGGCCGCTTCCACGAGCGAGCGCGGAATGGCTTGCAGACCCGCGTAGAAGAACAGGAAGTTGTAGCTGATCTGCTTCCAGACCGAGGCGAGCACGATGAGGAACATCGCCTGACCGCCGTTGAGTGCGTGGTTCCACTCGATGCCGAGCTTCGCGAGTCCGAAGGTCACGAGGCCGATACTCGGATTGAACAGGAAGGCCCACAGCACGGCCGCGATGGCGGGCGCGACGGCGTAAGGCCAGATGAGCAGCGTCTGGTAAGCGCGCTTGCCGCGCGTCACGCGATCGGCCATTGCCGCGAGCAGCAGCGAGATGACCAGCCCGCAACCGGTGACAAGGCCGCTGAAGATCATCGTCGTGCGAAACGACGCGAGGTAAAGCGGATCGTGCAACAGCGCCGTGAAGTTTTCGATACCGACGAACTCGCTGGACAACCCGAAGGCGTCTTGCATGGACGTCGACTGCCACAGGGCTTCGCCTGCCGGCCAAAGGAAGAACACGACCGTGATGAAGAGCTGCGGCGCGACGAGCGCGTAGGGCAGCCAGCCGGTGCCGAATCGAGGGCGTTCTCTGGTGTTGTGCGCCATAAACGTTGTGACCCAAAAAAACCAAACCCGGCCCGCGTTGTCGGCGAGCCGGGTGATGTCATTCTAACGACACGATCCGTGCGGCGAGTTCAGGCGTTGGGCCTGCCCCGCGCACGGGATCGCGCGTCAGGAACGGCTTAGCTGCCCTGCTTCTGGAAGCGGCGCAGCAGGTCGTCGCCACGGCTCACCGCCTTGTCGAGTGCGGCCTTGGGCGCTTGCTTGCCGTTCCACACGCCTTCGAGTTCCTCGTCGATGACCGTGCGGATCTGCGGCATGTTGCCCAGACGCAGGCCACGCGTGAACGGCAGGGGCGGTTTGTTGAGCATCTGCTTGATGGCCATGTCCGCGCCCGGATTCTTCGCGTAGAAGCCTTGCTTCTCGGTCAGCTCGAATGCAGCCTTCGTGACCGGGAGGTAGCCGGTGTCCTGGTGCCACTTCGCAGCCACGGGGGGCGAGGCGAGGTAGTTCAGGAACTTGGCCACGCCCTTGTACTCGGCCGGCGACTTGCCTGCGAGCACCCACAGGCTGGCGCCGCCGATGATGGCGTTCTGCGGCGCGCCTTTCACGTCGGCGTCGTACGGCATCATGCCCACGCCGTAGCTGAACTTGGCGTACTTGGCGATGTTCGCGAGCGCACCCGAGGTCGTCATGGCGATACCGCAGTCGCCGCTGTAGAACTTCGAGGTCACTTCATCCTTGCGGCCCACATACGTGAACGTGCCTTCCTTGGCCATGTCGGCGAGGAACTGGATGTGCTTGGTCTGCTGCGGACCGTTGAATTCGAGCTTCGCGTCGAGGCCGTCGAAGCCGTTGTTCTTCGAGGCGAACGGCAGGGCGTGCCATGCGCTGTAGTTCTCGAGTTGGGTCCAGCTCTGCCAGCCCATGGTGAAGCCGCAAGCCAGGCCGGCGGCCTTGAGCTTCTGCGCATCGGTGCGCACGTCGGCCCAGGTCTTCGGCGGGGTGTTCGGATCGAGGCCGGCCTTCTTGAAGGCGTCCTTGTTGTAGTACAGCACCGGGGTCGAGCTGTTGAACGGCATCGACACGAGATGGTTCGTCTTGCTATCGGCGTAGTAGCTCGCCACGGTCGGCACGAAGGCGGCTTCGTCGAACGGCTCGCCGGCGTCCTTCATCACTTGCCACACCGGCTTCACGGCCTTCTTGGCCTGCATCATCGTGGCCGTGCCGACTTCGTACACCTGAAGAATGGCCGGAGCGTTACCGGCGCGGAAGGCGGCGATACCCGCGGCCAGACCCTGCTCGTAGTTGCCCTTGTAGATAGGGACGATCTTGTAGTCGCTCTGCGATGCGTTGAAGTCGTTGGCGATCTGGTTGACGCGCTCGCCGAGCGCCGATTCCATCGAGTGCCAGAACTGAATCTCGGTCACGGCCAGGGCCGACGTGCTCATGCCGAGCGCCAGGGCAGCGCCGACGCCAGCGAGGGCGAACTTGCGCAGGGAAGGTTGCTTCATGCCAATCTCCGGTGGTTCACGAGAAGTCTTGTTGTTCGCGGTGCGAACCTTGTAGCGCCGCGTAGACTAACACGCTGTCGTGTTTTTTCCATTCGCAGTGCACAACGGCTGTTGCTTCGCTGCGTCTCGCGGGGATTGACAGTATCGAGGTGTACGTCCGGCCTGCAAGGCGGGGCAGGCGATTGGCAGTGCCGCACAACGTGGCGTTGCGCTGCACAAGAGACAATGACTTATTTTTGACGCATTTCCGTCACATGCGGCAGGGTACGCGTAATGCGTTGCTGGCTTGACCGAACCGCGCCGATACGGGCAGGCGGGCGCCGACGTCAGACGCGATGGTACGGATGGTTGGCGTTGATGCTCCACGCGCGGTAGAGCTGTTCGGCGAGCAACACACGCACCATGCCGTGCGGCAGGGTGAGGCTCGAGAGGCGGATGAGGGTGTCGGCCCGCGCCTTGAGGGTCGGGTCGAGCCCGTCGGCGCCGCCGATCACGAACGCCACGTCGCGCCCGTCCTGCTGCCAGCCGGTGAGCGACTGGGCGAGGCGCATCGTGGTGAGGTCCTGGCCGCGTTCGTCCAGGCAGACGAGACGGCAGCCGCGCGGCAGGGCCGCGTCGATACGCTGTGCCTCGGCCGCCATCACCGTCTCGGCCGTGCGGGAGTTGGAGCGTTGCTCCGGCTTGATTTCCTTGAGCTCGATGCGCAGCTCGGGGGGCATGCGCTTGGCGTACTCGGCGAAGGCGGTCTCGATCCAGCCGGGCATCTTGTGCCCGACTGCGAGAATGAACAGACGCATGACGGCGGTGTGCGGTCTTACTTGGTCTTGCGGCGTGCCGGGGCGGGCGCGGCCGACGGCTCGTCGCCTTCCTGATCGTCGTCCTCGGCGCTGGCCTTGGCACCGGCCTTGGTGCCGGCGGCCTTCAGGCGAACGGGCTTCTCGCCCCAGATTTCCTCGAGGTTGTAATACTGGCGCAGGGCCGGCTGCATGATGTGCACGATGGCGTCGCCGGTGTCGACCAGCACCCATTCGCCCACGTCTTCACCTTCCATGCTGATGATGTCGCCGCCGGCGGCCTTGACCTTGTCGCGCACGCTCGCGGCGAGGGCCTTGGTCTGGCGATTGGAGGTGCCGCTCGCGATGATCACGCGCTCGAACAGGGCGGTGAGGTGCTCGGTGTTGAACACCTTGATGTCCTGTGCCTTGACGTCCTCGAGGGCGTCGACGATCAGGCGCTGCAGTTTACGAATATCCATAGTGCGTCTTCTTGTGAAACAGGGGGCGCCCGGTCAGGGCCCGCAGGGGGCTCTCAGGCGCGATACAGGTGTTGCGCGCGGATGTACTGCCACACGGATTCGGGCAAGTTCGCCGGAGGCGTGGCCGCGTCTCGCGCATGTGCCAGCGTGGCGCGCAACTCGGTGGCGGATATGTCGACGGCCAGTGAGTCGTCGATCAGGATGCCGCCGCATGGCGTGGATTGTACCCCGAGCGCGGACTTTTCCCGTTGGGCGAAGACTTCACGCAGTTGGACGGAGGCCGCGTCGCGGCTGAAACCGGGGCGGGCGGCCGCGCAAACGTGGGCGTAGTCGAACAATTCACGCCATGCGTGCCACGTATCCAGGCGGACCAGTTGGTCGGAGCCGATGAGCAGCGACAGCGAGGCATGCGGGCCGATGTCGCGGCGCACGTCGCGCAGCGTGTCCACGGTGTAGCTCGGGCCGGCCCGTTCGATTTCGCGCGTGCTCACGATCAATTGCGTGGACGGCTGCACGCGCGCCAGTTCCGCGGCCAGTCCTTCGGCGGCCAGGCGGGTCATGGCCAGCCGGTGCTCGGCCGGGGTGCTGCCTTGCTTTTGGGGCTGCTGGCCGGCAGGCATCAGCACCAGTTCGTCGAGCGCGAGCGCGCGGGCGAACAGGGCGCCCAGGGCCAGATGGCCGGTGTGAATCGGATCGAACGTACCGCCGAGCACGCCGATGCGCCGCCGGCGCGTGTCGGGCGTGTCGGGCGAGTCGGTTGGCACGTGGGCGCTGGCAGCGGGGGAGGCAGCAGAAGCGGCAGCAGAAGACGAGACGGTCATGCGCAGGCGGCCTTCACACCCAGTCGCGGCGAACGAGGAAGTCGGTGTAGAGCTTCGCTTCCGGGGTATCGGGTTCCGGCTTCCAGTCGTAATGCCACTTCACGATCGGTGGCATCGACATCAGGATCGATTCGGTGCGTCCGCCCGATTGCAGGCCGAAGTGCGTGCCGCGATCCCAGACCAGATTGAATTCGACGTAGCGGCCGCGGCGATGCGCCTGGAAATCGCGTTCGCGCTCGCCATACGGCATGCCGCGGCGGCGCTCGACGATCGGCACGTAGGCGTCGAGAAAGGCATCGCCCACGCTTTGCATGACAGCGAAGCCCGTGTCGAAGCCGCCGCCCGAGAAGTCGTCGAAGAAGATACCGCCGATGCCGCGCGGCTCCTGACGGTGCTTCAGATAGAAGTATTCGTCGCACCAGCTCTTGAAGCGCGGATACCACTCGGTGCCGAACGGGTCGAGCGCGTTCTTGCATGTCTGATGGAAGTGCTGGCAGTCCTCTTCGTACGGGTAGTACGGCGTGAGATCCATGCCGCCGCCGAACCAGAAGGCGGGGGCTTCGCCCGGGGCGGTCGCAATCAGAATGCGCACGTTGAAGTGTACGGTCGGGCAGTACGGGTTGCGCGGGTGCAGGACCAGCGAGACGCCGAGGGCCTCGAAACCGCGCCCGGCCAGCTCGGGGCGCGAGGCGCTGGCCGAGCCCGGGAGCTTGTCGCCCACCACGTGGGAGAAGTTCACGCCGCCGCGCTCGAAGAAGTCGCCGTCGTCGAGCACGCGCGTGCGGCCGTCACCACGCAGCGCGCCATCGGCCGGGCGTTGCCAGTCGTCGGCGAAGAAGCGTTTGCCGTCGAGGCGCTCGAGCGTTTCGACGATACGGTCCTGAAGGCCAAGAAGATAGGTGCGTACCGCGGCCGTATCCGGCGACGGTGCGGCGTCTTGCGCTGCCATGCTGTCACATCCCTGTACGTGGTCGTTACCGCGATTGTACCGGCAGCGACCCGTTCGGGGCAGACCCGGGCGGCGAAGCGGCTTGCCGAATGCCGCCCGGATGACCTGCATCAACCGGACCGGAATGCCGAGGCGTGCCGCATGTCTCGAATTACCGATCCGGCGCGCCGAGGCAGTGCAGGGGCGTTCAGGCCGTGGGGGCGGCTGGCGAAGCCGGGGCGTTCGGCAAGGGCGGCATGGCAGCCGAGCCGCCTGCCGCGATGGGCGATGCGGCGTTGCCGAGGTCTGACGGTGGCGGCATGTAGATCTGACGCGGCGCCGGTACCGGCCAGTGGGCCGTGCCGCCGACTTCCGAGATGGCCTTGTTGGTATCGAAATACACCTGCCAGTAGTCGCGGTTGTGGCAGTACGGGCGCACCGCCAGCACCGGCCCGGCCGGGTTGAACTCGAGAATCACGACGTCGACCGCCGGGGTGCTCATCACGTTGGGAATCTGCGCCACGCGGGCCTTGAGGCGGGCGATGGCGTCCTGCACGTCGACCGTGTGCGCGAGTTGCGCCGTGAGGTCGACCCGCCGGAACGCGTTGGCGTCGTACACCGTGATGTTGTCGCCGAAGACCTTGGTGTTGCCCACGTACACGCGCAGATTGTCGGCGGTCGTGAGCGTGGTCACGAACAGGCCGATCTCGTCGACGACGCCTGTCACACCGCCCGCGCTGATCATGTCGCCGGTCTTGAACGGACGCAGCACGATAAGGAAGATGCCGGAGGCGAAGTTCGACAGGAGGCCCGACCATGCCGCGCCGATGGCGATACCTGCGGCGGCGAGGAGTGCGGCGAACGACGTCGTCTCGATCCCGCAGACACTGAGGATGGAAATGATCAGTGCGATGCGCAAGGCAATGCGCAGCGTCGATTCGGTGTAGCGAACGAGGGTGGGATCGATGGCGCGTCGGGTCATCGCACTGCGAACGAGTCGCGCCACCACGTTGATGACGAGGCCGCCGATGACCCAGATGACGACGGCCATCACGATCTTCAGACCGAACGGCACCAGGTAGTTATTGACCAGCTTGTCGAGGTCGAACATGAAAGTCTCCGTCGAACGAATCGATGACTGCGTCTGTCGGGAAAACTGCATGAATTCCGCCGGGCCGGCCGGATACGTCGAAGCGCACGGGGAGAAGGAAAGGGCGTCGACGTCGTGCCAGCGTGCCAACTTGGTCATCGCTTGTCAATCGCGGCCCCGCGACGGTGTTGCGACGCCAGAATGACAACGGCCCGGGAGAACGCAATGGTTTCCCGGGCCGTGGCCTGCCGACTCAGCGGATATCGAGGGCTCGATGCTTCGCGACCCGCTTGCGGCGGTGGTGCTTACTCCGGCTTGCGCGCGAGGGCGCGGTTACCGATGTCGTGGCGATACTGCATGCCGTCGAAATTGATCTGATTGACGGTCTGGTACGCCACGCTCTGGGCGCCGCGCACGGTGTCGGACAGGCCGACCACGCACAGCACGCGTCCACCGGTGACTTGCAGCACGTCGTTCTCGAGCTGGGTACCGGCGTGGAACGTCACGCACTCGGACGTCTCGGCAGGAATCTCCGAGATACGGTCGCCCTTGCGCGGGGTGTCCGGGTAGCCGTGTGCGGCGAGCACCACGCCCAGCGCATAGCGACGATCCCAGTCGAGTTCGACCTTGTCGAGCGTGCCGGCGATCGCGTGCTCGACCACGACCGAGAAGTCGCCCTTCAGACGTGCCATGATCGGCTGCGTCTCGGGGTCGCCCATGCGGCAGTTGAATTCGAGCGTCTTGACGTTGCCGTCGCCGTCGATCATCAGGCCGGCGTACAGGAAGCCGGTGAAGCGAATGCCGTCGGTCTCCATGCCGCGCACGGTCGGCATGATGATCTCGCGCATGACCTTCGCGTGAATCTGCGGCGTGACGATCGGCGCGGGCGAGTAGGCGCCCATGCCGCCCGTGTTCGGGCCCTGATCGTTATCGAGCAGACGCTTGTGGTCCTGCGACGTGGCCAGCGGCAGCACGTTCTTGCCGTCGACCATCACGATGAAGCTGGCTTCCTCGCCCTGCAGGAACCCTTCGATTACCACGCGCGCGCCGGCGTCGCCGAGCTTGTTGTCGGCGAGCATCATGTCCACGGCGTGGTGGGCTTCGTCGAGCGACATCGCCACGACCACGCCCTTGCCGGCAGCCAGGCCGTCGGCCTTGATGACGATCGGTGCGCCCTTGGCGTCGATGTAGGCGTGCGCGGCGGCGGCGTCGGAGAACGTTTCGTAATCGGCCGTCGGAATGCCGTGGCGCTTCATGAACGCCTTGGCGAAGTCCTTGGACGATTCGAGCTGTGCCGCTTCCCTGGTCGGGCCGAAGATCTTCAGGCCGCGGGCGCGGAAGATGTTGACGATACCGGCGGCGAGCGGCGTTTCCGGGCCGACCACCGTGAGGGCGATGCCTTCGCGTGCGGCGAACTCGGCCAGCACGTTCGGATCGCTGATGGGCACGTTGCGCAGGCGCTCGTCGAGCGCCGTGCCGCCGTTACCCGGTGCAACGTAGACCAGCTGGATGCGCGGCGATTGCGCGAGCTTCCATGCCAGCGCGTGTTCGCGGCCACCCGAGCCGACAACCATGATTTTCATCTTATTCCTCGATGACGGCGTTGGTGAATACTTCCTGCACGTCGTCGAGGTTTTCGAGCGCGTCGAGCAGCTTCTGCATCTTCACGGCGTCATCGCCGGTGAAGACCACTTCGGTTTGCGGCTTCATCGTGACTTCGGCGACTTCGGCCTTCAGGCCGGCCGCTTCGAGCTTGTCCTTGACCGCCTGGAAATCGTTGGGCGGGCAAACGACTTCGAAACTGCCGTCGTCATTGGTGATCACGTCGTCCGCACCGGCGTCGAGCGCCACTTCCATGAGCTTGTCTTCCGAGGTTTCCGGCGAGAACAGGAACTGACCGCAGTGCGTGAAGAGGAAGGCCAC
Organism: Pandoraea pnomenusa; assembly: GCF_040391475.1. Classification (GTDB taxonomy): domain Bacteria; phylum Pseudomonadota; class Gammaproteobacteria; order Burkholderiales; family Burkholderiaceae; genus Pandoraea; species Pandoraea pnomenusa_C. The sequence goes on along the minus strand of NZ_JBEBXS010000008.1, from coordinate 83,800 downwards.
CGAGCCGTCGGTGCCCATGTTGCCGCCGAACTTCGAGAAGGCGTGACGCACTTCCGCGACCGTACGCACGCGGTTGTCCGTCATGGTGTCGACGATCACGGCCGCGCCGCTCAGGCCATAGCCTTCGTAACGGATTTCTTCGTAGTTGGCGCCGTCAAGACCGCCCACGCCGCGATCGATCGCGCGTTTGACGTTGTCCTTGGGCATGTTCGCGTCGGCAGCCTTTTCCACGGCCAGACGCAGGCGCGGGTTGCTGTCGGCGTCACCGCCGCCCAGGCGCGCGGCCACGGTGATTTCCTTGATCAGGCGTGTCCAGACTTTACCGCGCTTGGCATCGGCTGCTGCCTTTTTGTGTTTGATGTTGGCCCATTTGCTATGACCCGCCATGAATTTCTCCGTCGTGCCGCGCTGGGCGGCGATGTATGCCCTGTCGTTCGAGCGGCAACCTGCCGCTATAATCGGAGGCAATTTTATCATGCCGCCGCACCGTGCCACGGGTGTTTGCTGCGCCGTGTCACGACCCCCGCCGCGTCTACCGCCGAGGTCTCTCATGCCCAAGAAGCCCGTGCCGCCGCAAGCGCCCCAGAGCGCGGCCGCCTCCGTCGCTCCCGCCTCCGCCGTTCCCGAGGCGCAGACGCCCGCCCCCGCGCCGGACACCGGCGATCTCCTCGTCATCGCCCGCAACAACGAGCATGTTCTTGGCCTGCTGCCCGCAATGGGCAATCGCCACGGCCTGATCACCGGCGCCACTGGCACCGGCAAGACCGTGACGCTGCAAGTCATGGCGCAGGCGTTCTCCGACATCGGCGTGCCGGTTTTCCTGGCCGACGTGAAGGGCGACCTGACAGGCATCACGCAGCCGGGCGTCGAGACGCCCAAGCTCAAGGATCGTATCGCCAATCTGGGCTTCGAGACGCCGGACTGGCACGGTAGCCCTGCCACGCTGTGGGATGTGTTCGGCGAGCAGGGGCATCCGGTGCGCGCGACCGTCTCCGATCTCGGGCCGTTGCTCCTCTCGCGCCTGCTGGGCCTGAACGAGACGCAGACCGGCGTGCTCAACCTCGTCTTCAAGATTGCCGACGACAACGGTCTGTTGCTGCTCGACAGCAAGGACCTGCGCGCCATGCTCCAGCATGTGGGCGACAACGCGTCGACCTTCACCACCCAGTACGGCAACATCTCGGCCGCGTCGGTCGGTGCGATCCAGCGCGGACTGCTCACGCTCGAACAGCAAGGCGCGGACAAGTTCTTCGGCGAGCCGATGCTCAACATCGAGGACTTCATGCAGACCGACGCGCAGGGTCGCGGTGTGGTGAATATTCTCGCGGCGGACAAGCTGCTGGCCGCGCCGCGCATCTACGCGACTTTCCTGCTCTGGCTGCTCGCCGAGCTGTTCGAGCGGTTGCCCGAGGTGGGCGATCCCGACAAGCCCAAGCTCGTTTTCTTCTTCGACGAAGCGCACCTGTTGTTCAACGAAGCGCCCAAGCCGCTGCTCGAACGCATCGAACAGATGGTGCGGCTGATTCGTTCCAAGGGCGTGGGCGTGTATTTCGTGACGCAGAACCCGGTCGACGTGCCCGACACCGTGCTCGGCCAATTGGGCAACCGCGTGCAGCACGCGCTGCGGGCCTATTCGCCGCGCGACCAGAAGGCGGTGAAGGTGGCGGCGCAGACCATGCGGGCCAATCCGTCGCTCGACATCGAAACGGTGATCGGCGAACTGGGCGTCGGCGAGGCGCTGGTCTCGCTGCTCGACGAAAAGGGGCGTCCCGCCGTGACGGAGCGCGCGTACATTGCACCGCCCGCGTCGCGCATCGGGCCGATCACGCCGCAGGAGCGCGCGGCGCTCATGGCCACGTCGCTGGTTGCCGGGGTGTACGAGAACGCGGTGGATCGCGAGTCGGCGTACGAGAAGCTCGTGGGCCGCACGCAGGAACGCCAGCCGGGCGCGACCACCGCCCCGGGCGGCACGGTACCGTCGTCGGGCGGCGGCCTGCTCGACACGGTGAAGGATTCGCTCGGCGGCCTCTTCGGTGGCTCAGGTGGTTCGCGCAGCAAGGACACCGCCGTGGAGGCGATGGTCAAGAGCACCATGCGCACCGTCGGCAACCAGCTCGGGCGGGAGATCGTGCGCGGTGTGCTCGGCAGCATTCTGGGCGGCAACAAGCGTCGATGAATGCGAAGATGGCGGTGTCCTCCGCACACGGCTCGCTGTCCGGGCGAGCCGCAGAACCCGCGCGATTCCCACGAGATTCCCACGAGACCCTCGCTAACTCATGTCGCTGAAAACCTCGATGGACCCGGTGCGCACCGGCGTGGCACACGACCCGCTGTGGCTGCGCGCCGCGCCCCTCATCTTCCTGTTCCTGTGGTCCGTCGGCTTTACCGTCGCCAAGATCGGCCTGGCGTATGCCGACCCGCTCACGTTCCTCGCCCTGCGCTACGGTCTGGTGCTCGTGCTACTCGCCCCGCTGGCGATCGTCATGCGCCCGCCGCTACCGAAGACGGCGGCCGCATGGGGCCACCTCGTGGTCATCGGCCTGCTCATTCAGGCGCTGTATTTCAGCATGACGTATCTGGCCCTGCGCCTGGGGGTGTCGGCGGGGAGCGTGGCGCTGATTACGTCGCTCCAACCGATTCTCGTGGCGCTGGCGGTGCCGCATCTCGTTGGCGAGCGCGTGAGCGGACTGAACTGGATCGGGCTGGGGCTCGGACTGGCGGGGGCGGCGCTCGTGATCGTGGCGCGCTCGGCAGTGGAAGCGACGTCGACGCTGGGACTGGTGCTCACGTTCGTGGCGCTCGGCGCCATCACCTGCGGCACGCTCTACGAGAAACGCTTCGGCGTGGGACAACATCCGATCACGTCGAATCTGGTGCAGTACGCCGTGGGCTTTGCGGCCACGCTGCCGCTCGCATGGTGGCTCGAACCGATGCACGTCGACTGGACATGGCAACTCGGCCTCACGCTCGTCTATCTGGTGATCGGCAACTCGATCGTCGCGATCTCGCTGCTGCTGGCGATGATCCGCCGGGGCGAGGCCTCGCGCGTCTCGGCGCTGTTCTTCCTCGTGCCGCCCTCGGCGGCGCTGGCGGCGTGGCTCATGGTCGGGGAGCACATGCCGCCGCTGGCCTGGGCCGGCATGGTGCTGGCGGCCGTTGGGGTGGCGATGGCCACGCGCCGCAAGGCGGCCAGATAGCAAAAGCCCCGGCGGGGCCGGGGCTTTTGCGTCATCGATGCAACCTCAGTTCTTGGTGCCGAACAGGCGGTCGCCTGCGTCGCCCAGCCCGGGAATGATGTAGGCGTGGTCGTCCAGACGTTCGTCGAGCGAGGCCACGTACAGCTTCACGCCCGGATGCGCGTCGTGGAGCACCTTCACGCCTTCGGGCGCCGCCACCAGCGCGAGGAACGCAATGTTCTCCTCAGCCACGCCGCGCTTGCGCAGCACGTCTACGGCGTGCACGGCCGAGTAGCCGGTGGCGACCATCGGATCGCACAGGATGAAGCGGCGGTCGGCCACGTCGGGCAGGCGCACAAGGTATTCGACCGGACGATGCTGCTCGTCGCGGTACACGCCAATGTGACCCACACGCGCGGACGGCACCAGATCGAGCAGGCCGTCGCTCATGCCGACACCGGCGCGCAGCACCGGCACGATGGCGAGCTTCTTGCCTGCGATGACGGGGGCGTCCATGGCGACCATCGGCGTGTCGATGCGTTCGGTCGTGAGCGGCAGGTCGCGCGTGATTTCGTAGCCCATGAGCAAGGTAATCTCGCGCAGCAGGCCGCGGAACGTGCGCGTCGACGTTTCCTTGTCGCGCATGTGCGAGAGCTTGTGCTGGATCAGCGGGTGATCGCAGATAAAGAGATTCGGGAAGCGGGTGTCTTGTTTCATGGCAGGGCGCGCAATTGCGGCAGTCGGGGGCAGGGCCGGTTTAGCCCGCATGGCCGCGATTTTAACCGATGCGGCACGCAGCGGCGCGAACGCGATTCCCTTAGAATCGGTGCGAGGCGCCCCCAGGGGCCCACATTGTGCTGCATCGCCGTATTCGATTAATGCTTCACTCGTCTGGAAGGCTGGCTGACATGGATCTGGGAATCAAGGGCCGCACCGCGCTGGTGTGCGGCGCGAGCAAGGGGCTGGGGCGCGCGTGTGCGCAGGCGCTGGCCGACGCGGGCGTCAATCTCGTCATCGTGGCGCGCGGGGTCGACGCGCTGAACGTGGCCGCCGACGAGATTCGCGCCGCCACGGGGGTGAGCGTCACGGCCGTGGCGTGCGACATCACCACGCCTGAAGGCCGTGCACAGGCGCTCGCCGCATGTGCGCAGCCCGATATTCTCGTGACGAATGCGGGCGGTCCGCCCCCGGGCGACTTCCGCGACTGGCAACGCGACGACTGGATCCGCGCGCTCGACGCCAACATGCTCACGCCCATCGAACTCATCAAGGCGACGGTCGACAGCATGATCGCGCAGGGCTTCGGGCGTATCGTGAACATCACGTCCTCGGCCGTAAAGGCGCCGATCGATATCCTCGGCCTGTCCAACGGGGCGCGCTCGGGGTTGACGGGCTTTGTCGCCGGCCTGGCGCGCACGACCGTGGCGCACAACGTGACCATCAACAATCTGCTGCCGGGTGCGTTCGACACCGACCGCCTGGCCGGCACCATGCAGGCATGGGCCTCGAAGAGCGGTCAGACGGTCGACGAAGCGCGGGCCAGGCGCGCTGCCGCGATTCCGGCGCGCCGCTTCGGCCAGCCGGACGAATTCGGCGCGACCTGCGCATTCCTGTGCAGTGCCCGCGCAGGCTACATTACCGGGCAGAACGTGCTGATCGACGGCGGCGCCTACCCGGGCACGTTCTGACCCAAACTGGAAAACGCTTCAATGACTGTTTCGACCGTACCGAATGTCCGCATCGCGCTGATTGCGCACGACAAGAAGAAGGATGAGATTCTCGCGGTCGCCCGCGATTACGTCGACGTGCTGCGCCAGTGCCAGCTCGTGGCTACGGGCACGACGGGCGGACGCATCGCGACCGAGCTTGGCCTCGAAGTGGAGCGCAAGCTCTCGGGACCGCACGGTGGCGACCTCCAGATCGGCGCACAACTGGCCGAGGGGCGCGTCGACATGGTGCTGTTCCTGCGCGACCCGATGACGCCGCAGCCGCACGAGCCCGACATCAACGCGCTGGTGCGCGCCTGCGACGTGCATAACGTGCCATGTGCGACGAATAGCGCTACGGCGCGTTTGCTGCTTGAACAACTGATCGTGCGCCTGGCGGCCGAGCCGAAGGCGTGACGCATGCCGGATGCCGCCCGGCGGCCGCGAGGCACGGCGTGCGGCGACGATCCGCAATTCCCTGAAAAATAGCCAAGGAGCGAGGATGACAAAAGCGATCCGTATTGAACAGAACGGTGGCCCGGAAGTGATGAAGTGGGTCGATGTCGAAGTCGGTGAGCCGGGGCCGGGCGAGGCGCGCGTGCGCCACAACGCCGTGGGGCTGAATTACATCGACGTCTATTTCCGCACGGGCCTGTATCCGCAGCCGCTGCCGGCCGGTCTCGGCATGGAAGCGGCGGGCGTGGTCGAGGCTGTGGGCGAGGGCGTCACGCATGTCAAGCCGGGCGACCGTGTCGCGTATGCGAGCCGTCCGTGTGGCGCGTATTCGCAGGCGCGTGTGATGCCGGCCGCGCCGCTGGTGCGGTTGCCGGACAGCATCAGCGACGATCAGGCCGCGGCGATGATGCTGCAGGGCATGACGGCGCAGTATCTGCTGCGTCGCACGTATCCGGTGAAGGCGGGCGACACGATCCTGATTCACGCGGCGGCGGGCGGTGTCGGGTTGATCGTGTGTCAGTGGGCCAAGGCGCTCGGCGCGACGGTGATCGGCACGGTCGGTTCCGACGAGAAAGCGGCGCTCGTGCGCAAGCATGGCTGCGATCATCCGATCGTCTACACGCGCGAGAATTTCGTCGAGCGAGTCAAGGAGATTACCGGTGGCGAAGGCGTGCCGGTCGTCTACGATTCGATCGGCAAGGACACGTTCATCGGCTCGCTCGACTGCCTGCGTCCGCTGGGCACGATGGTGAACTTCGGTAACGCGTCCGGCGCCGTCACGCAGATCAACACGGCGGATCTCGTGTCGCGCGGCTCGCTGTTCTTCACGCGTCCGACGCTGTTCAACTACACGGCGAAGCGTGAAGACCTCGAAGCCACGGCCAATGAGTTGTTCGATGTCGTGGCCAAGGGCGCGGTGAAGATCGAGGTCAACCAGCGTTACGCGTTGGCCGATGTGGCGCAGGCGCATCGCGATCTCGAAGCCCGCAAGACGACGGGCTCGACATTGCTCATGCCTTGAGTGCGGCGTAGGGATTGACGAAAAAGGGACGCCTCGTGCGTCCCTTTTTCGTGGCGTGCCATCGTTCAGGCGCGCTGCGTGAACACATGGGCGCGCGCGTCTTCGCGCACGTCGAACGGCAGACGGCCGATCAGCCAGTGCACGACCATGCCGATCACGACAACATCGTCGAGCAGACCGAACACCGGCACGAAGTCCGGGATCAGGTCGAAGGGGCTGATCAGATAGACGCCGAGCAGCGCGACGGCGGGCAACAGCCACCACGGACGGCGCGGATCGCGGGCGGCGTGCCAAAGCACGCGGAAATCGTGGCGAGCAATTTGCCACAGGCGCAGAAAACGCTTCACTTGCAGGCTCCTGAAACTAAAGTGCCCGGCGTTAACGGGATAACGGGATAACGGCGGGCAATTTCATTCAATCGACGCAAACATCGCGCAAAATCGAACGAATGTCTTGCAATTTGTCTCGATTATACGCGTCGCCCGCCGAGTTTGCCGGCGATGCGATCAGGCTTCCGACGCGCGACAATTGTGTTCGACATCACGCCGGCGCGACGGTTGCATGGGGTGCCATCGAGCGTAGGCTGTGTGTGCCGGAGGCTGTGGCGGTGTGGGGTTCTCCGGTTGCGGCGGGATAGACGCGGCGGGATAATTTCCCGGTTCTCGTGGTCCATCCTTTTTTCCCCCTTTGCGGACGTTTTCAAAAAGCCATCATGACCGACGCTCAAGATCCGAAATCGCCGAAGCAACCCGACGGGCCGAGCCATCCGCAAACGCCCGAACCCGATGCGAGCAAGAGCGCAACGCCGCAACAAACCTCGTCGCCTGCGCCGTCGGGCGGGCCGTCCGACTACGTAGCGCCCGCGTCGCCGCAGACACCGCATCCGACTGCGAAGCCGGTGGCCGGCACGTCGGAAGGCTCGTCGGGCATGCCGCCGAACCCCGATACGCTCACGCGCCCGGTGCCGCCGGCCGAGTCCGCGGCATCGGCCGACGCAACGGCAGAAAAGCCGCAATCGGCACCGGCGACAGCGACAGCGTCGGCGAAACCGTCTGCGGAAGTCGCCTCGGACCGCAATCCGATCGGTGCGCCAGTGCCGAAGTCAGGCGACGACGTCAAAGCGGCCGGTGTCGGCAGTGCGGGCGGCGCGATCGGCGAGGCAGGCGCGGCAGGCGCCGCAAGTGGTTCGGCGCCCGGTGACGGTACTTCGGGTGCGGGCGGTGGCGGTGGGGGTGGCGGTGAACCGCCACATCAGCCGTCGTTCGGCTCGGGGGCGCCGCGTCCGGGGAGTCCGGCATCGATGGGTGGTCAGCCTTCGTATCTGCAGGCGGGCGACTCGCCGTGGTCGGTTTTGCGTCGCATCATGTCCGCACGATTTCGCGCCTGGTACGACCGCGCCGGGCAACGCATCACGCAGCGCACGCTGAAGATCGGTATCTCGGCGCGCATTTTCCATCCGGAGCCAGGCTCGAAAGGGTTGCGCAGTAAAACGTTGCAATACCTCGAAGAATCGATCGCCCACTGGGTGATGTCGCGCGACGTGCTGGTCTTCATGATTCCGACGGTCGACACGCAGGGCCAGTTGCATCCGAGCCATATCCGCCTGCACGACTACGCCAAGCATCTCGACGGCCTGGTGTTGCAGGGCGGTGCCGACGTGTCGCCATTGACCTATTCGGAAGTCGCGACGCGTCACGAATGGCAGGGCGATCGCATGCGCGACATGTACGAACTCGAGTTGCTGCACGAATTCGTCGAGCAGGGCAAGCCGATTCTCGGTGTGTGCCGGGGTTGTCAGTTGATCAATGTGGCATTCGGTGGCACGTTGCATCAGGACATCGCGACCGATCTTCCGGAAGCGATCCCGCACGTGACGGAAACCTACGAGCACAACCGCCACACGCTGACCTTCCCGGAAGGGTCGTCGCTCGCACAGATGCTCGCACCGACCGCCGTGCCGATCGTCAACTCGATTCATCACCAGTCGGTGAAGACACTCGGGCGCGATCTGAGCGTGGAAGCGGTGTGTGCGGAAGACGGCGTGGTGGAAGCGATCCGGTATCGCAAGGCGCCGTTCGTGATGGGATTGCAGTGGCACCCGGAGTTTCACCGCGCAGGCGGGCCGGAGTTCCTGGACTGCACGCCGGTACTCGATAACTTCCTGCGTGCCGCGCGTGAAACGCGCTTCTGACGTGAACGTCTGTGAGAGGTGAGATCGATGGCGGCGTGCGATATTGCACGCGACCATGAAAAAAGGGCAGCCGAGGCTGCCCTTTTTCGTGTCAGGAGTACCGCGATGCGACTGCGGTACTCACGCCGCTTTGATTAGAAGCGGTGACGGATACCCGTGCCCACAACGGTTTGCGAGCTGGTCGACGACATACCGCCGGCAGCGCCGACACCGGCTGCGAGGCCCGTGCCTTCGTTGTCGGAGATGTGCTGGTACGAACCCGTCAGGTACACATCGGTGCGCTTCGACAGACGGTAGTCAGCTTGCAGCGTAACGGTGTGGAACTTCGGCTTCTTGTCCGTCGAATCTTGCTTGGCCATCGTGTACACGTACGCGGCCGACAGCGAGACTGCCGGGGTCAGCATGTAGCGACCGTTGACTTCGAAGTTGTCGAACTTCAGGCCGTCGTTGTTGAAACCAACTGCGGTGCTGTTGTAGTTGATGCCAGCCAGACCTTGGAGTTGGGTGTGCGTGTACACCAGGCCGACCGTTGCCGGGCCGAAGGCGTAGTTACCACCGATACCCCAAACGCGTTGCTTCTGTGCGTTGAAGACCGAGTCACCGCCAGCCGACGTGTCGACTGCGCCCGTTGCGTTGTTGTTACCCGGATTGCCTTGGCGCTCCAAGTAAGCAGCAGCAACCGTCAGCGGGCCGTTAGCGTAGTTCACGCCGGCGCTGAATGCACGGTTGTTGGCGAAGTCACCAGCCTTGTTCGAGAAGCCATACAGGCCGCCGAAGGTCAGGCCGTTGTAGTTGGCGCTCGAGTACTTGACCGAGTTGTTCACACGGAACGAGTTGTTCGTGTTGTCGTTGTCATACGGGTGGGCTGCGATCGTGCCGCCGAACTGCGTACCGTTCAGGGTCAGCGGAGCGAGGTAATCAACCACCGAGTCGTACTGACGACCGAACGTGACGGCGCCGAACTTGTCGTTCTGCAGGCCGACGAAGGCTTGACGACCGAACATGCGGTTGTTTTGGCCCAGGTTGCCGTTGTTGATCGAGAAACCGTTTTCCAGCACGAAGATGGCCTTGTTACCGCCACCCAGGTCTTCCGAGCCCTTCAGGCCCCAACGGCTGCCGTTGATCAGGCCGCTCGTTGCGCGGAAGTTCTTCGAACCCGAAGCACCGATCGTGTTGGTCGAGTTGCTGGTGTAAGCAACGCCAGCGTCGATCAAGCCGTACAGCGTGACGCTGCTTTGTGCATGTGCGCCCACCGAGAACGCGCCGATCGCGGCTGCGGCAAGAAGAGTTTTTTTCATGGTTTAAGCTCCAGTAACGTGACACGAATCGCAGAATTCGCGTGAAAACAGAACGCGGCGAAACAGAACATGTCGAGGTGACGGTTTGTCATTCGCGGACCCGATCAGGTATCGGCACTGCTCTGTTGACAGGGGGCAGTGTATGAGTGCGCGTTACTCCCGCCTATTTCAGAATCCGCAAGAATCTATTTCATATCCGAAAACAATCTTGCAAACGTGCCGTAAAGCGTTGTCGGATAAGGGATTGGCTTGATTAAGCCTAGGCGAGAATTGGCAATGCAAGCGAGGTGTGTTGCGCTCGGGACACACTGGAACCTGCCCGAAGAAGCGCGTGGGAAGCGCCGTCAGCGCTGGATTTGCGCCGGACACGCATCGTTGAATTTAGTTCCGTGTGTGCGTGCTCATGTCGCGGCGGTGTATCGCGTGCGCAGCGCATCGAGCGAATTCGATGCACACGATCGAGAGAGGATCCGGACGTCGGACTCGGGACGATGATCGTTGCGTAGCGATGCGACTATATAGATACGCATGCTTCGAAGTGTCGAGACATCGCCATCGGCTTGTCATCGAGGCCACGTACTCGCGCGTGATGCGGGAATTCTGAAAATCTTTCAAGCGACAGAAAGCGGGATGGTCAAAAAATCCCTTTATTCATGGGGTTTTGTGGAACTATTTCGAGTCGGCAAATAATGAATTGCGTCGAATGATGAGAATGATTTTTGGCGTCGGACCTATACTACGTTCCGCGAGAAGTAGACTTTTGCGTTGAGTGAAAAGTCTCCAAACCTTGGCGCGGCCTGATTGGCCGCGCTTTTTTTTGCCCGCGCGATTTGCATGTCTTCGCGCGGGCGCGACGCGCTATGCGAAGCGCGCCGTGCTCAGTGCGTCACCGCAATCGCGCACGTGCGGAATGCTGAACTGCTTGAGCTTGCGATAGAGCGACGCGCGACAGAAGCCAAGTGTCCGTGCCGCTGCGGAAATATTCCAGCGATGTTGCGCCAGAGCTTGCACGATGCGCTCGCGTTCGTCGTCGTGATCCATGTCATGCATCGCGTGCGCATTGCCATCGACGCGCGATACAGTTTCGTTGTCTTGCCGTGAGCTCGCCAATGTCGTCACGGTGTCGCGATTCGGCAAGGCTTGTGCGCGCGACGCTTGCAACGTCGTCATCAACTCCGGCGGCAAGTCCATCGCGGTCAACTGATTCCCGTTCATCACCGCACACGCGTAGCGCAATGCCGCGCGCATCTGGCGCAGATTCCCCGGCCATGCGTGGGTGAGCAGACAGGTGAGCGCCTCGGCCGACACGCGAGCCAGCGCCTGATCGGCGCGCAACCCTTCCCATTCGTCACACAGCATGCGCGCGATGAGTTCCGGCTTGTCGTCACGTTCGCGCAGCGTCGGCAACGTCAGAACCCCCACGGCAATCCGGTAATAGAGATCTTCGCGGAATGCGCCCTGCGCGACGGCGCTCGCCAGATCCTGATGCGTCGCGCAGATGAGTTGCACGTCGACCGGCACCGGATGGCTGGCACCCAGCGGCGTAACTTCGCGTTCGGACAAGACACGCAGCAAGCGCGTTTGCAGCGCATAGGGCATGTCGCCGATTTCGTCGAGGAACAGCGTGCCGCCGTCGGCCTGTTGCAGCTTGCCTTTCATCCCGCCGGGCAACGCACCCGAGAACGCACCGCGCTGATAGCCAAATAGCTCGCTCTCGACGAGATGCTCGGGGAGCGACGCCGTGTTGATCGCCACGAACGCTTGCGCGCGGCGCTCGCTGTATTCGTGCAGTGCGCGGGCGAGAAACTCCTTGCCGGTTCCCGTCTCGCCGAGAATCAGCACCGGAATGCCGCGATCGACGAGACGTTTGCCGCGCGCGAGCAGGTCGCGCATGCGGGCGTCGGTGCCGCACAGGTCGTCGATCTCGAGATAGTCGGGGCGCATGCGGCATGCCGCAGCAGGGGCGGCGGGCGCGCGCGCGATGCGCTCTGCGAGCGCGGCAATGTGGTGGAAAGCGGTATTGGCATTGGCCGCGCCGAGGGGGCTTGCGTGGCCGACAGGTCGAGCGGGGGCAGACGCTACAGCGAGGTGAGCGGGCATGACTTGTCTCCTTCTCGTATTGGTACGAAAGGGCGCCGTCGTTGGCTTGTGGCCTGGCGATTCCTGACGTCTCTTTATGTGGCGGACAGCACGGGTGGCCAACCGCCAATGCAGGATACGACTGCACAGTCATAACATCCAATACAATATTGATGCGCTATTAATACCTTTGAGGTATCAAATGATCGAGTTGCGTCATTTCCAGTACTTTGTGGTGCTCGCGGAGACGTTGCATTTCGGCCGGGCCGCCCAGCAATTGCATATCTCGCAGCCACCGCTGTCGCGCCAGATTGCGCTCATGGAGGCGGAACTGGGCGTGCAGTTGTTCGAGCGCACGCGCCGCAGCGTGCGTTTGACGCGCGCGGGCGCACGCTTCTATCAGGACGCTGTGGATATCCTGAATTCCGTCGACCGGGCGCGGCGCAACGTGGTGGCGGCGAGCCGCGGGGAAGATGGCGCGATTACGGTGGGCTTCATGATGTCTTCCGCGTACAACATCCTGCCGGCGCTCACGCGGACTTACGCGTCGGCGTATGCGCGCGTGGACATGAAGCTGGCGGAAACGCTGCCGAATCTGCTGGCAGAAGCGGTGCGTACCGGACGGACCGACGTGGGCATCATGTACCGTCCGGAGGATCTCACGGGGCTGGAGACGGCGACGGTGTTTCGCGAGGAGATGGTGGCGGTGCTGCCGCGCACGCACGCGCTGGCATCGCTAGACGTGCTCGACGCCTCCCAACTGGCCGAGGAGTCATTCGTGAGCATTCCGCGCGAGATTGCGCCGCTCGTCTACGATCTGGTCGTCGATCATTGTCGCCGTGCGGGGTTCTCGCCGCACATCCGGCTGGAGACCAACCTGCAGCAGACGATTATCAACCTCGTGGGGGAGGGGCTCGGCGTGGCAATGGTGCCGATGTCGATGAGTAGTGCGAGCGCGTCGGGCAGCGCCGTCTTCAAACCGTTGCACAACGCGCCGGTGGCAGAGGTGGCCTTGCTGTGGAGCCGGGACAATCACAATCCGTGCGTGGAGACGTTCGTGGAGAATGCGCGGCAGGTGTGGCGCGACATGCAACGGGCGCCGAACGCGCGGCTGGTGCCCGATCTTCCGGACACCCGCCTGCGCTGAACGTCGGCGCATCGGCACTGCAGCACCACGGCACCTCAACACCGGGTGTGTCGACGTTCGCGCCAGTGCCCGGAACCTGATGAATCGGCGTGCGCCGCGTCAGATTTCCAGAATGCCCGCGGCGACGAAGCCGCCGTCGACCGGCAGGATGTGCCCGGTCACATACGACGAATCCTCCGACGCCAGAAAGCTCACCGCCCCGGCGATCTCACGCGGCTGCCCGTAGCGGCCGAGTGGCGTCGTCTCCGTGTAGTGACGGCGCGAGACGTCGGAATGCAGCACCTGCGTGAGCGGCGTGTCGACGGGGCCTGGGGCGATGCCGTTGGCCGTAATGCCGAACGGTGCCAGTTCGATGGCCATCTGCCGCGTGAGGCCGATCACGGCGGCTTTCGACGTGCCGTATGCCGTGCGACCGGCGCTCGCCAGAATGCCGGCGACCGACGCCAGGTTCACGATCCGTCCCCAGCGCTGCTCACGCATGAGCCGCGCGGCGTGCTGCCCACACAGCAGCGTGCCCGTGAGGTTCACGTTCATGACCTGATGCCAGTGATCGATCGGGTAATCGAGGAACGGGAACGTCTTGGCGATGCCTGCGTTGTTCACGAGTACATCGCACCGGCCATGCCGCTGGGCGACCTGCGCGAAACCGTCGGCAATCGACTGCGCGTCGCCCACGTTCATGCCCAGCGCCCATGCGGTGCCGCCGGCGGCGGTGAGCTTCGCCGCCGTCTCGGCCGCCGCCCCTTCGTTCAGGTCGGCAACGACCACCGTCATGCCGTCGTTCACCAACCGTTCGCAAATGGCGGCGCCAATGCCCATGCCGCCACCCGTGACCACTGCAACTTTCTCCGTCATGCTATGGACTCCTAATTTTATTGACATCTACAGCACGGGCCCCGCCGCCAGCAGCGCGGCGGAGCCCGTCGGTGAAAACGCGAAATCGTTAGCGGATTTGCCTTACTTGAGGAAACCGATCGAGATCCAGGGAACGAAGACCACGATCAGCAGGGCGATCAGCAGTGCGCCCATGTAGGTCCACATCCGGTTGAACACCTTGTCGGGCGACGTCTTGCCGATCGCGCATGCCGCATAGAACCCGACACCGAGCGGCGGTGCGAACAGGCCCATGCCCATCGACAGAATCACGACCATTGCGTAATGCACGTCGTGAATGCCCAGCGAGCGCGCCACGGGGAAGAGCAGCGGTCCGAACAGCACGATGGCCGGAATGCCTTCGAGCACGCTGCCCAGTACGATGAACACGACCATCGAGATGAGCAGGAAGCCGACCTGTCCGCCCGGCACGCCGTGCATCAGGCCGACGAGCTTTGCCGAGAAGCCCGATTGCGTGAGCGCCCACGCCATCGCCGTGGCCATGCCGATGATGAGCAGGATGGCGCCGGAGAGCGCCGCGGTTTCCGTAAGCAGCGGATACAGTCGCTTGAAGTCGAGATGCTTCTTGAAGATATGGACGATCAGGCCGATCACGATCGTGTAGGCGATGCCCACCGTCGAGACTTCGGTGGCCGTCGCTGCGCCTTCGATCACGGCGGTGCGAATCAGGATCGGCAGGGCGAGCGCCGGCAGCGCTATGACGAACGTCTTGCCGATCACGCCCCACGGCGCGCGCCGCGCCGCGTTCGGGGCCTCCTTGCGCGAACGCGCGAAGCACACCACCACGATGGCGAGCGTGGCGATGACCGCAGGCAGCAGGCCGCCCACGAAGAGCGCCGTGATCGACACGCCGCAAACGGCGCCGATGGTGATGAGCACGAGGCTCGGCGGGATCGTCTCCGTCATGGCGCCGGTCGACGAGAGCAGCGCCACGAGGTCTTCGGGTTTGGAGCCGCGCCGCTGCATCTCGGGGAAGAGCGCGGGGGCGACGGCGGCCATGTCGGCGGCCTTGGAGCCGGAAATCCCGGACACCAGGAACATGGCGCCGAGCAGCACGTACTGCAGGCCGCCGCGAACGTGGCCGAGCAACGACGCCATGAATTCGATCAGGCTGCGGGCGAGCCCGCTCATCTCGATGAGCGCGCCGAGCAGCACGAACAACGGCACCGACAGCAGGATCAGGCCCGACATGCCTTCGTCCATGCGACTCACGACGATTTGCAGCGGGGCGTCGGTCACGAGCGCGAGGTAGGCGAGCGTGGCCGTGCCGAAGGCGAAGGCGATGGGAATGCCGCCTGCCACGCACGCGCCCACGATCAGCACGAAGAACACCAGCAGGTTGTAGTTGCCCATCGCGATGAGCGCCGGGCGGCCGAGCCACAGCGCGGCGCCGAGGGCTGCCACGAACAGCACGCCGAGGCCGAACTGGCGCAGGCTCGAACAACGTGCCATGCGCGAAATGGCGGCGATCAGCATCAGTGCCGCACCGACCGGCAACGCCGCAGCGCGCAGTCCGTCAGGAATTTCCAGCGCGGGCGTGGTGATGTCCATCTGTTCGATGGCATGCGTGTACGCGGGCATGATGATGAGCGCGACGAACACGCAGACCGTGAGCGCGGCCATGGTCTGGAACCAATCGCGCCATGCCGGGGGAAGTTTGTTGACGATGGCGGACAGACGCATGTGCTCGCCGCGATCGAGCGCGATCACGGCACCGAGCATCGACAGCCAGATGAACAGAATCTGGGCGAGCTCGTCTGACCAGGTGAGCGGATTGTCGAACCCGTATCGCGAGATCACGCCCGCGAGCAGGATGAGTGTCTCCGCCACCACCAGCAGCACGGCAACCGTCTCGGTGACTTTCATCACCGCGCGGTTGACATGGCAGAAGAGGCGGGCGAGCGCGTGCGTCGGCTCGGCCGTCATCGTCAACGTTTCCATTTACGCGAGCTTCCCGGTGTACTTTTCCAACATGGCCCATGCCTCGTCGCCGAACTTCTTGTGCCATTCGGCGTAGAAGCCGGCGCTGCGAAGCTTGTCGCGGAACTGCTCGTTGTTCGGTGCGTTGAACACGAGACCCTTCTGCTTGAGCTCGGCCATCACGCCGTCGTTGAGCTTGCGCACGTCGTCGCGTTGCAGCATGGCAGCGGCGTTCACGTTGGCGGTCACGATGGCCTGCAGGTCCTTGGGCAGCTTGTCCCACTTCTGCTTGTTGGCGAGGAACCAGAAGCCGTCCCACATGTGGTTCGTCATCGACACGTACTTCTGCACCTCGTACAGCTTGGCCGTGGTGAGCAGCGCGAGCGGGTTCTCCTGCGCCTCGACGATGTGCGTCTGCAGGGCGGAATACACTTCGGCGAAGTTGATCGACGTGGGCGACGAATCGAATGCCTTGAACATCGAGGTCCACAGCGGGCTTGTCGGCACGCGGATCTTCAGGCCCTTGAGGTCGGTCGGCGAATTGATCGGGCGGCTGCTCGTCGTGATCTGGCGATACCCGTTTTCCCAGATCTTGTCGAACGCGAACACGGACGTCTTCGCGATCTGGCCGCGAACGTGCGCCCCGAGGTCGCCGTCCATGGCGGCCCACACCTGGCCGTAGTCCTTGAACGCGAAGCCCACGCCGGAGATCTGCGCCGAGGGCACGAGCGTGCCGAGAATCAGCGGCGAGAGCGTGAAGTAGTCGATGGCTCCCGAGCGAATCTGACTCAGCATGTCGCTATCGCTGCCGAGCTGGTTGTTCGGGTAGATCTGGAAGTCGATACGACCTTTCGATTGCTCCGCGATCTTCTGCGCCATTTCCTTGGCGCGGATGTTCATCGGGTGGCTGACAGGAAGGTTGTTGGCGAACTTCAGCGTGAATTCGGCGGCGTGGGCCTGCGTCTGATACAACCCCGTAGCGGCGGCGGCCGAAGTGGCTGCCACGACCTTGATGAAGTGGCGGCGATCCATGGTGCTCATACTGCATGTCTCCTGTTTATTGGTTTGGTGACTGCGTCTGAAGCGCGAGGCGCGCGAAGGTGTTGCCGTGCAATGCCCCGGCCAACTCGCGTCATGCGGCTCACAAGTGGCTTGGCTATCTTACGCAAGTCGAATGCCAGTTCGCGGCCCGAACGGGAAAACCCTTACGTTGTTAAGCATCAGTGAATTCCCGGGGGCGCGCGCGCTGCGGTGCCGCCTGTCCGGTCATGCCTTGCCGTGGCTTGCCCCGCTGCCTTTTACCTGATGGAACGGATTGCCTTCGGCTGTCCCCGCCCGGGCTTCGCGAGACACGCATGTCGCCGCGTCATCGTGAGACACCTGTCGCATTTCGGGTGTCCGTTGCGACACCTGTCGCACATGCTGGACACCTTCGATGCGACAGGTGTCGCACGCGCGAGGCGGGGCGAAGGCGTGTTGCGGCACAGCAAATTGCCGTCACGCGGTGCGCATCCGAATTCACTTGATGGAAGGTGGCGGGCGGCTTTACGCTTACGTCAATTGCGGGACGCGCCACAAGCGCGGACATTGCAGTGCACGTTGCTGAACCGCAAGGAGGACGCAAGGGGCAGTCGATGCCGCTCGCGGTACACCGCGACGCGCCAGGCGTGTTTGGGTCTGGCATCGAAATTGCTCACCGGAGTCTGGATGACCCCAATTTTCCGGAGAACATTTCATGGTTGCTGCATGCCTTACCGGCTGGGCCCACTCCCAGTTCGGAAAACTCGATAACGTCGACGCCGAAGTGCTGCTGGCCGACGTCGCACAAGCCGCCCTCGACGACGCGGGCCTCGCGCCCGAACAGATCGACTCGATTCACGTCGGTACCTTCAACGGCGGCTTCCTGTATCAGGACTTTCCGTCCTCGCTGGTCTTCAATCGCATTCCCGGTCTGCGCTTCAAGCCCGCCACGCGCTATGAGAACGCGTGCGCCACGGGATCGGCGGCCGTTCACGGCGGCCTGCAATCCATTGAAGCGGGCAAGGCCACGCACGTGCTGGTGATCGGCTTCGAGAAGATGACCGAACTCGCCACACCGCAGGTCGGCGACGTACTGCTCAAGTGCTCCTACGCGCGGGAAGAGGCCGGCATTCCGGGCGGCTTCGCGGGGGTGTTCGGCACCATCGCGCAGGCGTACTTCGATCGCTACGGCGATCAGTCCGACGCGCTCGCCCGCATCGCCGCCAAGAACCATCGCAACGGCTCGGTGAATCCGTATGCCCACATGCGTCGCGACTTCGGCTACGACTTCTGTCGCAATGTCTCCGAGAAGAACCCGTTCGTCGCCGGCCCGCTCAAGCGCACCGACTGCTCGATGGTGTCCGACGGCGCGGCAGCGCTGGTGATCTCCAAGGCGGACGTGGCGCGCACGATGCCCAAGGCCGTGGGCTTTCGCGCGGCGGTTCAGGTCAACGACTACCTGCCGCTCTCGCGCCGCGATCCGCTCGCGTTCGAAGGCGGCCAGCACGCATGGCGTCAGGCGCTGGGCGTGGCCGGCGTGTCCCTGAAGGACCTGTCGCTGGTCGAAACGCACGACTGCTTCACCATCGCCGAGCTGATCGAATACGAAGCGATGGGACTCGCCAAGCCCGGTCAGGGCGCGAACGTGATTGCCGAGGGCATCACGGAGAAGAGCGGTCTGCTGCCGGTGAATCCGTCGGGCGGTCTCAAGGCCAAGGGCCACCCGGTCGGGGCGACGGGCGTATCGATGCACGTCATGGCGGCCATGCAGCTTACGGGCACGGCCGGGGAAATGCAGATCCCGAACGCGAAGCTCGCCGGGGTGTTCAACATGGGCGGCGCGGCGGTGGCCAACTACGTGAGCATTCTCGAGGCGCGCTGAGTCGCGTCGACATCCATCGAAGCCCTTCGACAGGTCGCGAGCCTGGGTCAGGCAGGGTGCCCGGCGGCTGCCGGGCACGCCACATCGCAAGACATCGCAACACTGCGCAAGAAGAAAGAACAGGAGACGAGCGAAATGCTCAAGAAGGTGATGAATCTCGGCCGCCTGCTGGCCGATGTTGCCCGGCGTCATCCGGACGAGCCCGGCGTGATCGTCGGCGAGAAGGTCACCACGTGGGGCGAGATCGACGCCCGCGTGAACGCCGCCGTCGAGGCGCTGCGCAAGCTGGGCGTCGGCAAGGGCGACAAACTGCTGGTGCACTCGCGCAACAATCTGCCGATTTTCGAGAGCGCGTGGATCGCGTTCCGGCTCGGGGCCGTGTGGGTGCCGACGAACTTCCGTATCACCGCGCCGGAGGCCGCCTATCTGGGGCAGTCGAGTGGGGCGTGCGTCATGATCTACGACGCCGGTTTCGAAGGACATGTCGACGCGGTACGTGCCGCGTCGCCCGCGCTGCGCCACGTGATTGCGCTGGGCGCCCCTCGCGAGGGCGAGCTGCACTACGAGACGCTGGTCGCTGAACACCTCGGCGCGCCGGACTACGAAGCCGAGGTCGAGTACGAGGACCCGTTGTGGTTCTTCTATACATCCGGCACGACCGGGCATCCGAAGGCGGGCGTGCTCTCGCACGGACAGATGGCGTTCGTCGTCACGAATCATCTGGCCGACCTGATGCCCGGCATCACCTATCGCAGCCGGTCGATGGTCGTCGCGCCGCTCTCGCATGGCGCGGGCATTCACGCCATCGTCAATACCGCACGCGGCGCGGCGAGCGTGCTGCTGCCGGGCGAGAAGATGGACGCCGAACAAGTGTGGCAGGCCATCGAGCGTCATCGTGTCGACAACATGTTCACGGTGCCGACCATCGTCAAGATGCTGGTCGAAGATCCGGCCGTCGATCGCCATGACCATAGCTCGTTGCGCTTCGTCATCTACGCCGGTGCGCCGATGTACCGCGCCGATCAGAAGTACGCGTTGCAGAAGCTGGGCCGCGTGCTGGTGCAGTACTACGGCCTGGGCGAGGTGACGGGCAACATCACCGTGTTGCCGCCCTGGCTGCATGGCGACGACGACGACGCGCCGGACGCGCGCGTGGGCACCTGCGGCATGCCGCGTACCGGCATGGAGGTGGCGATTCTCAACGAGCGCGGCGAGCGTCAGGCGCCATTCGCCTCGGGGGAGATCTGCGTGCGCGGGCCGGCCGTCTTCATGGGGTATCACAACAATCCGGACGCCAATGCGAAGGCGTTCAAGGATGACTGGTTCCACACCGGCGATCTCGGTCACGTCGACGCACAGGGGTTTCTGTACATCACGGGACGCGCGTCGGACATGTACATCTCGGGCGGCTCGAACGTCTATCCGCGCGAGATCGAGGAGGCCCTGCTCACGCACCCGTGCGTGTCGGAGTGTGCGGTGCTCGGCGTGCCCGACCCCAAGTGGGGCGAGAGCGGGCTCGCGGTGGTGGTCGCCCGGGAAGGCATGGCCGCGCAGGCCGATGAACTGCTCGGACATCTCGAAGCGCGTATCGCCCGGTACAAGTGGCCGCGTCGCTTCGTGTTCTGGAATGCCATGCCCAAGTCGGGCTACGGCAAGATCGTGAAGAAGCAAATCAAGACGATGCTCGAAGAGCAAGGAGACTATCGACTATGAAACCTGCGCTTTCGCGGATCTATCGGCATGCAGGCGCCCCCACGTTACCCCGTGTGGAAGACTGCGTGTTGAGCGGGCAGCACGAACTGCGCGTGACGATCCGGTCTGGTGCGAATCTCGGCGAGTCCCTGCGCGCGGCGTTATCCCGCTATGCGTATGGTGGCGGCGTCGGGCGGTTTTGCGCGGGCACCGCGCGAGGACTGCGGTATCACATGATCGAAACGACCACGGACACGGAGCGTCCCTTCGGGTACGGGGCGCCGGTCGACGAAGCCCGCGAAGTGGATCTGATCGGCGGCGCGATCACCATCGGCCGCACGGCCGACGGCGCCACGCTGCTGCATTGCCATGCGGGGTTTTCCGATCCGACGGGGGCGTTGCATGGCGGGCATCTGATCCTCGATCACACCTGGGCCGGCGACGAGCCCGTGGTGATTCGTCTGTGTCTGTTCGAGCACGGCGGCTACGTGACGGGCGATGACGAGGAAACGCGCTTTCACTTGCTGCGTCCGTCTGCGGTGCGCCCGGGAGGTCTCTCATGAGCGCGGCACTGGAGGTGCCCGTCGCCATCGAGAACGGCACATTGGGACGGCTCGTCGTGGCGCGTCTCAAGCCCAATCAGGACCTGACGGAGAGCATCGAGGCGCTGTGCGCCGAGCATGGCATCTCGCGGGCCATCGTGCGCGGCGCGGTCGGCAGCCTGATCGACGCGCGTCTGGCGTTTCGTGCGGGCGACGGCTGGCGGGAGCAGGTCGTGAACGGGCCGGGGGTGGAGATCCTCAACGTGTTCGGTGAAGTCGATGTCGGGTCCGATGCTGCCCAGGCGTTGCCGATGCTCCACGGCATGGTGGCCGATACCGAGGGGCGCATGTTCGCGGGACGCTTCGTGCGCGGCGGCAATCTCTCGTTCATCACCATCGAAGTGACGTTGCAGGAGTGGTTGCCCGCGTAGCGCGTTGTCGTGCGCGGTGGTCGAAAAGCCAACGGGGAGTCTTTCGACTCCCCGTTGTCATTGGCGGCAGTGTTGTGCCGTGCGCGAATCAGGCGACCGTCGGGTGCACCAGTCCGTCTTCGCGGAACATGTGCTTGATGCCACGCACCGCCTGACGAATGCGCGATTCGTTCTCGATCAGCGCGAAGCGCACGTACTCGTCACCGTATTCGCCGAAGCCGATGCCGGGCGAGACCGATACCTTGGCTTGCGCGAGCAGCTTCTTCGCGAATTCGAGCGAGCCGAGCGCGCGGTACGGCTCGGGAATGCGCGCCCAGATGTACATCGACGCACGCGGCAGATCGACGGCCCAGCCTGCTTCCGTCAGCCCTTTGTAGAGCACGTCGCGGCGGCGTTGGTATTGCTCGCGAATTTCCTCGACGCACTGCTGGTCGCCTTCGAGTGCGGCGATTGCCGCGACCTGCACCGGCGTGAACGTGCCGTAATCGTGATAGCTCTTGATGCGCGCGAGCGCGGCAACCAGTTCCGCGTTGCCGACCATGAAGCCGATGCGCCAGCCCGCCATGTTGTAGCTCTTCGACAGCGTGAAGAACTCCACGGCGACGTCCTGTGCGCCGGGCACCTGCATGATCGACGGCGCTTTGTAGCCGTCGTAGACGATGTCGGCATAGGCCAGATCGTGCACCACCAGAATGTCGTGCTTGCGCGCGAGGTCGATCACACGTTCGAAGAACTCCAGCTCGACGCATTGCGCGGTGGGGTTCGACGGGAAGCCGAGAATCACCATCTTCGGCTTCGGATGGCTCTCGCGAATGCCGCGTTCGAGTTCGGTGAAGAAGTCGATGCCGGGCGTCATCGGCACCGAGCGGATGTTCGCGCCCGCGATGACCGCGCCGTAGATGTGAATCGGATACGACGGATTCGGCACCAGCACCGTGTCGCCCTGGTCCAGCGTGGCGAGCATCAGGTGGGCGAGGCCTTCCTTCGAGCCGATGGTGACGATCGCTTCACGCTCGGGGTCGAGCTCGACGTCGTAGCGGTCCTTGTACCAGCGCGTGATTGCGCGGCGCAGGCGCGGAATGCCGCGCGAGGTCGAATAGCCGTGCGTGTCGGGGCGCTGCGCTACCTCAACGAGCTTGTTGACGATATGCGGGGGCGTGGCGCCATCGGGATTGCCCATCGACAGATCGATGATGTCTTCGCCACGGCGGCGCGCCGCCATCTTCAGCTCGGCGGTGATATTGAAAACGTACGGGGGAAGGCGATTGATGCGCGCAAAGCTGCGCGAGCTCTGGGAGCTGGGCATGATGATCCTGGAACGTAAGCGCCCGGAACCGTCCGAGCGACGCCGGTGTGCTGGCCACACCGTGACGGCGACTGTAGCGCGGGGAGCGTCGCCTGCGCAAGCGATTTCTGCGAGGCGGGTGCCGCAGACCGTCGGTTATGATGGGCGCCCGTGAATTCGATTGAAGAGGGAGTGGCCGATGGCGTATCTGTATCTGCTGGTGGCGATCGTGGCGGAGGTGATTGCAACGTCGGCGCTGAAAGCCTCTGACGGATTCACGCGCGTGGGACCGTTGGCGCTGGTCGTCGTGGGCTATGGTTTGGCGTTCTACATGTTGTCGCTCACGCTGCGCACCGTGCCCGTGGGTATCGCCTATGCCATGTGGTCGGGGCTGGGCATCGTGTTGATTTCGATCGCGTCGCGCGTGTTGTTCGGCCAGAAGCTCGACGCGCCGGCCGTAATCGGCATGGCGCTCATCATTGCCGGGGTGCTGGTGATGAATCTCTGGTCGAAGTCGTCGGCCCATTGAGCGACGACGCGCGGCCGGACATCGTCACACCTAGTCTTCGGCTTCGGCAAATACCGCCTTGAGCGCCGAGACGCACAGATCGATCTCGGCGCGTTCGATCACGAGCGGCGGTGCGAGTCGCAGCACGGTCGAGCGCGTCTCCTTGGCCAATACGCGTCGGTGCAGCAGGCGCATGGCAAGGTCGTGGGCGTCGGCAAGCGCGGGGTCGATTTCGATGCCGACCCAAAGGCCCCGGCCGCGCACTTCGCGAATGATCGGCGAGTGAATCGCGCGCAATCGGGCGAGCAGGTATTCCCCCATTTCGGCACTTCTTCCCGGCAGGTCTTCGTCGGCCATGACGTCGAGCGCTTCGAGCGCGACGGCGGCGGCCAGTGCATTACCGCCGAAGGTCGAGCCATGGCTGCCCGGCTCGAACAGGTCGATGATGTCGCGCCGCGCGACGAAGGCCGACACCGGCAGCAGCCCACCGCCGAGCGCCTTGCCGAGCATGATGCCGTCGGGCACCACGTCTTCATGTTGATAGGCGAACCAGCGGCCGGTGCGTCCGAGCCCGGCCTGGATTTCGTCGAGCAACATGAGCACGTTCTGTTCGGTGCACAGGTCGCGCAAGGCGCGCAGGAAGCCGTCGGGCGGAATCACGATGCCGCCTTCGCCCTGGATCGTCTCGAAGAGCACCGCGCAGGTGTTGGGGGTGATGGCGGCGCGTACGGCATCGATATCGCCGAACGGCACACGCACGAACCCGGGAGCGAAGGGGCCGAAGTCGGCCCGATAGGCGGGTTCGGACGAGAATCCGACGATGGTGGTGGTGCGCCCGTGGAAGTTGCCGTCGGCGACGATGATCTCGGCCTTCTCGGCGGGAATGCGTTTGACGCTGTAGCCCCAACGACGCGCGGCCTTGATGGCGGTCTCCACCGCCTCGGCACCCGTGTTCATGGGCAATACGCCGCCTAGCGTGGTGAGGTCGCACAGGCGTTCGAGGAATGCGCCGAGCCGATCGGTGTAAAAGGCGCGGGAGACGACGGCCAGCCGCTGCGCCTGCGCGGCGAGGGCGGCCACGAGGCGCGGATGCGCGTGTCCGTGGCTCACGGCCGAGTAGGCGCTCATCATGTCGAGATAGCGATTGCCTTCGACGTCCCAGACCCAGACGCCCTTGGCATGCGAGAGCACGACGGGCAGCGGCGCGTAGTTGTGGGCGCCAAAGCGTTGTTCGCGTTCGATTTCGTTCATGACCGCGCTCCTCCACATTTGCAGTCTAGATGCGAACGGGATGTCACGTAAAGAGGGCAAGTGATGAGGTGACGTCGGTCAAATTGGCATGCGTGTGCGCTATAATCGGCGATTGTCCGCGCGGGATGCGTTGTTATCGCACTTTCGTCACGCGGACGCTCCGGCAGCGGTATCAGGCCGCCGCCACACGCACTGCCCATAGCTCAGTTGGATAGAGCATCGGCCTTCTAAGCCGACGGTCGGGGGTTCGAATCCCTCTGGGCAGGCCAATCGAATCAAGGGCCTCAAGTGATTGTCGGCCTCTTTCCAATCGGATTCTCGGCTTCGTTTAGGTGCTGTGCAGGTTATTCCGAGATCCCTCGATCAATCGTTCCATCGTGGAAAGCAGACGCTTTGCGATGGTTGCATCTCCTTCCATATAGTCGAAGCGCAGAGGCTCGACATCACGCAAGCAGAGATGTCTGAGACGATTAGCGCCACCACCGTTTGAACGCAACTGTGGCGCCCATGTCGCCTTGCGCCTTCACTTTCTCCCGCGCGTGGCAGGCGTGGTATGCGTGCTCACACCGACAGTACGTCGCCCTTCGAACACCATGATCTCCGGCATCCGTCATCCGTCAATGCTACGCGGGCGGGATGGCTTGTTTGCGGATGCAGTTCTTCAGTGTGACCAGTGCCTCCGGTTCCGCCGAGCCGGTGCGCGTGACTAAACCATACGGCTCGGCTTTTGTACTGACTTTCAGATCCAGGCGTGCAACCGTCCCGCGCGCAGCGAAGAACTGCAGTGTTTCGAGCGACATCAGCGCCACCATTTCGGGGCTCTTGTTAAGCAGTAGCGCCGTAGCGAACGTTGAAGACGTCTCCACAGGGCGGAAGGCCAGAACCACACCATTGCTGGCCGCCTCACGCTCAAGAAGCGTACGCAGGGGCATGTGGCCGGGAAACAAGATCCACGGATACTGAGATACCACCTTCCAACTCACGTCCTTAGTCTGGCTCAACGCGTGGGTAGGCGACACAGCCACCGCGACGCGTTCATCGCACAGCCATTCGAAGTCGAAGAGATCCACGCGCGGCGCGACGGATGTTCGACATAGCGCAAGATCCAATTTGCCGCTTTGAACGCCTTCTAGCAAGTCCGCACTGGTGCCTTCATGTAACTCCACCGTGGCATCTGGATGCAGTCGGTGGAAGTCGATTAACGCATTGGTCAGTACGGCGGCCAGGGCACCTGCGATGGAGCCCACTGCGATGCGCGCACCGGAGCTCCTTGCCATGCTGTGCAGTTCCTTGTGCATGTGCGAGAGGCTCGACAGCATCAGGCGTGCATGCCGGATAGCGCAGCGGCCCATATCGGTCGCGACAAGGCCTTGCGGAGTGCGGGCAAAGAGTAAGACGCCGATGGCCTCCTCGATCTCTCGCAGCGCCTTGCTCACGCCTGGCTGGGACATATGGAGAAATGTCGCAGCTTGGTGCACGGAACCCATGTCCTCAATTGCAATTAGCAACTTTAGCTGCTTGAACTTAAGCCGCCCCGATATGGCATGCAAGGTTGCCAGTTGCGGCTCATCGTCTTCGGGTTTTCCCGGGGATTCCATTCTGTTCTTCCAACGCCTGTATTCCGCATTAGCGGGCCTGGTTACCACTTCTAAACTGCTCTGCGTCAAAAGTGATATTTGGAGACGTTACATGAAATTCTTACGTTATGGCGCGCCTGGCGCGGAGAAACCCGGGGTGTTGGATGAGCAAGGCCGCATCCGAGACATTTCCGGCCTTACCGCCGACGTCGATGGGAAATTTTTGAGCAGCCGTGCATTCCAGGATCTGCAATCTATGGATTGCTCGACCCTGCCGCTGGTGTCGGGGGAGCCGCGCTTGGGCGCATGCGTGGGCAACATCGGCAAGTTTATTTGCATTGGTTTGAACTACGCCGACCATGCTGCGGAATCGAACATGCCGATCCCTAAGGAGCCCGTGGTATTCAACAAGTGGACCTCGGCCGTCGTCGGACCCAATGACGATGTGCGGATTCCGCGAGACTCAGTGAAAACGGACTGGGAAGTCGAGCTCGGCGTCATCATCGGAAAGACTGCGTCCTATGTCGACGAGAGTCAGGCGTTGGAGCATGTGGCTGGCTACTGCGTAGTGAACGATGTTTCGGAGCGCGAGTACCAAATTGAGCGGGGCGGTACGTGGGACAAGGGCAAGGGCTGCGACACGTTCGGACCGACGGGACCGTGGCTTGTCACCAAAGACGAGGTGCCTGACCCGCACCAACTCAACCTTTGGCTCGAAGTTGACGGCCACCGATATCAGAACGGCAACACGGCAACGATGATCTTCAACGTTCCGCAGATCGTTGCTTATCTCAGCCGTTTCATGACGCTGTATCCGGGTGACGTGATCTCAACGGGAACTCCTCCCGGCGTGGGCATGGGAATCAAGCCGGAGCCCGTGTATCTCCGCGCAGGCCAGACCATGCGACTGGGTATCGACGGTCTTGGCGAGCAACAGCAACGCGTCATTGGTGACTGAGGAGCTCGCGAAATGAATCAGTACGATTTTTCGGGCCAAGTCGCTGTTGTAACCGGGGGCGCTCAAGGTATCGGGCTTTCGGTGGCGACGCGCCTTCTCGAGGGCGGGGCTGCAGTCGCGATCTGGGATCGTGATGAGCTGGCGTTGCAAGATGCAAAGGCAACCCTGGCCGGTAAAGGCGTGGTGCATACGGTAGTCAGCGACATCACAGACCTGGGTAACGTGGAAGCCGCCAGCAGAAACACCACGGAGGCACTGGGCCCCGTGTCGATACTTGTCAACAGCGCCGGTATCGCCGGAGCCAATGCGCCGACGGTGGATTATTCGGTGCTGGAATGGGATCAGGTCATCAAGATCAATCTTAGCGGCACCTTTCATGTGAACAAGGTGCTCGTCAAGGGCATGATCGAGCGCGGCTACGGTCGTGTAGTCAACATTGCGTCGATCGCAGGCAAAGAAGGTAATCCCAATGCATGTGCCTACAGCGCTTCCAAAGCAGGTGTTATTGCGCTGACCAAGAGCTTGGGCAAGGAGACCGCAAGTCAAAACATCTCCGTCAATGCCATCACCCCTGCGGCGGCAAAGACCAAAATCTTCGACCAGATGTCGCAGCAGCACATTGATTACATGCTGTCCAAGATCCCTCGAGGAAGGTTTCTCCAGGTCGACGAGGTCGCGAACCTTGTGAGTTGGCTGGTTAGCGAGGAAAACTCCTTCACTACCGGTGCCGTTTTTGATCTTTCCGGCGGCCGAGCCACATACTAGTGGGTGCAGCACGCCTTCACGGAGGCGTGCGCAACAAAAGCAAAAAAAACAATGGAGACAAATGATGAGTGCCACGCTGTCTGTTGATAGTGGCTTGAGCGCCGAAGAAGCATCGCGCGAAAAGGCCATTTACCGCCGGGTGTTCTGGCGGTTCATTCCTTTGTTGGTGATTTGCTGGGTCGTGGCGTATCTCGACCGGGTGAATATCAGCTTTGCAAAGCTGCAGATGCAGAGCGAGCTTGGGTTTTCCGATGCTGTGTATGGTTTGGGGGCCAGTATTTTCTTCATCGGCTACTTCCTGTTCGAAGTCCCAAGCAACATGGTTCTCCACCGGGTCGGCGCTCGGATGTGGATCATGCGCATCATGGTGACATGGGGAATCGCTTCCGCATGCACAATGTTCGTCACCAGCGAGCTGGCATTCTATTTCATTCGATTCTTGGTTGGCGCGTTGGAGGCAGGCTTTGTGCCTGGCGTCCTGTACTACTTCACGAAATGGTTCCCCTCCAAGCGACGAGGGCGCATTAATACGATCTTCATGTCCGGTATCGCGTTCTGCGGGATCATTGGCGGCCCGATCTCCGGGGGGATCATGAAGTTCATGGATGGCGCGATGGGCCTGCATGGGTGGCAGTGGCTGTTCTTGCTGGAAGGGATCCCCTCGATCATCCTGGGTATTGTCATCTGGCTCCATCTGGACGACGAGGTCGAGGACGCCAAATGGCTAGGCGCCAGCGACAAGCAGTTCTGGCGCAGCATGGTGGCGCTCGATGCCAAGGAAGCTGACACACACCATTTCGGGGCGGCCTTGCGAGAGCCTGCCACTTACACCCTCTCATTCATTTACCTTTGCCTGGCCGGCGGGATATATGGGCTAGTCTTCTGGATGCCGCAGCTCATCAAGACCGCAGGAACACAAGACACCTTCACGATCGGTCTGATCTCCTCCATACCCTACCTGGTAGCAGGCGTCGTGATGATTGTGCTCGGAAAGAACTCTGATCGGACGGGCGAGCGCCGATGGCACCTGGCATTGACGGCGCTTGCTGGCGGCATGGGTTATTTCATTTGCGGGATGTACAGCGAGCACACAGTCGCGCTGCTCATCGGACTGACCGTGGCAGCAACGGGCGTGATTTCGGCAATCGGCCTGTTCTGGGTTTTTCCGCAACGCTTCCTCACGGGCATGGCGGCCGCGGCGGGTATCGCCCTCATCAATTCCATTGGACAGCTTGGTGGCTTGATCAGTCCCTACATGGTTGGTAAGGTCAAAGACGTCACTGGCAGCGCAAGCATGGGGCTCTACACCTTGGCGGCAGCACTTGCTATTAGCTTCGTTGTGATTGCCTGGTGTCTGCCCAAGCGCTATTACGT
Source organism: Pandoraea pnomenusa (assembly GCF_040391475.1). Classification (GTDB taxonomy): domain Bacteria; phylum Pseudomonadota; class Gammaproteobacteria; order Burkholderiales; family Burkholderiaceae; genus Pandoraea; species Pandoraea pnomenusa_C. The sequence goes on along the minus strand of NZ_JBEBXS010000008.1, from coordinate 54,627 downwards.
GCGAACCAAGGTCTAATGTGATGCGCAGCGACCCCACTTCCGGTCCCACTGTCGCAGGAGGGCCGGAAGGTGTGGTGCGAAGCGAGCGTCGCGACAAGTACCGGTTCGGGAGGCTTGCTTTCGCGCCCTACGGGGCGCGACATAAAGCGCCCGGCATGCGAGCGCAGTCGAACCCCAGCATGTGTATCTTGCGCGGGCCCATGTATCGTGTCTGTGGTGTGTGACCGAGCCAACCCTGTGAACAGGATGGAAGCAAAGACGATTGCCATCCTCGACGCCAAAGAGACAGACGGGCAGGCCAATCAGATTACGCTTCCCGCTTCATCCGTCGCTTCGCTGGTTTGCCACGCGACACAACAGCCCCCGAAACCCCCGCCGCTTCACTCAACATCTCCCGCAGCCAGAGCATGCCCGGGTCGTTGTGATTGCGCGGATGCCAGGCCGCGCTGAGTGAGAAGCCGGGCAGGTCGAAGGGGAGGGCGAAAGCGTCCAGCCGGTCGGCGTATCGGTGCACCAGCCGCGCGGGCATCGTGCAGACGTAATCGCTGTGGCACAGCAAGTCCGGCACCACCGTGAATGCCTGCACCGATACGGCGACGTCGCGCGTGCGGCCCCGCGATTGAAGATGCTCGTCGACAAAGCCGACGAAGCTGCCGCCGCTCGTGGACACCAGCACGTGTCGCAAAGCGCAGTAGCCGTCGAGCGTGAGCTTGCGTGTCCCCCGCGGATGCGCCTTGCGCTGCGCCATCACGAACGTCTCGTCGACCAGCTTTCGCGCGCGCATCGTCGACGGCACCATGCGCTCGGAGCCGATCAGCAAATCGACGTCCCCGGATTCGAGTTGCGCAGCGATATCCGTCGCGCGCGCGTGCACGAAGGCCACCTGCACGCCGCGCCCCGCCACCAATGGCAGTCTCTCCAGCAATGCCATGCCGATCGTTGACGTTGCGTTGTCGCTCGCGGCAATGACGAAGCGGCGCGCATCGGTCATCGGATCGAATTCGGGCGCCTGATGCACGACCGTCGCCAGATCGCTCAATGCCGCACGCAGCGGCGTCAGCAATGCCAGGGCACGCGCCGTGGCGATCATGCCGCGCCCCGTATCGGCCGGGATCAACAGCGGATCGCCAAACAGGCGCCGCAGACGCGACAACTGCGCCGAGACGGCCGGCTGCGACAACCCGAGCCGCTCCGCTGCGTGCGTCACATTCCGGTCCGCCAGCAGCGCGTCGAGCGTGACCAGCAGATTCAGGTCTGCCCCCTTGAAATCGACCACGGTTATGCCTCGTATGTTTGTTATCTATTTCAAACATACGTCCGCAGCGCCTAGAGTGCAAGGCATGTCATCTCAACCCGGAGTGTCGATCATGAAAGCCTGGATCCTGGAACGCGTTGGACAACCCCTCGTACTGCGCGACATTGAGACCCCCGACGTGCGCCCTGACGCCGTGCTCGTACGCATGGAAGCCGTGCCGCTGCTCAGCTACACGCGCGCCTATCTGAACGGCGAATTGCCGTACCTGTACCCGGAAGGCCCCTTCACGCCGGGGACGAATGGCGTCGGCGCCATCGTGGCGACGGGCACGGGTGTCCATCACTTCCGCGTGGGGCAGCGTGTGGCGGTCAATCCGTACCTGACGAGTACCGAAAACGTCGATTCGCCTGCCGAAGTGCTGATCGGGCTAACGGGGATCAGCGACGACAGCGGACCGCTATTGCAAGACTTTCCCCATGGCACGCTGCGTGAACTGGCGGAATTTCCGGCATCTACGCTGGTGAGTCTCGACGGTCTGGAGCACATGCCGTCGGCACGCCTCGCAACACTCGCCAAATTCGCCGTGCCGATGGGCGGCCTGCGGCGCGCTCGGCTGGTCGCGGGCGAGACGGTTGTCGTGAATGGGGCGACGGGCGCCTTCGGCTCGGCTGCCGCATTGGCCGCGCTGGCAATGGGCGCATCGCAGGTCGTGGCCCTGGGACGCCGCGCAGAATCGCTGGCGGCGCTCGCCCGGCTCGGCGGCGAACGGCTGTCGCCGGTCGTCCTGTCCGGCGACGTGGCGCGCGATACCGCCGCCATCCGGTCGGTGGCGTCCGGCGGCATCGACCTGGCATTCGACATGGTGGGGCAGGCCACAGACCCGTCCAGCACGCTGTCGGCGCTGCGAAGCCTCAAGCGCCGTGGCCGGATGGTGCTCATGGGCAGCATGAACGTGCCGTTACCGCTGCCTTACGGCGAGATGCTGCGCAACGGCTGGGAGGTGATGGGGCACTTCATGTATGCGCCCGCCGACTATCGTGCGCTGATCGGCATGGTTCGCGCGAAGCAGCTTTCGCTCGAGACGATTGACGTCGAAACGTTTGACTTCGAGGCCATCGAAGCGGCCATCGACGCGGCGAGTGCACAGGCGGGACTGGCAGCGACGGTCGTCACGTTTCCCGGCGCCTGAACGGGACATTTGCTGCCAGGCGGGCGAAGCGCGCCGTCGTCGACGGGGCGCTTGGCATATCATGGCCGTTTTCCGTATTGAGCCATGCCCATGCAAGTCCTCGTCGATGCCGACGCCTGTCCTGCCGTCATCAAGGAGATTCTCTTTCGCGCGGCCAACCGTGAATCGATGCTCGTGACGCTGGTGGCGAACCAGTTCCTGCGCACGCCGCCGTCGCCGTTCATCAAGGCCATTCAGGTGCCGTCGGGGTTCGACGTGGCGGATGCGCGCATCGTCGAGATGGTGACGCCGGGCGATCTCGTGATTACCGCCGATATTCCCCTCGCCGCCGCCGTGCTTGAAAAAGGTGGGACCGCGCTCGATCCGCGCGGAAGCTGGTTCACGCCGGAGAACATCAAGGAACGCCTAACCGTGCGCGACATGATGGATCAACTGCGTAACGCTGGCATCGAGACCGGCGGTCCTGCGCCTTTCAGCCCCCGCGACAGCAAGGCCTTCGCCGGGCAACTCGATCGTTTTCTGGCCCGTCACCGTTCGTCGTCGCGTTGAGCACCCGACCGAGCCACCCGCCGCGTCTGCGGACGTCGCCCGATCACTCGCCCCGCTGTTTCCGTTCCCGCAACGCCACCAGCATGTCGACGATATCGCTCGGCAGTCGTCGCTCTTTGGCGATATCGACGCAATCGCGTCCGCGATCGTCGGCAATCGACGGATCGGCGCCCGCATTGATCAACAGACGCAGCGTTGCGAGGCGCTGCAATCGCGCCGCGTAAAAAATCGGGGTCTCTCCGTGTGCGCGATAGCTCAGTACCGGATTGAAGGCGAGCAATGCGCGGCACATGTCGGCGTCGTCGCGCCATACCGCGGCCCACAGCGAATAGCTCGGATTCGCGCCTCGACGCAACAGGAATTCGACCAGCGGACGGTTCTCCGCGCGCGCCACCGCATACCACAGCGCGGTTGCCTGAAAGTCGCCTTCGTCCTCATCCATCGGCACGACCTGCTCGAGTGTCGCGCCGGCATCGAGCAATGTCTCGACGGTCTTCAGCCCGTTAGGCTCGGCCAATGCCGAAGATCCCGACGGTTTGACGGCACATGCCAGATGCAGGGCGGTCCGGCTTTTCGGGTCCATGGCGGCGACAAGGTCGGGCGCTTGCGCCAGCAATGCGGCGACGGCGCCGCAATCCCACTGCCTGGCAGCGTTGAACAATGCGGTCTTCGATGGTCTCGTCATCGTAGATTCCTCAAGTTTCTTCTGAACTGGCCCGCAATAACTCGGCAAAGCGAGCTTCGCACCAGCGCATGACATCGTTGGGTTCGCGCCCGAACCGCCACAGCATGCGCACCGGCAATTGCGGCAGCCCGAGGTCGTCGCAGCGCAGTTCGTGCAGGTCTTCGTATTCCGCAATGTCGATGGGCAACACGGCCCAGCCGAGCTTGTCGACGACCATGCTGGCGATCACGTACGAACTATCGGCCCGCCAGATGGACGGACTCAGTTGCAGCGGCGTGAAGTCGTCCATCTGCAACAGGATCTGCCGGTACTTGGCCAGATCGCCACGCGTGACATGGTCGCGGTAGGCCAGCGGATGGTCGCCGGCGACGAACACCCCCTGCACGGCCGAGCCAACGTACTTGTGTCCCAATGCCGACGAGATCGCCCCGCGATCCACGTGAAAGCCGATGTCGGCGCGTTGTTTCTCGACATACTCGGCGACTTCGGTCGAGGTGCCGTTGAGCAGGGTCAGTTCCAGATAGGCGAACTGATACGCGAGGTCGCGCACCAGTTCGCTCACCGCCTGATACGGCAGGGCCTCATCAAGCGCCAGCGACAGCTGCGGCTGCTCGCCGAACGCCAGGGCGTTCGCGCGGTGATTCAAGCCTTCGGCCTGCCGCAGCAATTCCTTTGCCTCGAGCAGCATCACCTCGCCCTGATCGGTGAGCCTGGCGTTGCGACGGCTGCGGTCGAATAGTTCAAATCCCAAATCGGCTTCGAGCAGCGAAATCGCCGTACTCACCGCCGACTGGGCTTTCCCGAGCCGCCGGGCGGCAGCCGATATCGATCCTTCCTCTGCCGCCGCCACAAAGTAGCGCAATTGTTCTATTGTCCAGTTCATTCATCCATTTTATCGATAGGTTCCAACTTTTTCTAACAACAATTTCACGGCAGAATCGCGCTTCTCCAATATAAAACGCCAGATTGAAACGCCAACATAGGCGAGGCGGCAGACGACCGGATCCCCCGGTCCGGTGGTCTCAGGCACAGACCTCCTTCGCGCAACGCGTACCTGCCGCCCACGGCGCTCCTGGAGCGATGCGGGCCCCCCGGTTCCCCCATCACTGGCGCCGCCACAGGCAGCCACTTGCCGACACTGCGCACCGAACGCGGTGGCTCGGCACCCTGACCGGATGTCGTAAATCCAACGTTCTTACATGTCATCGAAAATCGATTACCGAACCCGCTTCGGAATGCTAACTGGTGTTTGCGCCAGCCTGGTCGTCAGTGTGCTCGTGCTCGCCGCCTGTTCGGATCGCGGCAAGAAAGACGACGCAGAGGCCACACCGGAAGCCGTCGTGCGCACGGTGGAGCGCCGAGCGGAGCCGCTCACGACCCAGCAGCCGGGACGCCTCGAAGCGTACCGCAGCGCCGACGTACGCGCGCGTGCCGGTGGCGTCGTCATCGAGCGCCGCTATCAGGAAGGCCAGAAGGTCGCCAAGGGAGAGGTGCTGTTCCGCATCGATCCGCAACCCTTGTCCGCTGCCCTCGACGCGGCGCGCGGTGCGCTCGCCAAGGCGCAAGCCGAGCACGACTCGGCGCGCGACAAGATCGAGCGCTACCGTGGCTTGCTCGACGAGCGCGCGATCAGCGCCCGCGAAGACGCCGAGTCGCGCGCGGCGGAAGCCCGCACACGGGCCGAAGTACTCGCCGCGAAGGCGGAGGTGCGCAAGGCGGAACTTAATCTCGGCTATACGAGCGTCGCGTCGCCCATCGCGGGGCGCGTGCGTCGTGCGGAAGTCACGGAGGGTGCGCTGGTCGGCCTCGATTCGGCCACGCTGCTTACCCGTGTGGAGCAGATCGATCCGATTTACGTGAACTTTTCGCAACCGGCTGCCGAGGTGTATGCGATGACGCGTGACCTTCGCGCGGGCAAGTTGCAGCAGGGCAGCGAGACTGCCGCACCGCAGGTCCACGTGACGCTGCCGGACGGACGCGAGTATGCGCTGCCCGGCAAGCTGCTCTTCACCGATCTGGCGGTGGACCCGGGCACCGACACCATCGCCATGCGCGCGCTGTTGCCGAACCCGGACGGTGTACTCCTGCCCGGTGCCTTCGTGCAGGTGCGCATGCAAGGTGCCGTGAACCCGAACATCGTGCGCGTGCCGCGCGAGTCGCTCACGCGCACGGCCGATGGCGCCGTGGTGCGCGTGGTCGATGCGCAGGGCAAGGTCCACGACACGAAGGTGCGTGCCGAGGCCATCGAAGGCCGCGACTGGCTGGTGACGGACGGTCTCAAGGGCGGAGAGAAGGTCATCGTGCAGAACGTTGCCCAGTTCTCCGACGGCATGCAGGTCAAGCTCAAGGCCGACACGCCGTCGCCCACCGCGAAGGCGGACGCGTCGGGTGAACCCACGCCGCAAGACAACGTCAAGCCGACGGCGCCCGCGCGCGCCGGCCCGGCCTCCAAAGCGGAGACGCAATAACAATGGCTCGTTTCTTTATCGATCGCCCGGTTTTTGCCTGGGTGATCTCCCTGATGATCACGCTCGTGGGCGTGCTGGCAATCCGGGCGCTGCCCGTTGCGCAGTACCCCGACGTTGCGCCGCCGATGGTGAGCGTGTGGAGCGCTTACCCCGGGGCGTCTGCGCAGATTGTCGAAGACTCGGTCACGGCGATCATCGAACGGCAGATGAATGGTGCACCGGGACTCATGTACACGTCGTCCTCGAGCGGCAACGGCAGATCGTCGGTCAACCTGACGTTCCGTCAGGGCACCAGTCTCGATCTGGCCGCTGTGGAAGTGCAGAACCGGCTCAAGACGGTGGAGTCGCGTCTGCCGGACGTCGTGCGTCGCTATGGCGTGAATGTCGAGCGTGCCGCGGACAACATTCACATGGTTGTTACCCTGTCCTCGCGCAATCCGGCCATCGACGAGTTCGATCTGGGCGAGATCGCCGCAGCGCAGGTCATCGATCAGCTCAAGCGAGTGCCCGGCGTTGGTCAGGTGCAATTCTGGGGCACGGAGAAAGCGATTCGTATCTGGCCCGATCCGGCGAAGCTGGTGGCACTGGATCTCACGGCATCGGACATCGTCTCCAAGGTGCGCGCCTATAACGCACGCGTGACGATCGGCGACATCGGTTCGGGCGCAACGCCATCGTCGGCCCCGATCAACGCGAACGTGGTGTCTGACAGTGCCTTGAGCACACCCGAGGAGTTCGCGAATATTCCGCTGCGCGTGCGTACCGACGGTTCGGCCATCAGGCTCGGCGACGTTGCGCGCGTCGAGCTTGGCGCCTCGGACTACAACTATTCGTCGCGCGTGGATGGGCTGCCCGCCACGGCCATGGGCATCAAGCTGGCTGCGGGGTCGAATGCGGTCCAGGTCATGAAGGCCGTGCGCAAGGTGATGGACGAACAGACGGCCTTGTTCCCCGCCGGTGTAGAGTACCAGATGCCATATGAAACGGCGTCGTTCGTGAAGGTCTCGATCCAGAAGGTGGTCAAGACGCTGCTCGAAGCCGTGGTGCTCGTGTTCCTGGTGATGTATCTGTTCATGCAGAACCTGCGCGCCACGCTGATTCCGACGCTCGTCGTACCGGTCGCGCTGTTGGGCACGTTCGGCGTGCTGCTGGGGCTCGGTTATTCGATCAACACGCTCACGATGTTCGGCATGGTGCTCGCCATCGGTATTCTGGTCGACGACGCCATCGTCGTGGTCGAGAACACCGAGCGGATCATGGTCGAAGAGGGCTTGTCGCCTTACGCGGCGACCGTCAAGGCGATGTCGCAGATCAGTGGCGCTATCGTAGGGATCACGGTCGTGCTGGTGACGGTGTTCGTGCCGATGGTGTTCTTCTCGGGGGCGGTGGGCAACATCTACCGTCAGTTCGCGGTCACGCTCGCGGTGTCGATCGGCTTCTCGGCGTTCCTCGCCCTGTCGCTCACGCCGGCGCTGTGCGCCACGCTCCTGCGTCCCATCGCGCACGATCACCATGAGAAGCGTGGCTTCTTCGGCTGGTTCAACCGTACCTTCGCGCTGGGCACCGAGCGATACACGCGCACGGTGGGTAACACGCTGCGACGTCCGTGGCGCGCATTCGTCGTGTACGGACTGGTGCTGATCGCGGTGCCGCTGGCGTTCATGCGTCTGCCGTCGGCGTTCATCCCGGAGGAGGACACCGGCAGCTTCATGGTGATGGCCTCGGAGCCGCAGGGCGCCACGTTGCCCGAGGCGATGACGGCGCTCAAGCGTATCGAGAGCTATCTGATGAAGAACGAGCCGGTCAAGCACGTGTTCCTGCTGGGCGGCTGGAACGAGTTCGGTGCGGGGCCCGGCGGAGGGATGTTGTACGTCACGCTCAAGGACTGGCACGAGCGCACGTCGAAGCACGATGGCGTGAACGCCATCGTCGATCGGGTGAACGAGAAGTTCACCGGTCAGCCCGACCGCATGATGATCGCGATGAACAGCCCGGCGCTGCCGGAGCTGGGGTCGTCCAACGGCTTCAACCTGCGCTTGCAGAATCGCGCCGGTGTCAGCAGGGAAACGTTCATCGCCGCGCGCGACGACCTGCTGCACAAGGCCGCGCAGGATCCGGTGCTCAAGAACGTGATCTACGCCGGTCAGGGCGATGTGCCGCAGATCGACGTGAGCATCGACCGTCGCAAGATGGAAGCGCTCAAGGTGAACATGGACGACGTGAATACCACGCTCGCCACCATGTTCGGCTCCGATTACGTGGGCGACTTCATGCTGGGCGCGGAGAACCGTCGCGTGATCGTGCAGGCCGAAGGGCGCCAGCGCGTGTCGCCCGAGGACGTAGGTAACCTGCGTGTGCGCAACGCCAATGGCGAGATGGTGCCGCTGTCGTCTTTCGTCTCGCTCAAGTGGAAGCTCGGCTCGCCGGAGCTCAAGCGGTACAACGGGTATCCGTCGTTCACGATTCAGGGCGAGTCGGCCCCGGGCAGGAGCAGCGGCGAAGCGATGGCGCGCATGGAGCAACTCATGGCGGATCTGCCCAAGGGCATCGGTCACGAGTGGAGCGGGCAGTCCCTCGAAGAGCGTATTTCGGGGGCGCAGGCACCCGTGCTGTTTGCGTTGTCCGTGCTGGTGGTGTTCCTGGCGCTTGCCGCGCTCTACGAGAGCTGGGCGATCCCGGCGGCGGTCATCATGGTGGTGCCGCTCGGCGTGATCGGTGCACTCGGCGCCGTGAGCCTGCTGGGCATGCCCAACGACATCTACTTCAAGGTGGGGCTGATTGCGACGATCGGTCTGTCGGCGAAGAACGCCATTCTGATTGTGGAAGTCGCCAACGATCTGACGAAGCAGGGCATGACATGGCTCGACGCCGCAGTGGAAGCGGCGCGATTGCGACTGCGTCCTATCGTGATGACATCGCTCGCATTCGGCTTCGGCGTCGTGCCGCTGGCCATCGCGTCGGGACCGGCATCGGGCGCGCAGCGTGCGATCGGTGTCGCGGTGCTCGGCGGGATTGTCACGGCCACCGTGCTGGCGATCTTCCTTGTGCCGTTGTTTTTCCTGTTGGTCGGACGCTTCGTGCGCCGGCCGTCGACAGACCATCCGGAGGCGCCGCGCGATGCCGCGCCCGCCGTCGAGAGGAACGTATGATGATGTTTCCCCCACGCATGCGCGGGACCAGGATCGCTGGCGCGTGTTTGGTCGCGCTGCTCGGCGGGTGCACGCTGGCGCCCACCTATGAGCGTCCGGCCGCGCCGATGCCGACGACCTACGAGGCGGCGCCTTCCGCCGCCGACGTGCACCTGTCGCTCGCGCAACCGCTAGCGGCCGATGCCGATTGGGCGCAAGTGTTCACAGATCCGGGCTTGCAGACGTTGATTCGCAAGGCGCTCGCGCAGAACCGGGACTTGCGTCTGGCTTCGCTGCGGGTGCAGGAAGCGCGCGCGCTCTATGGCATCGAGGCGGCCAATCTGCTGCCGAGCGTGCAGGCAGGCGGTGCCTTCTCGCGCCAGCGGTATTCCGGCTCGGCAGGCCTGCCCGACGGCGGCAGCGGTACGCCGGAGGGCTACGTGGCCAACGACGTACGGGCGACCGTCGGCGTGAGTGCGTTCGAACTCGATTTCTTCGGTCGCGTGCGAAGCCTTCGCGATGCCGCACTGCAGGAGTATCTGGCAAGCGAGGAAGCGCAGCGCGCCGCGCAGGTGAGCCTGGTCGCGGAAGTGGCCACGGCCTACATCGGGCTGGTGGCGAGCAGCGAGCAGATCGACTACGCCCGCGAGGTGCTGACTGCGCGCGAGGAAGGCATTCGCGTGATTCGTCTGCGCGCCGAACGCGGCCTCGTCGACGACCTCGACCTGAACACCGAGATGACGCAGGTCGAAGTGGCCCGTGCGGCCCTGGCCGAGCGCGAACGGCAGCGCAGCGAGATCGTGCATGCGCTGCAAGTGCTCACCGGAGACGTCGGCACGAAGCCGACCGCGGCCGCGTCGCTCGACAGCGCCTTCGTGGTGCCTGTGGCGGCGGGGTTGCCGTCGTCGTTGCTGATGCGGCGTCCGGACATTCGCCGGGCGGAAGCCCAACTGCGCGGTGCCAACGCGAATATCGGGGCAGCGCGTGCGGCGTTCTTTCCGTCGATCAAGCTCACGACGGATATCGGCACGGCCAGCGCAGGCTTCTCCGATCTGTTCGGTGCAGGCACCGGCGTGTGGTCGTTCATGCCGCAGATCACCGTGCCGATCTTCCAGGGCGGACGCAACGTGCAGGGGCTGAACCTGGCGAACGTGCGAAAGGAAATGGCTGTCGTGTCGTATGAGCGGGTCATTCAGACGGCCTTCGCCGAAGTCGACGATGCCCTGACGGCGCAACAATTGCTCTCGCGCCAGTTTCAGGCACAAAAGCGCGTGTCCGACGGCGAACGCGAGCGACTGCGTCTGGCCAAGCGGCGTTATGTGAACGGCGTGGCGAGCTATCTGGAACTGCTCGATGCGCAGCGCAGCGAGTTTCAGGCCGCGCAGCAGTTGATCGACGTGAAGCAGCGCGTGCTCGTCAATCACGTTGCGTTGTATCGCGCGCTGGGGGGCGGCTGGCAGCCGGATCAGGGGGCATCCTGATGACACGCGTTGCCCTCGCGTCGAAACGTATCGAAAGGTGAAATGACAAAAACCCCGCCGGGTCTCGCGATCCGGCGGGGTTTTTTGTTGGGGCGCACAACCGTTGGCTGCGCTTGCCCAAGCTCAATCGTTACGCATCAGAACGCGAAGCGGCCTTCGGCAGCGATCTTCGCGAGCGGCTCGCGCGGGCTCGGCACTTCGCGTGCGCGCATCCCTTCGGGCAACGTCGCCGGGTCGCCCGGGCGTCCGATGGCGACGGCGGCTTCGATCTTGTACTTCGACGACAGATCGAGTTCGTTGCGGATCTTGTCGTGCTCGATGCCTGCCATGGCATGCGTGGCCCAGCCCGAGAGCGAGGCTTGCAGGGCGAGGTAGCCCCAGGCGGCGCCGGCGTCGAACGCGTGCGTGGGCGCCGGCACTTCCTGATCGCTGCCCGGGGGCGTGAGGGTCGACTTCGAGATCACGATGACGATCGCCGCCGCGTGCTTCGCCCAGCTTTGGTTGAACTCGTTGAGGAAACCGACGAACTGCTCCCAGTGCGGTGTGCCGCGACGGGCGTAGACGAAGCGCCACGGCTGCGCGTTGTAAGCCGACGGCGCCCAGCGGGCGGCTTCGAAGAACGACAGCAGCGTGGCTTCGGGCAGGATTTCATCCTTGAACGCGCGCGGCGACCAGCGGGCCACGAATTGCGGGTCGATGGGATGGTCGGCTTGGCGGGAAGTCGTATCGGACATGCGAAAGTCTCGTTGGCAAAAAGCGATCGGTGAATTCTCTACGCGGCGTCCGGTACGACGTGGACGTGGCGTCAGGGTCGCTAGGATACCGTGCGAGCGCACCGATCCCAACCAATATCGGCACACGTGCATATATCATCACGCTTCATGAACACCTTAAAGAACATGCGGATCTTCGTACGCGTGGCCGATGCGGCGAGCTTCGCCGGCGCGGCGCGCGCGCTCGACATGACCACGGCACAGGTGTCGAAGGCCGTGTCCGAACTCGAAGCGCATCTGCGCACCCGCCTGCTGCATCGCACGACACGCAAGCTTGCGCTCACTGACGCCGGCAACCGCTATCTCGCGCGGTGCCGCGACATCATCTCGCTCGTTGACGTCTCGGAGGCGGAAGCCGGTGCTGCCAGTGCGGCCCCGAGCGGCACATTGCGGTTGCATGCGCCCGCAAGTTTCGGGCAGGTGTTCGTTGTTCCGGCGCTGGCGCAATTCATGGCGCAGTACCCCGACGTGCAGGTCGATTTGCTGCTGTCCTCACGCGTACCCGATCTGCTCGAAGAGAATATCGACGTGTCGCTGCGGCTCGCTACGGCGCAATTGCCCGACTCCGGACTCGTGTCGGCCCGAATCTGCCGGATGGCATCGGTGTTGTGCGCCGCGCCGCAATACCTCGCGCAACACGGCACACCGGCGTCGCTCGAGGCGTTGCCGCAGCACACCATGGTGCGGCTCGTCGCGCCGCATTACGCCATCGATCACTGGCATTTCGAAGGCCCGGACGGTCGCGTGAAGTTGCCGGTGCCCGCGGGACGCCTGCGCGTGAATACGGCCGATGCACTGGCGGCGGCGCTGTCCAATGGCTTTGGCGTGGGGCCGGTGCCGCTGCTCTCGGCCCTCTCGGCATTGCGCAGCGGCACGCTCGTTCGCGTGCTTCCCGAATACGAGCTTCAGGGAACGAACGTGTACGCGGTGTATGCGTCGCGTCTCTATCTCGACGCCAAGGTCAAGTTGTGGATCGAGTTTCTGCGAGCGTTTGTGGAGCAGGCGCTCGCGGCGCCAGACGCCGTAGCGATAGCGCAGCGACCGCAATCAGCAGGCCGATGACCAGCGAGACCCACAGAATGGCCGCGTCGCCCCAGTGCTCGCGCGCCACCGAATAACCCCACGGGGCCACGGCCGATACGGCGAACGCCGGGGTGAGCAGGGTGCCGAGCGCCCGGGCATAGGCGTCGTGCGAAAAGAGTTCGAGCGGCAGACTGGCGCGTAGCAGCGTCGCCAGTCCGTTGAGTGCGCCATAGAGAAAGATGAAGACGCCGGCGACCACGGCCGACGACAGTCCCGCCAGTCCCAGCCCGAAGCAAAGCGGCAGCCCGCAACCCACCACGAGATTGAGTTTGATGGCGCTGGACTGACGCGGCTGAAGCCATTCGAGCGTGCGCGCGCAGACCTGTCCGAGCCCCCACAGTGCTGCAAGCCCGACCGGCAACCCGCGAGCCCCCAGCAGTGAAGTCAGGTGCGCGGCGAGCCCCGACGACAGAATTGCGACGAGCGCCATGATCGCACCATAGAGCGTGGCGGGGCGCCACGGCAGCGGCGAGCGCGATTTCCCGGCGGAGCCGGCCGCGGGCGCGCGAGGGGGTGTCGGGGGCAACATGCGCAGCAGCGCCCAGGCGAGCAGCCCGATCGCCCCGTAGACGAATACGCCGGTTCGCCATCCCCAGGTATCGCCGAGCCAGTTGCCCAGCGGCCAGAAAACGGTCGTGGCCAGCCCGCCCATGAGGGTGATCTGCGTCATCGGTCGACGCGCGTCCGAGCCATAGAGCGACGCGAGGGTCGCGAACGCCGCGTCGTACAGCGACAGGCGCATGCCGACGCCCAGCAGGCACCACGCGACATAGAACTGCACGAGCGTCGTGCTCGTGGCGAGCGTCACGCATCCGGCAGCGCTGACAAGCGTGCCGGTGCACATGACCCGACGCCCGCCCATGCGTTCGAGCCAGCGGCCGGACAGCGGCGACACGGCGGCCATGACCAGCATGGCAAGCGACGGACCGGCGAAGACCCAGGTCTGGGCCCAGCCCGACGTGCGGACAATACGCCACGCGAACGCGCCGGGCAGATAGAAGCTCACGCCCCAGTTGATCAGTTGGGCGAGGCCGAGGGTGATGACGGTGGGCATGACGGATTGGGGGCGATGCCGTTGGCAGCGGCAATATCAGGGGGCAGCGACACAATCTGCATGGTGCGCGCATGCCATCTGTTGGTAAAGTCTTGGCATCTTATCCGGTTCATAAGGAAAACTTTGAGATGCGGCGCCTGAATCTGGATCAGCTTCACACGTTTTCGGAGGTCGTCGATGCCGGCAGCTTCTCGGCGGCCGCCGCGCGTCTGGACCTGTCGCAACCTGCCGTGAGCCTGCAGGTTCGCCAGCTGGAGCAACGTTTGAACGTGAGGCTGATCGAGCGGGTCGGCAAGCGTCTCAAGCCGACATCGGCCGGACTCACGCTGCTCGAACACGCCCGCCGCATCGACGCGGCGGTCGAAGATGCCATGCACGCGCTTTCGAGCCATGCGCGCGGGGTGGCGGGCGAGGTGGCCATCGGCACGGGGGCGACTGCCTGCATCCACCTGCTGCCGCCGATGCTGCGCGCGATGCGCAAGCGTCACCCCAAGCTCGATATTCGTGTGAGTACCGGCAATACGGACGATGTCGTGAGCGCCGTGACGGAGAACCGGCTGGACATTGGGTTGGTTACGTTGCCCGCAGCGGGACGCAGCCTGCATATCACGCCGGTGTTGCGCGACGAGTTCGTGGCCATTGCACCTGCAGGCGATGAGGACTGGGCCGACGAAGTCACGCCCCATGCACTCGCCGCCACGCCGATGGTCGCATTCGAGTCGGGCAGCAGCACGCGATTGCTGATCGATGAGTGGTTCCTGCAAGCGGGATTGCGGGTACGTCCGGTGATGGCGCTCGGAAGCATCGAGGCCATCAAGGAGATGGTGGCGGCGGGACTCGGCTACAGCATCGTGCCGCGCATGTCCGTCAATGCCGCTCATCACCGACGCGGACTACGCATCGCTACACTCACGCCCGAATTGTCGAGAACGCTGGCCATTGTGGTGCGCCAGGACAAACCATTGACGCCGGGGCTGCGTAAAGTCTTGAGCGCTTTGGAGGCATTGGGCGGCACTGCCTGATACGCATTACACAATTGATTCGCAGTCCACGAGAAAAACATCTATCGTTTTATTGGGCGAAATTACTGCCCGCAAAATGCATAGCTAGGACTACAATGCGCGAATATCGGCAATCCACCGGCCATTATTGAGAACGTGCAATTCGCAATGCATCACAATCTTTATCGATATGAGGGCCTGCTCGGTGCACGCTCGGTCGAGGCGCTGGACGCCGAGTTTCAGAATCTGACGCAAGCGCTGGGATATGACGCGTTGTTTTACGCGCCGCTATTGCCGCGGCGAGAGCGCGAGGCGGCAGCGTTTCAGATGGAAGACCAGCGCATTGCGCCGCAGGGTATGCCGAGTCGCCACATTTTCACGACATTTCCTGCTGCGTGGATCGAGCGATATCAAAGCGTGGGATACGCGGAGGTCGACCCGATTCTCGTGGCGGCGAATCTGTCGCCATTGCCGATTCTCTGGCGAACGTTTCTCCAGCAGAAGCGGCCTCACCCCATCTTCGCGGACGCCCGTGCCCACGGGCTGGCCTGTGGCGTGTCGATCCCCATCTACGGGGCGGCAGGCGAGCGGGCCATCTTCAGCGCTGCGACGGCGAGGTCTCCCGAGGAGTCCGCGGAACACGAAGCCCGCATGGTCGGGGAAATCTATCTGACGGCGGTGTACTTTCACCAGGCGATCCAGCAGCTCGACATGCAGTGGGTGGCGAGCCGCAGCACGGGCAAGCTCAGCCCGCGCGAGATCGAAAGCCTGCTGTGGGCGGCGCGCGGCAAAACGGCGTGGGAGATCGGTCTGATCCTGAAAATCTCCGAACACACCGTGACGTTCCACATCAACAACGCCAAGCGCAAGCTCGGCGCCGTGAACCGGCATCAGGCGATTGCCGCTGCGATCAGCAGTGGGCTCATTTCTCCCTGATTTCGCCCTGTTCCGCTGATTCTCATCTCGTGAAATAACGCGATTTTCGAGATAACGCGGCACCATTCCCGCCATCAGGCCATTACCGTGCCATTCACGGGCCATTTCCACGTCATTTCGACGTCGTTTCGACGGAATAGCGCGTCGATTTCACGGCATTTCTGAAACAGTGTGTTGTCGCTTTGGGGCTGGTTCATTAGTAGGGGAAAACTATAATTTACTCATGGCGAAAACTGATTGGTTACCGGTTTTCGTGTCCATGAGCGACGTACTAACGATAAAAGGAGTTTTCCATGAAAAAGAACCTGTTGACCGCCGTCGCGCTTGTTGGCCTGACCATGGCTGCCGGCTCGGCATTCGCTGCGGATCAGACGCAAACGAGCGGTGTGACCCGCGCGCATGTGCGTGCCGAGTTGCAAGCCGCCCGTGAACTTGGCCTGTCGCCGGTGACGGAATTCAATTTCCCGTACACCTTCGAACAGTCGGTGCAATTGCAACAACGCACGGCCGAGATCGAAGCGCAACATCAGGCAGCACCGATCGCCAACTAAATGGCGTCGTTTGCCGATAACCTTTGCAGTTATCGCCTGAGTTTCTGAAGTTTGTTGTACCGGAAGTTCCTGGATTCGCCGACGGCCCGCCCGACTCGCCAACGAGTTTCGCCCGAGCCGCGCGACTCCAGTTCAAATTGACGCCGTACCGCGTCACCGACCACAGCCCCGCCCGAGAATTCGTTCCCGACGGGGCTTGTGTGTTTCTGGCGTGGGGCTTTTGCGACGAAATGACCGTATGGCTGCTTTGCCGTACGGCCGCCCGGCCCGACCCGGGTTGCCCCCGGGCCGACCGGATGCCCTAGCGGGCGTTAGCCTGTTGCGTCGCGCCTTCCCTGGCGCTCTCGTTGTTACCGGCCTTGGCGCTCGATTGCCAGCCGCCACCCAACGCCAGGAACAGATTCACCTGATCCATTGCCACCTGCGTCTGCGAGGCCGCCAATGCGGCTTCCGCGCTCGCGTGTGTGCGCTCGGCATCGAGGCTCGTGAGATAGGGGGCACGACCGGCCTGATAGAGCCTGTGGTTCTGATCGGCGGCGGCGCGCGACTTGTCGCGGGCGTCGCGCAAGGCGTCGTCGCGTTCAAGTTCGCGGGTGTAGGCAGACAGCGACGTCTGCGTTTCCTGCAGTGCCTTGAGGACCACGCCGTCGAAGTGGGCGAGGGCGGCATCGGCGCCGGCTTCCATGCCCTTGATGTGCGCGCGCACCCCATTGGTCGGCAGCGACCACGTGATCATCGGTCCGATGGACCATTGTTCCGTGCGACCCTGTCCGAAGTGCTCGAGCATGCCGCTCGCACCGACCGACGCGCCGATGCGGATCGACGGATACAGATCCGCCGTCGCCACACCGATCTTCGCCGTGGCGGAGGCCAGTTCACGCTCGGCCTGACGCACGTCGGGGCGGCGCTTGAGCAGCGCCGTACCGTCGCCGACGGGCAACGGCTGGCTCAATTGCGGGATGCGACGACATTGTGCGGCGCTCGCGTCGAGCGTGCCGGGCACCTTGCCGAGCATCACGGCGAGCCGATAGGTCGCCGCTTCATGCTGCGCCTGGAAGTGCGGCAGGGCGGCACGCAACGTGTCGGCCTGCGCTTGCGCGCGCAGAAGATCGGTCGGCTGGTCGCGTCCCGCGTCGACCAGCTTGCGCGTGATCGTCACACTCTTTTCCTGAAGCTTCAGTTGCTCGTTGGCGATGTCGTATTCGTGATTGGCCGCACAGCTTTGCACGTAGGCGCGCACGGTTTCGGCCGCCACGCTCACGCGGGCCACGTCCAGCGCAGCCTGACTGGCTTCGGCAGCGGCCAGCGCCGCTTCGTCTGCGCGTGCCAGCTTGCCGAAGAAATCGATCTGATAGGAGATGGACAGCGCGGCGGCGGCCAGATTGATCACCGGCAGCTTTTCTTCCTGCAGGAAACTTTCACCGGAGAGCTGCGCGCGGGCCACGTTGGCTTCCACGCCGCCCTGCGGCAGATTCTCCGACTCGACTTCGTGATACATCGCCACGGCGCGCCGCACATTCGCGAGCGCCACGCGAACGTTCGTGTTGGCCGCAAGGGCTTCCTTCACGAGCGCGTCGAGCTTGGGGTCGTCATACAACTGCCACCAGTCGTCGGGCACCGCTTCGATGGACACGGCATGCTGCGTGCCGTTCGCGATCGGGCCGTTCGCTTCGGGCGAACGCATCAC
The DNA here is from genome assembly GCF_040391475.1 of Pandoraea pnomenusa. GTDB lineage: Bacteria > Pseudomonadota > Gammaproteobacteria > Burkholderiales > Burkholderiaceae > Pandoraea > Pandoraea pnomenusa_C. The sequence goes on along the minus strand of NZ_JBEBXS010000008.1, from coordinate 36,787 downwards.
CGATTGCGCCGGCAGGTGGTAGTCGGGGCCGACCGTGGTGCAACCGGCCACGAGCGCGGCAGCGGCTGCCACGGCGCTCATCAACAGTAATCTCGTTTTCATTGCCGGGCTCCCGGTGTCGACGGGGCCAGCCTCGGAGACGACGGCCCCGGCTTGCCCTGCTGGCTTTCCACCACGGTCACCGTAGCGGTGCGGCCTGCCACGAGGCGCATGTCCTCGGGCACGTCGTCGAGCGCGACGCGCACCGGGATGCGCTGTGCGAGACGCACCCAGTTGAAGGTCGGATTGATGTTCGGCAGCATCGACGCGCCGCTCGTGCGGTCACGGTCCTCGATACCGGCGACGATGCTCTGCACATGACCGTGCAGCACCTGACGTTCGCCCATCAACCGGATTTCCACGCGGTCGCCCACGTGGATGCCACCCATCTTGGTTTCTTCGAAGTAGCCTTCCACATGCAGCGAGTTGGCGTCGACCATCGACAGCACCGGGCGGCCGGTGGTGACGTAGTCGCCCACGCGCGGCACGCGATCGTTCAGATATCCGTCGGTTGGCGCAACGACGCGGGTGCGTTCGAGGTTGAGCTTGGCCAGACGCACGGCCGCATCGGCTTGTGCCACGGCGGCTTCGCCCGATTCGACCTTGGCCTGACCGGCTTCCACGACTTCCTTGGCGACCACTTCCGTCAACTGACGATTGCGCGCATTTTCGCGACGCGCCTGCGCGAGCGTGGCACGCAGCGCGGCCACGTTCGCTTCCGATTGCTTGAGCGCAAGCGTATAGCGGTCGCGGTCGATGACGAACAGCAGGTCGCCGCGATGCACGCGCTGGTTGTCCTTGACCTGGACGTCGGTAATGAGGCCGGAGACGTCGGGGGCGATCTGGACGATGTCGGCGCGAATGCGGCCGTCACGTGTCCATGGTGCCACGGTGTAGTAGTCCCAGAGGTGCAGCAGCACGAAGATCGCGACGCAGGAAACCGCGAGCGTCAGAACGACGGGGCCGAGAGAGCGAAGTTTCAGTTTCATGATTGACAGGCGCGCGCGATGACGACGATGCCACCCAGCGCGATGATGTAGACAGCAAGATTGAATAACGAACGGTGCCAGACGAGCCGGTAGAAGCCGATTCGCGCGAGCAGGAAGCGCAGCGCACCGGTCAGCACGAATGCCACGACCATCAGGGCAAGCAGCGTCGGCACGAACACGCCGTAGATGTCGATTTCTCCGCTCATTGGGCACTCCCTAAACGAGGGGCCGGGTACAGGGCCACGTGGATGTCCATGAGCGAGGCGCGCGCGCTGCGCGAGGCCTGATCGCTATGGGCCACCAACGAGCGCACGGCGCCCAGCAGTTTGTCGCGCAGCGTGGCGTCGGGCTCGCTCACGAGATCGTCGAGTCGCGCCTGATAGAAGCGCGCCACGTCGGTGAGCACGGCCTGCACGGCATCGCGCTGCGTTGGATTCAGATGCGGCAGCTCGCGCTGCAACGCCAGCGCGGAGAGTTCCACGCGCACTTCGGTAAAGCCGTCGCTCGACGTTTCGCTTTCGCTCGCGGCCAGACGCGGCACGAGTTGTCCGAGGCGGTCGAGCAAACGAGCACGCAGTCGGCCATGTTCGGCCACGGTGCGGCCCACGGCGTTTCTCGCGATGTCGCGCCAGCTCGAGCGAATCAGGCGGCGCATGGCAACGCGCGTGCCGAACGGGCGTGTCTGCAAGGTCCAGACCAGCGCGAACAGCACACCGGCCAGACCGGCGATGTTGTTGTTCAGGAAGCCCTGGAAGTCGGCGTTGTAGCCGCCCTGAATCCCCACGAAAGTCGCCGTGTTCACCGCCACGAGCATGGCCACCATCGTGAAGCGCGGCTGCGGAATCAGTGTCCCGAGCAACACGAACGGCACGGCAAAGAGCGCAACGAGCAGACCGAAGTCATGCGCGTTCGTCAGGATGAAGAAGACGTACACGGCAGCCAGCACCACGCACACGGCCGTCGCCCAGAAGAACGAGCGAATGAAGGGGGCGGGTTCGTCCATTGCGGCAAAGAAGCAGCAGGCGACGGCGCCGAGCGAGACGGCCGCAGCCCCATCGTTCCAGCCGGTGTAGATCCACACCATGCCCATGAGGAACGTGCAAAGCGCAGCGGAAACGGTTGAGAAAAGCAGCAGGCCGTGATCGTAGTGGCGGGCCCCGCCGAGCTCCCAGTGTTGGAAGGCGGGTGTCCATTCGGACTCGGTGGCCTGATCCTCGCCCTGGCCGAAGCGGCGTTGCAGCGTCGCGCAATCCTGCCAGAGCTGGACGAGCGAGCGCAGACGGTCTTCCGTGGCGGCCACGAGCGCGCCGTACCAATCCGACGCTTCGCCGGCCGCCTGTGGCGGACTCAGCAAGTGCTCGGGCGCGGGCGACGGTGCACCGCGGCGCAGCCACGCGACCACGTCGGCCATCTTGGCTTCGAGGGCTTCGGGCGCCCCCTGCGGGTGCTGGCGCAGGGCATGCACGAGCGACGCTACGGTCGAGAGCACCGGCATCATCATCGTCATGCGCCCGCGCAGTTCCTGTGCTTCACGCACGCGATCGGACTTGTCGGCGTCGTAGGACAACTGGCTGATCAACTGGTCGAGCGCCAGAATGTCGGCCGCCATGCGGTGACGGCTCATGTGGCGCGTGGCCTTGCCTTCCGGGTCGGCCGACAGCATGTCGATGGTCCAGCGCGCTGCGTCGGTGAGCCAGCGTGCGGAGCGGTCGTGCAGCACCTTCGCCACGCTCGTGGGCAGCACCACCGCGCCGACCACGCTCGCGCACACGATCCCGAGAATGATTTCCTCGGCGCGCGCAATGGCGATGTCGAAAACCCCGGCGGGGGTACTCACCGCAGGCAGGGCGATCAGCGGCAGCGTGTACGACGCGAGCAGAAACACATAACTGCGCGGCGAGCGGTGCAGCAGCGAGATATAGAGCAGCGTGCCGGTCCACAACCCGACCGCGGCCATCAGCAATTCAGGGGTATTGACGAGCGCGGGGACGAACGCGATCGACGCCGCAGCGCCGAGCAAGGTGCCGAGCACCCGGTAGAGCGCCTTGGAGCGCGTGGCGCCCGTCAGCGGATGCGACACGATATAGACCGTGGCCATTGCCCAGTACGGGCGCGGCAATCCCAGAGCGAGCGCGATGTAGAGCGCCAGCATCGAGGCGCAGAACGCCTTGATGGAGAAGATCCAGTCGCGTGAGGAGGGCCAATTGAGCACGATTCACTTCTTGGGAGGCGCCATCGCGAGAATGGCCCCGTCGGGGCCCGCCGCGCTGGAGAGAGCTTCGAACACGCGCAACACCGCATCGAAATCCTCGCGCGGGATGTCCGAAAACACCTTCGCGCGCAACTGACTGAGTTCGACTTCGAGTTTTTCGGCGAGCGCTTCGCCGGCCTCCGTCAACCGCAGCGCGTTGGCGCGCCGGTCGCTGGCATCCACTTCGCGCAGCACGAGTCCGGCCGCGCACAACTGATCGAGCAGTCGTACCAGAGAGGCGCCTTCGAGCCCGACGTATTCGGCGAGTTCGACCTGACGCACCCCCTGGCCAAGGCGGCGGATGAAGAGCAGGGGGCCTGCGCTCGCCGCGGAAATGCCGTATTCGACGATCGCGCCCTGCGATAACTGGCGCCACTGTTTGCCTGCCAGCAACAGGTGGCTGGTGAAGACAAATCGGAGCGATTCTAGGGAGGTCATGAAGAAAGATTATATGTTAACTAATAATTAGGATGCTAGTTAATACGGCATTGCGCCAGATGGCGGAGTCGCCGGAAACCATTGCTGGTATTGGATTTGCTGGGAGTATGGAGTTGCGCGGGAGGGGATTTTGGCGGGCCGTTTCGACCAGGCCCGCCTGTTTTATTTTTGAAATCGGGTCTCGGGCGTCCCGAAATCCGAATGCGTGACGTTAATCCTGGTGGTCGTCGTTCGCCTCCGGCAACGCGCCCGATGCCGAGTCGATCTGCTTCATGTTCTCGAGCAGTTTGAGCAGGTAGTGCAGCGTATGTGTGATGTCGCCGGTAGAGAAGTCGGCGAGCGCCTGACCGTAATAGCCGTGGATGCGTGGCACGGCCTCGCGGTGCCAGACCTCATGACCGCGCTCGGTCATGGTGATGCGCCGGGAGCGGCGGTCGCGTCCGTCGGGCGCGCTCACGATGTGCCCGTCGCGCTCCATCCGGCCGATCAGTCCCGACAGGTTCTGGCGGCTGACCATCAGATAGCGGGCGAGATCGCCCACGCTCATGCCGTCCGGCACTTCCGGGCGCGACAGCGCGCCGAGTACGGCCCATTGCTGGGTCGTCAGCCCGAGACTTTCTACCGCACGCGTACCGGTTTTGTGCAACATATTGGCGCATTGATATAACCGGAAAAACACCCGGTTGGCCAACTCCATTCGCGTAATTTCCAAATTATTCTTAGGGTTTTCCATATCGATTTCTCTGCCGTCGCGCGCTTGCGCATCGTCGATGTCGTGTCTAGTATACGTCAATATGTTGACGTAAATTGATCGGTGGGGCGGAATTCTGCGAGGTGAGCAAGGATACCGTGCCGCACCAGCACTCTGGAGGCGAGACATGCAGCGGTTCGAAGGCAAGACCGTCATCGTGACGGGCGGCGGGGGCGGGATTGGCGGGGCGACGTGCCGCCGTCTGGGGAGCGAGGGCGCGGCGGTGGCGGTGTTCGACCGCGATCTGGCGGCGGCCGAGCGCGTGGCAGGCGACATCGTGGCGGCGGGCGGACGGGCGCAAGCCTTCGCCTGCGACATCACCGTGCGTGAGCAGGTCGATGCGGCCATTGCTGCCGCGTCGGCGGCGCTTGGCCCGATCGACGTGCTCGTGAACAACGCCGGATGGGACATCTTCAAGCCGTTCACGAAGACGACCCCGGCAGAGTGGGAGCGACTGATCGCCATCAACCTCGTGGGTGCGCTGCATATGCATCACGCGGTACTGCCGGACATGGTGGCGCGTCGCGGCGGACGCATCGTGAACATCGCCTCCGATGCCGCGCGCGTCGGCTCGTCCGGCGAGGCGGTCTATGCCGCATGCAAGGGCGGACTCGTCGCGTTTTCGAAAACGCTGGCCCGTGAACATGCGCGGCATGGCATCACCGTGAACGTCGTGTGTCCGGGCCCGACCGACACGGCGCTGTTCGCGGATTACAAGGAAGGCGCGGGCAATCCGGAGAAGCTGGTGGAGGCGTTCACCAAGGCGATTCCGCTCGGGCGCATCGGTCAGCCGACGGATTTGCCGGGGGCCATCGCGTTCTTCGCGAGCGACGACGCGGCGTTCATCACGGGCCAGGTGCTGAGCGTGTCGGGCGGCCTGACGATGAGCGGCTGACCTCCCGCGTCCCCTGTTTTCCCGACTTCCACAGATACATCCGATTCCATCGACATCACGTTCGCCGCGCGCCAAGGCCGGCCGCGGCAAGGAGCCAGACGATGCAGTACGAAGACATCCTGTATGAAGTGCGCAACGGCGCGGCCTGGATCACGATCAACCGTCCCGAGAAGATGAACGCATTTCGCGGGCGCACCTGCGACGAACTGATTCACGCCATCAACAAGGCGGGGTACGACCGCGAAATCGCGAGCATCGTGCTGGCGGGAGCGGGCGAGAAGGCGTTTTGCACGGGCGGCGACCAGTCGGCCCACGAAGGGCAGTACGACGGACGCGGCACCATTGGCCTTCCGATGGAAGAACTGCACAACGCCATTCGCGACGTGCCCAAGCCAGTGATCGCGCGGGTGCAGGGCTATGCGATCGGTGGCGGCAACGTGATCTGCACGCTGTGCGATTTCACGATCGCTTCGGAGAAGGCCGTCTTCGGACAGGTCGGCCCGAAGGTCGGTTCGGTCGACCCTGGTTTCGGCACGGCTTTCCTTGCGCGCGTCGTCGGCGAAAAGAAGGCGCGCGAGATCTGGTACCTGTGCCGCCGTTATCCGGCCAACGAGGCGCTCGCGATGGGGCTCGTGAACACGGTCGTGCCGCACGACCAGCTCGACGCCGAAGTGCAGAAGTGGTGCGACGAGATTCTGGAACGCAGCCCGACGGCGATCGCGATCGCCAAGCGCTCGTTCAATATGGATACGGCGCAGCAGGCGGGCATCGCGGGCATGGGCATGTACGCGCTCAAGCTCTATTACGAGACGGAGGAATCGCGTGAAGGTGTGCGCGCCTTCCAGGAAAAGCGCAAGCCCGAGTTCCGTAAATACGCCAAGTAAGCGAGGCAGACGCGATGCACAATCCGTATCTCGACGACGACCTCGTCGCGTTGGCCGAGCACACGCAGCGATTCGCGCAGGATCGCGTTGCGCCCGGCTTTCTGGAACGCGACAAGACGCGCGTGCTCGACCGCACCATCATGCGCGAGATGGGCGAGTTGGGACTCATCGCCCCGGAACTGCCCGAAGCCTGTGGCGGGCAGGGCATGGGTCGGCTCGCGGCCGGTGTGATTCATGAAGCCATTGCACGCGCCGACCTGAGCCTCTCGTACATCAATCTGCTGGCGTCGCTCAACGGTCAGATTCTGGCCGAGCACGGGCAGCCGGACGTCGTCACGCCGTGGCTGCACAAGCTCACGCGCGGCGAGACGTTGCTGGCCATCGCCCTCACGGAGCCACGCGGCGGCTCCGATGCCGCCAACCTGCGCATGCGCGCGGACTTCGACGGCACGCACTACGTGCTCAATGGAGAGAAGACGTCGATCTCCGCTGCCGATCAGGCCGACGCCGCCGTCGTATTTGCACGTACGGGCGAGGTGGCGTCGGGCGCACGCGGCATCTCCGCGTTTCTCGTGCCACTCGATCTTCCCGGTATCACGCGACAACGCTTCGACTGCCACGGGCAGCGTGCCATCGGACGCGGCTCGCTCTTTTTCGAGAACGTGAAGATTCCGACCGACCATGTCCTCGGCGCGCCGGGCGAGGGCTTCGTGCAGGTCATGCAGGGCTTCGATTTCTCGCGCGCGCTCATCGGCTTGCAAGTGCTTGCCGTCGCGCGTGCCTCGCTCGACGAGACATGGGAATACGTGGCCCAGCGTGAAGCGTTCGGCAAACCGTTGTCGGCGTTCCAGGGGGTATCGCACCCGTTGGCCGACTTCGACACGCAGGTCGAGGCCGCCCGTTTGCTTTGTTTGCAAACGCTCTGGCTCAAGGATCGCGGCTTGCCTCACAGTGCCGAGGCGGCGATGTGCAAGTGGTGGGGGCCGAAGCTGGCGTACGACGTCATCCATCAGTGCCTCTTGATGTTCGGCCACGGCGGCTATGACCGGGGTGTGATGGAACAGCGCCTGCGCGACGTGCTGGGTTTCCAGATCGGCGACGGCACCGCACAGATCATGAAGACGATCATCGCGCGCACACGGGCGGGCAGGCAGGCGGTTCCCGTCTGACAGGGGCGCCGCCGCAAGCAAGCAGCAGGATGCAAGACGCAAGACCATAACAACGCGAGAACTGCGACAGCACAGGAGACGATGCGATGGAATTCGATGCGGTGTTGCTTCCCCCGAGACGCGAGCACAGCGTGGCACGCGGCTGGTGGCCCGAACGTACGATCAACGACGCGCTCGATGCCGCGCTGGCCGCGTCGCCGGACAAGATCGCGCTGACTGCCGTGTCGACGGCCACCGGCGACACCACGCAACTGACTTACGCTGCACTCGCCGACGCCGCCGAGCGCCTCGCGCTGGGGCTGTTGCGCCGAGGCGTCGGGCGCGGCGATGTCGTCGCCTGCCAGTTGCCCAACGGCTGGCCGTTCGCCGTGACGTATCTGGCGTGTGCGCGCATCGGTGCGGTCCTCAATCCGCTCATGCACATCTTCCGCGAACGGGAGTTGTCGTTCATGTTGCGTCATGGGGAGGCGAAGGTCTTCATCGTGCCGCAGACATTCCGTGGTTTCGACCACGCCGCGATGGCGCGGGAACTGCAACGCGAATTGCCGGCGCTCGCGCACGTGATCGTCGTGGGCGGCGAGACAGCGTCGGGCGATAGCTTCGACGCGGTGCTCATGGCGGGGGAGCCGGCAGCGACGGAGGCCGAGTGCGCGCAGATGCTGGCCGCGAGGGCGCGCCCGGATGACGTCATGCAGTTGATGTACACGTCGGGCACCACGGGCGAGCCGAAGGGCGTGATGCACAGCGCCAACACCACCTTCTCCAACATCGAGGCCTATGCGCAGCGCATGCGGCTCGGCCGCGACGACGTCATTCTGATGGGCTCGCCGCTCGCGCATCAGACCGGCTTCATGTACGGGCTGATGATGCCGATCCTGCTCGGGGCGAGTGCCGTCATGCTCGATGTCTGGGACCCGGCCAACGCGGTGCGGCTGATCCGGACGTATGGCGTGACGTTCACGATGGCGTCCACGCCGTTTCTTGCCGACCTCACGAAGGCCGTGGCGGCCGGCGGCGAAACGGTGCCGACCCTGCGCGCGTTTCTCTGTGCCGGTGCGCCGATCCCCGGGCCTGTCGTGGAGCAGGCGCGCAAGGTGCTCGGCGCCAAGATCGTGTCGGCGTGGGGGATGACCGAGAACGGCGCGGTCACGCTCACGCGTCTGGAAGACGACGACGTGCGCGCGTCCACCACCGACGGCTGCCCCCTGCCGGGCGTGGAGCTTCGCGTGGTCGACGCGCAAGGGCAGGACTTGCCGCAAGGCGAGACGGGTCGTCTGTTCGTGCGCGCTTGCTCGAACTTCGGCGGCTATCTCAAGCGCGCACAATGGAACGGCACCGACGCCGACGGCTGGTTCGACACCGGCGACATGGCCTGGCTCGACGCCACCGGCTACGTGCGCATCGCCGGACGCAGCAAGGACGTGATCATCCGGGGCGGCGAGAACATTCCTGTCGTGGAGATCGAGGCGCTGCTGTACCGGCACCCGTCGGTGGCGACGGTCGCCATCGTCGCTTATCCCGACGAGCGGCTCGGCGAGCGCGCGTGTGCCGTCGTCGTGCCGCGCCCCGGGCAGTCCATCGACCTTCCGGCGATCACCGGCTTTCTGGCGTCGCACAAGGTGGCGCGACAGTACTGGCCCGAGCGTCTCGAAGTGCGCGACGCGCTGCCGACCACGCCCACGGGTAAGATACAGAAATTCAAGTTGCGCGAGATGCTGCAGGCGGGGGCGTGACCGGCGGCACGTTTGCCTCCCTCCGCGCGGCAGCATGGCTTTCACCAAGGATTGAAGATCGATGACATCGAAAGGACTGGATAGCGAATCGTTCGAGCTGCTGCTCGCGGCCGTGCAACGCTTCATTCGCGAGCGGCTGGTGCCCGCCGAGAACGATGTGGAGGCGCACGACGAAGTCCCCGCCGCGCTCGTCGACGAAATGAAGGAGATGGGCCTGTTCGGGCTGTCGATTCCGGAGGAATTCGGCGGCATTGGCCTGTCGATGGCGCAGGAAGTGCGGGTGGCCTACGAGTTCGGGCAGACGTCGCTCGCGTTTCGCTCGGTCTTCGGCACGAACGTGGGTATCGGCTCGCAAGGCATTCTGATGGACGGCACCGACGCGCAGAAGCGCGATCTGCTGCCGCGCGTGGCGAGCGGCGAGCTGATCATGTCGTTTGCGCTCACCGAGCCGGATGCCGGGTCCGATCCGGCGGCGCTCAAGACACGCGCCGTGCTCGATGGCGATACGTATGTAATCGACGGCGTGAAGCGCTTCATCACCAACGCACCGCGCGCCGGGGCCTTCACGCTGATGGCGCGCACCGGCGGGGAGGGCGCGGGCGGCATTTCGGCGTTCATCGTACCGGCCGACACCCCGGGGCTGTCGCTCGGCAAGCCCGACAAGAAGATGGGGCAGCGCGGCACGAAGACTTGCGACGTGGTGCTCGAAGGCGCCCGTGTGCCGGCAGCGAACATCATCGGCGGTGAAGCGGGCAAGGGCTTCAAGACGGCCATGAAGGTGCTCGATCGCGGGCGTCTGCACGTGGCGGCGCTCGCTTGCGGCATGGCGCAGCGCATTCTCGACGAATCGGTGGCGTACGCGCGCGAGCGCAAGCAGTTCGGTCAGCGCATCGGCGACTTCCAGCTGGTGCAGGCGATGCTCGCGGACAGTCAGGCCGAGCTGTACGCCGGATGGTCGATGGTGCAGGACTGCGCCCTGCGCTACGACGCGAAGCCCGCAGGCAAGCGCGATGCCGACGTCAGTACGCGCGCCTCGTGCGCCAAGTTGTTCTGCACGGAGATGGTGGGCCGCGTAGCCGACCGGGGCGTGCAGGTGCACGGCGGCGCCGGTTACATCAACGAATACAAGGTCGAGCGCTTCTATCGCGACGTGCGCCTGCTGCGCTTGTACGAGGGCACGACACAGATTCAGCAACTCATCATCGGACGCGCGTTGATGCAGGAGGACTGATCGGTGCGCAGCGCGGCGCTTCCCTTGCTCGTCGCGTCGACGTTCTTCATGGAGAACCTCGACGCGACCATCATCACCACGTCGCTGCCCGCGATGGCGACCGACTTCGGCGTTGCGCCGTCGGCGCTCTCCATCGGGCTGTCGTCGTATCTGGTCGCACTTGCGGCCTTCATTCCGGCGAGCGGCTGGCTCGCGGACCGGCTCGGGCCGCGCCGCGTCTTCCCGTGTGCGATCGCCTTGTTCACCCTGGCGTCGGTGCTGTGTGCGATGAGCACGAGCCTCGACATGTTCACGCTGTGCCGGGTGTTGCAAGGGCTGGCGGGCGCCATGATGGTCCCGGTCGGACGTCTCATCGTGCTGCGCAACACCCCGAAGCCGCAACTGGTGCGCGCGCTCGCCACGATCACCTGGCCGGGGCTCGCCGCGCCGGTGCTCGGCCCGGCGCTCGGCGGTTTTATCTCGTCGACCTGGAGCTGGCACTGGATCTTCCTCATCAACGTGCCGTTGGGGATCGCGGCATTCGCGGCCGCCATGTGGCTGGTCAAATCTGCCCCCGGGCAACGCAAACCGTTCGATCTGGCGGGCTTCGTCGCGAGCGGCGTCGGCGCCAGTGCGTTGATGTTCGGCGTGGAACTTGCGAGCCGCACGCCGGCTGACTGGACGCTCGTGACCGGCTGTCTGGTCGGTGGCCTGCTGGCGATGGCGTGGTCGGTTCGCCATTTTGCGCGCACGCCGCATCCGCTCATCAATCTCGGCGCGCTACGTGTGCAGACGTTCGCCGTGACGGTTTGGGGCGGATCGCTGTTTCGCATCGCCATCGGCAGTGCGCCGTTTCTCCTGCCGCTGATGTTTCAGGTCGCGTTCGGCATGAGCGCGGTGACGTCCGGTTTGCTGATGCTCGCCCTGTTCGCGGGCAACCTCGGCATCAAGCCCGCGACGACGCCGATCATGCGCCGGTTCGGCTTTCGCGGCGTGTTGCTCGGCAACGGCCTGCTCGTCGCGCTGGGGTTCGCGCTGTGCGCGCTGCTCAGCGCCACGACGCCGCTGTGGATCATCTCGCTCGTGCTGCTCTTCGGCGGTATCTGCCGCTCGGTGCAGTTCACCACGCTCGCCACGATGGGGTTCGCCGACGTACCGCCGGAGGATATGAGCGGCGCGACCACGCTGTTCTCCGCGCTTCAGCAAATGACTTCCGGCCTGGGCATCGCCGTTGGCGCGCTCGTGCTCAAGCTCACGGAAGTCGCCGGGGCTGCGCCGTACGGTACCGCCGCGTTTCGCTGGACGTTCGTCGTCATGGCCGCGCTGGCGCTGCTCGCCTTGCTCGACGGCAGGCGTCTGCCGTCGGATGCGGGCGCCCATGTGAGCGGGCATACGCCTTCGGCGCAACGATGATGTCGCATTGATGTCGGGCTGACGCGCCGGCCACGGCCGGCGCGTCATGCCTCTTCATGGTGCGCGCGTGCCTATGCCGCGCTATGGTGCACTGCTGCGGTGCAGCAGCGACGGCCCGGTTCGCGGGCCTTTCCCGGGCTTTCTTCTCCTTCACGTTCCTGTATCGCCTTGTCCCACAATGCGCGGCGACTTGTCGTGTGCGTGCTGGCACGCTTGTTGCGTTAGCGAATAGGCCAGCGGCAAAGGCGTCGCGGGCAAGGAATTTCGGTGCGACGTCAGGCGGGACAGCCTGCGACGTACCCACAGGACAACGGCGTCCCTCCGTGCTGCGGCACGGTCGGACGCCGTTTTGTTTTTCGGGCGCTGCAGGCGCTGCAACAGGAGAAGACAGCATGCGCAAACCTCGTCTGGTCGTCATCGGCAACGGCATGGCCGGCATTCGCACGCTCGAAGAGCTGCTCGAGATCGCGCCGCATCAGTACGACATCACCGTGTTCGGGGCCGAGCCGCATCCGAACTACAACCGCATCCTGCTCTCGCCGGTACTCGCGGGAGAGCAGTCGTTCTCGGACATCGTGCTCAATCCGCTCGACTGGTACGCGAGCCAGGGGATCACGCTGCATCTGGGCAAGGAAGTCACGCAGATCGACCGGCCGCATCGCGTGGTGCGATGTGCCGACGGCACCGAGGCCCCCTACGACCGGCTGCTGATCGCCACCGGGTCCAGCCCGTTCATCCTGCCGGTGCCCGGCAAGGACCTCGACGGCGTGATCAGCTATCGCGACATTCGCGACACCGAGATCATGATCGAGACGGCGCGCGTGAAGCGCCACGCCGTGGTGATCGGCGGCGGGTTGCTCGGACTGGAGGCGGCCAACGGTCTGAGGCTGCGCGGCATGGACGTGACGGTCGTGCATCTGGCCGACACGCTGCTCGAGCGCCAGCTCGACAGCACGGCGGGCAGGCTCCTGCAACAGTCGCTCGAAGCGCGCGGCCTGACGTTCCGGCTCGCGCATCAGACGTCGGCGATCCTCGACGACGGCGCCGGTCACGTGCGCGCCGTGCAATTCAGCAACGGCGATACCGTCGACGCCGACCTCGTGGTGATGGCCGCAGGCATTCGCCCCAATACCACGCTGGCTGAAGCGGCGGGGCTGTATTGCTCGCGCGGCATCGTGGTATCCGACACGCTGCAGACCTACGATCCGCGCATCTACGCCGTGGGCGAGTGCGTGAGCCATCGCGGCGTGGCGTATGGGCTGGTTGCGCCGCTGTTCGAGCAGGCCAAGGTGTGCGCGAACCATCTGGCGTTGATGGGCATCGGCAGCTATCGCGGCTCGGTGATGTCCACCAAGCTCAAGGTCACCGGCATCGACCTGTTCTCGGCCGGCGACTTCCTCGGCGGCGACGGCACCGAAGAGATCGTGCTGTCCGATCCTGCGAGCGGCGTCTACAAGAAGCTCGTGATTCGCGACGACAAGCTCGTGGGTGCGTGTCTGTATGGCGATACGGCCGACGGCGCCTGGTATTTCAAGCTGTTGCGTGAAGGGCGGGCGCTGGGCGAATTGCGCGAGCGCATCATGTTCGGCGAATCGAGCGTGGGCGACGTGGGCACGCAGGGACAGAACCGCGCGTCGGCCATGTCCGATGCCGACGAAGTCTGCGGCTGCAACGGCGTGTGCAAGGGCACCATCGTGAAGGCCATCACCGAGAAGGGGCTGTTCACGCTCGACGAAGTGAAGAAGCACACCAAGGCGGCGAGTTCCTGCGGCTCGTGCGCGGGGCTGTGCGAGCAGATCCTGATGAGCACGCTGGGTTCGACCTACGACGCCGCGCCGAAGGAGAAAGCGGTGTGCGGCTGCACGGATCTCTCGCACGCCGACGTGCGCCGTGCCGTGCGCGAACACCACCTGACCACGCACCGCGCCGCCTTCGATTTTCTCGAATGGCGCACGCCCAACGGGTGCGCCACGTGCCGGCCGGCGCTCAACTACTACATGCTGAGCACGTGGCCGAAGGAGGCTGTCGACGATCCGCAAAGCCGCTTCGTCAACGAGCGCGTGCACGCGAATATCCAGAAGGACAACACGTTCTCGGTCGTGCCGCAGATGAAAGGCGGCGTGACGAATCCGGGCGAACTGCGCCGCATCGCCGACGTGGCGGACAAGTATCACATTCCGATGGTCAAGGTGACGGGCGGCCAGCGTATCGATCTGCTGGGCGTGAAGAAGGAGGATCTGGTGAATGTGTGGCGCGATCTCGGCATGCCGTCGGGACACGCCTACGGCAAGTCGATCCGCACGGTGAAGACCTGCGTGGGCAGCGAGTTCTGCCGCTTCGGCACGCAGAACAGCACGCAGATGGGTATCGATCTGGAGACGATGCTCGCGAACATGTGGTCGCCGCACAAGGTCAAGCTGGCGGTGTCGGGCTGCCCGCGCAACTGTGCCGAAGCCGGGATCAAGGACGTGGGTGTGATCGCGGTCGATTCGGGATGGGAGCTGTATGTCGGCGGGAACGGCGGCATCAAGACCGAAGTCGCGCAGTTCCTCGTCAAGGTGAAGACGGCCGACGAGGTCAAGGAGTACACCGGCGCGTTCCTGCAACTCTATCGCGAAGAGGCGTACTACCTCGACCGTACCGTGCATTACCTCGCGCGGGTCGGACTCGATTACGTGAAGCAGCGCATTGTGGCCGACGACGCGAATCGTCGCGCACTGTACGAACGGTTGTTGTTCTCGCTCGACGGGTTGCCCGACCCATGGCAGGCGCGTATCGCGGGGGCGCAAGCCAACGAATACCGTCCGCTCGCGGCCGCAGGCGCCGCAGCGGCAACGGAACCCGTCAACGAATCGGCAACGGTCTGAGGAGATCGCCATGACGCTGTCCAAATCCAACGATCCGATCTGGCTGCACGTGTGCGACGTGGGCGAGATTCCGCGTCTGGGCACCCGCGTGCTCACGCATCCGACTGGCGACATCGCGTTGTTTCGCACCGAGAGCGACAACGTCTTCGCGTTGCGCGACAAATGTCCGCACAAGGGCGGGGCGCTCTCGCAGGGTATCGTGCACGGCGAGAAGGTGACGTGCCCGTTGCACGCCTGGAACATCGACCTGACGACAGGCGAAGCCTGCGCACCGGACGTGGGCTGCGCGCAGCGCTTCGCGGTGCGTATTGATGCGGGTGAGGTGTACCTTGCGCTCGACGAGATGGTGGGTGCCGACATGCCCGACGTCATTGTCACTGCCTGATCGATCGCGCGCCATGACAACGCTCACGCAAACCACCTGCTGCTACTGCGGCGTCGGTTGCGGCATGCTCGTCGAGAGCGACGGCGAGCACATCGTCGGTGTACGGGGCGATCCCGAGCACCCGGCCAATTACGGGCGGCTGTGCAGCAAGGGCATGACGCTGCCGCTCACGGCCCGATCGATCGCCGGCCGCGTGCTCACGCCGGAGTTGCGCACCCGGCGCGATGCCGCACGTGCGCCCGCGAGCTGGGACGACGCGTTGACGACGGTCGCCACGCGCTTCGCCGACGTCATTCGCCGTCACGGACCCGATGCCGTGGCGTTCTACGTCTCCGGGCAACTGCTGACGGAGGACTACTACGTCTTCAACAAGCTGGCGAAAGGGCTGGTGCGCACCAACAACATCGATACGAATTCGCGGCTGTGCATGTCGAGCGCGGTGAGTGCGTACAAGATGGCGCTCGGTGCCGACGGCCCGCCGACCTGTTACGACGACCTCGAAGCCGCGCGAACGGTGCTGTTTGCCGGCAGCAATATGGCATACGCGCATCCGGTGCTGTTCCGTCGTCTGGAAGCGGCGAAGGCGGCCGATCCGTCGATCCGCTGGATCGTCGTGGACCCGCGCCGGACCGATACGGCAGCGATGGCCGACCTGCATCTGGCGATCGTGCCGGGCACCGATGTCGCGCTGTTTCACGGCATGCTGCATCACCTGATCTGGGAAGGCCGGCTCGATCGCCGCTTCATCGATGCCCACACCGACGGGTTCGAAGCACTCAAGCAGGTATTGCGTGCCTATCCGCCGCAACTGGCTGCCGACATTTGCGGCATCGAGGAATCGGCCTTGCGCCAGGCGGCGGACTGGTTCGGTGAGAGTCCTGCTGCGCTGTCGCTGTACTGCATGGGACTGAACCAGTCGAGCCACGGCACGGAAAAGAATCTTGCGCTGATTCAGTTGCATCTGGCGACGGGACAGATCGGGCGCGCAGGTGCCGGACCGTTCTCGCTCACGGGGCAGCCCAATGCGATGGGCGGGCGCGAAGTGGGCGGGCTGGCAACGATGCTCGCCGCGCATCGCGATATCGGTAATGACGCACATCGCGCCGAGGTCGAGCGGCTCTGGGGCGTGCAGGGGCTCTCGGACAAACCGGGATTGCCGGCAGTGGAGATGTTCGACGCCGTGCGCGACGGGCGCATCAAGGCCATCTGGATCGCGTGTACGAACCCCGTGCACTCGATGCCCGACAGCGAACGCGTGCGCGAGGCACTCGCGGCTGCGGAGTTCGTCGTGGTGCAGGAGGCTTTCCACCAGACCGATACCGTGCCCTACGCCGACGTGCTGCTGCCCGCCAGCAGTTGGGGCGAGAAGGCGGGGACCGTGACGAATTCGGAGCGCCGGATCTCGCGCGTCAGGGCTGCTGTGGCGGCACCCGGTGCGGCGCAGGCGGACTGGTGGATCGCGAGCGAAGTCGCGCGTCGTCTGGCGCCGGCGCTCGGGTGTGCGCCCGAGCCGTTCGTCTTTTCGTCCATCGAAAGCATTTTTGACGAGCATCGCGCGCTGACCGTGGGGCGCGATCTCGATATCGGCGGCATCGACTATG
Source organism: Pandoraea pnomenusa (assembly GCF_040391475.1). GTDB lineage: Bacteria > Pseudomonadota > Gammaproteobacteria > Burkholderiales > Burkholderiaceae > Pandoraea > Pandoraea pnomenusa_C. The sequence continues at coordinate 20,162 of NZ_JBEBXS010000008.1, read as the reverse complement.
CATTGCTCGATCGGCGCGGCCCGCAGCAGTGGCCGTTTCCCGCCGGGGCCGCGCGTGGTCAGGCACGTCGCTACGAAGACGGTGTGTTCGCCACTGTCGATGGACGTGCCCGCTTCCACGCATTCGAATACCGGCCGGTGGCCGAGCCGATCAACGCGCGGCATCCGCTGCGTCTGATCACCGGACGCCTGCGCGATCAGTGGCATGGCATGAGCCGCACGGGGCGCGTGGGGCAGTTGTTCGAGCACGCACCGGAGCCGACGCTCACGATGCATCCGGCCGACGCGTCGCGCCGTGGCCTGCGCGCGGGCGACTTCGTGCGACTCGCGAGCCGTCGCGGCGAGCGGGCGCTGCTACTGGCCGTTAGCGACGACGTCGCCTCGGGCACCGTGTTCGTGCCGATGCACTGGAGCGGGCAGTTCCTGGGCGGCGGCGGCGTGAACGACACGACGCTTGGCGCCGTCGACAAGTACTCGAAGCAGCCGGAGCTCAAGCATGCGGCGGTGCGTGTCGATCCGCTCGCGTTGCCGTGGCGAGTGGCGGCGGTGCGCCGTGGCGACGCACTGCAACTGCACGCGGCGGTGCAGCCATTGCTGGCCGAACGACGCTTCGCGACAGTGCGACTGGAAGGCGACGACCGCATTGTCGTGACAGCGGCCGACGATCAGCCGGACGCCGACTGGCTCGAACGCCTGCACACGGCGCTTGCGTTGCCGCGCGACGAATCGCTGCTGGAGTATCGCGACGCGCGTCGTGCCATGACCAAGCGCGTGGCCTGGCGCGACAAGCTGATCGACGGCGTGCTGGTCGCGGGCAGCGAGGCGGATATCGCGGCATCGATGTCGCTGCTCGCGCGTGTGCGTGACGCCGCCCCGTGGACCCGCGCGCGCCACGCCGTCTTTGTTGCCGACAGTGCGCCCGCCGCACCGCGCGACCGCACCGTCTGCCAGTGCCAGTCGGTCTCGGCCTCGCGTATCGAGGCGGCAATTTCAGCGGGCGCGGACGTCGCGCAACTCAAGGCCACGCTCGGATGCGGCACGGTGTGCGGCTCCTGTGTGCCCGAGTTGCAGCGCATGTGCGCAGCGTCAGGCAAGCCGGTGTCACGGTCTGCGGTGGCTTCGGCGGCATTGGACGCGACATCGGCCGCGAGCGCGACATCGAAGGTGGCGTGAGCGATCCATGCAAGACACAGGCGAAATCCGCGAGGTGCAGGAACCGCAGGCGATGCACGATTCGCAAGATCCGAACGACAGGGAAGTACCGAGGGAGACCTATCATGAAACACGGCAAAGTCACGTTGCTCAGCGCCGGGCCCGGCGCGCTGGACCTGCTCACGTTGCGCGCGGCGCGCGTGCTCGGCGAGGCCGACGTGTTGCTCATCGACGATCTGGCGAACCCGGAGATCGCCACGCTGGCACCGCAGGCCCGCGTGATTGCCGTGGGCAAGCGCGGCGGTTGCCGGTCCACGCCGCAGGCGTTCATCGAACGGCTGATGTGCCGGTTCGCCTCGCGTGGCGCACATGTGGTGCGCGTGAAGGGCGGCGACGCATTGATGTTCGGACGTGCGGGCGAGGAGATGGCGGCGTTGCGTCGCGCGGGCGTGGCGGTCGAGATCGTGAACGGGGTGTCGTCCGCGTTCGCGGCCGCCGCCGGGCTGGGCATGTCGCTCACGCATCGCGACCATTGCGCGGGCGTGACCTTCGTCACCGCGCATCGACAGGACGGCAGCGCGCCAAACTGGGCAGCGCTGGCGGCCACCGGCACCACGCTGGCGATCTACATGGGCGTGACGCGTGTCGAGGCGCTCACCGAGACGCTGATGGGCCATCTTGCCGCATCGACACCGGCCGCGGCCGTGCAGTGGGCGGGCACGCCACAGGAGCGTCGGCTGGTGACGACGTTGGGCAGTCTGGCCGCCAACGTGCGCGCCGCCGGCTTCGCCAGTCCGGCGATCCTGCTCGTGGGCGGCGCCGTGGGTGAGGCGGTGGTACAGCGCGACGACGCAGTGCTCGCGGGGCAGACGTCCGGCCCGGCGGACGGCGTTCGCGTTGCTGCCGTGGCGGCCTGACCATGCTGCGTGTGTTGCTCGTCACGGACACCGACAAGCCGATTGGCGAGTTGCGGGTGGCGCTCGCGCGACTGGGCTGCGAGATGCTCGCGGAGGTGGCCAAGCCGCAGGCGTTGCCTCGCGTGGTGGAAAGCGAACGCCCGGACGTGGTCATCATCGATACCGAATCGCCGTCGCGTGACACGCTCGAACAACTGGCGGTGATGAATGCCGAGGCGCCGCGTCCGGTGCTGATGTTCGCCGCCGACGGCAATCAGTCGCTGATTCGCGCGGCTGTCGATGCGGGCGTAACGGCGTATTCCGTCGAAGGGCTGGCCGCCGATCGGCTCGCGCCGATTCTCGAAGTCGCGTTGGCGCGCTTCGCGCACGAAGAGAAGCTACGCGCACGACTGGCCAAGGCCGAGAGCGAACTCGCCGACCGCAAGCTGATCGATCGCGCCAAGCGGCTGCTCATGGACCGGCGCAGGATTTCCGAGCAGGAGGCGTATGCCATTCTGCGAAAGCGGGCGATGGATCAGGGCGAGAAGCTTGTCGAAGTCGCTCGCCAACTCGTCTCGATTGCCGAATTACTGGGATAGACACTGCACATGTCGACGTCATCATGGTTGGCTTCCGACGCGCACGGGCCGGGCGGCATGCCCGAGAAGCGTCATTTGCGGGTGGGCTTTGTCGCGTTGTCCGATGCGGCCCCGCTGGTCGTGGCGAAGCGTCTGGAGCTGGGACACGAACACGGACTGACGCTGGAGTTGAGCCGCGAGTCGTCGTGGGCGGCCGTGCGCGACAAGCTGATGACCGGCGAGCTCGACGCGGCGCACTCGTTGTACGGCCTTGTCTACGGCGTGCAATTGGGCATTGGCGGACCGCGCGAGGACATGGCCGTGCTGATGGTGCTCAATCGCAACGGGCAGGCGGTGACGGTGTCGCCGTCGCTGGCCGAGGCGATGGCGCACACGGGAGAGTTGCGCGCGGCGTTGGCATCGTTGGGGCGCAAGCCGGTCTTCGCGCAGACGTTCCCGACGGGCACGCACGCCATGTTCCTCAACTATTGGTTCGCGGCCCAAGGCATCGATCCACTCACGGAGGTGACGAGCATCGTGATGCCTCCCGCGCACATGGTGGCGGCGATGGAAGAGGGCGGCCTCGACGGGTTCTGCTGTGGTGAGCCGTGGCATGCGGTGGCGCAGGCGCGGGGACTGGGCCGCACGGCGGTGCTCTCGAGCGACATCTGGCCGAACCATCCGGAGAAAGTGCTCGCCTGCCGGCGCGACTTCGTCACGCAGTATCCGAACACGGCGCTGGCGCTGCTGCGCACGTTGCTCAGCGCGTGCCGGTGGCTGGACATGCCCGGACATCGGGCGGAAGCGGCGGGGTGGCTGGCCGAACCGGCGTGGGTGGGGGCACCGCGCGATTTGATCGCGGCGCGCTTGCTCGGTGACTTCGGGCGTCTGGCAGGGCGGCATGCCCTGCTGCCCGTGAGCTTCTTCGAGGCGGGGGCAGTGAACTACCCGCATGCGTCGGATGGGATGTGGTTCATCGCGCAGTACCGACGCTGGGGCATGGTCGGTGACGAGGCGGTGGCCGATGCCGCGCAGACCGCCGGGGCGGTGAATCAGACGGCGCTGTTCGAAGCGGCTGCGCGCGCTGAGGGCGTTGCCGTCATGTCGAAACCCGCGTGTGAGACGTTATGCGATGGCAAGGTGTGGGGTGCCGCGGAGGCTGCCGATCTTGCTGCTTACGTGAACGGGTTCCCGATTCGGGCCCGCTGATGTCGCTCATGTTGCCGACGACGGACGAAGCGGCTTACTGCGCGAAAACGTCGAAGGCCTCGAAGGTCTTGCCGTCGATGCCCTGACGCTGACAGGCGCGCAGGGCGCGTTCGCGATGACGATGGTGCAGGTTCAGATGGTAGACGAGTGCGAGCAGCACGACCTGACGCGACACGTTGGCGAGCATCGGTTCGAGGCCGGCGGCGCGGGCCAGGGCCCGGCGCAGCGCCGGGTGCAGACAGGCGAGGGCGAGGATCGCAAAGGATCCGGGCACCGCGAGAAACGCTGCTAACGCAATCTTCTTTTTCATGACCGTCGTGTGTGGTGGATGCGCGTCGGCGACGCGACTTCCGGAGACGGTTAGGGTTCTGAACGAAAACCGGCGCACTGTGATGCACCGGTGTCGTCAGGTTGGCGGGCGTCTCCCCCCGTCTCACAGCATGGGTTCCAGTCTAGGGATTCGTTCCCGTTCGATAAACGTTCGAATTCGAAGACCTCTCTTGCGCAAAGTGAGGGGAATCCGCGATGGCTCGCGACGCGCGACGCGCAGGGCCGTGATGGACAGAACCCTGAAATCCCTAATGGAACGACTGCCCTCGCACCGGCGATACTCGTGCGATGGATAATGCGCCTTGTGCCCATGTCGCCCACGATTGCACGGCTGCTGCTATGGCTTCGGAGCCACTGATTCCCCTCCGCACGGAATGCCCGCCCGGTGCCTGCACCTGCGAGCGGGAGCGTCTCATGCGCGATCCGCAGGGAGACCGCCGGGTGCTGCGCCTGACGCAGGCCGAGGAGAAGCGGCTGATCGCGCGCATCGAAGCCATTTCGAGCTACGAAGATCTGCAACGCGTGACCTCGCTGATGCACGCGCAACTCGGCATCGTGCTGACGATCACGCCGAGCCGCAACGAGGTTCGCACCGTGCGCGGCATCACAATCCAGTTGGCCGATCAGCCCGGACTGTGCCGCAAGACCCGGGCGTCACTTCCTGCCGCCGTGCGGCGTTGCCTCGACAATCGCCCCGAAATCGCCTACGCCATTCTCGATTCCTACGATCTGTTCGGTAGCGGCGCGTAGGCCGGCGCCACCGCGACCCGGTGTGACGCATCCCCTTCGGCTCCGCCGTCGCAAGAGGCTTGCATAAGTTGCGAAGCGCAAGTATATTGGTTGCGAAGCGCAACTCATTGCGCTTCAGCCCTTTCCGGGAGCGCACTCATGGATCTCATCGACCTGCCTGGCCAGCCGCGCGAAGCGGAAATCCTGGCGCTACGCGACTTCTCGCGCCGTCTGGTGCGGGAGCTTGGCTTCATGCGTACGACGCTGGCCGACAGCGATCTCGCACCTTCCGCCGTTCACGCCATCATCGAGATCGGCGCCACGCCGGGGATCAGCGCGAAGGATCTCGGCACGCTCCTGCGACTGGACAAATCGAACACGAGCCGTCAGGTGGCCAAGCTCGAAGCCACTGGCCTCGTTCGGCGAACGACGGCCGTCGGCGACGCCCGCACCTCCGAGTTGCATCTGACGAGCGCCGGGCAAACACTGCGCAAGAAGATCGACCGATTCGCCACGGAGCAGGTCTCGAGTGCGCTGCGACGTATCGTCCCCGCCGATCAGGAGGTGCTGGTTCGCTCGCTGGCGCTTTACGCCGACGCGCTCGCGCAGGACAACTCGACCAAAGGGGTTGCGGACAGCGGGGCGCCCTCACAGATCGTCGAGGGTTATCAGCCCGGCTGCATCGGCGACGTGGCGAGTCTGCATGCGCGCTTTTACGCAGCGCATTGGGGCTTCAGTGCGTTCTTCGAAAAGAAGGTGGCCACGGAACTTGCCGAATTCGCCGGCGCGTTGCCCGCACAAGGCAAGGGCCTTTGGCTTTACGTCGAAAACGGCCGGACGCTGGCGTCGCTCGCGATTGACGGAGACCTCGGAACGCGCGTTGCCCATCTGCGGTGGTTCATCGTCGACGATGCCCTGCGTGGCACCGGCATCGGACGGCACCTGATGACGCAGGCGATGGCGTTCGTCGACGCCCGATACGACGAGACTTATCTGTGGACGTTCAAGGGGCTCGACGCCGCGCGCCATCTGTACGAGTCGTTTGGCTTTGCGCTGACGAGCGAGGCGGAAGGCTCGCAGTGGGGCAGTACGGTCGTCGAGCAACGGTTTACGCGACGACGCGGCGGTTGATATTGCCGGAGACGCGACGCGTGATCCGGATTACTGCGCCGCTTCGATGCCGCTGAGAAAACTGGCGACGATCTGTCGGCTTTCGCCGAGATCGCGCAGTTTGGCGTCGAGCTTGTCGATTTCGCGGCGCAGGACCTCGCGCACGTCGTCGCAGGGCTGGAACGTCGTTCCGGTGGCCGGGTCGTCCGCATCGCCAGAACCGACCATGCACGGCAGCAACAGGCGAATGCTCTCGATCTTCAAACCCGAGGCGCTCAACAGGCGGATGCGCCGTGCCGCCAACAATTCCGGTTCGCCGTATAGGCGGTAGCCGGCTTCCGTTCTTGTGGGGCGCAGCAATCCTTCCTGTTCGTAGTAGCGCAACATCCGCTCGCTCACGCCGGTGGCGTTCGCCAATTCTCCGATTTGCATGATGGGCCTTGACCTTGACAGCGTTGTCAGAGTTTAGCCTCGAACGTCTCTTCTGACATTCGAGGTTCATCATGACTCTGGTTGCACAACGCAATGGTTCGACGGCCACGGCGGCGGATCTCGCACCGCTCGCGTTTGCAGGCTTCGCGCACTTCACCGCCATGCAGGTGCGTGACGGGAAGGTGCGTGGCCTGGATCTGCATCTCGACCGTTTGCGTCGGGCGTCGATGGAAATGTTCGGCGTCGCGCTCACGGACGCTCAGGTTCGCGCGTGTCTGCGTGCCGCCATACCCGCGTTGTCGGCCGATCTGTCGCTGACGGCAATGGTGTATTCGCCTGCGGGGGAGTTCGTCGTGGCGGGGCCGGAAGTCACGCCTGAGGTGTTGGTGCGCACCGGCGAACCGTCATCGGGGCCGCGCGGGCCGTTGCGTCTTGCGGTCTTCGAACACGAGCGTGTACTCGCACACATCAAGCATGTCGGCGAAGTCGCAAAGACATACTGGCTGCGTCAGGCCGTCGCACAGGGGTTCGACGACGCGGCGTTCATGGACCGCGCGGGGCGTCTTGGCGAAGCGTCGATCTGGAATCTCGCGTTCTGGGATGGGGAAGGCGTCATCTGGCCCGAGGCCGACGTGTTGCAGGGCACGACGATGTCGATCGTCCAGCGACAACTCGCAGCGATGGGCGTGCCGCAGCGTTCGGCAATCGTGACACGCGACGACGTGGCGGCCATGTCCGGCGCCGTGGTGATGAACTCCTGGACACCGGGCATTGCCGTCACGCAGATAGGATCGGTGGCGTTGCCCGATGCCCCGGCCTTCGTCGGGCAGTTGCATGAGGCGTATGCGCGTGAGCCGCTCGTGAGCCCGTGAAGACGAGCCGGAGCACTACGCCAGCATCGCCAGGGCGTCTGTCAGTGAAAGCACTTGCGTGCGCGAGGCGAACGCAGTGGCGAAGAGCCGGTCGTGAACGACCGGATCCGGGTCGAAACAGCAGTCCTTGACGGTGAACAGGCGGTAGTCGGCATCACTCGCGTGGGCGACGGACGAGAGCATCACGCCCGTCGACGCGACACCGACCATGATCAACGTGTCGATACCACGCGCAGACAGACGCACCTGCAAGTCCGTGCCGTAAAAGGCGCTGGCGCGGTGGGCCATGATGACCGGCTCGTCGGCCTGCGGTGCGAGTTCGGGCGAAATGGTGTCCTCCACGAAACGCCCCAGACTTTTGACGCCTTGTCCGTTCCGATTCATCGGGCTGATTTCGGGATAGCCGGGGCTGAAGTGGAATTGCGCGAAGTAGATGGGTACGCGCTTTGCACGCGCGGCATCGCAAAGCGCGCGCGTGTTCGCGAGCAAGGCGGGGGCAGCGTCGGGAAACAGGCTGAGGATGTCGGTCTGGTAGTGCATGACCAGCAGCGCGGTCTTCTCGGGAACGAGCATTGCGTCGGTCTTGCCGGCGGAGTCGACGGGCCCTGCTGCAATGGAAGTTGACATAAGGCTTCGTGAAGGAGAGCGACGGACGACTCTATCACGATGCAACGCCGCTTCGACTTGGCCCGGGCACCTCGCCCAGATCGGCGCTTGCGTGTCGGGCGGGAGGGCGGAATGACAAAAGCCCGTCGATCTTGCGATCGACGGGCTTTCAAATTTGGTTGCGGGGACAGGATTTGAACCTGTGACCTTCGGGTTATGAGCCCGACGAGCTGCCAGACTGCTCCACCCCGCGTCTGAGAAGAAGAATAATACGGGTATTCTGCGCATTGTGTCAAGCATTTATGACACTGATTTTATGGTGTCCTCAAAAATCGTGCGCGACGTGTGCATTTTCGCCGCATCCGATGCGCATCTGTTGTGCGTCGGCGCTTCACTTGGCGAATTGGCTGGTTTAGTATTTGTGTTACCAACCAGTTAATTAAACCCATTCATGACCAACGATGCTCAGGCAACGCGGGCCACGCGAAACCGCGATCGCACGCGGGCGCAGATTCTCGCCGCAGCGCGCGACGAGTTCTCCCTGCGCGGCTACGAGGGCGCGCGCGTGGAGGCCATCGCCGAACGCGCCGGCTCCAACAAGCGCATGCTGTACTACTACTTCAAGAACAAGGACGAGCTCTTTCTCGCCGTGATGGAAGACACGTATCGCGGCATTCGCGATGCCGAAGCCGAGCTTCGTCTGCTCGACCTCGCGCCGATCGACGCCATTCGTGCACTCGTGACTTTCACGTGGGAATACTATCTCGCGCATCCCGAGTTTCTTTCGCTGCTGAACAGCGAAAACCTGTACCACGCGCAGCATTTGCGCCGATCCACCGACATCCGTTCGTTGAACTCGCCGCTCATCGACACGCTCGGCGAAATCCTCGCGCGAGGGCATCGCGAGAAGCTGTTCCGGGGTGGCGTCGATCCGCTTCAACTGTATATCTCCATCGCCGCGCTCGGGTACTTCTACCTGTCGAACAACGCCACGCTGTGCACCGTGTTCGGACGCGATCTGTCGACGCCGAAGGCGCGTCTCGAACGGTTGCAGCACATGATCGACATGGTCTTGGGGTATCTACTGATCAGCTGATTTTTCGCATGGTTTCCCGTTGACAGCCCATTTTCGCCTGCCTAAGATAATTAACCAGTTGGTAACAAAACCGGAAAGCGACGTCAGCAACAAGATCAAGTCACGACAACACGCCGGCGATGCCTGAGACCCGATCTCGCGCACGACCGGCTCGTACCTCGCCAAGGACGGAGACAACTCATGGCGCAAGCGACACCGTTGGTTCGTAAGGTATTCGAGTCTCGTGCGTTCAGGCCCATTGCCCTGATCGCGATCATCATCGTCGGTTGGGAGCTGGCCATTCAGCTCTTCCAGATCAAGCCGTATCTGGTGCCCGATCCGCTTGTCGTCATCCGTCAACTGGTCACCGACTTTCCCAAGCTGTGGAGCGAGACGCTCGTGACCACCTACGCGACCGTCGGCGGCTTCCTCCTCTCGGCGCTGATCGGCGTGCCGCTCGCCATGCTCATCGCGTATTCACGGCTCGTCGAGAGCTATGTCTACCCGTTGCTGGTGTTCTCGCAGTCGATTCCGAAGATCGCCATCGCGCCGTTGCTGGTGGTGTGGTTCGGCTTCGGGATCGTGCCCAAGATCGTGACGGCGTTTTTGCTAGGCTTCTTCCCGGTTGTCGTCTCGACGGTCATGGGCTTCAAGTCGGTCGATCGCGACATGATCGATCTGGTGCGCTCCATGAAAGCGAGCCGTCTGCAGACCTTCCTCAAGATCAGCTTGCCGTTCGCCATGCCGAGCATCTTCAGCGGACTGAAGGTGTCGGTCACGCTGGCGGTCGTCGGTGCCGTGGTCGGGGAGTTCGTCGGCGCCAACTCCGGCATCGGCTACGTGCTGCAAGTGGCCAACGGCAACTTCGATCTGCCGCTCATGTTCGCCGCACTCATCCTGCTCTCACTCGTCGGCGTCGTGCTGTTCGTGCTGGTCGACATCGTCGAGCGGCTGATGATTCCCTGGCACGCGTCGCATCGCGACGACTACTACGTCAGCACCTGAACCACCGGTTCATCCGTTCACCGAATTTCGCAGTATTTCGCCGCTGCGCGCGGGGTCGCGCGCATGGCTCGCCGTATCCCCCGCAAGAAGAACGACATAAGGAGACTGGCATGATTCGAATGGAAGCGCGACGCGGTGTCGTGTCGCGGCTGGTATCGGCTACACGTCCCTGGCGCCTCGCCGGCATGGCACGCGTGTTGGGCTGCGTCGCCGCCGGGGCAGTCATTGCGCTGGGTACGACAACGCCCGCACAAGCGCGCGACAAAGTCACGCTGATGCTCAACTGGTACACCTATGGCGAGCATGCGCCCTTCTATCTCGGCGTGGAGCGCGGCTACTTTGCGGCCGAGAACATCGATCTCGAAATCCAGGAGGGACGCGGTTCGGCCGTGACCGTGCAGGCAGTCGCCGCCGGGTCGACGACGCTCGGCTACGCCGACGTCAGCACCATGATCAAGGCGGCGGCGAAAGGTGCGCCGGTCGTGACCGTGGGCGTGATGCTGCAAAAGAGCCCCGCGTCGGTGATGGGCTTCGCCGAAAAGAACATCGTGAAGCCCGCCGACATCAAGGGGCGCACCGTCGCCATGACGCCCGGCGACTCGCTCTCGCAGCTCTGGCCCGTCTATCTGAAGGCGAATCATCTGGGCGATGGCGACTACAAGGCCGTCTCGGGCGACGCCACGACCAAGCGCAACGCCGTGGTGAACGGGCGTGCCGATCTGCTGCTCGGTAACGTGAACGACCAGAAGCCGATCATCGAAGAGATCACGGGCAAGCCGGTGCGTGCGTTGCTCTTCGCCGACTCGGGCGTGAATCCGCTCAACGGCGGGATCATCGCGCGCAAGGACATGCTCAAGTCGAACCCCGAACTGTTGCGTCGCTTCCTGCGCGCCGCCTCGAAGTCGGTGCAGGCCGCCACGCAATCGCCGCAAGACGCCGTGAACGCCATGCTCAAGATCAATCCGAAGGCGGGCAAGCCGGAGACGCTCGCCAAGAGCTGGGACGCCACCATCCCGCTGCTGCACACGGCCGGCACGCAGAACCTGCCGCCGCTGCGTTTCGATCCGAAGGACATGGCTGCCACCCTCGATCTGATGGTCAAGTACGGCGGCGTGGACGCGGCAACGGCCGGCAAGGCCGAGGATTACTACTCGCTGGAGTTTCTGCCGAAATGAACCGCCCAGTAGAACGTGCGCTGACGGGCTGGCAAGCGTCTGCCGAGACCTTGCCGGAGACGCTGCCCGACGCCTCGCCCGAAGGTGCGCCCGAGCGCGCACCGGACAGCGCGCGGGCCCCGGCACCGATGATCCGTTTCGACGGCATCGCCAAGACGTATGAAACGAAAGAAGGCGCCGTGCGCTCGCTCAATCCGGTTTCGCTGGACGTGGCGCCCGGCGAGTTCGTGTCGATTGTCGGGCCGAGCGGCTGCGGCAAGAGTACGTTACTGAAGATCGCGGCGGGGCTGTTGCCTGCCACCGAAGGCCGATTGATCGTCAATGGCAAGACGGTGGACGGTCCGCCCGACGATATCGGCATGGTCTTTCAGAGTGCGGTCCTTCTGGCCTGGCGCGACATCCTCTCGAACATCATGCTGCAGATCGAGGTACGCAAGCTCGATCGTGCGAAGTATCTGCCGCGCGCCAAGGCGCTCATCGAGATGGCGGGACTCACGGACTTCGCGCACAAGCTGCCGTGGCAGCTCTCGGGCGGGATGCAGCAACGCGCCGCCATCTGCCGGGCGCTCGTGCACGATCCGCAGATCCTGCTCATGGACGAGCCCTTCGGCGCGCTCGACGCCATGACACGCGAGAAGATGAACCTCGAGCTGCAGCGCATCTGGCTGTCGACGGGCAAGACGGTGCTGCTCATTACGCACAGCATTCCGGAAGCGGTGTTTCTGTCGGATCGCGTGGTGGTGATGTCGGAGCGTCCGGGCAGCATTGCGGCGATCTACGACGTGAAACTGCCGCGTCCGCGCGGGCTCGACGTGATGGGCGATCCTGAGTTCGCTCGTCTGACGCGCAAGATCCGGTCGCATTTCTACGCACAGGGGAATCTCGACGAGTGATCCCGGCGGGCAACGCCCGCGTCGATCCGGTCGCTTGCTGCGGCCCTGAATTCACCAGCATCTTTTCGGGACTGATGAGGACTGACCTATGTCAGCGGTAGCGCTCACCCTAACGTTTTGCGAGTTGTTCGAACGCGATGTCGCGTTGCGACTGCCGTTTCGCTTCGGCGCGGTCACGCTGCGTCATGCGACGCAGGCGTTCGTGCGCGTCGGCGTGCGTCTGGCCGACGGTCGAGAAGCCGTTGGGGCCGCCGCCGAACTGATGGTGCCGAAGTGGTTCGACAAGTCGCCGGCGCTCTCGCAGGAGGAGAACACGGCGCAGTTGCGCGCGTCGCTGCGTCTGGCGCGCCGCCTGGCGTTGGCCGACATCGCACCCGCGACGGCGTTCGCGCGCTTCGAGCGACAGTACCCGGCGCAACTTCGCGAAGCGGCGGCGCTCGAGTTGAATCCGCTGGTGGCCTCCTTCGGACTCGCACAGCTCGACAAGGCAGTGCTCGATGGTGTCTGTCGCGCTGCGGGCATTTCGTTCTTCGACGCGATGCGGCGCAATGTGGTGGGGCTACGTCCCACGTCGCTTGCCCCCGATCTGGAGGCATTCGATTTCGACGCCATGCTCACCGACCTGCGCCCGATGCGCTCGCTGGCGCTGCGTCATACCGTCGGCATGGCCGATGTGCTGCTCGACGGTGGCCACGCCGATCTGCCTGACGACGGGCTGCCCGCCACGCTGGAATCCGTGGTGCGCACCTATCGTCCACGCGAGTTCAAGCTCAAGTTGGGCGGCGATGCGCAGCAGGATCGAGAACGTCTCGCGGCGATCGCGTCGCTATTGGCGAAGCGGTGTCCGGACTATCGCGTGACGCTCGACGGTAACGAGCAATACGCCGACGCCAGCGAATTCCTCGCCTTCTGGCGTTCGCTCGAGCGCGATGCGCAACTCGCCGATCTGGTGCGTCGTGTGCGCTACGTCGAGCAACCGCTCGCGCGCAGCGTGGCGTTGCGTCATCCGCTCGGGCCGCTGGCCAGCGCAGTGCCGATGATGATCGACGAGTCGGACGAGACGATCGAGGCGTTTGCGTCGGCACAGGCACTCGGCTACCGCGCGGTATCGAGCAAAAGCTGCAAGGGGCTCTACAAGTCGCTCCTCAATCGCGCGCGCTGCGAGCAGTGGAATGCGCAGGCCGGGGTGTGCCGTTACTTCATGACGGCGGAAGACCTCACCTGTCAGGCGGGGCTGGCGGTACAGCAGGATCTGGCGCTCGCGGCGTTGCTCGGCGTTACGCATATCGAACGCAACGGACATCACTACGTTGCTGGCATGGCGGGTGCCGGTGAGGAGGAGCAGCGAGCGTTCGCGAAAGGACATCCCGCGTTGTACGCGTGGCGCCCGGGTCGAGATGCGCATGACAACAGCGGCGGATCGCTTCAGCTACGCGTGAACGACGGCGATATCGCGCTCACGGATTTGTACGGAGAAGGTTTCGCGTCCCGTGCCATGCCGGACTGGCGCATCCTTCGGGAAATGCCGGGAGGCTGATGTCGGGAAGTCCCGGTGAATGAATGCCGAGGACTTTTCATAACGATTAGGTATACGAAATTTTATTGCGACGATTATTACGTCCGGCGGTTTCGATGACCTGCGCCGGGCCAGTTCGAATCATCTTGAATCGACGACGCATCGATAGGGCATCGCTACAAGGGAAGTCACAGGAGATTACGTAATGGCAACGCTTCGAATCGGCATCATCATGCACGGCGTGACCGGTCGCATGGGCATGAACCAGCACTTGATCCGCTCCATCGTGGAAATTCGCAGGCAGGGCGGGGTGACGCTCGCGAATGGCGACCGTCTCATGCCGGACCCGATCCTTGTCGGGCGCAACGCGGAGAAGATCGCGGCGCTGGCGCGTCAGTACGGCATCGAGCGCTGGAGCGCGAATCTGGACGAGGCGCTCGCCAATCCGGACGACACGGTGTTCTTCGACGCGGCCACGACACAGGCGCGCCCCGCGCTGCTCAAGCGTGCCGTGCAGGCGGGCAAGCACATCTATTGCGAAAAGCCGGTCGCCACGAACCTGGCCGAGGCGCTGGATCTGTATCGCGCAGCGCAGGCCGCGGGCGTGAAGCACGGCGTGGTGCAGGACAAGCTCTGGCTGCCGGGGCTGCGTAAGCTGCAGATGCTCAACGACGCGGGCTTCTTCGGGCAGGTGCTGTCCGTGCGCGGCGAGTTCGGCTATTGGGTGTTCGAGGGCGACCTGCAGCCGACGCAGCGCCCCTCCTGGAACTATCGCAGTGAAGACGGCGGCGGCATCATTCTCGACATGCTGTGCCACTGGCGCTATGTGCTCGATAACGTCTTTGGCAAGGTCAAGAGCGTGTCGTGCCTCGGTGCGACCCACATTCCGCAGCGCTGGGACGAGCAGGGCAAGCCGTATCAGGCGACCGCCGACGATGCCGCATATGCCACCTTCGAGCTCGAAAACGGCGTGATCGTGCAATTGAACAGCTCGTGGTGCGTGCGCGTGCGTCGCGACGATCTCGTCACGTTCCAGGTGGACGGCACGCATGGTTCGGCCGTCGCGGGGCTGACCGACTGCTGGACGCAATCGCGCGTGAACACGCCCAAGCCGGTGTGGAACCCCGACGTGCGTCAGACACACGACTTCTTCGACGACTGGGTCAAGGTGCCCGATACGACCGTCTACGACAACGCGTTCAAGGTGCAGTGGGAGCTGTTCCTGCGTCACGTGGCGGGCGAGGGCGAATTCCGGTGGAACCTGCTCGAAGGCGCGAAGGGCGTGCAGCTCGTGGAGCTGGGGCTGCAAAGCTGGAAGGAGCGCCGCTGGCTCGACGTGCCCGCGCTCACCGGCCGCGAAGGAGCCTGAGTCATGGCGCCGACACTCAAGCTGATCGATCGCGACGGGCAGTTGGTGCCGTTCACCGTGCGGACCGAACGCACGTGGCAGCCGAGCGCGTCGCCGACGATGAATCGCATTGCCTACTCGGCCGCGCACGTGGTCGCCGACCCGCGCTCGACCGCCGACCCGTGGCTGACGGCGGCCGTCGATTGGGACGCGACGCTGGCCTATCGCGAGCGTCTGTTCTCGCTCGGCCTTGGCGTGGCGGAAGCGATGGACACGGCGCAGCGCGGCATGGGGCTCGATTGGCCGACGTCGCTCGAATTGATCCGTCGCAGCGTGGCGCAGGCGAAGCATCATCCGGGGGCACGTATCGCGTGCGGGGCGGGCACCGATCATCTCGCACCGGCGCCGGGACTCACGCTCGACGATGTAATCCGTGCGTACGAGGAGCAGGTGAGTGCTGTCGAGGCGGCAGGCGGACGCATCATTCTCATGGCGAGCCGCGCACTGGCGGCAGTGGCCAAAGGGCCGGAGGATTATCTGCGTGTGTACGAGCGGATTCTTAGGCAAGTACGCGAGCCGGTCATCCTGCACTGGTTGGGCGACATGTTCGATCCGGCGCTGACAGGCTACTGGGGGCACGCCGATCTCGAGCGTGCGATGGACGTCTGCCTGCAAGTGATCGAGACGCAACCGACGAAGGTCGACGGCATCAAGATCTCGTTGCTCGACAAGGACAAGGAAATCGCCATGCGGCGTCGCTTGCCGCAAGGCGTGCGCATGTACACGGGCGACGACTTCAACTATGCCGAGCTGATCGCGGGCGACTCGCAAGGGTATTCCGACGCGTTGCTGGGTATCTTCGACGCGATTGCACCGGCGGCGTCGGCCGCGCTCGATGCGCTCGGGAGGGGAGATCGCGCCACGTTCGACGCGATTCTGGCGCCGACGGTGCCGTTGTCACGTCATATCTTCGCCGCACCTACGCGCTTCTATAAGTCGGGGGTGGTGTTCATGGCGTGGATCAACGGACATCAGGACCACTTCGCGATGATCGGCGGCCAGCAGAGCACGCGCAGTCTCTGGCATTACTGCGAGCTGTTCCGGTTGGCGACGGCGGCGCAACTCCTGGAGGATCCGGCGCTTGCGGCGTATCGCATGAAGTTGTGGCTCGCGGTGAATGGGGTGGAAGCATGAACGAGCGTATGCACGGTTCGCAGGACGGGGTGGTGACGTCGGTCTCGCCCTATGTGCCGCCCCCGGCGGAGAAGTTGTCGATCAATACGGCGACGGTGCGCCAGCAATGGAAGCTCGACACCATCATCGACGGCATCGCCCGGCACGGCATTCGGGGCATTTCGCCCTGGCGCGATCAGGTGGCCGAACTGGGGCTGGCGGAGACGGCCAGACGCATTCGCGCGCATGACCTGACGGTCACCGGGTATTGCCGCGGGGGCATGTTCCCGGCCGCGGATGCGGCGGGGCGAGCGGCGGCGCGCGACGACAACCGTCGTGCGGTCGACGAGGCGCTCACGGTCGGCGCGCAATGTCTGGTGCTCGTGGTGGGCGGCTTGCCAGCCGGATCGAAGGACATTGCCGGGGCGCGTGCCCAGGTGCGCGACGGCATTGCGGAGTTACTGGATTACTCGCGCGGCGCGGGCATGCCACTGGCCATCGAGCCGCTGCATCCGATGTATGCCGCGGATCGGGCTTGCGTGAACACGATGGCCCACGCGAACGATCTGTGCGACGAACTGGGCGACGACGGACTGGGCATTGCCGTCGATCTGTATCACGTGTGGTGGGACCCGCAACTGGCGGCGCAGATTGCGCGGGCGGGGAAGCAGCGGCTACTGGCGTTTCACATCTGTGACTGGCTCGTGCCGACACGTGAACTGCTGCTCGATCGCGGCATGATGGGCGACGGCGTCATCGATATCCCGGCAGCGCGCGCGCTCGTCGAGGCGCAGGGATACGAGGGCATGCACGAGGTGGAGATCTTCTCGGCGCAGGACTGGTGGAAGCGTCCGGCCGACGAGGTACTCGAGACTTGCAAGGCCCGGCATCTGGCCTGCTGTTGAGGGAGGGGCGGCTGTCTCGGTATGAGGCAGCCGCGATGCTTCAGGAGGGCGCGGCGGGGCGGACGAGGGGCGGTCGCGCTGTCGTGCGGAAGGCTTCGGTTACCAGCGGATGGTCACGCCCGCCTGGACGGAGTGCGAGAGCGACGCGGGATTCAGGCCGCGCTTGTAGCCGATGTCCAGATCGAGGTCCTTCGTCGGGCTGTAGATCGCACCGACCAGGGCGTAGGCGGGCTTGGTCGTCGTGGACGTGTCGGTGTTGCTGGCGAGGCCGATGTCCGCGGCCAGGCGCAGCTTGTCCGTGACGCTGAACAGGACCGCTGTCGAGGCGTTCCAGAGACTGGTGCGATTGCCGACGCCGTTGTTGTTCCAGGTGTAGCCGACGTTTGCCAGGAGCGTCCAGCGATCGAGGTTGTACTGCATCAGCAGGTTTGCGCCGGTCGTGGCGCGGCCGTTGCCCAGTCCGCGGTCCTGGCTGGCCGTCGGCAGCGTGACGAACGGCTTCAGGCCGAGACTCCAGTCGTCGGTCTCGATGAAGCGCCACTTGGCCTGCAAGGTCAGGTCGGTGAAGCCGCTGGTCCAGCCGTCGCCGTCGGGACGCGTGCGCTGGTAAGGCGCCTGGATGGCGAGGTCCAGATTCGGCAACACGCCGTAGGTCAGCGTGTTCGTCCATTGCTGCTGGCGTGCCGTTGGCTGCGTCAGCCACTCACTATTGAGTTCGAGCTGCCAGTTGCCGGTGTCTTGCGTGCCGGTGTCGTCCGTGACCAATGGGTTCATTGCGTTCGCGGTGAGCGGCATGAAGGCGGCAAGCGCGACCGTCGTTGCAGCGGCGAGCGTTGCCGGCGCCAGAGACTTCTTCATCGATAACTCCTGCGGGAGGTGCGTTCGTCTTGGCGAACGTCGGGAAAGCCGTCGGGCGGATCGTAAGGGGCGCGTATGACAGCGTCAACCGGATCGTGCGCATTTCGTGGCGAGTGTGGCGAATTGCCGCATTTATGCCTGGGCGATGTGGGTCGACGTTGCGCTTTTGGGAGGGCTGTGATGGATGCCCGGGCGGGGGCCGAAATGGCGGGTGTTGTTGGCGGAGATGGGGGAGATGGGGGAGATGGCGGAGATGGGGAGATGGGGAGATGGGGAGATGGGGAGATGGGGAGATGGGGAGATGGGGAGATAGGGAGATAGGGAGATAGGGAGATAGGGAGATAGGGAGATAGGGAGATAGGGAGCAACGTATGAGTGGGGAATGGATGTGAGGTGGGTGAAGCGGACGATGTGGCTGATGCGGGCTATGCATCGCGTAAGCGCACCGGGACGATTACCGTGGGTGATATGAGGGCTTAGCCAGAGTGGTAGACTTCGTCCCCTCATTTTCGGGGCGACGTGCCGAGTGTTCCGGCGCATCGCCCCCGTCCTCATGCAAGCCAGAAGTCATCTCATTTTCGGCATCGGCGCCACATGGCTGATGCACCGCACCGGATGGGCCGCCAGCGTGCACGCCTGGCCGTTGACGCTTGTCGGCGCGCTACTGCCCGACATCGATCATCCGAAAAGCATGTTGGGGCGTCGCGTCGCCCCTGTCTCCCTGACAATCTCCGCGTTGTTCGGACATCGGGGCATGACGCATTCGCTGTTGCTGCCTTTGCTCGCGCTCGCCGCGTGCGTATACGGCTGGGGGCGAGTACCGCCGTGGATGCTCGCACTGTGTGCCGGGTACCTGTCCCATCTGCTGGCGGACTGGCTGACGCCGTCCGGTGTACCGTTGTGCTGGCCGCTGAGAACGCGCTTCCGCTCGCCGCTCCATGTGACGACCGGCTCGACCGCAGAGTGGTGTGTGGCCGCGGCGCTTGCATTCGCCATGTGGCGGTGGTGGTGAGCGCTGCCGGATCGCGTTGAACGAAGCCTAAACCTCATCTTGTTCCATAGCGTGCCGGACGCGCGGCCGGTAACGCTCACCGCGCACAGGCGCGCGTCGCCGGCGATGTGATCGTTAGCGCCAGACCAGCGGGGGCTCGTCCATCAACGACACTTGCTCGCGCAACTCCAGAATGCGGTCTTGCCAGTAGCGCTGCGTGTTAAACCACGGGAAGGCAGCGGGGAAGGCCGGATCGTCCCATCGGCGGGCGAGCCAGGCGCTGTAATGCAGCAGACGCAGCGTTCGCAAGGCTTCCGTCAGATGCAGTTCGCGGGGATTGAAGTCGGCGAAGTCTTCGTAGCCGGAGAGCACTTCGTCCAACTGGAGAGTCATTTCCGCGCGGGTTCCCGAGAGAAGCATCCACAGGTCCTGCATGGCGGGGGCCATGCACGTGTCGTCGAAATCGACGAAGTGCGGGCCGGCGTCGGTCCACAGGACGTTACCGCCATGGCAATCGCCATGCACACGCAGCAACTTGACGTCGCCCGCACGTTCGTAGGCGCGGGCAGTGCCGTCGAGCGCCATGTCGGCGATGCTGCGCCAGGCGTCGCGCAGGTCCGTCGGGATGAAGTCGTTCGACCATAGGTAGTCGATGGGCGCGCGCCCGTAGCTCTCGACGTCGAGTGTCAGGCGATGCGCGAAAGGCTGGATGGCGCCTTGGGCGTGAATGCGGCCGAGAAAGCGTCCGAGCCAGTTGAGCGTGTCGGGATCTTGCAGCTCGGGCGCGCGGCCGCCGCGTCGGGGGAAAAGAGCGAAGCGAAAGCCATTGTGGTGGTGCAGGGTTTTGCCGTTGATGACGAGCGGCGCGACGACGGGGATTTCGCTGTCGGCGAGCGATTGGGTGAAGACGTGCTCTTCCAGGATGGCCTCGTCCGTCCAGCGTCCGGGACGGTAGAACTTCGCAATCAGCGGTGGGCCGTCTTCCATCCCAATCTGATAGACGCGGTTCTCATAACTATTGAGGGCGAGCAGTCGCCCGTCGCTGTAGTTGCCCAGATGTTCGACCGCCGAGATGACGGTGTCGGGCAAAAGCGCGGCGAAAGGATGGGCGTGGCCGGCAGTGTCTTGCGAGAGTTCGGTGTTCATGCCCGCTATTGTGCCGCAGGTGGTGAGGTCGACGTAGGCGGCGCTGTCCGGTCATACCTATATAGAGACGTAAGCTGGCGAGAGACGTCGGGGCGGTGGAAAATGCGCCTTCGTAAAAATAATTTCACAAAGGGCTTGCGCGAGTCGGGGAAGGTCATTAATAT
>NZ_JBEBXS010000007.1:0-239564 GCF_040391475.1 Pandoraea pnomenusa | reverse complement strand
CCCAGCCCAGGCCCCAGGCGCCGAGCGTGGGGTTTTCCCAGTCGTCTTCCACGAAACGCACGTCGTTTTCGTTCAGATCGAGACCGAGCGCGCGCAGCGAACCCAGATACAGGTCGAGAATGTTCTCCGGGGCCGGCTTGAGCACCACCTGGTACTGGTAGTAGTGCTGCATGCGGTTCGGATTCTCGCCGTAACGGCCATCCTTGGGACGGCGCGACGGCTGCACATAGGCGGCGCGCCACGGCTCCGGGCCGATCGCGCGCAGGAACGTGGCAGTGTGCGAGGTACCGGCGCCGACCTCCATGTCGTAAGGCTGGAGCAACGCACAGCCTTGCTTGTCCCAGTAATCCTGCAACGTCAGGATGACTTGTTGAAAGGTAAGCATGATGAATTCGCGCGGACGAACAGAGAAAAATGCGGATTTTGCGCAGTCTTTCGGCCCGGCCGCGAGCGCGGCCGAAAAACTAAAACATTGAATTTTAGCGGGAATTCGACCCGAATGGGGCGTCGGTGCCCAACGGCCGCGGCACGGCGAATTTTCGCCGCCGCGCTGGCCGAAGGCACTTGCATTCCGTGGCTCCGGTTCGATGACTCGCATCGACCGGCCGATGACGCGTGCGGCGCCGGCGCGCGACTCAGCGAGCGCGGCGCGAAATGGCTGTCACGAC
This sequence comes from Pandoraea pnomenusa, assembly GCF_040391475.1. Taxonomy (GTDB): domain Bacteria; phylum Pseudomonadota; class Gammaproteobacteria; order Burkholderiales; family Burkholderiaceae; genus Pandoraea; species Pandoraea pnomenusa_C. The sequence continues at coordinate 238,896 of NZ_JBEBXS010000007.1, read as the reverse complement.
CAGTCCGAGGCCCAGCGCCACGAGCGCGAGCACCAGTGCGGGCACGTTGCCGAAGCGGATGTAGGGCGTGAGGCCGCTGTATGGCTGCACGCTGCCGGTGAGCACGCCGGTCGTCATGGCGGGCAGGCGGGCTTGCACACGCCCGTGGGCGTCGATGATCGCCGTGGCGCCGGTGTTCGTGGCGCGCAGCATCGGTCGTCCCGTCTCCAGTGTGCGCATGCGCGCGATCTGCAGATGCTGGTCGAGCGCGATGGTGTCGCCGAACCATGCGAGGTTGGTCGAGTTGGCGAGCACGGTGGCGGGCTCGGGCATGTTGCGCAGTGCCTGCGCAATCTCCTCGCCGAACAAGTCTTCGTAGCAGATGTTGAGCGCCACGCGCTGATCGCGCACGACGAACCCGCCCGGCGTGGCGGTGCCACGCAGGAAGTCGCCCAGCGGGATATGCATCATGTCGACGAACCAGCGAAAGCCCCACGGCACGAATTCGCCGAAGGGCACGAGATGGTGTTTGTCGTAGCGGTAGAGCGTCGGGTCGCGCGGGGTCACGCCGAACAAGCTGTTGGTGAGGTCGGTCGGGCCGTTCGGGGTAAGCGTGGCGCCAACGGCGCCGAGCACGACGTGAGAGCCGGTCTTGTCGGCGAAGTCGCGGATCGACTGCGCGATGTCGGGCGGAATGCCCTGCTGCAGTACCGGGAACGCCGTCTCCGGGGTCATGATGAAATCGGCCGGTGCGGCCACGATCATGTCGCGATACAGCGTCATGGCGTGTTCGATACCGGCGCGCTCGAACTTCATGTCCTGCGCGATATTGCCCTGGAGCAGGCGAACGGTCAGGGGGTTGCCCGACGGCGCGGTCCACGCGTGGCGCGTCAGTCCCGCGCCGATGCCCAGCAGCGCGAGCACGCCCGCGACCGCGGCCAGACGCCGGGCCAGACGCACCGTCGCGACGAGAGGCAGCACGGCGCGTGCGAACCACGCCGCCGTGAGGGCCGCAAGTCCGCCGATCCCATAGACACCGACGAGCGGCGCGAAACCGGCGAGCGGGCCGTCGACATGGGCATAACCCGGCGAGAGCCACGGGAAGCCGGTAAACACCGTGCCGCGCAGCCATTCCGCGAGCGTCCATGCGCCGGCGAACGCCAGCGCGCGCCACGGACCTGCCGGTCCGACCCAGCGCGTGGCGAAGGTCGCGAGCGCCGGATAGAGGGCGAGATAGATCGAGAACAGCACCACCGCCGCGCCCGCCATGATGGCGGGCATGCCGCCGTAGGTGTGCATGCTGACGTACAACCACCAGATGCCGGAGACGAACGATGCCACGCCGAAGCAGCCGCCGAGCCAGGCGGCGTCGCGGCGCGAGGCGCTGCGCTCGACGAGCGCGAACAGCCCCGCCATGGCGAGCAGTTGCAGCCACCAGATGTCGCGCGGCGCGAAGGCCAGCGTCTGTGCAATGCCGGCCAGACCGGCGAGCGCACGGGCACGCCAGGCCGGCCACGTGCGCCCCTCGGGCGCGTGGACGGTCATTTCCTGCATGGATCGATCGATGGGTTAGTCAGGCTGGGCGGCAGGTGTCGGTTCCACGCGGCGCAGCAGCAGCATGTGAACCTGACGGCCGTCGGCACGCAGCACTTCGAACACGAGATTTCCGACGCGCATGCGCTCACCGCGGCGCGGCACGCGACCGAACTGGTGCGTGATCATACCGCCGATCGTGTCGTTTTCGTCATCGTGGAACTGGGTGCCGAACGCTTCGTTGAATTGCTCGATCTCGGTGAGCGCGCGAATGCGATACGAGCCGTCGGGCGCGGCGATGATGTTGTCTTCTTCCTCATCGAAGTCGTATTCGTCCTCGATGTCGCCGACGATCTGTTCGAGCACGTCCTCGATCGTGATGAGGCCTGCCACGCCGCCGTATTCGTCCACGACGATGGCGATGTGATTGCGGTTCACGCGGAAGTCGTGCAACAGCACGTTCAGACGCTTCGACTCGGGAATGAACACGGCCGGGCGCAGCATGTCGCGCACGTCAAAATCGTGGTTGGCGTAGTAACGCAGCAGATCCTTCGCGAGCAGAATGCCGATGATGTTGTCACGATTGCCTTCGTAGACCGGATAGCGCGAGTGCGCCTGCTCCAGCACGAACGGGACGAATTCTTCGGGGGTCTGTTCGATGTTGATGGCGTCCATTTGCGCGCGCGGCACCATGATGTCGCGGGCGCACAGATCGGCCACCTGGAATACGCCCTCGATCATCGCCAGGGAATCGGCGTCCATCAGGTTGCGGGCGTGAGCGTCTTGCAGAATTTCGAGCAACTCTGCGCGCGACTCCGGTTCCGGGGAAATCAGGTCGGTGAGGCGTTCGAGCAGAGAGCGAGGTTTTTCGGTGTTTTTTCGACCGGGTCGACTGGGATAAGGGTCGTTCATGACGGCGCGTCCAAGTTGGGCGGACGCCGAGCTGTTTCAGGAACCCCAAGGATACACCAGATGTGCGGCAACACCGCGACAGGCGTCGGGGCCATTCGGTGTCGTTTGTTGCGTTTGGTTTCGTCGACTTGAGCGATGTCAAACGCGGGCGTGTCAGTCTTCGCGCGGCGCACCGCAACGGTGCAGCACGGCTTCGAGCGCCGGATCGGCCATGCCGGCTTCGCGCAGTGCCTTGACCGTGCGGGCGACGTAATCGTGCGTGGTGCCGTAGCGACCCTGCGCGCAGTCGAACACCTGGCGGATGATCGGGTCGGGCAGGCGGCCCGCGTAGCTCTTCACGTCGCGGCGCATCACGAAGGCGAGCGCCGGGCGCGTCGTGCCGTCGGCAAGGCGGCAGTTCAACCATGCCGGACGATAGGAACCCATCGCCATCTCGCGATACCAGAGCGTTTCGAGTTCGGCGCGCGCCCTGGCCGCCGACAGCCGCAATGCCACGCCGGCGCACGAGCCGCCCCGGTCGAGCGCCAGGACGAGACCGGGCTGCTCGGGTGTGCCGCGATTGACGCGCGACCACAGATACAAGCCGCGGTGGTAACCGTGGACACGGGCGTGCTGGCTCTCCTCGACGGGCATGCCCGGATTCCAGATGAGCGAACCGTAGGCAAAGATCCAGAGGTCGCGGCGGCCATCCCAGTCGACGAGTGCACGGTCCAGCGAGCCGATCAGTTCGTCGTGGCTCAAATGACGAGGCGCGCCGAGATCGGGGGGGTATTGATCGCATGCCGGCCCACTCGATGCGCGGGCCGGGGCAGGTGCGCTGGCGTTCGGCGGGTCGGGGATGCGGTCCATGCTGTGAGCGGGCTCAGGTGCGGCGCGGCTTGGCCGGGCCAGTGGATTTGGGGGGCTTGGCGGCCTTCGCGGCCTTCGCAGCGTGCGCCGGTGCCGCGACGGACTTCTCGGCGGCGTAGGGATCGGCGTAGCCCAGTCCGGCGAGAATCTCCGTTTCCAGGCCTTCCATCTCCTGCGCTTCGTCGTCTTCCTCGTGGTCGTAGCCCTGCGCGTGCAGCACGCCGTGCACGATCAGATGCGCGTAATGCGCTTCGAGCGTGATGCCTTGCTCGTTCGCTTCTCGCTCGACCACCGGGCAGCACAGCACGATGTCACCACTGACCGGATCGCTTTCGTCTTGCGCGTAGGCGAACGTCAGCACATTGGTGGCGTAATCCTTGCCGCGATAGCCGCGATTGAGTGACTGGCCTTCCTCGGCGTCGACGAACCGGAACGTGAGTTCGGCGTCGGCCAGCAGGGCCGCCTGCACCCAGCGGCGCAACGTCGTGCGCGAGAGCAGCGCCTTGTGTTCGGCGAACGCCGGGCCCGCCACGAACTGGCTCGTGAGCGTGAGCGCGTGGCGTGGCGCACGCCCGGCGCGCTCACCAGTGCGCTCACTCATGCCTTGCCTCGGGAGGCGCGCGCAGCCGGGGCTTCGGGCAGATCGAGGCCGGCCTCGGCGTGTTGCGTGTGTGCGTCGTAAGCCTCGACGATGCGGGCAACCAGCGGGTGGCGCACCACGTCAACGCTCGTGAAGCGGGTCATGGCGATGCCGCGCACGTTTTTCAGAATCACCTGCGCTTCCATCAGGCCACTCTTCTGACCGCGCGGCAGGTCGACCTGGGTGGTATCGCCCGTGACGACCGCCTTGCTGCCGAAACCGATACGCGTGAGGAACATCTTCATCTGCTCGGGCGTGGTGTTCTGCGCCTCGTCGAGAATGATGAAGGCGTGATTGAGCGTGCGCCCGCGCATGTACGCCAGCGGTGCGATCTCGATCATCTGCTTCTCGAAGTATTTCTGCGTCTTGTCGAAACCGAGCAGATCGTAGAGCGCGTCGTAGAGCGGACGCAGGTACGGGTCGACCTTCTGCGCGAGATCGCCGGGCAGGAAGCCCAGGCGTTCGCCGGCTTCCACGGCCGGACGCGTGAGCACGATGCGCTTGACTGCGTCGCGCTCGAGCGCGTCGACGGCGCACGCGACCGCCAGGTAGGTCTTGCCGGTACCGGCCGGGCCGATGCCGAACGTCACGTCGTGCGAGAGGATCTGCTTGAGGTACTCGCGCTGCGCCGGGGTGCGGCCGTGCAGGTCGCTGCGGCGCGTGTGCAGCACGGGCGAGCCGTCTTCCGTCTCGCCGGCGGCGAACGGGTTGTCGTCGCCGTGACGCACGGTCGGGGCGAGGCCCTGGCGCGTCTCGACCAGACCCAGCTGGATATCGTCGACGGACAGCGGTTCGGTGGCGCGGTTGTAGAAGCTCTCGAGCGCCTGCGTGGCAATGACGGCGCTCCTGCCGCGAACGGAGAAGCGATGCCCGCGGCGGGTAATCGAGACGTCGAGTGCCTGTTCGATCTGGCGGAGGTTTTCGTCGAGCGGGCCGCAAAGGTTGGCCAGACGGCGGTTGTCGTCGCGCGGGGCGGTGAATTCTTGGACGGGTGCTTTCAAGATGATCCGGTCGGGTGCCTGTTCAGGTCGTTCGATGGAGTCGCCGGGGGCGGCATTGGGCAAACGGTGCGTGTGCGCCGTTCGTCGATTGCCGCCGGGTCCGTTCATGTTTGCAGATTTCGTTCAGTGTGTGGTGACCAGTTCGCCACGCAGCGAGTGCGGATAGGCGAACGTGATCACGACGTCGGTCATCTGACCGATGAGGCCGGCGCGCTGGGATTCCGGGGCGGGGAAGTTCACCACGCGGTTGTTCTCGGTGCGGCCCTGCAGTTCGTTCGGGTCTTTGCGCGATACGCCTTCGACCAGAATGCGCTGGCGCGAGCCGACCATGCGCTGGCTGATGCGCGCGGCGTTTTCCTCGATGACGGCCTGCAGGTGCTGCAAGCGGCGCAGCTTGACTTCGCGCGGCGTGTCGTCGGGCAAGTTGGCCGCAGGCGTGCCCGGGCGCGGGCTGTAGATGAACGAGAAGCTCGTGTCGTAGCCGATGTCGTGAATCATCGCCATGAGCTTCTCGAAGTCTTCTTCCGTCTCGCCGGGGAAACCGACGATAAAGTCCGACGACATCGACATGTCCGGGCGCACCTGACGCAGGCGGCGGATGATCGACTTGTATTCGAGCACGGTGTAGCCGCGCTTCATGGCCGAGAGTACGCGGTCGGCGCCATGCTGCACCGGCAGGTGCAGATGGCTCACGAGCTTGGGCACCTTGGCGTAGGTGTCGATCAGGCGCTGCGTGAATTCCTTCGGGTGGCTCGTGGTGTAGCGAATGCGCTCGATACCCGGCACTTCTGCCACGTACTCGATGAGCAGCGCAAAGTCGGCGATCTCGCCGTCGGCCATCAGGCCGCGATAGGCGTTCACGTTCTGACCCAGCAGCGTGATCTCGCGCACCCCTTGCTCGGCCAGGCCGGCGATCTCGGTAAGCACGTCCTCGAACGGGCGCGAAACTTCATCGCCGCGCGTGTACGGCACCACGCAGTAGCTGCAGTACTTCGAGCAGCCTTCCATGATCGAGACGAACGCCGTGGCGCCTTCGACCTTGGCCGGCGGCAGGTGGTCGAACTTCTCGATTTCCGGGAACGAGATGTCGACCTGCGAGCGGCCGGTCGAGCGACGCGCTTCGAGCATCTGCGGCAGGCGGTGCAGGGTTTGCGGGCCGAACACCACATCGACGTAAGGAGCGCGTTGCACGATGGCCGCGCCTTCCTGGCTGGCCACGCAGCCGCCCACGCCGATCACCAGGTCCGGCTTGATTTCCTTCAGGGCGCGCATGCGTCCCAGATCCGAGAACACCTTCTCCTGCGCCTTTTCGCGCACCGAGCAGGTGTTGAACAGGATGACGTCGGCGTCTTCGGGGGTGTCGGTCTTTTCGAGACCTTCGGCTGCGCCGAGCACGTCCGCCATCTTGTCGGAGTCGTACTCGTTCATCTGACAGCCGAACGTCTTGATGTAAATCTTCTTTGCCATTGAGTGTGCGCCGTTCGCAGTGGTTGACCTGGGGGCGTCCGCAGTGATGTTTCAGGGGTTCATCGGCTCGGGTCGCGACGAAAAAGCGGCGGCCCAAACGCAAAAGCCGGCGTGGCCGGCCTGTCCGGACCTCCGTAGCGGGGCCGGTGTGTGGTGCACGCATTATACCGCGTGCACCGGCGGGGGATACCTGACGACTAGCGGTTGTCCTTCATCGCGGCGGCAACGGCCCGGATGTTGTGCTGGAACAACTGGAGATAAGTCGACGCTTCCGGATTCTGGGACAGCGCGTCGGAGTACAGCTTGCCGTCGACCGTGACCTTGGCGTCGCGTGCAATGCGCTGCACCAGTCGCGGATTCGAGATGTTTTCCATGAAGACCGCCTTGATGCCGGTGCGGCGGATCACGCGGATCAGGTTCGCCACGTCCTTGGCGCTCGCTTCGCTCTCCGTCGACACGCCTTCCGGCGCCAGGAACTTGATGCCGAAGCGCTGGCCGAGGTAGCCGAACGCGTCGTGCGAGGTCAGCACCACGCGGCGCGACGGCGGAATCGGCGCGAGCTGCTTGTTGGCCCAGGTGATGAGGTCGTCGAGGGCGCCACGGTAGTTCTTCGCGCGATCGGCGTAATACGTGGCGCCCGCCGGATCGGCCTGCGACAGGGCGGCCGCAATGTTGTCGACCATCGTCTTCACGCGCTCCGGATCCTGGAACATGTGCGGATCGGACACCGTTTTGCCTTCGTCTACCATGGTGCGCGGCTTGAGGCCCTTGGTGACCGTGACGAGCGTACCGGGATAGTGGCTCGCCTTGATCAGGCGGGGCAACCAGCCTTCGAAACCCAGACCGTTGACGAAGAAGAGCTTGGTGCCGGAAATCTTGGCGACGTCCGCCGGGGTGGGCTCGTAGACGTGGGTGTCCTGATCGGGGCCGACGAGCGTGGCCACGTCGACCCGGTCGCCGCCGACCACCTTCACGATGTCGGCCAGGATGCTGAAGCTCGCACCGACCGGCAGACGCGTGTCTTGCGCGCGTGCCGGGCCGGCGAGGGTCAGCGCGAGGGCGACCAGTGTGGCGAAAAGCCCAGCACCAAGCCACGACTTGCCGCCCGACGCGTTGCTGCCCCTTTGACCCAATCCGAACATGTTTTCCTCTCTTAAGGCGCCGGGGCTTTCGCAGTCGCTGCGCTGCCCGGCGAAATCAGCAGGGCGCCCAGATAGGCGATCCCTGCCGTCAATACGATGGCCGGCCCGGAAGGGCAGGCCAGGTAATACGACAACAACAGACCAATCACGCTCGACGCGCTGGCCACCAGCCACGCGACGAGCAGCATGCCCGGCAGTGTGCGAGCGACGAGCCGGGCGGTGGCCGCCGGCAGCATCATCAGCCCCACGGCCATGAGCGTGCCCATCGCCTGGAACCCCGCGACGAGGTTCATGACCGTGAGCACGGTGAAGCCGAGGTGATAGCGCATGACGCTCTTGCCCTGGCTCTGGCCGAGGAACGTCGGGTCGGCGCTATCCAGCACGAGACCGCGATAATGCCACCCGAACCAAAGGAGCGTCACCGTCGCGATCGCCGCCACCAGGATCAGCGACGGGTCGTCGACGGCCAGCACCGAACCGAAGAGCAGATGCATCAGGTCGACGCTGTTGCCCCATTTCGACACGATCACCACACCGCCGGCGAGCGCCAGCAAATAGAAACCTGCAAACGATGCCCCCTCGTCGAGCCGGGTACGGCGGCTCGACAGCCCGGCGAGCAGTGCCACGAGCAAACCCGCCACCATGCCGCCGCCCGCCATCCACGGCAGCGACAGGCCGCCGATCAGATATCCGACGGCCGCGCCAGGCAGCACCGCGTGCGAGAGCGAGTCGCCCATCAGGCTCATGCGGCGCAACAGCAGGAAGACGCCTACCGGCGTGCAACCCAGCGACAGCGCGAGGCTGCCGACGAGCGCATGCCGCATGAAGTCGAATTCCGCGAACGGGCCGACGAGCAAATCGAGCACGACGCTCATCGATGACCTCCGCGCGGGGGAGCGATCGCGCCCGGGATGGCACCCGGCGCAGGCGCCGCGGGTCCGCCGGCGGTAAAGGCGGTATAGCCGCCGGCGCCCGACAGGCCCGTATGTGCGCCGCCTCCAGTGCCGCCCGACCCATCCGCAGGCGGGAAGGCGCCGTGCAGGCATTCGGCCGGTGCACCCGATGACACCAGTCGTCCGGCCATCACGGCAACGTGCGCGAAGCGTTCAAGCACTAGCGGCAGGTCGTGGAGTACGGTCACCACCGTGCGTCCCTCGTTGCGCCATTGATCCAGCAAGGCCAGCAACAGTTCCGCTGACGGTACGTCAATACCGGTCAGTGGTTCGTCCAGCAAAACGATCGGCGCGTCTTCCACGATCAGACGCGCGAAGCGCGCGCGCTGCCATTGCCCGCCGGAGAGGACTTCCAGCGCCTGCGTGCGCTTGTCGGCGAGACCCACGCGGGCCAGGGCGTCGCGGGCGCGCTCGAACTCGTCGTGCCCGAGACGGCGCGCGTCGCCGGTGCGCCGCCATGTGCCGGTCAGCACGTATTCCTCGACGCACATGGGAAAACGGTGATCGGTCTCGGGGCGCTGCGACAGATAGGCGACGGGGCCGTCGCAGACGATGCGGCCGGCCGAGGCCTTCTGCAGGCCGGCCAGCGCGCGCAGCAGGGTCGTCTTGCCGCCGCCGTTGGGGCCGACCACGGCCGAGAGCACGCCGGGCGCAAACGTGGCGCTCACGCCCTCGAGCGCGACATTGGGGCCGAAGCGGACCGAGAGGTCCTGGCAACCGATCACGAGGCGACTCCTTGCACTGCCCAATAGACGAGCGCCCAGAGCGGAACCAGCACGAGCAACATCAGTGCCGTGCGTTCCCAGCCAGCGAGACGGTATAGCCAGACGGAAAAGCGGATCATGGAAGAGACGGGCGATGCCCAGCCACAGTTTGCAACTGTGTAATAAATGCAACAAAGTTGCATTATTGCATGAAATGACGCCCCCGCGTTCCGGCCTGCTCAGACCGAAGCGCAGGGCGATGCTCGAGGTGTCCGGTGGGGCGAACCTCGGCGACGGGCGAGCGGGCATCGAGGGGACACACCGCGTTACATATCCGCGCAGCACATTTTGGCTAACCGGCGTAACATGGGTTCACGCTCGATCGACTGGCACGGCGTTCGCTTCATTCCATAGATCGGCAATTTGCAAGGTTTCGATGAGACGTCGGCATGGTGCAGTGCCGCGACCCGGCCGGTGCTCCGGCGAACGCGGTCGAGGTGCCCGCGAACGTGCCGATATCGCCGAGGAGGTTTGCCCGTTCGGACATCCATCAGCCGTCGACTTTTCACTCGCGTTCGCCATGCACAGGGCATGCCGTTCGCACGACCTTCGCGACATCGCGCCGTCGCGTTGCTTCGACAGGAAAGCACTCTCTCTCGCGCCCACGTCTTCGCATGCGTCGACGTCGCTGGGCGACCCACTTTTTTTCCCAACAACATTGCACGACCACGATCGAACGATCGTCCGATAGTTTGGTGATTAAATAGGATTCCTTAATGATTTTCGAGCGAGGAAGTGCAGACAAACCCGAATGCGCAATGCGTGCGAGGGTATTGGAAAAAACGCTCGAAAATCGACGAATCTCAGTGAGCGTGCGCAATGCGTAGAGTGCGTGGAAACCCTTGTGAAAAGGGGGTTATCGCGATTGGTTGCGATTGGTTAGCGCTGCGGAAAATATCTAGCGACAGTTTTTTTGTTTTGAGCATATGATGAGTTAACGGTTGCAATTTTCACTGACACGTTTAAAGTCAACCTAAACCGATTTTGAGTCGTTCATGTGAGGGAGGGGACAGTGCGAAAGGTTTCGCGACAGTCGCTCCGGCATGCAGTGAGCCAGGTCGAAACCATTGCGCAGTCATCCGGGTCTTAGGCAACAGAGCGGGCATCGCGTCGCGATGTTTTCCGATGAAGCGGGGGTGAGGCATATGGATATTTTCAGCCACTACACGACACGTTTCGAAGCACGCAAGGAAGAGGAATACAGCATCCAGGAATATCTGGAGATCTGTAAGAAGGATGCGACGGCTTATGCCACGGCCGCCGAACGCATGCTGCGCGCCATCGGTGAGCCGGAACTCATCGACACGCACCACGACCCGCGACTCTCGCGGCTGTTCTCGAACAAGATCATCAAGATCTATCCTGCCTTCCGTGACTTCTACGGCATGGAAGACACGATCGAGCAAATCGTTTCGTTCTTCAAGCATGCCGCCCAGGGGCTCGAAGAACGCAAACAGATCCTGTACCTGCTCGGGCCCCCGGGCGGCGGCAAGTCGTCGCTGGCCGAGAAGCTCAAAGCGTTGATGGAAGACGTGCCCATCTATTGCCTGAAGGGATCGCCGGTGCACGAGTCGCCTCTGGGTCTGTTCTCGCCCGAGGAAGACGGCAAGATTCTCGAAGAGGACTTCGGCATTCCGGTGCGGTATCTCAATACGATCCCGTCGCCGTGGGCCACCAAGCGTCTGAACGAGTTCAACGGCGACATCACCAAGTTCCGTGTGGTGAAGGTGCGCCCGTCGGTGCTCCAGCAGATTGCGATAGCCAAGACCGAGCCGGGAGACGAAAACAACCAGGACATCTCGTCGCTGGTCGGCAAGGTCGACATCCGCAAGCTCGAGGAATTCCCGCAGGACGACCCGGACGCTTACTCGTACTCCGGCGGCCTGTGCCTGGCCAACCGTGGCCTGCTCGAGTTCGTCGAAATGTTCAAGGCGCCGATCAAGGTACTCCACCCGCTGCTCACGGCCACGCAGGAAGGCAACTACAAGGGCACGGAAGGGTTCGGGGCGATTCCGTTCGACGGTATCGTGCTCGCCCACTCGAACGAAGCGGAATGGCAGAGCTTCAAGGGCAATCGGAACAACGAGGCTTTCCTCGATCGTATCTACATCGTGAAGGTGCCGTACTGCCTGCGCGTGACCGACGAGGTGAAGATCTACGAGAAGCTCGTGAAGAACAGCTCGCTCGCCAATGCCCCGCGCGCGCCGAACGTGCTCAAGATGCTCGCCCAGTTCGCCGTGCTCACGCGGCTGAAAGAGCCGGAAAACTCCAACATCTTCTCCAAGGTCCGTGTCTACGACGGTGAGAACCTCAAGGACATCGACCCGAAGGCCAAGTCGTATCAGGAGTACCGCGACTACGCCGGGGTGGACGAGGGCATGACGGGCATGTCCACGCGTTTCGCCTTCAAGGTGCTCTCGAAGGTTTTCAACTTCGACAACACCGAAGTGGCGGCGAACCCGGTGCACATGTTGTATGTGCTCGAACAGCAGATCGAGCGCGAACAGTATGCGGGCGAAGTCGAGAAGCGCTATCTCGCCTACATCAAGGAATACCTGACGGCCCCGTTCGTCGAGTTCATCGGCAAGGAGATCCAGACGGCCTACCTCGAGTCGTATTCCGAGTACGGCCAGAACATCTTCGATCGCTACGTGAACTTCGCAGACCTCTGGATTCAGGATCAGGAGTATCGCGATCCGAACACCGGGGAAATTCTGGATCGCACCGCGCTGAACGACGAACTGGAGAAAGTCGAAAAGCCGGCCGGGATCACCAACCCGAAGGACTTCCGCAACGAGATCGTCAACTTCGTCCTGCGCGCACGTGCGAACAACGCGGGCAAGAATCCGCTCTGGACGAGTTACGAAAAGCTGCGGGCGGTCATCGAGAAGCGCATGTTCTCCACGACCGAGGATCTGCTGCCGGTGATTTCGTTCAATGCGAAGTCGTCCAAGGAGGATCAGGAAAAGCACGCCAACTTCGTCAACCGTATGGTGGAAAAGGGCTATACCCCGAAGCAGGTTCGCCTGCTTGTGGAATGGTATCTGCGCGTGCGCAAATCCTCGTAACCCATCGGGGCCACTATGTCAGCAATCATCGACAGACGGCAAAACGGCAAGAACAAAAGCGCCATCAACCAGCAGCGTTTCATCAAACGCTACCGCGAGCAGATTCGTCGCGCGGTGGCGAAGGCGGTGGGCGGGCGCAAGATTACCGATATCGATGGCAGCGGACAGGTCTCGATCCCGGTGAAGGACATTTCGGAACCGTTGTTCCACCACGGGCCCGGCGGGCGACGGGAGATGGTGCATCCCGGCAACCGCGAGTTCGTGGTGGGAGACAACTTCGAGCGTCCGCCATCGGGCGCGGGCGGCGGCGGCAGCCGTGCCAGCGACTCGGGAGAGGGCGAGGACGACTTCGTCTTCAACCTCTCGCGCGAGGAGTTTCTGAAATTCTTCTTCGAGGACATGGCCCTGCCGGACCTCGCCAAGCGTCGGCTGGCGCAGATTCCGGAGTTCCGCAAGGTTCGCGCGGGCTATTCCATCGACGGCACGCCGTCGAACCTGAACGTGATTCGCACGATGCGCAGCTCGCTGGGCCGTCGTATCGCGCTCACGGCGCCGTATCGCAAACAGTTGCGCGAGCTCGAAGCCGAGTATGCGGATGTCGTCTCGCGCGAGGGCGATACGTCGCCCAGAGCGCTTGCGCTGGCCCATGAGATCACGCATCTCCGCACGCGCGTCGAGGCGATTCCCTACATCGAGAAGCTCGACCTGCGCTACTCGAATCGGGTCATGCAGCCGCGTCCGCAGGCGCAGGCGGTCATGTTCTGTCTGATGGACGTCTCGGGCTCCATGGACCAGAGCCGCAAGGATCTCGCCAAGCGCTTCTTCATGTTGCTCTATCTGTTCCTGCGGCATAACTACGAGCGCATCGACCTGGTGCTCATCCGTCACCACACCACGGCCAAGGAAGTCAACGAAGACGACTTCTTCTATGCGCGCGAATCGGGCGGCACGGTGGTGTCGAGTGCGCTCAAGCTCATGGCGGAAGTCATCGCCGACCGGTACTCGCCGAGCGACTGGAATATCTACGGCGCGCAGGTCTCCGATGGCGACAACTGGGACGGCGATTCGCCCATCTGCCGCGACATTCTCAACCAGACGATCATGCCTGCCGTGCAGTACTTTGCGTATGTGGAGGTGGCGAGCGCCGAGCCGCAGAATCTGTGGAACGAATACCTGTCGGTCAAGCAGCAGCACCCCAATTTCGCGATGCAGCGCATCATGGAAGCGGCCGAAATCTACCCCGTACTGCACGACCTGTTCAAGAAGAAGGCGGCCTGAAAGCCGTTCGGGGCGGGCACCGCAACGAGGACGCATCATGGCGTACATATCCACCGGTTCCGAATGGACGTTCGAGCTGATTCAGCGGTACGAGCATGAGATCGCGCGCATTGCGAGCGACTTCAAGCTCGACACGTACCCGAACCAGATCGAGATCATCACCGCCGAGCAGATGCTCGACGCCTACGCGACCGTCGGTCTGCCCATCGGCTATCACCACTGGTCGTATGGCAAGCACTTCCTGTCGTCGGAGCGCGGATACAAGCGCGGGCAGATGGGGCTGGCCTACGAGATCGTCATCAACTCGAACCCTTGCATCGCGTATCTGATGGAAGAGAACAGCATGACCATGCAGGCGCTGACCATCGCGCACGCCAGCTACGGTCATAACTCGTTCTTCAAGGGCAACTATCTGTTCCGCACGTGGACCAGCGCCGACGCCATCGTCGACTACCTGCTGTTCGCGCGCAACTACATTACCGAATGCGAGCAGCGCTACGGCGAGCAGTCGGTCGAACTGCTGCTCGATTCGTGTCACGCGCTCATGAACTATGGTGTGGATCGCTACAAGCGGCCGAAACGCCTGTCGCTCGCGCAGGAGCAGGCGCGCCAGAAGGAGCGCGAGAACTACCTGCAGATGCAGATCAACGATCTGTGGCGCACGCTGCCCCATCATGCGTTGCGTGACGACGATGAGGACGATGGCCTCGATCCGACAGAGTCCGACGAGCCGCCGTTCCCGGGCGAGCCGCAGGAGAACCTGCTGTATTTCTTCGAGAAGAACGCGCCGAAGCTGGCACCGTGGCAGCGCGAGATCGTGCGCATCGTGCGCAAGCTCGCACAGTACTTCTATCCGCAGCGTCAGACCAAGGTGATGAACGAGGGTTGGGCGACGTTCTGGCACTACACGATTCTCCAGCAGCTCTACAAGGAGAAGCTCGTGAACGACGCGTTCATGATGGAGTTTCTGCACGCGCACACGAACGTGGTGTATCAGCCGTCGTTCGACAGTCCGTACTACAGCGGACTCAATCCGTATGCGCTGGGCTTCGCGATGTTCCAGGACATCCGTCGCATGTGTGAGGAGCCGACCGAGGAGGATCGCCGTTGGGCGCCGGATATTGCCGGCAGCGACTGGATCAAGACGCTCGACTTCGCAATGCGCAACTTCAAGGACGAGAGTTTCATCCAGCAGTTCCTGTCGCCCAAGGTCATTCGCGATCTCAAGCTGTTTTCCGTGCTCGATGACGATCGCGACAGCCGACTGCGCGTCACCGCAATTCACAACGATTCGGGCTATCGCGAAATTCGGGAAATGCTGGCGCAGCAGTACAACCTGAGCGAGCTGGAGCCAAACATCCAGGTCTCGCAGGTGGACCTGCACGGCGACCGTTCGCTCACGCTGCGTCACGTGCAAAGCGATCGCCGTCCGCTCGATGACGGCTTCGAGGAAGTGCTCAAGCACGTGGCCCGCCTCTGGGGCTTCACGGTGCGGCTCGAAACGGTCTTCGAAGACGGTCGCAGCGAAATGACGCACGAGACCAAGGTCGAGAAGCGGCGGCGCTACGCGTTGAGCGCGTGATGAAGATTCCGTTCGTCGCGCTCGATCATGTGGTGCTGCGTACCAACGACATTGCCCGGCTCGAACACTTCTACATCGACGTGCTCGGCTGCACTCGGGAGAAGGTGCAGGCCGACATCGGGCTGGTGCAATTGAGGGCGGGCGATGCGTTGATCGATCTGGTCGATGTGAGCGGCGTGATCGGGCGTCAGGGCGGCGCCGCGCCGGGGCCGGAAGGCCACAATCTCGATCACTTCTGTTTGCGCGTGGAACCGTTCGACGACGACGCGATCCGGCGGGGGCTTGCCGCCCATGGCGTAACGTTGGGAGACGTCGTGCAACGCTACGGTGCGCACGGGGAAGGGCCGTCTTGCTATCTCAACGATCCGGACGGCAATACCGTCGAACTCAAAGGACCGCCGACGCGGCCTCGTGTCTGAACATCCCTCCGAACGGCGCGTGTTGCAGCGGATCTGTTCGCTGCATTGACACGCCGGACACGCCTGAAACAGCCGAAGTCCCCCAAGTCCCTCAGTCCCTCAGTCCCTCAGGTCCCTCAAGCGGCCATTTGTCCAAGCACGCTCTGATCACGCCCTTTGTGCTTGGCCTGATAGAGCGCCTTGTCGGCGCGCTCGAGCATGGCGCTGATGACGAGCGGCTCGCCCGGCTGCCAGGACGCAATCCCCACGCTGATCGTGATCGATTCGCCGTCGTCGCGCGCCTGCGTCGGCAGCATGTCGGTGCTCGTTCGCTTGACCGACTCGCGGATGCGGTCCGCCACACGCAGCGCCGCGTGCTGATCGATTTCAGGAAGTACCACTGCAAACTCCTCGCCGCCCAGACGCACCGCGAAGTCGCTGGGCAAGCGAATGCAGTGCTGAATCGTGTTGGCAATGCGTTGCAGCACGGCGTCGCCGAACGGGTGTCCGTAACGGTCGTTCACCTGCTTGAAGAAATCGATATCGATCAGCAGCACCGACAGCGGAATCGCATGTTGTTGTACGCGATCGGCAACGAGCCGGATACGGTTATCGAAGTAGCGCCGGTTATAGATGTGCGTGAGCGGGTCGATGAAGACCTTCTCGACCAGATCGGTATTCGTGAGCGCGAGCGACTGATACTGCCGCGTAATTTCCCAGACCAGGGCAAGCGTTGCCACACCGGGCGACGCCAGCGCCAGCAGGCGGGCGGCGTACCACTGATACGACGCCTCGTTCGGCGCCGTGAGCGACAACACCAATTGGCACAGCGATATGGAAACGACAACCCACACGAGCAAAAACAGCTTGTGCGACAACCGTGTCACCGCCGCGATGCGCCACCACAGTGCAACATACGCCACGAAAAGCGCACCGATGGCGAGCGTCTCGACGTCGATGCTGCCCGCAATGTGCGGCGTGACAAGCGAGCGTCCGGCCGCGACGACCGACAGCGAGACCGTCACCCAGACGATCAGCACCGTTGCACCGTAGCGTGCGGCTTCGGAGTAACCGGGGCGCGTGTGCGGATCGCTGCGCGTGCGCGAATAGCTTCGCACGCTGAGCATCACATACGCGGCGAAACTGGCTTCGGCGACGAGCCACAGCCAGAACGGTGCGCGCGTGACATTCGTGGAGATGCCCGCCAGCTGATTGGCGAGCAGCACGCCTTCGGTGAACATGAACAAACCGCGCAGCAAGAACGCGCAGCCGAATTGCGCGAAATAGCGTTTGCCGTTGTAGAGATACTGCACGCCGAGCAGACACGCCGTGGACAGATTGAGGATGCCGCCAGCAGAGACGAGAAAGAACGTCAGCAGCGGATTCACCGTGCCTTCGAGCGCACGTGTGAGAAATCCTGCGAGGGTGAGAGCGGCGCACGCGACCAGAATGGTGGTCGCGGCAACGCGATTGCCCTGTTCGGTACGGCTGATGGAACTTTTCATAGTTGTTATTCGCCGATCAACGACCTCGTGCCTCGCGCACGATCGCGTTTTCCTACGTTTCAACCAGCGCGCCGCAACTCGCCGCAAGGTCATGGCCTCGCGTTATCGTCACGTTTCCCCGATTCACGCTAAATGGTTGAAAACTAAGATAAACCTTGGAGAATACACGAGTTTTTACGCGTTGACACCCGTTTCCAGGGACGCATTCCATTTTCCTGTCTCGTTGACGTAAACACGGGGATTTCGGGGTGCTTCAAACGGTCGATTGAATGGTCGGGGACACAGATTCCGGGCGTCGGAAAATAAATCAATGCGGCACGGTGATCCGCTCTGCGGAATGTTAAAACGGCCGATTTCGAGACGGGGAATGCGGGGCGTGTGTCAGCCCAGTGATGGCGGGGGATTGCCGTGTGTGCAATTAATTCGGAGTCCGATTCATATGAAGAATATGCACCGTAAGCGTGTGTAAATGCGCCGGATTCTTCACTAAAATCGTGCTACGGGTTGGCATCGACGCACTATCTGTACTAGAATAAAAAAAGCTAATCGCTGCGATTGGCCCATAGAAACAAAAGCGTTGCCGGTGTTCCTCGTTGCGCCGGCGATCAGTTCCATCACGCAATGAGCTCGTGCAGTAAAACATTCGCGCGCTTTCAATAAGCGTGCATCGAGAGGCCCAGGCGCCCACGGCGTCGAAAGCTCGTCTCTCATGTCGCATTCCGCGACGCCTGGTTCGTCACCGTCGTCTTCCACAGACCTTCGGAGCGAACACTTCACAATTCGCAAGGCAGCTAACAGTTGTCATGCTTGTTTGACCGCGTTGTCACGCGGGGCGAATGCTATTGCCTCGCGCCAACGCTGCCAACCCATTCAAAGGGAGCATGAACGTGGCGAAGCAGTATCGCATTCTCTATCTGGCCGGCTTCGGACTGCTCGGTGTCGC
Organism: Pandoraea pnomenusa; assembly: GCF_040391475.1. Taxonomy (GTDB): domain Bacteria; phylum Pseudomonadota; class Gammaproteobacteria; order Burkholderiales; family Burkholderiaceae; genus Pandoraea; species Pandoraea pnomenusa_C. The sequence goes on along the minus strand of NZ_JBEBXS010000007.1, from coordinate 220,882 downwards.
CGCCGCAGTCACCGGTCTGGTGTATTGGCTGGGCGTGGACGCGCTCGTCAAATACCAGGGCGACCTGGTGTACTACACCCAGCAGCACCTGAAGCTCGTGGCGATTTCGATGGCGATGGCCATCCTGGTCGGCGTGCCTGCCGGTGTGCTTATCTCGCGACCGAAGTTCGAGAAACACGCCGAACGCGCCGTGCAGATCTTCAACATCGGCAATACGCTGCCGTCGCTCGCCGTGCTGGCGTTGTCGATGGCGGTGCTCGGCATCGGCGATCGTCCCGCCATTCTGGCGCTGTGGCTCGCATCGTTGCTGCCCATCGTGCGTAACGCGTACGAGGGCTTGCGGCAGGTGCCGCCCGCGCTGCGGGAATCGGCGCGCGGCATGGGCATGACGCCGGCGCAGGTGCTGTTCCGCGTCGATCTGCCCAATGCCATGCCGGTGATTATCGGCGGCGTTCGCACCGCGCTCGCGATCAACGTCGGCACGGCGCCGCTCGCGTTCCTGATCGGCGCGGACAGCCTGGGACAACTGATTTTCCCGGGCATCTATCTGAACGACCAGACCAAGCTGCTTCTCGGCGCTGCCGGGACCGCGCTGCTCGCCCTTGTGCTCGACGGCATCGTCGCCTTCGCGAGCGGGCTCTGGTTCGCACGTCACGGCGCCCCAGCGCGCTGAGACAAAGGAGACCCACACGTATGCAAGCAACGAAATCTCGAACACTGGGCGGTGTGCCCTCGCGCTGGATGCGCCGGATCGGCACCGCCGTCGTGGCGCTGGGCGTCATGGTGGCAAGCGCTGCGGCCGGTGCAGCCACGCTGACCATCGGCGGCAAGAACTTTACCGAACAGCTCATTCTCTCGGAGATGACGGCACAGTACCTGCGTAGCAAAGGGTACGACGTCGAGCTCAAGAACGGCCTGGGCAGCGTGGTCATGCGCCAGGGGATGGAGAGCAACCAGCTCGACATCGTCTGGGAGTACACCGGCACGTCGCTGATCGTCTACAACAAGGTGACCGAGAAGCTCGACCCGCAACAGACCTATGAGCGCGTGAAGGAGCTCGACGGCAAGATCGGCATCGTCTGGCTCAACCCGTCGACGTTGAACAACACGTACGCATTCGCGATGCCGGGCAAGATCGCCCGGGAGGAAGGCGTCGAGACGGTCTCGCAGCTCATCGACCGATTCCGTGCGAATCCGAAGATGCAATTCGCCTTCGACATGGAGTTCGTCGGCCGCTCCGACGGCCTGGAGCCGATGGAGCAGCTCTACGACTTCCATCTCGAGCGTCGCAACATCAAGCAGATGGATCCGGGCCTGGTCTATACGGCGCTGAAGAACGAGCAGATCGACGCCGGCCTCGTCTACACGAGTGACGGCCGCAACAAGGGTTTCGACCTGAAGGTGCTGGCCGACGACAAGGGCTTCTTCCCGGCCTATGCCGCCACGCCCGTGGTGCGCAAGGAAGTGCTCGACGCCAATCCCCAACTCGCCGACGAACTCAATGCGTTGTCCGCGAAGATCAACGACGAGAACATGCGCGACATGAATGCCCGGGTGGACATCGACCATCAGGCCGTGGCGCGAGTGGCGAGCGACTTCCTCAAGCAGGAAGGACTGGTGCAGTGAGCGCAAGCGTTCATTCGCTCGCCAAGGCACCTGAAGCAAACTGATCGAGGAGTCCCATGATTGAATTTTTGACGCATAACTGGCACCGCATCCTGACCCTTACGGGCCAGCATGCGTGGCTGGTGGCCGCTTCGGTCGGGGCGGCCATCGTGGTCGGCGTGCCGTTGGGCGTGCTGGTCACGCGCTTTCGCTGGCTGTCGGGCCTGGTGCTCGGGCTGGCCACCGTCGTGCTCACCATCCCGTCGATCGCGCTGTTCGGCCTGATGATCCCGGCCCTGTCGGTCTATGGCATGGGCATCGGCCCCGCGCCGGCCGTGGCCGCCGTGTTCCTGTATTCGCTGCTGCCGATCATGCGTAACACGAGCCTCGCGTTGCGGCAGATCGACCCGAGCATTCGCGAAGCGGGCATCGGCATCGGCATGACGTTCTGGCAGCGTCTGCGCCTGGTGGAATTGCCGCTGGCCGTGCCGGTGGTACTGGGCGGCGTGCGCACTGCCGTCGTGATGAATATTGGCGTGATGGCCATTGGCGCCATCGTCGGGGCCGGCGGTCTCGGGGTGTTGATCACCCAGGGGATCAGCCAGAGCGATACCCGGCAGCTTGTCGTGGGTGCGGTCATGGTGAGTCTGCTCGCCATCGTTGCCGACACCCTGTTGCACCGCCTGCAGCGCGTGCTGACACCGAAAGGAATCCGAACCGTATGATTACACTCGACAATCTCACCAAAAGCTTCGTCCAGAAGGACGGCACGCCTGTCACGGCCGTGAATTCGGTCAGCCTCGAGGTGCCGCCGGGCGAAATCTGCGTCTTCCTCGGCCCGTCGGGGTGCGGCAAGACGACCACGCTCAAGATGATCAACCGGCTCATCAAGCCGACATCCGGGCGCATTCTGCTCAACGGCGAAGACACCGGCAACATCAACGAAATCGAACTGCGCCGCCACATCGGCTACGTGATTCAGCAGATCGGTCTGTTCCCGAACATGACCATCGAAGAGAACATCACGGTGGTGCCGCGTCTGCTCGGTTGGGACAAGAAGCGCTGCCGCGAACGCGCGACCGAACTGATGGGCATGGTTGCACTCGACCCGAAGCGTTATCTGTCCCGCTATCCGCGTGAGCTCTCCGGTGGCCAGCAGCAGCGTATCGGCGTGATCCGTGCGCTGGCGGCCGATCCGCCCGTGCTACTCATGGACGAGCCGTTCGGTGCCGTCGATCCGATCAACCGCGAATCGATTCAGAACGAATTCCTGCAGATGCAGCGCCAGTTGGGCAAGACCGTCATCATGGTCAGTCACGATATCGACGAGGCGATCAAACTGGCGGACCGCATTGCGATCTTCCGTCAGGGGCGTCTGGTGCAATATGCGCAACCGGATGCGCTGCTCGCGCGACCGGTCGACGAATTCGTCGCGAGCTTCGTGGGGCACGACCGCATTCTCAAGCGTTTGCTGCTGGTGCGCGCGGAAGACGCGGCCACGCCGCAGCCGACCGTCAAGCCGCAGACGACGCTGGCCGAAGCCTACGGCATGATGGACGAGCTCGACACGCGCTCGTTGGTCGTCGTCGACGAAAGCGCCCGCGCATTGGGCTACATTGCGCGACGCGACACGCGCCATGCGCAGGGCACGTGCGGCGAGCGGGTGCGCGACTTCAAGGCATCGGCGGTGGCCGGCGACAACCTTCGGGTGCTGCTTTCGCGCATGTACGAGCACAATCTGGCGTCGCTGCCGGTGCTCGGCGACGACAATCAGTATCTCGGCGAAGTGACGCAGGATTCCATCGCCGACTATCTGAGTTCGGGCAAGTCGCGCGGCAATGGCGGTGGCACGATTTCGGCGCCGTCGCTCCCGGGTGCGCCGAATGTGGTCGCGAGCGTGCCGTTCGGCGCGTCGATGTAAGCGTTTTGTCCGGTCGTGGCGCATGGGGATGCCATGCGTCCGCCGGACTTGAGGGAAGCGAGCGCCTTGCCGGCGTTCGCTTGCTGGGAAATCGATGACGGTCCGGTGCGGCCGTCATTTTTGCATTTGCGCATGCGGTCGGTGGCGGGAAAACACCATCGTGGTAATCGGCACTGTGTGTCGTCAAGGAGTAGCGGGATGACGTGGGAAGCGATGTTGGCGTGGGTCGACAAGGCGCCGTGGGCACGGCTGGTCGTAGCGTTGGCGATACTGATCGTGGTCGCACTGCTGGTGCAGGCCGTGGCGCAGTTCCTGATCGTGCGCGTGGTGCGCATCGTCGTGCAGCGCACGGCCAACCGCTGGGACGACGCGTTGCTCGCGCATCGCGTGTTCCACCGTGTCGCGCATATTCTGCCTTACGTGGTCGTTCAGTTCGGCATCTCGTGGGTGCCCGATCTGCCGCCCAAGGCGGTGCTGGTCATTGCCAATGTCGCGCTGGCCATGTCGCTCCTGTATGCGACGCTCGCCGTCGCCGGCATGCTCGACGCCGCGCAGTCGGTCTACGCGCATTCCGAACACGCGCGCACGCGTTCGATCAAGGGCTACGTGCAACTGGGCAAGATCGCGTTGTACGTGGTGGCGACGATTGCGATCGTCGCGACGATCATCGATCGTTCGCCGTGGTTGCTGCTCTCCGGGCTCGGCGCAATGTCGGCGGTGTTGTTGCTGGTGTTCAAGGACACCATCATGTCGTTTGTTGCGAGCGTGCAGTTGACGTCCAACGACATGCTGCGCGTGGGTGACTGGATCGAAATGCCGCAGGTAGGGGCCGATGGCGACGTGGTCGACATTGCGCTGCACACGGTGAAGGTGCAGAACTGGGACAAGACCATCACGACGATTCCGACGTGGCGTCTGATCTCCGAGAGTTTCCGCAACTGGCGCGGCATGCAGCAGTCCGGTGGGCGGCGCATCAAGCGCACGCTTTGTATCGACGCCGGGAGCGTCGGGTTTCTGGACGAGCAGGAGATCGCACGCTTGTCGACGTTGCATCTGCTTGCGCCCTATCTGACGGAGAAGCAGCGTTCGCTGGCAGACGCCAATGCGGCGCTGGGCACGGCGGCGGGCGTGGTGGCGAACACGCGCCGTCTGACGAACATCGGCACGTTCCGCGCGTATGCGCTGGCGTATCTGAAGGCGCATCCGAACATTCACGAGGGCATGACTTGCATGGTGCGTTCGCTGCAACCGTCGGCGACGGGCATCCCGATCGAGCTGTACTGCTTCACGAACACGATCGTCTGGGCCGAGTACGAGCGCGTACAGGGCGACGTGTTCGATCACTTGCTTGCGATCCTTCCCGAATTCGGCCTGCGCATGTACCAGAATCCGGCGGGCGCGGACTTCGTGCGCTGGCAGGGAACGAGCGCGACGTAATCGACTTGCTGTCGTGGCGCTTCAGGAAAATTCCGGAATACTTTCGAGTCTGTTTACTTTGAAGTGCTGCACTGCGACGATGTTTCTCAATCCACGTGAGAGGGAGAGCGGGGTATCGAATCGGAGTGCAGGATGAATCAGGGTATGGAGTTGAGCACCACGGCGGATGCAGGAAAGGAAGCGTTCGTGTTTGGGCCGGTCGACGATGAGAGCGAAGAGGAACTGGCATTGTGGGATTCCGCCAGTGACTTCGACGATGAGGAGTGGACATGGTGAGGCGTGGAGAAGTCTGGGTCGTATCGCTGGATCCTGCCGTGGGAAGCGAAACGAAAAAGACGCGTCCTTGTGTCGTTGTCTCGCCTGAAGATATGCATCGGCAACAGCAGACAGTGATCGTCGCACCTTTGACATCGTCGCCGCAGGCGTCACGCTTTCGTATTCCGACGATGTTTCGCGGGCAACCCGGTGCGGTGAACGTCGGTCAAGTGAGGACGATTGATCGGAGGCGTCTCGTGCGCCGTACCGGCGCGTTGGATGTGTCGTCGTTGCGCGGGACGCTTAGCGGGTTGCGAAACGCGTTCGCGGATGACATGTGTGGCGACCATCGCGAATAGTGCGGCACAGACAAAAGGGCTCCTGACGGAGCCCTTTTTCATTCGTTGGCGTCACATCGTCGAGCACCGTGTGGTGCAGACGACGCGACATCGCTTCATGCCGACGCTTCATCCAGCGTCGGATAGTCGACGTAACCGCGGGCGTCGCCGCCGTAGAGGGTGTCGCGATCCAGGGCGTTGAACGGACCGCCGCGCTTGAGGCGTTCCACGAGGTCCGGGTTCGCGATGAACGGCTTGCCGAAGGCGATCAGGTCGGCCAGGTTTTCCTTGCGGGCCTTGAGCGCCAGCGCGAGATCATAGCCGTTGTTCGCCATGAACGTGCCCTTGAAGAGGCGGTGAAGCTTCTGCAGATCGAAGCCGTTCTCCACTTCACGCGGACCGCCCGTCGCGCCCTCGACGACGTGCAGATACACGAGGCCGAAGCGGTTGAGTTGTTCGACGGCATAGGTAAAGACCGGCTCGGGATTGCTGTCGCCGCAGTCGTTCGCCGGGCTGATCGGCGAAAGGCGAATGCCGACACGATCGGCGCCCCAGACGTCGACGACGGCCTGAGTGACTTCCAGCGTCAGGCGCACGCGGTTCTCGATGCTGCCGCCGTACTGGTCGGTGCGATGGTTCGTCTTGTCGCGCATGAACTGGTCGAGCAGATAACCATTCGCCGCGTGAATCTCGACACCGTCGAACCCGGCACGCTTCGCGCACTCGGCCGCGTGACGATACTGTTCGACGATGCCGGGGATTTCAGACGTTTCCAGCGCACGCGGCGTCGGGTGCGGCTGGAAGCCCTGTTCGGTGAACGCCTTGCCGGCCGGTTGCACGGCCGACGGTGCCACGGGCAGTGCGCCGTCGGGTTGCAGCGACGGGTGCGAGATGCGGCCCACGTGCCACAGTTGGCAGAAGATCTTGCCGCCCTTGGCGTGCAGCGCGTCCGTCACCTGCTTCCAGCCGGCGACCTGCTCGTCGGTGTAAATGCCGGGCGTGTAGGCGTAGCCTTTGCCTTGCTGCGAAATGTTGGTGGCTTCGCTGATGATGAGGCCGGCCGACGCGCGTTGCGCGTAGTACTCGGCGACCATCGGGCCGGGTACGTCACCGGTGCTCGCGCGGCTGCGCGTGAGCGGCGCCATCACGATGCGATTGCTCAGTTCGAGCGGGCCGAGGGTATACGGCGAAAAGAGATCCGTATCCAGTGCGGCGAGGGGAGTGTGTTGCGAGTCCGTCATTGCTGAAGGTCCTGTGAAAGTGGGGATGCTGTGCTGCACAAAACTTGCACAGGTTACGGCAATTCCCGCGGGTTTGCTGATGGCGCCAAACCTTGCCGGCGTGTCAGCGTGTCGCCATCGGTGCTGGATGCGCTGCGCCAGTGAAGGGCAGCGCATCGCGACGTAACGCTGTCCGCTCTCAGGCGCTGGCCGGCACCGGCTTGGCCGGGGCGTGCCGCGCAATGCGCAGCACCATGAACGCGCCGATGATGCACACCCCGCCCGAGAGCATCGACGCCATCGTGTAATTGCCGAGCGTGGCGCGCAACGAGCCGGCAACGAGCGCTGCGGTGGCGGCGCCGAGCTGATGGCCGGCCACGATCCAGCCGAACACGATCGGGGCCATCGTCTTGCCGAAGACATCGGTCGTCAGGCGCACCGTCGGCGGCACCGTCGCGATCCAGTCGAGTCCGTAGAACAAGGCGAAGAGCGGCAGGCCGAAGAAGTCGAAGCCGAAGGCATACGGCAGATAGATCAGCGACAGTCCGCGCAGTCCGTAGTACCAGAACAGCAGCACGCGGCTGTTGTAGCGATCGGAGAGCCATCCCGAGAGCGTGGTGCCCACGAGATCGAGCATGCCCATCGCGGCGAGAATGCCGGCGCCCTTGACTTCGGAGATGCCGTAATCGCCGCACATCGCGATGAAGTGCGTTCCGATGTAACCGTTGGTGCTTGCGCCGCAAATGAAGAAACTGAAGAAGAGCAGCCAGAAGTCGCGCTTGCCGGCGGCCATGCGCAGCACGGAGAGGGCATGGGCAAGCGGATTGCCCTGACCGAGCGGTACGTCGGGGGTGTCCTCCGGCGCGCCGACGGGACGCAGCCCGACCGAGCCCGGACGCTCGGGCACGAGCAAGGCTACGAGCGGCAGCACGGCTGCGGCGACGATGGCCACGATCAGCACGACCGGTCGCCAGCCGAAGCGCTCGGTTATCGCCGCCATCATCGGCAGGAACACCATTTGTCCCGTCGCCGAACTCGCCGTCAGAATGCCCATCGCCAAGCCGCGATGCGTATGGAACCAGCGGTTTGCCACCGTTGCCGCCAGGGTAACGGCAGCGACCCCGGTGCCGCCGCCCACCATCACGCCCCAGATCAGCACCATCTGCCACGGCGCGGTCATCAGCGACGAAAGCGCCGTACCGGATGCCAGCAGCAACAACGCGACCATCACGGTCGGACGAATGCCGAATCGCTGCATCGCGGCTGCCGCAAACGGGCCGGTCAGCCCATACAACGCCAGGTTGACGGAGATCGCGAGCGAAATCGTGGCACGGCTCCATCCGAAGTCGTGCTCGAGGGGCACCATCATCACGCTAGGGGTCGCGCGAATGCCCGCCGACGCGAGGAGGACCAGAAAAATGACACCGACCACAATCCACCCGTAGTGGAAGCGGCCGTCGATGCGCCTTGCAAGTGCTGCCTTCATGGCGAGATTCCTTGGCGTCCGGTGGCGAATTGGGTTGCCATGCCGGGAACGTTTGCGAGGGGCGGGCTGTCTACGCTCATTCGGATGTTTGTGACAGCTCGGTAACATGAGGTTGCCATGTTATGAACCGATCGGTAACATGTCAAGTATTCCATTGCGACGGCAGGGCTATCATCGCTCGATGCCGCCAATCATCGGATTCACCGTTCAGGGAGCGCCAGACGAATGGCCAAATCGACAACGCCAGGCACGCCGCAAACCGTGACGGGCCAGGGCACGAGCAGCGAGGGCACGGCGACACCGGTGCGTCGACGCCGCGCGGTGTCGCGTTCGGGCAAGACGGCACGACACGTCACGCCTGCGCCGATAGCGCAGCAGCACCTGCTGGATGCCGCCGTGGAGCTGTTCCACACGGAGGGCGTGCGTGCGGTGGGGGTGGACGCCGTCGTCAAGCGCGCGGGCGTGAACAAGATGAGCCTGTACCGCCAGTTCGCGTCGAAGGACGAGCTGATTCTGGCGTACCTCGATCACATGCAGACGGCGAGTCTCGCACGCATCGACGCGAGTATCGCGAAACACGAGGGCGAACCGCGTGCGCAATTGCTGCAGATTTTCGTGGACCTCGCCGAGCGGGCGAGTCAGTGCGGCTATCGCGGTTGTCCGTTCGTGAACGTGGCGGCCGAATTCCCGGACCCCGAACATGCGGCGCGCAAGTCGGTGGTGAATTACAAGGCGGAAGTCGTGCAGCGTTTCACGACGCTGGTGACGGCGGCCGGCGTGCAGGCACCGGCGCCGCTGGTTGACGCGCTATCGCTGATTCTCGAAGGGGCGTACGCCGCGAGCCAGACCTTCGGGCCGGGCTCGGCGCCGCTGCGTATTCTGCCGACGGTCGCGCGTCAGATCATCGATGCCGGGCTGGCCGGCGAGTTGAACGCGGCGTGAGCGCGCCGGGGGCGCCGGGCGCGCCGGGCGCACGTCAGGCGCCCACCGAAGCGACATCCGGACTGCGGGATCAGGCGGCGAGGCGTTGTCGCGCTACGGCGGCGGTGCCGTGCGCGCCGTCATCGAGGGCGGCGCTGACGAACTGACTCTCCGACGTCATGCGAAACGCGGCTACTGCCTGGTCGAGCAAACGCGCCTGATCTTCCATCGACGCGGCAGCGGCAGCAGCCTGCTCGACGAGCGCCGCGTTCTGCTGCGTCACCTCGTCCATCTGCGTCACCGCCCGGCCGACTTGCTCGATGCCGTGGCTCTGCTCCTCGGACGCTGCCGAAATCTCCCCCATGATGTCCGTCACCCGGCGCACGGCCTGCACCACGTCGTGCATCGTCTGACCGGCCTGCGCGACGAGAACCGAACCGTCCTGCACGCGACCGTTCGAGGCTTCGATCAGCTCCTTGATTTCCCTGGCGGCGGCAGCGCTGCGCTGGGCAAGCGTGCGCACCTCGCCGGCGACCACGGCGAATCCGCGTCCTTGTTCGCCGGCCCGCGCGGCTTCCACGGCAGCGTTCAACGCAAGAATGTTGGTCTGAAAGGCAATGCCGTCGATCACGCTGATGATGTCGACGACCTTGCCCGAGCTTTGCGAGATCCCTTCCATCGTGGCCACGACCTGATCGACCACCTGACCGCCGCGCACGGCGATCGAGGAGGCGTTCTCGGCGAGTTGACGGGCCTGACGCGCGTTATCGGCGTTCTGGCGCACGGTCGACGTCAGTTCCTCCATCGACGACGCCGTCTCCTCCAGTGCCGCCGCTTGTTGTTCGGTGCGTGCCGACAGATCGGTGTTGCCTTCGGCAATTTCGCGCGCCGCGATCGTGATCGCGCTGGTGCCGCCCCGGATGCGTCCGATCATCTGCTGAAGGTTGGCTTGCATGCGTTGCATCGCAAACAGCAAGCTGGCGCCGTCGCCGCGGCGCAGACGCACCTGCGTGAGCAGGTCGCCGTCGGCAATGCGAGTGGCGATATCGGCGGCATATTCCGGCTCGCCGCCAAGACTGTCCTGCACGTTACGAATGATGAGCAGCATCACGCCCGACACGGCCAGACCGATGACGGCCAGCATCGCGCCCCAGCGCAACAGCGCACCCACGAAGGCGGCATTGATGTCGTCGACGTAGACGCCGGTGGTCAGATACCAGTCCCACGGCGAATACGCGCCCACACGGCTGATCTTCTCGACCGGCTTCTCCGAGCCGGGCTTGGGCCAAAGATACGTGACGAACGGATCATTGGTGCGCGCGGCGGCGACGATGTCCGAAAACATGAGCTTGCCCGACGGATCGCGGAACTGACTCATGTCCTTGCCTTCGAGCTTGGGATTGACGGCGTTCAGCACGATGATGCGCTGCGAGTTCAAGATACCGAAATAGTTGTCGCCGTCGTAGCGAATCGCCCCGATCTGTTCGCGGGCGAGTTTCTGCGCTTCGGCGACGGGGATTTCCCCGCGCTCGGCGCGCGCGGCGTAATGCTTGACCAGACTCAGGCCGGAATCGACCACGTGTGTCAGCCCTTCGCGACGCTCGGCGAGCATCGTGTTGCGCTGTGCCCAGGCACCCCAGACGGCCATCGCGAGCAAACTCACCCACATCAATGCCACGGCAGACCACAACTTCGTTTTCAAACTCAACTGCTGCATCACTTCGTCTTCCCCACTGATTCCGCTTCGGTGTTTGCCGCTGGTATCACGGCTGCGGCGGCTGCGCGTGACGTGCGACCTTGTCCGCGCGGTCCGATTGTCGATCGATTGTCAGTGCTCATGATGAAAGCACGGACCGAACGTGTGCTAACGGCAGTTCGTGCGTGGACTTGAGTGAGGCGCATGCGTGAGCGCGCCGCGCGGCCGGGGTGACCCGGGCGGCGGCGCTGGGGCTCGAGCAGGCTTCAGGGGAGACGACGAGCGGGGTGCGCTCAGCCGTGGATGACCACCATCAGGCCGCGTGCGACGGACTTGCCGACGTTGCGGATCGCGTGGGCGCGGTCGGCAGGGTAGCGGGCGGTTTCGCCCGGTTTGGCGCGTCGGGCGTAGTGCTCGACCTCGATGTCGATCTGGCCGTCGAACACTGTGAAGTGCTCGCGCGTGCCCGGATCGTGCGGCTCGGAGACCAGTGCGGCGCCGGGTTGCAGCGTCAGCTCGTACCACTCGAATTTGCCCGCGAGCTCCATGGGACCGAGGATCTTCAGTTGGTAGGTATGGTCGGTGCCGGCGAGCGTCGGCGTTTCATGCTTGCCGACGATGCGTACCGGTTCCGGGTCGCCCGCCGGGGCGCCGAGCAACTGGTCGAGCCGCACGCCCAGTGCATTGGCCAGGCGCCACGCCACGGCGATGGTCGGGTTGGCCTTGTCGCGCTCGATCTGCGAGAGCATGGACTTCGAGACGCCGGAAGCGCGCGAGAGCGTCTCGAGCGTCATGCCGCGCTCCTTGCGCAGTTGCTGAATCATGTCGCCGACGGGCGGCGGGGTGCTCGGCGCCGACGCCGTGGCAGATGGGGTACTTGCCATAAGGGTTCCGGGATATTAGAATTTTTCAATATATTGAAACTTGTTCAATATAAAGTATAGTTTCCGATAAGGTGGATGGCGCAATAGTAGCAGAGCACGCCGCGCTGTCCTGCCCGATATTCATGGCTTCAGAACGCTGCCCGTCCATCGACGCCGGCAGCGTTCCCCCGGCGGCGCCGCACAACGGTGCCGCCGTCCGCACAAAGGAGATGCGCACGATGACCGCACAAACCCCGGAGGCCCGCGAGGGCTTCTACCGGCAACTGACCGAACGACTGGAAGACACGCGCCGCCAGGGCCTTTTCAAGCAGGAACGCGTGCTCATGTCGCGGCAGGGGCCGGAGGTCATGTGCGACGACGGGCAGACACGCATCAACCTGTGCGCCAACAACTATCTCGGGCTCTCGGGCAGCGAGGTACTCGTCAAGGCCGGTCAGAAGGCGCTGGAAGACTTCGGCTTCGGCCTGTCGTCGGTGCGTTTCATCTGCGGCACGCAGGGCCCTCACAAGGAACTCGAAGCGCGCATCGCCGCCTACCTCGGCACGGAAGATGCCATCCTCTATGCTGCAGCCTTCGACGCCAACGGCGGTGTGTTCGAACCGTTGTTCGACGAACAGGACGCCATCATTTCCGACGCGCTGAATCACGCCTCGATCATCGACGGCGTGCGTCTTTGCAAGGCACAGCGCCTGCGCTATGCGCATAACGACATGGACGACCTGGAGCGCCAGCTGCAGGCGGCTGCCGGGGCGCGTCATCGCATCATCGTCACCGACGGCGTGTTTTCGATGGACGGCACCATCGCGCAGCTCGATCGCATTGTGGCGCTGGCCGAGCAGTACGGCGCGCTCATCATGATCGACGAGTGTCATGCGACCGGATTCATGGGGCCGACGGGCCGAGGTACGCACGAGCATCACGGCGTGCTGGGCAAGATCGACATCATCACCGGTACGCTGGGCAAGGCGCTCGGCGGCGCGATGGGCGGCTTCACGGCCGGCCGTCGCGAGGTGATTGAGACGCTGCGTCAGCGTTCGCGTCCGTATCTCTTCTCGAACAGCCTCGCCCCGGCGATCGTGGGCACGTCGCTCGCGGTGTTCGACGAACTCGAGCATTCGTCCGCACGACGCGAGCAACTGCACGCGAACACGGCATTTTTCCGTCAGGAGGTGGCGGCGCTCGGCTTCACGATCAAGCCGGGCACGCACCCGATCGTGCCCGTCATGCTGTTCGACGCCACGCTCGCGCAGCGTTTCGCACAGCGTCTGTACGAACTCGGTGTGATCGCCACCGGCTTCTTCTACCCGGTGGTGCCGCAGGGGCAGGCGCGCGTACGCGTTCAGCTCTCGGCGGCGCACACCCGTGAACACCTGACCCGTGCGCTGGCGGCATTCGCTCAGGCCGGCAACGAACTCGGCATTCTCAAGCAAGGTTGAACATGGAACGCATCCTCATCATCGGCGCCAACGGGCAGATCGGCAGCGAGTTGGTCGAGGCCCTGGCGGCCCAGTACGGCAACGAGAATGTCATCGCCTCGGATATCGCGCCCGGACCGTCGCGTCACCCGGTCCATTACGAGACGCTCGACGTCCTCGACGCGGGGCGTCTGGCCGCGTTGGTCGAGCGCTTCGGCATCACGCAGATCTTCCACCTGGCCGCGCTGCTGTCGGCCACGGGCGAAACCCGCCCGCTGCAGGCCTGGACCCTCAACATGAACGGCTTGCTCAACGTGCTCGAACTCGCACGCGAGCGCAAGCTGCGCGTGTTCTGGCCGTCGTCGATTGCCGCGTTCGGGCCGCATACGCCGGCGGTCGAAACGCCGCAGCTCGCCATCATGGACCCGACCACGATGTACGGCATCAGCAAGCAGGCGGGCGAGCGCCTGTGCGAGTACTACTTCACGAAGTTCGGCGTGGACGTGCGCAGCTTGCGCTATCCGGGCGTGATCAGCTACAAGACGCCGCCGGGCGGTGGCACGACCGACTATGCGATCGACATCTTCCAGGCAGCGCGACGCGGCGAGACCTATACGTGTTTCCTGAAGGAAGATGCCACGCTGCCGATGATCCACATGCCGGACGCCGTGCGCGCCACGCTGGAATTGATGAACGCCGACGCTGCGCGACTGCGCGTGCGCTCGTCGTATAACGTGGCCGGGGTCAGCTTCGACCCGGCGACGCTCGCGGCAGCCATTGCGCGTCGGGTGCCTGGTTTCACGGTGAAATACGCGCCCGACTTTCGCCAGGCGATCGCCGAGACGTGGCCGCACACGCTCGACGACACGCACGCGCGTTACGACTGGGGCTGGAAGCCGGCTTACGATCTCGACGCGATGGTCGACGACATGCTCGCTAACGTGCCGCTGGACTGGCATGCCCCCGCATTGGGAAACGCCGCCTGAAGGGAGGGCCGAAGCGCAGAAATGAGCGGGGGCGGCGATGACTATGCCGCGCGACGTCCGACGTGACGTAGGGGGTCGGGCGAGACGCCGGTCACTGACTCGGCGACGGTGAATTTTGAAGACGGCTCGAGCAAGGCGCGTGCGATGTTTCGTCGTACGCGCCTTGTTGCATTTGGCGCCGGGTTTGCCTTGCCGCTTACCTTGGGTGATGGACCGCGTAGTAAGCGAGCGCGGCGATGACCGCACACGTCACGGCGAACGCGCGCCGACGCCAACGATAGGCAGGACTCAGGCTGATGGCGCGAACCCGGCCTTCTTCTTTCGAGTGGTAGTAGCTCATATTGCGTCTTCTCGGATCTGGTGCACGGTCTTCGCCGCGAAAAGAACCCGCGCGACAGTGTGTCGATGCGCCCCCCGGCGCATGGTTCGCGAGTTCTGAATCGATTATGCGACCGCACAAAAACGACCGCGAATCAGTATCTATACCGATAGGTGTGGCCTTTTTGACACGGTTCGTGTGGTGCACAACGCGTTTCGACGGAGCCTTCGGATCGTGTTTTTCCATGATTTTCGAATGCAAGTGGCGGTCGCCGGAGCGTGGCGGTGCGGCTTCTCGGGCGAATCGCTCGAACCGCGAGATTCTCGAAATGCGAAGTTCATGCAGAATCCACAATTCCCCGCTTGCATGCCGCGTGGCGCGCTGAAACAATGCCCGAAAACGACGGCCGCACGCAGTGGCCGCTTTCAGATCGTCGTTGAGCTCACGCCTGGGGAGGGTTGTGCCATGACGCCGAAATCGTGCCGCACCATCGCATGCGGCCAGTGCGGAACCGCCGTCCGGCGCGCCGCCTGTTCGACTTTTTCCTTCGTCGCCGCGAGCCTGGGCGCCGTCATTGCCATGCACACGGCCGATGTGCACGCACAGGAAGCCATGCTGCGCGCCAACAATCAGGTCTGGCTGGGCGCCGGCGCCCAGCAGTTGCACTACTGGGAGACCATCGCACCGGGCAAGAGCGATTCCGAACGCGGCACCACGGCGGCATTCGCCCTGGGCGCATCGACGCAGCGACAACTGTTCGGCGTGTCGAACCTCTATTTCAGCGGCACGGTGCGCGTGGCGCACGGCAATGTCGACTACGGCGGCTACTTGCAGGATCTGACAGGCCGGGTCGTTCAGCCGAACTATCAAATGACGACGCGCTCCACGGCCACGGACGTCACGCTCAAGGCCGGCAAGGCGTTCCCGTTTCATCTGGGCACCTGGAACGCGCAGGTGGTGCCTTATGTGAGCTACAGCTACCACGACTGGATTCGCGACAGCAGTCGCGACCCGTATGGCTTCTACGAACGCTATCGGCATCACGTGGTCGGCGGCGGGCTCATGGGGCAACTGGAAGTGACGCCCAGGCTCGTGGCGACCGCCGATATCCGGGCGGGCGCGATGGTCGGGGCGTCAATGACGCAGGCGGGCTCGCAGAATACGTTCAGCCTCGGCAACAAACCGGTGGTGGTGGCCGGGCTGGGGCTCGACTACGCCGTGGCGCGCAACTTCCACGTGAACGCGACGTATGAGTGGTCGCGCTTTCAGTACGGCCGCTCCGGCGTCACGCAGGTCGCGCCGGGCATGAACGCCTACGAGCCCGACTCGAAGACGATTACCCAGACGTGGATGATCGGCGCGGGTTACGCGTTCTGACACGCCACGCGCTGCGGCTGCCGACGGCCGCATGCCAGCCGTGATCCCAAACGACAACGCCGCGCGGCTGGAAAGCTCGCGCGGCGTTGTCGTTAGAGGCGGATCGGCGATCAGGTTGCGCCTTCGACGTCCTCGAGACTGAACGTCTCCGTATGGTCGTTGTACGAGAAGATCTCGGCGTAACGTCCCCAGTTGATGGCGGTATCGAGCGTTTCCTGAGCGAGATCGTCCGACATCGAGTCTTCCAGCTCCTGCTCGAAACGCACGCGCGGCGCCCGTTGTCCGCGACGCTCCTGCAACACGGCGCGGATCTTCGCGGCGAGCGGCACGTGACGCAGCAGATGCTCGGCAAACAGTACCTTGCGCTCCTGCGTGCTCACGTCCACGAAACGCTTGCCTGCGGGCGTGAGCAGAATGTCGCCCTCCTTGAGTTCCGCGAAACCCAACTGGTCGAGAATTTCCGCCACGGGGAAGAGATCGTCGACTTCGAGCAGCAGCGTCTGCGCGATGTCCGGCAAGTCGGCGCGGCCGTTGTAGGGCGGCACGGCAAGCGCTTCGAGCAGACCGGCCATCAGGTTGGTCGAGACCTCATGCAACGGGCTCGACAGTTCCAGCGGCATCTTCTGCGTGGTGTGTGCATTGCGGCGCGAGGTCATCAGCGCGTAGATGTCGTCGACCATCTTGCGGAAGGCCGGATCGAGGCGGTTGCGACGATGCGCGAACGGCACCTTGATCTCGGCGACCACGCGGCCCGGATTCGACGACAGCACGAGGATCCGGTCGCACATGAACACGGCTTCCTCGATGTTGTGCGTGACGATCAGGATCGACTTGATCGGCAACTGACGCTGGCTCCACAGGTCGAGCAGGTCGGTACGCAGCGTCTCGGCCGTGAGCACGTCGAGCGCGGAGAACGGTTCGTCCATGAGCAGCAGCGTGGGGTTGACCACGAGGGCGCGGGCGAAGCCCACGCGCTGACGCATCCCGCCGGAGAGTTCGCGCGGATAGGCGTTTTCGAAGCCGTCCAGACCGATCAGGTCGATGGCGGCCAGCGCACGTTTGCGACGCTCCTTCGGCTCGACGCCGAGCGCTTCGAGTCCGGCTTCCACGTTCTGCAGCACGGTGAGCCACGGGAACAGCGCGAACGTCTGGAACACCATCGCCACACCTTCGGGCGGGCCTTCGAGCGGTTGTCCCAGGTAGCGGATGTCACCGGCGCTCGGCTGGATCAGGCCCGCGATGATGCGCAGCAGGGTCGACTTGCCCGAGCCGGAGCGGCCGAGCAGGCCGACGATCTCGCCTTCGTGCAGTTGCAGATTCACACCGTCGAGGACCTGACGTTCGTCGCTGCCCTTGCGGAAACCGCGGCTGACGTTGGCGAGCGAGAAGATCTCTTTTCCGGCAATCGGTTGGGTATCGTTCGGCATCACGGTCCCTTCAATTCAGGCGAAGCTTGTTTTCGGCGATGGCGTACATGGGGCGCCACAGCAAGCGGTTGAACAGTACGACGAACAGCGCCATCACGGCGATGCCCAGCAAAATGCGCGGATAGTCGCCCGCGGCCGTGGTTTGCGCGATGTATGCGCCCAGCCCGTGCGCGGCAACCTTGTCGTCGCCCCACTGCACCCATTCCGAGACGATCGAGGCGTTCCATGCGCCGCCCGAGGCCGTGATCGCGCCCGTCACGTAGTACGGGAAGATGCCGGGCAGCATCACCTGACGCCACCACTGCCAGCCGCGAATGCGGAAGTTGGTGGCGGCTTCCTTGAAGTCGTTCGGGAACGTCGTGGCGCCGGCGATGACATTGAACAGGATGTACCACTGCGTGCCCAGCACGATGAGCGGCGAGAGCCAGATGTCCGGATTCGCGTGGAAGTGGACGATGGCGACCACGAAGATCGGGAACAGCAGGTTGGCCGGGAACGCGGCGAGGAATTGGGCCAGCGGCTGGATACGCTCGGCCAGCTTCGGACGCAACCCGATCAACACGCCCAGCGGCACCCAGATGGCCGAGGCGATGGCGATCAGGACCATCACGCGTACCAGCGTGATCAGGCCGAGACCGAACACGCGCAGCACCTCGGAGAAGCCGACCTCGGCGAGCACGAAGTCGCAGATCTTCCAGGCGGCCCACACCCCCATCACCACGAGCACCGTGGCCCACAACCAGTCGATCACGCGCGAGAGACGGGTGTTCGATTCCGAGTGGATCGCTGCGGGCAGCGAGATGGGCATGCGCATGCGGGCGATCGTGCGCAGCAGCTTGCCGAACGGGCGCAGCAGGTACTGGATCGCGCGCGTGCGCTGGATCATGTTCAGCACCCACGACTCGGGCGCGGCTTGCGAGACGGTGTCTTCCAGGCGGAACTTGTCGGACCACGCGACCATCGGGCGGAACAGGAACTGGTCGTAGATGATGATGACGACCGTCATCGCCAGGATCACCCAGCCCACGGCGTGCAGGTCACGCTGGAGGATGGCCGTGGCGAGATACGCGCCGACGCCCGGCAGCGTGACCGTCTTGTCGCCCACGGTGATGGCCTCGGACGCCACCACGAAGAACCAGCCGCCCGACATGCTCATCATCATGTTCCAGATGAGGCCGGGCATCGAGTAGGGGACGTCCAGTTTCCAGAACCGTTGCCACGGCGAGAGGCGCAGGTTCACGGCCACTTCCGCCAGATCGCGCGGCTGGGTGCGCATCGACTGGTAGAAGGAGAAGGTCATGTTCCACGCCTGGCTCGTGAAGATTGCGAAGATGGCGGCGCATTCGGCGCCGAGCACGCGTCCCGGGAAGAGGGCGAGGAAGAACGTGACGGTAAATGAGATATAGCCCAGCACCGGCACCGACTGGAGGATGTCGAGCATCGGCACGAGCAGCTTCTCGGCACGTCGGCTCTTGGCGGCGAGCGTGCCATAGACGAGCGTGAAGACGAGCGACGCGATCATGGCCGCGAGCATGCGCAGCGTGGTGCGCAAGGCATACTCGGGCAGATTCGACGGGTCCAGCGATATGACTTCGGTCTGCAGGTCGGCCAGCGGCGCCCAGGTCTGGCGAATGCCCGACGAACTGACCATCAGAAAGCCGATGATGATCGGGAAGGCGATGAAATCCCAGCGATTGGGCAGCAGGCGTCGCGCAGTGGCGGGGATGAACGGACGGGCTACGCGCGTCATCAAGACCTCGAGAGATTGAGGGTTCGGACGAACAACAGGACTCGGCGTCGGGATGCGGCGCGGGCGGCGACAGGCACGCGCGCAAGGACGGCAGCGGATGCTACCAGATTGCCCCGTAAAAAGATGTTAAAGCGCATGGTACAGGCTGGCAAACCGGGCACCGTATGCCCGATTGTGGTTTTTATGCTGCACTGCGCAAAGTCGTGGTTTCGATGGGCGATACTCCGCGTCGAGGGCGACGGGTATCGCGGGTGGTGAGCGGACGGTGAGCGGACGGTGAGCGGGCGCCGGAAGTCCGTCGGACCGACGTCGGAACCCGGGTCCGGATGCGAAATCGATGTGCTGAAGATGTGAACTTTATGGGCATTGCGCAGACCAATCCCCGCGGCTTGCTTCGCGCCGTGCGGTGGTGTAGTGTGCACCGCTCGATCGGGCCACGGCGCTGCTTGCCGGGGCGGCGAGATGCCATTCCGGTGGTTATGCGGCATGCCGGCCCGTCCCCCTCCAATTCCAAGACAAGCAAGGATGCGCCGCATGACGACGCCATTAGACGCGCGTTGCGAGCGTGCACGACAACTGAGTGCCGCCGGCCGGCTCGACGAGGCGATCGCCGAGTTGCGTCAAGTTCTGAAACAATCCCCCGAATTTCTGCCCGCCCTTGAAGGGCTTGCCTATGTCTCGCTGCGCATGAGTGCGTTCGAGGCGGCGGCCGACGCGTTCGACCGTGTGCTCGCGCTCGTGCCACAGCCCGGCGCGCAAGCCTGTTTCGATGCCGCGATGGCCAGCCTTCAGGCCGGGCGTCAGATGCGCGCCGAAGCGCTCTTCGAAGCCACGGTGCAGCAGTCGCCGGACATGATCGGCACGATGCACACCGTGGGCCTGACCTGGGCGCAGGCGGGCGATAACGCCCGGGCGCTCGTCTGGTTCGAGCGCACGGCCGCGAAAGCGCCGGCGCTGTGGCAAGCCCATTTCAATCGAGGGCGCGCGTTGGGCGCCCTCGGGCGTTACGACGAAGAGATTACGGCCTACCGTCTGGCCAACGCCATCGCCCCGCAGCAACCCGATCCGCTCGTGAATCTGGGCGTGGCGCTGCGCGAGCAGCACGCGTTCGCCGACGCGCTGCAATGCCTGCAAGACGCGGTGAAGCTGGCCCCTGACCATGCGGGTGCGCGTACCAACCGGGCGCAGACCAACCTGCTGCTCGGCGATTTTGAGCATGGCTGGCACGACTATGAGTGGCGCTGGGACGGCGACGGGCAGAAGCGGCGCTTTACCGACCGTCTCTGGGACGGGCGCACGTCGCTCGAAGGCAAGACCATATTCGTCTACTGCGAGCCGGGCTTCGGCGATACCCTGCAGTTCGTGCGCTTCCTGCCGCGTCTGGTGAAGATGGGGGCGAATGTGGTGCTGTCGGTGCAGGCGCCGCTCGTTACGCTGCTCGGTGGCGTGGCCCGAGGCGTGACGGTGCTTGGCGAACACATGCCGGTCCCGTCGTTCGACTGGCAGGTCCCGTTGCTCAGTCTGCCGCATCTGCTGGGTGTAGGGGGCGACGTGGCGGTGCATTCGCCGTATCTGCGCTCCAGCGCGTCGCGCGAAATCATCTGGCGTTCGATGCTGGGCGCAAAGCCCGAAGGCGCGTTGCGAGTCGGGTTCGTGTGGCGCGCACGCCCGTTCCCGCCGCATCGCGACGTGGCGCTCGCGCATTGGGCGCCTGTCTTCGAATCCGGCGCGCAGTGCTTTTCGTTGCAGGTCGACGCGACCGACGAAGAGCGCGCCGAGCTGGCCCGTTATCCGAATGTGCGCGATATCGGCGCAAAGCTCAGCGATTTCGCGGAGACCGCGGCCGTCATTGCGCAGATGGATGTCGTGATTGCCGTCGACACGGCAGTGCTGCACGTGGCAGGCGCGTTGGGTAAGCCGGTTTGGGGGCTGCTCAATTTCACCCCGGACTGGCGCTGGCAATTGACGCGTCGCGACAGTGACTGGTATCCGTCGGTCACGCTCTATCGTCAGCCCGAACGCGGCGATTGGGACGGCGTGATGGCGCAGGTCGGCCAGGATCTGGCCGCGCTCGCGCGCGGCGAATCGACGAGGCTGGCCGCCGAAGTGGCGCAGTCATAGTGTCTTGCCAGCACGCCGTGCCGGGTGGCGCGGCGCGCTGGCGTGCGGACGTCAGCCGGCATCGGCCTGATCGTCCTCTTCGTCGCGCATGCGCGTGTAGATGTTCCAGCACGAGATGAAGAGGGCGGCGACGAGCGGGCCGATCACGAAGCCCGTCAGGCCGATGAGCGACATGCCGCCGAGCGTGGAGATCAGCACGAGCCAGTCGGGCAGCTTGGTGTCCTTGCCGACGAGGATCGGACGCAGCACGTTGTCCACGAGACTCACGATGGTGCCGCAGAACGCGAACAGCACCACCCCCTTCCAGATCGCTCCCGACAGCAACAGCCAGATGCCGACCGGCACCCACACCACGGCTGCCCCCACCGCCGGCAGCAGCGACAGAAACGCCATCACCACGGCGGCGAGCACGTATCCCTGAATGCCGAGCACTGCAAAGATGAAACCGCCGAGCGCGCCCTGTGCGACCGCTACGGCGATGTTGCCTTTGACCGTGGCTCGCACGACCGTCGTAAATTGCCGGATCAACTGGCTCTTGTGACGCTCGTCGAGAGGGAGTCCACGGCGGATCCATGCGCCGAGCACGGTACCGTCGCGTAGCAGGAAGAACAGCAGATAGAGCATCACGCCGAAGCTCACCAGCAACTGCGCGGTGTTCTGGCCGATGCTCACTGCGTAGACGGCCACCAGGCGCCCGATTTGCGCCGCGCCATCGCCGAGCTTGAGCTGAATGGCGTTGATGTCCTGCACCCCGGCGAGATCCATGATGCGATGCACGCTGGCGGGCAGGCGATCGAGCAGGTGCTGGAAGTCGACGGTGAGCTGGGGCAAATCGGTACGGAAGCGCACGAGCGCCGTGCTGACTTCCTGCGTGAGCATGCCGACCACGATGGTGAGTGGCAGGATCACGATCAGCAGCACGATCGCGAGCGTGGTGAGGGCGGCGAGATTGCGCCGTCCGCGCATGCGAAGCAGTATGCGCCGCTGCACCGGCTGGAACAGCAGGGCGAGGATCGTTCCCCAGAAAATGGCGCCGAACAGCGGAAACATGATCCATCCGAACGCGACCGTGACAACGAACAGCATGAGGTGAAAGAACTTGCGCTGGTCGCTACGACTCGACATGGGGCTTCCTCGCAGATGACGACGGCGCGGGCGGCGCGTCTGGGGTTCTTATAGCAGAATCGGACGTCTCGCCGATGGATTGGATGATGCGCAGCACGAGCGGATGCCCCTCGCCGCGACGCGACCGGATCGCGTGGATCTCTTCATGCACGCTGTCCGGACGCCCGAGCCAGCGCAGGCCCCGCAGCATCGAGACGTCGCCGGCCCCCGCCTCGCTCAGGGGAAAGACACCCATACCGCGCGTGGCGAACACCGCCATGAGCGCGCTGTCTTCGAACTCGCCGACGATATTGGGGCGGATACCCTGGGTTTCGAACCACTGGTCCAGCCTGGCCCGCAGCGCGGAGTGGCCGGTCGGCAGGAGCACGGGCAGATCGGCGAGGCATTGCGGGAACGCCTCGCGCGACGCGTTGCGCACCACCGAGGCCGGCCCATACCAGTCGACCGGCGATTCGACGAGGCGTTCGCTCGCGAGTCGCAGCGTCGGGTTGTACGGTGCAGGCTGGCTGGCGAGTACCAGATCGAGCTTGTGCAATGCGAGTTCGGCGAGCAACTGCTCGTGCTCGCCCTCGTGGCAGACGAGCCGCAGGGCAGGGGTGTCGAGCACCGGTGCGAGGATGGCGTGCGCGGCGAGCTTGGAGATGCCGTCGGCGAGTCCGATGGCCAGACGCGCCACGCGCCCGCTGGCCGCTTCCCGAACTTCGTCCGGAATCGACTGGCCCAGGCGGAAGATCTCTTCGGCGCGGCGAAACGCGGCCTGCCCGGGCTCGGTCATCGTCACGCCGCGGCCTGCGGGCTTGAGCAACTGGTGGCCGAGCGACTTTTCCAGTTCGCGCACCTGCGCACTGATTGTCTGAACCGCCATGTCGAGCCGCTCTGCCGCGCGGGCAAAGCCGCCTTCCTTGACGACGACCCAAAAATAGTAAAGATGTCGGTAGTTCAACATGTTGATGTAACTTCGAAAAAACCGAACTAGCACGAAGTATATAGCTGGTTTTTGCGAAGCATGAGTTCGACGATGATGCTGTCCTGAGCTCGCATCCTACGTTTGGTGCGGGGAGACTGAAGGGAAGGAAACGGGAGACGCGCCGTACGGGCGGCTGTCCCGATAACCATACGGAAACTCTGGCGCACAAATGGACTATTTACTTGCTTTGGCGGCCGACCCCGCGGTGTGGGCATCGCTGGTCACCCTGGTGGTCATGGAGGTCGTGCTCGGCATCGACAACCTGATCTTCATCTCGATCCTGAGTAACAAGCTGCCGTTGTCGATGCGTGCGCGCACACAGCGCATGGGTATCGGGCTGGCGCTGGTCATGCGTCTCGGGCTGCTCAGCACCGTGGCCTGGATCGCGAAGCTGACGACGCCGCTGTTCGAAATGTTCGACCATGCGTTCTCGTGGCGCGACCTGATTCTGATTGCGGGTGGTCTCTTCCTCGTGTGGAAAGCGACGAAGGAGATGCATCACCACGTGGCGAACGGTGCGGACGATGCGGACGATGAGGCCGGGGCATCGGCGGATGGCGAGACGCCGTCGAGCACCGGCACGCTGGTCACGATCACGGCACGTGCTGCGGTGATGCAGATCCTGATGCTGGACCTGGTGTTCTCGATCGACAGCATCGTGACCGCTGTGGGCATGACCGAGCATATCCCGATCATGTTCGTGGCAGTGATTGCCGCAGTGACGGCCATGCTGTTTATGGCGGGCCCCCTCTCGCGTTTCATTGCGGCGAATCCGACGGTAGTGATGCTGGCGCTGGGCTTCCTGCTGGTGATCGGTATGACGCTGATTGCGGAAGGCTTCGGGTCGCATGTGCCGAAGGGCTACATCTATGCGGCGATGGCGTTCTCTGCATTCGTGGAAGCACTGAACATGATTACGCGGCGAGCCAAGGCGCGTCGCCAGGCGGAGAAGGCGCGCGTGCTGCACTGAACGGTGTAAGGCGGCAACGGAAGCCGTGACGTGAATCCGAGGCGGCGCCGGTGAAAACCGGCGCCGCTTTTCCATTTGCACGACGGCGCTTCCGTTCGGATTTTTCGATGTCGGGTGAATGAAAATGCAGGTTTTTCCGTTACGCGACGCCCGATACATTGAGGGCGTTGTCTTTTACGTGACGGAGCGAAACGATGAAATGCCCTGTGTGCGGTACCCCGGACTTGCTGATGACGGAGCGTCAGGGGGTAGAGATCGACTATTGCCCGACGTGTCGCGGGGTTTGGCTCGATCGTGGCGAGCTGGACAAGCTGATAGAGCGCACCGATGGCGGGCCGGCGATGACGTCGCCGGCACAGTCGGCACGCAGCTACGAGCGAAAGCCGCGTCCCGAGCGCGAGGTGCGGGAGCGAGACGACGACACCCGGTTCGGCCATCATCGCGAATCGCATGATCGGCGCGATGCTCACCACGGCCACGACGATCGCCGACGTCACTACGATCAGCCGCGTAAAAAGAAGTCGCTGCTCGAGATGTTCGACTTCGATTGATGCCAGCGGTCAGCGGGTGAGGTGAATTCGACGGACGAAAAAAAACGGCTTCCATCGCTGGAAGCCGTTCTCAAATTTGGTGGCGAATCAGGGACTCGAACCCCGGACCTGCGGATTATGATTCCGTCGCTCTAACCGACTGAGCTAATTCGCCGTAGAAGAAAGATTATAGGTAGGCCCCCATAGGCTGTCAACATCTTTTTTGCGATACCGATAAAAAACATGCAACCGGCATCGCGAAGCGGTGGCCGGAGGTCATCCATCGCTGCTTCAAATGACAACGCCGGGGCCCAAGGGCCCCGGCGTTGAGGATCTGTCGATCCATGAACACCGTGTCTGGCGGGGTGACCCGTCAGTCGTTGGCGTAGATGTCGACGTCCTTGGTCTCCTTGATGAACAGCGTACCGATCACGAAGGTGATGAGGGCGATGATGATCGGATACCAGAGGCCCGAGTAGATGTTGCCCTTGGCAGCCACGATGGCGAATGCGGTTGCCGGCAGGAAGCCACCGAACCAGCCGTTACCGATGTGATACGGCAGCGACATCGACGTGTAGCGAATGCGCGTCGGGAACATTTCCACCAGCATGGCGGCGATCGGGCCGTACACCATCGTCACGAAGATCACGAGAATGGCCAGCAGTACCACGACCATCGGCTTGTTCATCTGCGCCGGGTCGGCCTTCGCAGGATAACCGTCGGCCTTGAGCGTGGCCGCCATGTTCGTCTCGAACGCCTTGATCTGATCCTTCGCGTCGGCGGCGCGGCCGTCGACCGACGGGATCACCTTGTCGCCGATTCGCACGCTGGCCATGGTGCCGGCCGGTGCTGCCTCGTTGTTGTAGTTCAGACCGGAGCGCGACAGGAAGCTCTTCGCGATATCGCACGAGCTCGTGAAGCGCGACGTGCCCACCGGGTTGAACTGGAACGAGCACTCGTTCGGATCCGCAATGACGGTGATCGGCGAGCGTGCCGTAGCCGCTTCGAGCGCCGGGTTGGCGTAGTGCGTGAGCGCCTTGAAGATCGGGAAGTACAGCAGCGCCGCGAGCAGGCAGCCGGCCATGATGATCGGCTTGCGGCCGATCTTGTCCGACAGCGCGCCGAAGAACACGAAGAACGGGGTGCCGATCAGCAGGCCCAGCGCGACCATGATGTTCGCGGTGTTGCCGTCGACCTTGAGCACCTGCGTCATGAAGAACAGCGAGTAGAACTGGCCCGTGTACCAGACCACTGCCTGACCGGCCGTGAGACCGACCAGCGCCAGGATCACGATCTTCAGGTTCTTCCACTCACCGAACGACTCCTTGAGCGGTGCCTTCGAGGTCTTGCCTTCGGCCTTCATGCGCTGGAATGCCGGCGATTCGCTCAGTTGCAGACGAATCCACAGCGAGACCAGCAGCAGCACGATCGAGAGCACGAACGGCACGCGCCAGCCCCACTCACCGAATGCGTCCTCGCCCATCACCATGCGGGTACCGAGAATCACGAGCAGCGAGAGGAACAGACCGAGCGTGGCGGTCGTCTGGATCCACGCCGTGTAGAAGCCGCGACGGCCATGCGGCGCATGCTCGGCAACGTACGTGGCAGCACCGCCGTACTCGCCGCCGAGCGCCAGGCCCTGCAGCAAGCGCATGGCGATGAAGATCACCGGTGCGGCGATACCCCACGACGCATAGCTCGGCAACAGACCGACGACCAGCGTGGACAGACCCATCAGCGTGATGGTCACGAGGAACGTGTACTTACGACCCACGAGGTCACCGATGCGGCCGAACACGATCGCGCCGAACGGACGCACCGCGAAGCCCGCCGCAAACGACAGCAGCGTAAAGATGAACGCGGCCGTGGGATTGATGCCCGAGAAGAAGTGCTTGCTGATGAAGGCGGCCAACGAACCGGCCAGGTAAAAGTCGTACCACTCGAACACCGTGCCCAGCGACGACGCGAAGATGACTTTTCTTTCTTCTTTCGTCATCGGCGCGTGGGAGGTGGCTGTCGTTGCAGTAGCCATGCGGTTGTCTCCTGTAATGTAAGCACGCCCCTGGGACGCACCCGGGCCGTTGCATTTGATTATTGGAGGACAACCTTACCGCCGTCTGACGCCAAACTGACTCGAAGCTTACGCCCCTAGGGAATTACCCTCGACTTTGGCGGGAAATTGAACGTATTTCGCGTGATTTCGTCACGCATGAGGGTTTTCGATAGGCGCATCGGCGAGCGGTAACGTCACGCGAATGAGCGTGCCGGTTGCTTCGGGGTGCTGCGCGTCGACATGGTCGAGCACGCTCACATCGCCGCGATGGATCTGCACGATCTCGCGCACGATCGCGAGGCCGAGTCCGCTGCCGTCGCTGTCGCTGCCGAGAATGCGGTAGAAGCGCTCGAACACACGCGGGCGCTCCGAGGACGGAATGCCCGGCCCGGTGTCTTCGACTTCGAGATGCACGAAGCCGTCGGATGCCTCGTGCCGCAGGCGCACCGTCACCTTGCCGCCTGCGGGCGTGTAACGGATCGCGTTGTCGATCAGGTTGTTGAGCATCTCGCGCAGCATGACCGACTGGCCGGACATATGCACCGGGAAGGGCGGTTCTTCGAAGCCGAGATCGATGCGCTTCGCGAAGGCTGCCTGGAACCAGTCCTGCATGGCACTGCGCGCGAGCACGCTGAGGTTGACCGGCGTGAACGCGGCGGCGTCGTTCGCACTGTTTTCCGCGCGTGCCAGTGCCAGCAACTGATTGACGAGGCGCGCCGCCTGCTCCGAGCTCACCGCGATTTGCGAGAGCGAGCGCCGCAGTTCGTCGGGCGATGTCTGGCGCAGCGCAAGCTCGGCCTGCATGCGCAGTCCGGCCAGCGGCGTCTTGAGTTGATGGGCGGCGTCCGCAATGAAGCGCTGCTGGAGTTTCATGTTCTGCTCGAGACGTTCGAGCAGATCGTTCAGCGAATTGACGAGCGGCGCGATCTCCGGCGGTGCCTGACGCGCTTCAAGCGGTGACAGATCGTCGGGGCGTCGGGCACGGATGTGCTCCTGCAACGCATGCAGCGGGGCGAGCCCGCGCGACAGCCCGAACCACACGAGGATGATGGCGAGCGGAAGAATCACGAACTGCGGCAGGATCACGCCCTTGATGATCTCGTTGGCCAGTTGGCTTCGCTTGTCGAGTGTCTCCGCCACCTGCACCAGCGCCATACTGCCGGGCGGCTCCATACGCGGCAGGTCGACGTAGGTGAACGCAACGCGAATGTCGTTGCCGCCAACCGTCTCGTCGCGAAACTGCACTACGCCGGGCTGCGGACGGTCGTCTTCATGTGGCAGCGGGAGTTCGGCGGTGCCCGCGACGAGCTCGCCCTTCGCGCCGAGTACCTGAAAGTACACGTTGTCGGTGGCGTCGGCGCGCAGCAGGTCGCGCGCGGGCATCGGCAGCGTGAGCGTGACCTGTCCGCGATCGGCGTGGACTTGTTGGGCGAGCACGTAGGTATTGGTTTCCAGCGCCCGGTCGAACGGGCCGTTGGCAATCGACTTGGCGACGAGATACGTCACGGCGATGCTCATCGGCCATAGCAGCAGCAGTGGCGCCAGCATCCAGTCGAGAATTTCGCCGAAGAGCGAGCGCGGTGGTGGCTCGGCCTCACGCTCCAGCGGCGCGCCGAACCCAGGGCGCACGAACGGATCGGCGTAAGGATCGAACGGATCGGCGGCGTCGGCGGTGTCGGGTCCCTCGGAGGCGTCGTGTCGCGAGGCGCCGTCACGTCTCCCGAAACGCGAGAACGCACGATTCCCGGTGCGCGACGGCGCGTCAGGATCCGCGTGCGCGGGGCGATTCGGGTGACGGAAGCTCAGGCGCATCGGGCGGGGAGGCGAAAGCGGCCGGGGGCCGGGGTAGCGGGAAATTGCCGGGAGGGGTTGGCGCGCGAGACATTCGCGCACCGCTCATGTGCCCGTGCGCCGCATGGATGGGAAATACGGAAACCCGAGACCCCCTACGCGGCGTTGGCGGGCGCGGCCGCCGGCTTCTCCAGACAATACCCCAAGCCGCGGATCGTGGCGATGCGCACGCCGCTCGGCTCGATCTTCTTGCGCAGCCGGTGCATGTACACCTCGATGGCGTTGTTGCTCACTTCCTCGCCCCAACCGCACAGATGGTCGACGAGCTGCTCCTTCGACACGAGCCGGCCCGTGCGCAACAACAGTACCTCTAGCAACTCGAGTTCGCGCGCCGACAGGTCGAGCATCTGCTCATTGATATAGGCGGTGCGTCCGACCTGATCGAAGCTGAGCGGACCGTGCCGGATGACCGTGGAGCCGCCGCCGGCGCCGCGCCGGGTGAGCGCACGCACGCGGGCTTCGAGTTCGGCCAGTGCGAAGGGCTTCGCCATATAGTCGTCGGCACCGAGATCGAGACCCTTCACGCGAGCGTCGACGCTGTCGGAGGCCGTCAGGATCAGCACGGGCAGATGAGAATTGCGGGCTCGCAGTCTGCGCAGGACTTCATGGCCGGGCAGGCGGGGCAGGCCGAGGTCGAGAATCAGCAGGTCGAACGTCTGGGCGGATAATGCGGAATCGGCTTCGAGCCCGGTCTTGACGTGATCGACGGCGTAGCCCCCCTGGCGCAGTGAGCGGGTCAGGGCGTCGGCCAGAATGCTGTCATCCTCTGCGATGAGAATTCGCATGGGCGTGATAGGCTTGTGTAGGCACCGTTGCCTGACGGCAGCGGTGAGTCTCCTGTGATGTTGCGGCGCGTGGTTCGCGGCTTTTTTAGTCGTTTCGGCGTTTTCGGACAACAGGTACTTGCAAAGAGCACTGGTTTTTTATACAGTACCGGCAGTCACGCGTCACTCGAGCCGTCTCGCTCATCATATCAAAGGACGATTCATGGAAGAAAGCAAGAAAGGGTCTGCCAACCTGTCGGCCGAGAAAGGCAAAGCGCTCGCCGCTGCCCTCGCGCAGATCGAGAAGCAATTCGGCAAGGGCTCGATCATGCGTCTGGGCGACGGCGAGGTCGAAGCGGACATCCAGGTCGTCTCGACCGGCTCGCTGGGTCTGGACATCGCGCTTGGCGTCGGTGGCCTGCCGCGCGGTCGCGTGATCGAAATCTACGGTCCGGAATCGTCGGGCAAGACCACGCTCACGCTGCAAGTCGTGGCGGAGATGCAGAAGATCGGCGGTACGTGCGCGTTCATTGATGCCGAGCACGCGCTCGACGTCGGCTACGCCAACAAGCTGGGCGTTTCGGTGCCGGAACTGCTGATCTCGCAGCCGGACACGGGCGAACAGGCCCTCGAAATCGCCGACGCGCTGGTGCGTTCGGGCTCGATCGACCTCATCATCATCGACTCGGTGGCGGCGCTGGTGCCGAAGGCCGAAATCGAAGGCGAAATGGGCGACTCGTTGCCGGGTCTGCAGGCACGTCTGATGTCGCAGGCGCTGCGCAAGCTGACCGGTACCATCAAGCGTACGAACTGCACGGTCATCTTCATCAACCAGATTCGTATGAAGATCGGTGTGATGTTCGGCAACCCGGAAACGACGACGGGCGGTAACGCACTGAAGTTCTACTCGTCGGTGCGTCTGGACATCCGTCGTATCGGCTCGATCAAGAAGGGCGACGAGGTGGTCGGTAACGAAACCCGCGTCAAGGTCGTGAAGAACAAGGTGTCGCCGCCGTTCCGCGAAGCGATTTTCGACATCCTCTACGGTCAGGGTATTTCGCGTGAAGGCGAGATCATCGACCTGGGCGTGAATGCGAAGATCGTCGAAAAGGCCGGCGCCTGGTACAGCTATAACGGCGAGAAGATCGGCCAGGGCAAGGACAACGCGCGTGAGTTCCTGCGTGAAAATCCGGACATCGCCCACGAGATCGAGAACAAGGTACGTGCTTCGCTCGGCGTGACGGCGATCAACGAGACCGGCGAGATCGAAGAAGACGAGGCGTAAGCCCTTCGCTTCGGCAGTCTTCGGAACGGCAACGCGAAGCCTCACGGCGGCGCGTTGCCGTTTTTGCTTTCCGGCGCAGAACCGACATGTCGATGCCGGACGAGTTGCCGTCCCGATGGCATTGTTCGTGTCACATCCGTCAAGTGTGCCGCTTGCTTCCCTTGCCTCCCTTAGTCACGATGCGTTCATGATCCATCGCCGTCCTCCCCGAGATTCCAACGCACCGCCACCCCCTCCCGGTGACGATGCCGTCGCGGCCAAGCGGTCGCGCAAACCGACGCTGAGCCTCAAGGGGCGCGCGCTGTCCTATCTTGCACGTCGTGAATACAGCCGTGCCGAGCTGCGTCGCAAGCTCTCGCCATATGCCAACGAAGAGGACCCCGAAGCACTCGATCGCTTGCTCGACAGTCTTGAGCAGGAGCGCTGGCTGTCCAATGAGCGATTCGCGGAAAGTGTGGTGAACCGCCGCGCCTCGCGTCTGGGGACGACGCGCATCGTCGGCGAGCTCAAACAGCATCAGGTCGATCCCGAGACGGTGGCCGCCCTGACGGAACAACTGCGCAGTACCGAGCTCGCGCGTGCCCGCGCCGTGTGGCAGAAGAAGTTCGGCGAAGTGGCCACCACGCCTGAGGCGCGAGCCAAACAGATGCGATTTCTCGCGTCGCGCGGTTTCTCGAGTACCGTTATCAGCAAAATCGTGCGTGGCGCGGACGAGTACTCCGACGACCGGTGAGCATCGTCTCATCGTTTTCCTCATGAATCGTCGAGGATTCATCGGCAAAGTACCGGCTCGATGCGCGAGCGTGTAAGCCGCATGAATGCTGGCATGACATTCAGATAAATGTCACACGATACGTGCTGTCACGCTTATCGCGATATGGCGTTGCACCATGCGTGCCGTTCCCGGGGATTTTTGAAAAACCGACCGGCGGGTCGGCGAATTCCGCCTTATGCGGCGGGCTTCTGCTGCACTGCGGAAGGCGTCGCCTCCGCCTATGCTAGAATCAAGATCTTTCCGCGTTCATGCATTGCACACTCGCATGCCGCTCTCTGAGCCAGCCCCTCGTACCCTGCGTCACCGCCGCTCGATCGCTGTCGAAGCGTATTCGCGCGATGACGGCCTATGGGACATTGAAGCCCGTCTGACTGATCACAAGGATCGGGATTTCGCATTGGCGACGGGACTTCGCAAGGAGGGCACGCCGATTCACGAGCTTTGGCTGCGTTTGACGATCGACGAAGATTTCGAAGTGCATGACGCTGAGGCCGTTTCCGATTGGGTGCCGTATCCCGGCATTTGCGATCAGATCGGCCAGCAATACCGTCAATTGATCGGACTTAACCTGCGTCGCGGTTTCCGCCACGCGGTGCGCGAGCGCCTTGGCGGCGCCGCGGGTTGTACGCATTTGACCGAACTATGCAGTGTCCTGCCCACGGCAGCGATCCAGGCCTTCGCCGGCGTGGTGATCCACACCCCCGACACGGCGCTCAAGGCCGCCAACGACGCGCAGGCGTCGACACCCCCTTTCCAACTCGGACATTGTCACGCCCTGCGGTTTGATGGCGAGGCGGTGCGCCGGTTTTACCCGCGCTGGTTCAACGGCCGCGCAAACGATCGAGCGAACGAGCCCACGACGCCCGTCACAACAGAAGCGGTGCGCGATGGTGCCTCGACTCGCAAGCTCGAACCCAAACTTCCAACTCAGCAAGAAGGGAATCACGCATGAAGATTCATGAGTATCAAGGCAAGGAAATCCTCCGGAAATTCGGAGTCGCGGTGCCCCGCGGCATTCCGGCGTTTTCCGTGGACGAGGCCGTGAAGGCAGCCGAAGAACTCGGCGGTCCGGTTTGGGTGGTCAAGGCCCAGATTCACGCAGGCGGTCGCGGTAAGGGCGGCGGCGTGAAGGTGGCCAAGTCGCTCGAGCAAGTGCGCGAATACGCCAACCAGATCCTCGGCATGCAACTGGTCACGCACCAGACCGGTCCGGAAGGTCAGAAGGTCAATCGCCTGCTGATCGAAGAAGGCGCCGACATCAAGAACGAACTGTACGTCAGCCTCGTGGTTGACCGCGTCACGCAGAAGATCGTGCTGATGGGTTCGAGCGAAGGCGGCATGGACATCGAAGAAGTCGCCGAAAAGCATCCGGAACTGATCCACAAGGTCATCGTCGAGCCGTCGATCGGCCTGACCGATGCCCAGGCCGACGACCTGGCCAAGAAGATCGGTATCCCCGACGCTTCGCTCTCGCAAGCCCGCACGATCCTGCAAGGTCTGTACAAGGCCTTCTGGGAAACGGACGCTTCGCTGGCCGAAATCAACCCGCTGAACGTGAGCAGCAACGGCACGGTTACCGCGCTGGACGCCAAGTTCAACTTCGATTCGAACGCCCTGTTCCGTCACCCGGAAATCGTTGCGTACCGCGACCTGGACGAAGAAGATCCGGCTGAAGTCGAAGCCTCGAAGTTCGATCTGGCCTACATCTCGCTCGACGGCAACATCGGCTGCCTGGTGAACGGTGCCGGTCTGGCAATGGCCACGATGGACACCATCAAGCTGTTCGGCGGCGAGCCGGCGAACTTCCTGGACGTGGGCGGTGGCGCCACGACCGAGAAGGTCACCGAAGCGTTCAAGATCATGCTGAAGAACCCGAACCTGACCGCCATTCTGGTCAACATCTTCGGCGGCATCATGCGTTGCGACGTGATCGCCGAAGGCGTGATCGCTGCCTCGAAGGCCGTCTCGCTGAAGGTACCGCTGGTCGTGCGCATGAAGGGCACGAACGAGGACCTGGGCAAGAAGATGCTCGCCGAATCCGGCCTGCCGATCATCTCCGCGGACAGCATGGAAGAAGCTGCCCAGAAGGTTGTCGCGGCTGCCGCAGGCAAGTAACCAGAACAGTCGAAGCCTGCAGCGGCGCCGCCCCGAGGGGCAGGCGAGCGCTGGGCAACCAGACGAAGGAAATCAAGCAATGTCGATTCTGATCAACAAAGATACCAAGGTCATCACCCAGGGTATTACTGGCAAAACCGGCCAGTTCCATACCCGCATGTGCCGCGAATACGCGAACGGCAAGAACGCGTTCGTCGCTGGCGTGAACCCGAAGAAGGCCGGCGAAGACTTCGAAGGCATTCCCATTTTCGGTTCGGTCAAGGACGCGAAGGCCCAGACCGGCGCCACCGTGTCGGTGATCTACGTGCCGCCCGCAGGTGCTGCTGCTGCCATCTGGGAAGCCGTCGAGGCCGATCTGGACCTGGCGATCTGTATCACGGAAGGCATTCCGGTTCGTGACATGATCGAAGTGAAGGACCGCATGCGTCGCGAAGGTCGCAAGACCCTGCTGCTCGGACCGAACTGCCCGGGCGTGATCACGCCGGACGAACTGAAGATCGGCATCATGCCGGGTCACATCCACAAGAAGGGTCGCATCGGCGTGGTGTCGCGCTCGGGTACCCTGACGTACGAAGCCGTTGGTCAGCTGACGGCTCTGGGTCTGGGCCAGTCGACCGCCGTCGGTATCGGTGGCGACCCGATCAACGGTCTGAAGCACATCGATGTCATGCAGATGTTCAACGACGATCCGGATACGGACGCCGTGATCATGATCGGTGAAATCGGTGGCCCGGACGAAGCCAACGCGGCCGAGTGGATCAAGGGCAACATGAAGAAGCCGGTCGTCGGCTTCATCGCAGGCGTGACGGCGCCTCCGGGCAAGCGCATGGGCCACGCCGGCGCGCTGATCTCGGGCGGTGCCGATACGGCCGAAGCCAAGCTGGAAATCATGGATGCCTGCGGCATCAAGGTGACCCGCAACCCGTCGGAAATGGGCCGTCTGCTGAAGTCGATCCTGTAATTTCCGCTGGATGACCGTGGTGCAGCCGCCGGAACCGGCGGCTGTGCACACAGTCGAAAAAAGGGAGCCCGGAGCATCGGGCTCTTTTTTTTGCCAAGGCGCCTTGCGCGTCGTCGGCGGCATCCTTCGGGTTTGCTGCCCTCGCTGCAAACATTTGGTTCGTACCGCCTGTTTTCGAGGATATCCCCGCCATGCTTGCGTTTTTTGCCGAGCTGAATTGGGCTGCGGTCCTGCAGATCATCATAATCGACATCCTGCTGGGTGGCGACAATGCCGTGGTGATCGCGCTTGCCTGCCGTAACCTGCCGGCCAAACAACGATTGCAGGGCGTGATGTGGGGCACTGCCGGCGCCATCGTCCTGCGCGTGATCCTGATTGCGTTCGCCGTCACGTTGCTTGCCGTGCCGTATCTCAAGGCCTTGGGCGGGTTGTTGCTGCTCTGGATCGGTACCAAATTGCTGGTGCCCGACCATGACGCGCACGACTCCGTGAAGCCGGCCGACAAACTCTGGACGGCAGTGAAGACCATCATCGTGGCCGATCTGGTCATGAGCATCGACAACGTGATCGCCATCGCCGGTGCGGCGGAAGGCGCCGCCGGTCATCATCAGTTGCCGCTCGTGATCTTCGGTCTTGTCGTGAGCATTCCGCTGATCGTCTGGGGCTCCCAACTGGTACTCAAGGCGCTCGACCGGTTCCCGTTCATCGTGATCGCCGGGGCGGCACTGCTCGGCTGGATCGCGGGCGGACTCATCGTTTCCGATCCGGGGATCGGCCACCTGCTGCACCTGCCGGGCGACGCCGAGGACTACACCCACTATGTGGCGTCGGCGATCGGCGCGGTGCTGGTCGTGGCGCTCGGGCTCGCGCTCAAGCGTCGCAGCGACGCGCGTCAGTCACGTGCAACCTCTTCGGAATAAACGGGTCCATTTTCGGGATCTCGGCATTCCGCGATCTCATTCCGGGAGCTTCGCTCCCGATTCGGACGAATCGTCCCATCGTTGGATAGGACGATTCTCCCAAGCCATACGGCGCCGCCTGATTTGATCTATGGCAGGACGTTCGCCGTTGGGGGTGTGGCATACTCCGCCCACTTCCCCCCGAAGTCCCTTTCGTTTTCATTGCTTTCGCAGGGAGTTACACAATGCGTCGTTTCGGCCACCGGACCACCGGTCTCGCCAAGTCCCGGGGATTCACCCTTATCGAGTTGATGATCGTGCTCGCGATCATCGGCGTGCTGGTCACGGCAGCCGTTCCGTATCTGCAGAACTATCTGGTGCGTGCGCGCGTCGTCGAAGGGCTGGGCGCCGCGGCGTCGGCCAAGGCGCTCGTGAGCGAGAACGCCATGCATGGCGCGCCGTTCAACAGCGGCTGGCAGGCACCTAGTGCGACCGACAACGTCAACGCCGTGAGCATCGATTCGGTGAGCGGCAATGTCACGGTCGCCTACACGCAGCGTGCCGGCGACGGTGCCCTCGTGCTGGTGCCGACGAGCGCGGGTGCCAACGGCACACCTACGGCGCTGACGGTCGGCAAGGCCCCCGAAGGCCAGATCGTGTGGACCTGCTATGCGCAGGGTCGCGCGGGCGCACCGGGCGGCGCGACGTTGCCGGGCAAGCTGGCCCCGGCCGAGTGCCGCGGCGCCGAGGCGCCCAAGGCGGGCTGAGCCCAGCCCTTGAAATGGCCGCCACCTGGCGGTCATTTTTCGTTATGCTTGCGCATCTTCCAACCGGTGCACTGCACGGCGGCGATCTTGTTTCCTCCTCTGCTTCTCTCATTGATCGGGCTGACCCTCGCCCTGATCTGGGCCTTGCCCTACAACCTCGTCAAGCACACCTATCCGATCTCCACCTTCTATGCCGAAGCGTTGGCGTTCTCGCTCTTCGCGGTCCTCGGTGTGCTGTCGATGATTGCCGTGTGGCAGCGCGACGCGCGCGCGCTGCGCATGCCACGTATTACGTGGATGCCGCTGGCGTTCGTGGCGATCATCCTCGTGCAGCGGGCCGCGATGCCCACCGAACTGCCACAGTTGATGATGACGGCGCTGTTGTACGGCGTGGCGATGATCGTGGCGGTAAATGCGGGGTTCTGGCTGGCGCAACTCGGCTGGCGCGGCGTGCTGATGCGCTGGAGTGCCGCAGCGCTCACCCTCGGCGGCCTGTATGCGGTCGGCGCACAACTGGTGCAGGCATTCCATCTGGAAGCCCACGTGCCGTGGTTCGTGGCCAAGTACACGGTGACGGTCGCACGACGTCTGTTCGGCAACATGTATCAGCCGAATCATCTGGCGACGTACCTCTCGCTTGCCAGCGCAGGCGCGTTCTACCTCTGGTACTTGCGCAAGATGCCGGCGTGGCTTTGGGTGGTGGTGTGTGCAGCGTTCGACGTGGGCATCTGCCTGACCGGATCGCGCACGCCGTGGCTGCAACTGGCGCTGCTTTCGGCGTTCGGCCTGTGGATGGTGTGGACGGAGCGCGCCGATCCGACGCGTACCATGCGCCGCTCCATGCGCTGGTTCGTGCCGGTGGCGATCCTGCCGTTGCTCGCCCTGGTGACGATGTTCGTCGGCTGGGCCAACGTTGCGTGGGGATGGCAGCTTGACGGGAGTGCGGTCGCACGGATGCATCAGGCCGGACAAGTGACCGGACGTCTGAATCTGTGGGAATACGGGCTGGCGATCTTCCGTGAGCACTGGTGGTTCGGTGCGGGCTGGTCGAACTACATCGACGCGCAGTTCGCGCTGGTCGACAAGCTCGGTCCCGTGGAGATGGCCGATAACGCGCACAACGTACTGCTCGACCTGCTCGCCAAAACGGGCATCGTCGGTACGCTGGCCGTGTTGGTGCCGCTCGGCTTCTGGTTCGCGCGCGCCGTGCGCGACATCAAGAATGCCCCGATTGCGCTCGCCTTCGTGCTGCTCGGCATGCTGGCGATCCACGCCATGCTCGAGTATCCGCAGCACTACGCCTTCTTCCTGCTGCCGGCACTGTTCCTGCTCGGCTTTTGCGAGACGAAAGCGATCGACAGTGTTTCGCCGACGGCCACCGGGGCCATCAACGGCGTGATCGTGTTGTTCGCGTGCGTGGCGATTCCGTGGTTGATCGCCGATTACCAGCGCGTGGAAGTCGCGTACCGCGCGGGCAAGATCGACACCTACCGCACCGATCCGGCGCTTTTCTTCGCGCCGTATGGCGATTACGCGGTCACCGGCGCGTTGCTGCTCAATCGCGATCAGCTCGACCATAAGCTCGCGGCGCATCGTGAGGCACTGGCGCTCGGTGCCGGCCCAACGATGATCAAGCGCTACATCGTGCTGCTCGCGCTCGCGGGACGCGACGACGAAGCGTTACTCGACATTCAACGTCTGAAGAACTACAACACATCGATCTTCCCCGGTCAGTATGCGGCGCTCGTTCGTATGCTGCGCGATCAGGGCGACGATCTGAAGCCGTTCGTCAAGCGGGTGATCGAGGCCTGGGGACGACCGAAGGGCGAGTCGGACGACGCGAGCGAGCACGCCATGCTCGGGCCGCAAGGCATGCGCCTTCGTCTGTCGTGACCGCCGCGCGCAGCTTCGGCTGCCAGCCCGAGTCGTCATGATGCAAAGCAAAAACGCCCGCGAATCTCGCGGGCGTTTTTTGTTTTGCGGCTCGGCGCAGGTCATGCGCGATGAACGGCGAGGCGGCTTAAGCCTCCGGCGTGCTGCCTTCCTGTTCGGTCTCTTCGCTACGCGCCCAGAAGAAACGGTCGGGGAAGTGCCTCCCCATACCCGGGCGGAACGCATTCTCCAGCACCTGTTGCAGGTACTCCTGCGCTTCGCGCACGGCTTCCGGCACGGCAAGACCGCTGGCGATCATCGCGGTAACGGCGGCGGCCAGCGTGTCGATGGCACCGGCCACGTTGTGCGGCGGACGATCCCAGGCGTCTTCGCGAACCATGCCGCCGTCGGAATACAGCGTGTGCGTGAATTGCGGCGCATTGTTGTCGCTCACGAGCACGAACTCGCAGCCGTTTTCCAACAGGACCGACACCGCTTCGTCGAGCGACAGGTTTTCGTTTTCGGTGATCGTCTGGGCCAGTGCGATGGCGCTGGGCGGACTCACCACCAGCACGCTTGCCTGCGGCACCAGCAGGCTGGCCGTTGCTTCACGCAATTCGTCGGCCGAGAGCAGATGCTCGCCGGCCAGCCCGAAGTCGGGCGCCACCACGAGTGGCGTCTCGTCATAATCGGCCACGATCTCGGCGATGGCCGCCACGTTATCGGAGTTGACCGCACTGCCGACCTTGAAGGCGGCCACGGGCATGTCTTCGAGCAACATGCGCGCCTGGTCGGCAATCCAGTCCGGGTCGATCGGCTGTACTTCGTCGCAGGTACGCGAGTCTTGCGACGAATAGCCGGTCAGCACCGATACGCCATAGCCGCCCATGCTGGCGAACGTAAGCAGGTCGGCCTGGACGCCGGTGGCCGAAGTGGGATCGGAGAGCCCGAAGGTCAGCAGAATGGGTGGGGATTCAGTGTGCATGGAGGCAGGATAGACGGCGATCTGGTCAGGCCTTGGGTTCGTTGGTACCATCACGCCTTAAATGCCCGTTTCGGAGCGCTGGCAAGCGCCGTGGGCTTCACCCGCCGGACAATGCACCGGCAGGGTTCCCACAACACCGTGCGACCTTGGTCGCCGGGACCCGAAGCGGTTGACAAGCCATTGTAACGGAACGCTCGTCGCTGAAGAAAGAATGGAATACAAGAGCTGGATGTGCCTCATTTGCGGTTGGATCTACGACGAAGAGGCAGGACTGCCCGATGAGGGCATTGCGCCCGGCACGCGCTGGGAAGATGTGCCCATCAACTGGACCTGTCCTGAGTGCGGCGCACGCAAGGAAGACTTCGAGATGGTACAGATCTGACGACGCACGAAGACCGGCCGCACGGCCAGGAGATGGCCCATGGTGACGCCGCAAACGCCGTCCGAGACGTCTGACACGTTCGACACGTCCGACAGGTCTGACACGCCCGATACCTCCGGCACCGCCCAGACGATCCCCGGAACCCCCGCGCGCGAGACACGCGATGCCCCTTTGTGGCGCCTGCCCGAAGTGGCGGACGCGTTGACCGAGGCGTCCGACGCCTGGTCCAACGGCCCGGCGGCGGCGCTCGGCCCGCTGCGGCGCGCGAACCGTCTGCTGCACGCGAGCGGCCACGCAGACTGGGCGTTGCAAGGCGAGCGCCTGGTTCAGGCGATTGCCGAGGCGGCCTATGGCCAGCCGGGCACGCAGGACTCCGCCCAGCGCAATGCGCTGCGACAGTTCGAGCGCGACATCTGGCAAGCCGGTGTGTCGCCGGCGCTGGCGCCGACGTCGGCGACCGGCGCGACCGGGCAGGGCGACTCGCCCGCTGCGGTCGAGAACTGGCCCGGTGCCCCGACGCTCGGCGAACTGCGTATGGCCGGATGGGTCGTCGCGCGGCCACGATTGCATGGCCTTCCCGCAGGCACGGCCCCGCTGCGGGCGGACGTCGAGCGCGTGCTGCTCCGCCTGCTGCGTCCCGACGGCGACGTGACGGACACCACGGCAGCCCTTGGCCAACTCGCCGATCTGGCGGCCGATCTGCATCGCGCCGGGGCCACGGCACCCCTCGATTACTGGCGGTTGGCCGCCGCGTGGTTGCGCTTCGTGCGCGCGCCGCTGAGTCTGGCGGACAAGCGTCAGATCGGGCGCATGAACCTGGCGCTACGCAAGCAATTGACCCCACCGACCGCCCCGAGCGATCCGTCGGCGGGCGGCAGCGCGAGCGCGTCGACCGGCAAGGCGGCAACCGAGGTGATTCCCGGCCACGATCTGCTCGAAGCGCTGGCGACCTGGCATGCCCAGGCCCCGGACAGCTGGCTGGGCACGCTGTTGGCCGATTTCGGCGTATTGCGCCGCGCCGGCCATCTGCCCGAACCGCTGGCCGACGCTGCGCAGGCGGCACAAAAGCAGGGCGCGGGAAGCAGTGCGCGCGATTGGCTGCGTATTGGCCCGTTGGCGGTTCGTCAGGATGTCTGTCAGACGTTCCTGAGTCTCGCAGACGAGGCGCTGCCGAATTTGAACGAACCGGCCGTGGCCGCCAAGGTGGCGGAATACTCGGCGGCGATCGGGCTCGCCCCGGTGGCGCGACTGGCGGCCGCGGTGGCGGCGACCGGGGAGCGGCTCGCCGCATCGCCCCCTGCGGAGCCGGGCGGGCCGGCGGCGCTGGCCATGACGGTCAAGGCACTTCGGGGCATGCTGCATCAGTTCGCAGCCGATGCGTATCCTGAAGCGCGCCCCGACCTGATCGCGGAAATGGCGATGTGGCGCGAGCGCGCGCTGGACGCCAGCGTGTTCGGACAGCGGCTCGTCACCGGGCGCGACGTTCCGTGATAAAGTCGGCAAAAAGGTCGCCCATCGCTTCCTAATGCGCCTCAAGGCGGCCGACGCCGTACCACGATGCGGAAAAAGTTCGTCTGTTGGCCGGTGCGCTGCGCGCCACCGGGGACAGACCGTCAAACAGGATCCGATAAACTCTGGCCCTATGCCGACCGACCGTATCAATCTCACGAATCAATTTCTCATCGCCATGCCGGGCATGGCCGATCCCACCTTTTCCGGCACCGTCGTCTACCTGTGCGAGCATAGCGAAAAGGGCGCGATCGGACTGGTCATCAATCGGCCGACCGACATCGATCTGCAGTCGCTCTTCGAGCGCCTCGACCTGAAGCTCGAAATCGATCCGCTTGCGCATCAGCCGGTATTCTTCGGTGGTCCGGTGCAGACCGAGCGCGGCTTCGTGCTGCATGAGGCGACCGGCACGTCGTACAGCTCGTCGCTGTCGGTGCCGGGCGGACTGGAGATGACGACGTCGAAGGATGTGCTCGAGGCTGTCGCCAACGGACAGGGGCCGAACCGTTTCCTGCTCACGCTGGGGCACTCGGGCTGGAGCGCCGGGCAACTGGAAGACGAGATCAGCCGTAACGGCTGGCTGACCGTGGCCGCCGATCCGGGCATCGTCTTCGACGTGCCGCCGGCCGAACGCTTCGACGCCGCGCTGGCGCTGCTTGGCGTCACGTCGTCGATGCTCTCTGCCGACGCGGGTCACGCATGACGGCTGGCAGCGCCACGGTGCTCGCCTTCGATTACGGCGAGCGCCGGATCGGCGTGGCGATCGGCAATCTCATGCTGCGTGAGGCACGCGCGCTGACCGTCGTGGCCAATCTCAATCGTGAAGTCCGTTTTGCCGAGACCGGCAAGCTCATTGCCGAATGGCAGCCTGAACTGATCGTCGTCGGTCTTCCGTGTCATCCCGACGGCACCCCGCACGAGATGACGCAGCAGGCCAAGCGCTTCGGTAATCAGGTCAACGGACGCTTCAACCTGCCCGTGGTCTGGGTCGACGAGCGTTATTCTTCGGTGGCTGCCGCAGCCGCGCTGGCAGAAGCCGGCATCAAGGTATCCCAGAAGACGTCGCTCGACGCCGAAGCCGCCCGCATCATCCTCCAGCAATATTTCGACGAGCATGTGCCTGCCTGATCTCCTGTCCTGTCTCGCGCAGCACGGCCACGCAATGCGCCATGGCGCGCCGGAGCGCCGGCATGGCTAACGGCATTCTCGGTCGGCGCGGCCATCCCCAACTCAACCGGAACGGCGAGCTGAAGCATTTGCTGACGGTGGAGGGACTGCCGCGCGCCGTCCTCATGCACATTCTCGACACCGCCACGCAATTCGTGAGCGTGAACGATGCCGACGTCAAGAAAGTGCCGCTGCTGCGTGGCAAATCGGTCTTCAATCTGTTCTTCGAGAACTCGACGCGCACGCGCACTACGTTCGAAATTGCGGCAGCGCGCCTGTCGGCCGATGTGTTGAATCTGAATATCAACGCGTCCTCGACGAGCAAGGGCGAAACGCTGCTCGACACCATCGGCAATCTCTCGGCGATGCATGCGGACCTGTTCGTCGTGCGTCACGCGCAATCGGGTGCGCCGTATCTGATCGCCGAGCATTGCGCGCCACATGTCCACGTGATCAACGCGGGCGACGGACGGCATGCGCACCCCACGCAGGGGTTGCTCGACATGTACACGATTCGCCACCACAAGGGCGATTTCCAGAATCTGACGGTCGCGATCGTCGGCGACATCCTGCACTCGCGGGTGGCACGTTCGGACATTCACGCGCTGACCA
This sequence comes from Pandoraea pnomenusa, assembly GCF_040391475.1. Classification (GTDB taxonomy): domain Bacteria; phylum Pseudomonadota; class Gammaproteobacteria; order Burkholderiales; family Burkholderiaceae; genus Pandoraea; species Pandoraea pnomenusa_C. The sequence continues at coordinate 178,135 of NZ_JBEBXS010000007.1, read as the reverse complement.
CGCTCGGCGTGCCGGAAGTGCGCGCCATCGGCCCGCGCACGCTGCTACCCGCGGGCCTCGAACAACTCGGCGTGCGTGTGTTCCACGACATGGACGAAGGGCTGCGCGATGTCGACGTCATCATCATGCTGCGCTTGCAGAACGAGCGGATGAGCGGGGCATTGCTGCCTTCGGCGTCCGAGTATTTCCAGTATTACGGGCTGACGCCGGCGCGTCTCGCGCTGGCGCGGCCGGATGCCATCGTCATGCATCCCGGCCCGATGAACCGGGGCGTGGAGATCGATTCGGCGGTAGCGGACGGCCCGCAGTCGGTCATTCTCGAACAAGTGTCGTTCGGCATTGCCGTGCGCATGGCGGTGATGAGTATCGTCGCCGCAACGCAAGGATGAGCGCGCCATGAAGCTGCTTCTGACGGGCGGCCGGGTCATCGACCCGGCAACGCGAACCGATCAACGACAGGACGTCTTCATCGCCGACGGCAAGATCGTCGCGCTCGGCGCCACGCCGGCCGATTTCACGGTCGAGCGCACTATCGACGTCAAGGGACAGGTGGTGATCCCGGGTCTCGTGGATCTGGCTGCACGCCGTGTCACGGCGGCGAGCGAAGCGGCGGCGGCGTTGGCGGGTGGGGTCACGCGCGTCGTCTGTCCGCCGGATACCGACCCGATCCTCGACGAGGCCGACCTGGTGGAAATGCTGCAACTGCGTGCGCGGGCGACGCATCACGCGCAGGTGCATCCGCTGGGCGCGCTCACCGTCGGGCTGGCCGGCCGCGAGCTCACGGAGATGGCGCAGCTCACGCAAGCCGGATGCATCGGGCTGTCGCAGGCAAACGCACCGATCGCGGACAACCGCACGCTGCTACGCGCCTTGCAGTATGCGGGCACGTTCGGCCTGAGTGTGTGGCTGCGTGCGCAAGACGCCGCATTGGCGGCGGGCGGTGTGGCGGCGAGCGGCGCCGTGGCTTCCCGGCTGGGGCTCGCGGGTATCCCGGTCGCTGCGGAAACCATCGCGCTGCACACCATTCTCGAACTCGTGCGCGTCACGGGCACTCGCGTCCATCTGTGCCGGGTCTCGTCTGCCGCCGGCATTGCGCTCGTTCGTGCGGCCAAAGCCGAGGGATTGCCGGTGACGTGCGACATTGCCGCGCATCATCTCCACCTGACGGACATGGACATCGGGTATTTTGATGCCCAGTACCGGCTCGATCCGCCGCTGCGCTCGCAACGCGACCGTGAAGTGCTGCGCGACGCGGCACGCGACGGGACCGTCGATGCCGTCTGTTCGGATCACACGCCGCTGGCGGCCGACGCGCGTCTCGTACCGTTCGCCGAAGCGCTGCCGGGCGCGAGCGGGCTGGAATTGCTGCTGTCGCTGGTGTTGAAGTGGGCCGACGAGTCGCGTGTGCCGCTGGTCGACGCGTTGGCGCGTGTGACCCATGCACCGGGACAGCGACTGGCGTCGGTGGCCCCCGGGGCGGGGCGTCTCGCGCCGGGACAACCGGCGGATGTTTGCGTGTTTTCGCCGTCGGAGTACTGGACCGTGTCCGCGCAGGTGCTGCGCAGTGCCGGTCACAATAGCCCGTTTCTGGGATACGAATTACCGGGGCGTGTCCGTCTCACGTTGGTCGGTGGCCACGTGGCGCACGAAACCCTCGCCGTCTAGGATGCGATGACCGTGCTGTTGATCAAGAAACTTCGTCTGGGGCTGCATCTTTCGCGCGGCATGCTGGTGGCGCTGCTGATCTTCCCGTTCCTGTCGGAAGCGGCGAAGCATCGCCGTATTCGCGCCTGGTCGCAAAAGCTGCTGCGCCTGTGCGGCATGCGCCTCGAAGTCGAGCAGCGCGCGCCATTGCCCGACAGCGGCGTGATGCTGCTGTGCAATCACGTGTCGTGGATCGACATTTTCGCGATCAACGCCTGGCAGCCGGTACGTTTCGTTGCCAAGGCGGAGATCCGGCATTGGCCGCTGGTCGGCTGGTTGTGCGTGCAGACGCGCACGATCTTCCTGCAGCGCGAGCGCCGTGCCGACGCACGCCGCATCATGCACTACCTCTCGGATTGCCTGCGTGACGGCGACATCATCACTGTGTTTCCGGAAGGCACCACGACGGACGGACGCAGCCTGCTGCCGTTTCATGCCAACCTGCTCCAGGCGCCCGTCACCACGGTGAAACCGGTGCAGCCGTTGTGCCTGTTCTACACCGACGCTGCAAGTGGACGTCACACGATGGCACCCGCTTACATTGGCGAGATGAGCCTGATCGAATCCATCGACATGATCCTGCGCGCGCCGCCCATGACGGTGCGGTTGTCGATCGGGGAGCCCCGGTTCCCGCAGGAAGGGCAACACCGACGCGAGTTCGCGTTGGGTGCGCAGCAGGCCGTGGGTGAAGCGTTGCAAGGGTTCTTGCCCGAGGCGGTGCTGCCGGAGAACGGTTCGGTCGGTTCGCGCGACTCGGTGTTGGGCGACGAGGAAGGCGACGCTGCGCAGGCGGTGCAGGCCTGAGTCGTGGGGCTGGCGGAACGTCGGCTCACACAAGCATGAAAAAAACGGCGTCCTTCGAGACGCCGTTTTGCTTGGGACTTCCCTGTCGCAGATGCCGCGTGGACAACTGAGGCAATGCCATCGTTGGAGACATCGTCCGTGCGATGAAGACCCGCCGGAGGTCACTCGCCCTTTCGCTTCGGCACTTTGTCGGCCTTCTCGCCTTTATCTCCTTTATCGCCTTTATCGCCTTTATCGCCCTTCTCAGCCTTCTCAGCCTTGGCAGGCTTTTCCGACTTCTCGACTTTGCGTGACGGCTTGCCCAACTTCTCGGCCTTCGCGGCCTTGAGCGCGTCCTCAGCCTTGTCGGCCTTCTTGATCTTGTTGCGTTTCTTGCCGTCCGCGGTGGCGAACGGATCGCGAATCTGCGGGCAATCGATCTGAATCAACTCGCGTCCCGAAGGCGAATCGGCGAGTTTCACCGCCGTCAGCTTGCCACCCCAGACACAGCCGGTGTCGAGACCGAGCACGTTGTCGCGCATCACGAGCCCCAGCGCCGACCAGTGACCGAAAACCAGGGTCACGTCAGCCGTGCGGCGGCCCGGGGCGTCGAACCACGGCTTGAGTTCGTCGGTTGCGGCGTCGGCCCCTTCCTTGATCTTGAAATCGATGCGTCCGTCGGCCGTGCAGAAACGCATGCGCGTCAGCGCGTTGATCGTCAGCCGCCGGCGGTCTTCGTCGCTTAACCCTTCATGCCATTGATCCGGCTGATTGCCGAACATGCGCGAGAGGAACCCTTTCCAGTCGGGGCCGCGCAATTGAGACTCGACGTCGCGTGCAAGGGCGACTACCTGTTCCGCATCCCATTGCGGCAGCACGCCGGCGTGCACCATCAGATAACCGTGCGCGAAATGGGCAAGTGGCTGGCGGCGCACCCAGTCGATGAGGGCGTCGCGGTCGGGGGCGTTGAGAATGTCGTCGAGGGTGTCGCTGCCGTGCGCCTGTCGCACGCCGACCGCCACGGCCAGCAGATGGAGGTCGTGATTGCCGAGCACCACCGTGACGCGATCGCCCAACGCGATGACCTGACGCAGCGTATCGAGCGAACGCGGGCCACGGTTGATGAGATCGCCCGCGAGCCATAGATCCGCGTCTTGCGGCAAGCGCGCGAGCAGTTGTTCAAACGACGTTTGGCAACCCTGAAGGTCGCCGATGGCATAGATGTCACGCATTGCGTTGGTGGCGCTGTCTTGTCTTGTTGTCCCGATCGGGGGGGCGTCCGTGTGCCTCGGTCGCGCGTCGCCGGTGCCTCGACATCAAACCGACGTCAAACCGAAGATGTGCGTCCCCCGTGGTCGTTCATTTTTTGTAGATCAGCCAGCGAGGTGCCTTGAAGCGAACGATGCGCAGGTACAGCCAGACATACGTCACCATGAAGGCGACGCAGCACAGTGCGAGTACCAGGCTGTGTCGCCAGAAGACCGTGGCCGGGATCACTGCCAACAAGCATAGCAGCCAAAGGTACGGTGACGTCAAGGAGTTACGTTGCGTCAGCGCACTGGCCGTGCGCGCGCCGGCGGCCCATCGCATGAGGCGTTTGTAGACGAGCATGTGCAGGTGCACGCCGTCGGGGATGCCGGGCGAAATGCCGCGCACGAAGCGTTTGCGGTAGATCGAGAAACAGACCTCGAAGGCCGGATAGATCACCATCAGTGCGGGATACCACGGCGAGACCTGCGGGTTGCGCATGACGAGCAGCACGGCGATTTCCGCGAGCATGAAGCCGAGGAAGTAGGCGCCGCCGTCGCCGAGGAAGATCAGGCCGCCGGGAAAGTTGAAGATGAAGAACCCGAGAATGGCGCCGACCATGATCATCGACGTGGTGAGCACGATCGGGTCCTGCACCTGGAACCCGACATAGCCGAGCGACGCGAACATGATCATGGCGACCATGGCGGCGAGCCCGTTGAAGCCGTCGATGATGTTCACGGCATTGGCCATGCCGGCCACGCACAGCACGGTGAGCGGCACCGATACGGCGGCGAGCATCAGCGCGCGGTCGACCACGGCGATGTCGACGCGGGTGATGTGGATGTCGAGCACGAACCAGGCCAGCAGGGCGGCGAACATCGTGCAGACGAGCCGGATCGTCGGCGTGACCTTCTTGGTCAGATCCTCGATGAAGCCGGACAGGAACGCGGGCAGGCCGCATGCCACCAGCAGGAGAATGTCGCGCGAGACCTTGGGGTACGAAACGGCCAGTGCCGTGGCGGCGACGAGCAGTCCCGCCAGAATGCCGACGCCACCGATGCGCGGCACCGGACGAACGTGGAATTTCTGTACGCCGGCGACATCGCTATCGCCGGAAAAGCGGGAGTGAACGTGCGCGTAACGCACGATCAACAGCGTCGCGATAAACGACACGACGAGGGCGATGGCAAGACTCAGCATGGTGCGGGGAGAGATCCGAGGATCCGAAAGTACTCGGCAATGACGACGTGCTCGTCGAATTCGCGCGCTACTTTAGCACGCCCGGCGTCGCCCATTCGCCGGAGCATGGCGGCTGGCGTGCGGGCGATGTCGCGCAGGCAGGTCGTCAGCGCAGCCGCGTCGCGCGCAGGTACGAGCCTGCCGGTCACGCCGTCGTCGATCACGTCGCGGCATCCGGGCACATCGCTTGCGACGAGCGGCCGGCCCATGGCGCTGGCTTCGAGCAACGTTCGGGAGAGCCCTTCGCGGTACGACGGCAACACGACGCAATGTGCATTGGCGATGATCGGTCGGACATCGGTGGTCGTGCCGAGGTAGTCGATCACGCCTTCGCGTTGCCAGTCATCGACCTCACGGCGCGTAATGGCTGTCGGGTTTTCGACATCGGTCGCACCGAGCAACTGGAAGGTGACGTGAGGCATCTCGGCGCGCAGGGTGCGCGCTGCTGCCACGTACTCCAGCACGCCTTTGTCGCGTAACAGACGTGCAATCAGCAGGAATCTCATGGGGGAAGGGGCGTCCTCGGGCGATTCCCCGGACGCCGGCCAGGGGGCCTTGGCGAAATGCGTCAGGTCGACGCCCTCGCCGGGCAGCAGCCGGGTCTTGCCGATGGCGACGAGCCCGCCTTCGACGAAGGCACGATGATCTTCAACGTTCAGGAACCAGTTTTCGAGCGTGTGACGGAACGCCACCCGGTAGAGCTGGCGGGCCAGGCGTGTGGTCAGCGATTCGCGGATAAAGACATAACCGAGGCCGGTGGTCATCGATACCGCCGGGATTCCCGCGAAGCGGGCGGCGATCGATCCGTAAATGTTGGGCTTGATCGTGTAGTGAAAGATCACGGCTGGACGCACTTGCCGATAAAGCCGGTAAAGTCGCCACATCAGGCCGAGATCCTGCAGTGGATTCTGGCCCTTGGCCGCCATTGGGACGAGATGGACAATGCAACCCATCGCGGCAAGCTTTTCGGCGAATGCATCGTCGGGCGCCGCGACGTGAACGGGATGCCCGGCCGCCAGCAGTGCTGCGATGGGGCCTCGCCGGAAGTTGTAGATCGACCAGAAGGTATTGGAGCAGAGCAGGACCGGGGATGTCATTGACGTTGCCGCGACGAAATCAGGAATCCGTGCGCTGTGCGTTGCGCAAACGGGCATACCACTCGAGCCACCGTGTCACGATGGCGTCGAGCGAATAACGGGTGACGATGCGTTCTCGATTCGCAGCGGCAATGGCCTGACGCTCCTCCGGCGAGATTCGCAATTGACGGATCAGGGCGGCGCCGAGTGCCTTGGCGTCGCCGACCGGCACCAGGGCGTTGCCCGCCACATCGCCGAGCAATTCCCTCACCCCGCCACAGTCGGTCGAGACGACCGGCAAACCACTCGCCATCGCTTCGCCGATGACGAGCGGCAGCCCTTCCCACGCCGACGACATGGCATACGCATCGGCCGCACACATCCATTGGGCGACGTCGTCGCGTCGGCCGAGCAGGGTTGCGGCATGGGCAAGTCCGAGGGTATCGATGCGTGCCTGCACCAGCGCGCGCGTCGGTCCGTCGCCGGCAACGAACAGTCGTGCCTCCGGGATCGCCTCTAGCACGTGCGCGAATGCATCGATCAGCGTCGGATAGTCCTTCGCTTCGGCCATTCGTCCGGCGGCGAAGACGATGGGCGTGGTGTCCGACGGTGTCCCCGGCATGGCTGCACGGGATTGCGCACGCGTTGGGGCGTCAGGACGATAGCGCGCCGTGTCGATGCCGTTGGGCATGCTCACGATGCGTGCCGCCGGGGCCGCGCGTTGTGCGACGAACGCCGCGACCGCATCGTCGCTGACATTGGTCGTGAGGTCGGTGCAACGGTCGGTGAGTCGATAGGCGAGCATCAGCGCACGGCCACCCTCGTTGCGGCTGTGCGCGCTCGTCACCAGCACCGGCATCGGCGCGAAACAGCGCGCGACACGCGCGATCAGATTGGCGTGCACCATGTGGGCGTGCACGACGTCCGGACGCCAGGTGCGCAGATGCGACGCCAGACGCCGAACGGCACAGGCCAGCGACCACGGTGTCTTGCTAGCCTTGAGTTCGACGAGCGTGAGATGCGGCGACATTGGCAGCGAAATGGTGCAGTCACCGGTCACGGAGATCAGCATGACGTCGTGGCCGCGTGCGAGAAATCCACGGGCGAGATCGGCGACTTGCGTTTCGGCGCCGCCCAACTGGAGGCCGGTGGTGAGCAGAGCGATCCTCATTGCGCGACTCCCGATGACGCATCGCCATCCGTCCACAACGCTTCCCACCGCATTGCAATCGCGTCGGGGCGGAAGTCCTGTGCGTGGGCATAACCGGCAAGGCCCAGCCGTCGACGCAGGGCGGCGTCGGCCATCAGACGCGACAACGCACTGGCCAATGCGCCGATATCGCCGTCGTCGACCACGAGACTGTCCACGCCGTCATGCAAGAGTGCGCGCGGTCCTGCGTCGGCGGCGTAAGCCACGACGGGCAACGCAAACGCCTTCGCTTCGAGCAGCACGAGTCCGAAGCTCTCGCGTCGCGACGGCAGGCAATAGATGGACGCCCGCGCGTAATGCTGCGCGATGTCGGCCACTGCGGGCAGCACCTCGACGCTGTCGCCAACGCCGGCTTCGCGCGCCTGTGCGAGCAGCGCGTCGCGCAATGACCCATCGCCGACGATGCGGACATACCAGCCCGGCGCGTCACGGGCGATGCGCGCCCAGGCGTCGATCAGCCGGTCGAAGCCCTTCTCGGGCACCAGACGACCGACGGCCAGGATGCAGCGTGCGTCATCGACCTCGGGCGGCGGCGCTTCCGCCATCGCAATGCCGAGCGGATTCGGCAGCGTGACGAACGTGGCGCGAGCATGCGGGTGATGCGTTTGCCACGCGTGACGGTCTGCGTCGGTGAGTACCACGACGGCGTCGTAGCGGCGTGCCGCGAGGGCACGTGCCCAGCGCCGCGCTCGACGGCCGAGATCGCTGGCGAAGGTGCTGTGCTCCCACGCAATGCGCCGCAGCGGGAGACCGAACGTCGCGGGCACGGTATAGAGCGCGAGCATCGGGTCGACGTCGATCATGACCTCGATGCCGTGCTTGCGCATGTAGCGCCGCACTTGCCGCACGATGGCGAGATAGTGATGCTTGAACGCCACGCGCTCGGCGAACAGCGCGTGATGCGCGACACCGGGCGCGAGCGGAAAGACGGGCGTTTGTCCCCACAGCGCGAGCACATGCACGTTGTGCCCGCGGGCCGCCAGGGCATTGGCGAGTGTCGCGGTGGCACGTTCGGCACCGGCGAAGGCAGCCAGGGTGCCGGTGAACAGGCACACCGTGCGCTTGCGGGAGGGGGGGGGCGAGTGCAAGGCGGTCATGGCATCGCTCCCGTCAGTCGCGTCGAAGCAGCCAGACGCCGAGCACCAGCGCGGCCGCGTAACCCGCGCCGTATCCCAGCGCTCCGGCAAGCGCGCCGAACTGCGGTGCGAGGCTGCGCACGACAACGAAGGCGACGACCGCCGCGCAGGCCCACTTCGTGATGACCCAGCGCCCGGCGCCGCGACGAATCAGCGTGAGGTTCAGGGCGGCGTCGGCAAACACGAGTATCCCCATGAGTGCCGACACCCGCAGAATCTCGGCCGACTGTGCGAAACCGGCCCCGTAGATCAGATGCACGATCCACGGCGCGAGCAGCGCGATGGGCACCGCCAGGCACGTGCCTGCCGCCACCATCAACCAGACGGCGCGTACCGTATTGCGTTGCGCAGTGGCATTGTCCGCCGTCTGGAAAATCAGTTGCGGTGCCAGCGAATTCGCGATGATCGGCGCCACCAGCACGAAGTTCTCCGTGACTTGCATCGCCGCGGCGTAGGCGCCGAGTTCGGAGAGCGGGATGATCGGCTTGAGCACCAGTTGATCGATCCGCTTGAACAGGATCATGAGCATCAGCCCGCCCCAGAAGCTCGTGCCGCTCGCAAGCAGGTCGAGCAGCAGCTTGCGCCGCCAGACGACCGGGGTCTTCGGCGAATGGGCGAAGTAGTAACGAACGAGCAGCGCGGCCGCCACGATGGCTTCGACGGCATAGACGATGGCGAAGGCGGTCACGTCGGCGTGCGTCGCGAACAGCACCCCGACGAGAGCCAGCTTCACGCCAAGCGCGCACAGGTTGGCCGTCACGCTCGGCCGGTTGAACGTGCGCGCCTGCAACCAGGCGATCACGATGCCCGACGGCTCGCGGAACCACAGCGCCACGCCCAGCCAGAGCGTAACGGCGACGAGCGACGACTCGGCAAAGCCGATGACGTAGACGGCGAGGAGTGTGTAGGCCACGGCGGCGGCGGCCAGACGCAGCACGAAGGCGTGGGCAATGACCGTGCGCTGCTCGGCTTCCGGCTTGCCGACCAGGCGGGGCACCACGACTTCGCTGCCGCACAGCAGCGTGAGCGATGCCGCGAGGAATACCAGCGATTGGGCGTATTGAAACAACCCGAACTGGGCGGCGCCGAGGCTGCGTGCGAGCAACCCGGAGACCGCGATGCCGCCGGCGATCTGCGCGCCGCGCTCGGTCAGCATCCAGAGGATGTTGCGAATGATGGTCCGATAGGGCATGTGGCGCGCGCGGCTCACGCGTTCTCGATATAAGCAAAACCGGCCTTGCAAGGCCGGTGCGGGAAGACGTCATCCCCTTGTCACGGTAGGTGACCGACGATTGTAGGCGGCCACTGACACGGGTTTCGGGACATGCCGCAGTGCGGCGAAGTCCCGTATAATTTTAGCGTAATGCAGCCGTTCCCGGCCGGGCTTCCCGCCGGGATTTCACGTTTGCGGCGCGGCTGGCGGGTTTTCCGCCACTGCGGCACTCGACATTGGGCACGTACCGGGTCGGGCAGGGTGCGAGGACTCCCCCCAGCCAGGCTCAGCCATGGTGCACGTCCGTTTCTTCCCTCGTTTCCGAGAGACCCTTTCCCATGACGCAAACCACGCAAGTTTCGCCTGCGATTTTCAAGGCTTACGACATTCGCGGCATCGTCGGCAAGACCCTCGATGCCAACGTCGCGCACCTGATCGGGCGCGCCTTCGGCACGGCGCTGCGTCGCGAAGGCGGCAATGCCGTCGTGGTCGGCCGTGACGGCCGCCTGTCCGGCCCCGAACTGGTCGGTGCGCTGTCCGAAGGCCTGCGTGCCGCAGGTGTCGACGTGGTCGACATCGGCGTCGTTGTCACGCCGATGGTGTACTTCGCGACGAACGTCACGCTGCACGGGCGTGTCGTCGACTCCGGCATCATGGTCACGGGCAGCCACAACCCGCCCGACTACAACGGCTTCAAGATGGTGTTGCGCGGCCGGGCCATCTACGGTGACGCCATCCAGGGCCTGGCCAAGCTGATCGAACAGCAGGACTTCGAGACCGGCCAGGGCACGTACACGGCCGACGAGATCGGCGAGTCGTATCGTGCGCGCATCGTCAACGACGTGCATCTGTCGCGTCCGATGAAGATTGCCGTCGACTGCGGCAACGGTGTGGCGGGCGCCTACGCCCCGGGGCTGTTCCAGGCGCTCGGCTGCGACGTCATCGAACTGTTCTGCGACGTGGACGGCACGTTCCCGAACCATCACCCGGACCCGGCGCACCCGGAAAACCTGCAAGACCTGATCAAGACGCTGCAAACGACCGACGCCGAGATCGGCCTCGCGTTCGACGGCGACGGCGATCGTCTGGGCGTGGTCACCAAGGACGGCCAGATCATCTATCCGGACCGTCAGCTCATGCTCTTCGCCGCCGAGGTGCTGAGCCGCAATCCGGGCGAGAAGATCATTTACGACGTGAAGTGCACGCGTAATCTGGCCGACTGGGTGCGCAAGCATGGCGGCGAGCCCGTCATGTGGAAGACGGGGCATTCGCTGGTCAAGGCCAAGCTCAAGGAAACGGGCGCGCCGCTTGCCGGCGAAATGAGCGGCCACGTGTTCTTCAAGGACCGCTGGTATGGGTTCGACGACGGCCTGTACACGGGCGCGCGTCTGCTCGAAATCCTGTCGAAGTCGGCCGACCCGAGCGCCGTGCTCAACGCGCTGCCGAACTCGATCTCCACGCCGGAGTTGCAGATTCCGCTGGCCGAAGGCGAGAACTTCGCGCTGATCGACAAGCTGCGCGAGACCGCGAAGTTCGACGGCGCGCAGGAGGTCATCAAGATCGACGGCGTGCGCGTGGAGTATCCCGACGGCTTCGGTCTGGCCCGTTCGTCGAACACCACGCCGGTGGTCGTGCTGCGTTTCGAAGCCGACAGCGATGTGGCGATCAAGCGCATTCAGGAAGACTTCCGTCGTGCCATTCTGGCCGTCAAGCCGGACGCGAAGCTGCCGTTCTGACGGATCGCGCCGTGATGGACGGGGTAGCCTTCGGGAGACCGTAAGGCGCCCGTCCCGTGCACGGTGGGAACAAACGTGTCCGGCACGCCGGGTCGGGGTAAAATCGCGGTTTTGCTCACGAGGCCCGGCCGAACCGCCGGGGCGTTCGGTTGCAGGTTCTGATCGTCAAAGTCTCGTCGCTCGGCGACGTTGTCCATAACATGCCCGTGGTGCAGGACATCCTGCGCCAGTATCCCGACGCCCAGATCGACTGGGTCGTGGAAGAGGGCTTCGTCGACCTCGTCAAACTCGTGCGCGGTGTGCGCCGGGTCATCCCCTTCGCATTGCGCCGTTGGCGCAAGAAGCCGCTCGCGGCAGACACCTGGCAGGAAATCGGTGCCTTCCGACGCGCGTTGCGCGAGACCCCCTACGACTATGTGATCGACACCCAGGGACTGGTGAAGACCGGCTGGATCGCACGTACCGCGCGAGGCGCCGTGTGGGGGTTGGGCAATCGCACCGAAGGCGCCAGTTACGAATGGCCGGTGCGGTATCTCTACCGTCACATGGTGCGCATCGAGCCGCATACGCATGTGGTTACGCGTTCGCGGGTGCTGGTTGCCGAAGCGATGGGCTTCAAGGTGCCCGGCGAGATCGACTTCGGCATCGCCACCGAGCGGGCGGATCACAGCCAGTGTCCGGATCGTCCGTATGCCGTGTTCGTGCATGCCACGTCGCGCGACGATAAGACGTGGCCCGAGGCCGACTGGATCGCGCTGGGGCACGACCTCGCCGCACAAGGCTTCCTGATCGTGCTGCCGTGGGGCAGTGCGGCGGAACGTGAGGTGTCGGAACGGCTGGCGGCTGCACTGGGCGAGCATGCCTGGGTGCCGCCGAAGATGAACCTGTCGCAGGTGGTCGGCCTGATCGATCGCGGCGCGATCACGGTGGGCGTGGACACCGGTCTGGTACATATTGCCGCAGCGCTGAACCGTCCGACCGTCGAGTTATACAATTTCAGCACCGCGTGGCGTACCGGGGGATTCTGGTCGCCGCGCATCGTCAATCTCGGCGACGCCGAACACAAACCCACGCTTGCCCAGGTACGCGACGCCGTGCGCCAACTCGCGCCGTCCGCAGCACCTGTGCCGGGGGCGGCGGCCGCGCCTAGCGAGGACCGAAGCGCATGAGCCAAATCAACGAAAACCATGCTGGCAAAGCCAGCGGCCAGATCGTCACGGTCGAATCGGGCGACTGGCAGGGCGGACAACTGTCCGTGCCGCGCGAGGCGCTCGTCGCCGACGTCGAAGCCGGCAAGGTGCTGTACTTCCCGCATCTGGCCTTTGCCATCGACGCCGCCGAGCAGCGCCTGCTCGACCCGTCGATCGCCGATCCGAAGCGCAAGAACATCAGCCTCGATCCGAAGACCGACGTGCTCGTCGGCGTGGCGTCCGACGACGCCACGCAACGCGCCGTGCACGCCCTGGTCAAGCGCTACTACACGCAGGCGTGCAGCCTGATCGACGGCCTGTTGCCGGAGTATCGCGGCAAGCTGCGCGCTGCGCCCACGAGTCTGCGCCTGCATCAGGTGGAGACGCGCCAGACGTCGTGGCGCAAGGACGACAGCCGCCTGCACGTCGATGCGTTCCCGTCGCGTCCGAACTACGGCGAGCGCATTCTGCGCGTGTTCACCAACGTCAATCCCTCGGGACAGCCGCGGGTGTGGCGCGTGGGCGAGCCGTTCGAAGATGTCGCCAAGCGGTTCCTGCCGAAGGTGCCCACGCAGTGGCCGGGCTCGGCGTGGCTGCAGAACGCCGTGGGCATTACCAAGCGTCCGCGCAGCGGGTACGACCACATCATGCTGCACCTGCACGACGGCATGAAGGCCGACATGGGCTATCAGCACGACGCCGATCAGCAGACCATGCCGTTCCCGCCGGGCAGTGTCTGGGTCTGCTTCTCGGATCAGACGTCGCACGCGGTGATGTCGGGGCAGTTCATGATGGAACAGACCTTCTTCCTGCCGGCCGACGCAATGGTGCACCCCGAGTGCTCGCCGCTCGCCGTGTTGCAACGCCTCACGCATCGCGCGCTGATCTGAATGTTGCTGCGCCTCGTCTATCGCGCCCTCTGGTGGATCGTTGCACCGCTGGCGGTCGTGCGCCTGTGGTGGCGCGGCCGTTTCGAGCCGGGCTATCGTCGTCACATCGGTGAGCGCTTCGGGTTCTACGACACGCCGCCCTACACCGGACGTCCGCTGATCTGGGTGCACGCGGTCTCCGTCGGAGAGACGCGCGCCGCGCAGCCGCTTATCGAAGCGCTGCTCGAGCGCTATCCGTCGCATGGCATTCTGCTCACGCACATGACGCCCACCGGGCGCGCCACGGGCGAAAGCCTGTTCGGCGACCGTGTCATGCGCTGCTATCTGCCCTACGACATGGTTGGCCCGATCCGTCGTTTTCTGAAGCAATGGCGCCCCAGCGTCGGCGTGGTGATGGAAACGGAAGTCTGGCCGAACCTGATCTTCACGTGCCGTGAGAGCGGGGTGCCGCTGGTGCTCACCAACGCACGCATGTCGGCACGTTCGTTCCGTCGTGCGGCTCGATTCGGCGATGCTGCCAAACCTGTCTTCGGTGGGTTCAGCCGTGTGTTCGCGCAAAGCGACGCCGACGCCGAGCGTCTGCGTATGCTGGGCGCGAGCGACGTCGACGTGATGGGCAACCTGAAGTTCGACATGACGCCGCCGCCGGCACTCCTCGCACTGGGTGCGCGCTGGCGCGAGCGATTCGGCGAGCGCAAGGTCTGGCTCGCAGCGAGCACGCGCGATGGCGAGGAAGCGCTGGTGCTGCAGGCGCGTGCCATGCTTGCGGCGGCTTCCGATGTGGGGCGTCGCTCGTTGCTGGTGCTTGTGCCGCGCCATCCGCAGCGCTTCGACGAAGTGGCCGCGATGCTCGAAAAAGTGCGTCTGAACTATGTGCGCCGCAGCGCCTGGCCGGACGACGACACGCCGCTGCCCGCCGATGTCGATGTGGTTCTCGGCGACTCGATGGGCGAGATGGCGGCGTATTTCTCGGCGGCCGACGTGGCGTTCATCGGCGGGAGTCTGCTGCCGTTGGGCGGACAGAACCTGATCGAAGCCTGTGCGGCCGGCACGCCGGTCGTCTTCGGTCCGCACATGTTCAACTTCACGCAGGCCAGCGAAAACGCGCTGACAGCCGGCGCCGCGCGGCGCGTGAGCGACGCGGGCGAGCTTGCCACGGCGCTGGCCGATCTGCTGCTCAACGACGACCGTCGCCTTGCCATGCGCACTGCCGCAATGCTGTTCGCAAAGCAGCATCAGGGCGCCACCGCACGCACCGTCACGGCGCTGGGTCGGTGGCTCGATACCGGACTCGCCAGCCCGCGCGACTGAAGGGTCACCGGACCACCGGAATGCCGCGGATCGAGCCGCGCCGGAATACAAAAATGCCTCGCATGCCGAAACGGCCATGCGAGGCATTTTGTTTTGACGGGTCGCGTGCTGCGAGACCCGGGCGACGATTATCGCCGCACCGGCGCTGTCGTTCCCGGTCGCACACCGCGCTCGGGCAGTCCGGCCCCGGCGTTGGCAGGCGTCGCTTCGCGCGCACCGGCCATTGCTGCCGAAGCGCCCGGATTGTCGGTCAGCAACGCGTTGAGCAGTTGCAGATCGGTGTCGACGAGCGTGGCCGCACTGGCCTTCAACTGCAGGCTCGAGAGGAGCGTGCTGTAGCGTGCCTTGGAGAGATCGCGCCGCGTGGTGAACAGCTTGTCTTCGGCGTTGAGCACATCCGCGTTGATGCGAATGCCCACCTGGTAGCCGAGCTTGTTCGACGCGACCGACGACTGCGCCGATTGCTCGGCCGCCTCGAGTGCCTTGACCTGTGCCAGACCGCTCGACACGCCGAGATACGACTGACGCGCGTTCAGTATCGCCAGCCGGCGTGCGTCGTCCAGATCGCTCTGTGCCTTGTCTTCGAGCGCGAGCGTCTGACGCAGCTTGCTCTGCACCGAGCCGCCCGAGAAGATCGGAATGCTGATCTGAATGCCGATCTGTCCGGCCGAACTCGGGCCAGTGCCCTGACTCGACGGACTCGACATGGCCGACGTCAGCAGGCTGTTTGCATTGCCGGTATTCGAGTGCGCACCGGCAGCCACGAGATCGATGGACGGCATGTAGCCCGACTTCGCCTTCGACGTTTCGCGCCGGGCAGTCTCCAACGTCAACGCCTGCAACTGCACACCGTAGTTCGCCTGCTCGGCCTGCGCGACCCAGTCGGCCACGTTGTTCGGTTCGGGCGACGGCAGCGTCGATCCGGCGCGCAGCGTGGCCAGCGAGCCGACCGGATGGCCGACGATCCGCGCGAAGGCTGCGCGTCGCACGTCGAGCGTGTTCTGGGCGGCGATTTCCTGCGCCGTCGCCAGATCGAAGCTGGCTTGCGCTTCGTTCGTGTCGACGATGGTCGCGTTACCGACTTCGAAATTCCGTTTGGCAGATGCCAGCTGTTCCGCGATGGCTTGCTTGTGTGTGCCGGCCAACGCGAGGTCGTCCTGTGCGGCGAGCACGTCGAAGTAGGCCGTCGCCACGCGCAAGATCAGGTCCTGCTGCGCCTGCGCGAACGACGCTTCGGCGCTCGCGACCGTGAGCTTGCCCTGCTGATACGACTGCCAGCTGTCCCAATGGAAGATGGGTTGCGTGAGCGCAAGGCTGTAGCCGGTGCTGCCGAACGTGTTCGAGATGTTGCTCGAGCCGTAGTGCGTGTTGACCGAACCCCAGCGCGCGGTGACCTGCGGCAGCAGTGCGGCGCGTGCCTGCGGCAGCGCTTCGATGTTGGCGAGATAGGCGGAGCGGGCACTGGCGATCAGTGCGTCGCGGCCCTGGGCCTCGCTGTAGAGCTGGATCAGGTCGGTGGCGTTTGCCGGGGAGGCAACGCCTGCCAGGACCGTGAATGCCGCGAATGCCGATGCCGTTGCGATAGCGTTCGCAGCGGCGCGGCCCATCGTGCGGGAGACAGGCGCACGCCTGGCCGCGCGCACCGGCGCGGCGAGCCTCAAGGGGCGCACGGGGCCCTGGCTCAGTAAGTCGGCATCGACGGATCGACCTGGCGAGCCCAGGCATCGATTCCGCCGTCCAGATTGAACAGCTGGGTAAAACCTTGTTGTTCCAGGAACATGGCCGCACGGGCGCTGCGCATGCCGTGATGGCAGATGCACACGATGGGCGCGTCGGTGTCGAGTTCCGTCAGGCGCGCAGGCACGTCGCCGAGCGGCACGTTCTTGCTCTGCGCAATGTGGCAGGTTTGCACTTCCCAATCCTCACGCACGTCGAGGAGCGTGGGTTGGCCGCGTTCCCCATCCGCGAGCCACTGGGCCAATTGCGCCGGTGTAATGTTTTGCATGATGTTCGTGTGTCGTAAGGTCGGCTGACCTTGTTGGCGTCCGGTCCTCGTTCAATTCCGCACGCATTCGTCCCCAAAAAACGGGCGCGGGACCGGTTCGCTCACGGCATTCCGGGCACAGGCCGTCCGTTGCCGGATGGCCCTTGCCCGGTCGCCGGGCTTAGAACTTGAAGCTCGACGGTTGCGGTGCGACCAGATAGGTCACCTGCGTCTCGAACAGATTCTCGCGGCGGTATTCGTTCTCGGACACGCGCGTGATGAGCACGGCTTCCATGACCGGGCTGCCACCGACGAATGCGGCCAGACGGCCACCGACCTTGAGCTGGTCGAGGAAGGCTTGCGGCAGAACGGCGAGGGCGCCGGAGATGGCGATCACGTCGTACGGAGCGGCGGCACTCCAGCCTTGTGCGCCGTCGGCGTTGATCACTTCCACGTTGGTCACGCCGTTGGCGCGCAGCGTCTGCTGGGCACTCTGGGCGAGGTTCGCGTCGAACTCGAGGCTCGTGACATGGTGGGCGTTGTAGGCGAGCAGGGCGGCCATGTAGCCCGAGCCGGTGCCGATTTCCAGCACGTTCTCGTTCTTCTTGGGCGCGAGCGCCTGCAGAATGCGCGCTTCCACGCGCGGGAACATCATGTGCTGGCTCTTGTTGGCGATCGCGGCGCCCGTGAGCGGCAGCTCGACGTCGGTGAATGCGATGTCGCGATGCACCGCCGGCACGAAGTTTTCGCGCTTGACGATGTGGAGCAGATTGAGCACGTCCTGGTCGAGCACGTCCCAGGGACGGATTTGCTGCTCGATCATGTTAAAGCGGGCCTGTTCGTAATTCATTTCGATTACCGTGGGTAGTAGGCGAACACAACCCGGCATTTTACCAGTTCCGGGGCGCAGACATTATGACGCGTGCACTTTTGCCGCACCGCCGTCCAAAGAACGGGACGCGCGGCGCTCAGGCGGCCTTTTCCGGGGGTATCGACGTGCTTGTCGGGCGACGTGTCGAATCTTTCGAATCCTTACGATCCGCCGACCCGGCGGCACCGCTCGCCAGTGCGGGCTGGGCCACGCACTGCAGATACGCGCCGCACATCGTGGCCATCTGATCGGCAATTTGACTCGCGAGCGTCTCGGAGCAGGCTGCCGGCGCGCGATTCTCCAGAATGGCCTTGATCGGCCCGGACATCGAGTTCAGGAAGACGAAGCCGACCGTCTCCGGATCGTCGAAGCGCGCGTTGCGTGCCGTCCGGAGCATGTCGACCACGGCGGCGTGCATGCGCGAGGACGCGTCGGCGAACACTTCGCGCCCGTCGAGATCCTCCGAGAGCCGGTACAGCGCCTGTGCTTCTTCGATATCCGTCATCTTCGCGCCCACGTAGGCCTTCGCCAGCGACTGCGCCATCACCTCCAGCGGCTGGCCATGCGACGCGAGGCACGTGGTTTGCACCGTGCAGACGATCCGGTCGATGTGACGCCCGAGCACCGCATAGAGCAGCACCTGCTTGTTCTGGAAGTACTGATACAGGGTGCCGACGGATACGCCCGCACGTTCGGCCACGCGCGTGGTCGTCAACTGACGTCCGCCGTCGAGCAGCAAAACCTGAAGCGCCGCTTCGAAAATGGCGTCGATCGTGACCCGCGAACGCGCCTGCTGGGGCGTTTTACGGGGCGTTGCGGGCGCTTGGCTGTCAGGTTTCATATGCGAATGGAAAAACTGAAGGATTCTTCATAAACTCGATGCTAACAAATTTGCGTGCAGTCGGGCGCAGCAAAACAAGTCTTTCGACGGGAGCAGTGATGAAACGGGACGCCATCGAGAACGCGGTACGCGAGGACGCCGAACGCCATGTGGGCAACGTGGCCCTGGTGACTGGCGCCACGCGAGGCATTGGACTGGAAGTCGCGAGGGCCCTTGCCGAAGCCGGCATGACGGTACTCGTGGGTGCTAGGGACGAAGCGAAGGGCGACGAAGTGGTCGCGCCGTTGCGCAAGGCGGGATTTCAGGTCGAGACGCTGGTCATCGACCTGCTGCGACCGGAGACGTTGCATGCCGCCGCGTATCGCATCGGTCGCTATCACGGACGGCTCGACGTACTGGTGAACAACGCGGCAGTGACCGATCCGCGCGACGATGTGCCGGAGAAGGCCTCCATCGAAGCCGTCGAGCGGGTCTTCGCGACCAACTTCTTCGGCACGTTGCGCGTGACGCAGGCGATGCTGCCGTGGCTGTCGCGCTCCGAGCGCGCGCGAATCGTGAACGTGTCGAGCGGGCTGGGATCGCTGGCGCACAACAACGATCCGGCGTGGGAGCACGCGGCATTCCGGCAGATCGGGTTCAACGCGTCGAAGGCGGCGCTGAACATGCTCACGGTGCAGCTCTCGCACACGCTGCGCGAGACAGCGATCACGGTGAACTCGGTCGACCCGGGCGCGCCTGCCGATCTGGCGGTGGACGCCCACGGCAAGCGCCCGCGTCAGGGCATGGCCGAAGGGGCGCGCAGCGTGCTGATGCTGGCGCTGGGCGAGCGTGGGCCGGTGACGGGCGGCTTCTTCGACGGCGCGGGTACGCTGCCGTGGTGAGGGGCGAACGGGCACGTGGGCGCGCCGGGGTGCACCATGGGGCGCGCTACGTCATCGTGTTTCATTTCACTCGCGGTAAAATGCACGCCCTGAAGCGGCGCCGCCTCGCCTTGCGCGGATCGCGCCGCGCCATTCGTCGTGACGCTTCCGATCCCCGCAATTTCTCATGAACTGTCGTCCCCGCTGCGCGGCCTGCTGTATCGCGCCTTCCATCTCCACGCCCATTCCCGGCATGCCGAACGGCAAGCCCGCGAACACGCGTTGCGTGCAACTGGATGAGGACGATCGGTGCGCGATCTTCGGCAGCCCGCAACGCCCGGCCGTGTGCGGTTCGTTGCAGCCGTCTGTCGAGATGTGCGGTAACGACGCGGGGCAGGCCATTGCCTGGCTCACACGGCTCGAAACGATGACCGCGCCCGAGGCGGCGCGATAGGTGGATCGGCGACACATCGGCCGCTCGATGGCGATGCAGGTGCGCCACAAACCACGTCACATCCGGGTGCTATAGTCGCGCGTATCGGACGCCCCGCGTCCAGCAGCGGAACGCGATATGCCCGGTAGTCTTCAGCCAGAATCTCCGAATCGTCAGCAGTGCGAGGCACTTGCCTCACCAGGTATCACGAGTGCGCCGCCGGTATCGCGCCGTCGCTGGCTGGCGTTGACCGGCGCGGCGGCGCTCGCTGCCGGGCTCGCCGCCTGTGCGGGACTGCCGTTCGGCAACGAATACACCTTCTCGGAAGCGCAGCTGCAGCGGGCGCTGGATCGCAAGTTCCCGTTCGACCGCCGCGCACTCGCGGTGCTCGACATCAATCTCTCGCATCCGCGTCTCACGCTGCTGCCGGATCGCAACCGTCTCGCGGTCTCGGTCGACGCTACGGTGACGCATCCGCTCGGCGGCGCGCCGTTGACCGGCACGCTGGCCATCGACAGTGCACTCGCCTACGACCCGGCCACGATGGCGGTCGTGTTGCGCGACCCCGAGGTCGAGACCTTCACCATCGACGGCCTGCCCGAGCGCTGGGCACGGCAGTTGAATGCCGCAGGGGCGCTCATCGCGACACAGCTGTTGCAAGGCGCGCCGATCTACACGTTCAAGCCCGAGCAACTCACGATCGGCGGCGTGCCGCGGCAGCCGGGCACGATCACCGTGCTCTCGCACGGCGTCAACGTCAAATTCGATGGGCGCTGACCGTCGCAAACCGAAGCAGCCGACCTCGGTACGCTTGTCGGTTCGACGGACCTGATCGCCCCCCAACGTGACTTATTCGCTATCCACGACTTTTCAGGAACTCATTGCATGGATCTGTTGCTGTTGTTCAAAGCCGTCATTCTCGGTGTGGTCGAAGGGCTGACCGAATTTCTGCCGATCTCCTCGACCGGTCACCTGATTCTGGTCGGCAGTCTGCTCAACTTCAACGACGAGAAGGGCAAGGTCTTCGAGATCGTGATTCAGTTCGGCGCGATCCTGGCCGTGTGCTGGGAATTCCGTGTGAAGATCGCGCAGGTGATCGCCGGTCTCGGTAGCGACGTCAAGGCGCGCCGCTTCGCGGTGAACGTGATCGTGGCGTGCATTCCGGCCGTCGTGCTGGGCCTGCTGTTCGGCAAGCACATCAAGGCGGTGCTGTTCAATCCGATCGTCGTGGCCACGGCGTTCATCATCGGTGGCGTGATCATCCTGCTGGTCGAGCGGCACAACCGGGGCAACGTCGAGGCGGGCAAACTGCCGCGCGTGAATTCCATCGACGACCTGTCGCTCACCGACGCCCTGAAGGTGGGCTTCGCCCAGTGCCTCGCGCTCGTGCCCGGCACGTCGCGCTCGGGCGCCACGATCATCGGCGGCATGATGTTCGGACTGGAACGTCGTGTGGCGACCGAATTCTCGTTCTTCCTCGCGATCCCGATTCTGTTCGGCGCGACCGTCTACGAACTCTACAAGTCGCGCTCGATCCTGGCGGTCGACGACATCGGCCTGTTCGGTGTCGGCTTCGTGGCGGCCTTCATCAGCGCGTTCATTTGCGTGCGCTGGCTGCTGCGTTACATCGCGTCGCACGACTTCACGGCGTTCGCCTGGTATCGCATCGCGTTCGGCTTGCTGGTGCTGTTCACGGCCTACAGCGGACTGGTCGTCTGGGCGGACTGAACACCGCGCTGTCAGCGACACGTAACAAAAAAGGGCACCGTGGGGTGCCCTTTTTCATTTGTCGGCGAAACGCTCAGGCGCGTTTGCGGAACACGAGATCCCACACGCCGTGACCGAGGCGCAGACCACGGTTCTCGAACTTCGTCACGGGACGATAGTCCGGACGCGGCGCGTAATCGGCTGCCGTGTTCTCGAGCGACGCTTCGCCGCCGAGCACTTCGAGCATCTGCTCGGCGTACTCCTGCCAGTCGGTGGCGCAGTGCAGGTAGCCGCCCGGCTTCAGGCGCGACGCCAGCAATGCCACGAACGGCGGTTGCAACAGCCGGCGCTTGTGGTGACGCTTCTTGTGCCACGGATCGGGGAAGAAGACATGCACGCCGTCGAGCGAGCCTTCGGGCAGCATGTGCTGAACGACTTCCACGGCGTCGTGCTGGACGATGCGAACGTTCGAGAGCGGCGTCGTGCCGATGAGCTTCAGCAGCGCGCCCACGCCGGGCTCGTGGACTTCCACGCCGAGGAAGTCGTCGGCCGGACGCAGCTTCGCGATGTGCGCGGTGCCGTCACCCATGCCGAAACCGATTTCCAGAATGCGCGGGGCGTCGGCGCGCTCGAATGCGGCGGGCCAGTCGAGCGTGTCCGGGGTATACGGCAGCACGAACTTCGGGCCGAGCTCGTCGAAGGCGCGCTTCTGCGCTTCCGAACTGCGTCCGGCGCGACGCACGAAACTGCGAATGCGGCGCGGGTGAGCCACGCCGTCCGGGCCGACGAACGTCTCGTCGTCGCCCGAGTCTTGGGAGGTCGACGAATCGATCTCGTCGTCGTGGGCCGGTTGCGCGTCGTCAGCCGGCGGTTGTCCGTGGTTCGTCATGGAAACAAAAAGCCGTCTGGACGACGGCTTGTCGAGGAATGCTGCGGCGGGCGGCGGCCGCTATTGCGGTGTCGGCGCCCAACACGATGATTTTTCAAAGGATTTTCCCTCGCCGTGGCGCCGGGAACGGGCTCGATTATCCACCGGAACCCCGGTCACTGGCAAGTTGGCGCCCCGGTGCGCCCGCAGCGCCCTGTCTGCGCCGCTCAGGCGGGACGGACCACCTGCGTGTCTTCCGGTGCGACGGGGAGCCCGTCCGCTGTCGTAGGGCGCAGCTCGGCCAGCGGTTCGCCCGTGCGCGCATCGATAAGCGTCGAGTGCGCCTCCTGACGCCCGAACTGGTACTTCTCGCCCCATTGCCGCAACGCGACGATCAACGTGAAGAGCTCGCGGCCCTGCGGCGTGAGCACGTATTCCTGATACGACGTGCCGTCCGAGGCGGGCTGGACGGACAGGATGCCGGCGTCGACCAGCGCCCGCAGTCGCGTCGTGAGCATGCTGCGCGCCATGCCGAGACTGCGCAGGAAGTCGCCGAAGCGCCGCACGCCATCAAATGCGTCGCGCACGATCAGCAGGCTCCAGCGGTCGCCGACGATGTCCAAGGTCCGTGCGACAGGACAGGTGTCGCGCGCGGGGGCCGAGGGTGCGGTAGCGGTGGTCTTCGGGGAGGCGGTCCGAGGCATGGCGAAAGAGGATCGTAAATTAAGTTTCATTTTAAGACTGGTTTGGTTAATATCCAACTGGTATTAATTTGAAACCAGATTGGGAGATCCCATGTCATCGTGTCAATCCACAAGCCCGGCGTGCGCGTTGCCCACCGCACAGACGCCCGGCGCCGCCACGCGAATGCCGCGTGCGCTGGTGGCCATCTTTGCCTGCGCGGCGGGGCTGAGCGTCGCCAACGTCTACTACGCGCAGCCACTGCTCGATGCGCTTGCCGACGATTTCGGCATCTCCCACGGCGCGGCGGGCGGTGTCGTCACCGCCACGCAGGCGGGGTGCGCGCTGGCGCTGCTGTTCCTGGTGCCGTTGGGCGATCAGTGGGAGCGGCGGCGGCTCATGCTCGTGCAACTCGTGCTGTTGACGGTGAGCTTGCTGGGGGTGTCGGCCGCTACGTCGGCGGTGGCGTTGCTGATCGGCATGACGGCCGTCGGCATGCTGGGTACGGCCATGACGCAAGGGCTGATTGCGTACGCCTCGAGCGCGGCGGGCGACCACGAGCGCGGACGTGTCGTCGGCGCCACGCAGGGCGGGGTGGTCGTCGGCCTGTTGCTGGCGCGCGTGATGTCCGGCGGCATCGCGGATATCGCGGGATGGCGCGGCGTCTACCTGACATCTGCGGTGACGATGCTGGTGCTGGGAGCGGTGCTATGGCGCGCGTTGCCGCGTCAGGACGTGCCGGGCACGCGCCAGCGTTACGGCGTCTTGCTGAGGTCGATGTTCAGTCTGCTGCGCGAGGAGCGCACGTTGCAGATTCGCGGGGCGATCGCGCTGTTGATGTTCATGGCATTCAGTGTCTTCTGGAGCGCGTTGGTCCTGCCACTGTCGGCACCGCCGTTTCACTTCTCGCACACGATGGTGGGCGCCTTCGGTCTGGCCGGTGCGGCGGGCGCGCTGGCGGCGGCGCGTGCCGGGTATTGGGCGGATCGCGGATGGGCGCAGCGCACCACGGGTGTCTCGCTGGTGCTGCTGATGCTCTCGTGGCTGCCGCTGGCGGCATTGCCTGTCTCGCTCGGCTGGCTCGTGTTCGGCGTGGTGCTGCTCGATCTGGCCGGGCAGGCGATCCACGTCACGAACCAGAGCATGATCTTCGCTGCGCGAACGGATGCGCCGAGTCGTCTGGTCGGAGCCTACATGCTGTTCTATGCGACGGGCAGTGGTTTGGGCGCCGTAGCGTCGACGGCGATGTATGCGGCCTACGGATGGACCGGCGTGTGCGTGCTCGGTGCTGCCGTGAGTCTGGTGGCGCTGGTGTTCTGGGCAGCGACGCTGCGCTGGATGCCCGACGTTCCCGATGTTCCCGACGTCACGAGACAGACGTCAGCGAGCCTTGGTACGTGAGGGCTTGGCGACGACGCCGGCGCGCGCGGCGCTTTTGTTACCGAGCACACCGGCGGTCTCCATGTCTTCGAGCCAGGACAGGGCGTCGGCATGGCGCAGGAAGTGCCGCAGATAGTCGGGCGAGACGTCGTGCATGAGCGAGAGCGCGCGATGCACGAGATGGCTGGAGTTGAGCGGCCCGGCGTTTTCCGGCACCTGTGCCAGCGACTGGCGCAGATTGCCGTCGGTGCTGAGTTTCGACCACGTCTCACGGAAGTATTCGAGGACATCGAGGTCTTCGAATGCGTCGTCGGTGGCGATGACGGTCGGGGTCATGGCGACGGGCGTGGGGGCAACGGCGGGGCGCCTGACCGGTGCCGCGGAGGCGTTGTCCGCTTCGCTCGAACGTGCGGGACGCGGCGTCGGTATTGCCGCTTGAACGCCGGGCGTCGCGGGTTTCGCGGGCGTGAGGGTGCGAGGCGCGGCAGATGTCGCCGGGCGTTCCGCCGCGCCGATGCGCTGCGTGATGTCGGCGGTCAGGGCGGCGAGTGCAGACGGCGAGGCGGCGCTGCTTGTGGCCTGCACGTCGGCGGCGAGCGCTTGCGTGAACGCGTCGACGAGTACCGCCAGACGTTCGTCGAGCACACGCCGCACGTCTGCATCATAGGCGTTGCGGCGGCGCGCCAGCGCCTCGATGCGATGAAAGCGGGCGGGCGAGCGCTTGTCGACGCCTTGCTCGCGCCAGACGGCGAGCTGTGCGTCGATGTCGGAAAGGCCGGGGACATCGGCGCGAGGCGCCTCGTCCGTGCCGTCGACGGCTGTCGTCTCGTCGCGCATCGCTTCGTCACGCATTCGGTTTGCCCGCGCTACTTGCACTGCTGCGCGGCATCGGCGCGATTTCCACGCGGCGGTTCTTCGCGCGTCCCGCCTCGTCGACATTCGACGTGACGGGCTGTTCCGCCCCGAACGCCGCCGAGAAGATCGACGACGGCGGCACACCGGCCGCGATCAGTTCGCGCGTGACGGTCAGTGCGCGTTGGGCCGACAGTTCCCAGTTATCAGCGAAACGGCGATTCGTCTCGCGCACCTGCTGATCGTCGGTAAAGCCGCTGACCATGAGGATCTCGTCGCTGGCGCGCAGATAGGCGGTGAGTGGCGCGGCGAGGCTGCGCAGCACGTCGCGGCCCTGCGGCTGCAACTGGTCCGAGTTCAGTGCGAAGAGCACGTTGCCGCTGATGCCGATACGACCGTTCACGAGCGTGACGCGTCCGCCGGCGAGCGGCCCGGCCAGCGCCTTCTCCAGCGTTTCGCGGCGTTGCGTTTCGGCACGACGTTCCTTCACTTCGCGTTCGAGCTTGGCCGAGAGTTCGATCTGCACGCCGATCACGCCGAGCATGATGAGCACGAACGCACCGAGCATCACCGACATCAGATCGCCGAAGACGGCCCACGTCGGCGCGGCGGCCCCGACGTCGCCGCTGTCCGCGATATCCGCGTCGAAGTCGTCTCTCATGCTGCCACGCTACCCGGTTGTGCACGCGTTTGCGCCAGATCCTGCAGGTTCTCGAGGATCTGCTTTTGCGACATCACACTGAGTTCGACCACTTCGCGCGCTTGCGCAACGTAGTAGCCGAGTTGCTCGTCGCTGCGTGCCATCGACTTGTCGAGCGCGGCTTCGATGCGTTGCAGATGGTCGAGCAACTGGGTGTTCGACTCGCCGAATGCCTGCACGGCGGCGCCGAAGGCATCGCCCAGGCTCGCGATCTCCACGGCACTGCCGGTGACCTGTGCCGACGCGGCGGCGAGCTTCTCCGTCTGGGCGGCGATGGCGTCGCCCAGATTGGCGCCGGCGCGCTCGAGCAATTGTGCGGACGTCGTGACCAGTTCGTCGACGGCGGCGCGTTGTTCGTTGCCCGCATGCTTGACGGTGTCGAGCAGCGTGCCCAACGTGTCGAGCAAACGCGAGCGCTCTTCGAGCATGGCGTTGTCGCGCACCATGCTGTCCGAGAGCTTCTGACGCAATTCACCGATGATCTCGGCGGCGGCCTTCGGCGCTTCGGATGCGGTCTGCACCAGACGCGAGATCTCCGCAATGGTGTCGCTCGCGTTGGCACGCGTTTGCTCCGACATCTCCAGCGCGGTGCGTGCGAGCGTGTCGCAGATCGCCTGCTGCTGGCTCGCGGTCTGCGCGCCGACCTGTTGCCATTCGGTGCGCAGCGTGGCGAGCGTGCCTTCGAGCGTTTCCGTCCAGGCGGACAGGCGCTGCGTCTCGCGCTCGGCCGTGGCGTCGTGATGCGCGGCGTTGGCGGCGCTGAGTGCCTCCATCAGCGACGCGCTGTGCTCGGCGAAGGCGCTGGTCGTCGCCGACACCAGTTGCTGGCTGCCGTCGGCGAGGCGTTCGTTGCTGCGCGCGTGTTCCGCGACGGCGTCACGCCACGTTTGTGCGACGTTTGCCGACGTCGAATCCATCTGCGCGGCCACGCTTTGCAGCAGTTGTGCGGCACGCGTCTCGAAGGTTTGCGCGAAGCGCTCGAGCGCGGCGCCGAGATCGCGGGCCAGCACATCGTTCGCGGCTTGCTGTGCGGTCAGTGCCTGCTTCCACTCGCCGGACACGACGGCAGCCGTCTTCGACACGTTGTGCATCGCGCCTTCGGTGCGCTGGCTCACGCCGTCGATCAGGTGGGCGGAGCGTTGCTCGAAGGTGTCGGTGAAGCGGGTGAGGGCTGCGGCGAGTTCCGTGTTGAGTGCGGCGTTGGCCTGCTGTTGGAGCAAGATCGAGTGATCCCAGGCTTGCGCCACACGCTCGTGCGCACCGCTGACGTTGCCGCTGGCGGCGTCGAGCTTCGCGGCGACATCGCCGAGCAGGGTGTTGGCGCGCGTTTCGAACGTCTGGGCAAAGCGCTCCAGCGCGGTGCCGAGGTCTTGCGTGAGTGCGTCATGCGAGCGTTGCTGCTGCGCGAGCGCCTGTTCCCAGGCCTGTGCGACGGTTGTCTGCGCCGTCGCGATACTGCCCGTGGCGTTGTCGAGTCGCGTGGTGACATCGGTGAGCAACCCGGCCGAGCGCGTCTCGAAGGTCTGCGCGAACTGCGCGAGCGTGGCGCCGAGGTCTTTCGCGAGGGCGTCGTTCGTGTGCTGCTGTGTGGCGAGCGACGTCTCCCAGGTTTTCGCGACCCCCGTGTGTGCGGCGCTGACCTGATCCGTTGCCGATTCGAGGCGAGCGGACACCTCGTCGACCAGCTTGGCAGAACGCGACTCGAACGTCTGTGCGAATTGCACGAGCGCGGCCCCGAGTTCCTTCGCGAGCGCGTCGTTGGTGCGCTGTTGTGCCGCGAGCGACGTCTCCCAGGTTTGCGCCACACCGGCGTGTGCGCTACTGACTTGTCCGGTGGCCGTTTCCAGACGCGTGGCGACGTCGTCGATCAGCCGCGACGAGCGGGTCTCGAACGTTTGCGTGAACTCGCCCAACGCCGAGCGCAGGTCGGTTGCGAGCGATTCGTTGGTGCGCAACTGGGCGTCGAGCGAATCCTTCCAGACGTTGGCCACGCGTGCCGTGGTGGCTTCGAAGCGATCGGACAGGCCGTCCATGCGGTCTTGCATCGCCGATGACACCGTCTGGTGCCACGACGCCGTCTCGCGTGCGAGGCTGGCCATCGTCGCTTCCACTTCCGGACGTATCGCGGCCCCGGCAGCGCTGGCGGTCGTGGTCACGCTGTCCTTCAGATACTGCTGCATGGCGTTGGTGAGTTGCGCGTACGACGCGTCGGTCTTGGCGTGCAGCGCGTCCTGATTCGCGACGAGACGTTCGCCGAGCGTCTGACTCTGACGCTCCATCGCCGCCATCATGTCCTGAAGGCGGTCGACGAGCGCGGGCATGACCGTCGCCTGTTGTTGCAGCAGTTGCAGCGTGGTCTCGCGTTGATGCTGCTGCGAGAAGCCGCGTAGCGTGGTGACAATACGTGCGTCGAGCGCTTGCACGACCTGTGCGCGTTCCTTGCGGGCGAGCGCGGCGAGCAGACCGAGCATGGCCGACGTGGCGACGCCGGCGACCGAGGTGCCGAAGGCGAAGCCGAGGCCTTTGACGGGCGATGCGAGCGAGGCGCGGATGGCTTGCAGATCGGTGGCGCCTTCGAGCGCGATACCGGTGCCGCGCAGCGTGGCGGCCATGCCGAGGAAGGTGCCGAGCATGCCGAGCAGCACGAGCAGGCCGACGAGATACGGTGTGAGTGCGGGACCGGGCAGGCCGACACGTTCGCCTTCAACGCGCAGACGCACGGCGGTGCGTACGCCGACGGGCAGCGTGTCGAGCCACGAGGGCAGCGACACGGGCGCGGCGTTCAGACCGGAGACGGCACTGGCGAGGGCGTTCGTCGTCTGATGAAAGCGTTTGAGTTCGAGCGCCCCGATGAGATAGACGGCGGCGATCAGCAGCGCGACGGCGAGCGCGAGGGTGTTGGTGCCGGCATAGCCGATGGCAATCCAGGCGACGACCGCCAGTCCGGCGATAAAGGCAACGAGATCAACGAGGTAACGGGTCATGTTGTCCGGGTTCACTTACGTTTTCGCCATGTCGAACGGACGCGAGGGCGGCGATCAGCCCTTCGATCGGTTCGAGGCGGATATCGAGTTCCGCGAGCAGGATGCTCTGCATATCCCGGTGGAAGGTGTCGAGCCACGTGCCGGCGGGCGCGAGCGGCGGGGCGCCGGGTACACGCGGGGCGGCCATCGCCGCCTGTTCCGTATCGCGCAGCCGCACGAAGTGTCCTTCGAGCAGGTTCGGCACGCTGGCGAGCAGTGTGCGCTCACGTGCGCCCATCACGCGCTCCATGACGGCGTCGACGCTGGCGAGCCGCGCGGCCTCCGGCGACTGCGTGGCCAATTGCGCCCGCAGGCGGGTGCGCAGGGCGCTGATCGCGGTGTCCATCGTCTGCTGCGACGTCGCATAGCGTTGACGATAGGCCGGGAAGTCCGCGAACGAGGCGGCGCGCTGACGTTCTGCTGCGCTCAGGGCGCGAATCTGCCCGCCGGGCGCGGCGGCCAGACCGCAGTCGCGAGCGATGGCGGCGGCGAGATCGGCGCGCACACGTGTCAATTCGCCGGCCGGATCCTGGGCAGCCGCACGCGCGCCGGGCGTTGAGGCCGGCGGGGTGGCTTTGAGGGCCGACGACAGGGCGATGGCGTCGGTCCAGCCCAGCCACTGACTCATGCGGTCCGAGAGCGACGGCGCAGCCTCAGGCGGTGCGAACGTGCTCAGGCGGGCCAGCGAGCGTATGAGTGTGGGGGCGCTGATTACGGGACGCCGAGACACTTGCACCATTCCACTGGGGGGTCGAAAACCCAGCAGTTTACACTGCGCGCGCCGCTCGGCCCCCGTCGGCCGGTCGGGCGAGGGATTGACGGGCACGGCGAGGTCTGCATCGCGGCGAGCCGGGGTCATCCGTCGGCCCTGTGACACCTGCGCGCCGCCGTCGTGCCTCCCTGGCGCCACGGAGGATTTCGCCGACTGTGATTTATCTCAGTTTTCACGTTCCGACCCGGGGTATATCGTTGACCCAACTCGCGACAAACGCGAAACAACGAAGCAAAAACCGGAGGTGTGAAATGGCTGCAATTGGACCGATCTGCGACGCACTGGTGACCGTTGGCACGTGGGCAAGCCGGGCTGCTCCGGTAGCGAAGTTCTTCTCCGACGTGGCTGAACTCTTCATGTAACGCGCGACAAGCGAATCCGAACCGACTAACGAGTGGAGGTGTGAAATGGGCTGGGGACTTTTCTGCGATGGACTGGTGACGGTGGGTACCTGGGCAATGCGGATCAAGCCGTTTGCGAATTTCATCGCCGACGTGGCGGGTGTTTTGTAATCCGGCGGCAAGCAAACGCGTATCGATCAACACCACGAGGTGCGAAATGGCAGCGATCTACAACCTGTTTTCGATGGGTGCGGGGTGGGCGAGCAAGCTGGCGCCGATTACCAAACTCCTCGCTGATACGGCGAGCAGCATGTTCTGAGGCGATGGACTGGCGCAGTGAGTGCTGACTGAGGTGCTGCGCGAGCGCAGCGTTCCGTCAGTCAGCGAAAGGGAGGGGAAAGGGAGGGGAAAGCGCGGGACGTTCAGGAAGTCGAGCAGGCCGTTTCCGGCGCCTGCACCAGACCTGAACGAAGGTAAGGCAACAGGCTGGCGAGGCCGAGCGTGGCCATCGCGGCGCCGATCCACAGCGGGGCGCGCATGCCGTAGCCCGCGTCGATGGCGGCGCCACCGGCCCAGGTGCCGAATGCGAGGCCCGCCGTAATCACGGACGTGTGCATCGTATTGACGAGCGGCCCCGGCGGCGCGGCGCGCATCACGCGCGCAACCATGGCCGGATTGAGCGATACCCCGGTCAGTCCGATGGCCGCGAAGGCGGCGATACCTGCGGGCGTGAAGTGAGCCCAAAGCGCGAAGCTCACCAGCGCGAGTGTGAGTACCGACAAACCGGCGACCAGCACGGTCAGCGTATGACGATCGGCGAAGCGTCCCGTCACTGCGTTCCCGATGATGTTGGCGATGCCGTACATGGCGAGCAGATTCGGAATCGCGCCGGTCGACATGCCGGCCTCGTTCAGGAAGATCGGCGAGAAGTAGCTGAAGGCGGCGAACGTGGCGCCGATGATGAGACCACTGGTGGCAAACGCTGCCCACAGTGCGCGGTTGCGCAACGAACCGAATTCGGCGGCGAGGCTGACCGACTCGCGATCCTGCTTCTCCGAGGTGGGCGCCCACAGCGCGACGGCCACCGTACACAGCGCAGCAAGCGCGGCCACGAGCCAGAAGCTGGCGCGCCAGCCATAGTGCTGTTCGATGAAAGCGGTGAGCGGCACACCGACGACCGGCGAGAACATCAGGCCGCCGAGCACGAACGACGCGGCGCGTCCGCGTACCGACGGCGCCACGAGATCGGCGCACAACGTCAGCGCGACGCCGAAGGTCGCCGAGCTTGCCACGCCCATGATGATCCGGGCGAGGGCCATGACTTCGTAGCGCGTGGCAAGCGCGGCGAGCGCGCCACCGGCCACATTGATCGTGAGCAACGCGATGAGCGCACGCTTGTGTGGTGTGCGCAGCGCGAGCAACAAGGCCGTGAGCACCGGGCCGCCGATGGCCATGCCCAGCGCATAGAGCGAGATCAGATTGCCGATGTCGCCGATGCCGACGTTCATCGCCTGGGACAGGGCGGGCATCATGCCGGCCACCATGAATTCCGCCGTCGTCATTGCGAAGACGGTCAGTCCTAACAGGTAAACGACCGGTGGCATTGCAGATTTCTGTGACATATTTATAACAATCATTCCAGAATCGGGAGTTGGGGGGGGCGACTCGCGAAGGTTTGGGCGAGAGGGGCTGGGTGTCCTTGCTGAATTCGAGGGAAGTCTGGCGCCGGATGTCAGAGTTGGGCCAGCGAGCCTTCCATGACGTCTTCGAGAAAAGCGCGGTCGGTGACGGTGCGTCCGAGCGTGCGCAGGCCGTAGTAGCTTGCCAGGAATGTGCGGGCGACGAGCACGGGTGAGCGCTCGGTGGCGAGCTCGCCGTTGTGTTGTCCGATGGCGATCAGATGCACGACGACCTGTTCGACGCGTGCGAGATACGCCTGACTGAACTGACGCACCTTGGGGTCTTTTCCGCCGCGCTCGAAGGCGGCCAGGACGGCCATGCAGCCGCGCTGCTTCTCGGGATCGAGGTCTTCATCGATACCCCATTGCATGAGCGCGCGCAGGCGGGCCTTGACGGGGCCGGGCGCATTCAGGATTTCGGCTTGCTTTTGCAGTCCGAGCGCCTGATAGCGCTCGAGGGCTTCGTGATAGAGGTTGAGCTTGCTGCCGAAGGCGTTGTAGAGGCTGCCGCGTCCGAGCCCGGTGCACTCGACGAGCGCTTGCGCCGACGTGCCTTCGTAGCCGTGCGTCCAGAAGACGTCCATCGCGGCGTCGATGACGGCGGCGTCATCGAACTCTCTCGGTCTTCCGCTCATGATGGGCCTCGTGAATCGGGTGGAAATGACAGGGGCGGCATGCCGTCCGTGTGCAGTCGATGGCATGACTATAGGTTATTTTTGACTGGTCGTTCAAATAACCGGATTTGAGATGTGGGTTTGGTCGACGGGGAAGATGCTGAGGGATGGGCGGACCAGGCAGAAAACAAAAAAGCCGTCACAAGGACGGCTTTTCGCGAATTCTGGAGCGGGCGATGGGAATCGAACCCACGGCTCTAGCTTGGGAAGCTAGGGTATTACCATTATACGACGCCCGCGAAGAGCGCCATTTTACGCGGGGATTGGGGCGTTTGGCAATCCGCGTGTTTGACAGGTGGGTACGATTCTGGGGTGAGAGTCTTGGGATCGATTCCCATCGCAGGCGCTTTTCCAGTTTCCCTTTGGCCCGGTTTCAGGCGGTGTTGGGACTTTCCTGGTCGCCGATCGCCAACGAATTCAAATGACATCAGGGCATACGCAACAACTGACTAGCTGTTGTGAATACGCTAACAGCACCTATTCCCGCCCAGATGCGAGCAACGTAAAACATAGGGCGCCAAGCGACATTGTGTGCGCAACGCCAGATGGCGACCACTATCCACACACCAAAGATGCAGTACAGCAGGGTCCCAATGAAGAGTTCAGTAGTACTGCCTGTGCTTACCGATCTTTCACTGAGGATACGGAAAAGCACGTAGAAGGCGATGGCACATGGCAAATACACTAGCCAAAATACCTTCCATGCGCGCTCTTCGCCCGCATAGCACCGCGAAAGAAATCCCCTGCTTCGATTTATTTCCATTGGACGTTTTGAATGGTGGGGGGCTTGTAAGAGCGACAAAGATGTTTCTTTCGTGACGATCTTGACCGGTGGTCGAATTTTCCTGTGTAACGCGGTTGTTGTCAAAACGGTTGTTTTCGCAGCACATCATTACCAGAAACTACCCCACCTCGAATGCTGGTTGCTCGCGACACCACTGAGTGCGCGAATCTACCGATCTAGGTTTGCAGCTAATCAATCTAAGGACGTACCTAAAGCAATGGTGAAGTGCCAGCAGAGACAGCTTGCAGTCTCAATTTCCCGGTCAATCCGCCGATAACTGAGATGTCGTACCCATATACGGAGGCATGTGAATGAGGGACATGAATGTCGGCGGCGGTATTAACGTAGGGCGGGATTTCATCATTAATGATGAGTCCCGAAACGAGAGCAAGCTTCTGATCAACTGTTCAAGCGACGAACTGGTCCTAGAAGAACGGCATCGAAGATCACTGTTGTCCAAAGAGAGGAGCAGGAAGAATGGCCGGCTCTTCAAGATCCTATTGGTGGCGACGGTCGTGTTTCTTTGTTGTCTCGGGTACTACTACTGGACGGGGCACACGAACTTGGTCACGTTCTTGATCAGTGGAGCTAGCCTTGCAGCAGCCGTAGGGGCGCTCAAGGGACATGAGAGGCCGACGGAGTTCGAGCTGCGCCAACTTGCGGCGCTGAAGGAGATTCAATATATCTTGCGGGAGCGCGGTGTAAGATAGCTCGTTGAACGCCGCCTGCGGGATAACGAGAAGAAAAAATATAATAATTATGCGTTCTGTTATCCCATCCGAGTCTCTAAAGGGGCATATCAGGTTCTTTGCTGGTAGAGGTTGACGAGCTCAACCATGTCGATCCCAAGGGCATCAGCGATATCAACGAGTTCGGGAAGGCCGAGACGGTACTTGCCTGACTCGTAGTCAAGAACGAATGCCTCAGGTTTCCCAAGTCGGGCGGCAACCTGTTTTGTTGTCAAGCGATTGGCTTGCCGGAACGTGACAAGAATTCCTGCAAGGGCGTCGACGCGGCGTTGATGATGGGGAAAGAGGTTCATGCCTTGCGATCTCCATGGCGAAAGATCGCACCGTCTCCGCGATTACTCTGTCTAGCAACGAGAACAAACTACGTCACTTAGAGCTCTCCTCTTTCGCGTTTTCTCTACGCTTTTCGTCAGCGACGAATAAATCGTACCATCGAGCAAGACGGAAGACCCTTAGCGTCGCTTTCAGGGCGAGGGAAAGGGAGTAAATGAAGAGAAAATATCCCACGCACGATGAAATTATGTATCCGGCATGCAGATAAACTGCTATGCGGGACAGGGGTTCTGGTGTCGGAAAGTGTAGAGATTTCGTGACGATAGCGCAGAGAATCGACAGGATCTGGAAGAATACGAATATGACGAACGCTGCAGCCACTGAGAGGTAGGGGGATTCCTTAGTATCGCCATCCTCTTTTCCCGCCAGAAGGCTCTTAAAACGCTCATCTCCAAATCCGAGGAAAATTGCGAACCCCCCAAGTGTGAAGCCGAGCACGTTCGGCATCACACTGAGCACTTGTTCGTACCATTCACACTTGATCCAGAAACGCGCACACAGTACGGTGACCAAGACCGCGATATGAAACTCCCTGGAGCGAAACGCATCGCTCCAACCACCGGATATCCCCCAGGCAAAACGTAATAGGGCGACGTTGGTAAGCTTCTCGGGAGCGTTCATCTCATTTTTCTTGATGAGCCATGACAGTTGATATCAATGCTTGCCATAAGGTCTGGATGTTCGGATCGTATTGGCCGTTTATGTGCATCGGAAACTCGGTGGAAGACGCTGAGTCTCGCTGGAACTGAGGGTTTTTCCCCTTAACGATAACCTCGCCGTTGTTTGCCGCTACTTTTGCCTCCCGATTCATGTCCGCGTCGGGCGTGACAGATGATGCACCGGGCGCCTTCTTGTACACATGAGTCTCAGATACGACGTTGCGTCGTCGCAGTCTACGAAAAACGGCTTCATCGTCCTCTTCGTCGTTGGGGTTTGGCCGCTCGACATGAATTGTGAGTGACGAAATGACAGGCCATTTGAGCATCGCTTCCACCGCTCCGACCTCGGTGAGAACCGTGATATCGACCTTTTGAAACCGATCTTTGACCGATTTCGCTGCGGTAAGCTTCTCAAACAGACGGTGAACGGAGGCAGGTGCGACGCCTCCGTCTTTTTCTTTTCGAATGAAGTAAAATCGATGCTTTTTTACGTCAAAGAAGTACGGGATTTCCTTTAAATTTGGTTTGAGGGCCGGGGGAATACTCACCTCTTCGACTTCTTTGTCAGTGGCTTTTTTGTGAGCTACGATGTTGAACCAAGGATCATTCGGGTCTATGTTGAGGAATCGGTATAGATATCCGTAAAGGCCGTCTTCTGGAGATCCATCGTTAACTTCCTTAACATCGCCAATCATCAGGGCCGTGGGGCCATGAGTGATTGGCCTCTTCAAGGCATGGAGAGAGTTCCACAAGCTCACATACTCCGACCAATGATGCTGCGTATGGACGCGCACATTAATTCCGGAAGCGGAAAACTGCCGACTTCTCCCCATTTTTGAATTCCCCGTATATTTAATGATCGTGCAATGCTAGCCGATAGCTAAAAAAAATGCACGTAAGAGGGGCGTCAGGTATCAGATGAAGATGCTGGATGAAAGAGTCTGGATGCTTGCCGCATATATCGTCATGGTGACGTCGGGGGGGGCATCAGTTCCAGCCTCCGCTCTAGGAGGAGCCGGTCGGTTTCCAAGGCTCGTCCGTGATCGAGCCACGCTGGCAAGTTTTCACGGAATCGATAGCCGGTGCTGCCTCTTGTAGTTGAGGCCCACTGCATTTGGTTGGATTGAGTCGGGAGGCAATCGAACGCTTGAAACAGTTTGCCGACGCTTTCGCTCATTTCGACGTACCTGTCGATAGCTCGGAGCTCGGCGGGGAAGTGGCTCATAGGTAATGCAAGGAAGTGCAGGAACGTACGGTAGCGGGGCACGGGGCAGATGGGCCCATGCCCCGCCATCTCAAAACCGCTGCTGCAACCGCAGACTCCCTGTCTGTGACACGAATCGGGAGCCGGCCTGAACTTCGTAGCGTGCGGTGAGCGATAGCAGATTGCTTCGCATCAGCGTGACGCCAAGCGTGAAATTCGCGAGATCGCGTACCGGTGTCGCGCCCACGGTCGTGAAGGCCGTCTCGCCCGTAACATCCCCAGCATAGCTCGCACCCGTTACGGCCGACGAGTTCACGAACTCGTGTATCCACTGCAGTTGAACGAACGGCACAACATCCCCATAGCGAGTCGCGACCGCTTTCTCCAGCCGAGCGCCCAATGCGCTGCGAAGCGAAATCGCATGGGCGCTGCCGACAGCGAGCGCAGCGCCATTGCCGCCCGTCTCCGTGTAAGCGCTTTGATGCAGATAGCTGTAAGTGAGGCTGACCAACGGTGTGAGCGTCGCGCTTCCCAGCGGCAGCGGATAGCCCATCTCGGTGCGCGCCACGTACTGCTGCCCGGTGAACGCGCCGTTTGCCGTACCGGAGAACCCGGTGAAGTCGACCACGCGCGTGGTGTTGTAGCGTTGCTGAACCACGCCGCCGGACAGATTGACGTACCAAGGCGAGCCGGCGTAACTCGCATAACCGAGCAACCCGTAGCCGTTGACCTGTGTGGTACTGCCGGCATTCTCGTCGGAACCGTTGATGCGGGTGTGGCTGTACGAGAACGCGCCACCGACTGTCCATCGTTCATTCAGTGCACGGTCGATACCGACCAGCAATCCACCGTAGTTCGCGCTGTAGCCCGGGATGTCGTCAACCATGCCCTGACTCGCATGGCCGCCGAACGCCTGTCCCCACACACCGTAATCCGGCGTGCCATCTCCCGTGGCAATGCCGTTGCGGGCGCCGCTCGCGATTCGCAGGCCGTCGATGCGGGTGCCGAGGAGATTCATGGCGTCGACGATGGGCGCGGCGGCGGCGCGCGATGCCGCCAACTGTTGTGTCGGCGACAACTGCGCGCCTGCGCGGTTGGCTTCGGCAGTGCTCCCCAACGCCAGCGACGCATTGTAGAGATTCAGCAATCCGGGATCGCTGACGCCGGTATAGCTCCGTAACCCGCCGAGCGATGCAATGGCGTTACGTGTTGTCGGAGAGATGGGGGCGGCAGGTGCGGTACCCCCCGGGCCAGGAGGCGCGACGGTATCGGGAAGCAGATCTCCCACGCGTAACACGAGATCGTGATTGCCTGATACAGGATCGGTCACTTCTGCGCCGGAGAGCGAGTAGCGCGAGCCGACAATGCCATAGGTCAACTGGTCCACGTTGTAGTTCGCGGTGCCCGTCGCCTGAATGACCACAAAGCGCTGTCCTTTGGCAAAGGCATAGGCACTGCCGGTGCTGGTCAGTTTGACCGTGGCGCCAGGCTCGAGCGTTACATCACCCTGACGAGGGCCGGGGCCCGGCGTATAACCAATCTGTCCGTCAGTGATCATCAACCGGCCATATCCGGTGTCGCTCTCGGCACCCGCGGCCATTGCGCCACTGGAAACGCCGATGAGCAGTGTGCCGTTGGCGCGCAGCGTGTAGTTACCAATGATCGTGAGCGGATTGTCCACCCGCAGATTTCCCGCTTCGCTGAAGAGCGTCTTTGAGGAGAACGTGACGAGGTTGACGTGATCGTTCAGGACCTGGTTGCCAGTGATGGTGAGATTGCCACGGGCGTTGTCAATCGCCCCGATGGTGCCGTTTGCTCCGGTCAACGTGCCGAATACCGTTCCCGTTCCGCCGATGATGGTCATATCGTGCGGGCTTGTATTACCGATCGCGCCGGCAATGACGCCGGTATTCGTGATTGTGGAAAGCGATGCCCCCTCCGGAGGGGAATATCCGGAGAGGATGGCTATCCCGGGACTGGAAATCAGACCTGTGTTGACGATCGAACCGATTGATCCGTAAACATTGTTGGCTATGGCGGCCCCGCCGCCGATCGTTCCGCCCCCACCACTGATCGTGCCGTTATTGACGAGTGTGCCGATGGACCCGATGTTATAGATTCCAGCAATGCCCCCGTTAATCGATCCGTCGTTTCGCAGCAACGTGATGCTGCCACTATTCGAAACACCCCACTCGGCGGCGTTAATGGTGGCGCCAACGTTGTTGATCAATGCGCCAACGCTGCTGGAAGTGGCGTTGGCGAAACCGTTCTGTCCACCGAGATAACCCCCATTCGCATTAATGAATGCGGCTACCGTGCCGGAGCTTGCAACCGCGAGATTGTTGCTAGAAATGTGCCGGGCGTTCGAGACGGTGCCGACGGCGCCGAGGGTGCCGATGATTTGCATCCCGATGACATTCGAAACGTTGATGTCGGCGCCCTGCGATATCGTGCAATCCCCCCCAGTGACGACCACAGGGTATCCTGCCGATCCGTTCCAGGTGGCGAGGCAATCCGCAGGTGCCACAGCCATCGCCTCGTGCGGCGCAAGGTTCGCGACGAATGCAGAAACGGCAAGGGCCAAGGCTTTGCGCCTCGGTTGGAGGGGGCTGGAAGGCATAAGGTCTACCGTCGATAGTCATGGGGCATGAGCTGCGCGACGAAAAGCCTGTTCTGCCGATGCGTCTCGTCGCCTGTGAGCACAGGCTAGTGCGGTAACCGAGCGCCCACCATGGACTAAAGTCGTAGTCCGACGAATTTATTTTTCACCCGAAACCCAATCGGGCGTTGCTCAGCCGCCCTCCGAACAATCTGTGCGTTTCGTCGGTGGATACGATTCTGGCGCCAGAGCAAGCATTGGCGGCGATTCCCATCGCCGGCGCTTGCGGAAAGTCGATTGGGGTCACGCTGACGGCCGGCCCCGACATTCAAAAAAAATCCCCCGGCATTTTGTGCCGGAGGATCTCCGAGAAGGATCAGGCCGCAGCTGTTACTTGCCGGCCACCGTCGCGAACTGCGGATTGGTTACGACCTGTTTGAGCAGCTCCTGCACGGCAGGCCCGAAGGCATCGGCCACGTTCTTGCAGGCCGAGATTGCCGTAAAGCTCGTCTCAAACGGGAAATTGACCGAAACCTTATATCCGGCCGACTTAGCCGACTTCACCGTCATCGAAATCTTCCAGTTCGCGGGCGCTACGGAACTGAAAGACAGCTCGTCAATACTGCCTTCGATAGCGGGTCCCTTCGTGTCATAGGCCTGGGCCAGGAACAGTTCTTCCTGAAGCGCTTCCTTGATGTATTGCGGCAACGTCTTGCCCGGCGCAACTTTGACGGGGCCCATCAAACGGCACAGCGGGTTCTCCTCTACACCGCTCGCCAGTTTGATGTCCGCTACGCTCACCTTTGCGGGCTGCAACGCTTGCTGAATGGCAATGACATTCGATGTCGACGCCTTGTAGGGAATGGAATTCGTTGTTTCACATCCCGAAAGCAGAAGAGCGGAGAAACACATGCCAATTGCAATTGCAGTCTTATTCTTCATCACTTGATCCTCGTTTTGATTATTTTCCCCGTGCGGAGCTTGTGAATGCGCACCCAGAGTTAGCGAGATCGCGAAAGTCAGACCAAATAAGGTACGAATCCCGATTTCAGAGGGTGTTTTCCTGCGGTGGTTTGTTCGTATGAACGCCCCCAGCGCGTATAACGGAAGAATCACGGGAATCTGAAGGGCATTCGATGGCAGTTCTATCGAATCGAGACGGATTGGTTGCGTACGAATGACGCGAACTCAAGATTGTCCCGATAACCGATGCGCGCGATACTCCCGGCGACTGGCCGGACCTTGCCAAGTCCTCACGTGCATCGTATTGGCGCGGACGATCTTCCGACCGTCGCGGCGCGGTGAGCGAGCCGTTCATTGCGAACGGCCCGCAGAACATCAAGACCACAATCGCGCGTTTACCACCGATACTTCGCCGTCCCGATCACCGTCGCGGTCGAGCCGTAATAGCAGGCACCCCCCGAGCAATACGCCGCGTACTTCCGGTTGAATATATTGCTGCCGTTGATCCCGAAGGTCCAATTGCCGGTGTCGTAGTGCACGGCGGCGTCGACGAGGGCGACCGCGGGCACATCGAACGTGTTTTGCACGTCGCCGGCCGACGGTCCGATCACGCGCACGCCCGCCCCGAAGCCAAACCCGCGCAACGGGCCGCCATGCAACGTGTAGTCGAGCCAGAGCGACGTCAGATAGCGCGGCATCATGGTCGGACGCTTGCCCAACTGCGAAGCCGTATTCGTCTGCGTCACGGTCTGATTCAAATACGTGTACGAGCCGATCGCGCTGAGCGAGCGGGTCACCTGCACGCGCGCCTCAAGCTCCACACCCCGCGCGCGCACTTCCCCCGTCTGCACAATCGCGCCCGTGTGCGCCGGATCGGCCGTGCTCACGTTCTGCTGCGTCAGGTTGTAGAACGCGATGGTGTACAGCGCGTTGTACGACTTCGGCTGGTACTTGATACCGACTTCGTACTGTTCGCCGGTCGTCGGCCTGAGCGCCTGGTTGAAATAGTCGACGCCTGCCGTCGGCTGGAACGATTTCGCGTAGCTGAAGTACGGCGCAATGCCCGTGTCGAACAGGTACGACAGCCCGCCGCGCCACGTGAACGCATGCGGCGACTGATTCTGGATGTTCGCACCCGTGGTCGTTTGCGTCTGGACGTTCATCGACGTCCAGTCCTGGCGCAGGCCCAGCAGCGCGGTCCATCCGCCATACGTGATCTGATCCTGCGCGTAAACGCCGATCTGATCGGTCGACGTATCCACGCGCTTGTTCGTCGTCGTGATCCGTCCGAGCGTGCTGTAGTCCGGGGCGAAGACATTCAGTGTGCCGATGGAACCGGTGCCGCTGCTCGTGCCGCTCAACAGACGCTGATAGTCGAGCCCGACAAGCATCGTGTGCTGCAACGGCCCCGTCGACAGCCTGGCTTCGACATTGTTGTCCCACGCGAACTGACTCAGATGCTCGCGATCGAGAAACGCGTTCATCGATACCGTCGAGGTCGAGCCGCTCAGGTAGTTCAGGAAGAACGACTGGTGATAGTCGACGTCGTCGTGCAGATAACGCGCCTTCGAGCGGAATTTGAGCCGGTCGCCGAAGGCATGCTCGAACTGATACCCGAACGAATACTGCGTGCGGCGGAAATAATCGGCGTTCGGATTGCCCACATAGGTGCCAGGGTCGATCTTGCCGTTGGGGTTCCCGCTCACGACGCCGCTCACCGGCAGCGAGTTGAACAGACCGCCTGCCGGGTCGCGTTGATACGTGGCGAAGAGCGTGAGCGACGTGTCGCGCGATGGCCGGAACGTCACGCTCGGTGCAATGGCCAGACGCTGGTCCTTGATGCCGTCGACTTGAGAATCGGCATTGCGCGCGAGCCCGGTCACCCGGTAGAGGATCGTGCCATCGTCGGTCACCTTGCCGCCCATGTCGAACCCGGCCTCGATGCGACTATGGCTGCCGATGCGCAGCATCAGCTCGT
The DNA here is from genome assembly GCF_040391475.1 of Pandoraea pnomenusa. GTDB lineage: Bacteria > Pseudomonadota > Gammaproteobacteria > Burkholderiales > Burkholderiaceae > Pandoraea > Pandoraea pnomenusa_C. Next base: position 136,461 of record NZ_JBEBXS010000007.1, on the reverse strand, counting down.
GCACCGGCTCCTCGCCGGGCATCTTCGAAATCATGTTGACGATACCGGCTGGACTGCCCGCGCCGTAGAGCACCGATGCCGGTCCGCGCAGTACTTCGATCCGCTCCAGGAAATACGGATCGATACGCGGGTTCGCATAGAACGCGTTGGGCTGGAGAATCAACCCGTCCAGATACTGGTCATACGGAAAGCCGCGCCCGCGAAGCTGATCGAAGCGAAAGTCGGTCGCGTCCTGCGACGAGACGCCCGGCGTATAACGCAGCGCCTGATCGATGGTCGTGGCGCCCTGCGCGTCCATCTGATCTCGCGTGACGACGGAAACCGACTGCGGCACACGCACGAGCGGCGCGTCGGTCTTCGTGGCCGACACACTGCGCTTGGCCACCACGCCGTCGGTGCGTCCGGTCGGCGACTCCTCTCGCTGCGCGCGGACTTCTTGCGCGGGCAGCGCCACGCTCTGTTGCTGATCGACGCTTTGGGCATGTGCGACACCGGTCAGTGCCGCGACGGCAAACGGCAGCGGCAGCCATGTCAGCCGGATGCCCGGCGGCGTCGATCGACGCGACGAATGCTTCCCCCGAACCTGCGATACCTGCAATGGCCGTGCCGTGACGTTATCGTGTGTGTTGGTCATATAAATAAAAATGCGTATCATTAACTTTCTGCGTGCAGCATCGTCCCCGGCGTTCTGAGGGGCCGTGGTACGGAGGGTTTGGCGGGGGAGACTGCGTTGTGAGCCGCGACGGATCTGGCCGAGCGCTGGCGTCAATGAATGCCTGACGGGAGCCGATGATAGCGTCGTTGCCGCCGGGTGCGGGCGACAACTATTACCGCGAACACGACAGATTTTGTCCGGTCCGGACGGATTTGCAGGGGTTATCAATCGAGATGGACATCAAGCGAGCGCCAGTCACGGCTTCGGCGCGGCGTGCATTGCCGCCGGTCATCGCCAATGCGATCGACTATCCGCATGGCACGCGCGAGCCTGCGCACACGCATCCTCGCGCGCAACTCATCTATTCGACGTCCGGCATGATCCGGGTGCGCACGCCCGGTGCGTCGTGGGTCGTTACACCCACGGTGGGTCTGCTGGTCATGCCGTTTGTTTCGCACGAACTGGAGATGGTGGGCGACGTGGCGTTCCGCACGCTCTATCTCACCCGGTACGAAGCGGCAAAGGAGAACCCGGAGGGACTGTCCGTGCCGGTGAGCGGTCTGATGCGCGAGGCCATCGTGACGATGACGGAGGCACCGGTGGAGTACGCGGAAGACAGCGTGCCGGGCGTGCTTGCCGATCTGATCGAGCGGCTATTGCGCGAGGTGCGTCCGGGCGCGTTGGGGGCTCACTGGCGACTCCCCATGCCGGCGCACCCGCGCTTGCGCAGAATCTGCGAAGCCTTGCTGGCCGAGCCGGGCAACAACGACACACTTGAGCGCTGGGCTGACCGGATAGGCGCCAGCTCGCGAACCGTATCGCGGCTGTTTCAGCGGGAAACCGGGGTGGCGTTTGCGAAGTGGCGCGAGCACATGCGGGTTTGCGAGGCGATGTGCCGGCTCTCGACGGGAGGAACGCCGGGCGATGTCGCCTCCGCGCTGGGCTATGCAGATACGGCGACGTTTGCCACCATGTTTCGAAGGGTGCTCGGTGTTGCCCCACATCGATATCGGAGTGGCCTCGCGGCGGCCGACGGCGTCGGTTGAAGCCAACGCGCGGCCGAAGATTGCCGCTCGGCGGTTCGTCCTCAGTACAGCCCTGCCAACGTGTTTTTTACGAGGTCCCGGTCGTAGGTATCGGCATCGAAATGGCCGCCGCTCAGACGTCGATGCATGGCACCTGTGCTCGGCAACGATTCCCGCGGAATTTGCGATGCCGGGTCCCATAGCCGGGAGCGGACAATCGCCTTGGCGCAGTGGAAGTACACGGCGTCGATTGACACGACGATGACCGTTCGCGGCAATTTGCCGGCGACTTCGAAACGCGAGAGCAGATCCGGGTCGACCGAAATGCGGGCGCGTCCGTTCACGCGCAGGGTCTCGCCGATGCCCGGCGTCAGGAACAGCACCGACACGCGGGGATCGGCGACGATATTGCGCAGATTGTCGATCCGGTTATTGCCGGGACGGTCGGGAATCGCGAGGGTCTTGTCGTCAAGAATCTGCACAAAGCCCGCGGCATCGCCTTTCGGCGAGCAGTCGGTGCCTTGTTCGCCGACAGACGCGAGTATCACGAACGGACATACCCGGACGAACGCCTGATAGTCCTCATTGAGATAGCTCAACTCTTTCCATATCGCGCGCTCGCCCGGCTGGCCGTAGATCGCTTCGAGCTGTTCTGCGCTGGTGACATCATGGGTCATACGGCGTTCTCATAGAAGGCCATGTCGGTTGCGATGGCCGATGGACAGATCAACAGATGTTAACTCATTGGACTCCCGAGCACCGCCCCACCGTTGCGTTCAGTGTTACGCAGGGGAACCCGTTCGGCCGATGTATCGCGGCCCGCGTCGTCGTGCGATTGTTGGGAATCTTCCCAGCAGAAGGAAATGATTGTAACGTTACGCAAACAAGGCTCTGGAGCGTAACGGGGAATGAGGTTCTATTGGGTCAACGTCGGTCTTACGATAAAGGAAGTGCGCGTCGGCAACTTCCTTTGGGCGCCGGAATCGACGCAAACGAAGTCCGGCAAGGTAAAGCACTTAGATCACTGGGATAACGTTGCAGCCATCCGCAAAGGCGACCTGGTCTTCTGTTGCCACGACAAGTCCATTTCGTATATCGCAATAGCGACGGCGGATGCCTATCAAGCACCACGTCCAGCTGAGCGTTCGTTTTCCACTTGGGGAAATGTTGGCAGTCGGGTGGATGTCAGCCTTCACGAGCTTCAGGCGCCCCTAGCCCGTGACGACATTGCCGAGGACTTCATCTCCCGCTTCGATGCCCGTTGCGTGCCGCGTGTCTTTACTAGCGGCGCGACGTTAAAGCAAATCTACATGGCCAGCTTGCCCGCGGATGCTGGCGTGTATTTGCTCGAGATGGCGGAAGCGATCGGTCTCTTTGAGGCTTCCCTGTTCAGTCAAAGCAATGAAGGAAAAAAGGTCGGCAAGACGGTGCGGGACGCCATCGTGAAGGCTCGAATCGGACAGGGAGCGTTTAGAGCTGAACTTCTGCGTCGTTGGAACCGTCGGTGTTCCCTGACCGGGCTTTCGAATACTGATCTTTTGGTTGCCTCGCATATTCACGCATGGAGCTTGTGCAGCAACGACGAACGCATCGACCCGGAGAATGGTCTTTTGCTTGCCGCGCATATTGACCGACTTTTCGATCGTGGGCTGATCTCGTTTGACGACGGCGGAGCGTTGTTGATTAGCCAGTTGCTGACGGATGCCGATAGAGCCTTGCTGGCCCTAGATCGATGCACAAAGTTGCGTCAAATCTCGCCTGGGAATCGAAAATTCCTTGCAAGACATCGCGCTTACTACGGCTTCGAATGAGCGAAGTTGAGCATGACGGCATCCCCCGCCGCTGAGATTCGTACGCGTCACGCTAGCGGGGTACACGCCTGAAGCCTCCCATCTGAATCATTCCCTTTCCTCATGTGCGGATGCGATCAGTATTTTTGCGTACTGATCGCACGTAGCATTGCGGATTCACCGATGTTTTTGATCGGATATATCTAACTCGTAATTCAAAAGGAGATGGTTAGTTAAACGAAATAGATAAAGGGAGACATCGATGAACGGCATTCCTCTGTACATGCGTTGGGTGGCCGCAGCCGGATTGGCGACACTGTCCTCTGGGGCGATGTCGGCGGATTCCATGAGCCCGTACTGCGAAACCGTCGCGCAATGCACGAACCCGATGGCCACCGGCGGCATGGTCACATCGTCGAACCATCTGGCGACGCAGGCCGGATTGAAGGTGCTTCAGCAAGGTGGGAATGCCGTCGATGCGGCCATTGCCGTCGCGTCCACCATCGCGGTCGTCTACCCGCAGATGAACACCATCGGCGGCGACAACTTCTGGCTCATCTACAACGCCAGGACCCACGAGCTTCGCGCACTGAACGCCAGTGGCCGAGCCGGCGAACGCGCCACCATTCAGTTCTACAAAGACAAGGGCCTGACCACAATTCCGCCGCGCGGTTACCTGTCGGTCAACACCGTGCCCGGGGTCGTCTCCGGATGGGACGAGGCCTATCGATACGCCCACACCAGCATGGGACGAAGCCTCCCGTGGCGCGACCTGCTGCGTGACGCCATTCACTACGCCAAGGACGGATTCATTGTCACGCCGTCGCTGGCCAAGTGGTCGGCGATCAACGTCGATACCACCGATAAGGTGTTTCGCAACCTTCAACAGTTCGACGGTTTCCGGCAAGTCTTCCTGAAGCCCGACGGTACGCCCTATCAAACCGGAGAGCGCCTCAACCAACCGGAACTGGCGAACACGCTCACGCAGATTGCCGAGCAAGGCGCGCAGGTGTTTTACACGGGCGAGGTCGCCGAGAAGATCGTCAAGGACCTGCAGGCCAACGGCGGATTGCTCACGCGCAACGATTTCGCCAGCCATCGCGCCGATTGGGTGAAACCGATCTCGGTGAAATATCGCGGCTTCGACGCCTACAATTTCCCGCCGAATACCCAAGGGTTTGCCTCGCTCGAAATTCTGAACATCCTGAATCGATTCGATGTGAAGGCGATGGGCGAAGGCTCGGCCGACTACTATCATCTTCTCGTGGAGGCGACCAGGCAGGCCTTCGCAGACCGCGACAAATACCTGACCGATCCGGACTTCGTCGATATTCCGCTGGCCGACCTGCTCTCTGTCAAACACGGTACGGCGCAGGCCGCGCGCATCGACATGCGCCGCGCCAACAATGACGTCAAGCCGATGGACCCGAAGGGCGATACGGTCTGGTTCGGCGTGGTTGATGGCGACGGAAACGCCGTCTCGCTGATCCAGAGCATCTATTACGACTTCGGCTCCGGCATCGTGCCGAAGGGGACCGGCATTCTCCTGCAGAATCGCGGCTCGTTCTTCTCGCTCGACCCGAACCACATCAATCACCTCGCACCCCACAAACGCACGTTCCATACGCTCAACCCCGCCATGCTGATGAAGGACGGCAAGCCATATCTGGTCTACGGAACGATGGGCGGCGAGGGACAGCCGCAGACGCAAGCGGCCATCGTCACGCGCATCGTCGACTTCGGCCTCTCGCCGCAGGCTGCGATCAATGCGCCGCGCTGGCTGTACGGCCGCACCTGGGGCGTGTCGTCGAACGATCTCAAAATCGAATCGCGCGTACCGGCGACGGTCTCGGAGGCACTGACGCGGCGGGGCCACCCCGTCAAGGTTGTCGAGCCCTTCACCGATACGATGGGCCACGCGGGGGCCATTCTGATCGATCCGACCTCGGGCGTGCTGCAAGGCGCATCCGATCCGCGCGGTGACGGATTGGCGGCAGGCTACTGAGCCCGACGCGCGCCGGACCTCCGCATGAGGTCCGGCATTGCGCGTGAGATCACGCCTGCCGCAGGCTCGCTTGCCCGCGATTGGCGACGATGGCCGACTGTACCGCCGGACGCGCTTCGATCTGCGCCAGCCATCGCCGCATGTGCGGGAAGGGCGTCACGTCGAGCGCCAGCTCGTGATGCGTGCGCAGCCACGCGAACGCCGCAATGTCTGCGATGGAGTATTCGTCCGTCGCGAGATAGGCAGACTGCGCGAGCCGTGCCTCCACCACGCCCATGAGCCGCAACGATTCCTTGCAATAGCGCTCGATGGCCTCCCGATTGCCCGTTCTCGAAGCGTGTATGAACCACCAAAGCTGCCCGAGTATCGGACCGATGCCGCCGATCTGGAAGTGCAGCCATTGATCGACCGCGAGCGCCTTGGCTTGCGTCATCGGCTGCAGAACGCCGGTCTTCTGCGCGAGATACGTCAGGATAGCCCCCGACTCGAAGAGGGTCAGGTCGCGCTCGTGATCGACGATCACGGGAATCTTGCCGTTGGGATTCATGCGCAGGAATTCGGGGCGCTTCTGTTCCCCGGCAGACAGATCGACGTTCACCTGTCGATAAGCCAGCGACGCCTCATGCAGATAGAGACTGACCTTCAGGCCGTTGGGCGTGTCGGCGGTGTAGAGCGTGAGCGGTGCGGTTGACGGATTCATGGGGTTCCTCGGGACACATTGTCGGATTCTACGATTGCAAATACAATGATTGCAATTGCAATCGTAGAACGTTCTCGATCGAATCACAAGACAGGGAGGCATGGTGATGACGGCGATGTCCGGACGAATCCGTCCGATGGCGGATGGACGGATGCGGCAGGCAGCGCTCGCCTGCATCGGAAGACTGGGTGCGCTGTGGTGCGACAGCATCGGTGCCGGTTCGCCGAGCGGTGCGCTTGCGGATATCGCCACGGCGTTCACGCAGGCAGATATGTCGAACCGGATCTGGGTTGTGGAGGCGCAGACGAAGGTGGCGGCGTCGGGGCGAGCGCCGATGTCGAGTGCCGTCGCCACGTGGTTTCGCGGCGTCGGGACCTTCGAGCGCCCGCTGCTCTACCTGTTGCACTCGCCGGCCTTGCGGGACGTGCTGGTGGCGGGCGCCGAAGCGACAGGGTTGCACGGTCCCCGTGAGCCATCGCCGGCAAGACGAGGCATCTTTCTCAACGACGCGAACCTGACATTGCGCGATCGTCGGGCGCGTGTACGTCCCGAGCTGCCCTTGTGGCTGGCCGCGCAGACGGACTGGCTGCCTTACGATCCCGCCTCCGCACAGGAACTGAAGGCACTGCTATGTGCCGCCCTCGACGCCCTGTACGTGCGCGGCGAATCGGGCTTTTGTTATTTGAGCGCTCACGACGTTCCGTGCCCGGACGCTTCGCCGCTTGGTCCAGCCGACGCAAGCGACGCCTTTCGCGGCATGTACCGCCTGCACACCCTGCCGCAGACGCATCCACCTTACGTCATGCGCCTGTGCGGCGCGGGGCGCGCACTGGCGAGCGTTCGAGAGGCGGCGCGGTGGTTGCAACTGGATTGGGGCGTGGCCAGCGAAGTGTGGAGTTGCCCGAGCTACACGCGTCTGGCGCGCGAGGCGGGGGTGGCTGCACATCGGGCGATGCTGGGTGGCGCCCCCATCGTCGACAACGCCCATCTGATGCGATGTCTCACGCAGCGCACGGCCGCACCCAATGCGCCGGTGCTGGCCGTCACCGGGTACGCGCGTCACATCGCCGATCAGATCGGCGCATTCGTACCTGCACGCTTCGCGGCGCTGGGTTGCGACGATCTCGACGTCAGGGCCGACGACATCTCACCGGGTGAGGCACCCGGCGTGCGCTGGATCGTGCTTAATTCGTTGCGCCTGCTTGCCGACGACGGCGTTTTCGCGCGCACGCGTCTTGCCGAGGCGACGCGCCGCTACGGACTGGCTTAACGTTTCGTGTCCGTCAGAAATTCCTTTGCGGCGGCGCTGGCGCGATCCAGCGCCTCGGCCAGGGGGGCGACATCCCGTTCCCGGAACTGACCGAGGAACAACTCCGAGACGGTCGACTGATAGACCTTCCACATCTTCTTGCGCAACGCCCGGCCCTTGTCGGTGATCGTGGCGTAAGCGGCACGGCCGTCGTCGGGGTCGCGCATGCGCGTGACGAGGCCCTCCTGTTCTAGGCGATCGATCAGCCGCGTGAGGTTGTAGCGCTCGATGGCAAGCACGTCCGCCAGCTCGTGCATGCGACGTGTGCCCTGCGGACCGCTCTCCAGTCCCCAAAGGGCGTCGTACCACGCGTAGGCAGGCAGACCGGCCAGCGCCAGACGGCGCTCGATCTCGCGAATCATCGTGCGGTGCGCCCGCACGAAAGAGAACCAAAGATCGGGTTCGGTGGTGCTCATGAATGTCCTCGTCGTGATGCCATGTGAGTTGCAGTTGCAATTGTACATCGTTAGAATGACCGGCAATACGATTGCAAATGCAATTCATGTGACTGCCATTGAGGGCCCGTGCCGGTCGTCGTTGTCATGGTGGTCATGCCGACTGGGGCACCCGACCGGTGCCTCGCGATCTCCAGGAGACCTGTCATGACTCAACCGCCCGTGGTGGCGTGCACCGATACCGACATTCAGGAAACGCGCGAGTGGCTCGACGCCCTCGAAGGCGTCACGACCGTGGAGGGCCGCTCGCGCGCGCACTTCCTGATCGACCGGCTCGCGGCGTGGGACTTCGACCGTCACGGCGACTTCCACGGCCGCGTGACGACCGATTACGTCAACACGATTCCGACGTCGCGTCAGCCGGTCTATCCGGGCGACCTCTTGATCGAGCGGCGTCTGAACGCGTTCATCCGCTGGAATGCGATGGTGATGGTGCTGCGCGCAGGCAAGCATTCGAATGTCGGCGGACACATCGCGACCTACCAGTCGGCGGCCGTGCTTTACGACGTCGGCTTCGATCACTTCTTCCGCGGCCGCACCGAAACGTTCGACGGGGACATGATTTACGTTCAGGGGCACTCTGCGCCGGGCATCTACGCAAGGGCCTACGTTGAGGGCCGCATCTCCGACGAGCAACTCGACAATTTCCGCCGCGAAGCCGGACATCGTGGCAGCCGGGGCATTCCGTCGTATCCGCATCCGCGCCTGATGCCGGACTTCTGGCAATTCCCCACGGTGTCGATGGGCCTCGGCCCGATCACGGCGGCCTATCAGGCGCGCTACCTGCGCTATCTCGAGTACCGCGGACTCAAGACGCACCAGGGGCGCAAGGTCTGGGCGTTCCTCGGCGACGGCGAGATGGATCAGCCGGAAGCGCTTGCCGCCATTTCGCTCGGCGGACGCGAGCGGCTCGACAACCTGATCTTCGTCGTCAACTGCAACCTGCAACGCCTGGACGGGCCGGTGCGTGGCAACGGCAAGGTCATTCAGGAACTGGAAGGCACCTTCCGCGCTGCCGGCTGGAACGTCATCAAGGTCATTTGGGGCAGCGGCTGGGACGCCCTCCTCGAGAGCGATACCCACGGCTTGCTGCGCGAACGGATGATGGCGTGTGTCGACGGCGACTATCAGACGTTCAAGTCGCAGAACGGCGCCTACGTTCGCGAGCATTTCTTCGGGACGTCGCCGGAACTGCTCGCGATGGTGGCGCACCTGAGCGACGACGAAATCTGGCAACTCGCACGCGGCGGTCACGACGCCCTGAAGGTCTACGCCGCCTACGCGCAGGCAATGAAAACGGAAGGGCGTCCGAGCGTGATTCTCGCGAAGACGGTGAAGGGCTTCGGCATGGGCGAGGCGGGCGAAGGCCAGAACGTCAATCACCAGCTCAAGAAGATGAGTGTCGACGCGGTACGCGCCTTCCGCGATCGCTTCGACCTGCCGGTCAGCGATGACCGTCTGGCGGAAATGCCGTATCTGCGTCCCGAGCCGGACAGTCCGGAGGGACGATACTTCGCCGCGCGCCGCGCAGCGATGGGCGGCCGCCAGCCCGCACGCTTCGGCTTGCGCGCACCGCTTGCGATTCCGCCACTGGGCACGTTTGCGGGACAGCTCAAGGATTCCGGCGAGCGAGAGCTGTCGACGACGATGGCGTTCGTGCGCATTCTCACGACGTTGCTCAAGGATCCGGAAATCGGCAAGCGGGTCATCCCCATCGTGCCCGACGAGTCACGCACGTTCGGCATGGAGCCGCTCTTCCGCCAGATCGGCATCCACTCGTATCTCGGCCAGCGCTACACGCCGCAGGACGCCGGGCAGCTCAGCTACTACAAGGAAGCGAAGGACGGTCAGATCCTTCAGGAAGGCATCAACGAGTCGGGGGCCATGGCGTCGTGGATCGCGGCGGGCACGTCATACAGCACGCACGATTTCGCCACGATTCCGTTCTACATCTTCTATTCGATGTTCGGCCTGCAACGCGTGGGCGACCTGGCGTGGGCGGCGGGCGACGCGCGCACGCGCGGCTTCCTGCTGGGCGCCACGTCCGGGCGCACCACGCTCATGGGCGAGGGGTTGCAGCACGACGACGGCCATAGCCATGTGCTGGCCTCGGTGATCCCGAACTGCGTCGCGTACGACCCGACGTTCCAGTACGAACTCGCAGTCATCGTGCAGGACGGCATGCGGCGCATGTATGCGCAGGACGAGGATGTCTACTACTACGTCACGCTGCTCAACGAGAACTACGCGCACCCGGCCATGCCGGAGGGCGCCGAGGCGGGCATTCTCAAAGGACTGTATCTGCTGCGCGAGGGCGCACAAGCGGGGAAAGACAGCCCGCGTGTCCAGTTGATGGGCAGTGGCGCGATCCTTCGCGAAGTCATGGCCGCGAGCGATCTGCTGCGCGACGACTTCGGCGTGCAAAGCGACATCTGGAGCGCGACGAGCCTGACCGAAGTGCGCCGGGATGGCCTTGCGGCCGAACGCTGGAACCTGCTTCATCCGGATCAGACGCCGCGAGTGCCGTACGTCCGGCAATGTCTCGAAGATCGCATCGGGCCGGTGGTGGTGGCCACGGACTATATGAAGATCGTGGCGGACCAGATTCGTCCGTTCGTTCAGGATCGCCGGTTCGTGTCGCTGGGCACCGACGGCTTCGGCTGCTCGGACACCCGCGAATCGCTGCGCACGTATTTCGAAGTGGATCGCCACTTCATCGTGCTGGCGGCGCTCGGCGCGCTGGCCGATTCGGGGCAGGTGCCGCGTGCGTCGGTGGGCGAGGCGATTCGCAAGTACGGCATCGATCCGGAGAAGATCGACCCGTCGACGGTGTGATGCGCACGCTGGACGGCACCGGTTGCCGTCTGCCGCAGTGGCTTCAGTTGCCGGCCTTGCGGTAGAGCGCCAGGCCGCCCGCGAGCGAGAACATGACGACGGCGCACGCGCGGTTCAGGCGCTTCAGGCCGCGTGCCGTCATCAGGCGCGCGGCCTGTACGCCGCCGGTGGCATACAGCGTCATCACCACGATATCGACACCGGCCGACACGACGGCCAGTACGGCATACTGCGGTGCAAGCGGCATCGACGTATCGACGAACTGCGGCAGAAAGGCCGAGAAGAACAGCAGAATTTTCGGATTCGTCAGTGCGACACCGAAGCTGCGCAGGAAGACGCGGCGCGCGCTCAGGTCGGACTTGATGCGCACCTGGCTCAAATCCTGCGGATGGCTGCGCCACAACTGGAAGGCGAGCCAGACAAGATAGGCGACGCCGACCCATTTGACGGTGGCGAACAGCGTGGCAGACGCCATCAGCAGCGCGCCGAGACCGGCGCCGACCGCCGCCACGACGAGCATGTCGGAGAGCGCGGCACCGCACATGCCCACCAGCACTACGCGCCAGTTGCCGGAGATGCCGTTCGCGAGGGCGAGCAGCGTCGTGGGGCCGGGAATCAGGCCGCCGATGAGGGCGGCCGTGGCGTAAATCGCAAGCGTGGACAGGTGCATGTCGACATACCGGTGGCGGAAGGGAAGTACCAGTCTTGCAGATACCGTGGGTGTCGGCAAGCAAGACCCGCCTGTCCTTCCCTCATCCGGTCGGTCCGGCATCGCCGGGACCCGCGCGTCGGCGATCGTTCAGGCGATATGCGCGGCGTAGCCCGTCTGGCCGGCGGCGATGTCCTCCTTGAGCGTGAGCGCCGGAATTTCGTAGGCACCAAAGTTCTGTCGACGATAGGGAATCGGCGCGGTTGTCGTGAGCGAGTCGAGACGCGCACCGAGTTCGTGCTCGATCTCCGACCATCGCACGGCGTTGACCTTGCCGGTACGGTAGACGACGTAAGGCGGCAGCACGTCAAAGCCGGGGTAGAACAGCATGCCGTGCTGAATCGGGAACAACACGTCGTCGATCGGACCGTTGATACCACGAGGGCTGTAGTGCGACACCCAGCCGCCCGCCGTGACGATGAGCATGGCGCGCTTGCCCGACATGGAGCCTTCGCCGTAACGCGTGCCCCAATGCGTGTCGGAGTGCTCCCCCACGCCGTAGGCGAACCCGCAGGCGTACACGCGGTCGATCCAGCCCTTCATGATCGCGGGCATCGAAAACCACCACAGCGGGAACTGGAAGATCACCGTATCGGCCCAGCGCAGCTTGTCCTGCTCACGTGCGATGTCGTCGCTTTGCGTGCCCTCGGCGTACGCGCGCTTGGAATCGAGCGACGTGTCGAACGGTAGGCTCGCGTCGCGCTGCGGCGCGTCGTGTTCGTCGAGTGTGGTCTTCCACTGCATGGCGTAAAGATCCGAGACCTGCACGGTGTGTCCGGCGGCTTCCAGATGCTGGACGGCAAAGTCGCGCAGCGCGCCGTTCAACGAGCGAGGCTGCGGGTGGGCGTAGACGATCAGGACATTCATTTTCTGGCTCCGTTGCTGTTGGGCGTATTCGTTTCAGGGGACGAATGCAGCTTAGGCAAGGTCAAGGTATATTGAAAATGAATTCCTGATATGGCAGGTATAACAATGGATAATTTACGTCGAATCGATCTGAATCTTCTCGTGACGCTCGACGTCCTGCTCGTGGAGCAGAACGTGACGCGGGCGGCCGAGCGTCTGCATATGTCGCAACCCGCGGTGAGCGTGCATCTGGCGAAGCTGCGCGATTTGCTTGGCGACCCGCTGCTGTTGCCCGGGCCGCGCGGCATGCGTCCCACGACGCGAGCCGAGGCACTGCGTGCGCCGCTGCGCGAGGCCCTCGAGTCGCTCTCGCGTGCCGTGGCGGCCGATGCGCCGTTCGACCCGGACGACGCCGAGGTGACATGGCGAATCGCCGCGACCGATTACACGGAGTCGACCATCGTGTTGCCGGTGTTGCAGCGACTGCGTGATGTGGCGCCGCGCACGCGACTGGCGATCTTCGACTTGTCGCCATCGCGCATTGCCCGGCAGGCGGAGCAGGGCGTCATTGACATCGCTTTTCATACGACGGACGGCTCGCCCGAAGGCATGCGCCGCAAGGCGTTGTTCCACGAGCGATATGTACTGGCGGCGCGCCGCGATCATCCGAAGCTAAGACGCAAGCCGACGCTCAAACAGTTCTGCGAACTCGAACACGCAGTGGTGTCGCAGGACGGTGGTGGCTTCCACGCTGGCACCGACGACGCACTCGCCCAACTCGGCATGTCGCGACGCGTCGTCTTTTCCGCGCCGCATTTTCTGTTCTTGCGCGCGGCGCTCGCCCATACGGATCTCGTCGCGATGGCGCCGGAGCGCCTCGTTCGCGACGATCCCGCATTGCAGGTGATGACGGCACCCGTGGACGTACCTGGGTTCGAAATCTCGATGCTGTGGCACGAGCGTGTGCATCGTGATCCGGCGCATCGCTGGATACGCGAGTGCATCGCTGGTGTCGTGTGAGTTCGTGAATTGCCCGGAATTCGTCAGCGCCCTCGCACGAGCGTGCGGCGTTCGTAATCGAGCGATCCCATTTCGGCCAGACGGCTGATGGTGCGCGAGAGATCGCGCCAGTCGCTGAGCGCGTCGAGTGCCGGAATGAGCGGAGCGTCTGACGCAATCAGCAGCGTGCGATGCCGGTCGTAGCAGATGTCGATGAGCCACAGGAAACGCTGCAACGTATCGGGACGGCGCAATTGGTCGACCTGCAAGTCGTCGACGATCAACGTCTGCCACTGTTCGGCCAGCGAGAGGTAATCGAGATGCGAGCGATGCGCGACGCAAAGGTCGTCGAAACTCGCCCACAACACGCGATTGCCTGCGCTTTTCGCCGGTAGTGTCCGGCCAGCGAGCGAGACGTTCGTCGGCGCGTTGGGCGGCATGCCTTCGAGCACCTGGTAGCGCGTTGGCAAGATGTGTCGAGCGGCTTCCAGCGGTGAGATCCAGCGCGTTATCGTTGCGGCCTCGCCGCCCATGCGGTAATCGGTGGCCCCGTCGAAATGGACGATCGCGAAGCGTTGCAGGATCACCGCGATGGTCGGCTCGAAGCGCTCGTGGAACTCCGGATCGGGCAGCAACTGCTGCGGCGCGTAGTTCGACGTCAACACCAAACGCACGCCGCGCGCCAGTGCGATGTCGAGGAAGCGGCCGATCAGGAAGGCGTCGGCAATGTCGTGCACGTGGAATTCGTCGAAGCAAAGCAGCTCGACACCATCGAGCCAACGATGGGCGACGGCGGCGAGGCGGTCGTCGCACTTCGGCTCGCGCACGAGTTGGCGATGGATGTCGCGCAGGAATTCGTGAAAATGCACGCGCCGTTTTTCGCAGACGGCGACGGCGAACGCGGCGTCGACCACGAGGCTCTTTCCCCGGCCGGGCAGGCCGTAACAGTACACACCGTCGAAAGCGGGCTGGCCGTGCCTGGGTGGCATCAGTCGGGTCAGTGCCGCGAGCGCTTCGCGCTGGCGGAGATCGGGGTGGATGTGGCGCTCGGCCAGCGCTTGCGTCACGCGCGCGGCGTCGATCATGAAAAGGGGACTCCGGAGAATGACGGCCGGCGCGCAGGGCCGGTCGACAGGGCAACGAGCGCCACTATACCGGCGCGCCGCGCGCCCGGCCAATAGCGAATTCGGCACCGGTCCATCGCATTTCGGCATCGCGCAGGTGGCGTCTGTAGTCCGCAGATTACTGCTAGAATCGGCGCGAGGCCGTTGCTGCCTGCCGCTCGCACCCGCGCATGCCATGCCGGGCACGGTGAAAGCATCGCAGTTCATGCATGTCCGTCCCGTGCTTCAGGCGACGAGCTTCAGCAACGCGAGCCCTGATCGATTTCGTCGCCACCGAACGCTAACCAGGATGGCCAGCATGCGAACCTATCTCGACGCCAAAGTCATGGCGAAGTCCCTGCGCGAACGTCTTGCGCGCGAGGGGATCGATCTCTCCCACGCGCAGGCACTGGAATCCGTTGCCGCCCAGTTCGGCTTTGCGGACTGGAACGTGCTCGCCGCGAAGCTTGTCGCCGCGCAGGGCGACGGTATCGTCTTCGACACGGTCGCGCCGATTCACCGCATTTTCGACGAAGCGAAGGCGCGCGAATTCTACGTCGACTTTCTGGGCTTCAAACTCGACTGGGAGCACCGCTTTGCCGACGGCATGCCGTTGTACTGCCAGGTCTCGCGTGCAGGCATGACGCTGCACCTGTCCGGTCATTTCGGCGACGCCAGCCCCGGCGCAACGACGTTCGTGTTCATGCACGGTGTCGAGGCCTACCAGCGCGAGTTGAGCGGCAAGCGTTACCCGAACATGAACCCCGGCATCGAGGCACTCGACTGGGGCAAGCAGATGACGGTGACCGATCCGTTCAACAATCGCATTCGCTTCTGCGAATCGTCGGACTGAATCGTTCGCCGAGCCCGGCGGCACCGCACTCATGTTGCGGTGCCTGTGCGGCTTATTCCCCGTAAAGCGGTCCGTCCCAGCCGTCGAGGTATTTGGGCAATGCGTCGTGCACGTCGAGTGTGCGGTGCCGATAGAACAGATGCATCGCCGGTTGCAGTTCGGCCGGCAGCGTGCCGCCGTTCGCGCGCGCGAGGAGGGCGTTCGGCACCACGCACATGTCCAGACGGTTCGTGCCGTGCAGCGTCTCGCCGCAAGCGTCGCAAAAGCGACGCGTCATTTTGCGCGAGGGGTGCGCAAACGTTCGGGTGCTGCCCGTGAGGACGACCTGGGCGGGCGACCAGGCCGTCGCGGCGAGGACGGCGCTGCCGTAGAAGTCACGACACGCATGGCAGTGACACAGCGCTCGCGCGGCCGGTTTGCCGCGAAGCGACAGGGTGACGCCACCGCATTGGCAGGCAACGGTGATCGTCGGGTGTGACGAAACGGTCATGGCTCGACAGGGAAGGCGCACGCGGCGCGACGGCGTAAGCATACGAGGTCGACGCGCTCACGTGTCCCTGCCAAAAGTCGGGGGTACCACGCACGGCGGAAATGCCCCCCGGGATCAACGGGGCATTGCACGGGGACACACCGGATGCGCTACCGTATGTGCACTGCGTATGTCCGCATCCCGTGAGAGGAAGTCCGGCATGTCCCATCCCTTCGATCCCGAGCGCTATTTCCGGCGCATCGGCTACACCGGCCCGCGCGAAGCGACGCTCGACGTCTTGCGCACGGTGCACGCTCTGCATCCGCTGGCCATTCCGTTCGAAAATCTCGACCCGATTCGCGGCCGGCCGGTGGAGGTGGATCTGCCATCGATCGTGGCGAAATTGCTCGACGGCGGCCGCGGCGGCTACTGCTTCGAGCAGAACGCCCTGCTGGCCAACGCGCTCACGCATCTCGGCTTCACCGTCACGCCGCTCATCGCGCGCGTTGCGTGGGGACGCAGCTTCGAATCCGAATCAGCCGCCACCCATATGGCGTTGCGTGTCGATCTGGAGGGCGAGGCCTGGCTGGCCGATGTCGGTTTCGGGTCCGTCACGCTCACTGCGCCGCTGCGGCTGAACGTCAGCGACGAACAACCGACACGACTCGAGACCTATCAGTTGGAGACGGTGCGCGCCGGCGGCGCCGAGACGCTGACTGAATATCGGCTGAGCGTGAAATCGGGGCAAGCATGGATGCCGACTTACCGCTTCACCCTGCGCCCGGCGGAATGGATCGATTACAAGCTGAGCAACTGGTACACGTCGAGTGCGCCCGACTCGCTTTTCCGGAACCACCTGATCGTCTGCCGCGCCCTGCCACAAGGGCGGATTGCGTTGCTCGACACGAAGCTCACGGAGCGTGGCCAGCAGGGGGATGTCATTGCCGAGACCTCGATCACGTCGGCGTCGCAACTGTCGCAACTGCTCGACGGCCGCTTTGGCCTCAACCTCGAAGGTGTCGACGCCAACGCGCTGTTCGAAAAGGCAAGGGCCTGCGCGGCAGCGTCGGAAGGGTGATCGCCCTTCCGACGCATTCGTTCAATGGGCCGCAGTGGTGCCCGGCCACAGGCGCACGGTCAGTGCGCCGAGTGCGGCCAGCGTTGCGAGCGACGCCACACCTGTCCAGCCCCAGTGTGCCAGCGCTTGCGCACCGAGCGCGGCGCCGACGGCCATGCCGATAAACACGCCGACGAAGAGCACTGCGTTCAAGCGGCTGCGTGCGGCCGGCTCGATCCCGTACACGATGGTCTGGTGCGACACCAGCGCCACCTGCACACCGAGATCGAAGCCGATGGCGGCCAATCCGATCAACCACAACTGCGCATGTGCCCCGAGCAGCGGTGCGAATAGCATCGCTGCGAACGACACGGCGACAAGCCCGGCGCCGAGGCGCGTCACGATCTGCGGTCCCTTGCGGTCGGCGATGCGACCGGCCAGCGGTGCGCCCAGTGCGCCGGCCGCGCCGGCCAGGCCGAATGCCCCCGCCGCCGCAGCGCCCAGATGGAACGGTGCGTCGTGCAGCATGACCGCGAGCGTTGACCAGAAGGCGGAGAAGCCGACCGACAACAAGCCCTGAGCGAATGCGGCGCGGCGCAGCGCCGGATGACGACGCCACAGGTCGGCGACCGACCCGATCAGGCGACGATAGGTCATCTGCGTGGTCGGGTGGAACGACGGCAGCGCGCGCCATGCCACCACGCCAAACCCGGCGACACTGATCGCCGCGACGACGTACATGGCCCGCCAACCGAAGTTCTGTGCGACGAAGCCCGACACCACCCGCGAAAGCAGAATGCCCAGCAGCAGGCCGGTCATGACCGTGCCGACCACGCGACCTCGAATGGACTCGGGGGCAATCGCTGCAGCGGCGGGCACGATGTCCTGCGCCATGGTCGCGGTCAGCCCGATCGCCAGACTGGCGGCGAGCAACGTGCCGATGCCCGGCGCGGCGGCGGCGGCCAGCAACGCGAGCGTGAGAATCGCCCCCTTGATCAGCACGATGCGACGCCGGTCGATGATGTCCCCCAGCGGCACGAGCAGCAAAATGCCGAGCGCGTAGCCGAGTTGCGTGAGCGTGGGCACCCAGCCGACGGCCGTGTTCGACGCATGAATGTCGTCGGTCATGATGCCGAGCATCGGCTGCGCGTAGTACAGCGAGGCGACGGTCAGGCCCGTGCCAGTCGCCAGCAGCAGAATCAGCCGGGCCGAGAGTTCGGCCTGGGGGCGCGCCCCTGTGGCGGGATTGGAAATTTGCGCGGAACTCATGAAGTGTGGCTCCTGTGGTCCGGTAAGTGGGGACGTATTAGTCAGTACGGGGCGTAGTGTCGCGCTTGGTGCGGTGCAGCGGTAGACCTATAATCCGTACAACCTTTATGCGTAGCGCGTATGACCGAGCCCATCCAACCCCCGCTTTTGCCGCCATCGACGTATGACGCCCAGTCAAGCCGGGCCAGCGGTGCCGACCGTGTCGAACTCATGCAGACCTTCGTGCGCATCGTCGAGGCCGGGAGTCTGTCGGCCGCCGCGACGCTGCTGGGCACCACGCAGCCAACGGTCAGCCGCCGGTTGCAGATGCTCGAGCGTTTGCTGGGCCTGCGTTTGCTCCAGCGTTCGACGCACCGCATGAAACTCACCGAAGACGGCGAGCGATGCTTTGCGCGCGCGAAGGAGCTGGTCACGAGTTGGGAAGCGTTCGAGGCCGACGTACGGGGCACGGGGCGGGACCCGGAGGGCACCCTGCGGGTGCTGGCGCCGCACGCTTTCGGGCAGGAGATGATGATCGGCCCGTTGGCGGATTTTCTCGAGCGCTACACCGGCATGAAGATCCACTGGTTCCTGCAGGATCGCGAACCGGATTTCATCGCCGAGGGGATCGACTGCGCGATTCACGTGGGGGAGCTGCACGACCCGTCGAACGTCGCGATCCTGCTCACCGACGTGCCGCGCATCGTGGTGGCGTCTCCCGATCTGCTGGCGGGGCGGCCGGTGCCGGAGCATCCGTCGATGCTGACGTCGATGCCGTGGCTCTCGCTCACGACGTTCTATCGCAACGAGCTCACCCTCACGCACGAGCAGACGCGCGAAGCGGCGCGGCTGACATTCGATCCGCGCATGAGTACGGACAATCTCTACGCATTGCGCAGTGCCACATTGTGTGGGCTGGGAGTGGGGTGCTGTTCCGCGTGGCTGATGGCCGAGGACGTGGCACAAGGGCGGCTGATCCAGCTCGTGCCGCAGTGGCGCTCGACAGCGCTGCCAATGTATCTCATCTACCCGTACGCGAAGTTCTATCCCGCGCGCCTGCTGCGATTCGTCGAAGCCATGCGCGCCGCGATTCCCGAAGTGATCGACGCCGAACAGCGCAAGATTCGCTGATCGTGCCGGCCGAGCGTTCACTGCGGTGGATCATCACGTCAATTGCAACCGACCGGCCTTGCCTTGCAGCAGGGCGTCGTTGCGCTGGGCGGCGTCGCGCAGGTAATCCCATAGCACCGTAATGCGCTTGAGTGTGCGCAACTCTTCGTGGCAGTAAATCCAGAAGCTGCGGGTGACGACCACCTCGTCGACCAGCAGCGGCACGAGCCGGGGATCCTGTGCGGCCATGAAGCAGGGCAGAATCGCCAGCGCTTCGCCTTGCAACGCCGCCTGATATTGCGCAATCACGCTGGTGCTGCGCAGCACGACGTCGCAGCCGGGCACGATGTCTTCCAGATAGCGTAGTTCGTTGCTGAACGAGAGTTCGTCGACGTAGCTGATGAAGCGGCGTCCGCTCAGGTCGGCGAACGTCTGCACGTCGCCGTATTGCGCGAGGTAGCCGGGCGTGGCGTACAACTGCAACCGGTAGTCGCATAGCTTGCTGCACACGTAAGGGCCGCGCTGCGGACGTTCGATGGTGATGGCCAGGTCGGCCTCGCGCTTGGACAAGCTGACGAAGCGCGGCACCGGCAGCACGTCGAAGTCGATGGCCGGGTATTCGCGCTGAAAACGCGAGAGGACCGGCGTCACGAAATAGGTGCCGAACGCTTCCGTCGAGCCGATGCGCACATGACCGGAGAGCGTTTGCCCCAGACCGGCCACCTGCTCGCAGGCCGATTGCAGCGCCGTCTCCATCTGCTCCGCGTGCACCAGCAACTGTTGCCCCTCGGGCGTGAGCGCAAAGCCCGCATTGCGCGACTTGTCGAACAGCAGCGTGCCGAGCGACTGTTCGAGCGCGCGAACCCGCCGCGACACCGTGGTGTGATCCACGCCCAGACGCTGCGCCGCGGCACTCACGCGCTGCGTGCGAGCCACCTCCAGAAAGTATCGAAGATCGTCCCAGTCGGGGCGCGGCTCTGCGCCCGGCGGGCTGGCAATGCGCGACGGTCGTGTGGCGGCGGTGCGGGGCATCGTCCGGTCTCCTATGTGCATTTATGCACAAAGTAGATGCAGAGATGCGCTATGTAAAGCAAATTCGCACAAATACAATTTATGAGCGCCGCGCATAGACGCTGGCGACGAAAGCATAAAAAAACCTGTAGGACCTGAAGGAGACAAAAGCGATGAAGATCAAGCCGTGGCTGCTCGCGCTGGGACTCGGTGCGGGCTTGGGGGTAGCGTCGTCGGCCGGTATGGCGCAGTTGCCGGATCGTCCGGTGAAGGTGGGCGTGCTCACCGACATGTCGGGCACGTATTCCGCAATGGGCGGCGCCGGGTCGGTGGTGGCCGCACAGATGGCCATCGACGACTGTCTGGCCGCCGAGTGCAAGGGCATGAAGATCGATCTGGTCTCGGCCGACAACCAGAACAAGGCCGACGTTGCCGCGAACAAGGCGCGCGAATGGTTCGATCGCGACAACGTCGATGCGATCGCCGACCTGACCAACTCCGCTGCGGCGCTCGCCGTGCAGAAGCTGGCGATGGACAAGCAGCGCGTGGTGATGTTCTCGGGACCGGCGACCACGCGTCTGACGAACGAAGACTGTTCACCCACCGGCTTCCACTGGATGTTCGACACGTACTCGCAGTCTGCCGCGACGGCCCGCGCCGTGGTCGGCAACGGCGGCAAGTCGTGGTACTTCATCACCGTCGACTATGCGTTCGGGCACTCGCTCGAAAAAGACGCTGCCGACATCGTGAAGTCGCTCGGCGGTTCGGTCGTCGGCCAGTCGCGCCACCCGCTCAACGCGTCCGATTACGCGTCGTTCCTGTTGCAGGCGCAAAGTTCGAAGGCCCAGGTCGTCGCGCTCGCCAACGGCGGCCAGGACACCGTGAACGTCCTCAAGCAGGCGCGCGAGTTCGGTATCGTCCAGCGCGGCCAGAAGCTCGCGGCGCTGCTGGTGTTCCTGTCGGACGTGCATGCACTGGGGCTGAACACCGCGCAGGGCCTGATGTTCACGGACGGCTTCTATTGGGACTTCGACGACGCCTCGCGCACGTGGTCGGCCCGCTTCCAGAAGAAGTACAAGGACCTGAAGCCGACGATGGTGCAGGCCGGCGTGTACTCGAGCGTGTTGCACTACCTGCGCGCCGTGGCGGCAGCACAGAGCGTCGATGCCAAGACGGTTGCGCAAAAAATGCGTGAAATGCCGATTCGCGACCCGATCATGCACAACGCATCGATTCGCCCCGACGGTCGCGTGATTCACGACATGTATCTGTTCCGCGTGAAGGCCCCCGCCGAGTCCAAGGGCCCGTGGGATTACTACACTAAAGTTGCCACCGTCCCCGCGACGGAAGCCTTCCAGCCGCTGTCGAAGTCGACCTGTTCGCTCGTGAAGACGAGCACGGCAGCGAAGTGATTCTCTTAACTCGAATTCCCCTGCATTCGTTTTGATCCGGAGAGCGTGTCATGTCCCTACCTACCATTCCGCTGCTGATCGACGGCAAACGTGTCGAGTCGAAGACCTCGCAGTGGCGCGATGTCGTGAACCCCGCGACGCAGGAAGTCGTTGCGCGCGTGCCGTTCGCGACACCTGACGAACTCAATGCGGCCGTGGCGTCGGCCAAGGCCGCCTACAAGTCGTGGCGCAACACGTCGCAAGCGAACCGCATGCGCGTGATGCTGCGCTTCCAGCAACTGTTGCGCGATCACACCGGCGAACTGGCCGAGCTGATCACGCGCGAACATGGCAAGACGCTGCCCGACGCCGAAGGCGAAGTCGGGCGCGGCCTCGAAGTCGTGGAGCACGCGTGTTCGATTGCGTCGCTGCAACTGGGCGAGTACGCGCAGAACGCGGCAGGCGGTGTCGACGTCTACACCCTCATCGAACCGCTGGGCGTGTGCGCAGGCATTACGGCCTTCAACTTCCCGGTGATGCTGCCGTGTTTCATGTTCCCGCTGGCCGTGGCCACGGGCAACACGTTCGTGCTCAAGCCCTCGGAGCAGGACCCGAGCGCGTCGCTGCGTCTGGCCGAGCTGGCGCTCGAAGCCGGTCTGCCCCCGGGCGTGCTCAACGTGGTGCACGGCGGGCCGGACACGGCCAACGGCATTTGCGATCACCCGGACATCAAGGCGGTGTCGTTCATCGGTTCGACGCACGTCGGCACGCATATCTACCGTCGCGCGTCGGAAGCGGGCAAGCGCTGTCAGGCGATGATGGGTGCAAAGAACCACTGCGTGATCCTGCCGGACGCCGACCGCGAACAGGCCATGAATCACCTGCTCGGCGCGGCTTTCGGTGCGGCGGGACAACGCTGCATGGCGACGTCCGTTGCCGTGCTCGTCGGCGAGGCCCGCGAGTGGGTGCCCGAACTGGTCGAACGCGCGCGTGCGCTGAAGGTTGGCCCGGGCACGGACCGCAAGGCGGATCTCGGCCCGGTCGTGTCGAAGCAGGCGCGTGCGCGCATCGAGAAGCTCATCGGCGCCGGCGTGGAAGAGGGCGCGAAGCTGCTGCTCGACGGGCGCGGCCATACGGTCAAGGAAGCCCCCGAAGGCAACTTCGTCGGCCCGACGATCTTCGATGGCGTGACGGCGGAAATGTCGATCTATCGCGACGAGATCTTCGGCCCGGTGCTGTGCATGGCCGGTGTCGACACCCTCGATGAAGCGATCGCCTTCGTCAATGCGAACCCGAACGGCAACGGGGTGGCGCTGTTCACGCAGGACGGCGGCGCTGCGCGTCAGTTCCAGAACGAGATCGACGTCGGCCAGGTCGGCATCAACCTGCCGATTCCGGTACCGGTGGCCTGGTTCAGCTTCACCGGTTCGCGTGCGTCGAAGCTGGGCGATCTCGGCCCGAACGGCAAGCAGGCCATCCTGTTCTGGACGCAGACCAAGACGGTGACGGCACGCTGGCAGGCACGCGGCACCGGCCCGGCGGGCGTGAACACAACGATCACGCTGAAGTAACGCGCACGATTCACGACCACTCGGAGACAAACGATGGCTACGGAAACTCAACAAGGGCCGCTGCGGGTCGCGTTCATCGGGCTGGGCAACATGGGCGGGCCGATGGCCGCGAATCTGGTGAAGGCCGGACACGCGGTACTCGGTTTCGATTTGTCCGGTCCCGCGCTCGAGCGCTTGGCGGCCGCGGGCGGCAAAGCGGCCACGTCGATCGCCGATGCCGTGCGCGACGCGCAGGTGGTCATCACGATGTTGCCCGCAGGCGAGCACGTGCTGGCCGCTTACGACGGGCCGCAGGGCGTGTTGGCGAACGCGGCGCCCGACGCGGTGCTGATCGACAGCAGCACGGTGCCGCCGGAGATTCCGCGCCAGCTCGCCAAACTCGCACGCCCGGGCACGCTGCTGCTCGATGCGCCGGTATCGGGCGGCACGGCCGGGGCGGCGGCGGGGACGCTCACGTTCATGGTGGGTGGTGATGCCGCGCTCGTCGACCGCATGCGTGGGTTGCTCGGCACCATGGGGCGGGCGATTCATCACGGCGGGCCGCTCGGCGCGGGGCAGACACTCAAGCTGTGCAACAACATGCTGCTGGGCATTCTGATGGCGGGCACGAGCGAGGCGTTGCGTCTGGGCATTGCCAACGGGCTCGATCCGAAGGTGCTCTCGGCCGTCATGCAGCAAAGCTCGGGGCGCAACTGGACGCTGGAGGTCTACAACCCGTGTCCGGGCGTGATGGAGAACGCGGCGTCGTCGCGCGGGTACACGGGCGGCTTTGCCACGGACCTGATGGCGAAGGATCTGCGTCTGGCGCACGGGGCGGCGCTGTCGAGCGATGTGGCCACGCCGCTCGGCGATCTCGCCCGGCGCATCTTCGAAGTGCATCGCGTCAACGGTCACGGGGGGCTTGATTTCTCTAGCATCTTCCAGGACCCGGTCACGCTCGCGCAGGCATTGGACGTGAAGTAGGCGCATTTCGGTTGACGCGACAGCGAAACGCCCGTCGGCTTTGCAGCCGGCGGGCGTTTTTGCGACGGTATCGAGCGACAGAGGGACGTGGAAAGGCATCGGCGCGAGTTATCAGGAGGTTTCAGTCATTTCAAACGTACCAATATCGGCGTATCATCGCGCCGCAATGGCTCCCCCCACGGCCTGTCTTACTGCGCTTGCAAGCGCCCCCTGTTTGCCATGATCGTCCGACCCAACCTGCATTGGCTGCGCATGCTTTTCGTCGTGCGTGGCTCGATCTTGCCCAAGATCGCCCCGCAGCTCATTTTCACCACGATCATCTCGATTGCCGTCACCGTGGCACACGGGCGCATCTTCGAATGGAAGATTCCGCTTACCTTCATCCCGTTTTCGCTGATCGGCATCACCCTGGCCATCTTTCTCGGGTTCCGGAACACCACGAGCTATGCCCGCTACTGGGAAGCCCGGATGCTCTGGGGCAGCGTACTCAACGAGACGCGCGCACTCGCCCGTCAGTCGATGACGCTGGTGTCCGATACGTCGGATTCGCCGCGCTTCGTCGCCTATCTCATCGCGTTCGTGCACGGTATGCGCCATCAACTGCGCGGTACCGACCCGCGCGCGGACTTCGATCGGCTGCTCGACGAAAAAGACGTGGCATGTCTCGCACGCAAGCAGTTCAAGCCGATCACGCTGCTGCTCATGGCCGGTGAGTGGCTGCGCGAGCGACGCATGCGTGGGCAGATCGAGGCCCCGCTGGCGCAGGTCATGGAGATGCACCTGGATCGTCTGGGCGAAGCTATCGGCGGCTGCGAGCGCATTGCCACCACGCCGATTCCATTCACCTACGGGGTCATCCTGCACCGCGTGACCTATCTCTACAGCCTGTTGTTGCCGTTCGGGCTGATCGACTCCATTGGTCCGATGACACCCGTGATCGTGGCCTTCATCTCCTATACCTTCTTCGCGCTGGAAGCCGTGAGCGCGGAAATCGAAGAGCCTTTCGGGCTGGAACCCAACGATCTGGCGCTCGACGCCATGTCCGAGACCATCGAGCAGTCGCTGCGCGAGATTCTCCACCGCTCGCATACGGCCCGCCTGCCGGCGCGCGAGCATCACATCATTACCTGAACGTTCCTTCGCAGGACTTTAATACTAAAGTTCTTGCTTTACTTTTCTGAGCGATTATACTCAAGTACATGCTTGACCATGACAACGCCCTCGATCTGACTTTCCAGGCACTGGCCGACACCTCCCGGCGCGCGATGCTCGCGCGTCTGGCGCAGGGACCGGCCTCGGTGAGTGCCCTTGCGCAGCCGTTGGCCATGTCGTTGCAGGCGGTCATGCAGCATCTGGCCGTACTCGAGAGTGCGGGGCTGGTGCGAACGGAAAAGGCCGGACGTGTGCGCACGTGCCGGATCGAACCCCAGGCGCTGAGCCTCGCCGAGCGATGGATCAATCAGCGCCGTCACGAGTGGGAGGGCCATCTCGACCGATTGGGCGAGTATCTGGCCAGCCTGCCGCCCGAAGGAGACGTTCATGAGGACAGCAAGTGAAGCCAAGCTGGCGGCGCAGCCGCGTTTGCAGCCACTGACGATCGGCCGGACCTACGCCGCCACGCGCGAAGTGGTATTCGGTGCGTGGACGAACACCGAGGCGGTCAAACGGTGGTTCTGCCCGACGGGCTATACGGTGCCCGAAGCCAACATCGACGCCCGCGCCGGCGGCGCTTTCGAGCTCCGCATGCAATCGCCCGAGGGCGAGTCGCACTGGATCCGCGGGCGTTTCGTCGAAGTCGATGCACCCAATCGTCTCGTGATCGACATGGAAGTGACCGACGCGAAGGGGCTGGCCCTGTTCGGTGCGCTCACGACCGCCGGTTTTACCGACGTGCCGGAAGGCACGCGACTCGACGTCGAACAGCGCTACACGGTGCACGATCCGGCATTCGCCTGGATGCCCGAGGGTGCCGGAGAGGGCTGGAAGCAGACACTCGACAAGCTCGGACGCGAAGTGCTGCGTGATCTGGTCGCTCCGTCGGCGCGCAGTGTCGTGCATGCGACGTTCCGCATCGAGCGGCACTATCCGGCGTCGCCCGCACGCGTGTTTCGCGCCCTGACCGACCGCGAAGCCAAGGATCGCTGGTTCAAAGGGGGCAACGGCTACACGATGATCGAGCGATCGATGGACGTGCGCCCCGGCGGGCATGAGCGCGCCAAGGGACGCTGGGCGAGCGGCATGGTGTCGACATTCGATGCCACTTACTACGACGTCGTGCCCGATACGCGACTCGTCTACAGCTACGAGATGCATCTGGATACGCGCAAGATTTCCGTGTCGCTCGCCACGATGGACTTGCGCGCGCAAGATGGCGGCACGCTTCTCGTGTTGACCGAGCAGGGCGCCTATCTCGATGGTTATGACGACGCCGGGTCGCGTGAGCGCGGCTCACAGCAATTGCTCGAGTTACTGGGTGCATCGCTGACCGACTGAGCCGTAGCACGGCTATCCCACGGCAGCCTTCCCATGCCGTCAGCCCCGATTCACGGGGCTGACGGCATTTTTCATTCCCGGTCTGCACCGAAACAGTTCGGGCGATTCTCATCGAAATACGCAATAGTTCCTCGACAGATTTCGCATTTTTCATTGCGAGGCGGAGTTCTAGACTTCCTTCCATCGACGGCGCAAGTGAAAAAAAAGTCGTCGCAACCAAGACAGGAGTTTTGAAAATGAACCGCAAGAACATCGCTATCGCCCTTATCGCCGCCGTCACTTCGCTGGGTGCTGTTGCCAGCAACGCCGCTGAAAACGGTAACAACTATCCTGAAGTCGCTTCGCAAGGTCAGCCGCTCACGCGTGCTGCCGTGCTGGCCGATCTGGCACAAGCCCGCTCGCAAGGACTGATCCCGCACGGTGACGCCGACTACCCGGTGTACGTGGCGTCGGGCCCGGCCAAGAGCCGTGCCGACGTGAAGAGCGAGCTGGCTCAGGCTCGCGCCGAAGGCCTGATGGCACAGAACGACGTCGACTACCCGATCGTCGCCACGCAAGGCCAGAGCGCCTCGCGCGCCGATGTGAAGCAGGAACTGGCTCGCGCCCGTGCTGCTGGCGAACTGAACGTCAGCCAAGGCAGCTAAGTCTTCAGGCGTAAAGTCGCAGGCATTAAAAAAGCCGTCCCGGGCGAGAAGCCCGGGACGGCTTTTTGTCGTTCATGGCCTCCGGTTCGGTGCCATGCAGCGAAATCCGGCGGGCGCTCAGCCTTTCAGGAAGCGCAGCGCGAAACGGGCGAGTTTAGGGACGAATGTCGGGCGCAACAGCCGCTTGTCGTAGCCGTCCATGCGTCGTGCGTCTTCTTCGAGGCAAAGCAGAATTAGCGCACGGGGGTTGAGCGATTCACCGAGGTCGGCCGTACCGGTGGCAAGGAAATTGGCGTCGTGCGCAACGCCGTCGGTATCGATACCCTTGGCGATGGCCACGCGATCCCAGATCAACGCCACCCAGACCGCGGCGACGCGAGCGTAGAACCACGGTCGCTTCCAGAGCGGCAGGTTGCGGCGATGCCAGGCGAACCAGTTCGTGAAGAATAGAATATGGCGCGCCTCCTCCTGCACCACGGGCTCGAAGGTTTCCACGAGCGCTTCGGGGAAGTAGCCGGAACGCTGGGCCGAGCGGAACAGGCCAAACGCCATGAAGCTGTCGATGCATTCGCTGAAGCCGGTTTTCATCCAGGCCCATTCGGCATCTTTCGGCGCCGGGTACGAGGGTTCCGGCGCGAGTTCGATGCCGTACACCTCCACGAGCCGGCCGAGCACCATCTTGTGACGGGCTTCTTCTTCGCCGTCCATGACCATCGCCCGACGCAACAGCGGGTCCCGAAGGGTCGCCGCATAAGTGGCCACTCGAATCGACGCGCGGCCTTCCGTTTGCACGGCGATGTCCCAGATGGGCAGCGCCGTCAAACGTTTGAGCGCATCGGGCGGCAGGATCGGCCAGTCGATGATCGCAGGCTTGTAGGGGTTGTGGGACTCCAGCAGCATGTGGCAGAACATGCGTTTATGGGAGTCCGAACCAATGTCGATGGGCCCATCGACATCGTATTGCCAATGGCGCATGACATGGTCGGCCTGTGCGACGGCAAGTGCTTGCGTGTCGGACATCTGGTCGGGATATCGCATGAAAGATGAGTCTTGTCTGCGTCGCCAAAAATCATAACACCATGCGGTATCTGTGCGCCGCGCAGGGTGGGCGGTGCCACGACGTTCCCCTGGCGCATGACACAGTGAAATACTTCGTAATTGTTGCGGCGCACGCAACGCAGGTCGTCACTCAGTAGCGTTTATCGGTACGAGGGCCGTGCATAGACTGTGGAGTCCGCTGTCGCAGTTTCACAGCTTTTCGCAATGGAACCCTCATGACGCCGACCCTTGAGCAACTCTTTCCGCAACATCGTCCCGAAGGCGAGGCCGTGGCTACGGCGCTCGACAGTCACGCTGTCGTCCAGGCGCTGTCGCTTGCCGTCGCCCATCACCCGGTCGCCTTGCTGCGCATGATGTACCCGTCCACCGACGCGACCACGCACCGCAGCCGCGACGAGCTCACCGAAGTGCTGCATCGCCATGGCCTGCATCAGGTGGCGGGGTTGATCGAAGAAGCATCGCCGTATCTGTTGTTCACGTCGGCCGAGCATGCGCACCTCACGCTCGTGGAAATCCGTCGTTACTCGGCAGCCATCGCCGTGCACCTTTACTACCGGGGGCTGGCAGGCAGCGACGCCGAAGCGCGTCTGCGTTCCGACGCTACCGCACCGGCAGAAGGCCATTTCCGTCCGTTCGACGGTTTTGCTCGTGCCATGTGAGCGCGAAGGAGGGGTGTTGGCCAGGTGCTTCGGATGGCGAAACACCCCGGCGAGCGATGCACGCCCCGCGCTCAGGCGCGGGTGTCGTTCCGCCCCCGCCCGGCTTCGTTCTCCGGCGGTGCTGCATTCGATGCGGTGGATGGGGTGGGCGGTGTCGGCGTCTTGTCGTCGGGCGAGCGCTCGCCGTCCCAGCCGAATGTGACCTGCCGTTGCGCGCGCCGCTGTTCGCGCTCGCGCGCCATCTGCTCCTCGAACTGACGGCGGCCTTCCTTCGCCGTCGCAATCATCTTGTTGCGATCCTGATACGACGGGTACATCTCGTCGGTCAGTTGCAGATTTGCGCGACGAAACGCCATCGTCGCGTCGCGGGCCTCGGCAGCCGGCCAGCCGAGTTCTTCGAGCACCGAGCGCGCGCTGCGCAGCGACGACTCGAAAACCTCGCGTTCGATATGCTTCACGCCCCGGTCGCGCAACTGGAACAGATGGCCCACGTTGCGCGCCCGCGCCACAACGGGCACCTCCGGGAAATGCTCGCGCATCAGGTCGACGATCTCCAGCGACTGATCGATGTCGTCCACGGCCACGACGACGGCGCGCGCATGGGCCACGCCGGCAATGCGCAGAAGATCGAGTCGCGTTGCGTCGCCGTAGAACACGCGAAAGCCGATCTGGCGCAGGCTTTCGATGGTGTCCGGGTCGTGGTCGAGCACGGTGACCGATACGCCTTGCGGCACCAGTGCGCGCCCGACGATCTGACCGTAGCGTCCGAACCCGCAGATCACCACGCTGGCCGATTGCGGCTCCTCGATCTCCTTCATGCGCGGCGATCCCTTCACGCTGTAGCGCGGCAGCAGCCACTTGTCGATGGCGACGAGCAGCAGCGGAGAGATCAGCATCGACAGCGCTACGGCCCCGATCAGGAATGACGACACGGCCGGCGGCAGCACCTGCGGGCCCGCCGACTGGAACACCACGAACGCGAATTCGCCGCCCTGAGCAAGCAGCAACGTGAAGATCGGACGCTCCTGATACGGCAGTTGCATCAGTCGAGACAGCCCGAAAATGGCCAACCCCTTGAGTGCCATGAAGCCGACCACCACGGCGATCATGCGCAACGGCTGGGCGAGCAATACGCCGAAGTCGATGCTCATGCCCACGGCGATGAAGAACAATCCCAGCAGCAAGCCCTTGAACGGTTCGATGTCGGTTTCCAGCTCGCGGCGGTACTCGCTCTCGGCGAGCAAGACGCCGGCGAGGAAGGCACCGAGCGCCATCGACAGTCCGACCAGTTGCATCAGCGTGGCAATGGCGACCACGAGCAACAGCGACGCCGCCGTGAAGATCTCGGGCGTGCGGCTGTTGGCGATCCAGCGCAGCAACGGGCGCAATGCCAGACGGCCGCCGAGGATGATCGCCGCGATCACGCCGACGATCTTCAGTCCTTCGAGCGCGCGCTGTGTGCCCGTGAGCGTGTGACTGTCGACCGAGTTCGCGAGCAGGGGCAGCAGGGCGAGAATCGGAATGGCGGCAACGTCCTGAAACAGCAGGATCGAAAAGCCCGCCTGCCCGCTCGGGGTGGCGAGCAGGTTGCGCTCGGCCATCACCTGCAAAGCGATGGCTGTCGACGAGAGGGCGAGACCGAGGGCTGCCACGAGCGCGATGCGCCACGGCGCCCCCAGCGCAACGCCGGCGGCGAAGAGGACGACGGCGCACCCGACGACTTGCGCCGAGCCCCAGCCGAAGATCGGACGTCGCAAATTCCACAACCGGCGCGGCTCCAGTTCGAGGCCGACGAGGAACAGCATCAGCACCACACCGAACTCGGCGAAGTGCAGCACGTCTTCCACGCGCGAGACCAGACCGAGGCCCCAGGGGCCGATGGCGATGCCCGCGGCGAGGTAGCCGATGATCGCGCCGAGCCCCAGGGCACGGGACAGCGGCACGACGATGACGGCCGCGGCGAGATAGATCAGGCTGGCGAGCAACCAGGCGGGGACGTGTTCCATCAGGCGGCTCTACCCGTGTTGGCTTCGTCGCCGGCCAGACGATTGTCCGGGCTGGCGGTCTGGGTTGCGGCGTCGCCCTCCGGTGCGGCGCGCGGGCGGTCAGTGGCCGGGATGACGCAGCACTCGGGCGCGTCTGCCATCGAGATCAACTCGGGCCACTGCGGATACGTCGTCAGCCGTCCGGCGAATTCGCCGATATGGGCGTCAAGCGTGGCGTCGTCGCTGCGTCGCGCGCCGTAAAACACATGCGGTGGCAGAAAGCGCATGCCGCACAGGCGCGCGGTTTGTTCGTAGGCGGGCAGGAAGGCGGCGAAGTCGTGCTGGTTATAGCCTTCCGGCCGATAGCTTTCCTGCGGGCCGCCGGTACTGGCCACGAGCCAGAGGTCCTTGTTGGCCAGCGCATGGCCGTCGTGGCCATAGGCCCAGCCCCACGAGAGCACTTCGTCGAACCAGAGTTTTTGCAGCGGCGGCATGCTGTACCAGTAGATCGGGTGCACGAGCACGACCAGGTCGGCGCGCGCCACGCGCTGCTGTTCGGCAGCGATGTCGATGCTGAAGTCGGGATAGGTCGAGTACAGATCGTTGACGTCGACACCTGCGATGCTTCGTGCGGCGTCGAGCAGGCGACGGTTCACGCGTGAGTCGCGCCAGCGCGGATGTGCCGCGACGACGTAGATGGCGCGCCCGGGGGCATCGGCCGTGATGCCTTGGGTGGCGCTCGATAGACGGGTGGAAGCGGGGGCTGTCATGCGGGGGAGAATACCGCATTCATCTGGCGGCAGGCATGACAGCGTGCGCTTGACCCGCGTCGAATGGTTTCACAATTAAAGAGTACGGTAGCGAAAGCCGTTAAGTGTGGTTAAGCTCTGCTAGCTTTCGAGAACCACGATGTGCGCTCAGGCGCCTCGCGGGTCAAAGGACCGATAACAATAACTTCCTGCGCCGGTGCGGCTTCACCGTACACGAGCGCCCCTTACCGACATGTCGCCGCAAGCCTTTCGTACTACCGTCAATCTGATTTATCACGGCCGCAATGTGGCGCTGGCGTTGTTGCTCGTCGCCTTGCTCTACAACCAGACGTTCTGGGTGTTCATCAGCGCCGTGGCGGCGGCGCTTTGCACCGGCGCCCTGCACGAAGCGGGACGCATGCCGGAGGACGAAGACATGCCGCCGCGCCCGCTCGTCATTCAGGTGTTGCGCATTTCGGTGCCGCTGCTGCTGACAATGTTCGCGATCGGCTACGGCGCCGTGTGGCTCAATCGCAATCTCGGCTGACGGGTCGGACGGACGCGCTCGCGATCCGTCCCGCACGTCGACTTCCCCGGCGCGCTACTTGACGAACTGAATGTCGTTGGGCGCCTGCGGCGGCAGCTTCACGGCCAGCACCTTGAATTCGCCGCTCGTGTTCTGCGACCCAGCATGCACGGTGCCGCGCGGAATGATGATCAGATCTCCCGGATGCACTTCGCGCTGCTGGTCACCTAGCCAGAACGTGCCGCTGCCGGAAATCACATACTGAATCTCGTCGGCGTCCTGATGCGTGTGACGCGGCACGTTGCCGCTTTGTACCGCGATCGTGCCGTTGGACGTCGCCACCAGCGTGCGCGTGCGCAGCGTGCCGACGTTCGGCACGAGATTGCCGATCTGTTCGTTGGTCATGGCGCCCACGTCGATGATCTGTGCGGTGAGGGCGGGAGCCTGCGCCAGCGCGGACGGTACGAGGTGGGAGGAGAAGACGCCGGCGGCGAACGCAGCGGGCACGGCGGCAAGCAGGACATAACGACGCATGTTCTTTTTCCTTTGCGAGGACGTGAGGTGACGACAGCAAGGGGAAGCACGGACGAACGACTTGCGTGATGCGGGAAGACGAAATCCGCCCGGAGGGGGCGGAAAGGGCTCGCGACACAGAACGTGTCGCGAGCCCTTGTGCCGGACTATACGCGCTCTCGCGCGCTCGCGCGAGGCGGTACCGTCGCAGGCTGACGTATCAGCGCGGCGTGCGCGCGGCGTCGCCCTGCTTGTGGAGCACGGCGTTACGGCGGGCGTAGGTGAAATAGATCACCATGCCGATGGCGAGCCACACGACGAAGGCAATCCAGGTCGCTGCTTGCAGGTGCGCCATCAGGAACAGACACAGGCCGGCCGAGATGAGCGGCACGACCGGCGCGCCGGGTACGCGGAACGCACGCGGCAGGTCCGGACGCGTGCGACGCAGCACCAGCACGGCGATCGACACGAGCGCAAACGCCGACAGGGTGCCGATGTTGATCAGCTCGGCGAGCACGCCCAGCGGCACGAAGCCCGCGATCAGCGCGAACACCACGCCGATGATCCACGTGGCGGCAAACGGGGTCTTGTGCGTCGGGTGAATGCTCGAGAGCATCGGCGGCAGCAGACCGTCGCGCGACATGGCGTAGGTGATGCGCGTCTGGCCGTAGGTCATCACGAGGATCACGGTCGTCATGCCGAGAATCGCACCCAGATCGACGAAGCCCGCGACCCAGTTCTGACCGGCGTATTGCAGCGCCAGCGACACCGGGTGATCGACGCCTTCGAAGTTCGCGAACGGCACGATGCCGGTCATGATCGCGGCCACGGCCACGTACAGCACCGTGCAGACGATCAGCGAGCCGATGATGCCGATCGGCAAATCACGGCCCGGGTTGCGTACTTCTTCGGCAGCCGATGTCACGGCGTCGAAACCGATGAACGCAAAGAAGACGAGCGCTGCGGCATTGAACATGCCGCTCGTGCCGAACGGCATGAACGGTGTCCAGTTCGCGGGCTTCACGTGCCATACGCCCGCGGCGATGAACAGCACCACCACGCTGATCTTGATCGCCACCATCAGGTTGTTGATGCGGGTCGACTCACGCACGCCGTACGACAGTACCCACGTGATGAGCAGCATGATGACGACGGCGGGCAGGTTGATGAAGGTGGTCACCCCCGGCACGCTGCCCGGGGCCGCCGTGATCGCGGTGGGCAGATACAGTCCGAAGCCGGCGGCGAGCGACTGGAAGTAGCCCGACCAGCCGACCGATACGGCCGATGACGCGAGACCGTACTCGAGCATCAGATCCCAGCCGATGATCCACGCGACGATTTCGCCGAGCGTGGCATAGCTGTAAGTGTAGATGGAGCCCGAGACGGGAATCGTCGAGGCAAACTCGGCGTAGCACAGGGCTGCGAAGCCGCAGGCCAGGGCCGCGATGACGAAGGAGAGGGTAAGGGCCGGGCCGGCGGTGAGCGCGCCGGTGCCGGTCAGGACGAAAATACCGGTACCGATGATGGCGCCAATGCCCATCAGGACCAGGTCGACCGGACCCAGTACCTTCTTGAGACTGCCGGTGCGACTCGCGACCAGCATGTTCTCGATGCTTTTGGTTCGAAAAAGACTCATGACCTGCTAAAGGTTCCTGCAACGTATGCCCTCGGGGTTCGCTTGACGAACGCCGTCGGGAATTCCACGGGAGACATGTCCCGCGACCTGGCTGCAAGGGCACCCCGGGCTTGTGGCCGCTCGTTCCCATGCCTGGCGGATGGCCACAGGGCCACACGGGACGTTATGAACCACGTCATTGCACCAACGCTGCTCACGCGCGAGGCATGGGCATACCGGCCGCCAACCCACGCGGAGGTAACGCGTGTCGGAAGCGGCGTGGCGATGGGCAATAGACTGCCGCGACGTGCCAAAAGCACGTCGGGCGGGACGAACACGATGGAGACGTACGGAGGATCCTGCCGGAGTGCCGTGACTGCCGCGATGTTCGCGACGTTCGCGACGGCACACCGGAGAAAGATCTGCTTTGGGCGCGCTCACGAGATTGGCATCCACGTGAACAGGCGCTTGGTCTTCAATGTGAGGGTCCGCACATGCCAGAGGCGACGTGCGGGTAAGGCTCGCTGTCCTGCGCTCCGGCCACTGGCGCCTGATCGGCGCCTCCGCCTGGCCGGAATTGCTCACATTTTAAGCGTTTTTCCCAAAGCGCGTGCAGGAGTTGCTGAATTTGGGGTCAGGACGTTAGCGGTCACCGCCGGGGCCGCCGCCGGGCGGGCGTCCCCCGCCATGACCGCCGCCACCTCCCCCGCCGTGTCCGCCGCCACCCCCACCGCCGTGTCCGCCGCCCCCCTGTCCGCCACCGGGCGGGCGCGGGCCGGGACCGGCGCCTTGGTTTCCGCCGCCGGGCGGGCGTGGGCCGGGACCGGCGCCGTGGTTTCCGCCACCGGGCGGGCGTGGGCCGGGACCTGCGCCGTGATTTCCGCCACCGGGCGGGCGTGGGCCGGGACCGGCGTTATGTCCCGGTGGGCGCGGTCCGGGGCCCTGGTTGCCCCATTGTCCGGGCGGGCGCGGCCCGGGACCTGCACCGTGACCCGGCGGTCGGGGCGCCGGGCCCGGATAGTATCCCGGAGGACGCGGTCCCGGGCCGCCCCAGGCCGGCGGGCGAGGCCCCGGTGGCGGCCGGTTCCAGTAGCGCTGATCGTTGTACCAGGGGCGATTGCGGTAATAGTTACCCCAGTACGAGCCGATGGAGAACGTGACGATCGGCAGGCCGATCATCGCGCCGTAGTTCATGATCGGGACAGGATTGCCCTGGTACGGGTAGCTGAGCAACGCGGCGTAGACCCAGCCGCGTGCGCCCGGCAGGCCGATGTCGCACCACGAGTAATCGGACAAGCAGCCGTAGACCGTGACCGGCATGCCCGGTGCGACCTGCGCGACGACCGGGAAGTCGCCCGCCGGGCCCGCCCGCACATTGGCCGATGAATTGATCACCGCCTGTCCCGACTGGGCCATCGCCGTGCCCGGCACCGCCAGCGCGACCAGCGACGTTGCGCCCGCGAGCACGAGCGGCAAAGTCCAATGTTTCATGTTCGTCTCCCTTTCACGTTCGGTGACCATCACCTGCATGCCGGTTCGACCGGCCGCATCGGCAGATGGTTTTGCGGTAACGCGTAACGAAACCGGGGGAAATGTTTGTTTGCGTTACGGCGCTTACAAATTCGCGACGGTGGCGGGGCGCGCCGGGCGTCAGAAGAGCTGCCGGAACACCCAGTACAGCCCGCCCGCGAGCACGATGGCGGCGGGCAACGTCAAAATCCATGCGAGTAACAGATTGCGGATGGTGTCCCACTGCAAGCCGGAGCCGTTGATGGTCATGGTGCCGGCCACGCCCGACGAGAGCACGTGGGTGGTGGACACCGGCAGGCCATACATGTCGGCGGCGCCGATGGTCAGCATTGCGACGACTTCGGCCGATGCGCCCTGGGCGTATGTCAGGTGCTTCTTGCCGATACGCTCGCCAACGGTCACCACGATACGCCGCCATCCGACCATCGTCCCGAGGCCCAGCGCGATGGCCACCGCGACCTTGACCCAGAAGGGGATGTACTTCGTCGCTTCGTCGAGCTTGCCGCGAAACGCGCGGAGATCGCGTGCCGTTGCGGGGTCGAGTTGCAGGCCATGCTGTCGTTCGAGCAGCCGGATCGTCTCGGAAGCGATATACATGTCGTTACGCACGTTGGCGACCGAGGCCGCAGGCATGCGGGCGAACGAGCCATGATTCGCCACTTCCTGCGCAATGTCGCCGGTGAGTTCGGAGAGCGCGGGAATGACGCCCGGCGCGAGCCGTTCGGTGCGAATGAAGGCGGTCAGCACATCGCGCGCAGGCAGGCCGGGGGCCGCAGGCGTTGCCGGGAGTGCAAGGGCGCCATTGCCATTCACCGCCGTCAGTGGCGGATGTGCGGCGAGCGAACGCTGCGCGGCCTGAGCCGTCGCCGCGAACTGCGCCACCTGCGCGTCCGGCATGGCGTGGTTGAGTGCGTAGGCGATCGGCACGGTGCCGACCAGAATCAGCATGATGAGGCCCATGCCTTTCTGGCCATCGTTGGAGCCATGTGCGAACGAGACGCCCGTACACGTGAGAATCAGTATGCTGCGGATCCACCAGGGTGGCGGTTTGTGTGCTTCAGGCGATGCGTAGAGCGCCGGGTTGCGCACGCAGAACCGGAGCACGACGAACAACGCGGCAGCGAGCCCGAAGCCGACCACCGGTGAGAGCAGGAGCGAATAGCCGACGGTCGACACCTGCGACCAGTCGATGCCGCTCGTGCCGTTGCGTCCGTGCATGAGGGCATTGGCAATGCCCACGCCGACAATCGAGCCGATGAGCGTGTGAGACGACGACGCCGGCAGCCCGAGCCACCAGGTCGCGGCATTCCACACGATGGCGGCGATCAGCAGCGCGAACACCATGGCAAAGCCCGCCGACGACCCCACCTGCAGGATCAGCTCGACCGGCAGCAACGACACGACGCTGAACGCCACGGCCCCGCTCGAGAGCAGTACGCCGAGAAAGTTGAACAGGCCCGACCACATCACGGCGACGTTGGGCGGCAGCGAGTTGGTATAGATGACCGTGGCGACGGCGTTGGCCGTGTCGTGAAACCCGTTGACGAACTCGAAGCCGAGCGCGATGAGCAGCGCTACGACAAGCAACAGGAACGGCAGTAGTGTCAGGGTGGTGTCGCCGGCTCGGCCGACGTCGCGCACGAGACTGAAGGTGGTGAAGACAAGCCCGGCGCCGAGCAGTGTCAGGAAAACCGCGAGGCGCAGGCGTTGCCGACGGCGACGTGCCTGCGCGAGCGGCCCGCCGGTCTCGCCGGCGGGCGGTTCGGGCGGGTCGAGTACGCCGCCGCGTGACATGGTAGCGATCGACGACCGCTGCGCTTGCGGGATCGGTAAATCAGTAGAGGACGACCGAGCGGATCGACTCGCCGCGCTTCATCAGGTCGAAGCCCTCGTTGATCTGATCGAGGCGCAGCGTGTGCGTGATGAGGTCGTCGATGTTGATCTTGCCTTCCATGTACCAGTCGACGATCTTCGGCACGTCCGTGCGTCCGCGGGCGCCGCCGAAGGCCGAACCCTTCCACTCGCGGCCCGTCACCAGCTGGAACGGACGCGTGCTGATTTCCTGACCGGCCGCCGCCACGCCGATGATGAACGACTGGCCCCAGCCCTTGTGGCAGCACTCGAGCGCCTGACGCATCGTCGTGACGTTGCCGATGCACTCGAACGAGTAATCGGCGCCGCCGTCGGTCAGTTGCACGATGGTGTCGACCACGTTCTCGACGTCGTTCGGGTTGATGAAGTGCGTCATGCCGAACTTCCTGGCCAGTTCGACGCGGCCCGGGTTGATGTCGACGCCGATGATCTTGTCGGCACCCACCATCTTCGCGCCCTGGATCACGTTCAGGCCGATGCCGCCCAGCCCGAACACGACCACGTTCGCACCCGCTTCGACCTTCGCCGAGTAGACGACGGCGCCCACGCCGGTCGTCACACCGCAGCCGATGTAGCAGACCTTGTCGAACGGCGCGTCGGAGCGCACCTTCGCGACGGCGATTTCCGGCACGACGATGTAGTTCGAGAACGTGGACGTGCCCATGTAGTGGAAGATGGGCTTGCCGTCGAGCGAGAAACGCGAGGTGGCGTCGGGCATCAGGCCGCGGCCCTGCGTGCTGCGAATCGCCTGGCAAAGGTTGGTCTTGCGCGACAGGCAGAACTTGCACTGGCGGCATTCCGGCGTGTACAGCGGAATGACGTGATCGTCTTTCTTGAGCGTGGTCACGCCGGGGCCGACGTCGACGATCACGCCCGCGCCCTCATGGCCCAGAATGGCCGGGAAGATCCCTTCCGGATCGGCGCCGGAGAGTGTGTAGTAGTCCGTATGGCAGATGCCCGTGGCCTTGACCTCGATCAGCACCTCGCCGGCGCGCGGCCCTTCCAGATCGACTTCCTCGATGGTCAGGGGCTTGCCCGCTTCCCAGGCAATGGCGGCTTTGGTTTTCATGGCGATATTCCTCGTTGCGACGTCGTTCGGGAGAATCCCTTCGCGACGTACCTTACCGCGTTCTAAAGTCACGCGCGAGTCTTGACACGCCATGTGAGCACAAAAAGCGGCGCCGGGGGCAGCAATTACCGGTCCTGCCGGGCTCAGGACGGCTGCGCGGCGGGCTCGTAGATCGTGAGCGGTCCGCAGTTCTCTTCCGTGACGAAGAACGCCAGCAGGCGCGCCGGATGCGCCGGGTCGGGATTCTCCGCGAGCGTGTGAAGCGTGCCCGGCGGTTCGAACCAGGTCTGGTTGACGGTGTAATTGACGGGGGCTTCGGCGTTCAGCTGGGAGCGGATGGTGCCTTCGATCACGACCGCCGTCACGGCGCCGGGGTGGCGATGCGGGGGCGAGAAGGCCAGCGGCGGAAACTCCACGATGGCGGTGGTGACCGATTTGCCCGGTGCGTTCGCAAGCGGCTCGCACGACAACGGTTTGACGACCGTGGCCGGCCGTGCGGCCGCGCCGCTGCCCGCCGAGCCAGTCGCCATGGCGGCCCACTGTGGCTGGTCCGTCTGCGGTGTGACACGTTGCGCCACTGCGTGATTGACCCCGAGCGTTAGCGTGCAGAGCGTGTCGAACCAGCCGGGCAGGGCGCGTTGCGCGGGCGGTGTCAGCGCGAGTCCGACGGCGGCCACACCCAGCGCGGCGAGCGAAGCGGCAGTGCGGTGCGCTGGCGGCGAGGCGGGCGAAGGCGCGCCGGTGCTTCCGGCGCCTCCCTCAGACCGCGGGGTGGTAGCGCGCAAGAGGGCGCGCGACAGTTGGGTCAAAGGCAACATGGCAAGGCTTCCCGGGTTGGATGACAGAGTCCCCAGCTTAGGGAGCCCTTGTCATGTCCGGAAGCGCCAAAAATCGATCACTCGACTGGGCCATCCAGCGCTCAACGCCGGGCGCCACTGCCAAGCGGTGCCACGAGGTGATAGAAGCCCTGCATTTCGACGGGGCGGGCGAACCAGTAGCCCTGCGCTTCGTCGCAGCCCAGCGCCGTGAGGCGCTCGGCCTGGGCTTGCGTCTCGACCCCCTCAGCGGTCACGCGCAGACCGAGCGAATGCGCCATCGCAATGACCGCGCTCACGATGGCGTGGCTCGGTGCGTGCGTGAGCATGTCGCGCACGAACGTCCGGTCGATCTTCAGGCGGTCGACGGGAAAGCGCGTCAGATAGGAGAGGCTCGCGTAGCCGGTGCCGAAATCGTCCACCGCAATCTCGACGCCCATGTCATGCAGCGAGCGAAGGCTGTCCAACGCCACGCGCCAATCCCCGAGCAAGACGGTCTCCGTGATCTCGATTTCCAGGTGGCGCGGCTCCAGCGCGTGCGCCTTGAGTGCGCGCTCGACCATGCCCGCGACGTCCTGCCGCGCGAACTGTTGCGCCGAGACGTTGATCGACATTCTCGGCAAGTGGCCGCACCGTCGCAGCAGGCGGCTCGCTTCGCGGCACGCGGTCTGCATGACCCATTCGCCCAGCGTCAGGATCAGCCCCGACGTTTCCGCGATGGGCACGAACTCGCTCGGCCCGATGGCGCCCAATGTCGGATGCCGCCAGCGCAGCAGGGCCTCCGCGTGGCGTATTTCGCCATCCGAAAGGCTGACCTGCGGCTGGTAGACGAGATGAAGCTGGGCGCGTGAGCGGTCGTGGATCGCTGCGCGCAACTGGCTCTCGAGTTCGTTGCGCCGCCTTGCCTGCGCGTCCATCTCGCTGCTGAAAAAGCGTAGCCCGCCGCCGGCGGCGCTGGCATTGCCGAGGGCGACGTGCGCGCGTCGCAGCAGCGCTTCGGGCGTGCTGCCGTGCTCGGGATAGCTGACGGCACCGATGCTTGCGTCGAGCGCCACCGCGTTCTGATCGACGTCGGCCCATTGGGCGAGGCGCGACTGAATCCGGTCGACCAGCAGGCGCGCACCGTCGCCCGTCTCGTTGGTGACGATGACGAACTGGCTGCCGCCCAGGCAGGCAAGCGCGTCTTCGGGGTCGCTCGCTTCGCGCAGACGCTCTGCGGCGATGCGCAGTGCCAGTTCGGCCGCCGGTGCGCCAAACGTGCTGTGCAGCTTGCGCAGGTGATCCAGCTCGACAAGCAGTACGGTCAGGCCGACCTGCTGCCGGGCACATCGGTGAATGGCAAGTTCGAGGCGTTCGTTGAGCAGGGTCTGGTTCGGCAGCCGCGTGACCGGGTCGTGGTGCGTGACGTACCAGAGCTTCGACGCGACCTGCACCTGCTGAGACAGGTCGAGCACGATGCCGACCCAGCGCCGCTCGCCGGGGGCGTGATCGACACAGGACAACGCGAGCCGGATCGGCAACCAGCTGCGCACATGCGTGAGCAGGTGCCACTCGTCGTCGTAGGGCACGGTTTCGTGCGGCGACAGGCTGGCCAGCGCGGGCAGCCGACGTCGGGCCAGTTCCGAGGGATCGAGCAGCGACAGGAAGCTGCGCTTGCCCAACAGATCGGCACCTTGATAGCCGGTCAGGCGCGTGAACGCGGCGTTCATGCGCTCGAGCATGCCGTCGTCGGTGCAGACGAACATGGCATACGGGGCGCTGTCGAGCGCCGCACGGCTCAACTCAGCCTGCACGTCGGGTACCCGACGAGGCACGGAATCACTCATGTCCGTGCCTCCCGAAGCCGGTTGCGCCGGCGTTCAGGTACGTCATGCAACACCTCCCTGGCGTCGCGATTTTTATCTCGACAATCGAACGAATCAATCGCTCGATTCCTTTTGTTTTTCAATCGGTTATGGCCGATATTCTGCCACGATGCAAGGCCGTGGGGACAAGGGAAAACGCGGGGGATGAAAGGCTTTCGAAAACGTGTCGGCACGCGCATGCTGTAGATATCCGGCGGGGACGGGGCGTGCTGGCGCGCGGCGTTTGCCGATCGCGAAGCGCCGGAGCGTCTCATCCGGGTGGCCTGAGATCGAGCCCTTCGGTATGATGCGGCCTGACTCGCGCGGGGTGATGTGCGACGGCGAAGGGAATGGCCGTCGAGGCGCCATCGGTGCCGCGTGTCGTACAGCCGCAACTCATCAGACATTTCGGTAAAAGGAAGACGGCGTTGCATTGTGTCCGGA
This sequence comes from Pandoraea pnomenusa, assembly GCF_040391475.1. Lineage (GTDB taxonomy): Bacteria > Pseudomonadota > Gammaproteobacteria > Burkholderiales > Burkholderiaceae > Pandoraea > Pandoraea pnomenusa_C. The sequence goes on along the minus strand of NZ_JBEBXS010000007.1, from coordinate 94,540 downwards.
CATCGACGACCCGCATGGCAGGAGGCTTCTGGCAATCGCGCCGGATGTCCCGTCGTCTGCGCGCGCGTCTGACGCTCTGGCTGTTGCTTGCCGGCTGCGTTGCGCTGGGCAATACCGTGGAGGCGCTGGCGCAGACACCCGATCCCGGTGCGGCTGGCAGCACGCCGCTCAGCGTGCGCGATGCCAACGTGCGGCAGGTGGTGCTCGGCATCATCAGCTTTACCCGCTGGCCGACGTCGCCCGCCAAGGTGCGTCTGTGTGTGAGTGCCAATCCCGAATACGCGCGCGATCTGCTCGCCGGCCCGCAGCCGGTCAGCGGCTTGCCGGTGGAAGCGCGCCGCATCTCCGTCGTTGAACCGGCAATTGGTTCGTTATGCGACGCGTTGTATCTCGGTGCCATGAGCGACGCCGAGCGCCGGCAACTGCTGGCCAATATCGCTGGTCATCCGGTATTGACGATCAGCGAGCGCAATGACACGTGTACCTCCGGGACGATGTTCTGCCTGAACGTCGATCCCGACCGAGTGACATTCGACATCAACCTCGACACCGTCGCGCGCAGCGGCGTACGTGTCCACCCGAACGTGCTGAGGCTGGCGCGAAAACCGGGGACACCATGACGACTCAGCTCCCCCCAACTCATCCCCCCCCTTCCGGCAACGGCGTGCCCGCGGCCGGTCTGCTTTCGTCGCAGATACCCCCGCAGGCCGTTGCTGCGGAGGCGTCGCCGGTCGGCGATTCGTCCAGGTCATCGCCGGGCACGGCGCCGGCAGCGGTTCGCCGTCGCGGGCCGTCGCTGCAACGCGTGCTGCGACGCACGCATCTGCGTCTGGCGGTTTCCGCCGTGGTGCTCGCCGCCGTGTCGCTGTCGCTGGTGGCGTGGCTCGCCCTGCGCGCCTATGCAGAGAACAACCTGATGCTCATCGGCCGGTCGCTGGCCTACACCACTGAGGCCGCCGTGGTGTTCGGCGACCGGGTGGCGGCGCAGGAAGCGATCGCGCTCATCGCCGACGACGAGGACGTGGTGCAAGTCCGTGTGCTCGATGCGACGGGCGCGCAGTTTGCACTGTGGCGCCGCCGCGACGGGGGTACACTCGCGCGGGTGGAGCGCACGGTGGCCGACGCGGCCTTGCCGGGGCCGGTCACGCTGCCGATTCGCCATGACGACAAGATCGTGGGTCATATCGAGGTACAGGGGCAGGGGCATCAATTCTTCCTGTTCCTGATCAGCGGGATCGGCGGGGTGCTGGCGTGCCTGCTGGTCACGTTTGCGGTGGCCCACTTTCTGGCCAAACGGATGCACCGCGACATCGTGAAGCCATTGCGGGCGCTGGCGGAGGTGGCGCACGCGGTGCGTCGCGAGCGGGCATTCCATCAGCGTGTGGCGGCCACGCCGCTGGCGGAACTCAAGGAGCTCGGCGACGATTTCAACGCCTTGCTCGACGAATTCGAGGGCTGGCAGAACCACTTGCGAGCGCAGAACGCGACGCTGGCGCATCAGGCGAATCACGATCCGCTGACGGGGTTGCCGAATCGGGCGTTCTTCGAGTCGAGGCTGGCACAGGCACTGGTCGAAGCGCGCGAACTCGGCACGCACGTCGCGCTGTTGTATCTGGACAGCGACCGCTTCAAGGAGATCAACGACCAGTTGGGCCATGAAGCCGGCGACGCGGTACTCGTGGCGATCGCCGAGCGTCTGCGCAACCCGTTGCGCGAAGGCGACCTCGTGGCGCGTCTGGGCGGCGACGAATTCGCCGTCATGCTGCCGGGCGTGCGTCAGACGTCGAATGCCGTGCGTCTTGCGCAGAGCCTGCTCGTGGCGATGGAAAAACCGATTGCGCTGCCTCACGGCGGCGAAATCGTCACGTCGATGAGCATCGGCGTGGCGCTGTATCCGACGCACGCCGGCGACGCCTCCGCGCTGCTGCGCGCGGCAGATGCGGCGATGTATCAGGCCAAGCGTGCCGGTGTAGGCACCTGGCATGTTGCGGAAAGCCCCAAGACATAAGGCGGCGCGCAACACCTATAAACAATAAATGACGACCGGAATACACACCGCAATGGGGATTCACTTTGGACTTCGCTGTTGACACACACGACTCGCGTGCCCGTCTCTCACGTCACGCACCGGCGCGCAAACGCGCGTTCGTTTCCACATTCACGTCTGGCCTGACGACCTTCGTGCGTCGCCTGATGTGCCTCGCCTGCCTGCTGGGCATCGGCGCGCTGGCAGGCTGCCAGACCACACCCGTTCACGGCCTGACCGCCGAGCAGATCGCCGCCCTCAAGGCCGAGGGCTTCGTACAGACCGACGACGGCTGGGAATTCGGCCTGTCCGATACGGTGCTGTTCGATACCGACAAGTTCGTGCTACGTGATGCCGCTCGTCAGACCGTCATGCGTATTGGTGCCACGCTCGCGCGTGTCGGCCTGGATTCCGTGCGTGTCTATGGCTACACGGACGCCGTGGGCAGCGACACCTACAACGAACAACTCTCCGCACGCCGCGCCGACGCCGTGGCCAGCGTGCTGGTCGACGCCGGGTTGCAACGCGCAGGCATTCAGACGATCGGCGCCGGCAAGCGCAATCCGGTCGGGGACAACAGTACGCCCGCCGGGCGCGCACAGAACCGACGCGTCGCCATCGTGATCTCCACACGCTGACGTTCGGGCACGCGATGCGCCCGGGGGCGTCGCCGCCGTATCATTGCGCCAAACCGCATGCCGCATCGATGCACCGGCGGGGAACGCCTGCCGGTTCGCGTGATCACAATGAGGCACAATGACGGCTTTCACCGGGCGACCATGGCCGCCGGTCCCGTCGGTGCCGAGAATGACCCGAATGACCCGAATGGCCTGAATTGTTCTCGTTGTCCTGATGTCCCCGACATTTCCGATCCACCGGTCTTCTTCCGCTGACGATTCGCTCCGAATGCCTCGCGCGCCACGTGTTGTCTCAAGTGTTCTGACGCTGCTCGCCGCGATGGCGGTGTGCGTCGCGGGAATGGTGTCGCCCGCGTTTGCGCAGCACGCCCGCGTCGGCACATGGGCCACGGCGCCGCAGGCCGTGGCGCAGCATCCCGCCGCGCCGTCGTTCAACCGCGCACCGGCGGTGGGCGGACGCACCGTGCGTCAGATCGTCTATCCGACGCTCTCCGGCAACGACGTGAAGGTGCGCTTCTCGAATGCCTACGGCACACAGCCGCTGGTGATCGATCGTGCGAGCCTCGCGGTGTCCTCTGTGCCATTGCGCGGCGCGGCGGTCGACGCCACCACGTTGCGCGCGCTGACCTTCGGCGGTCAGCCGGCGGCGAAGATCGCGCCGGGCGCGTCGCTCGACAGCGATCCGTTGCCGTTCGCCGTGCGCGCGGGTACGCCGCTGGCGGTGACGCTCTTCACGCGTGAAGCGAAGACACCGACGACCTGGCACAAGATCGCGCAACAGACCGCGTTCCTCAGCGGGGCGGGCGATTTCGTGGATGCGCCGCAGGCATCGGCCTTCCCCACGCGATTTACGAACACGTTGTGGCTGTCGGGACTCAGCGTGGTGCCGGACGCACCTGCGCACGCCATCGTCGCCATCGGCGATTCGATCACGGACGGCATGCGCAGTACGCTCAACGCGAACCGTCGTTGGCCGGACGGACTGGCGAAGCGTCTGGAAAGTGCGGGACGCCGCGACGTTGCCGTGCTCAATCTCGGCATCAGCGGAAATCGTCTGCTGCACGATTCGGCCTGCTACGGCGAGCGCCTGGTTGCCCGTTTCCGGCGCGACGCGCTGGAGCAGCCGGGCGTACGGACCGTCGTCGTGCAGATCGGCATCAACGACATCAACTTCGGATATGTGCCACCGCATGGCGGACTGGATTGCGATGTACCGCACGTGATCGTGACAGCGCCCGAGATGATCGCCGGCTATCAGTCGCTGATCGCGGCGGCGTGCTCGCGTAACGTGCGGATTATCGGCACGACCATCCCGCCGGGGAAATTGCCGCCCGAGCGCGAGGCCGTACGTGAGGCCGTCAATCAATGGGTGCGCAGCAGTGGCGCGTTCGACGGGGTGATCGATTTCGACGCCGCGTTGCGCGATCCGGCGCAGCCCACGCGTATGCTGCCGCGTCTCGATAGCGGCGACGGCACGCACCCGAGCGACGCGGGATATGCCGCCATGGCCGAGGCCGTTCCGCTGTCGCTGCTACTCGGCGCTGCGAAGTGAGCATTGCAGCCGCCCATCAACGAACCCACGGATTCCGCCGGTCGGCGGGTTTGGGGGGTAGTGGGCTATGGGGTTAGGGGTCAGCGCTCGCGGCGCACGCCGATCGTTACGTGTTGCAGGCGTTCGACTTCCGGCGAGCGCAGCCACTCCGGGTGCGAGAGGCAGTGACGGAACAGCGCCGTCGCATCGTCTCCCCAGAACAATTCCCCTTCGAACGCAAACGTCGGCACGCCGAATACGCCCGCGGCAATGGCGCCATCGGTGTTCTCGCGCAGGGCGACCTTCACTTCCGGCGCGTCGGCGCGCGCAATGGCGTCGTCGGCCGATAACCCCAGACGCTCGCTCAGATCCTGCCAGCCTTGCACGTCGGTGACGTCGCGCCCCTCTGCCCAGATGAAACGGAAGATCGTCTGCACGACGTCATGTGTGGCGCCCAACGCTACGGCCAGACGCAGCACGCGGATCGGATGGAACGGATGGACGGGCGGCATCCGGAACGCAATGCCGTCCTGCTCGGCCCGGAACTGGGCCATCCGATAGGTGAACAGACGCTTGTGGGGCGTTTCCGCCGGTCCCTGCGTTTGCAGATGCGCGAGGATTGCGCCGAGCACGATCGGCTTGAGATCGATGGCGAGTGAATCGGGCAATCCGCCGAAACGCTCGAATTGCAGGTACGCGAACGGCGAGGCGAAATCGAAATACCACTGGGCCCGGCGGTCGGGGGCGGTTTGCGACATGAACAGGGGTCTCCGGTGTAGCGGTTCTGGATGGCGCTTTTCGGTGGGTGCGGCTGGGGTGGCTGGGAACAGTGTAACGGGCGAGGCCACGTCCTTGTGGTGCCCATCGACCGCCCGTTGCCGGAAAAGTCACGACAATTCATGAGGTTACCGGCATTGCCGAGAAACATCGGATTTTTGGATGTTTCGTATTCAATATAACGATTTTTATTATTTAATCGAAGTTTTTAGACTTGCAGTCATTCCAAAGGAGTGTCTGCGATGACAACAAAAACCCACACCGACCGCGCCGCCACTGTCAGCCGTCCCGATACGCTGGTGCCGGATCAACAGAATCCGTGGGCCGGGCTGATCCTGTCGACGGTCATCGCTTTTGTTGCGTTGCTGCTGGGTCGCCAACTCCCGCTCGTCGGTGGTCCGGTGTTCGGCATTCTGCTCGGCATTCTCGTTCGTAATCTGTTTGCCCCCGGCGCGCGCTACGAAGCGGGCATCAAGTTCGCCTCGAAGTACGTGCTCCAGTGGTCGATCATTGCGCTCGGCTTCGGCCTGAGCCTCTCGCAGGTCGCTCACACGGGGCTCGAGTCGCTCGCCGTCACGGCTGTGACGATCACCGCCGCCGGTCTGTCGGCATGGGGGCTGGGACGCCTGCTCGGTGTCGGCGACAAACTCAAGTTGCTCATCGGCGTGGGAACCGCGATCTGCGGCGGTTCGGCGATTGCGGCCGTCACGCCGATCGTGAAGCCCGACGACCACGAGACGGCGTTCGCCATCTCGACGATTTTCCTGTTCAACATTGCCGCCGTGCTGCTGTTCCCGATGCTCGGTCACATGCTGCACTTGTCCGATCTGGGCTTCGGCATGTGGGCGGGCACGGCGATCAACGATACGTCGTCGGTGGTGGCCGCCGGTTACAGCTACAGCAAGGCCGCGGGCGACTACGCGACCATCGTGAAGCTCACGCGTGCCACCCTCATCATCCCGATCTGCCTGACGCTGGCCGCGATCGTGGCGTACCGCGCCAAACGCTCGGGGGCCGGTAACTTCAGCCTCGCTCGCATCTTCCCGTGGTTCATTCTCGGCTTCCTGATCGCGTCGGCGGTGCGCACGGCAGGTTTCGTTCCGGCGCCGCTGCAACCGTGGATTCACGACGCCGCCGAGTTCCTGATCATCGTGGCACTCACCGCCATCGGCCTGTCGTCGAACCTGCGTCGCATGGCGTCGACGGGCGTGCGTCCGATCCTGCTGGGACTCGGGGTGTGGGCTGCGGTGTCGGTGAGCAGCCTCGCCGTGCAACTGGTGATGGGGCAGCTCTGATCCACGCCTGCCCCCGACGTATGGATCGATACGGGGGCCGACCGGCGGCTTAGGGCAGACCCGGCGGGCAAGCCGGGCTGCGTCGCCTAGAATGCAATCACGGACGGCCTCGGACCGTCCGTGAAGCCTTTTTGGGGCGCATTCTCGGAGGCATCATGGCAACCTCTTTCGGTGAAATCTGGTACACGATCGCGGCGCTGGTCGTGATCGCGGTGCTGGCCGGTATGGTGTGGGAGCTGGGGGTGTGGTGGACGCGCCACCCGGACAGTCGCGCCGTGCAACGGCTGGAACACGCCTGGGCACGCATTCGTCATCCGAGACATTGAGTCTCGTTGATCGCTGTGTGTCGGGGAGGTCGCGCGGCTGACGGGTGTCAGCCGGCGCAGAGGTGCGCGATGCGCGTCAGTCCAGCTTCAGGTGGCGCGGCACGTTGGTGTCCCAACGCGCCAGATCTTCCAGCGGATACGGCTTGCTGCCGTGCAAGGCGCGCTTGATGCGGCTCTTGCCGCTGGGCAGGGGAACGTTAGGCAGATTGGCGCCGGCCGGCGTGCCCGCCAGATCGAGATAGTCGCGCTTGAACTCTGCCTGCGTCATGCCCCACTTCATCAGGAACTCGCGGCTGCCGCGATTCTTCACGACACGGCCCGTCGAGCGGCAACCGAAGTGATATACGACGCTCTTGCCGACGATACGGAACGTGCGGCAGCCCACGAGCCACAACTTCATCAGGAAGTCGTCGTCGCTGCTCATGCCTGGCCCGAATTCGATGCTGTAGCCGCCCACGAGGTGCCACAGGGCGCGGCTGACCAACGTGGGCTGTGTCGGCACGCCATTCACATCGCTACGTCCCAGTGAGGCGGCGAACGCCAGCAGGGCGTTCTCGTCGAACGTCTGCGGCGTGGTGCCGAAATCCTGCGACACGACCTGTTTGCTGACACCGGCGTTCGGTTCGATCATCACCGACGAGAGGTAATAGACCGGCGTGTCGAGCGCGCGAGCCGCATCGATGAGCGCCGTATCCCAGCCGGGCGTGACGAACATGTCGTCGTTGAGGAACAGCAACTGATCGTGCGAAGCGAGCGGCGCGAGCTGGTTGAGCGCCAGGCAGACGCCGACGTTGCCGACGCTATGCGTGTGGCGCAATCCCTGCTCCCGTACCCATTCCAGCGTGCCGTCGCTGCCGTCGTTCACGTGAACCAGGATCTCGTGCGCTTCGCCGGAATGGCGGCGCACGCTATCGATGCACAGCTTGAGGAACGGCAGGTTGTTCCAGGTCGGGATCAGGATGCTTAGCATGAAGAGGGGACCGCGTTACTTCAGGGTGGCCGGCGTGTCATGACCGGAATCGCCGTCAGGATATGCGAAGGCCGCTAACACCGCCAGCATCGTTGCGTAGAACGCGACCGTGACCTTCAGATTGAACGTCTCGACCGTGAGGCCGTAGACGGCGAACGCGACGGCGGTCATCAGGCCCATGAGGGCGGCGCGATGTTCAGGGCGGGCGTGACGTATGCGTGCGGCGCGAATGAAGAAGTACGCCGGCCCGATGTAAATCGCCAGAATACTGATCAGGCCGAGTACGCCGTAGTCGACGACAAAGGCGAGGATCTGGTTGTGAACTTCACCTTTGCCGAGGTCGGCCGCTGTCGGCGTCAGCTCTCCCGATTTCGCCATCTCGGGCATGGCGTTCCGGTAACCGTGAGCGCCCAGCCCGAGCAACGGGTGATCGGCGATGAGCTTGGTCGCCGCTTTCCACAGTTCGAAACGGATGCCCGTCGACGTGTCGGACTTGCCGACCGCAAGACTGGAGATATCTGTCTGAATCTGGACAAAGCGACTTCGAACCATCTGTGAAGAAAAGGCACTTGCCAGAAGGAGCACGGCGACGACGGTGATGATGCCCCGCTTCGCAGGACTGACCGGATGGCTGCGCCAAACGGCCCAAACCACCAGCAGACAGGGCAGTGCAATCCAGCCACCGCGCGACTGACTCGCCCACGAAGCGTAGCAACCGGCGATGGCGCCCAGGATCTTGAAGGCGACCACCCACCGGTTGTCGTGCGAGAACCAGTGGATCGATACCACGGACAAAATCCCGAGTAGCAGCGCGATATCGCCAAAGTGGATCGGGTTGAGAAACGAGCTTTCGGCTCTGGCCGCGAGCAGATCCGTGGTCGAGTACAACGCCATCAGGGCGGCACAGATGGCCCCCGCGCTAAATGTCAGGTCGACCCGTTCCGGAATCCACGGGACGACTTTTCGCATTCCGAGAAACACGACGATCGCCAGCACGAAGCGCAGGGGCGAGTCGAGCGTGTTCGCCACGATCTTGCCGTGAAGTAACTCGACGATCAGGATGGCGAAAAAAGGCAGGCAAAGCGACAGGATGAACACGCGCGCGCGAATGTCGTTTCTGACGAGCGCACAAATCTCACCCCGTTGACGCTCCGTGAACAGAATGATGGCTCCCAACGCGACGGTCAGGAACATAACAGTATTCCCGCCGCGCGGAATCACGAGCGCAGCAGCGGGAAACAACAGGATTAAAGCGCAGAAAATCTTGGCAAACAGAGGCCGGTTGGACTTCCGCGACGGCGCGGCGGACTGACTCATTGGGGTGACGGGCAGACTTCAAGTTTACTTTGCACGAAGTATGCCAGAAATGCCCCCTGTGCCGCGTTTTCGTCATCCGGGCGCAACGTTTATGCCTAAGGACTGGCGGAAATTTGCAACTACAGGTTCATGGCGCCGAGTACGCCGCACAGGTGAAGCGCCACGTGGGTCCAGGCCGACTCGTCATAGGCGTCGCCCTGGCGCGCGAGTTGTTGCGCCTCGTGAAATGCGCGCCACAGGGCCGCCGCACTCGATGGCGTGCCCCCGGCCAACTGGTATTGCCGTTGCAGGGCTTCGGCGAGCCAGGGTTGTTCGTGAGCGCACGCTTGCGCGTAGGCTTCAACGGCTACCCGGGCATAAGGATCGGCCGCCGGCTCGAGCACGACCGGCGCGTGTGCTGCCGGGCGAGGGATGGCGGACAGGGCATGGCGCTCGGCGGCGCGGTGGCGTGTGTGGTGATGTTTCATGAGGGTCTCGTCTCGTTGACCGCGCCAGGGCCGCCGGCGCGGGTTCACTTACGTGGACTCAATGGCTTTCCAGATCCCGGATGAACAGCATGGCGGCTTGTTTGGCCTGATCGATACTCGTGAATGTCCGGCCATCCATGGGCCAAATGTCGACCAGCACGGCATAGTTGCCGGGGTTTTCGGCCTGCATGATGCGGATGTAATGCTGCCGGAACACGCAGCGCGCGAGTTCCACGGTCGGATGCGGTCGGCGAAAGTGGGCGGTTGCCATGACAGTCTCCAGAAGTTCGGCCCTCCGGCCTCGACGGGCCGTTGCCAGACATTCAGCAAATCCCATGCCAGACTTCTCGAGACGTTTAACTGCTTGATTTGTAAGGTGCCGCGTTATGTGACTCGCGCGGGAACGTCGCGAAACGTTACGAAAACGAAACATCGCCGGAACGCCGACCCGTAACAACGACGTCGCAACGACATGGCAATCCGACCGAGTCGCCCCGCGCCCGCGCCGATGCCTTCGACGACATCGACGACATCAACGCTATTCGGACCGTTGGTCGGACTTTTTGACGTTTGCGCCAGGAGGAGAGGTGCCTGAGAGACGATTCAGGCGGAGGGGGTGTCGCACAACGCCGCCAATCCGGCCAGATCGCCGCGTTGCGCGAGCTGGTGGACATGCCGTGCAAATACGTCGAACTGCGGCGCGTGCTGACTCAGATCGCGCGCCCAGTCCATCAGGTCGGTGATGGCCCCCATCGCGATCAACTGCCGTGCCTGGACCAGGCGTTCGCGCGACGGCAGCACGAGCGGCTGATCGGCGTCGGCGCTCGGAGGGGCGGCGCTCGTGGGCGCGTCGTCGCGATGCAGATCGAGCAGGCGCACGAGCGTATTGCGCAGATCCGCCAGTTCGATGGGCTTGAGCAGGCATGCGTCGTAGCCCGTGCCTTCCACGACCTGCGGCGACGCGGAGACGGCCAGTACCGGTACGTCGGGCCAGCGTCGGCGCGTGGCGCGGGCAACGGCCAGACCGTCGGCGTTCGGCATCATGTGATCGGTCACCACGAGATCGGGTGGTGCCTCCTTCAGGCTGCCCAGCGTGGAGATCAGCGCCACGCCGTCGGGGAACGTGCGCACCGTGAAACCGAGGCTCGCCAGTTCGTCATGCAGGAATTGGCGGATTTCCGGCGAGTCTTCCGCCAGCCAGATGTGGTACCCGCTGCCGTCGAGCGACGGCAACGCATGGGCCATGCCCGTGAACGAGTGCGGTACGAGATCCGCTTCGCGCGCCACGCGCAGCGGCAACGTGAACGCCACGCGCGTGCCGACATCAGGCGCGCTGTCGATGGTGATCGTGCCGTTCATGCGTTCGACCCACTGCTTGACGATGGCCAGCCCGAGGCCCACGCCCGGCACGCGTCGCGCCCGGTCGAGCCGCGCGAAGGGCTCGAATACGCGCGACAGGTCGTCGTTTGCGATGCCGCAACCGGAGTCTTCCACACCGAATCGAACGTGCACGACGTCGGTTCGGGTCTTGTCGGGCGTGCTCAGCAGCGACAACGTGATCGTGCCGTGGGTCGTGTACTTCGCCGCGTTGTCCAGCAGGTTCCCCAGCACCTGACGCACGCGCTTGGCATCGAATTCGAGCAGCGGCGGCAACGGCGTACGCACCTCGAGCAGGAACGCGTTGTCGTGCTTGCGCGCGAGGCTCATGCCCTCGTGGGTCATGGCGTCGATGAACGCATGCGTGTAGACGGGCGCGACGTGCAGTGCGTCGGCCGCGCCGCCGCCCGCGTACTCGATCAGGTCGTTGACCATCGCGAGCATGTGATGGGCGCTGCGGCGAATGATGCGGCCCCGGTCGGCGTCTTCGCGACCGCCGGCCTGCACCAGATCGGCAAAGCCGATGATCGACGTGAGCGGGGTGCGCAGATCGTGGCTGATGCGCGCCAGGAAGTCGCTCTTCGCGCTGTTGGCTTCGTCGGCTGCGATGAGCGCCGCTTGCAGTTCTCGCGTACGGGTGTCGACCGCATTGGCGAGTCGCGCCTGCTCTTCGCGGCGTGTCTGCAACACCTCATGCTGCGCGGCACGTTGCTCACGCACGAGTTCGCGCGAACGCCCGGCAACGATGATCGTGAGCATGAGCAGCACCGAAAAGTTGGTGCTCCACGCCATTGCCGTATTCGCGAGCCAGTCTTCGGGCAGCAGGCCATAGATGATCGCCAGGCGCCAGAACAGCACGCCGCAGCCCGGCGAGAACGAGAGCAGCGACAACCCGGCATTGGGGCAGCCGCGACGCCAGCCGTCGATCAGCGATACCACCCAGATCACGTTGAACGCGGTGAGCAGGCGCAGGTGCGTCAGGGCCGCCGCGCGGTGATCGCCGAAGGCAACCCAGAGCGTCATGCAAGCCATGACGGCGATCATGACGCGATAGGTCCAGCGCCATAGCGGTACGCGTCGCAGCCCCGCGAAGATCATCAGCATGGCGCTGAAGAAGCCGGCCGTGAGCGTCGAGAAGAAGCTGGGCGCGCGCACGATGAACTCGCCGCCTTGCGGCATCAGATAGCGGTACAGGAAACCCTGGAACGCCATGTCCTGCGCCACCTGCGTGAGCGTGATGAGGGCCAGCAGGATGAACACCGTGTCGCGGCGTGCGACGCCGAGCACGAGGGCATACAGCGCGATGGACAACATGGAGCCGGCGAGCAGCATGGCCACCATGGCGTTGCGCGACTCGGCGGTGCGGAAGTCGTCCGGGCTCCAAAGCTCCGGCACGATGCTGACCGACGAGCGCGACTCGACGCGCACGAGGTACGTCATGCGCTCGCCCGGCGCGAGCGTGATGGGAAAGACCGTGGTTTCGGAGGTGACCGGGTGACGGGCGAGCGGCACGGTGTGACCGGCGAGCCAGGAGACGGTGGGCTGGGTGGTGCCGTGAGGCATGGCGTAGAAGCGCACGTCTTCGAGCCGCACGATGCCGATACTCAACCAGCGGGTGATGGGTTCCTTGCCGAGATTGCCGATGTCGCCCATCAGCCAGAAGGCCGAGCGGCTGTAGCCCGGATTGAGCATGCGGGGCGCGACGTTACGCCAGTCTGGCGCAGCCAGCACCTGCGAGGGGCTCAGGCTGGCCGACGGATCTTCCAGAATGCGCAATTGCCGGTCGAGCTTGAGCGGCGAGGCCGCGTGCGAGATGTCGACGAAGGCGGGGGGCGCGGCCACGGCGGTGGCCGGTGCACCCGGGGGCACCGGCGCGGGTGTCGAGGCGAATGCCGCACTGACGACGATCAGCATCGACACCGCGAGCAAGACGATCAGCGCGAGCAGGACAACGGTTGTCCTGCGTACCGCGTCGGCCCGTAGATGGTTTGGCGCAGCGCTCATGACTGCGCGGATGGCCCCGGCGAGTCGGGGACCGCCATCGTGTCGGGGGGCGTCTGCAGCGTTTGTGCGCCGAGTTCGCGAAAGCCGCTCGGCGGCATGCCGAACCGCTCGCGGAACGCCGTGGCGAAGTTCGCCGCGCTGGCGAACCCCACGGCGCTGGCGATGTCCTGAACGTCGAGCGATGTTTCGGAGAGCAGGCGCCGTGCTTCCTTCATGCGCTCTTCGCGCAGGAAGTCGAACACCGTCACGCCGACACACCGGCGAAACGCCAGGTTCAGACGCCGCGTGTTGGTGCCGACCGCGCTGGCCAGCCCGGCAAGTTCGGGGGTGACGTCGAGCCGATCGAGCAGCAATGCGCGGGTGGCGCGAAAGAGCACGGCGTCGAGCGTATGCGCCTGTACGGGCAGCGGCGCGAGCTTGTTGCCGTCGTTCGTCGATGCGGCTCCCGGTACGGCACCCGGGGAACCGGCCGGTGCCGTGGACTTCAGATGGATCGACAGGCGCAGGCGCACTTCCTCGAAGTCGTACGGCTTGGTGACGTAATCGACCGCACCGGCCGACAGCCCGGCCACGCGCTCGCCCGGCAGGGCGGCGGCGGTCAGGAAAATCAGCGGAATGTGGCGCGTGCCGGGGTCGGCCTTGAGCAGGCGGCAGGCGCCGAGGCCGTCGCAGACCGGCATGCGGATATCCATGAGGATCAGGTCGGGCTGCACGGTGCGGGCTTTCGTGTAGCCGTCGCGACCGTCCTGCGCGATATACACGCGGCAACCCTGCTGACTGAGGAAGTCCATCAGCAGCATGCGGTCTTCCTGATTGTCGTCGACGACGAGCACGCGCACGCCCGACAGCTGGCGGGCATGCGGCGAGGCGGGCCAGGTGCCGCCCGGATGACCGGCGGCGGACGTGGCAAGCGGCTGCGAGGGCAGGGGACGATCGCTCATGATGGTCGCCATTCTTTCACAATCGCCGGATCGTGCCGTGCGCATTTGGTGCGAATGCCGGCACGCGGGAAATATTTTTCCGGCGGGCAAACGACTCTTGCCGTCGCGCAAAAGCGGGGGAATTTTCGGGCGAGAACGGCTCGGGTAAGGTCAGCCGTCGGGTTCGCGAAGGTGAAGACCGGCGTGCGGGCGATCGGGGGGTTGTCTGCCGCAGGCTAGCCGCCCAGTGGCGGGCCCGACCCCCTTGGGGAGCCGGGACACACAAAGACTGCGAGGAACGCCCGGTTACTCGGTCGGCGTCCAGACGACGTTGGCACCCACGGAGCACAGGTTTTCCACGAAACGCGGATGAGCGCGTCGGATCGGATCGGCGTTCTTGATCGTCGACTGGCCGTCGATGCTGGCCGCGACCATGAGCAGGGCAATCGCCACGCGGATGATGTACGGACTCTCCACCACGGCCGGCGACAGCGGCACACCCCCGAACGTGATCAGACGGTGCGGATCCGACTGGAACACGTGGGCGCCAAACTTCGACAGTTCCGTCGACCAGCCCATCGCGCCGTCGTAGACCTTGTTCCAGAACATCGCGCTGCCTTCGGCCTTCACGCCGAGCGCAATGAAGATCGGCAGCAGATCGACCGGGAAATACGGCCACGGAGCGGCTTCCACCTTGGTCAGAATATTCTGCGTAAAGGGTGTCTGGACCTTGAGCTTGCCCTGCGCGGTCGCCGTCGACCAGCCGTCGCGATGTTCGACCTTCACGCCGAACTTGGCGAAGGTGCGATCGATGAGCGGAAACTGCTCGGCGCCGGTGTTCTTGACCGTGATCTCGCCACCGGTGATGGCGCCCAGCGCCAGGAACGTGGTGATTTCATGGAAGTCTTCGGCAAAGCGGAATTCACCACCGCCGAAGCGCTCCACCCCTTCGATCGCAAGCTGCGATGTGCCCACGCCCTCGATGGGCACGCCCAGCATCTGCATGAAGCGGCAGAACTCCTGCACGTGCGGCTCCGACGCCGCATTGTTCAACTGCGAGCGGCCGTTGGCCGTGGAGGCGCACAGCACGAAGTTCTCGGTCGTCGTGACCGACGCGTAATCGAGCCAGTGGTGGATGGCGGGGCGCGATTCGTCGGCATGAATCAGCAGCGAGCCCTGGCTGCGCTCGACGCGTCCGCCGAAATGGCGCAGCACTTCGATATGCGGGTCGATTTCGCGCACGCCGAGCGTGCAGCCCTTCACGTTGTCTTCGATGCGCGCAACGCCGAAACGCGCGAGCAACGGCGGCACGAGCATGATCGACGAGCGCATCTCTTCGGGCAGATGGTCGGTGCGCGGGTCGAATCGGGTGTTCTTGTGGTGGACGTCGAGCGTGCCGGTATCGAAGTCGACGTTCACGTCGCTGCCGAGCTGACGGAAGATGTCGAGGATCTTGCGGACGTCGGTAATCTCGGGCACGCCGATCAGTCGCACGGGCTGGTCGGTGAGCAGCGTGGCGCAAAGGATCGGGAGGACGGCGTTCTTGTTGGCGGAGGGGGTGATGCGGCCGCGGAGCGGCTGGCCGCCGTGGACTACCAGATGGGACATGGGCTTCCTTCGGGCTTCTTGGCTTCGAGCGTCGAGCGGGGGGGAGAAATTTGCGGGCCTCGGGCCTGTCGCAAGTAGCCGCAATATACCCCCATTGAGACGCGTGTGCCACGCGAATCCCCACCTGCGTGGTGGGATTGCCGCGCCGCTTGACGGGCGACAACCGGCGCGCTCACGCGGCCCCGCTCATCGCTCGCAGAAGGCGGCCAGGACCGGGCTGGCGAACGTTACGATCCCGCGCCGGCAAAGGCCTCGGCGAAGATCGCGCGGAAGTCCGGCGTCTCGGCCGCCGCGGCGCGCGTGAGCACCCGGGCTTCGAGTTCGTCGAGATGCGCGGTTGCCAGTGCAATGGCGGCCTGCGTCTTTCCGTCGCGCAATTGACCGACGAGCTGCGCATGCTCGGTCGGCGCGCAATGGATGAACTCCGCCGGATCGTACAGCGCCTTGTAGAGTTCCGTCTTCGCGACGAGCTGCCGGGCGAACGCGTCGAGTTCGGCGCTGTCCGCCATGCCGATCAACGTCAGATGGAATTCCCCGGCGAGACGGATCGAACGTTCGTGTGTGCCGTCGGCATGCGACTGCGCTTCCGTGGCGACGTGTGTGTCGAGCGCCGCGAGTTGCCCGGCGCTCAGGCGTCCGCACACGCTGGCAATCACCCCGGTCTCCAGCACGCGACGGGCGCGATACGTCTGACGGATGTCGTCGAGCGACGGCTGCGGTACGAACGCGCCGCGATTGGGCTCCAACACCAGCTTGCCTTCGAATCCGAGCCGGGCGAGGACCTTGCGCACCGCACCGCGCGTGCAGTCGAATGCCTGCGCCAGATTGCGCTCGCGCAGCGGCATCCCGGGGCGGAGCTTGCCGGAGAGCAGGGCCTGCGAGATCGCTTGATAGACACGTGTCTCGATCTGCTGCCCCGCGCTGCCGGACGTCGCATCGTCGGCCGTGGCAGGCGTTGCCTCTGTGCGGGACGCGTCGCGCGGCGACGCCGGTGCTGCGGTGCGGCTCAAGCCTCTTCTCCTCTATTGACACGATGGCAACGTTAGCCGGCAGTGGTCCGCCGGGGGTTGCCGTGGTTCGCGGCGGTGTGGGCGCATTGTACCCGCGTCGCCTTGGGGTGCTACGTCGTCCGGGGGCGCCGCAACGCCGCCTGCCGGCCCGACGGTGGCCTCGCGCAACGCCGTCACCTGCGCTCATCATGCCGCGCTCCATGCCTGTAAACCCTCGATTCCGCCAGGACTTGCGGTCGCGACCTTGCTTTTCGGCAATTCGTTGCCGATAATGGTCAACAAAAATGGTTAACCATTTTGTGGATTTTGGTTGATGATATGGCAAATCAAGGCGTCATGTCATCCAGCCTGTCAGGGCCATTCGAGGCATCCGGGCATTTTGGGCCGGTCGGCCAGGATCCACAGACGGGTGCAAGCCACCGGGCCGCGCGACAGCGGCCGTCCATTGCTTCCCAAAGGGTCTGGAGACGTCATGAAACCTGTGCATTGTCTGGCCGCGCTTCCCATCGCGGCGTTTTACAGCGGCGGCTGGCTCGCCGAACACGTGGGCACCCGGCTGGCCGGTCTGCCGTTCCTGATGACGTGGAACATCGTCTGGCTGTTGCTGACGTCGGTCGTCATGGTCGTGATGTTCCGCTTCGACGGCTCGCGCGATGCCGCGCCGACCGTGCAAGGTGGCGCAAAGTCCGGCGCCCGCGACGGAGCGCCGTCATGAATGCCGCGCTGGCCGTCATCGCGGCGTTTCTCGCCTTCGCCCTTTTCGTGGGCCTTCGCGCGCGGCGCGGACGCACGATGAGCCTGGAGCAATGGGCCGTCGGTGGCCGGGGCTTCGGCACGTTGCTCGTCTTCCTGCTGATGGCGGGCGAGGCGTTTTCGACGTTCACGTTCCTCGGCGCGAGCGGATGGGCGTACAGCAAGGGGCCGCCCGCGTTCTACATCCTGGCGTACGGTGCGCTCGCGTATCTGCTCGGTTACTGGATGCTGCCTGCGGCGTGGCGTCACGCCACGCGGCACAAATGCGTGTCGTTCTCGGACTTCTTTGCCTCGGCCTACGGTTCGCGCGCGCTGGGCGTGGTCGTCTCGCTCGTCGCCGTGCTCGGCATGAGCGCACTGCTGATCATTCAGCTGCGCGGTCTGGGGATCATCGTGTCGGAGGCGTCGTATGGCAGCATTCCGCCCGCGGTGGCGATCTGGGGCGGCGCGATTGCAATGGTGCTCTATATCACCGTCTCGGGCATTCACGGCTCCGCGAGCATCGCTATCTACAAGGACATTCTGATCCTCGTCATCGCGGTGTTCCTCGGCATTTACCTGCCGTTGCACTACTTCGGCGGCTTTGGCGAAATGTTCGACCGCATCGAGGCGGCGCGTCCGGGCTTCCTGCAAATGCCCACGAGCGGCCTGACGCTGTCCTGGTACAACTCGACGATTCTGCTCACGTCGCTCGGCTACTACCTGTATCCGTACGTGTTCACCTCCGTGTACGCGGCGAAGACGGAGAATGCCGTGCGCAAGAATACGATCCTGATGCCGCTGTACCAGATGGTCATCGCGTTCATGTTCTTCGTGGGCTTCGCGGCGATTCTGCAGGTGCCGGGCCTGAGCGGTGCGGACTCGGATCTGGCACTGCTGCGCATCGTCAAGCAGACCTTCTCGCCGTGGTTCGTTGGCGTGATCGGCGGCGTCGGGGTGTTGACCGCGCTGGTGCCGGGTTCGATGATTCTGCTCAACGCGTCGACGCTGATCGCGAAGAACATCTATCGCGACGGCTTTGCGCCGCACGCGAGCGAAGCCACGGTGGGCAAGGTTGCCAAGCGGGTGTTGCCGCTGTTCGGGCTGGTCGCCGTATTCTTCGTGCTGCGCGGCGGCGCGACATTCGTGGCGCTGGCGCTGTTTGCGTCGAGCCTGCTCACCCAACTGTTCCCGTCGTTCGTGGCGAGCCTGCTGCCGCGTCCGTTCGGCAACAAATACGGCGCGTTCGCGGGCATCGGTGCCGGGGCGGTCGTGCTGGCTGCGTCGGTCGGTTTCGACGTCAACCTGCATACCCTGTTGCCGGGCGCGCCCGATTCGGTGGCGTCGATCAACATGGGGCTGGTTGCACTGGCGGTCAACGCCGTCACGTTCGTGACGGTCAGCATGCTGACACGCTCGCGCAACGTCGCCGGAGATATCCAACTGAGGAAGGCATGACAACACTGGAAATATGCAACGCTCGCGCACTCGACGGCGCGCCGGTCGACGTGCGCGTCGAGCATGGCCGGATCGCCGCAATCGGCGCTTCGCTCTCGACGCCACCGGGTACGCCCGACGGCGCAAGCCAGCGCATCGATGCGCAGGGCGCCTTGCTGCTGCCGGGGCTGGTCGAGTCGCACACGCATCTCGACAAGACCGTGTGGGGCATGCCGTGGTACGTCAACGAATGCGGGTCGCGGCTCATCGACCGGATCGACAACGAGCGTCAGTGGCGTGCGAGCAGCGGGCACGACGCCGGCGCCGCGTCGCTGGCGCTCGGCCGCGCGTTTCTTGCTGCGGGGACCACCCGCCTGCGGACGCACGTCGATATCGATACCGATGCGGGTCTGCGCCATCTCGACGGCGTGCTCGCCACGCGCGAGACGCTGGCCGACACGCTCGACATGCAGATCGTGGCGTTCCCGCAATCGGGCGTGCTCGATCGCGCGGGCACCGTCGAGCTGCTCGACGCGTCGCTCTCGCGCGGTGCGGATGTGCTCGGCTGGCTCGACCCGTGCGCCATCGACCGTGACCCGAAGGCGTCGCTCGATGCCATGTTCGCGCTGGCGGACAAACATGGATGCCCCGTCGATATCCATCTGCACGAGCCCGGCGAGATGGGCGTGTTCTCGTTCGAGCTGATGCTCGAGCGCATTGCGGCGCTCGGCATGCAGGGCAAGGTCGCCGTGTCGCACGCGTTCTGTCTCGGCGAACTCGATGCCGCGCGCGCCGATGCCATGCTCGCGCGGCTGGCCGACGCCGGTGTGGCGCTGATTACCTCGGCGCCGCCGTCGCGCATCGTACCGCCGCTCATGGCGTGCCGTCGCGCCGGCGTGCCGCTCGCGGGCGGCAACGACGGCATTCGCGACACGTGGACACCTTACGGTACGCCCGACATGCTCGAGCGCGCCATGCTGATCGGCATGCGCTACAACCTGCGTCGCGACGACGAACTGGAGATTGCGCTCGATTGCGTGACTTACCAGGGCGCACGCACCTGCTGGTTCGAGGACTACGGTTTGCACGTCGGGGCGCGCGCCGACCTGGTGCTGGTCGATGCGCTCAACGCCGCGCAGGCCATCGCCACGCGTGCGCCGCGCCGTTGGGTGATCGCGGGCGGGCAGGTGGTGGTGCGTGAGGGTGTGGCGGTATGACACTCTGGTTGGCCATCGTCGCGGTCGGGCTGACATTGCGCCCGACACTCACTTCCATCAGTCCGCTGCTGCCGCAGATCCGTGAAGCCACGGGCATGACCTACCCCGTGGCGGCGCTGCTCACGTCGCTGCCCGTGCTCGCGATGGGCGCGGGGGCGTTCGCGGCGAGCGGCCTTACGCGCCGCTTTGGCGAGCGACGCGGCGTGCTGCTTGGGCTGGCGGCGCTGGCGCTGGCGTGCGGCGTGCGCTTCGTGGCCGACGACACCGTGACGATGATTGCCACCGCGCTTGCGTCCGGCATCGGCATTGCCGTCATTCAGGCATTGCTGCCGGGCGTGGTGAAGGCCAACTACAGCGCTGCGCGCATGACGTCGATGATGGGGTTGTACTCGGCCGCCCTCATGGGCGGTGGTGGACTCGGTGCTGCCGCGAGTCCGTGGGCGGCATCGGAAGCGGGCGACTGGCGCGTCGGCCTGGGCATGTGGTTGCTCGTGGTGCTGGTGGCGGCGCTGGCGTGGGCGAGAGCACCGCTCGCGGCGTCGCGCTCCCCCGCGAGCGCGGCCGACCTGCGTGCGGCATGTGAAGTCGCGAGCGAGCGCGTCGCGATTTCGGCGGGCGGCGCCCCGTCGATGCTGAAGCTGCTGCGCAAGCATCGGGCGTGGACGCTCGCCGTGTACTTCGGCCTCATCAACTGCACCTACACGACGATGGTGGCCTGGCTGCCGCCGTTCTACCAGCAGCGCGGCATGAGTGCGACGCAGAGCGGCGCATTGCTGGCCGGACTCACCGTGTGTCAGGTCGTGGCGGCGTTGCTGCTCCCCTGGCTCGCGCGACGCAACGTCGACCGCCGTCGCTGGCTCACGCTCGCGCTCGTCGCGACGCTGGGCGGACTCGCCGGACTCGCGGTGGCACCGGACGCACTGGCGTGGGTCTGGATCGGCGGCATCGGTTTCGGATTGGGCGGTACCTTCTCGCTGGGCCTCGTGCTTGCGCTCGATCATCACGCGCATCCGCGCCACGCGGCGGCACTCGCGGCCTTCATGCAGGGCGTGGGCTTCTGCATCGCCGCGCTCGCGCCGTTCGCGGCCGGTGCCGTGCTCGCGGCGACCGGCAGTTTCCTGCCGTCGTGGGTCGGACTCATCGTCGTCAACGTGGCGTTGATCGCGTTGACATGGCGCTTCGATCCGGCGGGCTACGCGCGCGCACTCGGCTTGTCGCGCGACGCACACGGCGGCCATCATCAGCGCGCCTGACGTGTACGCAGGGCGTCACGCGCGTTGCATACGCGAGACACGGACTGCGTATGCAAAATTCATGCGAATCCCTACGCAATCCGCGCTAAGATGGCTCATCGTGTGATGTCGCAGCGGGACTTCGGCGCGAGGGCGCCGCTCCCGGTCCTGTCCGGGCTTTCGGCTTGCCGGGCCCATTGGCTGCGTACCATCTACGCATAAGGAAACGAAGCCAAAGGGAGAACGGATGCTCGGAATGTCGCGCTGCGCCGTGGGACGACCGTTCGCGACGAAGCTCGTCGCGCGCGGTGCCTGCAGCGCCGGCGCCGCCGTTCTGCTGTCCGCACTGACCCTCTCCCTGATCACTTTCGCGCCGCGCGTTCTGGCTGCCGACACGACCTTGCCGGGCAAAGCGCCGGCCAAGCCCGCACCGGCGTCTGCGCCGGCCGCTGCCTCGGCACCGGTCGCGTCCGGCGTCAAAGCCACGCCGCCCTGGGGGGCCGACCAGCGCGTGTTGCGCAGTGATGGCGCCTACGTCAACCTCCACGTTTTCCGTCCACCGTCCGCATGCAACGGCGTTGTCGTATTGAGTCCCGGGGCGGGCGACGATCGCGACGCGTTGTCGTGGCTCGGCCGGGCGCTGTCGCAATACGGATGGCTGGCGGTCACGATGGCGCATAAAGAGGGAGGACGTGACGACTTGCGGGATCGCGTGCGCAACGGTGGAATGCGAGATGGCCTGCTGGCACTCACTACGGACCCCGAAGCGTATGACGACCGTCTCGAGGACACCGGCGCGGCGCTGCACTGGGCGCGCACGCAATGCCGTTCGGGACCGTCCGTATTCGCCGGGCATTCCATGGGCGCGGTGACCGTCATGATCGAGGCGGGCGCGAAGAACAAGCTTGGCGTCGACGGCGACGACCGCTTCGATGCCTACATCGCGCTGTCGCCGCAGGGCACGGGGGCGCTCTTCCCGTCGGGGGCGTGGCATGACATCCACAAGCCCGTGCTGCTTGTGACCGGCACGCGTGACGCGCCGCTCGACGGCAAATGGCAGACACGCACCGAGCCATTTGCCGATCTGCCGCCGGGATGTCATTGGTTGGCTGTCGTCGACAATGCCACCCACTTCAACTTCGCGGGCTTCGGCTACGGACATGGCGACATCGAGGCGAAAGTGTTGCCGCTCATCCAGCGCTTTCTCGACAACGTGCGCGGCCACCGGTGTGCCGTGCCCACGCCGGCCACCGGCGTGAAATTCGACGCCAAGTAACGCATCATGGCCGAACAGGACCTCACACGCGGCCCCATTGGCAAGACGCTGTTCTGGTTCTCGCTGCCCGTGCTCGGCAGCAACGTGCTTCAGTCGCTAAACGCCTCGATCAACGCCATGTGGATCGGGCACTACCTCGGCGAGTCTGCGCTCACTGCGGCGTCGAACGCCAACATCCTGCTGTTCTTTCTGCTGGGGGTCGTGTTCGGCATCAGCATGGCCAACACCATTCTCATCGGCCAGTCCATCGGTGCGAAGAACCATGTGCTGACCCAGCGCATCGTCGGTACCAGTGCGACCTTCTTCGTCCTGATGTCCACCGCCGTGGCCGTCTTTGGCTACATCTTCACACCCGAGCTTCTTAACGCCCTCGGTACCCCGAGCGATGCGCGCGACTTTGCGGTCTCCTACCTGCGCATCATCTTCGTGGCGTTGCCGGTGATGTACTTCTACAACTTCGTCATGATGGCGTTGCGCGGGGCGGGCGATGCGCGCACGCCGTTCCGTTTCATGCTGCTCTCGGCGGGGCTCGACGTGGCGCTCAATCCCTTGCTCATCTTTGGCTGGGGACCCATTCCGCCGTTCGGCATTGCGGGGTCGGCGGGGGCAACCCTCATCGCGCAGACCGTCAGCCTGGCGGCCTTGATGTACACCCTCTACCGTCGCCACGATCCGTTGTGGCTGGCGCGCAAAGACTGGAAATACCTGCGAATCGATCCGGGACTGCTGCGACTCATCGTCGTCAAGGGATTGCCGATGGGCTTGCAGATGGTCGTCATCTCCTCGTCGGCCATGGTCATGATGGGGTTCGTGAACGGCTATGGCTCCCAGACGACAGCGGCGTATGGTGTCGCCTCGCAACTGTGGACCTACGTCCAGATGCCTGCGCTGGCCATTGGTGCGGGCGTGTCGTCCATGACAGCGCAGAACGTCGGTGCGGGGTTATGGGATCGCGTGTCGAGGATCGGGCGTGTGGGGGTCGGACTCAACTTCGTCATGACGGGCGCCCTGGTGATGGCGATCCTGCTCTTCAATCGTCAGTTCATGAACGCGTTCCTGCCCGGCGACGGCTATGCCATCGCTGCGGCACAACACATCAATGCTGTCGTCGCGTGGTCCTTCGTGTTGTTCGGGGTGACCATCGTGCTCTTCGGCGTTGTGCGTGCGACCGGCGCGGTGACGGCACCGCTCGTCATCCTGTTCGTGTCCCAGTGGGTCATTCGGTTGCCGTTCGCGTGGCAGATGCAGAAACATTGGGGCGCCGAGGCGATCTGGTGGAGCTTCCCGCTGGGTTTCGCCGTGTCGCTCGTCATGGCGCTCGCGTATTACAAATGGGGCAATTGGCGGGGTGTGCGGATGCTGCCGGGCGGTGGTGCGCCACCGGTGACGCCTGTCAAAGATGCCGTGAGCGCGTCGGCCGGGCCGTCGCCGGTCATGACCCCGCCGCTCGAGAGCGACGCGCAGTCCGACGATCCCCGCGCGTAGCAGCGCGTATCACCGGGTGTCGAGCGCAACCTTGTCGACCGTCCATCGTGCCGCCGATGCTGCCAGTTCGGCGCGCAGCCAATCCACCAGCGCCCTGCTGGGGGAATCCGCCACGAGCGGTTCACGCGTGAGTGCCACATAAGCCGAGCCGTCGCGGACGAATCCGAAGGGGGCGATCAGGCGTCCGGCATTGAGTTCGTCACTCACCATGTAGACCGACCCGATGGCGGCGCCGAGACCTGCGCCTGCGGCTTGCAGACTCAAATAGAAGTGTTCGAAGGGGGGCGTGCCGGGCCGGGTGGCAAAGATGGGTTGCCGGGCAGACCGCATGGCCCGTTGCCAGTCCTGCCAGGCGTTGGGACGCGTGCGCGTATGGAGTTGCGGCGCGGGAGATGTCTCGAACATGGCGGGCAGGCCGACGGGGCCGATCCATTCGTCGGCGAGCGTTTCGGCGCTCAGCGAGTGTCCCCAGAAAAAATCATTGCGACGGATCGCGACGTCTACGCCGGCGCTGGCGAGATCGAGGGGGCCGCCGGCCGAGTGGAGGTGGAGGGCGATGTCGGGGTGGGTGTTCGCGAAGGTGCCGAGGCGGGGGATGAGCCAGCGCATGGCGAGGGTGGGTTCGCAGGAGACGACGAGGGTGCGGGCTGAGGGGGGCGGTTGGAGGCTGGCGACGGTGGCGGCGAGGTGTTCGAACATTTGCCGGGTGGTGGCGTGGAGGCGTTCGCCGGCGGGGGTGAGAAAGACGGCGCGATTGCGGCGTTCGAAGAGGGGGAGGCCGAGGGCGTCTTCGAGGGAGCGGATTTGGCGGCTGACGGCGCCATGCGTGACGAAGAGTCGATCGGCGGCGCGGGCGAAGCTCAGTTCGCTGGCGGCGACGTCGAAGACGTGGAGGGCATTGAGGGGAAGGGATCGCGTCATGCGTGAGAAATTATCACGAATGGGTCAGCGTAATGATCGTTTTTCAAACAGCGACCAAGCATCGAAAATACGAAAAAAAGGCATCCCAAGCGTAAGCACATTAAGTCGGAGGGTGCGAAGAGCAGCGGATCGGGGCCCTGTTCCGAACCGAGTTGGGTCTATGTCTGAGGGGCGGAACAGGGTCCCGGTCCGCTGCGGGGAAGTTGCGAAGTTCGGAGAATCACCGAACGGGAATGAGTGAGAAAAAGGCATGCAAGAGCTATTGGCGGTGATGACGATCACGGTATTGGCGGTGATCAGTCCGGGCGCGGATTTCGCGATGGTGACGCGGGCGAGTTGGCGGCATGGACGGCGGGCGGGGTTGTGGTCGGCGGTGGGGATTGCGGCGGGCGTGCAGGTACATGTCTTCTACACGTTGGTAGGCGTGGGTTTGTTGATCGCGAAGTTGCCGTGGTTGTTCGGCGTAATCAAATGGGTGGGTGCGGCCTATTTGATCTACATCGGCTGGCGCACCTTGCGGGACCGTTCGGTCGTGGGGGACGTGACGCAGGAGGATTCGTCGAGCGAGGCGAGGGGTGCTACCGACGACGGACGCGCGCGGTGGGGCGAAGCGTGTCAGGCGTTGCGTACGGGCTTCTTCACCAATGCGTTGAATCCGAAGACGACGTTGTTCGTCGTGAGCACGTTCACGCAGGTCGTACATCCGGGCACGGGCTGGACGCTCGGGCTGGCGTATGGGGCGTTCATGTCGTTCGCGCACTGGGCGTGGTTCAGCCTTGTGGCGTTGGGGTTTTCGGCGGGGTGGATGCGCGCGGCGATGGTGCGTCGGCAGCAGGCGGTGCGCCGGACCATTGGCGGGGCCCTCATGGCGCTCGGCGGGTTGTTGGCGATGGCCAGCCGGTAGTCGTTGTGTCGTGGCTTGGCGTTACCGGCATCGAATGATAATCAAGTTATAACAAAATGCTAACCATGCGCGTGTGTCCTCAAATGCGCCGAAATGGCGCGAAAATGACGCTTGAATGGCGAGAAACCGGCAGAAAAGGCGATAAAACCCTTTCAAATTCCCCGTTAGTCACAAATAGTCACAAATTTGTGACTCCCGCGAAGCACCGTCATAGCTGACGATAGGGGTGATGTGAGCGCCCGCTTCGAAGGTTTTGCCGATGCATCTTTAGTCAATCGGTAAATGAACGGGTAAAATTGCGCGTTCAGCGCACGCTGGCTGCGGCCAGTACGCGCGTTACACGCTACCCCCATTGCCGATGGAATTCCTGCACAACGCGAGTTTCCGCTCGATATCCCACCGTGCCCTGCACCTGGCGCTCGCCGGTGTGCTCAGTGTCTGCGCGTTGGCGTCCGGCGCGGCACATGCTTTTTCGTTCGACGATGTCGCCAAGCTGGCGCGCACGCAAGCCAACAATCGATACAAGCCCACGGATCCGAACCTTCCCAAAGCGCTTCAGAACCTGACGTACGATCGCTACCGCAATATTCGCTTCCGGCCCGAAAAGGCCCTGTGGCGTTCGCAGCGCCTGCCGTTCGAACTCATGTTCTTCCATGAGGGCTCGTACTACGACCGTCCGGTCAAGATCAACGAAGTCGCCGGCAACACCGTGCGCGAAGTGCGCTACAGCCCCGACATGTTCGACTTCGGCGCGCTCAAGGTCGACCCCAAACAATTGAAGGGCCTCGGCTTCGCCGGCTTCCGTGTGCACTATCCCGTGAACACGCCGAAGTACAAAGACGAAGTCATGGTCTTTCTCGGTGCGAGCTACTTCCGTGCGCTCGGCAAGAACCAGACCTACGGCCTGTCCGCCCGTGGCCTGGCGCTCGACACCGCGCTCAATTCCGGCGAAGAGTTTCCGCGCTTCACCGAATTCTGGATTCAGCGTCCCGCGCCCGGCGCCAAGGACCTGATCATCTACGCGCTGCTCGACTCGCCGCGCGCCACCGGCGCGTATCGCTTCACCCTGCGCCCCGGCGTCGACACCGTCGTCGACGTCAAGGCGGAGCTGTTCCTGCGCGAGAACGTCACCAAGCTCGGCATTGCACCGCTCACCAGCATGTACTTCTTCGGTGAGAACCAGCCGCCGGCCGTGCCCGACTATCGCCCCGAAGTGCATGACTCGGATGGCCTGTCCATCCAGTCCGGCACCGGCGAATGGATCTGGCGTCCGCTCGTCAATCCCAAGCGCCTGCTCGTCTCGTCCTTCGCGTTGTCCAACCCGGCCGGCTTCGGTCTGGTGCAGCGCGACCGCGACTTCAGCAACTACCAGGATCTCGAAGACCACTACGAGTCGCGTCCGAGCGCGTGGGTCGAGCCCAAGGGAAAATGGGGGCAGGGCCGCGTGGAGCTTGTGCAGATCCCCACGCCGGACGAAACCAACGATAATATCGTCGCGTATTGGGTGCCCGACGCGCCGCCCAAACCCAAACAACCGTATTCGCTCGAATACCGTCTTTCGTGGCTCAAGGAAAACGATAAGCGCCCGCCGATGGCGTGGGTATCGCAAAGCCGTCGTGGACATGGCTACCGGGGAAAACCAGACGACAGTCTGCTGTTCGCACTCGATTTCGAGGGCCCCGCGCTCAAGAAACTGCCGGATGACGCCAAGGTCGAAGGAAACGTATCCATCGACGGCAATGGCAAGATCCTCGAAGTGCAGACGCAGCGCAATGACGTCACGGGAGGCTATCGCGTCATGCTCCGCATGCGCCGCCTCGATTCCGAGAAACCCGTCGAAATGCGCGCTTACCTGCGCAACGGCAGTAACACCCTATCCGAAACGTGGAGCTACCTGTTACCCCCCGAGTGAGCGACCGCTCCGACATCCCGGTCGACGAGTTGTACGTCGACCGGTTGCCCCTGCCCGCCGAAAAACGCCGTGCCCTGCTCGCGCAAGCGAAGCGTGACGGCGGCGATTCGCTCGACGTTCTCACTCGCCTCCAACGCCTGCTCGCCACGCGCGTGACGGGCGCGACAGGCGAGGGTGCGTCACCCGACGCCGATGCATTGCCTGCGCTCGCTGCGGCAACCGCCGGGGGCGGTGGTGAAACCACGGTGCTTGCCGACGCCCCCGTGGCTGCGGCATGGCATAGCCACGACATCACCGAAATCGAGTCCGACAGCGATGCCGTGCTCGCCTCGCAACCGGTGCGTCTCGCGCTGACCGAAGGCGGTTCGCTGGCCGCTGCGGCCGGGCTCAACGACGTGCGTGGCGTGCAGACGCTGCGCGTTGCGCCGCCCGTGCGTCGTGCGTCGCTCATTCCGCGCGAATGGTCGCTCAATCCGCTCGCGCGTCTGTGGCGCAAGCTGACCGGCCGCAAAGACCCCGATCCGCTCGTGCGCGACGCGCCCGATCCCAAGGGGAAATGGTCGCAGGCAGGACGCCGCCGTCGCTGGATGTTGCTCGCGCTGATGATCGCGCAGACCGCACTCGCCACGCACTTCATGGCGTCCGTGCTGCCGTATCACGGCGCCGATCCGCTCGAATTCTCCGTGCTCGTGCTGTTCGTGCTGCTGTTCGGCTGGGTCTCCGCAGGGTTCTGGACGGCCATCTTCGGCTTCTTCGTCCTGCTGTTCGGCGGCGAGCGTCACATGATCTCGAAGATGGCCGCCGGCGATGCGCCCATCGAGTCCGACGCGCGTACCGCCATCGTCATGCCGATCTGTAACGAAGACGTTGGCCGCGTGTTCGCCGGAT
This sequence comes from Pandoraea pnomenusa, assembly GCF_040391475.1. Lineage (GTDB taxonomy): Bacteria > Pseudomonadota > Gammaproteobacteria > Burkholderiales > Burkholderiaceae > Pandoraea > Pandoraea pnomenusa_C. Next base: position 66,270 of record NZ_JBEBXS010000007.1, on the reverse strand, counting down.
TGCGTGCCACCTACGAGTCGCTCGCGAAGACCGATTCGCTCGAACGCTTCGACTTCTTCATTCTGTCCGACTCGAACGAGGCCGATAACTGCACCGCCGAAGTCGATGCCTGGCAGGCGCTGTGCCGCGAAGTCGGCGGGTTCGGCCGCATCTTCTATCGTCGTCGCAAGCGTCGCGTGAAGCGCAAGAGCGGCAACCTCGACGACTTCTGCCGTCGTTGGGGCAGCAACTATCGCTACATGATCGTGCTCGACGCCGACAGCGTGATGAGCGGCGAATGCCTGACCAAGCTCGTGCGCATGATGGAGTCGCACCCGAGCGCCGGCCTGATCCAGACGGCCCCGCTCGCCGCCGGTCGCGAAACGTTCTACGCGCGACTGCAACAGTGGGCCGGTCGCGTCTACGGGCCGTTGTTCACCGCCGGTCTGCACTACTGGCAGCTTGGTGAATCGCACTACTGGGGCCATAACGCGATCATTCGCATGAAGCCGTTCATGGACCACTGCGCACTCGCCCCGCTGCCGGGCAAGGGCGCAATGTCCGGCGCCATCCTGTCGCATGACTTCGTCGAGGCGGCACTCATGCGGCGCGCCGGATGGGGCGTGTGGATCGCCTACGATCTGCCGGGCAGCTACGAGGAAATGCCGCCCAACCTGCTCGACGAACTCAAGCGCGACCGTCGCTGGTGTCAGGGCAACCTGATGAACTTCCGGCTGTTCCTGGCCGAAGGCATGCATCCCGTGCATCGCGCCGTGTTCGTGACGGGGGCAATGGCCTACGTGTCTGCACCGCTGTGGTTCATCTTCCTGATCCTCTCGACGTGCCTGCTCGCCAAGCACACGCTGGTCGTGCCCGAGTACTTCACCACGCCGCGTCAGTTGTTCCCGGTCTGGCCGGAGTGGCATCCCGAGCGCGCGCTGGCGTTGTTCTCGGCGACCGCCACGTTGCTCTTCCTGCCGAAGATCCTGGCGGTGCTGCTGATCTGCGTGAAGGGCGCCAAGCGTTTCGGTGGCGCGTTTGCCATCACCGTGAGCATGATCATCGAGTTCGTGTTTTCGGCCGTGCTCGCGCCGGTGCGCATGCTGTTTCATACCCAGTTCGTGCTTGCTGCACTGACCGGCATCGCCATTCAATGGAAGTCGCCACCGCGTGAAGACGCCGAGACGCATTGGGGTGAAGCCATTCGCCGCCACGGCCTGCAAACCATCATCGGCATGGGGTGGGGCGGCGTCGTCTATTGGCTCAACCCGGACTTCATCTGGTGGCTCATGCCGATCGTCGGCTCAATGATGATCTCGATCCCGGTATCGGTGTTCTCCAGTCGCGTGTCGATCGGACGCGGACTCAAGCGCGCGCGCCTGTTCCTCATTCCCGAGGAGTCGTGGCCGCCGAAGGAGCTGCGCATGACGGAGAAGTACACCGAGGAGGCGCGCAAGTATGTCGACTTCGTCGACGCCGTGGTCGACCCGATGGCCAATGCGCTCGTGGCCTCGAGCGTGGCACCGACGCTGGACGACGCCAAACGCGACGCGGTGCGTGCCGGCCGTGTCGAGACGGCGCTCCTCAAAGGGCCCGACAAGCTGACCAACACGCAGAAGTGGGAGTTGCTCAACGATCCGCGCGCACTCGCGGCGTTGCACCTGCTGGTGTGGACCGATCCGCGTGCACACAAGACGTGGTGCGACGCCCGGGCCAACGGGATGTCGCAAGGCTTCCTCGCCTCGGCCTGACTCGGCGAGGTCGCATAAAAAAAACGGCAAGGCATCGCGCCTTGCCGTTTTTGTTTGCACGTCGACGCGACGTCGCCGATCAGCGCGACGGCAGGAAGTCGCGCGGATTGAACGGCGTGCCTTTCTGGCGCACCTCGAAGTGCAGTTTGATCGTGCCGTGAGAGTCGGTGTCTCCCATGGCGGCAATCTTCTGCCCCTTGCTGACCGACTGCCCTTCCTTGACCGAAATGGCGCTGTTGTGCGCGTAGGCGGTGAGATAGCCGTTCTCGTGCTGCACCATGACCAGGTTGCCGTAGCCGCGCAGTCCGTTGCCCGCGTAGACCACCTTCCCGGCAGCGGCGGCATAGACCGGATCGCCGGATTTTCCGCCGATGTCGACACCCTTGTTGCTGCTGCCGTTGTAGTTCGCCAGCACGGGGCCGTCCGCCGGCCAGACCATCGGGATCTTGTTGGTTGCCGTGCGCGGTGCGGCGGGCGCCGGGGCAGGCTTGGGTGCCGGTTTGGCCTGGGCGCGCGGTTTTGCGGCGCCGGACGACGCGCTGCCGCCAGCGGACGCGGCAGCCGCGGGTGCACCCGACGACCCGGCTGGCGGGACGACGCGCAGCACCTGACCGACTTCGATCTTGTCGGGATCGGTGAGCCCGTTCCAGCGCACCAGATCGGCGGTGCTGGCGTTATTGGCGCGGGCGATGCCATACAGGGTGTCGCCCGACTGCACGCGATAGCTCCCGGCGGGCACCGGGCCGTAGGTCGGCGATCCGGCGCAGGCGGCCAGTGTGAGGCAGACGGCCAGACTGAGCGCGTGGGTGCGGCAACGCGTCAGCCACGGGTTCGACTGGCGCGATGGTCGGGATTGGCGGACTTCAGAGTGCGACCGTGTGGATCGCATGAGACGGTTAGGCTCCATCCGTAGGCAGGTTAGAGGCCCAGAGGCAAAACGCGGAACGTGGCGGCAAAGCGCGAGGCGGCAAATGCCGAATAGGGGAAACCACCCCGAAAACGGCTTCAGACAGCACAAAACGCGGGCCGGACGCGCGAGAGCGGCATGGGCGCGGAACAAAACGCCCATTGTACGGGCAGTGGAACGAGGTCGGACTGGCAATGAGCGCCCAAATTCCCCGTTAATTGCATAAATTGTTACTTATTTTGCGGTATTTACCCTGTTGACAAGCGTTGCCGCTACACGTATAAAACGAACTGCAGATTGTCAAGCCGCGAAGTTGTTGTCCGACGTAGTTTTCCTGCTTCTCGCTGGTTTCTAGTCCTTCATTTTCCCTTGATTGTCAGCGCTGGACGGGGTCATTCCGATCCCAGGCTATTGTTTTATTAGGAAAAAACATGGAAACCGGTATTGTTAAGTGGTTCAACGACGCAAAGGGCTTCGGCTTCATCACCCCGGACGCCGGCGGTGAAGACCTGTTCGCTCACTTCTCGGAAGTGAAGGTTGACGGCTTCAAGTCGCTGCAAGAAAACCAACGCGTGTCGTTCGAAGTGAAGACTGGCCCGAAGGGCAAGCAAGCTGCGAACATCAAGCCGCTGTAAGCGTCTTGCTCGCATTCACGTGATGTTGTGCTCGCCTTAGGGCGAGACGGTATCCCGCGATCAACAGGCCCGATGGCGAAAGTCATCGGGCCTGTTTGTTTTTTGATCGGCCGCACGCGTGGTTGCCCCGGCGGCGCCATGCGCACGAGACGTGCACGCGATCCATGTCACCGTCACGGTTCGACGCTACAATGCCAGATCGAATTCGTGTCAGCATTTTTCCGAGGCAATCATGAGCCTGCAAACCTGGTGGCTGTATGTAGTCACCGTTTTTTTCGTCTCCGCAACGCCGGGACCGAACATGTTGCTCGTCATGACGCACGGCGCGCGTCATGGGCTGCGGCCGTCGCTGGGCACCATGGCAGGTTGCATGACGGCGCTCATCGCCATGATGTCGATCTCGGCTGCGGGTCTGGGCGCGGTGCTCAAGGCCTGGCCGATGCTCTTTGACACGCTGCGCTATGTGGGCGCGGCCTATCTCGTCTATCTCGGCTACAAGAGCTGGCGCTCGCCGGTCGACACGAATGAAGCGGCCGCCCGTCTCGGTGCGCCGCTGGCCGCCGATTCGAGCTTCGGCAAGCTGTTCAAGGCGGGCTTCCTGGTCGCCGCCAGCAATCCGAAGGCCATTCTCTTCGCGGCCGCGTTCCTTCCGCAATTCATCGATCCGTCCGCTGCGAAGCTGCCGCAGTTTTCGATTCTGCTCGGCACGTTCGCCGTGATCGAAATGAGCTGGTACATGGTGTACGCGACCGGTGGACTGCGCATTGCGCCGTACTTGCGCGAAGCGCGCGTGCTCAAGGCATTCAACCGCATCAGCGGTGGCGTGTTCATGGGGTTCGGCGCGTTGATGGCAGCGGTGCATCGCTGATCGGTCGGCGTCACAGCAGTACGCAGTCACTGTAGCAACCGAAGCAGGGTGTCTGGGAACGCCCGGGTGGGAGCGCACGACACGGGGGGCAGTTTGTTCGTGCGCCGCAGATTCACTCAATATTTCCGGCCGGCGACCGTTAACGTCCATGACCAGATGCATGGCGCGGTATCGTGTGTCGCAAAGGCTTTCATACGTACGGTTACGCCGCTTGGCGGCCGTCACGGGGACAAATAGAAGATCAGGTATGGAAACGACAGAACCGCAGGTGACACCGGCGCCCACGGACGATGAGTCTCAACTGCATGACTCGTATCGCATCAGCAACCCGCTGGAGATCGGTGGCGTGCTGCGTCATCTGGCGACGCGCGGCGACTTCATGACGGTGTATTTCGCGAACGGCCAGCGCCAGCTCGTCACGCGTTTGCTCAAGGTCGAGCCGCAAGCGCGCGGCTTCTACTTCGATTGGGGCGGTGTGGAGACGGAGAACCGCGCACTGCTCGCCAACAAGCGCGCCCTGTTCGTTGGCGTGCCCGAAGGCATCCAGGTGCATTTCCCGATCGGCGACGTGGAGGAGCGCGAGTTCGAAGGCTATCCCGCGTTCTATTCGACGTACCCGGAAACGCTCGTGCGCTTGCAGCGGCGCGACAACTTCCGCGTGAAGACGCCGATCCTCGATCCGTATCAGTGCACCGTGAAATTCCCGGACGACACGCCGATGCGCCTGTCGGTGTTCGATCTCTCGCTCGGTGGGGTGGGGCTGCGCACGAAGGCGGAAGCCGCCATCGACATTCCCAAGGGCTCGATGCTCATGCACGCGGAAATCGAACTGCGTGACTACGGCACCGTGCAGGTGGATCTCGAAGTGTGCGCGGTGCGCAGCGTACCGCTCGCAAAGGATGTCGAGTATCACATCGGCTGCCGTTTCATCGCGCTCTCGCGCACGGCGGAGTCGCGTTTGCAAAAGCTCATCACGCAGCTCGAACTCAATCGCAAGGCATTCGTGCGCGGCTGAGTCGCGGTTGGCGCGCTACGGAAAAAGGGCAACCCGAGGGTTGCCCTTTTGCATGGCTGCCATCGATTGCGCAGGCATCGCGACGGCGACTATCCGGGAGAGTGGATGCGCAGCGCAGGGATGGCGTGCAGCAAACGCAGCAGATCCACCTGCCTGCGGCAGCCCGTCTTGTCGAAAATGTGCCGCAACTGCGTGCGCGCCGTGTTGATGGCGATGTTCGCGTCCAGCGCGTACTGGTTGAGGTCCCTGCCCTCGGCCAGCGCCTGCGCGAGCCGCGCCTCGGCGGGCGACAAGCCGAACAGCACCTTGAGCGTGTACGGCCCGATCGTCACGCGACGATCTAGCTCGCCAATGGTGAGCATGGCCATCGGACGCTCCCACGGTGCGGCGCACGCGTGCGATTCGCTCAGCGGCAAGGCGGTCACGACCCAGTGCTGTTGATTGTCGCCATGCAGACGATGACTGCCCGCGACCGGCATCCTGGCCGTTGCATTGACGATCAGGCGACGCAGCGCCTGGTCGTCGCTCGGCAGCAGCGCCGTGAGCTTGCCGCTGCGAATGCTCACGTTGCGAGTCGCGGCGAGCCGTTGATGCGCTGCCGCATTCAGATAGTGCGCGTGACCCGTTTCGTCCGTGATGACGATCGACATCTCCAGATGATCGAGCACCGCCATGCCGATGGCCGCCTGCGCCTGCAGATGGCGCGTGCCCGCCCGCAGGCGCGCGGCCCGCGCAACGTGCTTCGTCAGGATTTCCAGCAGGGGGACGTTATCCGCGTCTTCGAACGGCGGCTGGTCGGGGCCGCGCAGAATGGCCAGCAACTCGCTGGTGCCGTCGGCGCCGTCGAGATTGAGGCCGTACATGTAGCGCACGCCGTTGGGAATGAGGAAGTCGTTATACAGCTCGCTGCGGGCCACGTACCGTTCGCTCAGGTGGTGGTGGCAGCGCATGGCATGGCCGACCGGCTGGCGAAGCATGAGCGCCACGCGCGGATCGGTCGGGGCGAGCTTGTCGAGGAACTCCTGAATGAGATCGTCGGAGACTTCGAGAGAATTGGATTCGCGCGTTGCGCAGTGGCGTATGCGGTCCCAGGTCACCGAATGGAAACCGATGCCACCGGCAAGCCGGTTGAAATCGCGCAATGCCTGATCCCAGCGTGCTTCGTCGAGCACGCCGTCGTAACAGGCGCTGATCAGCGCGTCGAGAGACAGCTTCCCCGTGTCTTCCACCGTATCGCTCCCCTGGCGCGATCGACGTCGCCAGTGTTGCCAGAACCCCGCACGGCCCTCGCGTCGCCGCCTCTGCGGACGGACGACACGTTGAGCCTATTCTGGCAACGGACCTTCCGGGGAGCAATCCGGGATTAATCCTCGCGTTGTTGCACCGCCACATTGTGCGCTTGCGGCGCGTCGCCCCGGGCTTCACGGATGCCGTCCGGGTAGATGCGCACCAGTACGATACGCGGACCCTGCATCTTCTTGACGACGACCGAGAAGCCGTCGAAGTCGACCTTCTGGCCTTCGCGCGGCAGATAGCCGAGCGCGTTCATGATGAGGCCGCCCACCGATTCCGCGTGCTCGCTCGGAATCTCGAGGCCCAGCGCGCGTTCGAGCGTGAGGATCGGCAAGCTGCCACGGCCGATGAGCGTGCCGTCTTCCATGCGCGTCCAGTCGTCTTCCGTCTGACGGAATTCGTCGCGGATCTTGCCGACCAGCGCCGAGAGCAGGTTGTCCAGCGTGAGGAAGCCGATCGGCTTCTGATCGGGCCATCCGACGATAGCGAAGTGCGGCGCGCCCCGCCGGAAGCGGCTGAACAGCTCGCGCGCGGGCATGTCGGGCTTCACGCGCTCGACCGGACGCGCCATGCTGCCGAGGTCTTCGATGGACTGGCCGTGGTGTTCGGCCAGAAACAGATCCTTCAGGTGGACCACGCCGAGCACGGTTTCGCCGTCGTGATCGAAGAACGGATAGCGGCTATAGCGGTGGCGATAGGCCGTGTCCATGTTCTCGGCGAACGTGGCATCGCGTCGGAATGCGGCGACTTCGCTCATCGGACGCATCAGGTCCGACACGGTCAGGTCGCTGAAGTCGATGGCGTAGGCCACGACATTCCAGTCGTCGCGCGAGAGCTTCTCGCTCGTCGAGCCGCGACGCACGATCAACTTGATTTCGTCGGCCGAGTAATGGGCGTCGGTGCCATGCGACGGGTCGAGCCCGGTCCAGCGCAGCAGGCGGTTCGCGCTGTGGTTGAGCACCCAGATGGCGGGGAACATCAGCCAGTAGAAGCCGTAGAGCGGCGCGGCCGTCCAGATCGAAATGGCTTCCGGCATGCGCAGCGCCATCGACTTCGGCGCGAGTTCGCCCACGACGATGTGCAGATACGAGATCGTGAAAAACGCGATGAAGAAGGCGAGCGCGTGGATCAGTTCCGCCGAATTCACGCCCAGCGCAGCGAACAGCGGCGTGAGAATGCGTGCGAACGCCGGTTCACCGATCCAGCCCAGACCGAGTGAGGCGAGGGTGATGCCGAGCTGGCAGGCCGAGAGGTAGGTATCGAGTTGGCCGTGGACCTTGGCCAGGATACGGCCGCGCCAACCGCGTTGGCGGGCTATGACATGAACGCGCGTCTGGCGCAGTTTGACGAGGCCGAATTCCGCCGCCACGAAAAAGCCGTTGAGCAACACGAGCAGGATCGCAGCGACGATCAGTAAGAAGTTTTCCAAAATATCTGAAATGGGACAACAGGCCCGTCAGTATAAGGGACATTTGCCCCGCGTCATAATTTGTCGCGGAGTTCCTGTGTTTTGCCGGTCACTTGCGGGTGATTCAGGGGGCTTTCGCGGCGGATGCAGGCAAGTTTGCGGTAACGCGAAGGGGCATCAACGTGCGTCGACCGCCCGCCAGCCGGGCATTGCGAATGCCTCGACGAGAAAATCGATGAGCACGCGAACCTTGGCGCTCAGGTATTTGCGCGTGGGATAGACCACGTAGATTCCTGTCTCCCCCTGCGTGTATTCGGGCAGGAATTCGACCAGCTGTCCGTCGCGCAGGGCGTCCTGCACGAGAAAGGCCGGTTGCAGGATGATGCCCGCGCCCGCCACCGCGGCCGCCAGGCACGTGTCGCCGTTATCGGCAATCAGCCGGGCATGCGTGCGTACGGAGACGGGGCCGTCGGGGCCGTCGAAGCGCCATTCGCGTCGATGTGAGAAATAGCTGTAGCCCACCGTCTCGTGATGCGCCAGCTCGCTCGGATGCTTCGGCATGCCATGCCGCGCGAGATAGTCGGGGGCGGCGCACAGTACCATCCGCGTGCCCGCCAGACGGCGGTGTACGAGCGATGAATCGGGCAGGCGCGTGATCCGGATCGCCAGATCGTAGCCCTCGTCGACGATATCGACGAGACGGTCGCTCAGCGTGATATCGAGCGAGACCTGCGGGTGTTTTGCCAGAAACGTCGGCCATAGCGGCGCGAGATGAAGCACGCCGAACGTGTGAGGGGCGTTGATGCGCAGCGGCCCGGCAGGTTGTCCGTCCTGCTCGCCGGCCATGGCATCGGCTTCGTCGAGTTCCGTGAGGATCTGACGGCATCGTTCCACGTACCGTTGGCCGGGCTCGGTGAGCGACAGGCGTCGCGTGGTGCGTTGAAGCAGCCGGGTGCCCAGTCGCGCCTCGAGGTCGGCTACGTAGCGCGAGATGGCCGTCTTCGAGATGCCGAGCGCAGCCGCTGCCTTCACGAAGCTGCCGGACTCGACCACAGCGATGAAGCACTCGATCTCGCGAAGTTTGTTCATGCCCGGCCGGGCTCCTGAGATATGTGTTGTCGGGGCGTTGTCGGGCCGATGGGGGCGGATGGCGCAATGCGCGTTCCGTTACCCCGCCATCGGTGTCGATGCCGTTATTGTGCCAGCGCGCTCACCTCGGCGAGCGACGGGGCGGCGCTGCCGAATGCGAACGCGTCCATGCGCAGCGCGCCGTAGGTCGAGCCGGTGTCGAAGTGCGTCTGATGCGCCGCGTTGTCGGCCGCCCCCATCGCGACGTAGAGCGGCAACAGATGCTCGTCGGTCGGATGGGCGCGCACGGCGTGCGGGGCGCGGGCGCGGTAGTCGAACAGGGCGTCCAGATCCATTGCCGCCATGTGCTCGGTGAACCAGGCGACGAATTCCGCCAGATACGGTGCCTCGGCGCGATCTTCGGCCGGGGCACGGAACACTTCATGCAGGTTGTGCGTGAAGCTGCCCGACGCGATCACGAGTACGCCTTCCTGTGCGAGCGGCGCGAGGCATTGGCCGATCCGGTATTGGAATTCGGGACCCATTTGCCGTTGCAGCGACAACTGCGTGACTGGCACGTCCGCCCCCGGATACAGATAGCGCAGCGGCACCCAAGCGCCGTGATCGAGTCCCCACTGGTCATCGGTCGCGGCAGTCAGGCCGGCGTCCTTGAGCAATTGCACGGTGCGCTCGGCCAGCGCGGGCGCGCCGGGAGCCGGGTATTCCAGCGAATAGAGTTCGCGCGGAAAGCCGCCGAAGTCGTGAATCGTGCGCTGCTGCGCCAGACTGCCGGTGCGCGGCGTGGGCGTCGACCAGTGCGGGGAGATCACGAGAATCTCCTTCGGACGCGGCACCGCACGCCCCAGCGCCGTCAGCAACGGACCGGTGCGGCCCGGTTCCACCGCGAGCAGCGGCGAGCCGTGGGAGACGAAGAGGGTGGGTAGGGCAGACATGGCAATGACTCCGGCAGTGACAGCAATCTCGACAATGGACAACCGATGCACGCTCGCCGCGACGGAAACGGCCAGGCCGTTCCTGTCACGCGCTTACGTGCTCAATACCTCAGGCCGTTCGGGCGCGGCGCAGGGCAAACGCGCCGTCGCCCAGCAGCGCGACGACGAGCAGCGCCACGAGCCAGAACGCCGGAAATTCCCAGCCGCCGCCCTTGTTGGCGAACATCCAGCCGTTGTGGCCGTGCACCGAAACGATGGTGCCGAGCATCAGCGCGGCCAGCGGAAGCGCAGCCCAACGTGCGTAAAAACCGGTGATCAGCATCAGGCCGCCGACGAGTTCCACCGCCATCGTGACATAGGCCACGACCGGCGGCAGGCCAAGCGAGCCCATGAAGCCGACGAAGCCGGGAATCGTGAACACGAACACTTTGAGCGACAAGTGGGCGAGAAAGAGAATGCCCAGCGAGACGCGCAGCAGTAGCGCGGCGTACGGGGCGGTTTTGGTATCGATCATGACAGGCTCCGGTGAGGGAATCGGGGAAGGTCGGCACAGCGGTCCGCAAACGCGCTGACTCAACACCGATTCTAGGGAGTGCCATCGTTCTGATAAACGGGCTTACCGGGGATTGATTGTCCCTTCAGTGGGGATAATCCTGTGGAAAGCAAAAGCGGATGCCACCGGGGCATCCGCTTTTGTCCCTCGTCGACCGATTGACAGGTCGACGGCCGCCTACGCCGTGGCAATCATGCGGTCGATCAGCTCGATCCAGTGCTGGACCGGCGCGTGGTCACGGGCGTGCTCGCCCTTGGCCGTGGCCTGCAAATGGCAGATACAGCCGACGTTTGCCGAGACGACCAGCTCTGGCGCCAGCGCGTCGAGCGACTTCCACTTGGCGTCGCGCAACTGATGCGAGAGTTCCGGTTGCGTCACTGAATATGTGCCCGCCGAACCGCAGCAGATATGGCTGTCCTGCGGCAGCATCACGTTCACGCCAACGCCTGCGAGCACCTTCTCCACCACGCCCTTGAGTTGCTGGCCGTGTTGCAGCGTGCATGGCGGGTGGTAGGCGATCTTCCCCGTCTTGCGATTCGGCACGCGGCGCTGAAGGGCTTCGAGGTTATCGAGCATCACTTCCGACAGGTCGCGCGCGAGTTCGGACACGCGTTGCGCCTTACCGGCGTACTGCGGATCGTGACGCAGCAAGTGACCGTACTCCTTCACCGTCGCGCCGCAGCCGGACGCGTTGATCACGATCGCCTCGGTCCCCGCTTCGATCTCGGGCCACCACGCGTCGATATTGCGACGCGCGTCGTCGAGTCCGTCGTCGTGATAGTTCAGGTGCAAACGGATGGCCCCGCAGCAACCGGCGGCGGCCGGGCGGACCATCTCGATGCCGAGCGCGTCCATCACCCGTGCGGTGGCCTTGTTGACGTTGGGCAGCATGGCCGGTTGCACGCAGCCTTCGAGCATCAGCATGCGGCGTGCGTGCTTGCCCTGCGGCCAGCTACCGGAGCGCTGACGGTGCGGCACCTTCTCGCGCAGCGCGCGCGGGAGCAGCGTGCGGAATTGCTGCCCCAGGCGCAGCGCCGGCGAGAACAGCGTGCGATTGGGCAGCACGTGGGCGAGTGTCCAGCGCAGGGCGCGTTCGCCTGCGGGGCGTCCGACCTTGGCGTCGACGTGACGGCGGCCGATCTCGGCGAGACGGCCGTACTGCACGCCCGAGGGGCATGTCGTCTCACAGCTGCGGCATGTCAGGCAACGATCGAGGTGACGCTGCGTTTCGCGCGTCACGCTCTGGCCTTCGACCATCTGCTTGATGAGATAGATGCGCCCGCGCGGGCCGTCGAGTTCGTCGCCCAGCAACTGGTACGTCGGACACGTCGCGGTACAGAATCCGCAATGCACGCATTTGCGGAGAATGGCTTCGGCTTCGTCGCCGTCCGGGGTATGACGGAGGAATTCTGCGAGGTTCGTTTGCATCGTCTTTTTTAGCAGTACAGCCGATGGCGGTTGAAGATGCGGCTCGGGTCGAAAGCGTGCTGCAGTCGCTCGCCGATAGCGTGCAGCGCGGCCGGTTGCGGGGTGAAAACCCCGGCCGACTTATCGCCGTGGCGAAACAGCGTAGCATGACCGCCCACCGCTGCGGCAATCGCGCGCACTTCGGCGGTGCTGCGCGGCGTGATCCACCAGCGTTGCGCGCCGCCCCATTCGATCAGGTGATCGTCGCCGTGCGAGAGCGGCGGCGTGGTCGGCGGCACCGACAGACGCCACAGCGGCTGGCCGTCGCCGACGACCGGTGCGGCGGCGAAAAACGGGTGCGTCTGCTCGCGCAATGCCTGCCAGAAGGCATGCGCTTCGATGGCGTCGACGAGGTCGCCGCCCATTGTCTTGCGTGCCGCGTCGATGGCGGCAGCCGCACCGCCGAGACGCACGTGCAGCACGCCGTCATGCCATGCCGAGCCCATGAGCGGCAGCGGCTGTCCGCCCCATCGATTGAGTTGTTCGATGGCCTGGGCCTGCGACATGGGGAAGCGAAGCGTGGCCTCGGCGACGGCGCACGGCAGTACCTTGATCGAGAGCTCAAGCAGCAGCCCGAGCGTGCCAAGCGATCCCGCGAGGACGCGCGAGACGTCGTAACCGGCGACGTTCTTCATCACCTGTCCGCCGAAGTGCAGCACCTGCCCCTGACCGTTCATCACCACGGCGCCGAGCACGAAGTCGCGCGGTGCGCCGACATGCGGGCGGCGAGGGCCGGCCAGACCGGCGGCGATGCAGCCGCCGAGCGTGGCATCGGGGCCGAAGTGCGGCGGCTCGAACGGCAGCACCTGACCGCGCTCGGCAAGCGCCGCTTCGATCTCGGTGAGCGGAGTGCCCGCGCGTGCGGTAATCACGAGTTCGGCCGGATCGTAGGACACGATGCCGCGATAAGCGCGCATGTCGAGCGGCTCGCCGGCCGGGGCCTGACCGTACCAGCGCTTGGTATTGCCGCCGTGAACGTCGAGCGGCGTGCCGCTGGCGGTGGCGGCGAGCACGCGCTCGCGAATGGTGGCCAGCGCTTGCGCCGCCGCTTGCGCGTCGTGCATGTCGTGGGGGGCTTGCGACATCAGAACCTCGGCAAATCGGGATGGGGCAACAGACCGCCGCGCACGTGCAGCTTGCCGTACTCGGCGCAGCGTGCGCGCGTCGGGATGGCCTTGTCCGCGTTGAGCAGACCGGCCGGATCGAAGGCGCGCTTGACGCCGAAGAAGGCGTCGCGTTCCTCGGGCGAGAATTGCACGCACATGGAGTTGATCTTCTCGATGCCCACGCCGTGCTCGCCCGTCACCGTGCCGCCCAGTTCCACGCAAGCTTCGAGAATGTCGCTGCCGAACGCTTCGGCGCGGTGCCATTCGTCGAGATCGTTGCCGTTGAAGAGGATCAGCGGGTGCATGTTGCCGTCGCCCGCGTGGAAGACGTTGATGCAGCGCAGACCGTATTGCACTTCCATCGCTTCGATGCGCTTGAGCAGCGTGCCGATGGTCCGGCGCGGAATGGTGCCGTCCATGCAGTAGTAGTCCGGCGAGATGCGCCCGGCGGCAGGGAACGCGTTCTTGCGTCCCGACCAGAAACGCAGGCGCTCGGCTTCGGAAGTGGACACCTGGATGCGCGTGGCGCCCGAGGCGCGCAGCACGGCCGAGACGCGTGCGATTTCTTCGGCGACTTCCTCGGGCGTGCCGTCCGATTCGCACAGCAGGATGGCGGCAGCCTCGAGGTCGTAACCGGCGTGCACGAATTCCTCGACAGCCTGCGTCGCGGGTTTGTCCATCATCTCCAGTCCGGCCGGGATGATGCCCGCCGCGATGATCGCCGCAACGGCGTTGCCGCCGGCTTCCACGTCGTCGAAGCTCGCCATGATGACCTGCTGCACCTGCGGCTTCGGCACGAGTTTGACGGTGACTTCCGTGACGACACAGAACATCCCCTCGCTGCCGATGAAGACGGACAGCAGGTCGAGGCCCGGGGCGTCGAGCGCGTGTGAACCGAACTCGACGACGTCGCCGTCCATCGTGACCGCGCGCACGCGCAAGACGTTATGGACCGTCAGTCCGTACTTCAGGCAGTGCACGCCGCCGGAGTTCTCCGAGACGTTGCCCCCGATGGTGCAGGCGATTTGCGACGATGGATCGGGCGCGTAGTAGAGGCCGAACGGCGCCGCCGCTTCGGAAACGGCGAGATTGCGCACGCCTGGCTGCACGGTCGCCGTGCGCGCGTAGGCGTCGACGTTGAGAATGCGCTTGAACTTTGCCAGCGAGAGCACGATGCCGTCGGTGATCGGCATGGCGCCACCGGATAGCCCCGTGCCGGCACCGCGCGGGACGACCGGCACTTGGTGCGCGCGGCAGGCACGCAGAATGCGGCTTACCTGATCCTCGTCGGCGGGCAGTACTACGGCCAGCGGCAGTTTGCGGTAGGCCGCCAGCCCGTCGCACTCATACGGCGTGATCTGTTCGCGATCGGTCAGCCATTGTGCGTCGGGCACGGCCGCGCGCAGCGCCGCGAGGCGTGCGGCGCGCGTGCCGGCATCGAGCGATTCGAAGACGGGTTCGTCGGCCAGCGGCATCTGTGGCGGCTGGGCCAACGGCAGGGGCTGTGACAGACCCGGCGACGGCATGGGGGGCGGCGCATTCAATGCCATCAGGCTTGCTCCCGGACAATCGTTGACGTGTAATGTGCGTGATCGGATCGATGGTCTACTGGTAGACTGGTCGACCACCAATCGAGTGACGCCATCGTAAAGGGAATGATCCGATTTCGACTAGCGGGTTAACCCTTGGTTTGAGCGCAAACCTCTAGTCGTCCCCGGGTTGCGCCCCGGCCGTGGCCCTCAGCGAGGCCGCATCCTGTATCGTGGCGTCTGTGATTTTTCTGACGAGAGTCGAAGCCGACATGCCGTCCAACGAGTCTTCTCTGCCTATGTCATCTCTTCCCGCCAGCGACGCGTCAGGGCCTGTCGCGAGTTTTGCGCCGGTCACGCCGCCGCCGCGTCTGCGTCTGTCCGACATGGTCTACGAGCAATTGGAGACGATGGTCGTCGAGGGGCGCCTCGCGCCTGGTTCGGCGCTGCCGTCCGAGCGCGATCTGGCGCAACAGATGGGAGTGTCGCGCCCGTCGCTGCGCGAAGCCCTGCTGCGGCTGGAGTCGCGAGGCCTGATCGTCGGACGTGCCGGTGGTGGCTATCTGGTGGCAAATGCCAGCCAGCCGCTGCTCGCGGAGCCGTTGTCGCAACTGATGTCGCGCCACAGCAAGACGGTCGACGATGTGCTCGAGATGCGCGAGGTGCTCGAAGCCAAGGCCGTGGAGCTCGCGGCCGAACGCGCGACGCCCGAGGACCTCGCCCGGCTGGCGCAGGCGTTGGACGCGCTCGAGCAGGCCTTCGCCGTCGGACGCGACGGTCGGGATGGCGAGGGCGCTCTGCTTACCCGCGTGCCCGAGCTCGACGCCCACTTCCATCTGGCGCTCGCCGAAGCGACGCATAACCTCGTGCTGGTCCACCTGATGCATGCCATCTTCGAGTTGCTGCGCGGCTCGGTGGTCGACAACTATCGTGCGATCGTCGGTCACGGCGCCGATCTGGAAGAGCTGATCCGCCAACATCGCCGGATCTTCAATGCGGTGGCGTCGCATGACGCCGCCAACGCCCAACGTACGCTGCGCGAGCATCTGGCGTTCATTCGCAGCAACTCCGGTGACGCCGAACCGGCCTGATGGCTGCAGTGGGCAGTGGGCAGTGGGCGGTGAAAGGGGGGCTGCGCCCTGACGCGCCCGAAGGGCCCCCGAGCGATCCCGTGCGAGCCCATGTCTCGCAGGCGATCTTTACCATCGACAGTACCCTCGCGAGAGGGCGCATCAACCCGTCAAAAACCTCATCGTTTTCCCTGACCCTGTCCGGTGATCCATTGCGCCGGGCAGGGCATTGTGTCGTCGCTTCCGACGACACAATGCCGCGAAACGGCGCGAATTCCCTACATTTTCCGGTTATCGGGCGCTCACTTCCGAAGCGTCGGCATGCCAGCGTTCGACCGTCCGCTTCACCCGGGTCAGGGCGCTTTCGGGTTGACAGTCATTCGGGCATCGACTAATTTTGGAACCATAAAAAATACTTAATTCGATATATTGAATCTTGTATATCAGATTCAAAGTGTGGATCCGGCCCGATGAGACCTGTGCGTTTTCCAGGCGGGCGCCGAATCGACATGCGAGTCATCGGAGGCAACAGTTGGGCAAGCCACCCTATTCCTTCGGGCAGTTGTCATGCGACGCCGTATTCGCACTGACTGCCCGGTCGTATCCGCCGCGGGCCTCGGACGCAGTCATCCGGGAGTCGTGGTGTTTCTCATCTCCCTGCCGCCAGTTGCGGGCAGGCGATCCGGCGATCACGCGTCCGCGAGGCGCGCCCGCCTGAGTGAGTGGATTCGTCTGCGATGTGATCGAGCGGCATGACATGACCCTTCGACCACGCAGGCCGGATCCGCACTCGAACTGGTTTCAATCGTCACCCTTCGGCAGCCGGCAACTTGCCGGCGCGAGTCCTAAAAAGCTTGCGTCGCCGCGCCGAAGCGGGGGCCGGAAGTGTCCCTTGGCACTTCCGAGATTCAGTCAGCCGGGGCCCAAGCCCTGCGAGCGCGCCGCCAGGCAGCGTTCCGCGATCAAGCGGCCAAGCATGAGCCGCAAGTAACGCCAGGAGGCGTGCCGTATGCGCGACACCCCACGTCGGGACGCGCGACGGTGCGCGATGACGCCGGGCACTGCGCAGCGACGCGCGGGCCGCCGTCAATCGTCTGACAGGAACAGGAGGCAAGTCATGCAAGCAGCTGCACAACCGGAGGAGAAGACCTCTTTTCTGGGAGGACGCTGGTCACAACTGGTGATCGGCATCATCTGTATGGGCCTTGTGGCCAATTTGCAATATTCGTGGACGTTGTTCGTCGAGCCGATGCAAGCCAAACACCAATGGGGCATCGCCTCCATTCAGGTGGCTTTCTCGATCTTCATCGTCGTGGAAACGTGGCTCGTGCCGATCGAGGGCTGGCTGGTCGATCGCTTCGGTCCTCGGCCAGTGGTGGCGGGCGGCGCCATTTGCGTGGCCCTCTCGTGGATCATGTATTCGTATGCCCAGACGCTGACCGTGCTGTACACGGCTGCAGTCATCGCGGGTATCGGTGCAGGCTGCGTGTACGGCACCTGCGTAGGTAACGCACTGAAGTGGTTCCCGGACAAGCGCGGTCTCGCCGCCGGTCTGACGGCCGCCGGTTTCGGCGCCGGTGCGGCCATCACGGTGATTCCGATTGCGAACATGATTCGTGAGTCGGGCTACGAAGCCGCATTCTTCAACTTCGGCATCGTGCAGGGCGTGGCGATCTTCATCCTCGCGCTGTTGCTGGTCAAGCCGCGTGCACCGAAGGGGGTGACCGTGTCGCGCCGCAACCTGGCGACGAAGGTGGATTACACCTCGGGTCAGATGATCCGCACGCCGGTGTTCTGGGTGATCTACGTGTGCTTCGTTGCCGTGGCCGCGGGTGGTCTGATGGCGACGGCGCAGATCGGTCCGATCGCGAAGGACTACGGTATTGCGTCGATGCCGATGACGCTGTTCGGTGCCACGCTGCCGTTGCTGACGATGACGCTGTCGATCGACAACCTGTGCAATGGCTTCACGCGTCCGCTGTGCGGCTTCGTCTCGGACAAGATCGGTCGTGAGAACGCCATGTTCATCATCTTCCTCGGCGAAGGGGTGGCGATGCTCGGCCTGATGCACTTCGGTCAGAACCCGTACATGTTCGTGTTCTTCGCGGCCATGACGTTCCTGTGCTGGGGTGAAATCTTCTCGATCTTCCCGGCGCTGTGCGCAGACACGTTCGGCAGCAAGAACGCCGCATCGAACGCGGGCACGCTGTACACCGCCAAGGGCACGGCCGCATTGCTGGTGCCGCTGGCTTCGGTGCTGGCCGTCGGTGGTCACTGGGATCGTGTGTTCATCGCAGCGGCCGTGATCAGCATCACGGCGGCAGTGGCGGCGAAGTTCCTGCTGGCGCCGATGCGTCGCCGCTGGATCGAAAGCGTGAACAACGACACGCAGGTCGCAGCCAGCCCGTCGTCGGTCGTGATCGGTGCGCCGGCCAGCGAGTGAGTCTGAGTCAGCTGTGATTGTCGAGATGTGACAGAGCGGGGCGCCGGAGACGGCGCCCCGCTTTTTGTTTGATGCGCTCGATGCGATGGACGCGGGCGCGGCAAGCGGGCGTAGCGGAAAGCGGGAAACGGAAAACGGAAAACAAAAAAGGCCCGTCAAAGACGGGCCTTTCTGTGTTTTGGCTCCTCGACCTGGGCTCGAACCAGGGACCTACGGATTAACAGTCCGGCGCTCTACCGACTGAGCTATCGAGGATCAAACTCGTGTGTCATGCATCGCTGTCACGGTGCATCGACTAAAACAAAGGCCTCGCTTGAGCGAGGCCATCGCTTCGGTATTCTTGGCTCCCCGACCTGGGCTCGAACCAGGGACCTACGGATTAACAGTCCGGCGCTCTACCAACTGAGCTATCGGGGATCAAAAGAGAAAGCGATTATAGTGGCGGTTTTCGCACACTGTCAACACTCTGCGCGCATTTTTTCTACGCCAGACGCGTGACTTGCGCCAATTCCGCCGCTTCTCGCTTAGCGCTCGAGCAGGTGGAGCTTTTCGGTAACGTCCTTCCACTGATCGGCATCGGGCAACGACGGTTTCGTCTTCGTGATGCTCGGCCAGTTCGGCGAGAGTTCCGCGTTCAGCGCGATGAAGGCCTGCTGATCGCCCGGCACGTCCTCTTCGGCATAAATGGCATTCACCGGGCACTCGGCCACGCAGACGGCGCAGTCGATGCACTCGTCCGGATCGATGGACAGAAAGTTCGGGCCTTCGCGGAAACAATCCACGGGGCAAACGTCCACACAGTCGGTGTATTTACATTTGATGCAGTTTTCGGTGACAACGTGCGTCATGCCAACTCCAGAGTAGGGCGCGAAACGGCTTCGAGTGGCCGTTAAAACGCGTATTGTAACGCAGCCCGCCGCCGCAGGTGCGAGAGCCGAAAGGCAGACGGGTGCTGGCTGCCCGCGATACGGGATCTCCCCCTCGGCAACATGCGTAACAACGACGTCACGCCGCTTTGCGGTACGATATTCGATGTTCCTGCACGCAGCCGGTCGACTGGTCGGATGCGTGCGCCGCCCTCACGTGCCTGCACCGTCCGGTGCCCGTCGTCATGATCATCACGTCGCTGCTCGATACCGATCTCTACAAGTTCACGATGATGCAGGTTGTCCTGCATCACTTTCCCGCCGCGCAGGTCGAATATCGCTTCAAGTGCCGCACTGAAGGCGTCGACCTCACGCCCTACGTCGACGAGATTCGCGACGAGATTCGCTTGCTGTGCGGGTTGCGCTTCACCGAGTCGGAGCTGCGCTATCTGGCCGGCATGCGCTTCATCAAGAGCGACTTCGTCGACTTCCTCGACCTGTTCCATCTGAACGAGAAGTACATCACCGTGCAACCCTCGCCGAAGGGCAACGGTGAAATCGACATCACGATCCAGGGGCCGTGGCTGCATACGATCCTCTTCGAGATCCCGGTGCTCGCCATCGTGAATGAAGTGTATTTCCGCAACACGCAGCGGGCGCCGGCGTATCAGGAAGGACGTCAGCGACTCAAGGACAAGATTTGCATGCTCGCGGGTCGCGAGGATTATCGCGAATGCAAGATTGCCGACTACGGCACGCGCCGTCGCTTCTCGAAGGAGTGGCACGAGGAAGTGATTCTCACGCTGCGCGACGAGCTTGGCGAGCAATTCGCGGGCACGAGCAACGTGTATTACGCGCTCAAGCACGGTCTCACGCCGCTCGGCACGATGGCCCACGAATATCTGCAGGCCTGTCAGGCGCTGGGTCCGCGTTTGCGCGATTCGCAGATCTTCGGCTTCGAGACCTGGGCGAAGGAGTATCGCGGCGACCTGGGCATCGCCCTGTCCGACGTGTACGGCATGTCGGCCTTCCTGCGCGACTTCGACATGTACTTCTGCAAGCTCTTCGACGGCGCGCGTCACGATTCCGGTGATCCGTTCGCTTGGGGCGAGCGGTTGCTGGAACACTACGCGCAGAATCGCGTCGATGCGCATACCAAGACCATGATCTTCTCGGACGGCCTCGATATTCCGAAGGTCCTCCAGTTGTTCGAGCGTTTCCGGGACCGCTGCAAGCTGGCATTCGGCGTGGGCACGAACCTCACGAACGATCTCGGCTATCAGCCGTTGCAGATCGTCATCAAGATGGTCCGCTGCAACGGGCAACCGGTGGCAAAGCTCTCCGATTCGCCGGGCAAGAACATGTGCGACGACGACGCCTACCTGGCGTATTTGCGCCAGGTATTCGAGATCGCGCCCGAACCTGCCGCCGGCGCGTGACGGCTGGCGCTGTGGACGTGATCCGGAGGTGATCCGGATGTGATTCCGGATGTGATCCCGGACGTGATCCGACTCGCGGCACAGACCATTCCGATAGTGCGCGAACGCCCGTCGCGCGGCCGGGGGCAACCGCTATAATTGCGCATCGCCCGCCGGACTTGCTTCGGCGGCTTCGAGATTCACGAGACGATCGGCGACGACGACGGCTGCAGACCGGCGCGTGCGCCTCACAGGACAGACCATGGATACCTCCGACGCCCGCAACCGCATCTTTGCCCGAATTCGCAACGCCCAGCATCGTCCCGATGTCGCCCGCGCGAACGAGCAGGCGGCGGCCGAGGACTATCTCGCGCGGCATCCGCAAGGACCGCGCCCGGCCATGTCGGCAGATCTGATCGCGACCTTCATCGGCAAGGCCGAGGCGCTTTCGACCACCATCGCCCGCGTGCCGGGCATGCAGGATGTCCCGGCCGCCGCCGCGACTTATCTGCAAGCCAATGGCCTCTCGACGCAGGCGGTCGCATGGCCGACGTTGCGCGAGCTTGACTGGGTGGGTGCGGGATGCCAGGTCGAATTCCGCAAGCCGCATGGCGACGATATGGTCGGTATCACCGGCTGCTTCTGCGCCATTGCGGAGACCGGTGCGCTGATGATGATGTCCGGCCCGGAGACGTTTGCGTCGGCCACACTGCTGCCGGAAACGCACATTGCCATCGTGCCGGCGTCGCGCATTGTGGCAGGGCACGAAGACGGCTTCGCGCTGATGCGCAGCGAACGCGGTCAGCTCTCGCGTGCGACCAACTTCATTGCCGGACCCTCGCGGACTGCCGATATCGAACAGACGCTGGTGCTGGGCGCGCACGGCCCCTACCGCGTTCATCTCATCATCGTCGACGGCGCCTGAGTCGCGCCGGTCGTTCCGGGTACCCGAGCGAGCCGCCAAGGGTAAGGCCGTCAGAGGCGCCAACGCCCTGGCGTGCTGAAACCGTCGCGCCGCAATGACGGTGCCGGACGTCCCCCGATCGCTTCACCAGCTCGCACGCGTGTCGCGGACGGTAGCGGTGTGTCGCACAACGCCACGAGACAGATTCGATTGCTGCGCTGAAGTCGTCCGCGCCGACTGATTGGGGGATATTTCCCAAGCTGGTGGCGTGTCGGGCACTTCGGTGCCGGAGGCGACTCGTATGCTGTCGACCATTAATGAACAGGAACCAGACACAATGCATAAGGGGATTTTCGGGGCAGCGCTCGTGGCCGGGCTGGCGCTGATGAGCCCTGCGGCATTTGCCGCCGGTCCGGACGGCGCGCAGCTCGTGGCGTGGTGGGGCGTGCCGTTTGCCGGAATGCTGCTTTCGATTGCACTCGGACCACTGCTCGCGCCCGCTTTCTGGCATCACCATTTCGGCAAAATCACGGCGTTCTGGGGCGCTGCGTTTCTGCTGCCGTTCGCACTCGTCTTCGGGATCGGCGCGGCATGGTACGGCGCGGTGCATGCGCTTGTTGCCGAGTACATCCCGTTCGTCGTGCTGCTCACGGCGCTCTTCACCACCGCTGGCGGCATTTGCGTGCGCGGTAACCTGCGTGGCGGGCCGTGGCTCAACACGGGCTTGCTCGCCTTGGGCACCGTGCTGGCCAGCATCATGGGAACGACAGGCGCGGCAATGCTGTTGATTCGTCCGCTGATCCGGGCGAACGACAACCGCAAGCACAACGTGCATGTGGTCGTGTTCTTCATCTTCCTGGTGGCCAATGCCGGCGGCTCGCTCACGCCGCTGGGCGATCCGCCGCTCTTCCTGGGCTTCCTGCAGGGCATCAGTTTCTTCTGGACAACCGCGCACATCTGGCCGGAAACACTGTTCATCTGCGCGGTGTTGCTGGTACTGTTCCTCCTCATCGACATGTATTACTTCCGCCAGAAGGGCGAGCGCGAAATCGACGAACTGGATCCGACGCCACACGCTGCCCCGCTGCGACTCGAAGGCAAGCGCAACTTCGTGCTGCTGGCGGCGGCCGTCGGGCTGGTGCTGATGAGTGGCGTCTGGAAACCGGGGGTTGAGTTCGACGTCTTCGGCACGCATGTCTCGTT
This sequence comes from Pandoraea pnomenusa, assembly GCF_040391475.1. Lineage (GTDB taxonomy): Bacteria > Pseudomonadota > Gammaproteobacteria > Burkholderiales > Burkholderiaceae > Pandoraea > Pandoraea pnomenusa_C. Next base: position 43,834 of record NZ_JBEBXS010000007.1, on the reverse strand, counting down.
GCAGAACTTCGCGCGCGACGCCGGACTGATCGTCATCACGCTGATTTCCCTGATCATCACGCCGCGCACGGCGCGCGAGGGTAACGATTTCAACTGGGAGCCGATGAAGGAAGTGGCCAAGCTGTTCGCCGGCATCTTCCTGACGATCATTCCCGTAGTGGCGATTCTGCGTGCCGGGGAAGCCGGGGCACTCGGCTGGGTGATCCGTCTGGTGACCGGCGCGAACGGCGCGCCGGACAACGCCATGTATTTCTGGGCAACCGGTCTGCTGTCGTCGTTCCTCGACAACGCCCCGACCTATCTCGTGTTCTTCAATACCGCGGGGGGCGACGCGTCCACGCTGATGACGACCGGTGCGGGCACGCTTGCCGCGATTTCGGCGGGCGCGGTGTTCATGGGTGCCAACACCTACATCGGAAACGCACCGAACTTCATGGTGAAAGCCATCGCCGAGCAACGCGGGATTCGCATGCCGAGCTTCTTTGGCTATATGCTGTGGTCGGGCGCGATTCTGACGCCGTTATTCGTCCTGATGACCCTGATATTCTTCTGAGCCGCGACATTGCCACGCGGCCAATCTCTGCGAGACAACTGGTGAAACCGAAGATCCTGGTAGCCCGAGCCATTTTCCCCGACGTGATCGAGCGTCTGGCGCAGTATTTCGACGTTGAGCGCAACGACGCCGACACGGTGTACTCGAGCGACGAATTGCGCGCACGTCTGGCAGACAAGGTCGGCGCGATCACGACGGCGAGCGAGCGCATCGATGCGTCGGTGCTCGAAGGCGCGCCGGATCTGCGCGTGGTGGCGAACATGGCCGTGGGTTATAACAACTTCGACATCGAGGCGATGACCGCCGCTGGCGTGATGGCCACGAACACGCCCGACGTGCTCAATGAGACAACGGCCGACTTCGGCTGGGCCTTGTTGATGTCGACGGCGCGACGTGTGACCGAGTCCGAGCGCTGGCTGCGCGAAGGGCACTGGGACAAGTGGGCCTACGACATGTTCCTTGGCGCTGACATTCATGGCAGCACGCTGGGCATCATCGGCATGGGGCGCATCGGGCAGGCGATTGCGCGTCGCGCGATGGGTTTCAACATGCGGGTGGTGTATCACAATCGTTCGCGGCTCGACGCCGACACGGAAGCTGCGTGCAAGGCGAGCTACGTCGACAAGGACACGCTGCTGCGCACGGCCGATCACGTCATTCTCGTGCTGCCGTATTCGGCCGCGACGCATCACACGATTGGCGCGGCGGAACTCGCCGCCATGAAGCCGACGGCCACGCTGGTGAATCTCGCGCGAGGCGGTATCGTCGATGACGCGGCACTGGCGGCGGCGTTGGCCGACAGGCAGATTGCGGCGGCAGGGCTCGATGTCTTCGAGGGCGAGCCGAAGGTGCATCCCGATTTGCTGAAGGTGTCGAATGTCGTGCTGACGCCGCATATCGCGAGTGCCTCGGCAGCAACGCGTCGCGGCATGGCGAGTCTGGCCGCCGACAATCTGATCGCCGCACTGGGCTTCGGTGCGGCAGCCGGCAAGCCGCCGTGCTTGCTCAATCCCGCAGCGCGCAAGGCGTAAGCCTGCGGGCGGGTTTCATTTGCAGGACATCAAGCGTCAACGGGAGTTGCAACGACGATGGTCGAGATGGTGTTAGTGGCGCTGGCGGCGCTGAATCTGTTGGTGATGATCGCGATTGCGATGAAGGTCTGGCAACGCGGTGGCGATGCGTCGCTGCGGGCAACGCTCGTCGATTCGCTGACCAATGTGCGCGATGACCTGCTTCAGGCGGCCGATCGCAGCGAGCGCGGACTGCGTCAGGAGTTTGCGGAAACGGCGCGCGCCGGACGCGGCGAGCAGAGCGCGCAAATGGCGCAGTTCCAGCAGACGCTGGCAGCGCAGATGACGAGCGTCGCCACGGTGCAGAACAACCAGATCGACGGTTTCGCACAGCAACTGGCAAAACTCACGGAATCGAATGCCGCGCAGATCGAGGCGGTGCGCCAGAGTCTCGTGCTCAACGGGCAGCAAATGCGCGAAGAGCAGGCATCCGCGTTGCGTCGCTTCGGCGAAGCGCAACACCAGCAGCTGACGCAACTCGCCGAGGGCAACGAACGCCGCCTGGCGGAAGTGCGCGCCACGCTCGAGCAGAAGCTCAAGGACATCGAGGTCAACAACGCCACGAAGCTCGAAGAGATGCGTCGTACCGTCGACGAGAAACTCCACGCCACGCTCGAACAACGGCTCGGTGAGTCGTTCAAGCTCGTGTCGGACCGTCTCGAGCAGGTGCACCGCGGTCTGGGCGAGATGCAGACGCTGGCAGCCGGCGTCGGTGATCTCAAGCGCGTGCTGACCAACGTCAAGACGCGGGGCATCTGGGGCGAAGTGCAGCTGCAGGCGCTGCTCGAGCAATTGCTCACGCCCGACCAGTTCGCCAAGAACGTGGCGACGCGTCCGGGGAGCGCCGAGCGCGTGGAATTCGCGATTGCCTTGCCGGGGCAGAACGGCGACAGCAGCACGCCGGTCTGGCTGCCCATCGACGCCAAGTTCCCGCGTGAGGACTACGAGCGGTTGCTCGACGCGCAGGAACGCGCCGACCCCGTCGCCGTGGAAGAGGCTTCGAAGGCGCTGGAAACGCGTATCCGTCTGGAAGCGAAGACCATCGCCGACAAGTATCTTGCGCCGCCACACACGACCGACTTCGCGCTGTTGTTCCTGCCGACCGAGGGGCTGTATGCCGAGGTGCTACGGCGTCCGGGGCTCTCGGATCTGCTGCAACGCGAGTATCGCGTGACGGTGGCGGGGCCGACGACGCTGACCGCACTGCTCAATAGCCTGCAAATGGGCTTCCGCACGCTGGCGATTGAACGTCGTTCCAGCGAGGTCTGGCAGGTGTTGGGCGCAGTGAAGACCGAGTTCACCAAGTTCGGCGATGTGCTGGCCAAGACCAAGTCGCAACTGGAAACGGTGACCCGCTCCATCGACAAGGCCGAAGTGCGCACGCGGGCGATGGCGCGTCAGCTCAAGGCCGTGGAAGCGCTGCCCGGCGAGCAGGCCGTCGAATTGCTTGGCGTGGAGATGGACCCCGACGACGAGGCCTGAACGGCAGTGCGTTCAGGCTGTCGGGAAGTGCCCTGGGGCATCTCCCGGCAGCGCGTTCTCAGGTCGTCGGGATGTGTCTTGAGGCGTCGGGCGATGCCTCAGGACGTTTGCGTACCGCCGCCGTTGGCGAAGTTTTCGAGCGCGTCGCCCGTCATGCGGACCACACGCCATTCGGGCAGCACCGTCGCGCCCTGCGACGCATAGAAGTCGATGGCCGGCTGATTCCAGTCGAGCACCGTCCACTCGAAACGAGCGCAGTCGCGTTGGATGGCGATACGCGCCAGCTCGCGCAACAGCGCTTGTCCCACCCCCTTGCCGCGCATCGTCGGCTGCACGTAGACGTCTTCCAGATAGAGTCCCCGGCGTCCGAGGAACGTCGAGAAGTTGTGGAAGTACAGCGCGTAGCCGACCACATTGCCGTCCCACGTCGCGACCAGGCATTCGGCCGCAGGTGCATTGCCGAACAGGGCATCGTGCACGCTTTGCGGCGTCGATTCGAAGATGTCCAGCAGGTTTTCAAAGACGGCCAGCTCTCGCATCAGGCCATGGATGGCGCCGACGTCGTCGGCCGTTGCAGTACGCAGGATCAGGGACATGGGGGGCAAGAAGGGTGTTGAAGCGTCGGAACGCGGGCGGCGGCGATCGGGGCGCGCGCCTTCCGCTGGACGCCGGATACCTGATGCCGCCGATCGATGGGTCAATACTCGTCGTCGGGCGCGTCGCTCAACGCGACCTCGATACCACCGAAGCGCTCCGCCACCCAGTTGTACGCGTGGCACGCGATCCAGAGCAGCACGAAGCCGACGATGGCGTTCAGCACCAGTGCCGAGATGAACGCGAGGCCCGGCAGTTCGCCGTAACGGAAGAATGCCGCCAGGAACGCGAGCAACACCAGCGGAATACTGAACGTAAGGTAGACCAGCACCAGCGCCTTGGCCGTTTGGCCGGGGCTGATGTACGTGATCTGCTTTCTTGTTGTCGTTGTGGTTGTCATTGACGTGGGCTTTGTGTGTGTTGCCGGCGTTGTCGAAGCGCCAACACCGGCTGTCGATTGCTGTTTGGTTGCTTCGCTGTTGGGGGAATCCTGGGGCCTGCGCGCCGAATCGGTCAAACCAGCCCGTCGAACGCAATGACGTCGACCAGCTCGCCCGCCGCGACATCGCCGCGCGCGGTGCCGAGCGTAACGAAGCAATTGGCTTCGCTCATCGTGCGCAGAATGCCGGCGCTTTGTGCGTCGGCAACGGTGACCTGCCATCGGCCGTGTTCGTCGGCCGCGAGCACGCCGCGCAGGAATTCGGTGCGACCCGGTCGTTTCGCGATGGCCGTGGCTGTGGGCACCGGCAGACTCGGGGTGATTTGCGGCTCGGCCCCCATCAGCGCGAACAGGCCGTCGCGCACGAGGTGGTAGAACGATGCCATGACTGCCGCCGGGTTGCCGGGCAGGCCGAAGAGCAGGGCACGATGGCCATCGCTCTCGAGTTCGCCGAATGCGAACGGTCGGCCCGGGCGCATCGCCATCTTCCAGAACACGACGTTGCCCAGGCGCGTCATCATCTCGCGCGTGAAATCCGCTTCCCCGACCGACACGCCACCAGACGTGATGACGGCATCGGCGTCACGGCATGCCACGCGCAACGTGTCTTCGATCGCTTGCGGGTCGTCGCGCACCACGCCCAGGTCGAGGACTTCGACGCCCAGGCGCGTGAGCATGCCGAAAAGCGTGTAACGGTTGCTGTCATACAAATTGCCGGGTGCGAGCGGCTCACCGACCGAACGCAGTTCGTCGCCGGTCGAGAAAAATGCCACGCGAATTCGGCGGCGTACCGGCACTTCGGCGATGCCGAGCGACGCCAGCAGACCCAATGCCGCCGGGCGCAGGCGCTTGCCCGCATGCAGCGCGGGGTGACCGGCAGCCAGATCTTCCCCGACATGGCGGACATGACGTCCTGCGGCAACGGCATTTGCCGCGAAGGTGACGATTTCCGTGTCGCCCTCGCGTTGCACTTGTTCCTGCGGGATGACGGTGTCGCAACCGGCGGGCAGCAGGGCCCCGGTCATGATGCGCACGCATTCGCCGCTGGCGGTCACGCCATTGAACGGATGTCCCGCGAACGAACGCCCGGCCACGCGCAGGCGCACGTCGCCGTTGGCCGTCAACGCCTGGCTGTGGAAGGCGTAGCCATCCATCGCGGCATTTTCGAAAGCGGGGACATCGAGCGGAGAAATGACGTCGCGGCCAAGCACGCGGCCCAGGGCGCTGCGCACGGCAACCTGCTCGATGGCCGGCACCGCACTCGCGGTGCGCGCAATGATGGCGCGCGCCAATTCGACCGTCATGTGATTGGGGTCGTAGTCCGGCAAGCCGGCCAGGGCTTCGTCAAGTGTTGTCATCGGTTTGGCGTCGTCATCCGGCTCGTATCGCACATGAGTCCGGCATGAATCCCGTAAAAGCGGTGGCGACGGATCGAACCGCATCGGTACCGGGAATGTCAGGGCACGCGCGGCGTATCGGTATGGAGGTCGTCCAGCGTATTGATATTGTAAAACGGACGCTCGTCACCGAAGTGAACTTGTACGGCCTTGTGGCGCGCCAGCCACGCTCTCACCCGGTGTTCCCCGGCCGCCAGCGTAGCGGCGAGATCTTCGGCCAGCGACCGGTGCAACAGGGCGAAAACCGGATGCGGGCCTTGCGCCGTTGCGGCATAGGCGGCCAGTCGCGGCGGCTGCGTGGTGTCGTCGCCGGGCGCGCAAGTCAGCGAGATGGCAAGACGCTCGCCGAGGTCGTCCGGCAGGTACGGCGAATCGCATGGCACGGTGAGTACATAGTCCGTACATGCGGCGCGCAAGCCCGCGAGCATGCCGGCGAGCGGTCCGGCGAAATCCTGCGTTTCGTCGCTCACGACTTCAGCACCCAACGCCGCATAGGCATCACGATTCCGATTGGCACTAATGAGCAACGCGGCGACCTGTGGTCGCAGGCGCTCGACCACATGCGCCGAAAGCGGCCGTCCGGCAAACGATTGCAGTCCCTTGTCGCGCCCCCCCATGCGTTGCCCGCGCCCGCCCGCAAGGACCAGTCCGGTGATGGCAGTGCGGGGGATGAGGGTGGCGGTCATGGGCGTCGACGCGTGAATGAAAGGCGCGTCAGGAGCGGTTCAGCGCGATCACGCGGCCGTTGGCGTCGAACCACACGGCACCGTCGCCGAGCATCACGCCCTGATCGCGTGCGAACATCAGACGCGGCACCGCAGCGCCGATCGTACGGATATACCCGTCGGTAAAGATCTCGTTGTAACGTGCAAGCAGCGACTTCGGGTTCCGAAGGATCAGTGTTTTGCCGCGCAGCGACACGTGTAGTGGGTAGCGGATCGACTGTGCGACCACGTCGCGGCGATCGTCGAGCACGCCCTTGCGGAATTGCGTGGCGGCGCGATTGATGGTTTCGTCATCACTCACGCCGGCAACGCCGTACAAATGGTCGATCTTGCCGCTCTGAACGTTCGCGAGCGCCAGTTCGAACGGGATGGAACGTCCGCTGCGCAGATCTTTCCACTGACCCGAAATCACTTCGCAGCTCGACGACGCGCCGCGCTGGCGATTGACGTCGTCGTTTGCCGCAAACTCGCCGTCGAAGGTGCCACGCGGCATGCCGCCTGCGTCGAACTCGGTCAGATGCAGGCGTGACTTGTTTTCCAGCTTGCCGGTGAGGTAGGTGTCGCTTTGCGACGACGCGTTGGCATAGCGCCCCTCGAGCTTGCCGCCCGAGGTCGGGCGCAGCACGAGGCGCAGCGGGTTGCGCTCGCCCAATTGACCGCTGTACGTCATGAGGCGGTTGGCAACGTCGCGGCTCGACGGATCGCAATCGGCGTGTGCCGTCACGGGAGCGGATGCCGCGAGCGCAGCGAACCAGAGCGCGAAGGCGCTCAGGCCAGTTGCGGCAATACGACGCGGGCGCGATGTGGCGGCGTGTCGGGCAATAGTCAGAGAGTCTCGAACGCGACTGGCGTCCGGGGCAACAGGGATCATGAGTCGAGAAAAGAATTCGATAGGTCGAAAGCGTGCAAATGGGCGGGCGGGCAGGGCCCCCCTGCCTTCATCCGCCGATGTATGACATCTCCACTTTCGGGGGTGCATCTTCGGGCAGTCCGGTGGCCGCCGTGCGCAGGGCGGAATATCGGTCGGTGCGGCCGTGCCAGATGTCGCCGATGACGGTCGAGAGCTGGGCATCGCTCGCGCCGTTACGCAAGAGCGTACGCAAGTCATGGCCGGAACTCGCGAACAGACAGAGATACAACTTGCCTTCCGTAGACAGGCGTGCGCGGGAACAAGTGCCACAAAAGGCGCGCGTCACCGAAGAAATGACGCCAACTTCGCCGCCACCGTCACGATATTGCCAGCGTTGCGCCGTCTCGCCGGGATAGTTCGGATCGATCGGCTCCACGGGCAGTGCGTCGTTCAGGCGTGCAATCACGTCGGCCGAGGGCAGTACCTCGTCCATCCGCCAGCCGTTCGACGTACCCACGTCCATGTATTCGATGAAGCGCAACACGACGCCGCTGCCATGGAAATGCCGCGCCATCGGCACGATATCGGTGTCGTTGGTGCCGCGTTTGACGACCATGTTCACCTTCACCGGGCCGAGGCCGACGTGCTGGGCTTCGGCAATGCCTTCGAGCACCTTGGTGACGGGAAAGTCCACATCGTTCATGCGACGGAAGATCGCGTCGTCGAGACTGTCGAGGCTGACGGTCACGCGTGTGAGGCCGGCGTCCTTGAGCGACTGCGCGCGACGCGCGAGCAGCGATCCGTTCGTCGTCAGCGTGATATCGACCGGCTTGCCCGAGGGCGTGCGCAACCGGGCGAGCATCTCGATCAGACGCTCGATGTGCTTTCGCAGTAGCGGTTCGCCGCCCGTCAGACGCAGCTTCTCCACACCATGTTCGACGAACAGGCGTGCAGCACGCTCGATCTCTTCGAATGACAGCAGGGAGGATTGCGGCAGGAAGGCGTAGTCCTTGTCGAACACGTCCTTCGGCATGCAGTAGACGCAGCGGAAGTTGCAACGATCGGTCACCGAGATTCGCAGGTCGTGCAACGGCCGCGCCAGCGCATCTTCGAGATGGCCGGTGGCAGCGCGCACTTGTGCGGGAATCTGCGGCGAATGCGTCGTATAGCGCGCGTCGGTACGCAGATCGGTGAGTCGGATGATCGTTTCAGTCATGGTGGGGCCTTGGCTTGCGTCTCCATTCTAACGAATTGGCCTGTTGGCCGCCGACGACAGCAAAACGCACATTGCGTTGGCATCGCGGGCGCCGGAAATCGGTACCGAGGCATTCGTTGCAAGACGTCAAACCCGTACTCATGCCCACGATACGGGGGCGATGCGTCACGCACAAGTCGGGACAACGCGGGGTTGCGGCGGCGCGCCAATGAAAAAAGGAGGCCGAAGCCTCCTTTTTTCGAGTCACTTCACGTCACGTTGCGCGGCAGCTGGTGCCGCCTGCGCATCGTGCCCGAGTCGCCTCAGGCGCCGTGGTTCGACGAAGCGTGCGTTTCCACTTGCTCCATCGGACCGCTGTTGAGCGGCGTGACCGGACGGCGTTCGCGCTGAACACGCGGGGCCGGCGCGACCTGCGCAGCGGCTTCCTTGGCGGCACGGTGCTTGTCGGCGTCCGTATGGACCCAGACCAGACCCACGCTCGCGAGCGTCGATTCCAGTGCGCCGCGCTCGAGCGTCGGTGCGACGGGGGCCGGAGCCGCACGTTGCGTAACGACTTCCGTGGCTGCTGCGGCAGCTTCCGGCGCGACCGGGGTCACTTGCACCGGCGCTTGTGCCGGCTTGGCAGCCTCAACCGCCGGTTCGGCGGATTGCGCTGCGGGTTGCGCGACCTGCGCGACTTCCACAGCTTCCACTGCCTTGACCGGTGCCGGAGCGACTTGCACCGGTGCCGGGCTGGCGGTGGCTGCCGTGGCGGCGATTTCCGTCAGGGCTTCGGCCGGTACGGCCGGTTGTGCCGGTGCCGGGGTGGCTGCGGGCAGCGGTGCGCTGACCGGCGGGACCACCGGAGCGGCCACTTCGGCCGCAGGCAGCGGCGCCACGTTGACCGGAGCGACCGGCTCGGCGATCACCGGTGCTTGCACGGCCGGTGCCGCCACCGGGGCGACTTCGGTCACCGGCGCTGCCACGGCGGCCGGTGCTTCGACCGGTTCGACGCGCGTCGGGGCCGGGGTCGACTCAACGTGCGAGACAACTGCAGGTGCGGCAGCGACGGCCGGCGCTGCCGGGGCTTGCGCCGCACGTGCCAGCGCTTCGGTCGCGGCCTTTTCCACGCCTTCGTCCGTCAGCACCGGGGCGCGCGTGCTTTGCGTGCCCTCTGCATGTTCGACGTCGTCTGTCAGTGCGCCTTCCGCGTGTTCGCCTTCGGTGCCCAATTGCTGTTCACCGGCTTCACGCTCACGACGGCCACCGCGACGGCCGCGACGGCGGCTGCGGCGGCGCTCTTCGCCCGCCTGTTCGCCGTCTTCGCCGGCGTTGATCGGTGCACCTTCGACCTGGGCGGTCAGGTGATCCTGCTCAAGCGCGTCTTGCTCGTCAGCGAGCGGTGCGGCGACTTGCGCCACGCGTTGCGGTGCGGCCGGTTGACCCTCGGCGCCTTCCGTCTGACGACGTTCACGACGCTCGTTGCGGTCACGGCGACCACCGCGTTCGCGGCCTTCGCGCGGCTCGCGGCCTTCCTCGGCGCGCACGTCCTGAGCCGGTTGACGCTGGGCGTCGTCGCGCTCACGCTTGTCACGGCCTTCCTGACGCTCGTTACGTTCGCCACGTTCGCCACGTTCGCCACGTTCGTTGCGCTCGCTACGCTCGTTACGTTCACCGCGTTCGGCACGCTCCGCGCGTTCCGGACGAGCGCCGCGACCATCGCGACCTTCACGGGCCGGTTGGCCGGCGTTGTCCTTGCCCGACTTGTTGTCGTCGCGGGCATTGCCGCGGCGATTGCGGTTCTGCTGATGCGGGCGCTCATGGCGCTCGCGCGGCGGACGTGCCGTCGGCTTGGCCGGTTCTTCGGCCTTGACCGGTGCCGGTGCGGCGGGTTCGAGACCCAGCAGGCGCTTCACGAAGCCGATGAAACCACCGCTGCGTGCGGGCGCTGCGGCAGCCGGTGCCGTGGTGGCCACCGGTTCCGGACGCGGCTGTGCGGCCGGCGCGGGCTGTTCCGGGGTGATCCCCTTGACGGCCGCTTCCTGACGCGGACGCACGTCTTCCTTCTTCTTGCTGTAGCCCGCCGGATCGTCTTCCAGCGCACGGGCGGCTTCTTCGGCGAGCGCGTAGCTGGCCTTGGGCGCATCGAGACGCGGATCGTCGAAGCGCAGGCGCTCGAGCTTGTAATGCGGCGTTTCCAGATGCTTGTTCGGGATCAGCAGCACGCCGACCTTGAAGCGCGCTTCGATCTTGTTGATTTCCTGGCGCTTTTCGTTGAGCAGGAACGCGGAGACTTCGACCGGCACCTGGCAGTGGATCGCTGCCGTGTGCTCCTTCATCGCCTCTTCCTGGATGATGCGCAGGACTTGCAGGGCCGACGATTCGGCGTCGCGGATGTGGCCGGTGCCGTTGCATCGCGGGCACGTCACGTGCGTACCTTCCGACAGCGACGGACGCAGGCGTTGACGCGACAGTTCCATCAGGCCGAAACGCGAGATCTTGCCCATCTGGACACGGGCGCGGTCGTGCTTGAGTGCGTCCTTCACACGTTGTTCGACTTCACGCTGGCTCTTGGCCGACTCCATGTCGATGAAGTCGATCACGATCAGACCGCCGAGGTCGCGCAGACGCAACTGGCGCGCGACTTCGTCGGCGGCTTCCAGGTTGGTGCGCAGGGCGGTTTCCTCGATGTCGGCGCCCTTGGTGGCGCGTGCCGAGTTGACGTCGATCGAGACGAGTGCTTCGGTGTGGTCGATCACGATCGCGCCGCCCGAGGGCAGCGGCACCTGACGCGAGTACGCCGTTTCGATCTGGTGTTCGATCTGGAAGCGCGAGAACAGCGGCACGTCGTCGCGGTATTGCTTCACGCGGTTGAGGTGATCGGGCATGACCACCTGCATGAAGTTGCGTGCCTGTTCGGAAATTTCTTCCGTATCGATGAGGATTTCACCGATATCCGGCTGGAAATAGTCACGGATGGCGCGGATGACCAGGCTCGATTCGAGATAGATCAGGGCCGAATCGCGCGGCAGTTCGATGTTGTGGGCGGCGCCTTCGATGGCGTGCCAGAGTTGCAGCAGGTAGTTCAGGTCCCACTGGAGTTCTTCTGCCGAGCGGCCGATACCGGCGGTGCGGGCGATGATGCTCATGCCTTCCGGCAGTTCGAGCTGACCCATCGTCTCGCGCAGTTCCTGACGGTCTTCGCCCTCGATACGGCGCGAAACGCCACCGCCACGCGGGTTGTTCGGCATCAGCACGAGGTAGCGGCCGGCCAGCGAGATGAACGTCGTCAGTGCGGCGCCCTTGTTGCCGCGTTCTTCCTTTTCGACCTGAACGATGAGTTCCTGGCCTTCGGAGAGGGCGTCCTGGATGCGCGCATTGCGCACATCGGCACCTTCGCGGAAGTACGCGCGGGCGACTTCCTTGAACGGCAGGAAGCCGTGGCGGCCTTCGCCGTAGTTGACGAAGCAAGCTTCGAGAGAGGGCTCGATACGGGTGATGATGCCCTTGTAGATATTGCCTTTACGCTGTTCGCGTCCGGCCGTCTCGATATCGATGTCGATGAGTTTCTGCCCATCGACGATTGCCACGCGCAGTTCTTCCTGCTGCGTGGCGTTGAACAACATGCGTTTCATGAAAACGACTCCCACCCGCCGCAGTTGCTGATGCGCAGTGCGTCGGGCACGTATCACTCGAGTTATCCAACACGCGAGGTTCGAGCTGGGAGTGGAAGAATTGCCGGGGGGTCCGGGCGAATGAGGCCGACGGACGCTATGGCGCCAGGAATACGTTTTCGCGCTCACCCGGAACCGCCGAGGCACCGGAAAATTCCGGCCCGGCGCGGATCACTTCGGGCTTGCAGTCCATACCAAGAGACACTGGACGAGAAACTTCATCAGCATTTTCTCGGGGCGCCTGCCGACACTTATTCTTCTTGTGACGGCGCCTCACTTCGACTTTTTTGCGCGAACGATATTCACAAAGCGATCAGCGCAGGCAATGGCGCCTGCCCTGATCGCGAAAAAATTCTATAACCACCAACTCTATCCGCGTCCCGCGCGCTGCGACCGAAGCGGCCTATGGGCCAACTTCCTGCCGACGCTGCGTGACGTGCGTGCGCTCGCTGCTCAAGGGTCACCGAACGAGCAGCCGGTCCGGGGTGCAAGTAAAATACCGTTTTGGGGTATGCACCGACAGAGGTGGCGGATTTGGCATGATTCCCGCTACCACCATCCCTGTTGGGCAAATTATATTCATAATGAATGAGTTAGGCAAAAGTCGGCAGAAAATGGTTTCGCCGGCATCCGCACCGCAGGTCCGTCTCGTCGAGGTCGACGACGGTTCCGCCGGTCAGCGTATCGATAATTTCCTCTTGCGCGAGTGCAAAGGGGTACCGAAAAGTCACGTATATCGCATCCTGCGTAGCGGCGAAGTCCGCGTGAACAAAGGGCGAGTAGACGCAGCCTATCGACTTGTCCTTGGCGATATCGTCCGGATTCCACCGGTGCGCATGGCGTCGTCGGCCGGTGAGGCGCCCGCCCACGTCCCGGCGGCCACGTTCCCCGTGTTGTTCGAAGACGACTATCTCCTGGCGATCGACAAGCCGGCCGGGGTTGCCGTGCATGGCGGCAGTGGCGTGTCCTTCGGGGTGATCGAGCAGTTGCGCCGTGCCCTGCCGCATCTGAAATTCCTCGAATTGGTGCATCGGCTGGACCGCGAGACCTCCGGGATCCTGCTGTTGGCGAAAAAGCGTGCAGCGCTCGTGGGCATGCATGAGCAGATCCGCCATAACCGGATGGACAAGCGCTATCTGGCTTGTGTCACGGGCGAATGGCGGGACCGTCAACGTGCTGTCAAGGCGCCGCTGTATAAATATGTCACGGCCGAGGGCGAGCGCCGCGTGCGCGTGCAGGAAGACGGGCAGGCATCCCATACGGTATTCCGCATGGTGGAATCTCTGCCGCCCTACACCTTGTTGGAAGCGGAACTGAAAACGGGACGCACCCATCAGATTCGGGTTCATCTGGCGCATTGCGGCACGCCCATCGTCGGCGACGACAAGTACGGTGACTTCACGCTGAACAAGTCGTTGGCGCGCCCCGGGGTCAAGCCAGGTATCAAGCGGATGTTCCTGCACGCGTGGCGGCTCAAATTCGCCCACCCGGTGCTCGATACGCCGATTGCGCTGGAAGCAGCGTTGCCGCCAGAATGTGAAAAATTCCTGAATCAACTTCGAGGCACTCCCGCCGATGCCAAGCCCTGAATTCGACCTGGTCGTTTTCGACTGGGACGGGACGTTGATGGACTCAACGCCCACCATTACCCGTTGCATCCAGGCCGCCTGCCGCGATCTGGGGCTGCCTGTGCCGTCCGACGAGGTGGCCAACCACGTGATCGGTCTCGGTTTGCGCGACGCACTCCAGATGGCCGTGCCGTCGCTCGATCCTGCGCACTATCCGCGTCTCTCGGAACGCTATCGATTTCACTATCTGATAGGCGACAAGGAGACGGTGCTGTTCACCGGCGTGCGTGAACTGCTGGAGGAGCTGCGTTCGCGCGGGCGTTTTCTGGCGGTGGCGACGGGCAAGTCGCGCGTTGGCCTGAACCGGGCGCTTGAATCCGCCGGTTTGATGCGCATGTTCGACGCAACCCGTTGCGCGGATGAGACATTCTCGAAGCCGCACCCGGCCATGTTGCAGGAGCTCACGCGTGAGCTCGGTCAGGATTTGCGCCGCACCGTGATGATCGGCGACACGACCCACGATCTCCAGATGGCGCGTAGCGCCGGCACGGCGGGCGTGGCGGTTGCCTACGGCGGTGCGCATCCGCGCGATCAACTCGTCGCCCTCGCCCCCACGTATTGCGCCGGAAGCGTGACCGAACTGCGCGACTGGCTGCTGGAGCGCGTGTGACCGACATCGTCGCGCCGCAATCGATCTGCCCGGGCGAGGTGCTCGAGGACGGCGGGCGCGGCGTTCGCTTCGACGTGCTCGTCGCCGGTCGTCTCACGCCGGCCTTCGTGATTCGCTTTGACGGGCGGGTCTACGGCTACCTCAACCAGTGCGCGCATGTGCCAATGGAGCTCGACTGGTCGGAGGGGCAGTTCTTCGAGACGTCCGGCTTATACTTGGTGTGCGCGACGCACGGCGCCATGTACGAGCCCGATACCGGGCATTGCGTGGGCGGTCCGTGTCGCGGTGGCGCGTTGCAGCCCGTGCGTGTCGAAGAGCGTGCGTCAGGTGCGTCAGGTGCGTCGGATGCGGGCGGGCCGGGGGGCGATGCCTCGGGCCGAGTGGCCGACGATAGCGGGACGACCGTCGTCTGGTGGCCCGACGCGTACATCGGCGTGCCCGAGCCGTCGGCAAACTGAAGCCCGGCGTTGCCGCGCATATTGAATCTGCCGCAGCCCTTACCGCTTTTGCCTGTTCTGTCCTCTACTCAATCTACTCAAGCTTCCGGATAACGTATGGCCGACACCCTGCCGCCCGACTCGTCCCGCACCGAACCCGGCTTTCCGCCGCCGGGTGGGCTTCCGCCGCTGAGCGGTAGCGGTGCCAGTCGCGATCCCCACGAGGTAAAGCCGTGGGAGCGCGAGATGCTGGAGCGTGTGCTGATGGCCGGGATCAAGGAGCAACGCGCCTCGCGCCGCTGGAAGATCTTCTTTCGGTTGTTGATCGTGGCGATCCTCGCGCTCATCGTGTGGTCGGTGTTCGATTTCGACGGCGGTACGTCGACGGGCGCGACGTCCGGCAAGCACACGGCGCTGGTCACGCTCAGCGGCGAAATCGGGCCGGACGGCCAGGCCAGCGCGCAGAAGATCAATTCGGCGCTGGAGTCGGCATTCGAGGATGCCTCCGCCGCGGGCGTCATTCTGCGAATCAACAGCCCGGGCGGCAGCCCCGTTCAGGCGGGCATGATTTACGACGACATTGCGCGTTTGCGGGCCAAATACCCGAAGAAGCCGCTTTATGTCGTGGTCGAAGAGATTTGCGCCTCGGGCGGGTACTACGTGGCGGCGGCCGCCGACAAGATTTACGTGGACAAGGCGAGTATCGTCGGCTCCATCGGCGTCTTGATGGATGGTTTCGGCTTTACCGGCCTGATGGACAAGCTCGGTGTCGAGCGGCGTCTGCTCACGGCCGGGCGTAACAAGGGCTTCCTCGACCCGTTCTCGCCGCAGACCGAGCAGCAGAAGACCTATGCCCTCGACATGCTCGAGCAGGTCCATCAACAGTTCATCGGTGCGGTCAAGAAAGGGCGCGGCAATCGCCTGAAGGACGATCCGGACCTGTTCAGTGGCTTGTTCTGGGCCGGCCAGCGCTCGATCGAGCTGGGGCTCGCGGACGGGCTCGGCACGGTGGATTCGGTGGCCCGAGACGTGCTCAAGGCGCCGGATCTTGTCGATTACACCGTCAAGGAAAACCTGCCCGAGCGCGTGGCAAGGCGCTTCGGTGCGGCCGTCGGTGCGGCGGCGATGAAAACGATGATGATGGGCTCGTCGCTGTCACTGAAGTAAGTCGGCGGACGCATCGAAAGACAAAACCCCATGGAAACGCCGGTTTCCGTGGGGTTTTTTTGTGCTGACGCGAAATTCGGAAGTTACTGGGCGAGGAACAGGAAGATCGCGGGCCGCTTGTGGAGTTCGATGCTTGCCTGGGGCCATCCCTTCACGCGATGCGTGACGATTTGCTCGCCGTCCTGCGTCACGTCGACGGCGACGCACAGGCGCGTGGCGGCGTCGCAGTTCTGCAGCAGGGCATCGAGCATGGCCTTGTTGCGGTAGGGCGTCTCGATGAAGATCTGTGTCTGCTGCTCCTTGCGGGAGCGTTGTTCGAGTTCGCGCAGCCGCTTGGCACGCTCGCCGGGGTCGGTCGGCAGGTAGCCGTGAAAGGCAAAGCTCTGGCCGTTCAGGCCGCTTGCCATCAAGGCCAGAAGAATCGAGCTCGGGCCGACGAACGGCACCACACGTACCCCTTTTTCATGCGCACGCCGCACCAGCAAGGCGCCGGGATCGGCCACTGCCGGACAACCGGCTTCAGACACGAGTCCGCCATCCGCGCCTGCGAGAATTGGGGCAAGCAGCGCATCCACAGCCGCTTCGGGCGTGTTGACGTTCAGTTCGCGGATCTCGATTTCCTGAATTGGCGTGGTGGTGCCGACCAGCTTCAGGAACGCACGGGTGCTTTTCGCCTGTTCGCCGACGAAGTACTTCAGGCTTGCCGTCACGGCGCGAACCTCTTCGGGGAGCACCGCAGGCAGGCCGCCGCGCGTTTGGGTGCCCAGCGTGTTCGGGATCAGATACAGCGTGCCGCTCATGCCGTGACTCCTGTCGTTGCCGCGATGCCGGGGCCGGGCAGGGCAATCCCCGTGTGCATCAGCATGGTGACCAGTGCAATCAACGGCAGGCCGATGAGCGCGGTGGGATCGTCGTTTTCGATGGTTTCGAGCAGCATGATGCCCAAGCCTTCGGATTTGGCGCTGCCGGCGCAGTCGTAAGGGGTTTCGGCGTGAAGGTAGGCGGTGAGCACGTCGTCGGGCAGATCGCGGAACTTCACGCGTGTGACGACGTCTTTTGCCTGGCTCCCGCCGTTGCGGGCGTCATAAACGCAAAGGGCGGAGTGGAATTCGACAACCTTGCCGCGCATATCGCGCAGTTGGGTCATGGCGTTCTCGAAATTGCCGGGTTTGCCGATCTGGCGGCCTTCGAAGGTGGCCACCTGATCGGAGCCGATGATCACGGCGCCGGGATGGCGGGCAGCCACGGCCTGCGCCTTCTGGCGGGCGAGGCGCAGCGATGTTTCATGCGGCGTTTCACCGGGGGCGGGGGTTTCGTCGATGTCCGGGGTGTCGACCGAAAACGGCACGCGCAGGCGCTCGAGCAGTTCGCGGCGATAGCGTGATCCTGAAGCCAGGATCAGCGGTGGCAGGGGCTGTACGGTCATCGGGTTTAAGTGTTTGACGAGAAACGAAAAACTATTTAGAATTCACGGCTTTTGCAATCTGGCGCTCGGTCCCGCCAACCTGCGCGACACCTGTTCGAATGCCCGGAAGTGGCGTCGAATCAAGGCGCTGCAAGTGGCTGGGGACAGGAAAACGCGCTCAGATGCGCCAACGGCAAGGATGAGCGTGATGAACGAATATATCGTCGATCTGTTCGAATTCGCGCGTACCGGCCGGGTGGCGGAAGGTGACGTGCAGCTTGCGGCGTTGCCGCGCATGGTAACCGAAGTGCCTGCCGAAGTCTCGGCGTCCGGGCGCGCGAAGGATGTGGTGTTCCACTGGCGTGCGGAAGGTGCCGAGAAGCAGGTGTTGCGTGCGGATGGCAAGCCCACCGTGGCGCAGTTTCTGACGCTCGCGGTCACCGGGCCGATGTGGCTCGAATGCCAGCGCTGCCTCACGCCGTATCAGGAGCCGCTCGATTCGGAGACGACCTTCGAGATCGTGCGCGACGAGGCGGCGGCGGAAGAGCGTCCCCTCGATGAGGACGAACTCGAGGCGCTGGTCGGCTCGAAACATTTCGATCTGCGCGAGCTGATCGAGGAAGAATTGCTGTTGGCCTTGCCCATCGTGCCCAAACATGACGTTTGCCCGTCGGTGCACGAAAGCCTGGCCACGGGCAGCGACGGGTTGGCAGAGCCGGCCCCGGAGCCCGAAGAAGAGGATAAGCCGTCTCCGTTCGCGGCGCTGGCAGCGCTCAAGCGCTCGCCGGACAAGGACGGAAAGTAATGTGCGGCCGGATTTCCGGCTCACCAAAGTACATGTTTGCGTTAGTCGCACAGGTCGGGCCGACAGGCCGACACCGTAGGGCGGCGCTCGAACTGTGTTAAAATTTCGCGATATTTTGAGGAGTTATCATGGCCGTTCAACAGAACAAGAAGTCGCCGTCGAAGCGCGGCATGCACCGTTCGCACGATTTCCTGACCGCACCGTCGACCGCCGTCGAGCCGTCGACGGGTGAGACGCACCTGCGTCACCACATCTCGCCGAACGGTTTCTACCGTGGTCGCAAGGTCATCAAGACCAAGAACGACTAACTCGGCCCCCCAGACGATACGCGCCCATCATGGCGCTGTTTGATCGTTTGATGTGGCAAAAGCGGCACTCATCCTGCCGCTTTTTTTGTTACTTGTACCGCAAGCCAATCACGTCGACATGACAGTCACCCTGACGATCGATTGTATGGGCGGGGATCACGGCCCATCGGTGACGGTGCCGGCCGCGGTTCGCTTCGTGCAATCCACCGACGATGTCGAACTTGTGCTGGTCGGACAGCAGGAGGTCATCAACGCGCAGCTCGCAAAGTTGCGTGTGACGGATCACCCGCGCCTGTCCGTGGTCAACGCCACCGAAGTCGTCGCCATGGACGACTCCGTCGAGACCGCCCTGCGCAGGAAAAAAGACTCCTCGATGCGAGTGGCGCTCAATCTGGTCAAGGAAGCGCGCGCGCAGGCTTGCGTCTCCGCCGGCAATACCGGCGCGCTGATGGCCGTCTCGCGCTACGTGCTCAAGACGCTGCCGGGCATTGAGCGCCCCGCGATTGCCACCGTGTTGCCGAATCAGAAGGGCGGCTACACCACGATGCTCGATCTGGGCGCAAACGTGGATTGCGAGCCGACGCACCTGCTGCAATTCGCCGAAATGGGCCACGCGCTGGTCGCGGCGGTCGACGGGAAGGATCGTCCGTCGATCGGCCTGCTCAATATCGGCGAAGAAGTCATCAAGGGCAACGATGTCATCAAGCAGGCGGGCGAGCTGCTGCGCGGCTCCACGCTGAACTTCTACGGTAACGTGGAAGGCAACGACATCTATCGCGGTACGACGGACATCGTCGTGTGCGACGGATTCGTCGGCAACGTTGCTCTCAAAACCTCCGAAGGCCTGGCGCAAATGCTTGGCGACATGATCCGCGAGGAATTCACCCGCACGTGGTGGACCAAGGTGATCGCTGTCGTCGCGCTACCGATTCTCACCCGCTTCAAGAACCGCGTCGACCATCGCCGTTATAACGGTGCTGCGTTGCTCGGCCTGCGTGCGCTTGTCATCAAGAGCCACGGTTCGGCCGATGCCTACTCGTTTGAATGGGCTATCAAACGCGGCTATGATGCAGTTCGCAACGGTGTGCTCGACCGACTGTCGCACGCCATGCAAGAGAATCAGACCCAGCTCCAGGACAACAAGCCGGTGAGCGCCATTCCGGCGCTCTGACGCCGGCGGCCCCGCCCCGGCGCGCTACCCGATCATAAGATGACCCAGTCCGCGATTTATTCCCGTGTCGTCGGTACCGGCAGCTACCTGCCGGCACGACGCGTGACCAATCAGCAGTTGGCCGAAGAGCTGGCCACCCGTGGCATCGAGACGAGCGACGAGTGGATCGTTGCCCGTACCGGTATCAAGGCCCGTCATTTCGCCGCGCCCGATCAGACGAGCAGCGACATGGCCGTGGAAGCGGCCAAGCGCGCGCTCGACATGGCCGGGCTGAGCGCCGACCAGCTCGACCTGATCATGGTCGCCACGTCGACGCCCGACTTCGTGTTCCCGAGCACCGCTTGCCTGGTGCAGCACAAGCTCGGCGTGACCAACGGTTGTGCCGCATTCGACATTCAGGCGGTCTGCTCGGGCTTTGCCTACGCAATGGCAACGGCCGACAACTTCATCCGCTCGGGCGCGTACCGCAACGTGCTCGTGATCGGCGCCGAGACGTTCTCGCGCATTCTCGATTTCAACGATCGCACCACGTGCGTGCTGTTCGGCGACGGCGCCGGCGCCGTCGTGCTGCAGGCGTCGAACGAGCCGGGCATTCTGTCGAGCGCCTTGCATGCGGACGGCAGCCACTCGAATATCCTGTGCGTGCCGGGTAACGTCAACGCCGGCGCGGTGCAGGGCGAAGCATTCCTTTATATGGATGGCCAGGCAGTGTTCAAGCTGGCGGTCCGCGTGCTCGAAAAAGTGGCCCACGAGGCCCTCGAAAAGGCCGGTATGGATCAGTCGTCGATCGACTGGCTGATTCCTCACCAGGCCAACCTGCGCATCATGACGAGCACGGCTCGCAAACTGGGGCTCGCGGACGAGAAGATGGTCGTGACCGTCGACCAGCACGGCAATACGTCTGCTGCTTCGATTCCGCTCGCCCTGGACGTCGCCGTTCGCGACGGGCGCATCAAGCCGGGCCATAACGTCATGATCGAAGGCGTTGGCGGTGGCTTCACGTGGGGTGCGGTGCTGTTCCGCATGTAAATGCCCCGGCGCGCAGGCGCCACGCGGGTAAGCGGCGCGCCCACCGGTGCGCCGCGCGTGGTAACGCCTTCTCGTGCGTCGTCACCTTCACTTCGGCGCGCGAGACCGCGCCGTAATGTTTCTGAATCTGACTGCAAAACCAGGCGCTATGACATTCGCTTTCGTTTTCCCGGGACAAGGATCCCAATCGGTGGGTATGCTCGACGCGTTCGCGGATAACGCCGCAGTGCGCGAGACCCTTGCCGAAGCTTCGGACGCCCTCGGGCTGGACATGGCCAAGCTGATCGCCGCTGGCCCCGCCGAAGAGCTCAACCTCACCACGAACACCCAGCCGGTGATGCTCACCGCCGCCTACGCGATGTACCGTGCGTGGTTGGCCGAGGGCGGCGCCAAGCCCGCATTTGTGGCGGGCCACAGCCTGGGTGAATACACGGCGCTCGTCGCTGCCGGCGTGATTGCGTTCAAGGACGCCGTGCCGCTCGTGCGTTTCCGTGCGCAAGCCATGCAGGAAGCCGTGCCTGTCGGGCAAGGCGGCATGGCCGCCATTCTTGGCCTCGACGACGACACCGTGCGCAGCGTCTGCGCCGAAGCGTCGGCTGCCGGCGTGGTCGAAGCCGTCAACTTCAACGCGCCGGCACAGATCGTGATCGCGGGTGCCAAGGCGGGCGTGGAAAAGGCATGTGAACTGGCCAAGGCCGCCGGCGCCAAGCGTGCGCTCGTGCTGCCGGTGTCGGCACCGTTCCATTCGTCGCTGCTCAAGCCGGCATCGGATCGTCTGCGTGAGTATCTGTCGAACGTGACGTTCAACGCGCCGCAGATCCCGCTCGTCAACAACGTCGACGTGGCCGTCGAAACCGACGTGAGCCGCATCAAGGACGCGCTGGTGCGTCAGGCTGCCGCCCCGGTGCGCTGGGTCGAGTCGGTGAAGTGGCTGGCATCGCAAGGTGTGACGCAAGTGGTCGAGTGCGGTCCGGGCAAGGTGCTCACCGGCCTGACCAAGCGTATCGACGGCAATCTCACGGGGTTGGCCATCACGGATCCGGCGTCGCTTGCCGACGTGCGCGCCCAACTCTCGTAAGCAACAGGCAGAGGTCATTCTCTTATGAGCAAGCAACTCGACAATCACGTGGCGCTGGTAACCGGCGCTTCGCGCGGCATTGGTCGTGCCATCGCCCTGGAACTCGCGCGTCAGGGCGCGACGGTCATCGGGACCGCCACCAGCGAAGGCGGTGCGAAGGGTATCGATGCCTATTTCGCCGAGGCCGGTGTTTCGGGCAAGGGCATTGTCCTGAATGTGACCGACGCCGAAGGCGTGGCCGCAGCGCTCGACGACATCCTGAAGCAGCACGGCAAGCTCGACATCCTCGTCAATAACGCCGGCATCACGCGCGACAACCTGGCCATGCGGATGAAGGACGACGAGTGGGACGACGTGATCGACACGAACCTCAAGGCGATCTTCCGTTTGTCGCGCGCCGTGATCAAGCCGATGATGAAGGCGCGCAGCGGTCGCATCATCAACGTGACCTCGGTGGTCGGCTCGGCCGGCAACCCGGGGCAGGCGAACTACGCGGCGGCCAAGGCGGGCGTGGCCGGCATGGCACGTTCGTTGGCCGCCGAGATCGGCAGCCGAAACATCACGGTCAACTGCGTTGCGCCGGGTTTCATCGATACCGACATGACCAAGGCGCTGGGCGAAGCACAGCATGAAGCGCTCAAGGCGCGTATTCCGCTGGGCCGCCTCGGTGCGCCGGAAGATATCGCCAATGCGGTGGCGTTCCTCGCGTCTCCGCAGGCCGGTTACATCACCGGCACCACGCTTCACGTGAACGGTGGCATGTTCATGAATTGAGGGAAGATCGCGTGAGTTATGATGAAAATCAATAAATTTGCGCGACATTGAACATTATTTGGCGCAGGCTAACTTTGCTTGGCAAACCTGTTAAAATGCGCGCACTTGTCTGAACTAACTACCCCGGAGGGTTTGCATGGATAACATTGAGCAACGCGTCAAGAAGATCGTCGCGGAACAACTTGGCGTGGCTGAAGCTGAAGTCAAGAACGAATCCAGCTTTGTTAACGATCTCGGCGCTGACTCGCTCGACACGGTTGAGCTGGTGATGGCTCTCGAAGAAGAATTCGAAACGGAAATTCCGGACGAAGAAGCCGAGAAGATCACCACCGTGCAGCAGGCTATCGACTACGTGTCGTCGCACTCGGGCAAGTAATAGGCCTATGGTTCGCCTGGCTGGCCGGGGTGCCGACCGGTTCCTGGCACCAGGCACGCCTGTCAGCCGCAGGGAGCGCGGGGTCGAACCCTGTCGCCTCTGTGGCTTTTGTTTTGTATGACCCAGCAGAAGAAGGGGAGTATCGTGAGTCGTCGTCGCGTCGTCATTACCGGTCTGGGCCTGATCTCGCCGGTCGGCAACACTGTTGCCGAAGGTTGGGAGAATCTCGTCGCAGGCCGTTCGGGCATCGCCAACATCACGAAGTTCGATGCGAGTGCGCATAAGGTGCGCTTCGCAGGCGAAGTCAAAAACTTCGAAGTTACGAAATATCTTGCCGAGAAGGATGCGCGCCGGATGGATACGTTTATCCATTACGGCCTCGCTGCCGGTATTCAGGCGTTCGAAGACAGCGGCCTGCAAGTCACCGGGGAAAATGCAGAGCGTATCGGCGTGCTGGTCGGCTCGGGTATTGGTGGTCTGCCGATGATCGAAGATACGCAGACTGTCCTACTCAATCGCGGTCCGGGCAAGATCACCCCATTCTTCGTGCCGGGCTCGATCATCAACATGATCTCGGGGCACTTGTCGATCAAGTACGGTCTGAAAGGGCCGAACCTCGCGATCGTCACCGCCTGCACGACCGGTCTGCACTGTATTGGTCAGGCCGCGCGCATGATTCAGTATGGCGATGCCGATGCCGTGCTCGCCGGGGGCGCCGAAGCCACGGTGTCGCCGCTGGGTATTGGCGGTTTCGCGGCGATGCGCGCGCTGTCGGAGCGCAACGACGATCCGGCAACGGCCAGCCGTCCGTGGGACAAGGATCGCGACGGTTTCGTGCTGGGTGAAGGTGCCGGCGTGATGATGGTCGAAGAGTACGAGCATGCCAAGGCACGCGGCGCGAAGATCTATGCCGAGCTTACGGGCTTCGGCATGAGCGCCGACGCGTACCACATGACCGCACCGTGCGAAGACGGCGACGGCGCGCTGCGTGCCATGAAGAATGCGCTGCGCGACGCTGGCGTCAACGCCGACGCCGTCAACTACGTCAATGCACACGGCACCTCGACGCCGCTGGGCGACATTGCCGAGACGGTCGCCGTCAAGCGCCTGATGGGTGACGCTGCCAAGCAAGTCGTGGTGAACTCGACCAAGTCGATGACGGGCCACCTGCTGGGTGGCGCGGGCGGCCTGGAGTCGGTGTTTACCGTGCTGGCCGTGCATCACCAGAAGTCGCCGCCGACGATCAACATCTTCAATCAAGACCCCGCTTGCGACCTCGATTACTGCGCAAACGAGGCCCGTGACGTGAAAATTGACGTCGCGTTGAAGAACTCTTTCGGATTTGGCGGGACTAACGGCTCGCTGGTCTTCCAGCGCGTCTAATGTTCGCGGGACGCCGCGCAGGCGTCCCGTCCCGCTGACCCACGCTCCGGTGAGTGTGCCCGGGCGTGCGGCGTCAAAGACACTTCCAGCCGCGACAGCGAGTGCTGCCGCGGTGCAATCGGGCCCGACTGGGGCCTGTCAGCCAGAGAAAATACGGATCCATATCAGGTGAGTGAACGAGAAATCGACCAGGCGCTCGTCGAGCGCGTGCAAAAGGGCGACAAAGCCGCCTTCGAGCTGTTGGTCGCGAAATATCACCGCAAGATCATCCGCCTCGTATCGCGGCTCGTGCGCGACGCCGCCGAGGTCGAGGATGTGACGCAGGAGGCCTTCATCAAGGCCTACCGTGCCTTGCCGCAGTTTCGCGGTGAGTCGGCGTTCTATACCTGGCTGTATCGTATTGCAGTTAACACGGCGAAAAACCACCTCGCAACGCAGGGGCGCCGTGCACCGACTTCGACTGAAGCGAACGCTGAAGAAGCGGAAACTTTTGCCGAGGCCGATCAACTAAGGGATATCAACACGCCTGAGTCGATGCTGATGAGCAAGCAGATTGCTCAAACGGTCAATCTGGCGATGGAGGCTTTGCCCGAGGAACTTCGAACGGCAATTACCCTGCGAGAAATCGAGGGTCTGAGCTACGAGGAAATCGCCGAAGCCATGGGGTGCCCGATCGGAACGGTCCGTTCGCGAATTTTCCGGGCGCGTGAAGCGATTGCCAGCCGGTTGAGGCCGCTGCTGGACACGCCTGACGGTAAGCGCTGGTAAGCGCACCGCCGGGAAAGTTATTTTCGTTGGGGGATATCATGGGATCAGCGACGGTGCAAACGCAGCGGGGGCTGCAAGCCGAGCGGATTTCCGCGTTGATGGACGGGGAATTCGATCCGGACGAACTGGCCGCTCTGCTGGATGAGGCTGACACCTCCGGCCGGCCGCTTTGGGACGACTACCATCTGATCGGAGACGCATTGCGTTCCGACGATCTGGCGCTGCCGCGTTCGGAGTCGGCCTTCATGGCCTCCTTCGCCGCGCGCCTCGAGGCCGAGCCTCACCTGCTTGCGCCGGCTGCTCTGGCCGACACGCAGGCCGGCGCCGCGCAAGTCGCGAAGGCCGCAGGCTCGCGTGTGACCCGTATCAATCCTTTCCTGCGCGTGCGCCGGGTGCTGCCGACGGCTGCTGCCGCCGCTGCCGTGGCCGCATTGTCGTGGGTCGTGGTGCCGCGTCTGCAAGATCATCCGGCGGGCGGTAGCCAGCCGCAGGTGCTTGCCCAGGCCGCCGCGCCGGGCGCTGCCGGTTCGAACGTCACGCGTGTGGCGCTTGCCCAGCAGCCGCAGGGTACCGTCGCTGCCAACGGCGCGAGCGCCGATGCGCCGAACGATCTGATCGTGTTGCGCGATGCGCGTCTCGACCAGTATCTGGCGGCACACCAGCAATACGCACCGGCCCCGATCGGCCAGAGCGTTTCCCCCTACATGCGAGCCTCGGCGCAAGCGGACGAATAAATGCAGCGCCTGAGTATCGAATCCTTGCCGCGTGCGCCCATCGGGCGCACTTTCTTCCTGTTCGCTTTCCTGCTGGCGACCACGCTGCAATCGCAGTCGTGGGCCCAGGCTTCCGCGCCGTCGACCGATCCTTTGGTCGAGCGACGCGAAGTCGGCGCGTGGCTCAACAAGATCCATCGCGCGGCGCAGACGCAGAACTACATCGGTACCTTCGTTTATCAGCGTGGTTCGACCATGCGTTCGTCGAAGATCAGTCACTTCGCCGAAAAGGGTAACGAGTACGAAGAACTCGAGACGCTCGACGGTCGCCAGCGCCGCATTCTTCGTCAGAACGAAGACGTCTACACGCTGATTCCCGAGCAGAAGACTGTCTTCCAGGAAAAGCGCGAAAGCAAGGACTCGTTCCCTGCATTGCTCGCTACGCCCAATCGCGATGTGCTCGACTATTACGCGCCGAAGCTGCTGCCCAATGAGCGGATGGCGGGCTTCGACTGCATGGTGATCGAGCTTACGCCGCGCGACGAATTCCGTTTTGGCTATCGCCTGTGGGCCGATCGCAACACTGGCCTGCTTCTGCGTGCCCAGACCATCGACGCCGAAGGGCATCTGCTCGAACAGGCTGCCTTCTCGCAGATCGCGATCGGGGTGCCGAGTGAGCGGGCGCGTATCGTGCACGCCATTCAGGCAACGCACGGGTGGCACGTGATCAAGCCGCAGATCGTGCCGACGCGTGTGGCGGACGCCGGCTGGAGCATCAACACCGACAAGAAGGTGCCGGGCTTCAAGGCTGTGCGTGAAGTGCGTCGCACCATGAACTCGACGACCGACGGCAAACCGCTGGAAGTCCAGCAGGTGGTATATTCCGACGGCATGGCCGGACTTTCGGTATTTATCGAGCCGGCCACGCGCGAACGCAAGGAAGGCCACGGTAACGCCGGCGCGACGAACATCCTCATCAAGCGCTACGGCGATTACTGGCTGACCTTGCTGGGCGAAGTGCCGCAAGCGACGCTGCAGCAGTTCGCCGCCAGCATCGAGTACAAGCAGCCGGCAAAGTGACCGGCTGTCGGGTGGGCCGCGGCCGGTAACGGCGCGGTCCGGGCAGCGAGGCGCAGATGAGACGCGATGCCGTGTCGGGCGCCGGACTGCTCTCAGGGATTCCGAGACTTTCGCGCACCACGATCTTCCAATGAAGAAGACTCTCCTGCTTCGTGTCATCCTCGGCGGCGCCGTTGCCGCTCAATTGGCGGGAGTCCCCGCCGCTTTTGCTGCTCCGGCCAGCGGATCCACGGCGTCGAACGCCCCGCTCGTCACCAATCTTCCCGATTTCACCCAACTCGTCGATCGCGTCGGCCCTGCCGTCGTGAACATTCGCACGACCGAGAAGGTCAGCCGCAGCCAACGCGGTCTACCGCCCGGTATGGACGACGACATGGCCGAGCTGTTCCGCCGCTTCTTCGGCGTGCCGATGCCGCAGCAGCCGGGGCCGAAGGGGGGTACACCCAAGCGCGGCCAGCCGCAGCCGGATGAGGAACAGAACAGCGGTGTCGGTTCGGGCTTCATCGTCTCGAACGACGGTTACATCCTGACCAACGCGCACGTCGTCGACGGTGCCGACAGCATCTACGTCACCCTGACCGACAAGCGTGAGTTCAAGGCCAAGCTGATTGGCGCCGACAAGCGTACCGACGTTGCGGTGGTCAAGGTCGAAGCCAAGGATCTGCCGCTGGTGCCGGTGGGCGATTCGAACAAGCTGCGTGTCGGCGAATGGGTGGTGGCCATCGGCTCGCCGTTCGGCCTCGAAAATACGGTAACGGCGGGGATCGTGTCGGCCAAGGGCCGCGATACCGGCGATTACCTGCCGTTCATCCAGACCGACGTCGCCGTGAATCCGGGCAACTCGGGCGGTCCGCTCATCAACATGCGCGGCGAGGTGGTCGGTATCAACTCGATGATTTACAGCCAGACCGGCGGTTTCATGGGCATTTCGTTCGCGATTCCGATCGACGAAGTCATGCGCGTGGTCGACCAGCTCAAGAAGACGGGCAAGGTCGTGCGTGGGCGTATCGGCGTGGCGATCAGCGAAGTCAGCAAGGATGTGGCCGATTCACTCGGTCTGCCGCGCGCGCAGGGTGCCCTCGTGCGCAGCATCGAGCCGGGCAGTCCGGCCGAGAAGGCGGGCGTGCAGCCGGGCGACATCATCATGAAGTTCGAGGGCCGTCCGGTGGATCACGCCACCGATCTGCCGCGCATGGTCGGCGAGACCAAGCCGGGGTCGACGGCAACGCTGCAGGTGCTGCGCAAGGGCAAGAACCAGGATCTGCGCATCACCATTGCCGAGGCCGATGCCGACACGCCGAAGGCGTCGAAGGCGCAAAGCGGCAGCGCCGACACGCCGCATCCGAACGCGCTGGGTCTGGTGGTTTCCGACCTGACCGACGCGCAGAAGAAGGATCTGAAACTGCGTGGCGGCGTGGCCGTCGAGCTGGCCGAAGGGCCGGCGGGACGGGCCGGTCTGCAGCAGGGCGACATCATCCTGCGTGTGGGCGACTCGGATATCACGAGTGCGAAGCAGTTCGAGGAAGTGGTCAAGGCGCTCGATCCGAAGCGTCTGGTGCCGATCCTCGTGCGTCGCGGCGACGCCACGCAGTTCGTGCCGCTGCGCCCGCGCGCGCCGCAAGGCAAGTAAGCGGCGCGACCGTAATATGACCGCGCCGGCGTTCACCCTTTACGGTCGCAAGTGGTGTCATCTGTGCGATGACATGCTTGCGGCACTTGAGGCGATGCGCCCGGCGTGGGATTTTTCGGTGACGGTTGTCGACGTCGACAGCGACCCGTTGCTCGAAGCCAAATATGACGAAATCGTGCCGGTACTGGCCCTCGGGGAGCGAGAGCTGTGCCGGTACCGCTTCGACCCCGCGGCCGTTGCCGCCGCCTTTCGCGCCGACTGACACGCCGACTGACACGATTCGTGCGTTTCACGAACCGCACCACGACCTTCCCGTCATTGCCGATGAAACGCCGCGATGCATGCGATTCCGGACGGAATCGGCGCGGTTTCGGCTAAAATATCGTGTTTGCCGATTCTCTCGAAAGCGGCTGCCGAGCCGAATCCGATGGCACCGACTTTTCTATAGCCCGCCTCATGGACCATATTCGCAATTTTTCGATCATCGCCCACATCGACCACGGGAAATCGACCCTGGCCGATCGCATCATTCAGCTGAGCGGCGGTTTGTCCGATCGTGAAATGGAATCCCGGGTGCTCGACTCGATGGATCTCGAGCGCGAGCGCGGCATTACCATCAAGGCCCAGACGGCTGCGCTGCAATACAAGGCGCGCGACGGCAAGATCTACAACCTGAACCTCATCGACACGCCCGGGCACGTCGACTTCTCGTACGAAGTGAGCCGCTCGCTGTCCGCCTGCGAAGGCGCGCTGCTGGTGGTCGACGCCTCGCAGGGCGTGGAAGCCCAGACGGTTGCGAACTGCTACACGGCCATCGAACTCGGTGTGGAAGTGGTGCCGGTGCTCAACAAGATCGACCTGCCGTCTGCCGAGCCGGAAAACGCGATCCAGGAGATCGAAGACGTCATCGGTATCGAGGCGACGGACGCCGTGCGCTGCTCCGCCAAGACCGGTCTCGGCGTGGAAGAGGTGCTCGAAGCCCTGATCGCCAAGGTGCCGCCGCCCAAGGGCGATGCGAACGCACCGCTGCAGGCGCTGATCATCGACTCGTGGTTCGACAGCTACGTGGGCGTCGTGATGCTCGTGCGTGTCGTAAACGGCACGCTCAAGCCGAAGGACAAGATCCACCTGATGGCCACGGGCTCGAGCCATCTGGTCGAGCAGGTGGGCGTGTTCACGCCGAAGTCGCAACAGCGCACGTCGCTGTCGGCCGGCCAGGTGGGCTTCATCATCTCGGGTATCAAGGAACTGGGCGCTGCCAAGGTGGGCGATACCGTCACCCATGCATTGACGACCACGACCAAGCCCGCACCGGAACCGCTGCCCGGCTTCAAGGAAGTCAAGCCGCAGGTGTTCGCCGGCCTGTACCCGGTCGAGGCGAACCAATACGATGCCCTGCGCGAATCGCTCGAAAAGCTCAAGCTCAACGACGCCTCGCTGCAATACGAACCGGAAGTGTCGCAAGCCCTCGGCTTCGGTTTCCGTTGCGGCTTCCTCGGCCTGCTGCACATGGAGATCGTGCAGGAGCGTCTGGAGCGCGAGTTCGACATGGACCTCATCACCACGGCACCGACCGTGATCTATGAGGTGACGGAGCGCGACGGTACGATCGTCTCGGTGGAAAACCCGTCGAAGATGCCCGATCCGGGTCGTATCGAGGAAGTGCGCGAGCCGATCGTGACCGTGAATCTGTACATGCCGCAAGAGTACGTCGGCGCGGTCGTCACGCTGTGTCAGCAAAAGCGCGGTATTCAGATCGACATGCAGTACCACGGCCGTCAGGTACGTCTGATCTATGAAATTCCGATGGCGGAAATCGTGCTCGATTTCTTCGATCGCCTGAAGTCCGTGTCGCGCGGTTATGCGTCGATGGACTACGAGTTCAAGGAGTATCGTGCCTCGGACGTCGTCAAGGTCGACATGCTCATCAACAGCGACAAGGTGGATGCACTGTCGATCATCGTTCACCGTTCGGAGAGCCGTCGCCGTGGTGCGCAGGTCGCTTCGAAGATGCGCGAGATCATTCCGCGTCAGATGTACGACGTGGCGATCCAGGCGGCCATCGGTGCGAACATCATTGCCCGTGAAAATATCAAGGCATTGCGCAAGAACGTGCTGGCGAAGTGCTATGGTGGCGACATCACGCGTAAGAAGAAGCTGCTCGAGAAACAGAAGGAAGGTAAGAAGCGCATGAAGCAGGTGGGGAGCGTCGAGATTCCTCAGGAAGCGTTCCTTGCCATTTTGCAAGTCGAAGACAAATAACGTAGCGACAGGTCCCGCATGAATTTCGCCCTGATTCTTTTGATCCTGGTGCTGGTGACCGGGGTGGCCTGGGTGGCCGACAAGTTGGTGTTTCAACCGGCGCGCCGCCGGGCAGCGCAGGAGGCCGTGGCGCAATTCGACCAGCAGCAACTCGCGTTACAGGGTTCCGGCATTCAGGGCTCTGGCGCGCAGGAAGGCAACGCGCTGGCCAGCGCGCGCGCCAAGCTGCACGACGACAAGCTGCGTCAGCCGTGGTGGCTCGAATATTCGGCGAGCTTCTTTCCGGTGATTCTGGCGGTGTTCGTGCTGCGCTCGTTCGTGGTCGAGCCGTTCAAGATTCCGTCGGGCTCGATGATCCCGACGTTGCTCGTGGGCGACTTCATTCTCGTGAACAAGTTCGACTACGGGATCCGTCTGCCGGTGATCAACAAGAAGGTGATCGAAATCGGCGAGCCGAAGCGTGGCGACGTGGTGGTGTTCCGTTATCCGAAAGATGAGTCGATGGACTACATCAAGCGCGTGATCGGCGTGCCGGGCGACGTGGTGGCCTACGAGAACAAGAAGCTGACGGTGAATGGCGAGGTCGTGCCGGAAGTCGCCATGCCGGACTACTTCGACGACGAACACATCGCTTATTTCAAGCAGTTCGAAGAGACCGTTGGTGGCGTGAAGCACCGGATTCTGAACGATCCGAACGTGCCGCCGTACATCATGGGCGCCGACGACTTCCCGAACAAGCAGAACTGCCAGTACAACAGCCAGGGCGTGATCTGCAAGGTACCGCCGGGTAACTACTTCATGATGGGCGACAACCGCGACAACAGCGCGGACAGCCGCTACTGGGGCTTCGTGCCCGAGCAGAACATCGTGGGCCGTGCGTTCTTCATCTGGATGAACTTCTCGAACCTCCGTCGCATCGGCAGCTTCCAGTAAGCGATGCGGGCGTCCGGGGAGCTGGCTTCCCGGTCACGAATTCGATTAATGCGGAAATTGACGGTAAATCGTCGATTTCCGCATTATTGTTTTAAAAATAGAATTAATTGAAGCGACGGGTGAGGGCCACCGGGGGAATTCGTCTGGCGACGCTCCGGAATTGTCCGATCCATCGCCCTCACGCGAGTCTGAAAAGCCCGTCCGACGGCGGTTAAGCCCGTCGTTTCTTGGCGACGGCGCGCGCCGGGGCGGGAGCGTCGCGCTATACTTGCGCCATGCCTCAATCTCTGAATCAACTGGAAGAACGTCTCCAGTACCGTTTCCACGATGCGGAATTGCTTTGCCAAGCATTGACGCACCGTAGCCATAGTGCCGCCAACAATGAGCGGCTGGAGTTTCTCGGCGATTCCATTCTCAACTGTTCGGTCGCGGCGATTCTGTTCCGTCGCTATGGCAAGCTCGACGAAGGCGACCTCTCGCGTGTGCGCGCCAATCTCGTCAAGCAGCAGTCACTGTACGAAATCGCGCAGACGCTGGGGGTTTCCGATTTCCTGCGTCTGGGTGAAGGCGAGCTGAAGAGCGGCGGATTCCGACGTCCGTCGATCCTGGCCGACACGCTCGAAGCGCTGTTCGGCGCGATGTATCTGGATGGCGGTTTCGAGAAGGCTTACGCCGTGATCGAGCGGCTGTACACGCCGGTACTCGAGCACGTCGACCCGAAGACGCTTGGCAAGGACGCGAAGACGCTGCTTCAGGAATACCTGCAGGGGCACAAGATCGCACTGCCTCAATACACGGTGATCGCCACGCACGGCGCCGCACACAACCAGCAGTTCGAGGTGGAGTGTACGGTTCCGAAGCTCGACATCAAGGTTGGCGGGTCGGGTGCCAGCCGCCGCGCGGCTGAACAGGCGGCGGCCAAGAAGGCGCTCGAGGAAGTGCAGAAGATGCCGGCGCTCGCCAAGCCGAAGGCCGAGAAGAGTGCCAAGGCGGCGAAGAAGCGTGCGGCGAAGGCTGCGGCATCCGAGGCGAAGAAGGCCGAGAAGGCGGGGCAGGCTGGTGCGCTGCCGAACGGGGAGTCTCGCGAGACCAAGGACGTGAAAGATGCCAGAGAGCCGAAGGACGGTGCGACCAGCGCCCCGGCCATGACCGCATCCGGCAACGGCACCACGGCACGCACTGCGGCGACCTCGCCGGAAAAAACCGCCGAAAAATCTGCGGATAAGTCTGCGGACAAGGCATCGGAAAAGACCGAAGCCGCCAAGCTACCCCCGGCAGCCGCCTGAGTTCCATTCAAGGGGAGCGCGCACAGCGCCAGCCCCCTATCGAGAGAGTTACCCACCATGAACGATAAGACGGATTTTCGCTGCGGGACCGTGGCGATCGTCGGGCGTCCGAACGTCGGCAAGTCGACGCTGCTCAACGCCCTCGTCGGTCAGAAGATCAGCATCACGTCGCGCAAGGCGCAGACCACGCGCCATCGCATTACCGGCATTTGCACCACGGACGACGCGCAGTACATCTTCGTCGACACCCCCGGGTTCCAGACGCGTCACGCAACCGCGCTGAACCGCTCGCTGAACCGCGCGGTGACGTCCACGCTCTCGAGCGTCGATGTCGTGCTCTTCGTGATCGAAGCGGGCAACTTCGGCGCGGACGACGAGAAGGTGCTCAAGCTGCTGCCGGAAACCACGCCGGTCCTGCTGATCGTCAACAAGCTCGATCGCATTGCCGACAAGGCCGAGATGCTGCCGTTCCTGCGCAAGGTGGGCGAAGCCCGCGACTTCCGCGAGATCGTGCCCCTGTCGGCCAAGCGTCCCGACGACATCAAACGTCTGCTCGGCGTGTTGCGCCCGTATCTGCTGGAAGGCGAGCCGATCTACGGCGAAGACGACCTGACCGATCGCAGCGAACGCTTCATGGCCGCGGAAATCCTGCGCGAAAAGGTATTCCGCTGGACGGGCGACGAGCTTCCGTACACCAGCACGGTCATCATCGACAAATTCGAGCAGGAAGGGAATTTGCGGCGCATCTTCGCGACGATTCTGGTCGATCGAGACAGCCACAAGGCGATGATCATCGGCAATAAGGGCGCGAAGCTCAAGCAGATTTCGACCGACGCTCGCCTCGACATGGTGAAGCTGTTCGACGGACCGGTGTATCTGGAGGTCTGGATCAAGGTCAAGGGCGGCTGGGCCGACAACGAGGCCGGCCTGCGGGCGTATGGCTACGAGTGAGCTCGACACTTCCCGCGAAGCCGTTGCCACGCCGGACGACGTAACGCCCGCCGTCATACGGCGTGCGCCTCGGGCCGAGCCGTCGGCGACGGCCAGTAATACCCCCACGCGCCCGGCGCGTCAGCCACGTAGCGCGCGCTCGCGAGCCGTGGATGACGACGCCTCCGAAGCCTTCGCGCAAGCCGAAGCGAATACCGAGACGGTCAAACCCGAAACGCGTCGCGTGCGCCGCGCGCCGTCGCCCGCCCGGGCAGCCGAGCGTGAGCAGAGCCGTGTGGCGGAGCAACCCGGCTTCGTGCTTCACAGCTATCCCTATCGCGAAACGAGTCTGATCATCGACGTGCTTACGCGCGATCACGGCCGTATCGCTTTGGTCGCGAAGGGGGCAAAACGGCCTCACTCGGCGTTGCGTGGCGTACTCCAGACGTTCCAGCCGCTCTCGCTCGCGTGGCTCGGCAAGGGCGAATTGCGCACGCTGACGAAAGCCGAATGGGTCGGCGGGCTGCGTCCGCTCGAAGGCGACGCCTTGCTCTGCGGCTTCTATCTCAACGAACTGCTGGTGAAGTTCTGCGCGCGCGACGACCCGCATGACAAGCTGTTCCAGCACTACCTGACAACGTTGCATCATCTGGCGCACGGCGAACCCGCCGGCGTGATCCTGCGGGCGTTCGAGCGTGTGCTGCTGCGGGAGACGGGCTACGCCGTGGCGTTCGACCGATGCACACAAACGCGCGGCAAGGTCGTGCCCGAACGTCGCTACGTGTTTCATCCCGACTGGGGCGTGCGTCCGGCGGGTGGTGACGAACCCTCAGACTGGCCGGTCGTTAGCGGGCAGACATTGCTCGACATGGAGCAAGACGACTATTCGCGGGCGCAGACCGTGCAGCAAAGCAAGCTGCTCATGCGCTTTCTTCTCAACCACCACTTGGGCGGCGTGCCGCTCAACACCCGGCAGATCCTGCTCGACCTGCAAAAACTATGAGCCTCTTCTTCCAAGGCAACCTCATCGACCTGGGGGTGAACATCGATCACGTGGCCACGGTGCGTAACGCGCGCGGCACGACGTATCCCGATCCGATCAAGGCGGCGCTGTTGGCCGAAGCGGCGGGCGCAGACGTCATCACGCTGCACCTGCGCGAAGATCGCCGCCATATTCGCGACGACGACGTGACGAACCTGCGCGACAAGCTGATTACGCGCATGAATCTCGAGTGCGCGGTGACGGAAGAGATGCTGGCGATTGCCTGTCGCGTGAAGCCGCACGATGTCTGCCTGGTGCCCGAGCGTCGCCAGGAACTGACGACTGAGGGCGGGCTCGACGTGGTGGGACTTTACGATCGCGTTGCTGCGGCCACGCAGCAGTTAAGCGAAGCGGGCAGTCGCGTGTCGCTGTTCATCGATCCGGACGAGGCACCGATTCGTGCGGCCGCCCGTATGGGCGCGCCGGTCGTCGAACTGCATACCGGCCGCTATGCCGAGGCGCACGACGAGGCAACGCGCGAAGCCGAATTCGCGCGTATCGAGCGCGCAGTGGCACTGGGCGTGTCGCTCGGTCTGCGTGTCAATGCCGGGCATGGCCTGCACTATGAGAACGTGCAGCCGATCGCTGCCATCGAAGGTATCTCCGAGCTGAACATTGGGCACGCGATCGTGGGCCACGCCATCTTCACCGGCTGGGAGAATGCCGTGCGCGAGATGAAGGCCATCATGGTCGCGAGCCGCCTGGCAGCACGCAGTTAAGTCCTGACGCATCGAACCATGACTGACGCCCCGCTGCCGCCGTCAACGCCCGCCAGTACGCCCACCAGTACGCCCTCGTTGCCGAATGGCGGTAACGTCTCGACCCCGGCGACCGGGGCCACCACGATCTACGGCGTAGGAACGGACATCCTGCAAATCAGCCGGGTCATTGGCGTGATGGAGCGCACTCAGGGACGCTTCGCCGAGCGTGTGCTCGGCCCGGAGGAACTGAAGGTTTATTACGCCCGTCAGAAACGGTCGGAAGCGCGCGGGCTCGCTTACCTGTGCACGCGTTTCGCAGCGAAGGAAGCCGTGTCCAAAGCTATCGGACTCGGTATGCGCTCGCCAATGACGTGGCGTGCGGTGCAAACGCTCAATGCGCCGTCTGGCAAGCCAGTGGTCGTGGCGTCGGGCGACTTGGTCCAGTGGCTGGCCGAGCGGCAGATATCGATCGAGATTTCGATCACGGACGAGAAGGAATATGCGGTCGCCTTCGCGATCGCATCACGTAACTTAGGCAACATTGGCAATATTGCATCGGAGAAAACGCAATGACGAAGCGCAGGCCGGGCCCGGTGATGCTGGACGTCGTCGGGCTGACCCTCAGCGAGGACGACATCCGTCGCATCGAACATCCGTTGACCGGGGGCGTCATCCTGTTCGCCCGCAATTTCGATGATCGCGCGCAGCTGTGCTCGCTCACGAAGCAGATTCGCGACGTGCGCGACGACATTCTGATCGCTGTGGACCACGAGGGCGGGCGCGTACAGCGTTTCCGTACCGACGGCTTTACGCATCTGCCCGCGATGGGCAAGCTGGGCAAGCTCTGGCACGAAGATGTTTTCAAGGCCACGCGCGTGACAACGGCAGTGGGCTACGTGCTCGCGTCTGAGTTGCGGGCGTGCGACATCGACCTGAGCTTTACGCCGGTGCTGGATCTGGATTACGGCACGTCCGTCGTGATCGGCGACCGAGCGTTCGATGCCGACCCACGCGTGGTGGCCATGCTGGCCAAGAGCCTGAACCATGGGCTATTGCTCGCGGGTATGGCAAATTGCGGCAAGCACTTCCCTGGGCACGGGTTCGTGGCGGCCGATTCGCATCACGAGATTCCGGTCGACGAGCGTTCGCTCGACGAAATCCTGGCCGTGGATGCCCAGCCGTACGACTGGCTCGGGATGTCGCTCTCGGCGGTCATGCCGGCGCACGTCATTTATCCGCAGGTCGATCCGCATCCGGCCGGTTTCTCGGCGAAATGGCTCAAGGAAATCCTGCGTGGCAAATACGGGTTCGACGGCGTGATCTTCAGCGACGATCTGTCGATGCAAGGCGCGAGTGCGGCGGGCGACGTGGTCACGGCAGCGCATGCCGCGATGGATGCCGGTTGCGACATGGTGCTCATCTGCAATAGCCCGGAGAAGGCCGATCGCCTGTTGCGGGAGATGAAGGTGGCGCCAGATACGGTGTCGCAACGGCGAATCAAGCATCTGCAGGGCCGTGGCAAGTCGCACGGCTGGGAGAAGATGCTGGCGCAGCCGGAATATCAGGCCGCGAAGCGTCTGATCGCGGAGACGTTCGGCGGGTAACGCTCACGCATCAACGCCAGACATGAAAAAAGCGCTCGACCCCGAAGGGAAGAGCGCTTTTTTGTGGCCTGCGCGGTATTCGGCGCCGCGTCATCCGGAGATGGCGCGGGCAGTGCCGAATCGCTTATGCGCGGCTCTTGTACTCGTCGGTACGCGTATCGATTTCGATCTTGTCGCCGGTGTTCACGAACAGCGGCACCTGGATTTCCAGCAGATCGTTGATCTTTGCGTTCTTCAGCACCTTGCCCGACGACGTGTCGCCCTTGACGGCCGGTTCCGTGTACTCGACAACGCGCACGAGGGTCGTCGGCAGTTCGACCGAGATGGCCTTCTCGTTGTAGAACACGACTTCGCACGGCATATCCGGCTCGAGGTACTTGATCGCGTTGTCCATGTTCTCGGCTTCGACTTCGTACTGGTTGTACTCGGCGTCCATGAACACGTACATCGGGTCGGCGAAGTACGAGTACGTCACTTCCTTCTTGTCGAGGGTGACGGTCTCGAACTTGTCGTCGGCGCGATAGGTGAATTCGCCGCGGCCTTCCTTCAGCAGCTTCTTGTACTTCAGCTTGACCATGCTGGAGTTACGGCCCGACTTGACGAATTCGGTGCGGAGCACGACGTTCGGCTCATTCTCCAGAATGAAGACGTTACCGACGCGGAGTTCTTGAGCGGTTTTCATAAAAAACGAGATCCTGTGACGAAATAAGCGATTTGCCGCTTGTTGAGCGCTTCCATACGCCCATTCGCCGCTTGATTCCCGCGTCCGCCCGAAACATCCGGGGCAGCAGGTTCAGCAGCAAAGCGTTGAAAAACCAGCTATTTTACCTGATTTTCGACGAAACTTGCCAACTGTCGCGCGAGGTCCGGGAGGTGCGCCTGCGCGCTTGCCCACGCTTGCGCATGGCGTCTCAAGGCGGGCAGCGCCGTCGCCAGGGCGGCCCAGTCCGGCGCGGTGCTGGCATAACCGTTCCAGAGGTGCCAGAAGGTACGAAGCGCTTCGCGTTCCGCATGTCCCAGGGGGAGGGCGTCGGAAGGCAACTCTGCCAGATAGTGCTCGAGAAAGGCGTCGAGCTTCGCGTGGTGGGCGTTATCCGCTTGCGGATAGATGTGCCAGACGAACGGCTTCGCCGCCCATTGCGCACGTACGAACGAGTCTTCCCCTCGCACGAAATTCAGGTCGCACGCCCAGAGCAGGTGATCGAAATCGTGCTGTGGGACAAACGGCAGGCCGTATGCCGTCAGCGCCCCACGCGTCGCCGATTCGCGCGGCGCGAGGGTTTCCCGCCCGAACCACTCGCCGACGGCGGGGGCGATTCGACCTTGGGGAACGAGGCAGACGACCGGCGTTTCGTTTTCCGACCATTGCGTGAGCAACGCTGGCAGCGCGGCGTTCTCATACCCAAACAACGAGACAATCAGCGCTTCTTGCGGCGCGGCAGTCAGGCCAAGTGTTCGTTGCCACCAAACGTCACGCAGTTCGGGGGACGCCAGAAATGCATCGCGTCGGGAAAACAGCTCCCGTTCTCGGATCAGCCCACCGGCGCCAGGCGTGAACCCGGGCATGAAAATCGTTTTGACGAGTCCCAATTGCGGATGGACCGACTTCTGCATGTGGAACTCGTTGACCCAGGACTCGGCGCTCAGATACTCCAGGTTGATCCACACCGGCGCGTTGCCGGTTTGCTTGCGGGCGTGCATCGCCTGGAGATAGGCGTCCGGGAGATGGCAGGCGAACCCCTCGATGACGATGTCCCCTGGCGCGTTGCCATCGTTGATCGGGCCGAAATCCGCGTCCCAGCGGCGCACGTCGACGCCGTCGCAGCGTTGTGCGGCCAGCGTCGGATCGATGTCCGGGCGCAAGTGCCGGAAGCTGGCGAGATCGTCGACCCACAGGCGTACCGACCAGCCGTGTTCGCGCACGAGTTGACGGGCGAGCCGCCAGCACACGCCAATGTCGCCGAAGTTATCGACGACGGCACAAAACAGATCGCAACGCGGGATCAGGGGGCGGACGTTGGCGGTGGTGGGCGATGCGGTGGGCAGGGACATTGAGAAGCGGCGACGCGGATTGGTCTAAACTTCTGATTTTAGTCCCTGTGACGCGTGACGATGCCGGCGACGCCCCGATGACGATCACGCCAGCTCACCTGAAGGGACATCCCGACCGCCAGAGTTCATGACAGAAGACGCCAACGACGTCACTCCCCCGCGCAAGACCCGTAAAGCGAAATCTGCCGCCGGTGCGGACGTCGCGGCGTCGACCGGCGACACCAACGATGCCCCGGTGTTCGATGCCCGCAAGGTACTCGCGCAACTGCCGAACTTGCCGGGCGTCTATCGCTACTACGACGCGGCAGGCAATGTGCTGTACGTCGGTAAAGCACGCAATCTCAAGAAGCGCGTCTCCAGCTACTTCAACAAGACGCAGTTGTCGCCGCGAATCGCGTTGATGGTCGCGCGCATTGCGAAGCTGGAAACGACGGTCACGCGTTCGGAAACCGAGGCGCTGCTGCTTGAGAACAATCTGATCAAGGCGCTGCATCCGCGTTACAACATTCTGTTTCGCGACGACAAGTCGTATCCGTTCCTGAAGCTCACGCAGCACAAATATCCGCGCATGGCGTATTACCGCGGCTCGGTGGATCGTCGCGGCCAGTATTTCGGTCCGTTCCCCAGCGCGTGGGCGGTGCGGGAGAGCATCCAGATCCTGCAGAAGGTATTCCAGTTGCGGACTTGCGAGGATTCCGTGTTCGCGAATCGCACGCGTCCGTGCCTGTTGCATCAGATCGAGCGGTGCAGCGCGCCGTGCGTCGGCGCGATTCAGGACGAGGATTACGCGCGTGACGTGAACAACGCCGCCGCGTTCCTTTCCGGACGTCAGAACGAGGTGCTCGGCGCGTTGGAAAGCAAGATGATGGCCTATGCCGAAGCGCTCCAGTTCGAGCAGGCCGCGGTCGTGCGCAATCAGATGCAGGCGCTTTCCGGCGTGCTGCAGCAGCAATCCGTGGAGACGGCGGGCGACGTCGACGCCGACATCCTCGCGGTTGCGTATGCGGGCGGGCGCGCGTGCGTGAACCTCGCGATGGTGCGTGGCGGACGTCACCTTGGCGACAAGGCGTACTTCCCGGCGCACGTCGAGCGTGGCGTCGAGGGCGGTATTGCCGACGAGTTTGACGAAGACGGCGTGCTGACATCGGAATCGTCCGAAGTCGATTCGGACGGTGCCGGGTCAGCGGCGGGCAACAGCGCGGGCAATAGTGCGGGCATGGCGGGTGATATGGCAGGTGACGTGGCCGGCGAGATGCCATCGGACACGCCTTCAGCGTCGCTCGAATCGCGTCTGCTGGAAGCGTTCGTTGCGCAGCATTACCTCGGCCAGTCCGTGCCGCCGGTGCTGATCGTGAGTCATGCGTTGCCGAGCGACGAGTTGCTCGCCGCGCTGTCCGAGCAGGCCGGGCGTCGCATTGCGATGGTGCGGCAACCGCAGGGCCAGCGCCGGGCATGGCTCGACATGGCGTTGCAGGGCGCGCAGCTGGCGCTCACGCGTTTGCTCACGGAGCAGGGTAGCCAGCAAGCGCGCACACGCGAACTCGTGCAGACGATCGGGCTCGATATCGACGACCCGGCGCTGCTGCGCGTGGAGTGCTTCGACATCAGTCACACGCAGGGTGAGGCGACGCAGGCATCGTGTGTGGTGTTCCATCATCACAAGATGCAGACGAGCGAGTACCGGCGCTACAACATCACGGGCATTACGCCGGGCGACGACTACGCGGCCATGCGCCAGGTATTGACGCGCCGGTATGGTCGGTTGATGGAGGCGGCGGCTACGGCCGTGAGTGACGCGGCGGATCCATCGTCGGTGGCGGCCGATGTCGCGCGCGCCGAAGCCGAGACGATGGTCATGCCGGACAGCGGCGAGACACCGCAGGCCGAGACGTCGAGCAAGCCGGAAGCCTCCGACGTCGAGGCCAACCTGCCGCAGTTGGTGCTGATCGACGGTGGTAAAGGCCAGGTCGAGGTGGCTCGCCAGGTGTTCGTCGAGCTGGGAATCGACATTGGCAGGCTGGTCGGCGTGGCGAAAGGCGAGGGGCGCAAGGTCGGTCTCGAGACGCTGATCTTCGCCGACGGACGCGCGCCGCTGGAGCTGGGGCGCGAGAGCGCGGTGCTGATGCTGATCGCACAGATTCGCGACGAGGCACACCGTTTTGCGATCACCGGCATGCGCGCCAAGCGTGCGAAGGCGCGTCAGACGTCACGGCTCGAAGAGATCGAGGGCATTGGCGCGAAGCGGCGTCAGCGCTTGCTGATGCGATTCGGCGGCTTGCAGGGCGTGGCCTCCGCGAGCATCGACGAGCTGGCCAGCGTCGAGGGTATTTCGACGACGTTGGCCGAGCAGATCTATCGTCAACTGCACTGATCCGCTGATCCGCTGATCCGCTGATCCAGTGATCCAGTGATCCAGTGATCCAGTGATCCAGTGATCCGCGCGACGCGGCGATGGCGATTTACGTGTCGCCGTGAAACAGCAGCCGCATCACGGTATCGTTGTCGACGGTTTCTCCCGAGAGCGTGCGGGCCAGCAGTTCGCCGCCCACTACGGGCGGCGCGAAGATCATGTCCGGTTGCACGCGCTTGAGCTTGCTCAGGTGCTTGCTGTCGTTCACGGACGCGATGGTGCGTACGGCCGGCGCGATTTCCTTGGCGGCGAGCACGATGAACGCGTTCTCCGAGTCGTCGGCGCGCAGGGCGAGGACAGCCTTGGCGTGATCGATGCCGGCGTGTGTGAGCACGGTGTTGTCGCTGGCATCGCCGTGCATCACGTCCGCGTCTTCCGGATACGGATTGTCGACACCGTTGGCGATGATCACGGTTACCGGCCATCCGCGCTTCGTGAGTTCATGATGGACGTTGACCGCGAGCGGCGACGCGCCGGCCACGATGAAGTGGTTCTTTCGTATCACGTGAGTGAACCTCCCCGCGAGAATTTTCTTGAGATTGCCGCCGACGAGCGGGCCGATCACGACGGTCAGCGATGTGGCGAACACGCTGATCCCGAAGATGATGACCGAGGCGGTGAAAAGCCGCGCGTCGGTGGAGTGCGGCACGATGTCGCCGTAGCCGACGGTGGTCATCGTCACGATGGAAAAGTAGAACGCCGTGGCCAGATCGGTGACGGGCGGCTGGAACTCCTGGCCGAGATACATCGTGCCGAACGTCGCATAGACGATCAATGCGAAGACGGCCACCAGCGTGTACAGCGTGGCGGCCGCGAAGCTGGCCCGGTCGAATTCGCGCCAGTACCAGAGCAATAACCCGAAGCAGACGATCGAGAGCACGAACGTCACATCGAAGTGGATATTCAGATGGAAGTTGATCGCGGCGGCCAGCACGAGCATCACCAGCGTGAACGCCCAGGCCGTGCGTGCCCGGATGATGAGCCCGCACGCGAGCGCAACGAGGGCCAGGCCGACGAGCGCGCGGGGCAGATGCGAGAAGTCGATGCGCTCGATGGCGTTCAGGCCGAAGAGCAGCCGCGGCAGGTGCGTGGCTTCGATGCGTTCCAGTGCGGAGATGTCGCCGCGCACGAAGAGATCGATGAGCAGCGAGCCGGGCACGCGCAGCAGCACGGAGGCGACGAGCAGCAAGCCATCGATGCCGACGAGCGCCGCGATGATGACGTGCGGTGGCAGCAGGGGGCGTCGCAGAGCGTGCAGGGGCCAGGGCAGTTTCACGAGATCGGCGCTATTGGCGGGTTGTTGCGAGCAAGATAGGGTCACACTGGCGCACATGTCAACCGTCGTGCGGCGCTCCGGCCTTGTCGCTGCGGGGCATACACGGCACAATGCGGGTCTGGTACGGCTGCCGAGTGCGCCGTGTGTCGACTGCTGTTTGCCGAACTCATGCTGCCATGCCTTTCAACGTCCCCATCTTCCTGACCTGGCTTCGGATCGTGCTGATCCCGTTGGTGGTCGGCGTCTATTACTTGCCGACGACGTGGTTGTCGTCGGTCGAGATGAACTGGGTGGCGTGTGTCATCTTCGTGCTGGCGGCGCTGACCGACTGGTTCGACGGGTTTCTGGCGCGGCGCTGGAATCAGACGTCGGCGTTCGGGGCGTTTCTGGACCCGGTGGCTGACAAGCTGATGGTGGCGGCGGCGCTGTTGATGTTGCTGCAGATGGGGCGGATCAATGCGTTGGTGGCGTTGATCATCATTGGCCGCGAGATCACGATTTCGGCGTTGCGGGAGTGGATGGCGCAGATTGGGGCGTCGCGCAGCGTGGCGGTGCACCAGTTGGGCAAGATCAAGACGGCGGCGCAGATGGTGGCGATTCCGTTGTTGCTGTTCAACGGCACGGTGGCGTGGGGCGGATTGCGTTTCGACTCGCGTTTCTGGGGAACGTGGCTGATTTACGTGGCGGCGGTTCTCACGTTGTGGTCGATGCTGTATTATCTGCGCCGCGCGTGGCCGCAGATTCGAGAGCGCGGTGGCGGCAAGATGTGAGTGTAAGTCCCTGAAGACGCGGGATTTGCGCGGTGGAGGAGAAAAATCTTCACATTTTTTCGGTGCAGGTGCTTGACACTGAATCACTGTTTAGACATAATCTCCTTCTCGCTGCTACGGCGCCAGCCCGGCAGCGAAGTTTTAAGAAGTGGTTGGATTGGTAGTACGCATGACAATGCGGGAGTAGCTCAGTTGGTAGAGCGCAACCTTGCCAAGGTTGAGGTCGC